>JBGAGK010000018.1:0-101528 GCA_044226785.1 Steroidobacteraceae bacterium | reverse complement strand
AACTACCTGTCACAGATCCTGCAGATCACCACCGGCAACGTCAGCCAGGCAGCACGCCTGGCCCGGCGCAACCGCACGGATTTCTACAAACTGCTGTCGCGGCATCAACTGATGCCGGATGATTTCAAGAAGAACTGAGGCGCGCAGGCCAGGCCCGCCACCATGCTGCCACCCGTTCCCGCCAGGGCCATAGCCCCATTTCGCGCTGCGCGGCTGTGATTGGCTCTGCCCATCGATTCGTGAAATCCGGCTGTGGCTCGATACTGAAATTCACCTGTGCCTGCGCCTGGGTCTTCGTGCCGAGCAGGACACTGGTGACTTCCGGTATTGACAGGGGATAACGAACAGCAGCACGCATCAAACCGTCGGCCTCGCCTGTATCCAGGAACCGGCAGCGTTCGACCTGAAACAGCGCCTTCCGGATTTGAGCCTTGCTCCACTGACTTCGCTGGTCTTCGCCACTGGCAAAGGTGGAATTGGCGCTGAACTTGCCCGTGAGGAACCCTTCCTTCAGGCACGATCGCACCAGCACCGCCACTCCGGCCGCACGCAGTTCCGCAAGTCGCGCCAGCAATGGCAGCGGATCGAGCAACCCGAAGCGCACTTGCACGCTGTCGACTCGGGCATGGCCCAGTACAAAATCGATGTCCGCCGCGGTATAGAGCGAGACACCGATGAATCGGGTCTTGCCCGATGCCCGCAGATCCTCGAGCTCTTTGAACAGTCCGGCATCCCGGTCGCGAGGAACCCAGTGCAACTGGTACAAGTCGACGGCGTCCATCCGCAGCCCCTCGAGCTGGCTTTCCAGCGTTTCCGTCATTCCTGCCGGTTGACCCGAGTACTTGGTGGCCACAAACCACCGGCTGCGTCTTCCGGCAAGAAATTCGCCGAGCACGGCTTCGGAATTGCCATAGACGGCCGCCGTATCCACAAGGTTGCAGCCCAGATCCTCGGCACGCGACAACGCTTCGCGCGAGGCCTTCGGGTCGACAGGGCCGTACGCCTGGCCGCCGATCGCCCACGCGCCAAATCCCAATGCCGACACCTGTACGCCGCTGCGACCGAAAGACCTGTACTGCATCGGCGTTCAGGATACAGCCGAACAGGCTGACGTGCGTGCACGTGGCGCGACAGGGTGACTTGAGCGGAGACCCGACACGCAGCCAGAACCAAAGTCTGATACGATCTGACCGGTTCGTGCGGCCGCCTCGCGAGCCACTCGCGAGCACTTCCGCACCCCGGCTTGCATTGAACCACGAGCGGACCGATGCGCAATTGCCGAAGTCTTACAGGTGCCTGACAGACGTCAATTCCTGTGGGGTGGGCTGGCCGCCGCCGGCGGCCTTGCCGTCGGCTTTGCTCCCATGGCGCACCGGACGCTGAGACACCTCATCCACGCGCCACCCCTGGGAGATCCAGGCTGGATTCACGTCGCACCGGACAATTCAATCACGCTCTACACCAGCTTGTCGGAACTCGGTCAGGGCGTCTGGACTGCGGCTGCGCAACTGGTGGCTGAGGAACTGGAAGCCGATTGGTCCCAGCTCACCGTGGCAACAGCGCCCGCATGGCGCGCCTACCAGGCACCAGTGGGATTCTGGACCAGCGACAGCAGCTCGGTGCAACGGATGTTCGAAAGCATGCGCACCATCGGCGCGTGCGCACGGATGATGCTCATCGCTGCGGCGGCTCGAAGCTGGAAGGTGCCCGTTTCGGAATGCCATGCTGCTCTTGGCGAGGTCCACCACTCGTCCTCCGGAACACGACTGGCCTTCGGCGCACTTGCCGAGGCCGCCGCCACCTTGCCGATTCCGGAAGCGCCAAGACTCAAGCCCCGCGGTGAGTGGCGGTTGATCGGCAAACCGATTGCACGCATCGAACTCGCCTCCAAGGTGGACGGATCAGCAAGATACGGCCTGGACCTGCGTCTGCCTGGCATGGTCTATGCCGCCATCGAGCAAGCCCCGGAGCCTGGCGCGAGGTTACTCTCCGCGGACCGAGAGCTGGCGCGCTCGCAGCCTGGCGTCTTGAAGGTGATCGACCTTCCCGATGGGATCGCGGTGGTAGCCGCTCGCTATTGGCAGGCGCAGGCGGGACTTGCGAAGGCAAGTCCCCGATGGTCGGCTTCGGCCACCGATACTCAACAGATCGCGGCAAGACTGCGTGCCATGGCCAATGATCCAGCCAGCGCCACTGATCCCGTCACAGTGGATGCACTTTACGAAGTGCCATTGCTCGTGCACATGCAGATGGAACCCCTGAATGTGACAGCATTGGTCGAACGCTTCAGAGCGCAGCTTTGGGCACCCACCCAGGCCCAGACTGACATGCGAAGCGCGGTGGCGCAGGCCATCGGGCAGTGGGAACACGCGATCACGGTGCACACGACATTGGTAGGTGGTGGCTTCGGCCGCCGCCTGTCCCCCGACGATGGCGTTGCAGCAGCTCGCGTAGCCCAGCAGCTTCGCGGCACACCCGTGAAGGTGGTCTGGTCACGGGAGAATGACAGCATCCAGGGCCGGTTCCGGCCGATGAGCGCGGCGCGGCTTCGAGCCAAGCTCGGGCCAGACGGCGCGGTAGAATCACTCCAGGCGTCGGTCGCCTCCCTTGGCAATGATGATCGCACCGGCGGACTCGCCTGCACCTCCTACGCACTGCCGCCCTTGCAAGCGCGATACTCCGGATTCCATGCCCCCATCCGCACCGGCTCGTGGCGGTCAGTGAACAATTCGCAGAATGTCTTCTATCGTGAAAGCTTCATCGATGAATGCGCGCATGCCGCGGGTATCGATCCATTGGTCTATCGCCGCCGCCTGCTGGCTGCCCAGCCGCGTGCGCTGCGGGTACTCGACCGACTGGCCGAACTCCTCCAGCAGACGCCGGCAGGTCTGCTAACGGCTCACGCGGGATATGCGTTCAGCGATGCGCTGGGATCATTCGCAGCCTTGGCCGCCGAGGTGGAACCCGGCAACAACTGCGCTTGGCAGTTGCTGCGCGTATTCGCTGTGATCGACTGTGGCACCGCCATCAATCCGGCGCAGATCCGCGCACAGATGGAAGGTGGCATCCTGTTCGGTCTGAGCGCCGCAATGTTCGAGCGAGCCACCCTCATGAACGGCAGGCTGCAACAGACCAACTATGACCGGTACCCGGTGCTGCGCCTGAACAACTCGCCACCCATCGAGATCGGAATCCTGGAGTCGCCCGATGCACCCGTGGGCGGAATTGGCGAGGCTGGCGTTCCCCTGATTGCACCCGCCCTCGCAAATGCCATTCATGCCGCTACCGGTCAGCGGCTGCGCTCACTGCCGCTGCGGGCGGCGAACCCTGCCTAGAAGCGGATTTCCGTCACCTCGTCCACCAGCAAGGGCCCACGATGCAGATACTGTGTCGCCTTGCGTTTGGCGTCGATGTCCTGATAGATCAACTGCGCATGCCCCACTGTCGTACCCAGCACCTGGGCCAGCGAGCTGGCGGGTACCGCGTGGTTGTGCGCCCACAAGGCCAGGTCCATCTGCTCATAGGGCAGTGCGAAGTAAAACTCGTCCTGGCCCTGCGCCAGACTGTAGGTATCGGTGGTCGGTCGCGCTCTGGTGATTTCCTCCGGCAGCTTCAGGTGTCGTGCGAGGGCATAGACTTGCGTCTTGTACAGGTGCGCGATCGGCTTGATGTCCGCGGCGCCATCGCCGGTCTTGACGAAAAATCCCTGGTCATACTCCAGCCGGTTAGGCGTTCCGATGACCGCATAGTTCAGTCGGTCCGCATGGAAATACTCGATCATCTTGCGGGTGCGCTGCTTGAAACTGGTGGCTGCCACAATCTGCAGATACTCGGGCAGCTGCATCCGAACGTCATGCATCGTGCCATCGGGCGACTGCGCCACCAGGTGAAACCGGTTGATCTGCCCCTGCATGCCGCCACGGATGGTGATCTTGCTGCGCCATCGGCCATCATATGCCGGGATCACCTTTCGCATTGCTTCATCACGCCAGCGGTAGCACCCCAGGGCCTCGAGCACCGGTGCAATGTCGACGGTCAGAGGTTCCACTCCCCACTGGGCGGCAAGCAAGTTCGCGCGTCGCGCGCTTTCTCCGGACGAATCATGCTCCGGAAGAATCAGCGCGCACACGCGCCTGGCCCCAATCGATTGAACGGCGAGCGCGAGACACACCGAACTGTCTACCCCCCCCGAGATGGCCACCACAAGACCACGCTTTCGCAGAGTTCGCGAAAGCATCTCGCGCAGGCTCGATGCAATGCGCTCAATTTCCGCCGCTGCATCTATCGAAAGCACATCTGCATGAAACCGATGTGCTGACGTGTCACTCGTCATGTCGGCCCCTCATCTGCCCGTTGCACACAGACGACCCGCACCGCACCGTTTGCGTCGTTGACCGCGCCGATCTGAGAATAACCCTTGAGACCTCCCAGGCGCCTGATCAATGCAGGTCCCTGCCCGAGTCCGACCTCGAATGCCAGCCAGCCGCGCGCACGAAGGAAGCGCGGCGCCTGACTGACGAGCCGCATGAGGATACTGATTCCCAGAGTTCCACCGTCGAAGGCCAGACGTGGCTCGAAGACGGAAATCTCGCGCGGCAGGGTCCCCACCTTCGCGCTGTTGATATAGGGGGGATTGCAGGTCAGCACGTCCACCTGTCCCAGGAACCCAGGCTCATCGAAAGGTGCAAGCAAATCGCCGGTCATGAACCGGACGCGATCATCGAGGTTCAACCGCTCGGCATTCCGGCCAGCCAGCATCGCTGCCTCGGCGCTGAGGTCAGCGCCCCATACCCTCGCCTCCGGCACCTGTGATGCAATGGCCAGGGCAACATTGCCCGAACCCGTACAGACATCCACCACGCGTGCGATGCCACTTCTGCCAACTGCCTCACGTGCAAGCCGGACTGCTTCTCCTGCCAGAATCTCGGTCTCCCGCCGGGGGACCAGGGCATCCGAACCTGCGATCAATTCCAGACCCATGAAATGCTGCCGGCCCGTCAGATGGGCGAGTGGTTCTCCCTGGATCCGTCTTTCGACCAGCTGTGCCAGCCGGGCGGAGGCAGGCCCGTCCAGAGCAGGCAGATCACCTTCGTTGGCCAGCTGTGCCGAACGCGGCATTCCTGCCGCTGCGAACCAGAGCGCCCGTGCCGTACTCTGCGCAGTCTCCTCCGGCTTGTCGGGAAGAAAACCCAGAGTGCAGGCAAGCCGCTCTGTCAGTTTGGACAGTTCCATCATTCGCGGCCCGCTGGCCAGGAGTCCACTTTTCAGACAGCCGCCTTCTTGCGGCCGACGAAGCCGGCAATCGCCTGCAAGCTGTCGAGATTTTCCGGAATCATCTCCTCATCCTGGATCTGGATTCCGTACGTCGCTTCAAGGAAGGTCACCAGTTCGATGAAGCCGGTGGAATCGATGATGTGATGGTCGAGAAAGGACTGCTCGTCGGCCAGCTTGGCACCGGAATCGCCCATCAGAAAATTGTCCAGGACATAGGCTCGGACCGTTGCTTTCACGTCACTCATTCAACTCAAACCCCGCTTGCTGATCTTGCCGGTATCGGTGCGCGGCAGAGCCGCCACGAACTCTACGTGCTTCGGCGCCATGAAGCTCTCCATGTGCGCCAGGCAATGCCGGATAATCTCCCGCTCCGAGTACTGAAAACCGGCTTTTAACACGAGAAAGGCCTTGACGGCCTGCCCCAATACAGGATCTGAGACACCGATCACCGCAGCCTCCAGCACACCGTCGATGCCGTACAGCACGTTTTCCACTTCCCGCGGACTGACCTTCTCACCACGGCTCTTGATGATGTCATCCCGGCGGCCGACGAAGTAGAGGTAGCCCTCCTCGTCTGTTCGAAAAATGTCTCCGGTATGGAGCACCATCTCGCCAGGAAGTTCCCCCGGCTTGAGCCGCTCGGCGGTCTCCACCGGCTTGCGCCAATAGCCACGCATGACGTTGCTTCCACGCACGACGAGCTGCCCGGTGCTTCCATTGGGAAGACGTCTGCCATCTTCATCGATCAGCCAGACCTCCTCGTTGGGCATGCCCCGACCGACGCTCATGGGCCGCACATCCAGTTGATCAGGCGGCAGGTAGCTCACACGCTTGCACTCGGTCAGCCCGTACATCGAAAACAGCGTGGCCTGGGGGAAGGTCCGTCTGAGCTCGCGGATCTGCGTCTCGGAGAGTGCCTGCGCCGTGTTCGTCACCAGCCTCAGGGATGAAAGGTCGGCACTGCCGAGCGTCGACAGACTGAGCAGCATGGAAAACACGGTCGGCACACCCGGCAGCACCGTCACCCTTTCATTGACCATGGTCTCGAGGACCTTGATCGGAAAGGCAAGCGAGCGCTGCAACACGACGGTGCTTCCCACCCGGGACGACATCAGCACCTGATACAGGCCATAGTCGAAGGCGATCGGCAATACGTTGAGGATGACATCATCCTCCCGAAGGCCAAGGTACGTGCTTATCGACGTGGCCGCAGAAGTCATGTTCAGGTGAGTCACCATTACACCCTTGGGTTCGCCGGTCGACCCCGAGGTGTAGATGATGGATGCCAGATCCTGATCGATCGTGGGTGGCGCGTGGTAGCCTGCCGGATCGGTGGCCGTCGCCTGTTCGTATGACATGAACACCATGGCCGTCGGCGCGGTCAACCGATTCGGTTTCACCACCACCAGAAGCGACAGATCGGTGGGATCCATCAGCGATCTTGACAACACTTCTCCAAACGACCCGTGTGTAATCAATGCACGAGCGCCAGAGTCCCTGAACAGATAGCTGAGCTTGTCAGCTTTGGTCTGTGGATTGATGGGCATGAACACCGCGCCGACCTTCAGTGCAGCGAAAATGCTCACTACCGCCTCGACGCAGTTCTCGAGAAACACTGCCACCCGGTCGCCCCGGCCGATTCCATTCGCCTGAAGCGTCGCGGCCAACCGCTGTGCCTGCAAATCAAGTTCGCCGTAGCCGTATCGCTGCCCGTCCGATATCAGCGCCGTCGCGCTGGAGCGCTGTCGTGCGTGAGCTTCCAACCATTGATGCAATAGCATGACTTCAACCCGGTATGGTGTGTCCGCGAATGAACATCTCGTCGACCAGCATCGTGGACAGGATTCCCACGAAGGCCATGTTGTCCGAGAACCCGATCGCCCTACCCGCGCGGCATTTCTTCAGAAGCTTCCTCACGGCGACGGCATCGAAGTAACCACTGTCGTTGATGCGCCTTTCGCTCAACAACTCTTCGACGTATGCCACCCCGCGCCCCTGCTCGAAGAAGCTCTGGCTGTCTGGCGCCCGGTAGGGCTGCTTGGTGCGCTGCACGACCGAGTCCGGAAGCAGGTCGCACACGGCCCGCTTGAGCAGAAACTTTTCGTTGAGTCCATGAATCTTTAGCGAGGGCGGCAGGCGGCTGGCGAACTCGATGACGCGATGATCCAGAAACGGAAACCGCCCCTCGATGGAGTTTGCCATTGCCACGCGATCGCTCTGCGATGAGAGCAGGTAGCCGGCCAGCAGCGTGTGTGCCTCCACGTACTGATCGCGCCCCATGGGATAAAAGCCATGCACTTCTGACGGAAATCGGCAGCTCGCCCGGTCCACGCCATCGCCGGATTGCAGATGCGCGCGTGACTCGGAGGAAAAGAACTGCCATGCACGGCGGGTTGTGGACCAGCGCGGCAGATGTGCAAAGCACGGCGTCGCCGTATCGCTCAACCCCTGCGCATAGAAGCGCTCGGTCATGCCGCGGCTGGCCGCCGGGGAATGCCGGAGGTACGGATACAACCGCTGCAACAGAGCGGGCCGCATGCGCGAGTGCGGGCTGCGCGCCCAGAAACGCCGGATCTTGGCCTCCTTGAACAGATCGTAGCCGCCGAACACTTCGTCGGCGCCCTCGCCTGTCAACACGACCTTGTAGCCTTCGGCCTGCACGCACTGGGACAGAAGCATCAGCGGAGCTGGTGCCGTGCGCAGGATGGGGGATTCAGCGTGCCAGATCACGCGCGGAAAGATCCTGGCGATGTCCGATCTGCGGCAGCGGATACTCGTGTGCTCGGTGCCCAGGTGCGCCGCCATCTGCGACTGAAACCCGCTTTCGTCGAACTCCGCATCCTCGAACGCCACCGCGAAGGTGCGCAGAGGCGCGCGGTTGTAGCGCTTGACCAGGGCGGCAATGGCCGAGGAGTCAAGTCCTCCACTCAGGTACGCACCCACCGGCACATCGGCGCGCAGTTGCAGCCGCACCGAATCAACCAGCAACTCCCGCAGTTCCTCGACGCAGGATTCCAGCGGACGGCTCATGCGCGGTGGTTCGGCAGGAAAACTCCAGTCCCAGTAGCGAATCAGCCGCTCAGTGGAGCCTTCAAGGATCAGCAAATGACCGGGAGGCAACGAAGCAATGCCTTCGAACACGGAATCGGGTTCCAGCGCCGACCAATAGGTCAGGATGTCACCTACGACCGCCATGTTCAGCCGGCGGGGAACCTCCGGCAGCGCGAACAGCGACTTGACCTCAGAGGCAAATGCGAGCCGGTTGGCCACCCGGGCATGGAACAGGGGTCGTATGCCGGTCCGATCCCGGGCCAGGACCAGGCGCTGCCGCTTCTGGTCCCACAGCGCGATCGCAAACTGCCCATTCAGGTGATCGACGAAGCGTTCCGCATACTGCTCATACGCATGCACGATGACTTCAGTATCCGAGTGCGTCGAGAAGTGATGCCCCAGTTGCTGCAGGTCCCGACGCAGTTCAATGTAGTTGAAGATCTCGCCGTTGAAGACCACCCAGACAGTGCGATCCTCGTTGTGCACGGGCTGATCGCCACCTGCGATATCGATGATACTCAGGCGCGCATGCGCAAGACCGCAGCGCTCGTCCTGGAAATAGCCATACCCGTCCGGGCCCCGGTGGTGAACGGCCCGGATCATCGCCTCAAGCATTGCACGCTCGGGAGGCCGGCCTGGCGTCAGATTGTATATCCCGGCAATGCCACACATGGTTGACTAGATATCCTCGTCCGCCGGCGTGATGTAGTACTGGATGCCCTCAAGGCGCTTGCGCTGAGCCGGGCCAATCGTCCAGAACGCCGGCCGTGTCGAGCGCAAGGAAAACTGCGCCTTGCGCAGACAGCGCCGCATCTGCTCGTCCGCAGTCACTTCGACGCTGAGCGTGGACAACCCCATCCTGCGCGCCTCGCGAGCCAGCCCGAACAGCCCTGCAACCAGGTCACGATCGCTGCCAGATTGCAACAGATCCTTGATCACGAGTGCCGAACCGCTCTTCTCGCATACGAAATACGCGGACAATTCCTCAGACCCCGGTTGCATCACTACGTACGTCTGGTACTCGTGCCCGGGCTGTTCGCTGAAACGCCAACTCAGGAAAGCCCTGTCGCGAAGTCCCGTCACGGCGGAAGGGCGGCTTCGCTGCACCCAGCAGCGATCGAAGCGCTCGTCAAAATCTCGAATCCATTCGCATCGCCGGCCACTAAAAGTCAGGTGCAGCGCGATCCAGGCCGCATCCAGCGCATTGGACAGCCAGGCCAAGGGTGCTGACAGCCGTACGGGCAGATGGCGTCGCAGGTACTTTTCCGCGCCTATGACGCGGGCGTAACGGGGCAGATCGACAGCAGCTTGATGCTCAAGCCGCTTGCAGATCGCCACGGCTTGCGGCGCCGGAAGCCCGTACAGACAATCGACCTGCGCGAGGGCATCCGCGCGTCCGGCCCGCTGCAACTTCAGGGCAGGTCCCAGGGATCTATGCCGCGGATCAACCACGAAGTCCACCAGGGCGCCAGCTCGTATCGGCTCCGATCCCAGCAACAAGGTTCGCGCTCCAACACCCAGGAAACCGATAGGCTCGCTGCTACCCTCGTGCCAAAGAAAGCTTATTCGCGCCCGTCCCTGTGGGTTCTGAAGATAAAACCACCGGTACCGGGCTGAATCGAGCCCCGGGTCGCCAGGCGATGGCAGGCCGGCGGCACGCCAAACGCCGGCCACGAGATCGCGATCGGCATCCACGACGCCTGCATGCACCCGGTACTGTTCGTTCAGAGGGTTGACCACCATGTCCATGAAGTGACCATATTGCCAAAATCCCGGGCTGCTCGTGACAGCGGGGTGTCTCAGATCCTGCAGACTTCAGACCAGTTTCCACGTGGGGGCGGACGCCTGCACCAGTTCACATTCAAGCCACTCCCCCCGATTTGACGCTTTTCCGAACTATGACACGCGTCTCGACGTATCATTCTGATTTTCAGTACCTTGCGATCCGAATGGAACTCCGCCCATGACCATCAACGAGCTGCCGACCCGAATCCGCCGCGTGCTGCAGGAGCATGCTCGCCTTGAGACGGCAATTACCACCCTGAGCGAGACAGCGGACCTGTACCAGGCCGGAATGACCTCGCATGCCAGCGTGAACGTAATGCTGGCGCTGGAGGGCGAATTCGAGGTTGAGTTCCCGGATCACATGCTCCGCCGCAACATCTTCAACAGCATCGGTTCCATCAAGGCGGCCCTCGAGGAGCTGCTGGCGGCCTGACCGTATGTTTTGCCGCCTCGGTCCGTCCACAGCACCGATACGGCACCGCCTGGACTCGGGGTGGGAGCTATGTTCGACCCCTGCGGGTGAGGTCGGCGAGCCATCCGCGCTGCACACCACCCTCGCCTGGGTCGACGCCATAGTTCCTGGAACCGTCGCTTCGTCGTTGCGAGCAGCCTCAGCCTGGTCACTGGATTCGTCCTCCCGGAGGTTCGACGCGGAGGATTGGTGGTTCAGGACCCGTTTTGATGCACCTCCCGGCCTTGCCGAACGACGCGTCGTGCTCGGATTCGACGGACTTGCAACCCTGGCAACCGTGTGGCTCAACGGCGAACAAGTCCTGAGCAGCGACAACATGTTCCTGGCTCACGAGGTCGAGGTCGCCTCACTTCGCAGTTCCGGCAACGAACTGCTTCTGTGCTTTCGATCCCTGGATGCAGCGCTCACGAATCGCCGGCCGCGACCCCGCTGGCGTGCACCGATGGTCGAACACCAGCAACTCCGATGGTTCCGCACGACGCTGCTGGGGCGCACGCCGGGCTGGTCACCGCCCGCGCAATGCGTCGGGCCGTGGCGAAAAGTCTGGGTCGGGGCAGCGGACAGGGAACCAGCGTACTTGGACCTGCAGACGAGTCTGGTCGGTAACCAAGGCCACATATCGGTCGAGTGCTCCAGCTCCCCGGCGGCGGAGCGCTGCGTGCTGAAGCTGTCCCAGGGCATGGAGTGCCGTGAATTCACGATTCCACTCACCGCCGAGGGCCGCTTCGCAGCCCAACTCCTCCTGCCCGAGGCCCGGCGTTGGTGGCCGCACACTCACGGCGAGCCGGCACTGTACCGCGGAGATGTGGTCACGCTCGATACCACGGGACGAGAGCTGCACCGATGGAACCTGCGCTCGGTAGCGTTCCGGCATGCAGAACTGGATACGACCGGCGATGGGTTCCAGATCTGCGTGAATGGAATTCAGGTCTTCTGCCGTGGCGCGTGCTGGACTCCCCTCGACCCCGTTCGGATGAGCAGTGATGAACCTGCGATCCGCGGCGCTCTGTGTCAGGTTCGCGATGCTGGCATGAACATGCTTCGGGTGAGCGGCACGATGGTGTACGAGAGTGAGTCGTTCTACGCCACATGCGATGAACTTGGAATCCTGGTGTGGCAGGACCTCATGTTCGCGAACATGGATTACCCCTTCGAAGATCCAGGCTTCAAGGACTCGGTCACCCGCGAACTGCGCCAGCAGACGAGCAGGCTGCTGGCGCATCCGAGCGTCGTGCTGATCTGCGGCAACAGCGAGGTGGAACAGCAGGCGGCGATGTGGGGTGCGGGGCGCGAGTTTTGGTCGCCACCCCTGTTCCACGAGCACATACCGGCACTTTTGAAGGAATCCGCGCTGGACATTCCCTACTGGCCGTCCAGCGCGCACGGCGGCGCGTTCCCTCATGCACCGAATGCCGGCACGAGTTCCTACTACGGCGTTGGAGCCTACCGGCGCCCACTCACCGATGCGCACCTGTCACAGGTGAAATTCGCATCCGAGTGCCTCGCGTTCGCCAACGTTCCGGAGCCGGAGACACTTGCAGCGATGACCGGCGGCACCAGCATCCAGGTCCATCATCCGACCTGGAAGGCGCGATCGCCCCGGGACCTTGGCGCTGGCTGGGATTTCGACGATATCCGCGACCACTACGTTCGCGAGTTGTTCGGCGTCGACCCGCTGACGCTGCGCTATTCGGATCCCGAACGCCATCTCGCGCTTGGGCGCATTGCCACGGCAGAAGTCATGCAGTCGGCCTTTCGGGCCTGGCGCAGCGAACCCTCCTGTGGAGGAGCGCTGGTCTGGTTTCTGCGCGACCTTTGGCCGGGTGCTGGCTGGGGAATCATCGGGGCCGACTCGATCCCCAAATCTGCCTACCACTACCTGCGGCGGACACTGCAGCCGGTCGACCTGTGGATCAGCGACGAAGGCTGCAACGGCCTCCTGCTGCACGTAGCCAATGACCATGCGACAGCCTTCGAGGGTCGTATCGAGCTGACTCTTTATCGCGGTGGCGAGCAGGTCGTCGGTCGCAGAAGCCGGGACGTTTCCGTTGCGGGGCGCAATGTTGCGCGCTTTGCCGCCACCGACTGGTTCGAGGGCTTCTCAGACCTGTCATACGCCTATCGCTTCGGCCCTCCCGGGCAGGGTCTCGTCACCGCTTCGCTCCAGGCCGCCTCGCTGTCGTCCCCGCTCCAGGCGGTCCATGCACCGCAAGGGTTCGTTTCACAAGCGGACGCCGAGATTGGCCTCGCTGTCACAGCTGAACGCGAGGCCGGCGGTGAAATCCGCATGAAGGTCAGCACCCGAGCATTTGCCCATGCCGTCTGCATCGAAGTGGACGGTCATGAATGCGTGGACCAGTATTTCCATCTGCTGCCAGGCGCAAGCCGGGAGCTGGTGCTCAGGCCCCGGGCAGGCCGTCCCATCAAGAATGTTCGGGGCCAGGTGCGAGCCCTCAACAGCCTCGCCACGGCCTCATTCCTGGTTCCATGATGCAGGGCATGACGCCGATCCATTTCGGCCCTGAAGGTCGTCTGCTGTTCGGCTGGATTCATCATCCTGCCAAGGCGGAGCGCGGGCTGGGCCTGGTCATCTGCAATGCGTTCGGTTACGAAGCGATGTGTACGTATCGAACGGTACGCACGCTCGCGGAGCTGTCCGCAGCCGCTGGCATTCCAACCCTGCGCTTCGACTACGATGGCACCGGCGACTCCGCAGGGCTGGATACGGATGCTGACCGCCTGGAATCATGGCTCAGCAGTATCGGGCACGCGGTGCACACGCTCCGGGATCGGGCACATGCAGAGTCCGTATGTCTCGCGGGCATACGCCTGGGGAGCTGGCTTGCCGTCCAGGCGGCGCGACGCATTCCGGGCGTGACCGCCCTGCTTGCGATGGCCCCCATTGTGAGCGGGCGCCAATACATGCGAGAACTCAGGGCATTGGCATTGGCGGGCGTCCAGTCGCCTGCCCCGCCCGGGTATGAGGACATTCCCGGCACCGAGGAGTCCGCGGGATACGCGCTGACCGAACCGCTGCGCAGTGCAGTCTCGGCGGTGGACCTTCTGAAGGAGCCAGTGCCTCCGATCCGTCACGCGTTCCTCCTGCCTCGACCCGACGTGCAGCCGTCTGACGCTTGGCAACGCCAATTGGTGAATGCAGGCGTCCAAGTCAAGTCGGAGCCGATGCAGGGCTATGTGGAGATGATGATCGATCCGCATGAAAATGTTGTTCCGCTTGCCTCTCTGCAGGCAGCGGTCACCTGGCTTGATAGCATCGCACCCGGGCCATTGCCCAACGCATCATCACAACCCGCCACTTCGACGGAGACGCTGAACACGCCGAGTGCTTGCAGGGTATTCACTGCTTCTGGTTCAGGGGGAGAGATCCCCATTCTTGAAACAGCGGTGCTCATCGGCCCCGGATCTCGCCTGTTCGGCATGCTGAGCGAGCCGGAAGCAGGCTCACCCGGAACGCGAGAGGTGCTGCTGATCCTGAATTCCGGCGGCCAGCATCATGTGGGACCCGCGCGCATGTACGTCCGGCTCGCCCGACGCCTGGCCAGTCTGGGCATCACCTCGTTGCGAGTGGATCTCGCGGGACTGGGTGACAGCGGCTCCCACGTCGAGGAAACCGGCAATGTGGTGTACAGCCGCTTTGCAGCCCAGGACCTGTCCGACATCCTCGATGCATTGAACCAGCGGTTCGATGCGCCGGTGATCCATGCCGTGGGACTGTGCAGCGGCGCCTATCATGCACTCAAGTGCGCCGTAAGAAAGCCGGGCCTGAGCAAGGTCTTCGTCATCAACCCCCTGACGTTCTTCTGGAAGGACGGCATGACTCTTGCGATTCCAGAATTCCAGGTGACCTCCGAGGCCAACCGCTACAGGAAGACAGCGATGCAGTGGTCCGCCTGGATGAAGATATTAAGGGGACAGGTCAACGTGCTGGAGGTCAGCACGATCATCCTGCGTCGCGTGCGAGCGTTACTCGGGCACCAGCTGCGGGAGATGGCACGGTTGTGCGGGCTGCCGCTGCCAGATGATCTGGCGCGGGAGCTGCGAACTGCCGTCAAACAGGGTGCGCACCTGCAGTTCATCTTTTCGGCTACGGATCCTGGCCTGGCAATGCTGAACGAACAGGGCGGCGCAACGGTCGGACGGCTGATCAGGCAAGGCTACATCGAGGTGACGACCGTCGAAGGCGCAGACCACACGTTCACGCCACGATGGACACAGGAACGCTTGCTGGATATCGTGGTTTCAAGAATGATCAATACACGGAAAGCTTCCGATGCGCACTGACTCCCGTCATGTTCCCGCTCTCGACGGGCTTCGCGGCATCGCGATCCTGATGGTAATTCCACACAACGCCGATGTGTTTTCGCATATCCACGGCTGGCTGGTGCCGTTTGCCGTGATGGCGAACGCCGGATGGATTGGAGTTCAGCTCTTCTTTGTGCTTTCTGGCTATCTGATCACCGGCAACCTGCTCGACAGCCGCAACGCTCCCAACTACTACTCTGCCTTCTTCACCCGGCGAGTCTTGCGGATCTTCCCGTTGTACTACCTGTCGCTGATCTTCTTCCTCTGGGTGCTGCCGCTGCTGGTCAACCTGCCGGCAGACATGTTGGCGAGCTATCAGAACCAGGGCTGGTTGTGGGTGTTCCTGCAGAATTGGGCACAGCCGTTTGGGCAAACCGTGTACTGGTTTCCGCACTTCTGGTCGCTGGGGGTGGAGGAGCAGTTCTACCTCGTCTGGCCGTTCGTAGTGGCCTTGTGCCCGAAGGGCTGGCTTGCCAGGGCATGTATCGGGCTGATGCTGGCGGCCTTCGTGATTCGGGCGGCCATGCTCGCGGCAGGCGCCGACGCCGAGGAGATGTACCAGTTCACGATCTGTCGCATGGATTCGCTGGCAGCAGGAGCATTGATGGCGGTCTACATGCGCCGACCCTCCTTCGCAAACTGGATTCATCAGAACAGCTCACGGTTGATCCTCTCGTCATTGTTGCTGATGCTTGCAGGAGCAGTCATTACTCGCGGATATGGTTCCCTCGATCCCGTGACAATCAGATACGGCTATTCATTGCTTGCGGTCTCCCTGGCCGTGTTCATGACGGCCGCCGCCAGCAGTTCGAGGAGAGGCTTGTCGCGCGCGATGGATGCCATTCTCACGAATGCTTTCCTGCGATCAGTCGGTCGCTACAGCTACGCAATGTACATCTTCCACATGCCCATCAACCGCGCGCTGGCTCCCAAGCTGTTGCCGTTGCTTCATCCCCTGGGATCGGGCTATCCCATCCTGTTCGCGCTGATCATCACTGTTCTTACCTATGCCGCCGGCGCAGCGTCGTACGTCCTGATCGAACGCCATTTCCTGAAGCTGAAGCGCTACTTCGTGCCGAAATCACCTCTCCCACCCACCCCTTCACTGACAACCGCGTCGGCGTGAGCCGATGACAGAAGAACGGATAGGCGGGCTTCGCACGCTGGCCGTTCAGCCGCCCCGGTCGCAGGCGCCGACATCTGCGGCCTGCATCATCACCATCCTGCATGGTCATGCCATGCGGCCGGAGGACCTGAGTCCATTTGCCGCTGCGATGCGCATGCCGTGCGCTTTCTATTTTCCTCAAGGGCCGGTATCGGCCATCGATGGAGGGTGCTCCTGGTGGCCCATCGACGAAGAGCGCCGGCGTGGCCAATTGGCCCAAGGCCCTCGCGACCTGTCGTCCGAATCGCCATCCCGGTCGACCATACGACAACAATTGAGCCAATTCTTTCGCGTGTTGTCGGACCGACATGGTCCGTCGCCCAATGTGCTCGCCGGATTCTCCCAGGGCGGCATGCTCGCCTGTGACCTCGTCCTGCATCAGGACGTCTCGGTGGCGGCCCTCGGTCTGCTGTCAGCGTCTCGCATCGCTCTGCCGGAATGGATGCCCCGTTTGGGGGCACTCCAGGGCCTGCCAGTACTCATCAGCCACGGAAGGGCTGATCAGGATCTTGCATTTACCGCAGGCGAGGCCTTGCGCGACATGGCACAAGGTGCCGGGGCGATCACGGAATGGCTACCATTTGACGGCGGTCATGAAATCCCATTGGTCGTGTGGAGGCAACTCAAGCGGCTTATCATGAGGGTTTCCACCGGGCAAGTGGACCGATTGTGACGGCCTACATGCCCCTGGGCACGGTGGATATGGGAAGATTATCAATATGAAAAATACCCACCCCCTGATTGCAGCCACCCGAAAGATCGCGGTGGAAGTAGCCTCCAAACATGCGGATGACGTGGATCGCAAGGCCCGCTTTCCGCAGGAAGCCGTGGATGCTCTCAAGACGGCCAAGGTGTTGTCAGCTGCAATCCCCTCCGAGCTCGGTGGTGGCGGCTGCACAATGAGGGAGCTGGCAGATATCTGCTCGGGCCTGTCGCAAGGTTGTGGAAGCAGTGGCATGGTGCTCGCCATGCACCACATCCAGGTAGCGTGCCTGGTGAGACATGGCGCGAGCTCTGAATATTTGACGCAGTACCTGCGCGACCTGGTCAAGAACCAGTACGTGCTCGCCTCGATCACGTCGGAGGTTGGCACCTCGGGTGATACGCGCTCAAGCATCACTGCCATCGAGCGCAATGACGGTCATTTCACACTGAACAAGGACGCAACGACCGGCTCTTACTGCGCGAATGCAGACGGCATCCTGGTCACCTGCCGACGAACCGCAGAGTCCCCGGCCAGCGATCAGATTCTGGTTCTGGTCAAGAAGGGTGACTACACGCTGGAACAGACCACGACCTGGGACACGATGGGCATGCGTGGCACCTGCAGCCCGGGCTTCAAGCTGCAATCCCGGGGGCAGGCAGAACAGATCATCCCGGGATCGTTCGCAGACTCCGCTGCCCAGACCATGGTGCCCTATTCACACATCCTCTGGTCGTCGCTGTGGTGGGGCATCGCTGCCGATGCCGTTGCTCGCGCCGCGAACTACGTACGCGGCGAGGCTCGCAGGAAGCCCGGAACCGTGCCGCCTACGGCCGTCCGCCTCGCCGAAGTATCGGCGGATCTCCAGGCGATGCGCCACAACTGGCAATCGCTGGCCGATGAGTTCGATTATTACGAGAGCCAGCCTGGTGGCCGCGAGGAACTCATGAGCATTGGCTGGGGCCTGAAAATGAACAACTGCAAGGTGGCCTGTTCTTCCGCCGCGCCGCAGATCGTCCACAAGGCGCTGCAGATCGTCGGCATCCTGGGCTACAAGAACGATTCACCGGCGAGTGTCGGGCGGCACTATCGCGACGTGCTCTCGGCTTCGCTGATGATATCCAACGAACGTGTCGCGTCGAAGAGCGCTTCCATGCTGCTGGTGTTCAAGGACAGCTGAGAGGGAGGAGATTCAAATGAACACGCAGTACGACGCCAAGACTTTTCATGATGATCTGGTGCGTCACGGGCTGATCGTGCCCGTCGGCGTCCAGGGCGCCTTCGGCCGCGGAGCCGTGTTCGAGGACGTTCTGGAGCGGTTCAACGCTGCCATCACCCGACTCTCCGCCAATGACGGCGCACAGTTTTTCACGTTCCCGCCGGTGATCGATCGCAAGGTTCTCGAGCGGGTGCACTACATGGACTCCTTCCCGCACCTGTGTGGCGCCGTCTACAGCTTCTACGGCAAGGAACTGGAGGCGAAAAAGCTGGCCCAGGACATCACCCAGGGCAAGCCGTGGGGCAAGGCATTGGACATGACCGGCGTGGTGTTGAACCCGGCGGCCTGCTACCCTGTATATCCCAGCTTCCAGGGCACCGTTCCGACCGAAGGTCGACTGGTCACGATGCTCAACTGGGTGTACCGGCATGAGCCCTCCCCTGAACCTACGCGCATGCAATCCTTCCGGGTCCGCGAATTCGTCCGCGTGGGCACGCCTGACCAGGTAGTGGAATGGCGTGACATGTGGCTGCAAAGGGGCCTGAAGCTGCTGACCGACCTGGGGTTGCCCGCCAAGTCGGATGTCGCCACCGATCCGTTCTTTGGTCGAGGTGGAAAGGTCCTCGCGGCCGGCCAGAAGGAACAGAAGCTCAAGTTCGAAGTGGTGATCCCGGTCATTTCACTGGAAAACCCCACGGCTGTCTGCTCTTTCAACTATCACCAGGAACATTTCGGTTCCACCTTCGAGATCAAGACCCCAGACGGCAAGGTGGCCAACACCGCGTGCCTGGGTTTCGGGCTTGAGCGGGTGGTAATGGCCCTGCTCAGAACCCACGGGTACCAGCCCGACAATTGGCCCAACGAAGTGCGCCAGTTGCTGTGGACCTGAGCGAAGCAACTCGGCCATGACCCGGACCGCCGTGCTGCCGGGCCTCGATCCGGCCACGCACACACGCAGCGAACTGCATTCCGAGTCCTGTATCTGGCTCGAGAAGAACTGCTACATCGACATCTGGATCGAGGTGCTGAACGCACTCAAGCTCAACCCGATTGCCATGCTGCCCTTTACAATCGCCATTGACTTCGAGGGTGACCAGTGGACCTTCTTCAAGCCGGTGCATAGCGAGTTGCGGGACCTGTATGGGGTGGACGTACAGGAACTGAACGTGTGGCGACCCCTGATCGAGCATGCGATCGAGCACATGGGCGCCGGAAAGATGATCAGCACTGAAGCAGACGCGTTCTGGCTGCCGGACACCGCTGGTACCGACTACAGACGGCAGCACACGAAGACCACAATCGTATTGAACGATTTGGATGTGGAGGCAAGGCAACTCGGCTATTTCCACAACGCGGGGTACTATCGCCTTGCAGGAGAGGACTTCGCGAGAACCTTCCGACTGGATATGCCGTCGGACCCGACGTTCATGCCGCTGTTCGCAGAGACCATCCATGTCTCCCGGGTCGATCGAAAAAGCGAATCGGCTCTCGCAAGCCTATCCATCCGACATTTCCGGCACCATGTTCACTGGCGCCCGCAATTCAATCCCATCCGCCGATTTCAGGAGCGTCTCGAAAGGGAGCTCCCGAATTTGCAGCAGTGCGGGCTCGCCTTTTATCACTCATGGGCATTTGGAACCATTCGCCAACTCGGAGCCGCTGCAGAACTGACCTCCGCCTATTTGAACTGGCTCGACCGCATTCATGGATGGGGCTTCGCACCGACGGCCAAGGCATTCGAGGCCATCGCCCAGCACAACAAGACACTCATATTGAAGGCAGCACGCGCCGTGAATTCCAGAAAGCCACTGGACATGGCACCACTGCAGGATGCGGCATCCCTTTGGGATCGCGGAATGCGCGAAGTGACGTCGTTGCTTGATTCCAATCGCTGTTGAAGGCAATGCTTCCAGGCACCTATTTGCTCATCCCCGCCCCACAGAGTTCGCTGCATGCATGCACTCGCAAACCGCTCCAGCGACCACGCATCCCCGGCAGTCATCGTGGGTGCGGCTTGAACACCCACGCACCCAACAGAGGCCGCTCTTGAGCAAGACCACACATCTGGCGCGCCCACCTTTCAACCGTAATGTGTGAGATTGTCGCCATGATCAACGCGAGCGAACCGCCAAAGACCAACACCCAGTACCACCGCCACTGATCCCAGACACGTGCAAATATCGGGTAGTGCCAGAGATAGATTCCATAGGACAGTCGACCGAGCACGACAACTGGACGCATGCTGAGCAAGCGATACGTGACGCTCGTGGTTGACGAATTGATCACCACCAACGCAAGCACAGTGCACCACTCCACCAGGAATGTACCCAGCGCAAGGGCAAGGTTTGATTTGATCGGAAATCGCCAGGTGCAAACCAGCACCACGCCCAGGGCCAAAAGCGCCGCCACATCCCTGGAAGCGCGATTCCATTCGAGTCTGGAAAGGTCTACAGTCGCCAACCACGAACCCAGTATGAGTCCACTCAGCCGTGTATCGAACCGGAAATACGTCGCCGCATACCCTTGTGCCCCATCGAGGTCACAATAGACTCGCCACGCCGTGAAAAGCAGATACAGCCCGGCCAGCACCATTGCCCGCTGCCGATGCGAAACCCTCGCGCACAATATCAGCAGCACCCATGGCCAGAGCAGGTAGAAGTGCTCTTCGACCGACAATGACCATGTATGCCGAAGGTGAGCCGGAATGGCCCAGACGGCAGTTCCGTAATCGGACAGATAAAGACCTGCCACCGTAGCATCTCTGAAGACTGATTGCCTGGAGTCTCCTGGCCATAGCCAATGTGCCATGCACATGTAGGTAATGAGCAAAAGAAATAGCGCCGGCGTCAGGCGAACCAACCGTCGAAAGTAGAATTTTCGAATCCTGATCTGACCGTTCGAATCCCACTCGCGATACAAGAGCGATGAGATCAAAAACCCACTGAGGACAAAGAATACATCGACACCAAGGTAGCCTCCACTGAACCGAGGTATCATCGCGTGGAAACCAAGAACCAGCGACACCGCGACAGCTCTCAAGCCGTCAAAGGCAGGATTATATGAGCGGATATCCACGGGTTTCGGAAGCGGGTCGCAGTGGCTTTCCTTTTTTCTTCTCTCTGGTTAAAACAATCAGTCTAACATTGATGTGGCTGCGCCACCGTGTTGACATGTCTATATCTGCGGACAATGACACTCAGTTCAAAGTATGGTCAAAAGTTGTGCGAACCTCGTCGCACCAGGGCACCGCGAAGTGCCGCGAGAGATCCATTGATGGAATACGTTCTCCACTACAAATCGGTTCATCTGCTGATCATTGTGTTCCTGGTCGTCCTGGTCATTTTCGGCCAGGTTCCGGGGCAATCGCAATTCTCCGCAGTATTGCAGAACTGCTGCCATGCTCCGGCATTCTTCATTCTGACCAGCTCGCTCCTGGCTCTCCTCAAAAGACGTCGCCTCTCCTTCCTTATCGCGTTTGCCGGTGCAGTTGGCATCGGATCGCTGATTGAGATAGTACAAGGGCTGATCGGAGGCGACGCCTCCATTCTTGACGTATGCAGCGACGGAGTCGGCGCGCTTGCTTCCCTCGCCTTTTGGGGCTACCGCGACCAAAGACTGAAAAAGGGCTCCGCCTACCTGCTGATCTCGGCTTGCGCAGCCTACTGGATCGCACCCCTGATTTGGTGCCTGTGCGCCTATGCAAACCGAGTCACCGCCTTTCCCACGATTGCGAAATTTTCCACACCTTTGGACACATATTTCCTCCGCTCCGACGATCTCGAGAGTCGAATCGAGACACTCCCCTTCCGCTGGTCCCATGGGAATAATGACAAAGGATTGCTGATCACATTTTCACGAGGCCCCTGGCCCGGAATTGAGCTGGAAGAGCCGCAGCCGAACTGGACTGGATTTCACTCGTTG
Organism: Steroidobacteraceae bacterium; assembly: GCA_044226785.1. Classification (GTDB taxonomy): domain Bacteria; phylum Pseudomonadota; class Gammaproteobacteria; order Steroidobacterales; family Steroidobacteraceae; genus TMP-86. The sequence continues at coordinate 79,615 of JBGAGK010000018.1, read as the reverse complement.
AACGTCGAGATGACGAACCCGAATCCCGAACCTGTTGCTCTGACAATTCGAGTAGACGACTTGCGTCACAACAATCAATTCGATGACCGCTTCAATCATCAGTTGACCGTCACGGCCAACAAACGATTAACCTTCAGCATCCCCATCACCGCTATCGAGCGAGCCCCTCGCGCTCGTCTCATGGACATGAAGCACATAAAGTCACTCAAGATCTTCAGCGATCAGCGATTCGCAGGAATGTCCATGTTCGTGAACCGGTTGTGGCTCGAATAGACAATGAACACAACATTGCACGGCCGACTCGCTCCCATACCCCGTCCCTTGACTTCACCCAGGCGCCATTGCGAACCCAAATGCCTTCCCTGCATTTAGACCAAGCGCTCAGAGCGGCCTGCGTGCAACGTAAGCAATCGAGCTGTCTGAAGCACCCGCCAGCGCCGGACGCCCGGTCTCGTCGTATGCGCTAGCATTCGCTGCAAACCCCTGTGCAGTCAATTGGCGGCGCTGCTCTTCGACGGAAATGTAGTAGAGCATGGTGGCATAATCGTGACACTCGTCGTTTATCATCGAGTAGTTCTCCGACCTCACCTCATGGGTCCGATATCGACGCCGATTGACGACTCGGCGGGCCGCAGACCCAATGAAGCGGATTGCCCGAACACCCAGCCGGCCCGGATTTGCGGACCACGCAAATGACGGCCACTTGAAGCCGCCGAGATGGTCGCGACATTGCCGATTGTGTGCAGAAAAGAGAAACACACCTCCGGGATTCAGCACTCGAAACACCTCACTCAGGATCTGCAGCCTGTCTGCATGCGTCACCATACCCAGGCCATTGCAGCTGAACATGGCCAGCGTAATTGAACAATCCGAAACAGTACCCATATGACGCGCATCCGAGTGTTCCACGCTGACTCCCGGATACCGACTCCTGCAGGCGTCGACCATTTCGATGCAATTGTCGATTGCACGGTAATCGTGGCTTATCGCGAGCAGGGGTCTCACTGTCCTGCCACACCCTACTCCGATATCAAGGATCGGCCGGCCTCGGACCAATGCCATCACTTCTTCAAGCGATGCGCGCTCGGCCGGCGTGAGATCGTCAGCGCTCGAGTACTGCGAGATCGCGGAGCGAGACCTCATGGTTCCCATGTTTATAGCGTCTATAGCGTTCATACACCGCCCAATCCAATGAAATCCAGCTCCGAGGCTACAATAGCCGGGGGTGTCGTCCTGTCTACTGGGTCGGGATTTCCGGCTTGATTGCAGGAGAATTGCAATCGTCAGGTCGGCTTAAGCAAGAGCAGTGTTTACGTTCACGAAAATGCAAGTGGAATGCAAGCTTGATAGTCGCCCCGGCCATCACCCTTAGCCGAAGCCGATTGCCTTGCAGCGTTTGCACCTCCACCATTCCTCGAGTTGCTTCACCATCCGGTATCCAGGTCACGCTGACTACAACGCCGCAGGGCTACCGTACATGGACGCCTCATTTGTTTGGACCTGACCCGCTTCGGTTTAAGGGTATGATTTTGTGACTGAATGTCCTGCTGGATCATTCTGGTCGTAACCGTCCGGCTATCACACCTTCACCGGCGAGCCTTCACGGTGAGCGGATTTCAGTTCGGTTGCCAGTGATGCGGCAGCAGTTCCTGGATGCGGCTGGCCGGCTGCGTCGGCAAGCGCTCCAGGACATCTTTTAGGTAGCGATGCGGATCCAGTCCGTTGAGCTTCGCGGACTGGATCAGGCTCATGACATTCGCTGCTCGCTGACCAGCGCGTAGCGATCCGGCGAACAACCAGTTGGATCGTCTGAGGGCCACGGGACGGATGTACCCGGTAACTACGCGGCGTACTTTCGTTGGCGGCGCGTGCGTGGAAAATGCTGCCGTGGTGATCATGACCGGGGAGCAACGGACGATGAGACGCACACGAGTGAGACGGAGCGTAGCGACATGGCGGGACATCATTGCCCGCCATCGACAGGGTGGCATGACGATCACGGAGTTTTGCCGGCGTGAGGGGATTCACGTGAGTTTGTTCCGGCGCTGGCGGCGCATGCTTGGCGGTTCGGGGCATCGAACCAGACGGCGGATTGTGAGGCCAGCGGCGCCGCCGGCGGCGCCTTTCATCGAACTGGGGGCACTGAGGCCTGCCAACTCGCCCCGCTCGATCCGGCTCGAACTCGGTCATGGCATTGTTCTGCATCTGTCGGGCGAGTAGTGTTTTTCGCCGAAGCCCAGATCCGGGTTCATCTGTTCGGACAGCCCGCCGACATGAGAAGGTCCTACGACGGTCTGCAGGCGCTCACGCGCCACGCGATGGGCAGAGATCCGCTGGACGGTTCGCTTTACATCTATGTGAACCGGCGCGGTAACCAGATCAAGTGTCTGTATTTTGATCGTTCGGGCTTTTGCATTTGGGGCAAGCGCCTGGAGGCGGGCCGTTTCATCAGTGACTGGGCTCGGATTGGCACGCACGAGATGGATTGGACGGGCTTGAAGCTGCTGCTCGAGGGGATGGAGGTCAAGCGCGTGCGCAAACGCTTTTCGCTCCCGGGAGAGGCGATAAAAGGCCTGTAAATAAAGCCTTTTCATGCATGGCGCGTGATATGCTGGCGCTCATGCAGAACCTCATCGCCGCGAGCACATCGGAGCCGATGTCGGCCGTGCTGAGGGACCCGCCGGCCGAGCTGCTCACCCGTCTGCAGTCGCAAACGGTGACGATCAACACCCAGGCCGAACGCATCGCCGCCTTGGAGCACCAGCTCGACTGGTTCCGCCGCCAGGTCTTCGGGCAGAAGCGCGAACGCTTCATCGCCGAGCCCAACCCCGCACAGCTGCACCTGGGCGAAGCGCTGCCGGTGCCGAGTGCAAACAGCGGCAAATCGGCCGACCGCGAACAGTCGATCCCCGCCCACACCCGGCGGATCAAGGCCAGCAACGGTGCCGACACCCAGAGCGGGGAGGAACTGCCGTTCTTCGATGAGTCGAAGGTCCCGGTGCACACGATCGTGCTGATGCCCGACACCGTCGAGGCCTTAAGCCCCGAGCAGTACGAGATCATCGGCGAGAAGGTCACCTACCGCATGGCCCAGCGCCCGGGGAGCGTGCAGGTCCTCAAGTATCGCCGCCCGGTGGTCAAGATCAAGGCCAGCGCCCAGATCCATACGGTCCCGGCACCGGCCGGGATCTTCGAGGGGAGCCGGGCCGATGTGAGCTTCGCAGCCGGGATGCTCATCGACAAGTTTGCCTGGCATTTGCCGCTGTACCGTCAGCATCTGCGGCTGGAGGCCGCCGGGCTGCGTGTCAGCCGGCCGTGGCTGACCCAACTGGCTCAGCGCAGCATCCGCCTGCTGGAACCCATCCACGATGCCCAGTTCGCCTCGATCCAGAAGAGCCGCGTCATTGCCATGGACGAGACCCCGATCAAGGCGGGGCGCTCCGGCCACGGCAAAATGAAGACCGGCTACTTTTGGCCCGTGTACGGGGAACAGGACGAAGTCTGCTTCCCGTTCCATCCCTCCCGCTCGCACGGCTACGTGCAGCAGGCACTCGGGCTCTGTCCGACCCAGGACCGGGTATTGCTGAGCGATGGCTATGATGCCTACGCACGCTATGCAAAGAAAACTGGCATCACCCACGCCCAGTGCTGGGTCCATGCCCGCCGCACCTTCGTCGAGGCCGAGCCGGCTGAGCCGATCCACGTCGCAGAGGTGCTCGCCCAGATCCAGAAGCTCTATGCCATCGAGGAGGACATCCGCGCGCGCGCCCTGACCGGCGAGGAAAAGCGCCTGCATCGGCTGACCCACAGCAAGCCGATCGTCGAGCGCTTCTTCTTCTGGGTGGACTGGCAACTGCAGCGTGCCGAGCTGACCCCCTCGAACCCGTTCACCAAGGCGCTCGCCTACGTGCGCGAGCGACGCGCGGGGCTCGAGGTGTTCCTGTCCGACCCCGACGTGCCGATGGACACCAACCACCTTGAGCGCGCGTTGCGTGTCATCCCGCTGGGGCGCAAGAACTGGATGTTCTGCTGGACCCGAGCTGGGCGCCAGGCACGTCGGTATCGTGCAGAGCCTGATCGCCACCTGCCGATTGCATGGGGTCGATCCCTACGACTATCTCGTCGACGTCCTGCAGCGCGTCGCCTGCCACCCCGCCAGCCGCGTCGCAGAACTCACGCCACGACTCTGGAAGCAGCACTTCGCCGCCCATCCGCTGCGCTCAGACTTGCACAACTTCCCTCGCTGAGCCACAACGCCGCGTAGTTACCGGGTACCTTGGGCTGGCCTCGTCTCTTGTAACGCCAAGGAGTCTGATTTCCCAAGCCGATCATCAGCTTGCGTCATTATCATCTCTTGTAACGGTTCGCCGATTAAGGCCGCTTTTCGCCAATATCCGGGGTTCTTCGCCCGCCACGCCTGCACCCGATCCACGTGCTGCTCGCCGCGGAAGTACTCGTGGTTGTCGGCCTTGCGCAGCCAGCGTCGCTGGCTCGATTGCTTGCTCGCCGCCCGGCATGCCGGTTCGGAACAGTATTTCTGGCGGTGGCGCTGGCGCGGATCGCGGATGAACAGCTTCTGGCAACACAGGCATCGTCGTCGTCGGGTCTTGATCACGGGAGCACGGGGCTTTCAGGTCCAATGGGGAACCCGCATCATGCCGAGAACTGCGCGTCGGCCGACGCCGCGTGAGCCTACGCGGCGATTTCCATCGCCGCTTTCACCCGCATCGATGCCGGCACGGCATCGTCATCAGCATTCCAGCGAAAACCCAAAAGCGTTCACGATGATGCTGGAATCGTTGTTCACGTTCGCCCGGAATCCGCGTTCACGTTGCGCTGGAAATCGCGTTCACCTTCGACCGGAATATGCAGCAACGCGGATACACCGTGTTCTATCGCGAGGCCCACGTACTCATCGACGATATCCATCAAGCGCGCGAACTCGGCGAGCTCAAAAAATATCGTGCCCTGCTCAAAGCCGCTGACCTCGTCGTGATCGATGACCTGTTCCTGCGAAAACTACCGCCGAACGCCGGCGACGAACTCGCCGATCTGATCATGAGTCGTTACGAAAAATCCTCCACCCTGATTACATCGAATCGCGAAATCGAGGACTGGGGGAAACTGCTCGGTGATGCGGTCATCGTCACCCCGCTCCTGGATCGGCTCATGCATCACGGCAACCTCCTGAAGTTCGTCGGCAAGAGTTGGCGGCTCAAAGAATCTGCCGAGCGCCTTGCCAAGGCACGTCAAATCGCGTAAACCTCTCCCCCCTCCCGCCTCTGCCAGGTGAGGCATTTTGACCCCGGCCACGGGTGAGGCATTTTGGGGTGGCCGCCGGGGGCTTCGTTCATGTTGACCACCATCCTTCGATGATGATCGACTCGTTCCAGGCTCATACCTCGTTGGAATCACGACCCCTTCCCCAGGCTCATACCTCGTTGGACAAGACTCACGCTAGCATTTTGTCCAGAAGTCGCTGAAGCTACACAATTCAGCGCCATGACCTCCTACGGAATATGAGCAACTCCGCGCCCCCTCCCCCTCCTCCTCCTCCTCCTAGAAGAATTTCGCCGAATGCTGACGAGGAGCAACAACTTTACTCTTTGAACTTCGGAGTGGTCTGGGCGCAATTCAAGCACGAGACCTTCTCCTTCTGGATGATCTGTCTTTACCTATTCGTAGAGTACGTGCGACCCCAGTCGATAATTCCCGCATTGGACATTCTGCCTTGGGCTAAATTATTCCTTCTTCTATCCGCGATCGGGCTCGCGATGGATCGGAATCGAATTAGAACGTCCGACCCAACAAACAAATGGATCACGGCTTTTCTCTTTGCAATTATTTTGTCTTGCATTACAGCCAAGTATCCGCGCTTTTCCTGGTCGCACTTCATGGATTTCTTTGGTTGGTACATCATCTACTTCTTGATCGTCAACATCGTTACCACAGAACGTCGCTTTCTGATTTTCCTCGCAATCTTTTTTATTTGTAGCTTCAAACTATCCCTCTTCGGTGCGAAAACATGGGCCCTTCGTGGGTTTTCATACACATCATGGGGATTACAAGGACCACCGGGCTTCTTCGAGAATTCTGGTGAATTCGCGATTCAAATGTTGATGTTCGGTCCGATCGCTCTTGAGCTTGCGATCTTCTTGAGACCGTACATTAGCCCGATGAAATATTGCATGGCATTGCTTATGCCGATAACTGCCTTGATGAGCATCATGGGCGCAAGCAGTCGCGGAGCGCAGCTCGCCCTCGTCTACCAGGTTTATCGGTCGCTATTAAAGGGAAGAATTAGTTTCAAGGCCCTTCTTCTTGTCGCAGCGGTTGCATACGCAGGCGTAACCCTGCTACCCAATGAACAAAAGGCACGGTTCAGTGCTGCCGGTAGCGACAAGACGTCACATCAGCGCCTTTTGTACTGGCGCCATGGCATCGAGATGATCAAAGAGAATCCAGTACTTGGTGTAGGATTTTTCAACTTCCCACCCTACTACGCCTCGCGCTGGCCTGAGGACCTATTGCCAGGGCCGCGAGTCGTATTAGACGGCGTGGTGATATCCGAACTTCCACACAACATATTTATTCAAATTGCAACCGACACCGGACTGGTTGGAACGTTCTTTTTCCTGATGCTAATTTACCGAACCGTCAAGTCGGCATCCGAAATTCGCAAGCTTAATGGTGACCCGACTGGAGTGCGCAAGCCGTTTCGCTCGATTTCTCGGGGCTTGGTTGTTTCCATGTGGGGATTTCTAATTGCTGGCCAATTTGTTACCGTCACGTACTATCCCTTCTTTTGGATCAATCTGGCACTAATGATTTCCCTGAAAAATATTGCGACGCAATACTACTCGACGAAAGCCCCAACATCGGAGCAAAGTTCGGCTATCCCAACCTTCCCACCAAATGTAGGAAGTCCCATTTTATGATCCCCGCCTGATGCTGTAGTCTGCTGGAGCCCGCAATTGAAGGTAGAAAACAGGCACGAGAATCAGTTCTCCTTTCTTCCCTTACTCCAGAGTTCAAAAACAAAAGCAGACCAAATCGATTGCGCGCTGCGGGTCCAGCCAGCATTTGTGTCTCCTATGACGGAATTGAACCATTGATTTGTTTGCGTGATTGGAAAGAAATCCTTCGATAGTGACGACTGAGACTGCAGAGTGTCTCTGAACAATGCCTCATTACTACGAATCCACCACGCAAGCGGGAGATTCATACCAGACTTCCTTCGCGACAGGAAATCCTTCGATAACAGTCCTCTGGCAACACAAAATCTCTTAATTCTGAATTTGGTCTCCATTCCCACCACCTTTTCTCTTTCACTGATATATCCCCATCTATCCACCAGCGTGTGGTCCAAGAGAGGAGCTCGAATTTCAATCGAGTGCGCCATACTCATGCGGTCTACCTTCGGCATAAGCATCCAAGGCAGGTATAACTCATAGTCGAAGCCAATTCGACCTTCCAATCCAGTCCCGCATTCAAGCAACGTAGATACACGTTCATCAATCAATCGACTAATCATGCCTACCCCGAACGCTCCTTCTAGCTCATCCGCTTGGATTGTGGCCTTCCCTGTCACGTAGTTCTTTGCATTGGCAAATTTGCTACGAAGGAGCCGTTGTGCGTACGCGCGCGGACTATCCCACCCAACATACCAGTCATAGCCGCCGAAAAGCTCGTCTCCTCCGTCACCGGAAAGAACCACCTTTACCCCCCACTCCCTAATATGCTTCGACAACTGAAATACAACGAAGCACGCGGAGTCCGCTTGAGGCATGTCCATAAATCGAATCGCTTCGGCTATATCATTCGAAAACGCTTCCCTGTTGAGCTCCACTTCATTGTGATCCGTTTCCGCACGCCTGGCTACCTCACGTGCAAATGGAAATTCGTTCTCATCACCAGCCCATCCAAATGAAAATGATTTCAGCTGTTGTGAGGAGTGTCGCTGCGCGAGCAGAGTAATGAGACTGGAATCTAGGCCGCCACTCAAGAGCACGGCAACCGGCACATCCGCTCTCAATCGCAAACGAATTGCTTCATCCAAGGACGACTCGATCTCGTCATCCGAGATCACAATACGTGGTCCCTCCGTCCTTCTTTCGTAATATCGGCGAAGCCGTACACCGGTCACATCCGCAACGAGCACAGTTCCCGCCCCTAGCTGAAGAATACCAGGCCGAATGCTTTGTGCACCGGAAATGAATCCAAACATGAAATATTCGAGAATTGCCTCTGATCGGAGCGCACCTCCGCACTCCACCAAGCGATCAATTGCTCCTAGCTCTGACGCAAAATAGATTGTCGAATTACAAATGCAATAGTAGATTGGCTTTTCACCAAACCTGTCTCTCGCCAGAATCAGACGATTGCCTTTGCAATCAAAAAGGGCGAACGCGAACATTCCGTTCAATCGCTCCAACATCCCCTCCCCAAAGCAGGCAAAGCTCTTCAACAACACTTCTGTATCCGATTCAGTTCGAAACTGATATCCACGCCGCCTTAGATCTTCCCTCAATTCAACATAGTTGTAGATCTCGCCATTGAATACGATGACATTCCCCGTATCAGGGTCTGTCATTGGCTGTTGCCCAGAGGCCAGGTCAATAATAGAAAGCCTGGTGTGCGCTGCACACAACTTTTCTAACGAAATGATTCCAAACTCATCGGGCCCACGGTGCCTAAGTTCACGCGCGGCCAACCTCAGTTGCGCATGAGCAGTGGATGGCAGTGGTCCCATCGCCGAAAATGCACCAGCAATCCCGCACACGGCCCCCCCCCTTATAAGCTAAATGCCATTGGGCGCGTTTCCATTGAACCAACGTAATTGAAGTGGACCGCCGCAGCATAGCGGATGTGTTGGTTCTTGAAGCAAGCAAGCACGCAAGCCGGGGACTTCTGAATGCAGCACGAGTGACTGAGCACGATTTGCTTCAGGTCCTGCACGTCCTCCAGCGGGATACCCCGCTGGATCACGCCCTTCAGATTGCCGTTGAAGTATTCACGCGGACCCAGCGCTAGCGAAAAGAGCGGTGCGCAGAACACCTCGCTGCGCTCCGCATGCTCATCCAGCCAGTCGCGTATCGGTTTGGCCTTGTACACGTTCAGATTGTCCAGGATCAGAAAGACCTTGCGTCGCGCATCCTTGATTAGCCGTCGCGTGAATGCGAGCAGCCGCGGCGGAGCAAGCACAATCGAACAGATCATGGACCGCACCTCCCCCTGGTTCGTCACCGCCGCGATCATGGACAGACACTTGCGACGCGCCCAGATCTTGATGATAGGGGTCTGGTCAAGAGGCACGCAAGCACGGCGCAGGCTCTCACCGGAACGCACTCCTGTCTCGTCACTCCAGCTGATCTCGCCATCTTCCCGCTTTGGGCGCGGCCTGATCTTCGGATACTCGATCGACCGGACAGCCAGTCCCTCGCCGCTCCATCTTCGCGTTCGTAAGCACGCCACGCCGCCTTCTGCGGCGAGCAACCCCAGCGCCCCACGTACTCGCCCGCGCCCCGCCCCGATAGACGCACATTACACTCACGCCCGATCAGCTCGCGAATGGCCAATCGCTGTCCACAACGCAAACGGCAGCGAGAGCTGGTCCGAGAACTTGCCGCAAATCAGCTGCTGGACTAGCCGCTCCCCCTTCGCCGTCACGGCACGCAGACTGTCTTGCAGCAACTGCGGCCTAGCCGCCAGGCGCTTGAGCATCGTCGATACGTACGTGTGCGTGTACCCGGTGATCTGCGCAATCTCCTGATGGGTCTTGCGCTGATCGCGCAATATCAACATCTGTCGGCGCAACTCGAGGCGAACATCGGTACTGGCACATCGACGGTCAGGCGTCTTCGGCCGGCACGCTTCATTACCGCATATTTGTTCACTAGTTGCCCGACTGGTTAATAGCTATCGTCAAGAGACGATCTCGACGGCTATTGGATCGCGCCTTCATAGACTTGCTCGATTCGTCGTGCATACACCGTCTTGTTGTACAAATGCGACATCTTTTCCTCTGCGGCCACTCCCATTCTCGTACGCAGTACTTTGTCTTCAAGCAGACTCACAATCCGATTGGCCATCTGATCTGCGTTCCTCGGATCAACAATGAATCCGTCAACTCCATCGTCAACAAATTCCTTGGGGCCTCCAAAACAAGAAGCTACGACTGGCACGCCAACGCTCATAGCCTCGAAAATCACTCGTCCGGAGGGCTCTGGCTCGATTGATGCGTGTACGACTACGTCCATGATGCCGTACAGCTCGTAGACACGATCGACATAGCCCGTGAAGACAACCCTATCCTTCATTCCGAAATCAGTCACAAGCGACTTTAGCTCTGTCAAATACCTACTGTCCCCATCTGACACGTCCCCGACAAAAAATACCTTCGCATTATGCACTCGACCCAAAACCACTCGCGCAGCAGTCAAAAATTCCTTTTGACCCTTCCATGGAACCACCCTCCCAAACAGCCCAAACACCAGCTCATCCTCTCTAACGTCATACGTGCGTCGAATCATTTTCCGGACTTGAGGCCCCGTGTGCTCCACTATAGCCGGTGGAGTCGCTACAATAATCTTTTCACCCGGCACCCCATCATCCATTGCTTGCCGCTTCACAAATTCCGATACTGATACGAACGCCCTTGCTCCGCTCAAGAACAATCCTCTCTCGATCGCACTCAACCTCAAATATCCTCTAAAGAACACGATCCTGGGGCGGCGCATGAGAATTGCCACACAGTCCAACTCGTCATTACCGAAAGCATTGTTGAGTTGGACCAAGTCCACACGGAATCTTCGTATGAGCAAGGCCATCGCCAGAGCATATGGCACGTTCAGAACTATGCGAACGAGATAGAGAGAGTAAATCACGATCTTTCGAAGAACTTTGAGCGGGAGCCGATCGATCATCGTCGTCACCCTTCCCTTCATCCCGTAGTGAAACCACTTCTTTACGACCACGACACGAGTATCACTTGCCGCCTCACGTAATTTATTGCGAACAAGGTCCTTGTGTGTTGCTGTAACGAAGGTGACGGTAAATCTTTCTCGGTTAAGCCCTCGAATTAGATTCGCCGTCGATACAATGGAGCCACCAAAATCTATTGCGGTGTCCACAATCAAAACGGAGATTTTTCCTTCATACATAAGACGATTAGACTCCAATCTATCGCATGCGCATATGTGCCAATCCCAGATCCAGGAGACCGCCTAGCCCACATTATGCGTGTAGGGGTTTGAATTACTGAAACACAAAGGCCTCAATCGTGATAGAAACGCTTTACTACAAGTGTTTTCCGTCACAAGAGAGGCCTTTGCAAGATGGACGATAGCACATGACAAAGTGTTCTGTTTTCGGATTTGGCGGACAAACTGGTCATTGCGAAATTTGACCGAGAGCACGCCAGCTCCGACGGCGGAGCGATCTTGTTGCGAGCCTGCGACCGGCGGCTGGGACTGAGCGGCGCGATCAATGACCGGCGTCAGTCTGGCAAGATCCGTCACGCGATCGGGGATCTGGTGCGCCAGCGGCTGTATGCGATCGGCTGCGGCTACCCGGATGCGAACGATGTGAGCCGGCTGGGCGCGGATCCGATCCAGAAGATGCTCTGCGATCGAGATCCGGTGCAAGGCGAGCAGTTGGCCTCGCAGCCGACGCTCTCGCGCTTTGAGAACTCGGTGGGTCGGGCGGATCTTTCCCGGATGGGGATCGCGCTCGCCGACGCGCTGATCGAGCGACACCGCAGGCGCCTGAAGCGCAAGATGAAGCTGATCACGATCGATCTGGATCCGACCGACGATCCGACGCATGGCGCCCAGCAACTGACGTTCTTCAACGGTCATTGCGACACCTGGTGCTACCTGCCAGTGGCGGGCTTTCTGACCTTCAACGAGGAGCCCGCACAGTATCTGTTCGCCTACGTGCTGCGCCTCGGCAATGTGGGCGCCTCGGTGGGGGCAATCGGGATCCTGTCGCGCCTGCTGCCCAAGCTCCGGGCCGCCTTCCCCCGAGCCCGACTGCGGGTGCGCCTGGACGGCGGATTTGCGGCGCCGCAGATCTTCACCTTCCTGGATCGCGAAGGCGTCGAATATGCCGTGGCGATGGGCAAAAACAAGGTTCTCGAGCGCCGCGCAGCGCGCCTGATGGGCAGCGGTCGGCGCCTGTCGCGCGCATCGGGCGAGACTGAGCATCTGTACAGCAAGTGCCGTTATGCGGCCGGGACTTGGGACTATCCACGACGCGTCATCATCAAGGCCGAAGTCTTGCGCCATCCGGGGCGAAAGCCGAAGAACAACCCACGCTTCGTGGTCACGAACCTCAAACAATCGCCTCAGCATCTGTATGAAGTGATCTACTGCGCCCGTGCCAACGTCGAGAATCGAATCAAGGAGCTGCACCACGGCCTGGAGATCGACCGAACCAGCTGCACCCGCTTCCTCGCCAACCAGCTGCGGGAGCTTTTGACCGCCGCCGCCTACGTGCTCTATCAGGAGTGGCGCCTGCGCGCAGCACGCACCGCGTTGCACTCGGGCTAGGTCGGCACGCTTCGTGAACATCCCATGAAGCTGGGTACTTGGGTCGAGCCCTCGGTGCGGCGCATCGTGCTCCACTTGCCCGCGGCCTGCATCCACCGCCGCGACTGGCAGATCATCGCCCGAAGTTTGGGTGCTGCACCCGCATAGCGCTGTCGGATTGATCCCGCGCCTGGCCGAACTCATCGCGAGTGACTCGCGCCGAATCCCCATTGCCAACATCTCGCGCCCGCGCCGAATCAGCGGCGAAAATCGACCCGCCGCGTCCATGCGGACGGCACACTCACCACAGCGCATCGACATCACGCCTCAACATCGCGATACTCGCATCCATGAGCAGCAAAATCAGACCCTTCGTGCATGGTGTGGGCTAGGGGGAGTCCGAAAACATTCTTACGCCCTCCCGCTGCTCGGACACTTTTTCCGCCTTTACTCCTACCAAGCAATTGCGCGGAATATCCTGATGCGTAAGGGATCGCCTTTTCGTCAATCTATCTGCTACGCGCGCCCCCATCTGGATAGCCGGGGTCTCGATTATCAAATGGAGAACCACAGTTGTGCCTATTAGCATGCACGAAGCAAATGCTATCTGCACGGTGATCGGCCAATTTCCCAAAGTCTTCGATGCACCCCACAAGGCGATACAATGAAATAAATAAATTCCGTAGGAGTATTTCGCAACCTTCGATGCGCCTCCAACGATGATCGGGTTTGTGCAATCCTTGAATAATGGCATAGACACACCAAGTACCGCGCAGACAACCCACTGAGCAGGCCGGAAGAACATGTCACCCGAAATCATTTGAACGCTCAAGTACATGGCTACAAGTCCAGCGAGAAATGGTATCCACCACTTCGCGTGAAGTGCTGCGACGGAGTCTCTTTCCATTGCGAAGGCGATGACCCCACCAAGAAAGCATGGCGCAAATCCTATAACGCTTCCGCGATCGCTAATTGTTGGCTGCCAAAATGCTAACGGCAGTGAGATGATCCACAGAATGATAGCGGTTGCTATCCCGTTCCATCTACATACAAGCATGTAGACAATCGGGAGCAAACAATACATTTGTACTTCAAGCGGAAGTGACCATAACGGGCCAAGCACTGGGCGCGAAAATGTCAAATTGGTAGATAGCAATAGATTTGACAGCAAGTTGCCAACGCCTCTCCATTCGAAGTCCTCCCATGGCATCGTTGGCACCTGCATTGTCACTACGAAGAGCACGCATATGGTCGAAAGCGGAAAGATACGAAACGCTCGTCTAATCAGAAACCCTTTCATCAATGCGAACCCATGCATGTGCAATCGATCCATGGATCGGTGCAGAACCAAACTTGTGTGGACAAAGAACAGTAGGACGCCCAGGCGACCCAAAGCCCAGTCCCACGGGTGAAAAAAGTGCCCGACGTTTCTGGAAATGCTCTCGCATACGTGGTCAAGTACAACCATGAGAACAGCAACAGCACGAAGAATGTCGAGATTTGCTACTGCCCGCTTTTCAGCCATACCAAAATGCACCTCCAATGTCCGCGGCGTGAGTGGGGTGCCACTTCTCGATTGCAGGCATCAATTCAGCATTACGAGATCAGCACTCTGTGTAAGCCTAACGACCCTCTTGCGGCGCCTCACACCTCCATGTACTTTGTGTCGCATTTTCATGTACCGCCGCCATGTACCGCCGCACTGAATCCTAGATTAATGAACTCCTCACAGACCTATTGACCCGGCGTAACTGCAATGGACTCATGCCGCATACTTGATGTCGAAATTCTTGAGGCAGGCTCGCACGCGAACTGGGGATTTCTGGATGCGATGCGAGTGACTGAGCATCGTTCGTTTCAGGTATTGGATGGCCGATGAGATCCTAGACCTTCACCGGGATCAGCTTCGAGTCGATCACCTCGCACTTCACTCCCAGCTCGCTCATTTGCCAGCACAGCACGTAGCCCGTTGGGCTAGCCTCGTAGGGCGCCTGCACCTGCTCGGGCTTGCCCAGTTTCTTCACCAACCGGGCCACAGACTCGGGTCCATTAGGAATCGCTCCGACGCTGCGCACCTCGTCCCCGCTTCAGCTACCGCCACCGCCATCGTCTCCGTATGGCCATCCAAACCGATATATTGCACGTTGCTCATCTCCGGCTCCCATTTGTATGCGGCTTTGGGCCGCGGTCTTTCCCGATTCGCATCGTAATCCGCGATACTGCAAGTCGGAAGCCGTTCGTTCTATTGTCACCGGGGAGATCAAGGTACTATGACACCTGACCACTTCCCCGCCGCCGATCCGCTATCTATCGTGGACCGGGGGACCGAATTCAACCTGACCTTAATCGCTTAAGCGTCCGATTAACCGGATACTGCCGAAGAGACCAAATTCGACTCGTTCGCAGCATACATCATCCGATCAAGGTTAGAATTCGCCCGAGCACGGGAACCACAATCGGCAACAGACCTTCCTGCATTGCATGACCAAACGTGAGGCCGGTCACAGTCTTCCTTGCGTAGATTTGACCCCAACCTAAACGCCTCGTACGCATCACTAGATTCCATGACTCCTACGAAGAATTCTGTATCCAAAATTGTCCAGCACTCGTCCATTTACGCCATTGGGACTATATCGCGTCAAATCGTTAGCTTCCTAATGCTACCAATTTATACCAGGTACCTGACGCCAGCTGATTATGGCGTCGTCGGCCTACTCATGTTTACTCTTGCCCTCATCGAACCGTTCCTTGGCGCCCGCCTCGGCGACGCAATCCCAAAGTTCTACTTCGACTCATCAGATCATGAACACCAAAAATCAGTATTTGCTTCTGCATTCGCATTGACAGGCGTCGTAAGCGGGCTGACAACTGTATTCATTTACCTCACGCGACGAGAGGGGTCCATAGTTCTGTTTGGCTCTGACGCCTATTCTAGTGCGATCGGGATCTTTGGCATTCAGATCCTGACTCAAGGCATCGAGTACTACGGCTTCACATATATCCGTATTCGTCAAATGCCCCATCTATTCATTGTCGTAAGCCTAGCAAAGCTCGTGATGCAGCTGTCACTGAATATCTGGCTAATTGTGTCCTTGAAAATGGGAGTCCTCGGCGTAATCTTGAGTGGAGCAATATCGTCGTCGATCTTTTGCGCAGGGCTTACTGCATACGTCCTGTACGAGAATGGGCTCCGATTTGATCCGGTCCTCGCCAGACGCATGTTGTCATTTAGCTGGCCACTTTGGCTTTCTGGACTCGCAGGCCTCTACATTCTCCAATCAAACAGGTATTACCTCCGCGCATTTGGTTCGCTGGAGGACGTTGGGCTTTTCGAACTAGCCTTTAAATTCGCCAGCATACTGACAATGTTGATCTGGAATCCATTCTCTCAAATATGGGATGTAGAGCGCTTTCTAATCCATAGGCAGAGCAATTCCAAACAGGTATTTGCGTCAGCGTTTCGTGGAATCACTATCGTATTGATGACAACATGCCTTGGAATCAGTCTATTCGCCTCACAGATCATTCAATTGATGTCTGCGCCTCCGTTCCATCGAGCGGGAATCTCCGTCCCGTTTCTATGTTTGGCTACAGTGTTCTTTTCACTTACCCTTTTCGTCAACTTCAGCTTTTTGGTCTCGGGACAAACAAAGAAGATCAGCCGGAACAACTACCTGACAGTTGCCGGAGTTACTGCCTTCAATTTCGCATTTATACCACGCTTTGCCGAGGTAGGAGCCGCAATTGCCTTGATGTTTGCAGCAATTCTGCAGTACACAGTGACCGTGCGAAGCGCACATCGACACTTTGACATGTGCCCCGACAATATGCTGCTAGGTAAGCTCACCGGCGGCGCGATCGCGATATACGTCGTCGCCGATGTGATAATTCAAGCACATTCCATTTGGGTTAGAATCGCGGTCAACGTTGCGGCGTTCGCTCTGTACTTCGGGGTCCTTGCACGCATGCTATTGACCGATAGTAACATGCAACCGTACATACATAAGCTCACGAGAATTCTCTTCGCTCGCCGAACATAAGCATGCTAATCAAACTCACCATGATCGAGACCTTTCACCCAAAGCTTGATAGCAGTCTGAAAGTTCCTTGCCGATACCGGTGAACGAATACTTAAGTTCCACCAGCCGCCTAGCGGCACCACCCAACTGTTGACGAAGCGCGCTTTGCCCAAGAAGCGACATCACTTTCTCGACGAACTCCTTCGCGGTTGACGCAAACAAGACGTGTACTCCATCTTGAACCTCGATTCCCTCACAGGCAATCGGGTGTGCGACAATTGCACAACCCATTGCCATGGCGTCCAGAATTTTTAGCTTGGTCCCGCCTCCATCAAAAACCGGACACACATAGACTGTTGCCGATTTCAAATAGGGGCGCACATCTGGAACGAAGCCCGTAAATTTCACTCTCTTTGACGCAGAAAAATGCATTTCCAAGTCTCTCGGTGGGCTTTTCCCAACAAGAACCAGCGAAATTGCGGGGTCGGCACTGGTCAACATAGGCCAGACCTCATCAAGCAGAAACCGAATTGCGAGTATGTTCGGGTACCAATTAAGACGTCCGGCAAAGATCAGAGACTTTTCTACGGGCACAGAATCTACCCGGCTTGGAGAAAAGTATTCTAGGTCCACTCCGTTTGGAATGACTCTAATCGCGGCTCCCGGCACAATCCTTCGCAGACGTTGAGCATCTATTGCTGAGCAAACAAGATGGACATCTGATCGTCCACCCCACGCTCGCTCAGACTGCCGAAGACGCTTTCCTTCCTGCCAATAGTAGAGCTTCATTGCGATGCTCCTTTCATTTCTAGCTCTTCTCAACAGCATGTCCGACTCTATGTTGTGGTGATTCAAGGACGTCGGCACGCCCTGAACGCAGGTGATGTACGGAGCCAAGCTGATAGTATCGAAGTGCACCAAATCAGGCTTATGCTGCCTTACAGCACCTTCTACCTCTCTACGAAAGTCGTCGCTCTTTAGCCAGTTAATTGTGTAAGGAAGCATTGTCAAAAGCGATCGGATCGCCAACACTACCTTTCCAAAGCGATGCTGGTCACACGGAATTGGCAACACTTTTTGAATATGACAGAACTTACTCAACTCGGCTTGTGCTTCGAAGAGACCATCGTCGGACAAGTGTGCCTTCTGATTAAAGGCAAGAAAAATTACGTCATGCGCGCGTGAAAGTTCACGCAGCAAGTTGTAGGAACGCTGTTGCACCCCCCCCTTTGGCGGAAAGGGAACTAAATGCGAGATCCAGAGTATTTTTGCCAATTTGATTGATGTCCGCGCTTGTTTCTCTTGTTCCGGCAACACGCACCAAGGAGCCGACGGCACTTCAGACTTCAGATGGTCAATCCACGGCCCACAGTAGGCACCGTGTTCAGTCAATCACCTACTGGACAGAAAGTACTGGTGCCATCGGCGTGGTCTGATGATTTGAACCAGTCGGAGAGCCACCCATTCCGACGTATGGATTCCCTGCTGCATCACGAGAGGCTGGCGTAGCAGTCGTTACAACGACATCGTCAACGTACATCTGTTGCGTCGCTGGCGAGCCGCCGTTCCAATAAGTGAATAAGTGAACTCGGTCTACGTATGCGGCTGTCGAAGACAGCGTGACCCGATCTCTGATGTCAGCAACCAGAATCCCATTTTTCCAAAATCGAACCACTGCACCACCCCCCTTCGCTGCAGGAGTCGCATCCAACGAAACGTACATTTCGTACGTCTCCCACTTACCGAGCACAATTGGCAGTGTTGCGGCAGAGTCGCCGGTGCCTTGAATCAGGCTCCAAACCTGCTCACCCTCGTAAATGAACTGAAACGGAGGCGAGATCCCCTTTGGATTAATATATATGTCGTCATAGCCCAAATTTTGAGACGAGTCTGACATCGTATGAATGCGGATGAATTTTAGATGATTGCCTTCTGCGTTTGAATCATAGTCAAACCCACTCGGCATGAACGTGCGTACTCGGACCCAGATTTCGCTCCCGCGGCCTACTTTTTGCGGAAGTTCAATAATTCCTCCCCACGTTCCGAATGCAGTATCCCCCTTGGTTACTGCAAGTCGGCAGGAATTTGGGGCGCTATATGCCTGGTCCGCGCTAACAATCGACATCCCGCCAGCGTCCCAGCCGCAACTTGCCCCCGGCGAGGAGCCATCGAACGATTGGCTTATGGTCAGTGCAGAAGCCAGGTCGCTATGGATCATCACGCATGCAATCGCAGCTAGGCCAGTTAGAATTCGATTCATGGCATTACTCCGAACCTGAAATGTGCTTTCTTGAAAAGAATGAAGGATGTGTCCTGCATAGAAGGCACAAATTGCCCCTATTCATCTATCGCTTTCAAATATATCGCCAACCAATCCATGAAACCGAGTTGTCGCGCTAAAGCGACGGCTTTCCTGCGCAGGATCAAGCACATCGCCTGCTTGCGTCAATTCTCCTGCGCTTTGAAGCCAATGGCTCTCATTAGGCCCTCTCGCTACCTGCAACCTTCTAATATTTCGAAGGTTTCTCCGGACGACTGAAAACCGGATGGCATCGATTGATTCCTGACTCTCAAGTTTCGTAATCTCTACTACAAATGTGCAGGCCAAGCCTATTGTGAAGCCACGACTCAAACGGACGATTGTGACGCTACTCACACGGCGGCTGCTTTGCCAAGCATTGCGCCCGCTCTGGAAGGGGCGAGCGAGTGTATTTCTCCTACATCGCTTATACACGTCTGAAGACTCCCACGACTCCATCACTCACCATATAATTTGTTCGACAATCGACAGACTCCGCAAAGCTGGCGCTCGGTTTGTTTCTCTTCGGACCCTGTTTGAGTATGCAGAAGCTGGAGTGTGCCCTCCGCCGGGAAGCGTCAGCTTCACCATAGACGACGGATTTGCCGATCAGTCAATCATCGCGGAAGCAATCCTCGAATGTGGTGCGTACCCTACGATATTCCTCGTTTCCGGCTTTATCGACCGCATTACGTGGCCATGGGATGACCAGCTTGCCTACAGTATCGACAATTGCAGATTGCCTCGAATGCACCTCCCGTCGCGCTTCCCCGACGTCGACCTGTCGACACCTGCGTTGCGGAATATCGCCAAATCCAGAGTCCAAGACTATGTTAAAGAACTGGCGTGGTCCGATGCACTCCGCGCTCTGGAAGACATCTTCGCTGCACTCGAATGCCGCCCACCGAGTAGCCCACCCGACGAATACCAGCCCATGAGTTGGAATCAGATACGAAAGCTGGAAGAGAAAGGCGTCGAATTCGGGCCGCACTCTGTAACTCATCGGATCACGTCACGGCTTCCTGCCGAGGACGTCGCAGCGGAAGTGCGAACCTCCTGGTCCCGGTTAGCATCTGAGTTGGTGAGGCCGCTCAATGTGTATGCTTGGCCCACTGGCCGCGATCCGGACTTCAGTCAACGAGATATCGCAATCGCCAAGAAGCACGGCATGCGTGGAGCAATGGCAGTCAATAACAACTATTCTGAATTCAATGGACCGTCGGCGGATGACTCACATCTCTTTGCGCTCAGTCGATTCGCCTTGTCCGCCGACATCGCGGATAACCTTCAATACGGAACAGCCATTGAAAGAGCCAAGCAACTCTTAAGAATTGAGCCATAGAGTAAGAACAGACCATGCCTCGAATATTGCACCTGATCGAAACCGGCGGGCCCGGCGGTGCGGAGCGAATATTTCTTCGCGTCGCAGCCGGCCTTGAGCAATGTGCATTCGATGGCGTCTTGGCCGTAGGGCGAGAAGGGTGGTTGGCTCGGGAAGCGCGACGGAAACATAGTGCGGTCGAAATCCTCAATCCTGGTGGCTCCATAAATGTCTCATATCTGCGAACGATCATCAGATTGACCAAAAGGCACGACGCGTCCTTGATAGTCGCACATATGTTCGGGGGTATCGTCTACTCGTCGTTAGCTTACTTCTTCACCGGAGTCCCTGTTGTCGGTGTGCTACACGGCCAATCCGATGTCTCGTCGAACGAAAAATTCTTGAGAACCAAGAGATTCCTGATTAGACACGGTTGCAAGAGGGTTGTCTTCGTCTCAGCATCTCTAAAGGACCATCTTCAACCGCGCCTCCAGTTGCCGCCATCTCTTTGCATGGTCATTGAAAACGGAATCGACCATTCAATATTCACATGCGAAAAATCCATGGGCTTCCGCAAACGATTTGGCTTGCCGGAAGACTCCATTGTCGTCGGGTCTGTCGGGAACATAAGGCCTGCGAAAGGCTACAACACCCTGATTGAGGCAGCCGCAATTGCTGTCCGAATGAATCCGAAAATCCATTTCCTGATCGTGGGTGACACGACGGGCAATACCTTTCCCGCCATAAAGACGCTTCGCGCTAGCCTGGGCCTGGACAATCATGTGCACTTTGCTGGCCTGCGGCCGGACGTTGCGGACATCCTTGCCAATATGGATTTGTTTGTCCTCAGCTCCACTACTGAGGGATTCTCTCTGGCACTCGTTGAGGCGATGGCGAGTGGATGCGCCTCCATTGCTACTCGAAGTGGAGGTCCCGAACAGATCATTGCTGATGAGGATACAGGAGTGCTGGTTCCACCTGGCGACCCCGCGTCACTTTCAAATGCCATTTTGCAACTGGCACAAGATACGCAAAGGATGAAAGCCATTGGCCAAAACGCCAGACGTGCGGTCATCCAAAAATTCAGTGCATCACGGATGACTAGCGAATACTTGCGATTGGTCAAAGATATCCTGCGATCCTCGTGATGAATGCGCTTCGCGTATCACTTATGTCGTTGTGCACGCCAATGCGATTTACAAGAAAGTGATCCTGCCCAGGAGAATGCCATCCATTTGCAGTCGTCACCGCACCAATGTAGTTTTGGCGGACCATCGACACCGCTCTGGACGACACGTCACCATTCGGATAGCAAAACAGATTGACTTTGCATCTACAGATCTCACTCAGTACTCGTTTTGACTCTGCCACCTCGGTTACCAGGTCTTGCTCGCCGATTCCGGCGTGCAGCCGTCGATGCGTCGAGCCATGCGATCCAAATCTTATTAGGTCATCAGTCTCCATTTCAGCAATTTCGATCCTGTTTAGCAGGTTGCGCTCCGCATTGACGTCTTCCGGGCACTCACACAGCGCTGCGTGCATTTCCTGCTCATCGATCTGCTTCAAGGTACATATTGCTTGATCGATCAGATCAGGGGTAGCAGACCCACGTGATTGGACGGCCACCAATACATCCGCGATTCTATCTGCCAGGCATCCTGGGAAAATGTCGACGCTGGCCCCGGCTGCCACCAGCCCCAGCAGTCTAGCCACGCAGTTTGGCCAGAATTCCTCCGGTCGGTCCACAAAATTGGAGACCAGGAAGATAGTTGCTCGGGACCCGAAGGTCTTGAGAATTGGATAGGCGTAGACAAAATTGTCGCGCCAACCGTCATCGAAAGTAATTGCACAGGCTTGCGCCGGAATGGCTCGCCCTTCAGTTACATTCTGTATCCAATCATCAAGATGCACGACTTCGAAGTAATCGCCGATCACCCTAAGGTGCATCTCTAGCGTTTCTGGTGAGACGATCATTCCAGGCTGCTCCGTACGCGCAGCCGAGAAATCCAGTGGCAGGACCCGATGGTACATCAATACCAGGAGTCTGTTACCCGCTCGCATTTTCCACAGCTTTGGTGCAATGGCGCTGGAGACCGAAGAGAATGCACGTTTCAGATTTCGCTTCAGCACGATCTCTCCTTGGAAGCAGTGCGCCGGAACATTTCCACAATATAGTCATGCGCCTCCCTTAGGGCAGGCATCGGATCATCCAGTCGAAGCAATTCGTACCGCATGCGCGGATACCATGGAACAAGGAATCGCGAACACGCGAGGACTTTTTGACCGAACGTAATTCCAGATGCCTTCAGTGTTATGTACAGACCATCAAGATCGCCAAGGAGCCAACGCAACTGCCTCCCGACGACATAGGCTTTTGGCAACATCAACTCATTCCCGACGGCGAGATCAAAGAGATACGACGGGAAATCCGCTCTTGAATCGATTGCCAACTGCACAGACCCCCATAGTCGCGCATTGATTTCCATCAACCACGCCTCGCCGCCCTCACCAACCTTGAATTCGGCCATTGCGGCTCCGTGCCAGTTGAGTGAAGTCAGAAGCCGCTCTACACCTTGCACAATGACAGCAGGAAGTGGACGGCTTTCAGACAGCACGCTTACCCCTCCTGACGGAGGCTTCTCTCTAATCCTTCTGTGCGAGAAAAAGAATCTGGGCCGACCGTGCTCGTAAAGAGCAAACACACCCATTCCCGTGCCTTCGACAAATTGCTGAACCAGCACCTGATCATCGTCATCAACCAGGGTCCGATGCAGCAGGCTCAACAGCTCCCGTTCTGAATCTGCATATGATGCTCCTCGTCGCAAAACTCCGCGACTGGTACTGGTCACTGATCGCCGAGGCTTCACTACCACCGGGAATCGCAGATTGCCAAATTCTCTGCGCAGAAGATTTCCTCGGCTAACCGACACTGTTTCCGGCACTTTCAGACCCGCTCTATCAGCGAGCTTCCCCAAAGCGAATTTGTCAATGACGGTTTCATACGCATCTGAAGGCGGAAATGCTGCGAGAACCCTGGCTCCCTTGAGGTACGCAGCAATTGTCGGGGGCGTAGATAGATCGGTCAGCGGAAAGACAACGACTCCCGGCCAGCGGCAGCCAATGTCAGACACCCACTTCGAAAATGCCAACGGATTCGCTGCTGGATCAGGCGCCACAAGCCTTTCCTTGCAATATCGAGAAGCCATGGCCAGTGCATTCCGGGTCCGTCCCGCAGCAAAGACATTGAGTCCCCGCTTGCCAAGCGACCGAACTACTGCAAGCGACGAACGCTGCTCTGCGTCAAATACAACCACGTCAGGAGCCGTACCGTCAGGTCTCGAATTCATATTCTCAGGAACTCAGCGCGCATCACGCATGTTATGATTTCTGCTGTGTTTCAAAGTACGTCTGGATGCAAGTCAAGCATCTTCGGTGCAGTCATTTGATTTTCGCCCGTCGTCGACTCAGTGCATGTTTGGAATGGGTTGGAACTGTTCTGTCAATTCGAAAACTTGGCGGCGCTGTTCCTGCTATCAGGGCGTCAAGATTGATATTTGCATGCACAGGGAATATTTGCCGAAGCCCCTACTGTGAAGCAAAAGCCAAAGCGTTGGGGTTTGATGCTATTTCATTTGGTATTGACACGTCGACCGGCTCCGAAGCGAACAACTTGGCGATTGCGGAAGCACGACGCCGAGGTATTGACTTATTGGACCACAGAACTACAGCCTGGAAGGACATTCAACTAAGAGAAGGTGACATTGTAGTGGCCCTTACTCTGCGACATTTCCGCGTCGTACACAGATGGGCAGTCGATTCCGGATGCGAGGCATTTACACTCAGTGCGCTGCTGAAGGACAACTTCGCGGTCATCGAAGATCCCTATGGGAAAGGTGAAATGGATTTTCGAACCTGCTTTGACCTCATTGACCAAGCTCTCCTGGCGTTGAAACGCCGTTGGGGATAGATTCGACGAAGCTCAGCAGGGCTCTTCAGCATCAGTGCACCGCCTCGAGGAGGCAACTTGCGAGGTTGACCGTCGCGTAGATCTTGAGCCATATTCGAATCTCGCTCTTTCGGAAGCCTACAGGCTGAACAGGGGAACCAACGTGCGAACTTCCGTGGGCCTCTGAATTTCTTCGTGCCTTTGTGACCCATGGTCTCGTGACAGCACCCGTTGATCATCGCGGCCTTGCGTGAAGATAGATGAACTCATGTCGCCCGGTTCACTCGAACGCAAACAAGGTTCCGAAGCTGCTCCAATTTCTCCAGGCCAAGCCTTCCGTGCGTTGGCAAGGTGACTATCTGCCTCGACAGCTTATAGGCATTTGGCCAACGACTTGCGCACTCTTCGGCGGAGAGTCCATGAAATTCTGGTAATGTCTTGCCGTAAAGTCTAGTCACGCCGAAAGCACGACCATCCGCTTCCAGCTTATCGGCCGCGCGCTTGGAGGCAACGACCACTGGCAATCGCCATAGCGGCGTCTGGGGAGGCATATTGGCAATTGGCGCAGGAATGATCACCGGACAGGACATGGCAAGCTCGAGCATGTCGTTCGTTTCCCCGATCAGCTTCGGCATCTCTTTCGCGAGCACTCCAGCAGCAGAGTGAACCAACGCGTCGAATCCACAGGAATATTTTGCAGTAAACTCATGCGCGCGTAACTCGGTTTGGCCGATCCGAAGCAAGGGAATCATGCTGATTGGGCCAAACAGGCTCGGATGGAGAGACCAATTGTAGACTGCCATTCTTGGCAACAACATCGCAAGAGACACCCTCGCAAGATCAGGAACTTGCTTCGGCTCACCCATTATTGGCGTTCTGACACTAATTAGCCCCCCGCCCATCGTCAACGACATCGGCTTGGCGCGTCCAAAGCTTAAAATGCTTTGCGGCGCGATATTCTTCCACCCATCCGCGTATGGCGCGAAGCTTTGCGCAAGGTCATGAACGAGTGGCAATGTTGGATCCGCAACCGGAAGCATAAGCGCAGCATTCGAGAGACTGGGTACGCCAAACGCATCGACGGCCACGACTACGACATCGCGCGTATTGAGCCTCGCCACGAGTTCTCGTTCATCCGGAATAATGGAGCCCGGTGCCAGATCGATGAACTCCGGCTGCCCTCCCGCCCATAGCGTCGCGGAGACAAGATTCGGGCAACCGTATGCCGGCAGCAGCACTGACGGCCGGAATCCGCTCTTGACTAACGGATCGAGAGCTCTCGCTATCGCAATTGCAAGTGCTGAGGTGCCTGAGTCGAAAAACTCCGTGAAATAGCCTGACAGAAAGCTCAAATCTGTGCGCTGTCGCCGCTGAAGCATGACCCGCCACGGTATACTCTGCCCCGCGGGAGGATGTCGGGCGGTACCCAGCAGACCAAATCGATATCTCGTCGAAGCAACCATGCGGAATAGTCTACGAGAATAGGCTTGCGTGTACTGCACATTGCATCCGGAGACCTATGGGGAGGCGCGGAGGCCTTGGTCCACTCCCTTGCGACCGAACAGAATCGCGACGGATCGATTCAGGCATCCTGCGTGGTGACCAATCATGGCCGATTGGCGGAGGAGCTTCTGCGGACCGGCGTCCCGGTCACCATCCTCGATGAGTCGCAACAGAGTATCGTGGATCTGGTACGTATGGTTTACCGGGGGCGGCACCGGCTCAAAGCGGACGTCCTTCACTCTCACCGCCAGAAGGAACATCTCATCGCGGCGCTGGCCTCACTCGGCAGCGCAGCGCCGGCTCTCGTGGCAACGATTCACGGCATGCCGGAGCCCAATCGCGGTGCGAACCGGGTTCGCCGACGCATCATCAACACGGTCAATGCCACTGCCCTGCGCCGGTTCGACGCCGTGGTCGCGGTGTCCGATGATATGGTGAACCTGCTGAAACCGCAGTTTCCTGGTGTCCCGTTGTCCTGCATTCACAATGGTGTGCGCGTGGAGAGCAGCGGCATCGGTTCGGATCATTGGTCGCCTGACCCGGAGGGGCGATTGCGATTGCTGGCGCTCGGTCGCCTCGTACCGATCAAGCGGTTCGACCGGCTGATCGGCATCGCCACGGAACTGGCGGCTCGAATGGAGCGTGAGCCGAAGATCACGCTTGCCGGTGACGGCCCGTTGAATGGCGAACTGCGTCACCAGCTTCGAGTGGAGGAACCTGGAAGCGTGATCCAGATGCCCGGGTTCGTTTCGGATACGGGCGCTTTGATGAACCGGTCAGATGGTCTGCTCGTCACCTCGGACCACGAGGGCATCCCGATGGTCGTCCTGGAGGCCTTGTCGAAGGGGGTGCCCGTGTTTGGATTTGCTGTGGGAGGTCTTCCGGAAATCGCCGCGACTGGGGGGGCGATTCGCCTGGTTGCCCCGGGCGACTGCACTGCACTGGTGCGCGAAATTGTGGGCTACTTCACACTTCACCCCTCCGGCCCGCGCGTCCTGCCTCCATCCGACTGGGCTTTTGACATCCGCCAATGCGCCATCGCGTATCAGAGGCTCTATGAGGCTCTCTGAGCGGTTATTCCTGCCAGGGTGCATCTGAGGAGTCATGGCGCTCATGGAGGCGTTATTCTGGCTCTGCGTGGCAGGAACGGGCTTCAGCTACTTCCTGTACCCCGCCCTGCTGCTGGTGTTCCGAGCCCGGCCGATCTGCAAAGCATCCGCCACGACCCAGCCGCGGATCTCGGTTGTTGTTGCAGCGCGAAACGAGGGGCGACGGATTGCTGCAAAGCTGGAGGGCACACTATCGCTGGACTACCCGGCGGAATTGCTGGAGATCATCGTGGCTTCGGATGCCTCGGATGACGACACCGATGCCATCGTGCAGTCGTTCGCGTCCCAGGGCGTCCGCCTGAGCCGCACTCCGGCCCGCGGAGGCAAAGAGGCGGCCCAGGCCTTGGCAATCCAGAAAGCTGCGGGCGATATCCTGGTGTTTACGGACAGCGCGACCCGCCTGGACCCGGACGCGCTGCGACGCATCGCCGATGCATTCACCGACCCCTCCGTCGGTGCCGTCTCGAGCGAAGACCGGATGGAGGGCCCAGCCGATGGGTCGGCAGAGTCATCGGAAAGCGCCTACGTACGCTACGAGATGTGGCTGCGCCGTCTGGAGAGCGACCGGGCCGGGCTGGTGGGCCTCAGCGGCTCATTATTCGCCGTGCGCCGGGAGATCGCCGACGGATGGCCGACCACGGTACCGAGCGACATCACTGCCGCACTGTTGACGGCACGAGCGGGCCTGCGTGCGATCGCGGATCCGGAACTCTTCGGCCACTATCCGGACCTGCGCAACACGCACAACGAATACGAAAGAAAACTGCGCACGGTGGTTCGAGGAATGGCCGCGGTGGCAGCGCAGCGAGCCCTGCTGAACCCGTTTCGGTTCGGTCTGTTCTCGCTACAGCTCTGGGGACACAAGGTGATGCGCTGGTTGACGCCGGTGTTCATGCTGTTGCTGCTCATCCTCTCGGCCGTCCTTGCGTCCGTCTCGAAGGTCTATCTCGCCTTTCTGCTGCTCCAATGCGCCGTTTATCTCCTGGCCACCGTCACCTGGCTGATTCCTGCCCTGCGTCGGTCATCCGTCTGTCGCCTCACCCTGTACCTGGTGCAGGTGCATCTGGCCCTGCTTCACGCGGTATGGCGATATCTGCGCGGGGAACGCATCGTGATGTGGACACCTTCTGTCAGATGAAGGTCAGGGAAGATTCCTGATCAGATGCGGTCCCAGCGCCTCGCAAGCCCACAGGGGGAGCCGCTTCCACACACGAATGGCGAGCGCGAGCCTGGCATTGCCATGATGAAGCTGGGGAAGCTCTGACCCCGAGGGCAGCCAGTAATACCAGTGCAGCGGCACCGGCTTGGCTCCCCATTGCAGCTTGAACCGATAGGTTCCCGCATCGACGGAGCTGCGGCCGAAATCAAATCGCTTGCTGCCCAGGCTCAACGCCTCACACAGGCACTCCCAGTAAAGCCTCATGTTGGCCCCCAGCGGCTTCATCTCAGTCAGGCAGGAGGCCCAGGGGATCTCGGTGGTACCCTTGTGCGTGATCAGGAACCCTGCTGCGGACGGCACGCCACGCAGCTCCACGCAGACGATCCTGCAATCGCCCGGGAAGCTCCGCAGCAGATCCTCGAAGAATCGTCGCGGGTACACCGGCGTGCCCAGATCCCGCATGTTGCGTGAGAACACATGGTAGAAGCTGCCAGCCAGCTCGACACCTCCTTTCCGGATGACCGGGTTCTCGCGCTCTACCCGCCTTATTTGTGATCTCAGCTTGGAGCCCATCTCTGCGCTCAGCGCGCCCACACTCGATGGAAGATCCCTGATCAGGGTAACCTTGTCGTCACGGTGCATCCAGCCCAACCCATCCTCGAGCTGGGTCCGCAGTTCGACGTGTCTCACGCCCAGCCTCCTCGCCAGGAGCTCGGCTTCCGACAGGAGCGCCTGGTACGCATCGGCGGAATCGAACAGCGGGCCACCGTAATTGAAGAATGGCAGGGACGTGAGGAAGTTTCCGAAGAGCAAACTCCGCTGCTGCACCAGCGGGAGGACCCCGCGAAGCGATCCTGCATCGGTCCGCACCGCGATGAAATGGACCCGATGCCCGAAAGTGTTCGAGACCAGGTTCAGCCAGTCCGCGCGGTGATAGATCGACGACTCGGGAGACTTCTCGACGAACTCGTCCCAGCCCGCAGGAGCCGTGTTGGCAACGTTCCCCTGCAGATGTGAGCTCATGCTGCCGAGGCTTTGAAGAGCTGGAGTTCCGCCAGTACCTGTTGCACGGTCACGAAAACGAAGTCAGTGACGAGCTGCCGCAGTCGCGCCTCACACGCCCCCAGGTTCGTGTAGTGGCGGAATTTCGAGCGCCAGCCTGCCTCGAAGCGAGGCTGGCCAGGGTCCAATTCCCAGGGATGGAGGTAAAAGATGAACGGGACGCGCTGCTCTCGATTGATGGATGCCAGCAGCCAGCGTGTCATCCGGTACGGTATGAGCCTGAAGTAGCCACCGCCGCAGCAGGGAACACGCTTCCCCGCAACATGGGCTGTAGACAGCGGGAATTCCACGATGGATCGTCCTGAGGGCGCCCGCACCTCACCAGGATGAACGCGTGCGCCGGGAATTCCGTAACGGTCATGACGGATCGGAAAGATGCTGGAGTCGTACTCGAAACCAAGATCGATCAGCTCATCGAGTGCCCAAAGCGACTGCGCAGTGATCGAATAGCTTGCAGCCCGGTAGCCGCGGATACGCTTGCCTGATAGGTCCTCGAGCAGCGCCTTGCTTCGACGCGCCTCTTCGCGAAACACCTCCCTGCTCTGCTCGTACACGAGCTGATGACTCCAGCCGTGACAGCCGATCTCATGGCCACGCCTCGCGATCTCGCGTATCAGGCCCGGATCCTTGTCGGCCACCCAACCCAGGACGAAGAATGTTGCCTTGATCGATGCAGCATCGAAGAGGTCCAGGATAAGGTGCGTACTGCGATCGGCCCGGAATTCCATCATCGACCAATCCGAGGGTGAGATGACCTTGGACAAGGCAGCAACGTGGAAGTAGTCCTCCACGTCCACCGTCATTGCGTTCCTGATTCCCTGGGGGCCAGGTGCTCGCAGCATCATCGGGACGGTGGATCCCAGACAGCCCCTATGCTCAGTGCCAACCGGTTCTCGTTGTACCGGTACAGCGCCGTTGGGCTTGATTGATGCATCCGCTGGTACTCCGCCCGGATATCGACGTGTCGAGTCACCCGCCATGCAAGGCCTGCAAGTCCAGTGGACTGGCTCGAGTCGGTTGCCTGGATGTCGTAGTCGTTCTTCAGATGGCTGAACGACACAGACGCCGTCAGCAAACGCGCGATCTGCCGCTGGATTCCGGCGTAAAGACTGGTCGTAGTGTGGTCCAGCGCAGTCTGTATCTCATGGTGTTCGAGGGCTCGCGAAACGCCCAGATCGAACGAGGTCCTGTTCCGGCTGTATCTCCAGCCCGCTCTCACGTACCGGTAGGAAAAGGGATCAGTCGAACGCTGCACCATCAGAGATCCCTGCACCTGCGGGGCCTGCGACTG
The DNA here is from genome assembly GCA_044226785.1 of Steroidobacteraceae bacterium. GTDB lineage: Bacteria > Pseudomonadota > Gammaproteobacteria > Steroidobacterales > Steroidobacteraceae > TMP-86. Next base: position 49,376 of record JBGAGK010000018.1, on the reverse strand, counting down.
GAGTTGCCGCAACTGGCTCCCCGCATCCGACGTCTCTCTGCCCGCATACAGACTGAAAGTCGAAAACGCCGAGACCTCATGCGTCAATTCGATGCGTATCAATGGCGCGCTGAGCTGCCCGGCATCTCCGGACACCTGATCGTATCCCGCCTCCGCCACCAGCGAGGATCGGCCGCCCTTGGACCGATAACGACCGAAAACCTGGCGACGGGTGAAGTCCGGATTGAGGGACCCCGACTCGAAGCGCACTGATTCACTGGTCACATTAACCGACATGTCACTGGCGAAATCGATCAGCCGTACCAGCCCCACGGAACCGCCCACCCGGTTGTTGCCATCGGATGTGGTTTCATAGGAAACACGCGAATAGCGCCCTCCGACGATCAGCCGAAGCCGGCGTGAGAAATCCAGCTGGACGTGGGGGCCGGTGCTGAAGAAATTGACGTTCTGCCGGTTGTCGGGGGTATCCGGGCTTCCTGGGGTCAGCTGCTGTTGGCCGAAGTTGTCGAGGACCTCCCAATTGAAGCGCTCGGGAACGAAGTCGAACCGGCCGTATCCGGCAACATCGCCAACCACATTGCTGGAGTAGGTGTGCTGGGCGTAATCGAGGTATTGAAGGTTTCCGCGCACATCCGCCAGGACTCTCCGGCTGCTTTCATGCGCCAGGAACTGGGTCGTGGCGTCGATCACCGTATCATCAGTCGTTGCCACGCTGGTGCGCGTGATGTTGTCGCTGTACATGACGCCGACACCCGCCCGGCCGCTGACATCGAGTGACCAGACTGGCGCTGCCGCAAGAGCCAGCGGCAGGAAGGCGACTACCCATGACCTCACGGCTTGCGTTCCGATTCCGGGTTCTTGGGTGGGTATCCGTAGTAGCCATAATAGCCGTCGGATGTCGCCATCTGGCTCTGGTTCAGGATCAGGCCCACCGGCTTCTCACCCAGATGCCCCAGCGCCTCACTCACGGCCTTCTGCGGCGTGCCACCTGCGCGGACCACGAGAACGATCTGGGCCACCACCTGCGCCAATGCGCGCGACTCGCTCGACAGCAACAAAGGCGGCGAGTCGAACAGGATAACCCGGCGACGGTCGAAACTGCTCAGTCGATCGACGACCTCCCACATGCGAGTGCTGGCGAGGAGCTCGGTGGCCGAGTCGTCCTGGGTACCGGCCGGCAGGAGGCTGAGCCCCGGCACGTCCGTCGGCAACACCAGGGACTCGACGTCCAGCGTGGGGCTCATCAGGGCATCCATGAGCCCCTTCTCCTCATCGACGCCGAACAGGTGACTGATGTGCGGCTTGGCCACGTCGGCATCCACCAGGAGCAAGCTCACATCGCGCTCCCGTGCGATGCTCAGAGCGAGGTTGACGCTCGTGAATGTTTTCCCGTCTCCCGGCAACGCACTGGCCATCATGATGAGCTGCGCATCGCGCGCGCCCTCTTCTCGCCGGGCCTTGATCCGATTCAGCAGGGGCCGCTTGATCTGCCGGTACTGGTCAGCCAGCCGCCGTGCCTGGATAACCTCCGGAAAGAAGCCTTCCTTCTCGAGCGCCTGCCGATCGATGGTCACGAACCGTTGCGGAGTGGCCGGCAACCTGGATGGATCCAGTATCGGCACCTCCGAGGTATTGACCAGTGAGCCCACGACCGGGTCCTCCCGGACGGACCGGTCTCTCACGGCGGCGGACTTCGCCTTTGACGTCAACCGTTCGACGACGCTCATGCGGCACTCCCCGGCAACGCAATGCGAAATCCATGCCGCCCCATCAGGAGCGCGACCGCTGCAAGAAAAACGAGCCCGCAAAGCCCTGCGGAATAGGCGAGTAACCCGCGGCGCGTCTTGCTCCGCAACTGGACTGGAAATGCCGCGCTGACGGCGCCCAGGACGATGACGCCGCTGGCAGCCGTCAGCGAGGTCGCCGTCCAGAACACCGGCCACACCTTGTTGAGCAGGAAGGCAAGGCCGCCACCCGCTCCAAGGCCAATGACCAGTGCGGCCAGCACGAGAATGTTGCGCTTCGGGGATACGGGTTGAAACTCGGCGTTGGGAGGCTCGATGATGTCGAAGCGCATCGTGCCGCTGGTGTCGGCTTCCTGCCCCAGTTTTGCCTTCTCCAGCTGAGTCAACAATGCTGTGTACTGGGTCTTGTTGACGTCGTAGTCGCGATTGAGCTGGGCGTACCTGGCCTCCACCTGCGGCATGGTGTCCAGCGCCTTACGCAGTTCCGCAACCCGGGCCGAATGATCGGCCAGCTGCCGGCGAAGACTCGCGATCTCCACATCCGTCTGGTTGAGTGCGAGCTGAATGCTCTGATAGACCGGGTTTGAACCTGCTCCGCTGGCCGCTGCTGCACCCGCATCTCCTCGCTTCAGCGACTCGATTTCGGCAGCACGCCGTTCCTTGAGTTCCGCAAGAGTGGCTCGCGTTGCAATGACATCGGGATGCTTGTCGGTGAAGCGCAACAAGAGATCGTCGAGTCTGGCCTGTGTCTCAAGGATGCGCGAGTTGACATCATTCGACGCACCACCTCGCGCCGATCCGGCCGCTGGCACACCGACGGTTGCCACCATTGCGGATTCACCACGCAACTGTCGTACCAGTTCGTCCCGGCGAGACAGGGTAACTGCAAGCCCGCTCTGAGCGGCCTTCACGGCATCAATTTCGGTCTGGAGGCGGGCAAAATATCCTCCCTGTTCTGAAGGCATGGCGCCCACGTTCTCCTTCTTGAATTCAGCCAGGCGATCCTCCGCTTGGCGCAATCGACCTTCAATCTCCTTTATCTGGGTCTCGAGGAATTTCTGGGCGTTTTCAGCGCCCTCCCGTTTGCCACCCAGCGTGTTATCCACCAGCGATTTGAGCAGGGTCTGGACGATCTTCAGCGCCCTATCACGGTCCCGGTCCTGATAGTTGATGCCATACACACTGCCGCCCATTTCGCGGTTGGTGTCCCCTTCGCTCGCCGAGCGAACCGTGATCTGGATGCGATCTCGCAATCCGTCGATGACCTGGGCACCTTTCCGGGAATCCAGGGTGATTCCGCTGAGCAGACCCGTGTCCTTGGCCAACTTCTCGAGTTCGGGGCCTCCCAGCAGGGACTGTCGAACGTAGTTGAGCTGGGCGTTCACATCCTGCTCAACGACCAGCCCCTGCAGGACCGGCTTCAACGAACTTCTCGTATCCACGAACACCCGCGCATTGGCCTCGAACATGTCCGGCAAAGAGAAGATGACCAGCCAGCCCAGGACGGCGATAGCCCACGCCACACCCAGCGCAGCCCATCGGAATCGCCAGATTCCGTAGAATTCCTCAAGAACCTGCTCGACGGCGGTACTCAACACTAGAACAACGTCTCCGGTATCACGAGCACATCACCTGGCCGGAGCGGCAGGTTCTGTTTCATGTCACCTTTGTTCACCAATGAATCCAGCTTGAGCTTGATCTCAGTCTGCTTGCCGTTGACCGTCCGGATCAGCTTCGCCCGGTTGCCAGCGGCATAATTCGTCATGCCACCCACGGAAAGGATCGCATCCAGCACAGTCATCCCCTCACGGTAAGACACCGACTGCGGCTTGACTACCTGGCCTATCACCTTCACCTGGCTGAACGCACTGACCGGCTGGGTCACAATGACGTTCACCTGCGGAGACTTGACGTATTCGGACAGCACCTTCTCGATGTCCCGAGCCAGTGTCGACGGCGTCTTTCCGACGGCCACCATGTCTTCGACCAGAGGACTTGAGATCTTGCCGTCCGGCCGAACCGGCACCGTCGTGGAAAGTTCGGGATTCCGCCAGACGAAAATCTGCAGTGTATCTCCCGGACCAATGACATAGACCGGCCCAACCGCAGGGTCGCTTGCCCATGCCAGCACTGAACCGAGCAACAACCAGATGACCGAAAGGTAACGCTTTTGCATGGAATCCTGCCTGCAACAGCTACGCCAGCCTCAAGTCTATCAACGTCTTGCCAAAACAGGGAATTCAGGATGCTACAGCAACCCGGCTGTCCCATTCCCCAAATGGCTCACGATTCTGAACGCGCAAGAATGGACGCAAATTCCCGGGTCGAGGCCTGCGCTGAAGAGCAATCAACCGCACAATCAGCACGAATGACCCATACTGCGGCCTCCGGCCTGCCCAGCAGCGAACTCACCGCGTACCAGAGCTGCGCCCGAACGTCCGAGATCATCGCCTTGCCGGCAACCATATAGGAATACCAGATGACTGCTTCGTGCCCCTCAGCGTCGCGGATGCGCAGGGCAACGAAAGGCCGACCCGCGACCTGCACGGCCTGCTGATCGACCAATTCCCACTCGCCTTTGTCATACGGCGAGTTGCCCCAATTGATCAACTCCTTCCCCTGCCTCTGATACGCGTAGACGGCACGATAGACCCCTACCGTCGAACGTCCGTTGGAGTACGCGCCGAGCTGTTCGGCGTCGGCTCCCTGGTAGACGGGATGCCATTCAAGGGGTAACACGTCCACCGGCTTCCATGACGGGCCGAAGACTCCAAACAGCGGCTTGGCAATGGCATCGGAAGTCCGGGCCTCGATCTGCCAGGAGACCACCGGCACCGCCGCGAGAATGAGGACGGTGACGACTGCTGCCCATCCCGACAGGAGCCTCCCATGCCCGATGACTGCCGGACGGTGTGAAGCGTCGACAGGCTCTCCAGGACGTACGAACCACAGGAACGCACCCATCACAAGCGCGAATATCAACCAGCCGAATCCGTAGTGAGAACGCACGACGAGGTAGTGTTGCATCTGCGTCAAATGGCCCGCCATGACCACAATGAACACCCTCAGCCAGTTGGCGAACAGGCCCAACATCAATGCGGCCGCAAGCATCCTGAAGCGGCGCTTCACCGGGGCGCCGATCAATTCGCCGTAGAAAGCGGAAATCGCTGCGGCAACAAGCACGAAGTTCAACCCAACGCACCCGTCGCCGACTTCAAAGGCGCCCTCGGGAATTTCGATTATGTTGCCCATGACTTCCACCGGAACGCGGCACAACATCAGCAGTGCATGAACGGCGAGCACGGTACTCTTTTTGAGCGGCGAGACAAGAACTTGCCACACTGGGATGGCCAGGTAGAAATACGCCAGGGGAAACGCAAGCACCCGGGCGGCGTTCCAACCCAGACATGCGCATACCGCGAGACCAAACAACACTGGAAAAAGGATCTGATGACCTATTTCGATGCTGGCCAGGAAACACACGAGCCACGCAATGCTCCCCAACACAAGCAGCAGCATCGCCACGGGGTTGGGTCGTGCATCAGCGATTTGCAGGTCGTAGCGCCGGCGCCAGATGAACCATCCTGACAAGACCAGCACCAGAGACCCATGAACATAGGTGTCCTTGTCGAAATCCACCCAACGCTGTATCAGCGCGTCTGTCGAAGGCCAGTACAGAACCGACACAAGCAGGAAAAGTCCCAGCACCAGGCCGAGGCGCCCGGTCCCCACGGAAGATCGTATCGCTCCGCTGTCAGTCACGGCTTGCCCGAAGCTGGAACTTGCCCATCAGGTCATACAGTGTGGGGCGCGACACCCCGAGCAGTTCCGCCGATCTGCTGATGTTCCCTCCGGTTGCGGCCAGCGCCCGGACGAGCGCACCACGCTCTGCAGCATCGCGCACCTGCCCCAGGTTGAAAGGCAACTCTCCTTCGCCTGGGTCGTCCAGCCCAAGGTCGGCAGGCGAAATCTGCCGCGACTCGGCGAGCACCAGTGCAGTCTTCAGCTTGTTTTCCATTTCCCGGACATTCCCCGGCCACGAATAGGACTCGATCGCTCGAGATGCAGAATCACTCAATTGCTTGCCCGAACTGCCATCCAGCTTTCTGAGCAAAGCACTCGCCAATGCCGCAAGACCACCCTTGCGCTGACGGAGCGCGGGAACCAGTACGGTAACACCGTTGATCCGGTAGTAAAGGTCCTGCCGAAAGCGCTTCTCCACGATCATGGATGCCAGATCCTGATTCGTCGCGCAAACCACCCGGATGTTGACCGGAATTTCCTCCCGCCCACCCACGCGTTCCACAGTCCGCTCTTGCAGGAATCGAAGCAGCTTTGCCTGCAGCATCGCCGGCATGTCGCCAATCTCATCCAGGAATAAGGTACCGTCGTTGGCCAGCTCGATTTTTCCGATTGTCTGGCGGTGCGCACCGGTGAATGCGCCGCGTTCGTAGCCGAAAAGCTCGCTCTCCAGCAACTGCTCGGGAATGGCAGCGCAATTTATGGCCACGAATTTCTTTTCGTGCCGGTCGCTGAGTTCATGGATGGCTCGCGCGATCAGCTCCTTGCCCGTGCCGCTCTCGCCCAGGACAAGCACTGGGACCTCCGAGGGACCAATCTTCTCCACCAACCGGCACAATTTGAGCATCGACTCGTCGGTGGCGATGATACTGGCCAATGGAGACTGCCAGCCCGCCTGACGCAGCAGCGAATTTTCCTGCTCGAGAGCTTGTATCCGAAAGGCCCGCGCCACGATCAGTTTGAGTTCATCCGGAGCCACAGGCTTGAGGCAATAGTCGAACGCCCCAGCCCCCACGGCTCTGACGGCATTGGCGCGCTCACCGTTGCCCGTCATGACGACCACCTTTGAACCGGGGGAAAGCCGCAGCATTTCCGACATGCAGGCAAATCCTTCTGCGATACCAGCTGGTTCCGGGGGAAGCCCAAGATCCTGAAGTATTACCCCCGGTTCATGCCGCCGGAGTTGAACGACTGCCTCCTCGCGATTGGCAGCCACACAAACGTCATACTCGTCGAGACACCATCGGAGCTGCGACACCAGTCCCGGATCGTCCTCGACAATCATGAGCGCAGACCGCTCTTTAGCCAATGCGATTCTCCGATATCTGGCTCTCCGGAAGACTAATGCAGAAGCGGGTTCCGGCTCCGGGCGTGCTGCACACTTCGACATGGCCACCGCTTTGCAGCGCGAACTGTTTGACCTGGTACGCTCCGATTCCCATCCCTGCCGCTCCCTTGGTTGTATCGAAGGGCTTGAACAGCCGCTCCCGTACAAAAGGCGCATCCATCCCGCATCCCGTGTCCACCACTGCAATGGTGACCCATCCGCCCGAATTGCACGCCTGGAGACGGACGGACCCCGTCACGGGGGTTGCCTCCTGTGCGTTTCGCACCAGATGCTCCAATGCATTGGCAAATGCCTCGGTGTCCACGTGGATCAACCCCGGGCGCGTTGCCTCAAGCAGCGGCCGTGGAAGGCGGTCACTGCAGCGGGCGACGACACCTTGAAGCGCAGTCTCCACGTCCACGACCATTCGCCGTGGGTTGTCCGACTCGTGGCTCAGTTGCTCCATGATACGCGAGATCCGGCGCGCGACCGAATCCACCGTGCTGACGGCATCGTCGATGAACTCCGGGTTGTGTTTGTGCCGGCCGGCGTTCGACACGAACAGCCGCAGCGTCGCGGCACAGTTCTTGAGATCGTGCAGCAGGAACACGCTCAGCCGGAAATAGGCTTCGAACTGCCGGTTCTCAGCCAGTCTGGACTCGGCTTCAAGCTGCGCCAGCAGCGCCGCGACGTGCCTGCCAAGCGTCAGCAGGAGATCGCGATCCTCGTAGTGCAAGTCGAAGTCACCCACCGGGTCATCCAGCAGCAGAACCGCGCGCATCTGGTCAGCATGCAAGACCGGCACGAGCAGTCTGGGCCCGTCGGGATCTGACAACCAACTTGGCAAGGAAAGACCGGGATCGGAGTCACGACTCCCCTGCCACTGCCTCAGATCGATGATCCAGGAGCGAGATGCCATGATCTGCAGGATCTGTTCATCCCCGGCAAGGGAAGGCAACTCCTGCGATTTCGATCCTTGTCGGGACCAACTCGCGCGATAGTCGTAAGCGCTGCCATCCTCGTTCCGCTCAAACAGGCATCCCCTGGGTGAGGCAACCGCCTGGGCAACCGCGCGAATCGCCCCCTCGATCGGCCGGGCTCGCGTCTCTTCGAGTGTGTGCATGAAGCGCAGCCACTCCGCCCGATAATCGTACTTCTGGCGGTACAGGTGCTTGCTGATCCAGACTTTCACATGTCGCTGCACCTCCTCGGAGGACAACAAACTCGCGAGGACCACCCCTGCACCCAGGATGAAGAGCAATTGGGCCCACCCGCCCCATTCCCCGCCCCATATCCTGACGTAGTAACCTCCGATGGCCATGGCGCTGAGATACAGTCCGACCGCCATGGTCGTCGTGGAATAGAGCACCATACCGCGCGAAAGCGCCAGATCCGAGCTCACCACTTGACACCGGATACCGAGGGCGACGAGTGCACCCCCGATGAAGACCGCGAACCCTCGCAAGTTCCACGTAGTCTCGACCATGGATCCCAACAACTCGCCCTGAGAAAACATGACCAGGTCGTAGATGTAGATGATTCCGATACCGATCCCGATCCGGCGGAGGCTACGGTCGGAGGGACTCGAAGCGTTTCGCACCACCTGCTCGACGAGGAACAGAGCAACCAGCGACACGACAAGGCCCGCACGTGACAGGAGCGGTTCCGGCACCTCCAGGCCCGTTGCCTGATAGCCCCCTGACCAGACCACCGGGGCAGCGATGAGGCACGCGCCGCTCAAGATGGCGCATGGCATCTTGAGTTTTCGGGAGATACGAAAGCTGGTGACGCTCAGCAATAGCCCCAGCCATGCTGCATCCCGAGCTGACTCAAGGAGAAAGCCCAGGGTTGCCGTGGGCTCATCCCTGGTACGTGCGATTGCCCATATCGCGGTCGAAACAAGCGCCAGCATCAGATGACCCTGGCTGAGTACTGCGCGCCGGTTCACGGCGATCCATGCAGCCAACCCCATGAACATCGTTGCTGCGAGCGCAAAACCCACGGTCAAGACTCCGCTCACACTGCCCTCACATCATGGTGTCGGAATTATTTACAGCATTCAGACGAAATCAGCATCCTCGATCGTCACAAAACGGATAATTTCCTGTCATTCATATGGTTACAAGATCTGGCCCGAAACTTGCTTCCTCAAGGCTGTCGATGATCCATTTGAAGCGTCAGTCAAACGCAAACACGCAAGGTTGAAACGATACTATGAAGGCCTCGAACAAGCTGATGATTGCTGCGGTGTTGCTGTCGTTTTGCGCCGGAGCGGCGCAGGCGGGTAGCAGCTTCTTCTTCTCAAATCACCACCGTAAGCCACCGGTGGGGGTCCCTGAGCCCGCTACGCTGGGCTTGCTGGGCGCCGGAATTGTTGCAGCCGTGGTAGCGGCACGTCGCCGCAACAAGAAGTAGTCGGCGACTGCGCGCCAACTCATCGAGGTAGTCTCCCCGCAATCGGGGGAGGCTACCTCGCTTCATTGCAGATCTTGACGGATCACGGAATCACTTTCGAACCCACGTTCGAGTAACCACTCTCGAGTCCCGATGTATCGTACGCCCTGACCGCAAAGTACCAGGTCCCGGGGGTGAGGTTCTGCACCACATAAGTAGTCACGGACGGACCGGTCAAGGTTACTGACTGATTCAGCAAGTTTGCGTTCGTGCCGTAGTAGACCCGAAAGCCCGCAAGGTCCAACAGTGCTGAACCATCGGTATTCCTGGTGGGCGCCGTCCACTGAAGTTCTGCCGTACCATTGGCCGTCTGGGCAACGAGGACCGTGAACGCACCCAGCGAGGTCGTCGCCTTGCCATCGCTGACACTGATCACAATATTCGCATAGCTTCCGACATCCGCATCCGCCGGCGTACCGGAAAGCCTGCCAGTCGACGAACTGAAGCTTGCCCAGGGCGGCAGATTCTGGACGGAAAATGTCAGCGCATCACCGTTCGAATCCGAGGCCGTCGGTGTGAAGCCATAGGAGGCGCCGACAATGACAGACTTGGCAGGCACCCCACTGATGGCTGGAGGGCTATTGCCGCTGACTGTCGCAGTTACCATGATTGTGAACGCCCTGAGCGATGCCGTATCACTGCCATCGCTCACTGAGATGATGATGTTCGCATAAGTGCCCGCCTGGGAAGCGCCTGGCGTACCACTGAGCACACCCGTTGATGCACTGAAGCTCGCCCACACGGGCTTGTTCTGAATAGTGAACCGGAGCGAATCGCCATCAGCGTCGGATGCAGTCGGCGCAAATCGGTAAGCCGAGCCGGCAGCCACCGTCGATCCTGGATTGCCAGAAATGACCGGCGCATGATTCGGCGGGCCCGAGACAGTGAGATCGAAGGGGGCGAGCGAGGCACTCGCCCGCCCATCACTGACGCTGATTACGACGCCCGCCGTCGTGCCTATCTGACTGGCTGACGGCGTACCGCTCAGCCGACCCGTCGTGCTGCTGAAGTTGGCCCAGGTGGGCTTGTTCTGGATGCTGAAAGTCAGCGGATCGCCATCCTCATCGGATGCAACGGGCGTGAAACTGTAGGCACTACCCACTGTGACAGTTGGCGCGGGACTACCACCAATGGTTGGCGCGGCATTCGGCGCATCGGTCACGGTGATCGCGAACGCCGGCAGTGAAGCTGTGGCGTTACCGTCGCTCACACTGATGACGATGTTGGGGTAACTGCCTCGCTGAGCCTCAGTCGGTGTTCCGGAGAGCCTGCCTGTGGTACTGCTGAAAGCTGCCCAGGCCGGCTTGTTCCTTATGCTGAACGTGAGCCTGTCGCCATCGGCATCAGAGGCCTTGATCTGGAAGACGTAGGTCTGCATAGCCTGGACCCTGGTCGCCGGGCTTCCCGTGATGACCGGCACTGAGTTGGCTCCCGGCTGCACGTCGATGGAAAATGCCTGAAGCGACGAAGTATCCCTGCCATCGCTCACGCTGATGATGATGTTCGAATAGGTCTTGACGACAGCGCCACTTGAACTGCCGCTTAGCTTGCCGGTCGCAGTACTGAACTCCAGCCAGACCGGCTTGTTGAGGATTGAAAACACCAATGCATCGCCATCCGGATCTGACGCACCAGGCTGGAACGAGTAGGTATTCCCCTTCACGACGGCAGTCGCCGGGGAACCGTCGATGACGGGCGGATGATTTTCGATGCCCGGAGGTGGCGGTGGCGGCGGCGGCTCACTTCCCCTGCTGACGACTATGTCAAACGCCGGCAAGGAGGTGGAATGGATTCCATCGCTGACCGAGATGACGATATCCGAATAAGTTGCAACATCCGTCACTTCCGGCGTACCGGACAATTCACCCGTCTGCGAATCGAAGGCCGTCCATGCCGGCGCGTTGTCAATACTGAAAGTCAGTGCGTCGCCGTCGGCGTCGGCAGCGTCAGGCTTGAACTCGTATGCAACACCAGCCGTGGCATTGCCATCAGGGACCCCTGAAATCGTGGGCGTGGTGTCGGAAGGTGCGGGATCTGTCCCCAGCAAACCAGCATTCGTACCAGATGGCGATACTGCAGGGCCGGAGCAAGCAGCCGCCAGCAAGGCAAACAACACCATCGCCGCGTGCCACTGAAATCGCGCCGAATGAACCATTCTGGCTCGGAGGTCTCCCGTCCAGGGCATTTGGCAACTCCATTTTTGGTGGGACCGACCCAGCTTCCGTGAATCGGTGACTGCGTGCGGCTGCTTCTCATCAGGTTCGTTTCAAACGAACGCGAGGCGAGTTAAACGTATTGCAGGAGTTGCGTAAATATGTCGTCCGGGGCAGACAATGGACGGAATCTGGCGGAGATTCAGCGCGCTCCTTTGCGCCAGAGAATTACTTCAATGGTTTGCGCCAGAATACTCAAGTCAAAGATCAGGGAGTGGTTTTTGACATAGTACAAGTCATATTGCAGCTTTTCGATCGCGTCCTGCTCCGATGAACCATATGGATAGCAGAGCTGAGCCCAGCCGGTGATTCCGGGCTTCACGATGTGACGTTCGCGGTAATAAGGGATCCTGGCGCACAGTGATTCCACAAATTCGGGGCGCTCGGGGCGAGGCCCTACAAAACGCATGTCACCCGCCAGCACATTGAATATCTGCGGCAATTCGTCGAGGCGAATCGCCCTCGTAGCCGATCCAACACGCGTGACTCGCCGGTCCTGCTTCTCAGCCCAAATCGCCTTCCCTTCCTTTTCCGCATCCACGCGCATGCTTCTGAATTTCAGCAATTGGAACGTTCGCCCTTCAAGCCCCACGCGGGTCTGGCTGTAGAACACTGGGGCACGCACACCGTCTTCGATCTTGATCGCCAATGCAGTCAACAGCATCACCGGCCATGAAATGGCCAACAACGCGAGGCTGGCCAGAACATCAAGTGCGCGTGCCGTGAACTGGCGCGGACCGCTGCGGCTGAAGCCGCTCCCGAAGATCATCCAGCTTGGGGTAAGCACTTCGACACGTACCTTGCCGGTTTCGCGCTCCAGAAAGCTCAACACATCGATGACGTCAATGTCCCGCAATCGACACTCGAGCAGTTCCTGAACCGGAAAGCTGCGGCGCCGGTCGTCCATCGCGACCACGATTTCCTCGACACGGCATTCACGGCAAATATCGAACAGCGTCCCGGTACTCTTGATGATCTGTTCTTCCGGGACGGTGACCGAATCGCAGCTTCCAGGTACATAACCCACCACGACGAAGCCTCGTTGGTCGGAACGCCGTCGCAATCGCGAGATATGAAAAGCCTGGTCACCCACACCGTAGACGAGTACGCGTCGTTTGAAAATGCGGTCGTCGATCACTCGACGCGCGACAAGGCGCCCTGCCGCGCTCCCGAGGACTCCGACGATCACCATCAACAGCAGCAATCCCCGCCCGAGAAACATGGAGGGCAACATGTAATAGAGAAGCCCAAGGACTATGAAGGCGGCAACGCCACTCGCGACCGTACGGACCAGCACCCCTTGAATACTGGCCCTTTGCCGGGAACTGTAGAGTCCCATCGCAAGCAGTGAAATCATCATCACGGCTGCGAACAGCAGTCCCTGCGGCCAAAGTGACGGCAATTTCTCCTTGATGTCGAGGAAAGTACCGTGGAACCGCAAATGAACGGCAACGAACGGCGCAACAAAAAAGAGAAGCGCCTCCGCCCCGGCCAGTGCCACGAGTTGCGAACGCAGATGGAAACCGAAAACGCGCAATGCCTTTGTCCCTGGACGCCGTCTTTATCAAGGGGCAGACGCCCTCATTGACGCCCGCCCACCGTCTCAAATCCTGTCTTTATCAGATTTCCGTCTGCTTCTCTTCACTCCAGACTACACCCATCCGTGATGAACGACACCGTCGCGCCGCCCGCGGGCGTGTAGCCGCCGTCCAGCCAGTCCGCATTGGGATGGTTGTCGGAAATGCCCGGCTCGGGCGTTCCCGCCGGATACAGCGTCGCCGTTGCGGCGACATCGCCCACGGTGCCGGTGAAGGCATTGCTGGTGGTGTCGAGCGTGCCTGCGATGGTGTCGAGTCGGCCGTCGGAGAAATGGTAGACGAAGCCGGACACTGCACCCGAAGCGCCGACGTCCATGACCACGATGCCCGTGGCGACCTCATTCGGATCGTTGCGCAACTCGATGTTCCCCGAGAAATGGCGTGTGGTCGGATCGCTGGCCAGAACATCGAAGCTCGGCCCCAGCCGTGTGCCCGTGAAGGTGCCTGACTGGGTCGGCGGCGTGTTGTTGTTCCAGGTTCCCTCCATGGTATCGGGGCTCAGGAAGTTTCCAGTCAGCGGGAACGGCGGATCCGGATCGTTGATGGTGATGCTTCTTGCCTGGTCGACCTGCACCGCGTTCGCATCCAGGGAGTCAAAACCCACACCCGGTGGCGTGGCCAGCGTGTTGCCAAAGACCTCGATGGTGCCATCGGGCTTGACCGTCGCACCGAAGCGCCCGTGGTCATCACTGGCAGTCGTGCCTTTGTATTCGCCGATGAACCCGCCCGCATAGGCGCACTGGAAGGTCTTCTTCACGTGAGCCGCGCTGTCCGAAGCCGCCGGCAGGGAGTGCGTGATGCCGGGGTCGGCTGTGTTCACGTCGGTGATGATGCTCGCGACCGCGGCGGCGAAGCTGTTCGCATCCTGGTCGAAATTCACGGCGCCCCAGCCCGCAGCGGCGGTCTGTACGGCCGGCGCGATCACGATGCCGTTGGCGACATTGCCATCGTGATCGAGCATCTGCAGAAAGCGGTCGATGTTGATCACCGCGCGATTGGTTCCAGTCCCGCCAGCCACGAGGTCCACGGGAAACAGCAGCGGGCCTCCATTGGCCGTGCCGAGCGTCACATTGCCCACCTTGAAGGTCACGGTGGAGCCGACCACGTAGGTGAACTGGCCACTGCCATCCGTGATGCCGGACTCGGTGCCGGAACTGTAGGACATGCCCTGGACCCGGGTCCGGAAAATGCCGGTCGCGGTGGTGGGCGGCGGATTGATGGTGATGTTCAGGCTGAATGTCGCCGTGCCTCCCGCGTTGGTCGCGGAGATGGTGTAGACCTTGATGGTCTGGACGGCCTTCGGTGTGCCCGAGACGGTGCCGCTGGCCGTATCCAGGAACAACCCGGCCGGCAGTGCGCCATTCGGGGGCAGAGAATACGAATCCACGGTTCCCGTGATCACCGGCCGGATCGGATCCATGGCCTTGCCCACCGTGAGCACGACACCCGCCGAGGTGACCGCGTTCATTTTCGAATCCTGATAGCCAAAGCCCGAGGGCGCGGCCGGCAGGACCGACAGTGCCAGGCTGAACGTCGTGCTGCCAGAGGCATTGCCCGCCGTGATGGTGTAGTTCGATTGGGCGGACAGCGCGGTGGGGGTCCCGTAGACCTCCCCCGAGGTGCAATTGCTGTTCCCCGAGGCAGGGCAGATCGACAGGCCCGCAGGCAATGCCGGGGAGACGCTCCAGGTGCTCACCGTGCCGGTCACGGTGGGGGTCACGCCGGACAGCGCCTGGCCGGCGGTAGCCTTGACGGGTGTCGTATAGGACAGCCCCGAAGGTGCGGCCAACGGTGTCGAACCGCCACCCCCACCTCCACCTCCGCAAGCAGTGAGAATGACACTGAACGAGACCCCAAGTACAAATCGGCGCATGGTTGGCGATTCCTTGAATCGTGAGTTGACAGAGTGTGGGGGAAACACGCGGCCTCGTCCGTGACTGCTCACTCAAAAGAACCGGCCAACTGGCGGCTCGCAGTCCCTTGAAAACCCTGGGCTCAACCCTGAACGAGTCTGCCCAGGGAAAGATTATGTATAAAACCCGGCGACGCTCTGCACGACGTGGGCGAGTTGCTCGGCCGACAGCTCGGGGTAAACCGGCAAGGCCACCGTTTCGTTCGCCGCCCGTTCGCTCTCCGGAAAATCGCCTGCCTGGTAGCCCAGGTAGGCGAAGCATTGTTGCTGATGCAGCGGGACCGGATAGTAGATTTCCGTACCGATGCCGCATTCGGCCAGGTGTGCCCGCAGGGCATCGCGATCCCGCGCGCGGACCACGTATTGATTGTAGATGTGGCGCCCCTGGGTCGAAGGCGGCGGAGTCACCAGCCGGTTCCCGAGACCCGCCGCAGCAAACTCCGTATCGTAGAAGGCGGCATTGGACTGCCGGGCGGCGGTCCATGCATCCAGGTGCTTGAGCTTGACGCGCAGCACCGCGGCCTGCAGTTCGTCCAGCCGGAAATTCCCGCCGATGTGCGCGTGGTAATACTTGGGCTTGCCCCCATGCACCCGCATCACGGCAAGCAGTTCCGCCAGCGCCGGATCCTGGGCCGTGCACAGCCCGGCATCGCCGAATGCCCCGAGGTTCTTGCTGGGAAAGAACGAAAAGCAGCCCACATCGCCGATCGACCCGACGCGCGTGCCCCGATACTCGGTGCCGATGGCCTGGGCCGCATCCTCGATCACCTTGAGCCCGTACTGCCGGGCCAGGTCCATCAGTGGCTCCATGTCCGCCGCCTGCCCATACAGATGCACCGGCATCAGCGCACGGATACGCCCGCCCGTGCGGGAATTCACGAGCTGCGCGCCCTCACGGCGGCATTGCCGGTCGATGAACTCGGCCACCTTGGGCACCGACAGGTTGAACGTACCCGGCTCGATGTCGCAGAACACCGGCCGTGCGCCCACCCGCGCGATGGTGCCCCCGGTCGCAAAGAAGGTATAGGGTGAAGTGATGACCTCATCCCCCGGACCGATCGACAGCGCCATTAGCGCGAGCAGCAAGGCGTCGGTCCCCGAGGACACGCCGATCCCGTGAGCACTGCGGCAATAGGCCGCGATCTCCTGCTCCAGCAGTCGTACATGCTCGCCCAGGATGAAATGCTGGCTGCTGCAGACCTGGTCGATCAGCGGCATGACTTCCGCCCGGATGGCTGCGAATTGTCCCTTCAGGTCGAGCAGAGGAACGGTAACGGGGTGCACAGTGCAGTTCGCCTTGGAGGGTGCGTCATTCATCGGGCGCAATGGCAGGCATGATACCAAGGTGAAGCGGCTATTTCTGCGCCAGCAACCGCTGCAGAAAGAGTCGATCCGCTTCATCTTTGCTGCGCAGCGTCTGCTTCATGCGCAAGAGCATCCTGGCCGACACGAAGGGAATCGGTACGCCTTCGATCGTGACGCTTTCAACGTCGGCAGCGGCATCTTCATACCTCACACCGCAGGCGGCCGCCATGAGGTCTACCGTTACCTCATCGCCAACGCGAATGACCAGGTAATCATTCAAGTCATCATCGGCGATTTCCAGCACCGCTTTGTCCGGCAGTACTTCCAGGGACTTCTTTACTTTCGCCTGATTACCCTTCGAGCTGTCGACCAGCAAATCGATGTCCATGGTTGCGCGGGTGTACCCGTGATAATTCACGGCAAAACCGCCGATGACCATGTACTTCGCTCCGTGCGCGTTGAGGCTGCGACACAACAGAAGCAGATCCGCTAGCGTGGGGGCGCGACTTTCGCCCGGGTCAGCATTTTCAGGGTCCATTCGTCCGCTTCTTCGTGAGTTTTGAATCTGAACACGCCCTTGGGCAAAAAGGGACGGTCGCTTCGCACCCGGTTGCACAGTTCGAAAAATCCCTGCAGCCCCGCCAGCCCGCCGGAGTAGGGCTTTCGCCAGCCGACCGTTTTCATGCGCTGATCGGTCATCGGTGAAACCCTTCTGACGATAGTGGCGTCCCCACGGGGATTCGAACCCCGGTCGCATCCGTGAAAGGGATGTGTCCTAGGCCTCTAGACGATGGGGACGGGCGATTCTGCAGAGGCAAACTCGAACGAAAAAATTGGTGGAGCCAGACGGGATCGAACCGACGACCTCTTCCATGCCATGGAAGCGCTCTCCCAGCTGAGCTATGGCCCCGCTAAAAAGGGGCGAACCTTACCGCACGGGACCTGATTTCGTCAAGAAAATGAGCGCGTTAAGAGCGGCAGGACGTCAAGCACGCGGCCGGACCTGCAATTCCCGGTAGACGTCCAGGTGCTGGTCGATGACGCCCTCCCAGGAGAAGCGCGCGATCACCCGCTGTCGGGCCGACTGTCCCAGGCGTTGCACCAGGGCCGGATCCCCTTGCAGCTGCTGCAGCGCAGCCGTGATTGCGGGTGCATCTTTCACCGGAACCAGCAGGCCGGACTGGCCCACCACTTCGGCGCACCCGGTGCCGCTGGAGGTGATGATGGCGGCACCTGCGATCATGGCCTCCAGCAGCACGATGGGAAAATTCTCCGCCTCCGAGGTGAACACGAAGATCGATGCGGTCTCGTACAGGTCCTTGAGTTCCTGCGAGTCGTTGTCCACATGACCCCAGAACTTCGCTTCGACGTTCAGCTCGCGGGCCAGGCCCTTCAGGGTCTCGAGGTACGGGCCGTCGCCCACGATGTTGATGTTGAACTGGCCCGGCATGTCGGCCAGCGCGCGCAACGCAAACTGCACGCCCTTGCGTTCGAACATGCGCGTCACGATCAGCAGGTTCCGGGGATCCTTCTCGCGTGGCCGGAACTTGTTGGTATCGATGGCATTGGGGATGACGTGCGTGCGCACCGTCAGCGCATGCGCTTTGATGAGGTCCTCGATGGACTTGCTGGGACACAGGATGAGGTCAGCGTCCGCCACCACGCGCCGCCAGATGGGATGCAGGACCCGGTGCAACAGCTTGAAACGATCCGGGTTGTAGCCGGGAACATCCGAACCATGGGCCGTGATGATGTAGGGAATGCCGGTCCAGCGCTTCAGGAGGTAGGAAACGATGCCGCCCGGGTAGATGAAGTGGGTGTGATTGATGACGTAGCTGCGCCGGCGCGCCTGCTTCAGCGAATAGAAGGGCGCGAGGATGGCATAGGGAATCATCTCGGGAAACGAACAGGTGGACATGCGCAGGCGGATGCCGGGAACCCGGCGGACATTGACTCCGTTGATGTTCTCGCGGGCCGGCAGGCCCCGGAACGCCATGGTCACCAGATCCACCTGATGTCCGCGCGCGGCCAGCCGGGTCGCAATGCCATGCACCACCTTGGCGCCGCCCCCGCCCAGCGGCGGATATTCGTACGAGGTCTTGAGGATGCACAGTGAAGGATCCGCCGGTGCATCCGCAACCCGGGCGGACACCGGGCTGCGACCCAGCACCCGGTCGTACACTTGATCCAGCTGCTCGACCGTGCGATCCCAGTCGAACCGCTCCAGCGCCCGCACGCGCCCTGCCTTGCCCATCCGCTCTCGCAGTGCCGGATCACCCAGGAGCCGGTCCATGGCATTGGCCAGCGCCCCCACATCGCCCTTGGGCACGACGAAACCGGTCTGTCCGTCGGCGACCACCTCGGGCAGGCCTCCTGCGTCGCTGGCAACGACCGGAATCTCGCAGCCCATGGCTTCAGCCGCCGGGATGCCGAAGCCTTCCTCCAGCGAGGGGATCACCGACAGCACGCTGTTGCGGAAGTATTGCGGCAGGTCCTTGTTGGCCATCCAGCCGAGGAATGTCGTGCGATCGGCCACACCCAGCTCCGCCGCGAGCGCTTCGAGCTTCGGCCGCTCGAAGCCATCGCCCGCGATCATCAGGCTGATGTCCGGATACTTCGGCCTGAGCCTCGAGACGGCCTCGATCAGGAACCGGATGCCCTTGCGCGGGAACAGCTGCCGGCAGGCGAACACCATGGCCGGCCCGAACCTGGATTCGCCCTGCTGGTCTTTCGGCGCGGGACTGAAGCGACGCAGATCGGCGCCGTTCATCACGACGCTGATCAGGGGCTCCTCTGCGCCGGCATTCAGCGCGTGCTGCTTGCAGTCCTCGCTGATGGCTGTCAATGCCGATGCCGCCAGCAGGGTTCGCCTCAGGACCGGGCGGACATACCAGCGAGTCGGAAAGTCGTAGCCTTCGGCCTTGTTGACGTACACATCGCCGCCGTGGAGCGTGATGACCGAGGGCACGCCCAGACGCCGCGCGGCAGCGACCAGCGCCGGGCCGGTGGGAATGGCCCAGTGGCCGTGCACGATCTGCGCTCCGAACCGCCTTCCTTCCCGGACCGAAGCCCGGTACTGGGCCCACAGATACCGGGCCATGATCACCAGCCGGTTCAGCTTGGCCAGCGTCGTGACCTTGCTCTGCGCGACTCGGCCGTAGGTGAGGTCCTCGGGCAGTTCGAATGGAAAACGGACGACCTCGACGCCATCGAAGGTCTCCCGCATCGGCACACCACGCCGCCCGGGGGTTACCACGCACACCCGGTGCCCCTTGCGCACCAGGTGACGGTTGATGTCGTGGACGTAGATGGCCTGGGTGTCGTCCGCATAGGACGGATACCAGTAGGTCGGGCACAGGATGCGCAACGGTTCGCTCATCCGGCCGCCCTGCCCTGCTGGGACTGCGGACCGGCAAACGGAAAGCTCGCGCGAACCTGGCTGATCTGTGCCGCGCGCTGCGCGTCGCTCCACCCCAGCTCCTCCCCCGCGATGCGGGCGCAGGCATCCAGCGTCTGCGATCCTGGCAGTGTGGCAGTACCCAGATCCAGGCGGCGCAACACGATGTCGTTCAGGGCAGGCGCCATCTCGGACCGCGCGACATGCCGCACTTCCGCCTCGAGCACCGCACTTTCCGGCAACAATCGGTGATGCTCATCCATGGCTGCAACCTCTTTCCATTGTGTTCCAAATATGTCGGCGAGATGCGTGACCGCCGCAGCCGGCACCTCGTTCCCCAGCGCCGAACGCACCGCGCCGTACAACTGTGCGCGGCCGGAAAAGTCCCCGCCGTCCACGCGCTGCTGGCGCGTGCGGCAGGCGCGCGGTGCTTCGCCCAGCATCCGCAACGCCAGATCCACCGCCTGTTCGCCTAGCAGCCGGCCCATGGTCCAGCGCACACTCATGCCCGACAGGACACCCCGGGGTCCGCCCGCGGCTCCATGATCCACCAGCACCGAACGCTTGCCGAAGCTCAGGTGCTCGCTCTGAGGATCGTTCTCGCCGAACGGCAGGAGCCCCGCATTGACCACCTCGATGTCCTCTCGCCGGATGGCAAGCGCCGGACAGGCATCGTTGATTTCCTCGATGAAGGCATCGACCTCCGCATCGCTCACCTGCAGGAGCGAAGGGTCATCACGATAGACCCTGCTGTTCACGCCCATCAGCGTGCATCCCCGCCAGGGGACCATGAACAGATGGCGATTGCCGCGTGACAGCCAGGCGTCCGGGTCCTTGTAGCGGGTCTGGATGCCGATCCCCATGTCGGTGAGTATGGGGCGCTTGATCACGAATGCCATGTCCCGCGACAACGGGACATTCAGCGGCGGCAGACCCGATGCCTGGACGAACACCGGCGCATAGGGTCCGCTCATGTTGGCGACCAGCCGGGCACGGATGTCGAACGGCTCGCCGGTCAGTTCATCCACTGCGGTAACACCTTCGGACTTGCCATTGCGAACCAGCAGCCGACGAGCACCCACGTAGTTGAGAGCGATGGCGGACGCTGCCTGCGCCGATCGCACGATGGAGAACACCATTCTCGGCGGGTTGTGGATCTGGCCGTCGTAGAACACGCCGGCACCGTTCAGACCGGCCGAATCGAATGCCGGGAATCGCTGGAGGAATTCCTTCTTGCCGAGCATGAACGGCGGCGGAATGTGCTGCTCCGGATCCGCGATTCCGGCATTGCGGCCCGCCGTGAAGATGTTGAGCAGGGTGAAGGCTGCCCGAAGAGGCCATTTGCCGCGCATGCCGAGACCGAATGTCGGCAAGGCAAACGGCATCGGCCGGGTCAGATGCGGCGCCATGGCGAGAAAGGCCGCCCGCTCGGCGCAGGACTCGCGCAGCCGCGTGATGTCCAGATGCTGCAGGTAACGGATGCCGCCATGCAGGACCTTGAGCGAATGCGCTGATGTGCTGCCGCCAAAATCAGCCCGGTCGATCAGCGCCACCTTCAGGCCGCGCAGCGCCGCATCCCAGGCCGTGCAGGCACCCCCGATTCCGGCACCGATCACCAGGACATCGAAGACTTCAGAGCCCAATGCATGGAGCTTCCGGGCACGTTCCTGGGCGGGTGCCGTCAGTGGCACCCGATCGCGTTGGGTCTGGGACATCCGCGCAAGGATAGGAAATCGACCCCGTGCACGCAAGGAACGCACCGGAATCTGCGGACCTGATTCACCGGGCAACTCGACCCGCAGGAAATCGTGCACAGATCACGTTTCACCCGGGAAGTCGTCAAATCCCATCCTGCACCGCGCATCCGGGGCCACGCATTGCGTGTTTGCTATCATCTGCGCATGAATCCGAGCCGCGACAAGCTTTTCTCCTTCCGCTGGGACATCGACCATCGCGCCTGCATCACCGACGGCCTGCCGCGCATCATGCGGGTGTGCGAGGAATTCGGCGTCAAGAACACGTTCTTCATCAACATGGGCCGCTCCACCAATCTCAAGGAATGGCTGAGCAAGGGCGGCCTGAAGGGATCGAAGGCAAAGCTTCAGGACATGGAAGCCGTGCACCTGATCAGGAAGATCGGCTGGCCGCGCTTCATCCTGGAAACCCTGCTGTCACGCCCGGTGGGCCGCTCGCTGATCGGAAGCCTGGAGAATCTGGTCCGCGCCGGCCACGAGCTGGGACAGCACGGCGGTTCCGACCACGTGGTCTGGAGCCGGCGCTTCTTCGAACTGCCGGAGTCGGTCATCGCACAGGACGTCGAACAGTCCCATGAGGAAATCTCCCGCCTGTTCGGCACCCCGGCCGGATTCACCTCGCCCGGGTTCAAGTCGGACGAGCGCGTGACCCGCATCGTCGCCCGGCTGAAATACCGCTACGACGGGGATGCCATCGGCGGCGAACCTCACCACCCTTCGTTCGGGCAAGGCGAGGCGAATCACTGGCGCATCCCGGTGACACTGTGCGGGCCGCGCACCGTGCCTCTCCTGGAGTGGCATGGTGCCCGCAATACACCGCTCCCGGAAATCCTGGCGGATCTCGCTCAACGCCTGGACCAGAGCAACTGGGTGGTGCTCTACGGACACCCCTGCTACGAGGGTGTGAACGATCAGGTGCTGCGCGAGGTGTTCCGGACGGTGGCGGATCGGGGCTTCCGCTTCGTCACCCATGAGCAGATGGCAGAGCGCCTCTACGCAACCGCGGCCTGAGTTCCGCCACGGCCCGCGGGCGCAGGTTCATCCATTTCCCACTGGGCCCGGACGGCCACGCTGATCAGCGCCACAGCCATCACCGCCGAGAGCAGCGGCAGTGGAACCAGCGGTGCCCGGTGCAGCAGAAACGGCAGGTAGGCAAAGAACGAGGCGAAGCTCACCGCCACGGCCACGTAGTAGCGACGCGGAAAATAGAAGGCATAGACGATGGCCAGTACATCGGCGGCAAAGAAGAACCGGTCATGCATCTTGGGCAGGAAGAAGGGCGTCATGATCAGCGACAGCAGGCACAGCTGCAGGATCAGCGCCGGCGTCATCGCAGCGCGGCCTCTCCAGACCCGCCACACGAACCAGCAGCCGATGGCGGTCATCAGGGCGAGCCCCGCCGGCACCAGAACTGCATACAGACTCTGGGGCAGCCAGGCATACAGGGAAGGCGCATTCTTGGTCAGCTGGTGATAGGTCACGCTCTGGGTCAGGTAGACACTGGCCAACTCGCCCGCCGGCCGGCCCGCGAGCCACGCCGGCACCATGGCCAGGGCGTAGATGACTGGCACCAGAAGCGGCGCCCAGAGCGGAATCACGCGACGGAACCACAGGGCACACAAGGCCGGTGCCAGGAACATGGTCTGGAACTTGATCGACAGTCCCAGGCCGAAGGCCACCATCGCCCATGCACCATGGCCCGTCATCAGCGCGTAGACGCAGGCCAGCAGCATGGCGGCGTAAATGCTGTCGGCCTGTCCCCACAGAGCGCTGTTGCTCACCACCGTTGGCGCCAGCAGCACGGCGATGGCCGCAAACAGTGCCAGGCGGCCGCCCGGATGGCGCAAAGCCACGAGCCTGAAGGCAAGAAACGCGCACACGAAGTCGAACAGGATCGAGGGAATCTTGATCGCGATCACCGGCGAGATGGATGGAAACACCTTCGACACGGCCCACAGCAGGTACAGATAGGGTGGCGTGTAGTTGGAGATGGCCGTGCCGGCCGCCGCGAATCCATGCTGCTGGACTGCCGCGTACCACTGGCTGGTGTAATTCACGTAGTCGCTGGTCACGTACTCGCGCATGGCGAATCGCACCCCGATGGCGAACACCGCCGCCAGTGCAAACACGAACCAGTCCGCGAGGCTCCGGGCGTCGTTCCGGATCAACCCGTGCTGTGTCATGTTCATCGCCCGAACAGGATGGTGATGTGCGAGGGGCCCTCCATGCGGAACCGGCTGACCTCCCAGACCGCCCCCGCCACGATGGCCGTCACGACCGCACCACCGAGGATGCTGGCCATGCGGGCGCGCTTCCAGCCGAGGGATGCCACCAGCAGACCGCAAAGCACCGCAATGGCCAGACACAGCAGGTGGAACATGCGCGGACTGAGTCCGGACTCGTGCTGCAGCTTCAAGTAGCGGACCTTTGCCGGTTCCTGGTCGATGAAATTGGCGGTGAGGATGTCCGCCTTGCCATCGTTGTTGATGTCCCTGACCAGCAACGAGAACGGATTGCCGCCGGCCTCGAAGTCCTGGCGCGGCGCGAAGCGCTCATTCCCGAGGTTCAGGAACACGCTGATCGTGCTGCCTTCATAGGTGCAGCAATGCGGATAAGTGGTATTCGTGATGACGATGTCCGGTCGACCGTCGCCGTTGACATCGGCAACGGCCACCGACTTCGGCCTGAAATTGGCGGGCAGGTCCTGACGCCGGACGAAATGACCATCGCCCGTGCCCATCAGCACCGTGACCTTGTTGGCACGATCATCCGTGGTCACCAGGTCGAGGATGCCATCGCCGTTCAGGTCGCCCGTCCGGATGGAATGCGGTCCGTCGGCCGTGGCGAAGGTGAGCGGATCCCTGAAGGTCCCGTCTCCATTGCTGAGCAGGATACCCACCGTGCTGTCGGCCCGATTGGCATAGGCCAGATCGGGAATGCCATCGCCATTGTAGTCCCCGACCACCAGCGCACCCGGTTCGCCGCCCGGATGGATGTCCAGCCGCGGCTTGAATGTGCCATCGCCGTTGCCGAAGAACACGCTGGTGAAATACGGTTTGCCATGACAGGCCACGGCCACATCATCGTTCCCGTCACGATTGAAGTCCGCCACCGCAACCTCATGATCACCATTGCAGGCGGGCCAGGACACTTTTGGCTTGAAGGTGCCATCGCCATTGCCCAGCAGCACGCTGATGGTCTTGCTGTCCTGATCGGCGGTGACGATGTCACGCTTGCCGTCATGGTTGAAATCGGCAGTCACCGCAAACTTCGGCATGATGCCCACCGGCCAGTACACCGGCGCATCGAAATGACCATCCCCGTGACCCTTGAACACCGCCACGCCGGCGCTGGCAACGGCCACCACCAGATCGGGCTTGCCGTCGCCATCCATGTCATCCATGACCACCGAATGGGCCTTCGGCCGGACATCGAGGGTGACCCGGGGCGCAAGGGAAAATGGCTTCGAGCCCTCCGTCGGCACCTGGCCCGCCGTCACTTGCGCCGGCGCCTGCGCCCCTGCTCCGGGCGAACCCAGCAGCAGGACACCGGCCACACACAACACGGCGCACGCCGCGGAAATTCGGCAACTCGATACTGACATCATCACCGGGGTTCTCCATCAGGTTGCGCAATGGGCTCATCGCCCGATTCGCGCCGTTCGACGCGCTCGATCAGGTACCGCGGCCGACCCTTGGTCTCTGCGTAGGTTTTCGCGACGTACTCACCGAGAATTCCGATGCAGAGCAGCTGCACGCCACCGAGCAGGTAGATCGGCACCGTGGTCGAGGCCCAACCCGGCAAGGCCCGGTCGGTGAAGAGACGGATGCACAGCACCCAGACCACCATCACCAGGCTGAACACGCAGACGATTCCGCCGAGGGCTGCGATCAGGCGCAGCGGCACCGGGCTGAACGAGGTGATGCCATCCAGCGCCAGTTTGACCATCTTGCGCAGGGGATATTTCGACTCGCCCGCGACACGCTCGCGGCGATCATAGAACACGCTGGTGGAGCGGAACCCGAGCTGCGGGATGATGCCACGCAGGAACAGGTTGACCTCGGCGTGCTGGCCCAGGGCCGCGATGGACCGCCTGCCCATGAGCCGGAAGTCCGCATGGTTGGGAATGATGTCCACGCCCATGAAGCGCAGCAGGCCGTAGTACCGCAGGGCCGTCCAGCGCTTGAACACCGTGTCGGTGTCGCGCGCCTGCCGCACGCCATAGACGATCTCGTAACCGGCCGCGTGGGCATCGACCATTTTTTCGATGACCGCGAGGTCATCCTGCAGGTCGGCATCGATGGAAATCACCGCATCACCGTCCGCACTGAGAAGCCCTGCCAGGAGTGCATTCTGATGGCCACGGTTGCGCGACAGCTTCACGCCGACGAACATCGGTGAACGCCGGGTCAGGCCTTCGATGACCGGCCAGGTCTGATCCCGGCTGCCATCGTCCACGAACCAGATATTGCTGTCCGCGGAGATCTTGCCGCGCGCCACGAGATCCCGCATCAGCGGCTCGAGCGCCGCCACCGTGAGAGGCAGGGCCTCCTGTTCGTTGTAACAGGGGATGACCAGGCTCAGTCGCACTTGCCGCCCCCTGGCAAAGCCGACGAAGACCCTCCGCCGAAGGACCAGAACGAGTTCACCGTGAAAGTCCAGCCAAGAACCACACCGGTGGTCACGACCTGGGAGGGCAGATAAGGCCAGGCAAACCGGTGCACCAGCAGTGCCATCAGCGCCGAATTGATGCCAAGACCCACCGCCGCCGTCACTGCAAAGCGGCTCCCGGCGATGTGATGGGGATGGTCACTGCGGAAAGTGAAGTGATAGTTCAGCCAGTAATTGACCACTGCCCCGATGACAAACCCCAGCGTGGATCCGGTTACCGCACCGAGCGACAGCCCTTCCACGCACAGCACGAGCACGAGGTACTGCACCCCGGTTGCAACCGCCCCCACACTGGCGAATTTCATGAACCGCGACAGCAGCGCAGATCTCATCGCGAGACAACTTTTGGCGCGTGCTTCAGATAGTCGATGATGCTCGCGCGCGTCTTTGCATCCGCAATTCCGGCGAACTCCATCGCGGTGCCAGGTACGGTGGCCTGCGGGTGTTCGATGAACGCGTTCAACTGGGCCTCGGTCCACTCTCCGCCGCGCGAGCGCATGGCGGCGGAATAATCGGAGTATCCGTCTGCCGAACCGGGTTTGCGACCGATGATACCCCACAGGTCCGGCCCGATGCGATGCGAGGTGCCATCGCCCACTTTGTGGCAGCCGCTGCAGGACGTGGCGAACGCCACCTCCCCGCTGTTGCCGAACTCCGGACGCAGCGTGACGATGGCATTGTCATCGTCCGCCCACATGACGATGGTGCCATCGCCCGCCTCGGTGATGTCGCGGATCCGCTTCTCCAGCATCATGGGTTCCGCGTAGACCACCCGGTCATTGCGGATGCGAACCCGATAGACGTGCTGATTGACCAGCGAGGACACCAGCAGATCGCCCTTCCAGACCGGGAACAGTTCGCGGGTCACGCCGGTCAGGTTGGACACGCCGATGGAAGGCAGCCAGGCAAAGAACGGAGCTTCGAATCCCAGGTGATCACCGGGGTGGGGATTCAGGGGCCAGCCGAACGTGCCGTAGTCCACGCCATAGGTGACGATGGGCCACCCATAGTTGAGCCCCGGCTTGAGGAGGTTCAACTCGTCCCCGCCCTGGGGGCCATGCTCAGTGTCCCAGATCCGGCCTTCCGAATCCCGGTACAGGCCCTGCGGATTGCGGTTGCCCAGGGTGTACATCTCGGCACGCTTTTCCTTCACGTGCAGCAGGATGGTCTTGCCATAGGACACGGAAGGGTCCTGCGACACCATCTGTTTCGAGGACACCCCGTTGAACCCGAAGTCTCCCACCGTCAGCAGCACGGTGTCCGGATCGATCTGGATCA
Organism: Steroidobacteraceae bacterium; assembly: GCA_044226785.1. Classification (GTDB taxonomy): domain Bacteria; phylum Pseudomonadota; class Gammaproteobacteria; order Steroidobacterales; family Steroidobacteraceae; genus TMP-86. The sequence continues at coordinate 21,921 of JBGAGK010000018.1, read as the reverse complement.
TGCGCCCGCCGCCGAAGTGTCCCGCGAAGGGCGTACCCCTGCGCCGGCCCTCGCCCTTGATCGGCAGGCAGGGTGTGGATTCGAAGATGGTCTGCCAGCTGGCACCCGGCGTACCCGCCTCGAACGCTGCACGCGGCATCTCCAGCATCGACACCCGCTCCACCCAGCAACTGTGTTCGGGCTTCCAGAAATAGTGGGAAACGAACAGGCGCACCTGGTCACCGAGTTCCTGCACCAGCGGACTGTTGACCCGGAACCACCAGGTGATGACCGTGCTGCCCGTGTCCTCGCCCATGACGCTTTGTGCATCACCTTCGGCCGGCTTGTGCCAGGGCCCGCCGCCGTTGTCGCGCGCGAACTCGTCGCCGTTGATGGGCACGCGGAAGGGCAATGCCTTGAACTTCGGCGTGCCGCCGGCACCGCCCGTGCGCCAGTCGAACAAGTACAGATGCCCGTCGCCCGTCGCCAGCACGAACCGGTCGCCGAGCCGGGCGAGGCCCCCACCCCGCACCGCCGGTTCGGGAATCTGGTCCACATAGGATGTTGCTCGCACGTTGTAGAAGGCCGTGCGCAGCAGCATCGAGTTCACTTGCGGATGCACCGCTCCCGGCCCCTCACCGCCCGGACGGCTGATCAGCACACCCGCCACCACGGCGGCACCCATGACCCCCACGCCGGCGCTGCGCCAGGCGCCCGAAAGGCTCCTTCCCAGCGGCACGAGCACCAGCGTGGCCAGCAGCATCTGCCCCATGATGATGCGCGCCGAGTCCACACGGGTGACGAGGAAATACAGGAACAGCAGGCCGAAAACTGCGATGATCAGGGTCGCAAGCCCGGTGACCCGGAGCGGTTCACCGCGCCGGCGCAGAGCGACGGAAAGCACCGCGCACAGCGCATAGGCGCCCAGCATGAGTTCCAGGGGACGCAGTTCTGCTGCCTTGATGCTCCACACCGGCAACTTGAACTTCAACTCAGGCAGCACCAGGGCAAGGGCCGCCATCGCCAACAGATGCCACAGGATCAGGAGAGCGATCGATAGTCTGCTAGAATTTTTCATGCCGGGTGCGTGGCCGGATCAGGCCGGGTGCGTTGCCTTGGTGTCGAAGATCTGCATGAGAGCACGATCGGCGCCATCGCGTACAGCATCCCGTGCCAATACCTTGGCACATGGCACATTTGACCAGACCGACCTGCAGACACTGGAATGTGACCTCCCTGCTGCCGGTGCATGATCCGGGCGCGGTAAGCTGCCCCGGGCCTGCCTTGCGAGCCATTAACATAAACGTGTGAACCGATGCCGATCAAGGTCCTGAGCGTATTTGGCACCCGGCCCGAAGCCATCAAGATGGCGCCGGTGGTGCGGGAACTGCAGCGCCGCGCGCCTCAGTTCGAATCCGTCGTGTGCGTCACGGGTCAGCATCGGGAAATGCTCGACCAGATCATGCGCTCATTCGGCCTGAAGGCAGATTTCGACCTGAACGTGATGCAGCATGCCCAGTCCCCGGCGCAGGTCGCTGCCCGGGTGCTGGCCGAACTTCCGGCGGTGCTGGATCAGGTGAAGCCTGACATGATGCTGGTGCAGGGGGACACCACGACCACCTGTGCAGCGGCGCTTGCATCCTTCATGCACCGGGTGCCGGTGGGCCATGTGGAGGCGGGGCTCCGTACGGGTGACCTGACCCAACCCTTCCCCGAAGAGATGAACCGGCGGGTGACCACCGTGGTGAGCACGCTGCATTTCGCACCCACCCTGGATGCCTGCGTTGCACTGGCCCGCGAGGGTGTGGAAGCCGATCACATCATCAATGCCGGCAATACCGTGATCGACGCCTTGTTGCAGAGCGTGCGACCCGACTACGTGTTCGAGGATGCAAGGCTCGCCGCCCTTCCGAAGGATGCGCGCATCCTGCTGGTCACCACGCACCGGCGCGAGAGCATCGGCGAGCCCATGCGCCAGGTGTGCGAGGCCATCCTGCGCATCAAGCAAGCGCATCCCGAACTGATCGTGGTCCTGCCACTTCATCGAAACCCGGCGGTCCGGGACATCGTCCTGGGAAAGCTGGCCGGCCAGCCGGGCATCGTGATGGTCGATCCTCTGCCCTACCTCGACTTCGTGCACATGATGGCGCGCAGCCACCTCATCCTCACCGACAGTGGTGGTGTGCAGGAAGAGGCGCCCTCCCTCAAGCGCCCCGTGCTGGTGATCCGCGAGGTCACCGAGCGGCCCGAGGGCGTGGCCGCGGGAGTGGCCAGGCTCCTCGGGACCGACCCGCAGCGCATATTCGATGAGGTGCATCACCTGCTCACGGACGAGTCGGCTTACCGGGCCATGGTGGGTCCGAAGAATCCTTACGGCGATGGGCACTCATCGCGACACATCGTCGACGCCATCGCGCGTTGGTACCCGCAGCGGAGCATCCAGACCCCATGAAACTGTTGGTCACCGGAGCTTCCGGGTTCATCGGCTCCCGCCTGGCACAGATCCTGGCCGAACTGGGACACTCGGTGGTCGCGACCGGCCGCAGTGCCAACGACGTCGAATCTGCGCGGGTCGCACGACTGGCGGCCGCCGGCATCCGCGTGCACGAGGGATCCCTCCTGACACCGGGATTCGCGGACACACTGGTGGGTGGGTGCGAGGCCGTGATCCACCTGGCCGCTGCCCAGCACGAGGGAAATGTGCCGGATTCCTGGTTCCGGGATGTCAATGTGGGCGGCACCCGGACGCTGATCGAGGCCGCCATCAAGGCCGGTACGCGACGATTCGTCTATGGATCCACCATCGGCATCTACGGCTCGGCGCGCGATGGCGAACTGGACGAGAACAGCCCGCCGCGGCCCGAGAACATCTACGGCGTGACCAAGTTCGAGGCCGAGCAGGCCGTGCGCGAACACGCTGCGCGCATCGAAACCTGCATCGCACGCATCTCCGAGACTTTCGGGCCCGGTGATTTCCGCCTGCTCAAGCTGTTCAAGGCCATCGACCGCGGCGCCTTCATGATGCTGGGATCGGGAATGAACCTGCGGCAGGTGATCCATGTCGATGACCTGTGCCGCGCCCTGCTGCTGACCACACAGCACCCGGCTGCCGTGAACGAGACCTTCGTGTTCGCGGGTGCCGAGGTGATGAACACCCGGCAGATGGTGGCGCAGATCGCGCAGGCCCTGGGCAGGACACCTTCGAAGATCCGCATTCCCGTGTGGCCTTTTCGTGCGGCCGCTGCCGTGTTCGAGGCCACGTTCAAACCCCTGGGCCTGCAGCCGCCCCTGACCCAGCGCCGGCTCGATTTCTTCACCAAGTCATTCGTGTTCTCCACGGCGAAGTACAAGAGGATGCTGGGTTTCGAACCCCGGATTTCCTTCGCCGACGGCGCGCGCATGACGGTCTCGTGGTACCGGGACAACGGCCTGCTATGAACCACCCGGCTTCCCACAGGTTCGCCGGCTGATGTGCGGAATCGCAGGACTGGTCGCGCCGATGCGCGAGCACGCCGATGCCCTGGACCGGCTCCTGCCGGCGCTCGTGCATCGCGGACCGGACGATGAGGGCCGCTACCAGGACGAGCACGCGGCTCTGGGTCAACGCCGACTGTCCATCATTGATCTTGCGGGCGGTCACCAGCCGCTTCTCACTGAGGACCGGAGCCTCGTCCTGGTCGCCAATGGCGAGATCTACAACTATCGTGAATTGCGCAAGGACCTGGAGTCCCGCGGCCACCGGTTCATGACCCACAGCGATTGCGAGACCATCCTGCACCTGTACCGCGAATACGGGGAAGCATGCCTGTCCCATCTGCGTGGAATGTTCGCCTTCGCCCTCTGGGATGTCCGCAGGCGCACGCTGTTCGCAGCCCGCGATCACCTCGGCCAGAAGCCCTTCTTCTATGCCCAGCGCGGCAATGCCTTCAGCTTTGGCTCTGAGATCAAGGCGCTGCTGGCGGCCGATCCGTCCCTGAGGGAGCTGGACCTCGAGGCCCTGGATCAGTACCTGGCCCTGCGGGTCATCGCCGCTCCGCGCAGCATGTTCCGCGGCGTGCGCAAGCTCCCGCCGGGCCATGCACTGAGCGTGACGCAAGGCTCGCCCCCTCGCGTCTGGCGCTACTGGTCCCATGCCTGGGCCCCGAAACTGACCGGGAGTGATGACGAACTCACCGATGCGCTGGAAGCGGAAATCCTCGCCTCGCTCCGCCTGCACCTGGCGAGCGACGTGCCGGTGGGGGCATTTCTGAGCGGCGGCCTGGATTCGAGCCTGATCGTGGCCATGCTGCGCCGTCATTGCGTGCCGGAGGGCTTTCCCACGTTCACCTTGAGCGTGCCTCACGCAGGCTTCGACGAAGCCCCCTACGCACGGCAGATCGCACAACTCCTGCGCACCGATCACCATGAAGGCCCGCTCAGGCTCGACCTGGCGCACTCGCTTCCGACCCTGGTCTGGCACCTGGATGAGCCCTCCGATGCGCTGGCACTGTGCATGTACGAACTGGCGCAGTTCACCCGCCAGAGCGTGAAAGTGGTGATCGGCGGGGATGGCGGCGATGAGACCTTCGGCGGATACGACCGGTACTACGGCTATTCCCTGGCTGCCTCCTTCGCACGGGTGCCGCGGCTGGTGCGCACCGGGCTCATCGGGCCGCTGCTGAACCTGCTGCCTTCAGGGCGCTGGTACAAGAGCGTCAGCCACAAGCTCAACTGGCTGCAGCGCATGTCCCTGCTGGAGGGCGGTGCGCGCTACTCGGGGAGCCTTTCGTATTTCTACTTCGATGCGCCCACCCGCGCATCGCTGTTCACGCCGGCGAGTCTCGAAGCATTGTGTGGGTTCGACCCGGAGAGCTGCATCAAGGAGCCGTTCGAACGGCTCGAAGGTGGCTCGCCGCTCGATCGCATGTTGTACGCGGATGCCGAAGTGCGCCTGGCCGATCACCCGGTGATGATCACCGACCGCATGACCATGGCGCATGGCCTGGAGGCACGCAGCCCTTTCATGGATCATCGGCTGGCGGAGTTTGCGGCCCGCCTGCCTGACCATGTCAAAGTGCGCGGCAGGCAATTGCGCTTCCTGCAGCGGCGCCTGGCCAATCGCTACCTGCCGCGCGCGCTGATGGACCGTCCGAAGCAGGGATTCGCGGTGGGCATGCCCTACCTGCTGCGCGAGGAATACCGTCGCCTGTATGGCAGCATCCTCCCCCGTTCCGAGCTGGTCGCCGACGGCGTGCTGCAGTCCGGGCCGATGCGCAGACTGGTCGATGAGCACCTGGGCGGCAGCGCCGACCACGGCAACCGGCTCTGGCTGCTGCTCAATGCCGAAGTCTGGTATCGGCTGCAGATCAAGGGCGCTTCCGTGGCCGACCTGCGACTGCAGCTGGCCGCCTGATGCGCTACGCCGCCTCGACCGGCGGCCGTGAGGGGTGGCCAAAGCGCACCAGGAAGCTGCGCAGGGCAAGATAACTTGCGCCGCAGGCCAGCAGCAGCCAGGCAGCACCCACGCCATACAGGATGCCGATCAGCCCGAAGCGGGCTCCCAGGACTGCTCCGCCGATGGCAAGACCAATGCTGATCCAGGTGAGCACGCTGGCCGTGACCAGCATGCGCTGTGTGCCGCAGGCGGTCGTGACGGTGGTGGCAAACCCTGACCAGACCTTGATGAAGCCGACCACGATGCAGGCGATGATCAGCGTGCGATCGTAGGCGAATTTGCCGGCCAGGAGACGGTCGAACACCAGCGGAGCGACCACCAGGATCGCAATTGCCGACAGGAGCGAAGCCACCGCAGCGGTCAACGACTCGCGCCGGATCACCGTGCGCGCTGCCGCCGCATCGCTCACGGCGCGAAGCCGCGGCAGGAGCGTAAAGGCATTGCCCATCTCGATCATGCGGAATGCCGAGCCCGCGATCGCCGCAAGCACCGCATAAAGCCCCAGCATCTGCAGCGTGCCGACCTTCGGGATGGCCAGACGCTCGAACTGCATGAGGATCTGCACACCCACCCCTACGCCCAGCACGGAGAGTCCTTCGTGAAGCGCCAGGCGGCGGTTCAGCGGGTGTCGCGTGGCATTCACGCTGTCATGCGCCACTTTCCACCCCCAGGCCGAGGAAAGCAGGAACCCGGCCATCATCCAGACGATCACCGGTTCCGGGTCCTTCCAGCCGCGCAGCATGCCGAACACCGCCGCGCCCAGCAGCACGTAGTTCATCACCTGGGACATCGCCATGGCCGGGCGCATCCGGTGATCACCCTGAAACAACGCCACGCACACGCGATTGGTCGCGCTGCCGATGATCATGACCAGCAGCAGCATCGAGACCATCATCGAAAGCCCGTAGTACAGCCGTGCAGCGATCGCCGCGATGATGCCGGTCAGAAGCGCCGTGCTCAGCGAGTACAGGGCAAGCCGCCGGTCCACCCGTGGGCGATGCCGGTTGGCCACCACCTCGAGGCCGAGCGGCCCGAAGGTGACACCGAACTGGTTCAAGGCCAGTACCAGCGCCACGATGCCGAACGCATCCGGCGGCAGCACGCGTGCCAGCAGGATGTTTCCCGCCGCGAACCCCACGCCACCGAGGGCAAAGCCAAAGGCGGACCGGAGCGATTCGGATTGCAGCAGGCGCGCGCGCACTCGCTGAGGGTCAGGCGGCAGGCCGGATGCAGGTCGCCGCGATCTTCTTGGCGAACAGCTTGTTGTTCTTGCCGTAGAGAATGTAACAGGCCCGGAACATGAGCTTCAGGGTCGCCGCCGCGGCCATGGCAACGTAGTTGAACGGATTGGAGTAGAACACGTACAGGTTGAGGTCGAAAACCTTCACCTGGTCGAACCCGCTGTGCAGCAGTACCTGGTTGAAGGTGTATTCGGTGAAGGTGTTCTGGTGATCGAAATTCTGGGCCAGCGCCTCGGCCCCGGTGAGGGGATTCGCGCCATTGAGTGCAAAGGCGATCAGTCGCGCCCCGGGTTTGAGTTTGCGCCGACACAGGGCCAGGAAATCCAGGATCTCCGGCTTGGTCAGGTGGTTCAGTTCCTGTTCCACGAAGATCAGGTCGAAGGACGCATCCGCGCTGTCTTCCAGGAAATCGAAGGCGTATGCCGTGCGGCAGTTCAGATCGTGGCGCTTCGCGTGTTCGATCTTGTCGGGGAACGAATCGATGCCCAGCACCTGCGTGTAGCCCAGCTCTGACAGCAGGCTGACACCGTATCCAGGACCGCAGGACACGCACAGGATGTTGGCGTTGCGGTCAGTCGGGAAGTACTTTCCGTAGTTGTCCTTGTAAAACAGTGCAAAGCTGCGATACCCCTTTTCGATGTCGTCGGGTGCCTCCCAGAACGAATCAAAGGGCTCGATGGTGGCCGTCAGTTCTCGGCGTCGCATGACAAGGATTCTCCGGAAGAAACAACTTTGCTGTGGACTTGACAGTGTACGTTAATATACCAGCCGAATCTTATGACCCAACCCAGTATTTCCGACGCCACGGCAGTGGCCCTGTCACCGTGGCGGCTGACTTTTTATCTCGTGTTGCTGCTGGGCGCGGCCCTGGCCGGTTATGTCTACACCCTGCGCACCCAGGGGATCTTCGCCTGCCCGGCCGCCGGCTACAGGGATGGCCACTACCTGGCCTATTGCCAGGCGCCGCAGTATGGCGACTATGACCACGGCGCATTCTGGTTTTCGCTGGAACCCGGCATCCGCGACTACGTGGCACGCGCCGATGTGCTGTTCCTGGGCAACAGCCGCGTGCAGTTCGGTTTTTCGACCAACATCACCGATGCCTGGATGCAGAGCCTGCCCGCGCGGTACTTCCTGCTGGGTTTCGCCTACTGGGAGAACTACACCTTCGAGCGGGCACTGCTGCGACAGATCAACCCGCGACCCTCCGTCGTGATCATCAACGTGGATGACTATTTCGAAACCCACAAGACCGATGTTGCCAGCGCGGTGATGCATGATGACTCCCTGCGCGGCCATTACCGGGTCAAGCGCCTGTGGCAATGGCCGCACCACTGGCTGTGCTCACCCTTCCCTGCCCTTTGCGGCGGAAACGAGGCCTTCTTCCGCTCGCTCACCACGGGGGGCTATCAGCGGTTCGCGGCCAAGTGGGGCCATTTCGAGGTGAACTACGACCCGGCCGTGGATTCGAAGGTCTTGACCGCCTACGTTCCGCGCGCGAAACAGTTCCTGGACTCATTGCCGGTGCCGCGCGATTGTGTACTGATGACCATCGTGCCCAGCAGCCAGACCCATCTGGGTACGGCACGTGCCCTGGCGGAGTCCCTCGGTGTGCAATTCGTTGCCCCGACTCCGATGGATCTGACCACCTTCGACCGCTCGCACCTGAATCCGGAAAGCGCGCACCGCTGGTCCCGCGCGTTCTTCACCGAAGCGGGGACCTCCATCAGACGCTGCCTGGCCGATCGGCATTCCACGGAGCCCTGAAGATCCCATGCAATGGCTCCCCCCACCCACCGATTTCCGCAAGGATCTGCGTGAGGCCCAGCGCGCGCTGGATGGCGGATCCGCGCAGGTGTGGCCGCAGCTGTCCAGCCTGAGCCAGCACCGGCTCACCTACCTCGAACTGCTGCAACTGGACCGCCTCGTGCTCAAGGCGATGGCCCGCGGAGAAACACCATCGGAAGGCCTGGCGCCGCTGCGCCTTGCGGTACTGGGCACCTGCACCACCGATCACCTGCTTCCGGGCATCCGTGTGGCAGCACTGCGCCGCGGGTTGCTGGTACAGGGTCATGTCGGCCAGTTCGGACAGATCCATCAGGAAACGCGCGATGCGGCTTCGGGCGTCCGGCAGTTCCGACCCCAAGCGGCGCTGTTCTGCCTGCAGGCGAAGGAGGCCATCGGCGACCTCCCTCTGGACGCCGGGCAGTCACAGGTCGATGACACTCTCGAACGGTACATCGAAGACCTGTGCGAATCATGGCGGGCGTTGAAAGCCGCACAGGGCACCAGCATCATCCAGCAGACCTTCCTCGACACGGAAGCTTCCCTGTTCGGACATTTCGACACGTCCGTCCCGGCTTCGCCGCGGCGGCTGATCCGGCGTCTGAACGAGAAGCTGATCGAAATCGCCTGCCGGGAAGGCGTGACCCTGCTCGATCTCGAGAGTGCCGTGATGAGGGACGGACTGCATGTCTGGTTCGATACGGCTCGCTGGCTGCAGGCCCGGATGCTGGTCGCACCCTCTGCGGTCCCGGCCTATGGCGAACACGTGGCACGGATCCTCGCCGCCCTGCGCGGCCATTCGCGCAAGTGCCTGGTGCTGGACCTCGACAACACGCTGTGGGGCGGAGTGATCGGCGATGATGGCCTGGAGGGCATCGTCCTGGGCCAGGGGAGCGCCGCCGGCGAGGCACACCTTGCGCTGCAGGGTTTTGCAAAGCGGCTGGCACAGCGCGGCATCATCCTGGCGGTCTGCTCGAAGAATGATCCGGACATCGCGCAGCAGGTGTTCAGGGACCACCCCGACATGATTCTGCGACGGGAGGACATCGCCTGTTTCATCGCAAACTGGGAACCGAAGGAAGCCAACCTCCGGCGCATCGCGGGGGAACTGAACATCGGACTCGACAGCCTGGTCTTCGTGGACGACAACCCCGTCGAGCGGGCCCACATCCGGCAGGCGCTGCCCATGGTCGCGGTTCCGGAGTTGCCCGAAGACCCGGCCGCCTTCGTGAACTGCGTGGAGCAGGCAGGATACTTCGAAGCTGTCGCCTTCACCGAAGAAGACCGCCAGCGTGCCAGTCAGTACGCCGGCAACCAGGAACGCGCCGCGATGCTGCAGGCCAGCTCCGATGCCGGCAGTTTCCTGGAAAGCCTTGCCATGCGCATGCGATCAGGCCTTGCCCAGGCCGTCGACCTGCCGCGCGTGGCCCAGCTGATCGGCAAGACCAACCAGTTCAACCTGACCACGCGCAGACACTCACTGGAGACAGTCACCGCCCTGTCGCGGGACCCGGCCGCGACCATACTGCAGTTCCGGCTCGAAGACCGGTTTGGAGACAACGGGCTGGTGAGCGCCATGATCCTTTTGCCCGTGAGGGATCAGCCCGATGTGCTCGACATCGATACCTGGGTCATGAGTTGTCGGGTGTTCGGCCGACAGCTCGAGCATGCGGCCCTGAACATCGCGACCGCGATTGCCCGCTCCCGCGGCGCCCGCCAGATCAGGGGCACTTTCATCCCCACTGCGAAGAACGGCGTGGTGAGGGATCTGTTCAGGGAGCTTGGATTCCAGCCGGCCCTGCAATCCGGACCGGAAGGCGCCACGCACTGGACACTCGATTTGCAGCATTATCAGCCACACACCACCCATATCGTGGATACAGGACCCTCATGACCGACCAGCAATTGCTCGAGCAGTTCTCCCGGATCCTTGCTGACCTGCTGGGCGAGGATGGCCTGCAGCTCAAGATGGACACGCGCCGGTCCGACGTGCCGAACTGGGACTCCTTCACCTACATCAATTTCATTGCCGCGGTGGAGATGGAGCTGGGGATCCGCTTCAAGATCGCCGATGTCGAGTCCTTCGAGGACGTGGGCGCCATCGTCCGCTGCGTGCAGCAGATGAAATCGGGCTGACGCCAGCCCGATGCTGTTCAATTCCTACGAATTCCTGTTCCTGTTCCTGCCGGTCACGGTCGGGCTGTTCTTCCTGCTGGGCCGACGCGGGACGGGCCCTGCCCTGGGGTGGCTGATCGCGGCATCGCTGTTCTTCTACGCCTGGTGGCGGCCGCTCAATGTGCTGATCATGGCGCCCTCCGTGGCCCTGAACTACCTGCTTGCGCGACTGCTGCTGCGATATCTGCAGGAGAACAGGCCACGGATCGTGCGGGTCCTGCTGATCGCCGGCATCGCATTCAACATCGCCTTCCTGGGCTATTTCAAGTACGCGAATTTCCTCACTGGCGTGACCGACGATGTCTTCGGCACCCGCTTCGTCCTCGAGAGGATCATCCTGCCGCTCGGGATTTCCTTCATCACCTTCCAGAAGATCGGCTTTCTGGTGGATGTCGCCGGCGGACGGGTCAGGAGTTTCACCCTGCGCGACTACCTGCTGTTCGTCATGTTCTTCCCCCAGCTCATCGCCGGACCCATCGTGCATTTCCGGGAGGTCATGCCGCAGTTCGAACGCGCCAGCTGCCGCTTCGACGGACTCAACGTCGCGCTCGGATCCACCCTGTTCTTCGCCGGACTGTTCAAGAAGACCGTCCTGGCCGATGGCATTGCGCCGTTCGTCTCGCCCATCTACGAGCAGGCCGCTGCGGGCCATCCGGTGGCGCTGGTCCAGGCCTGGATGGCGGCCATCGGCTTCACCCTGCAGATCTATTTCGATTTTTCCGGCTATTCCGACATGGCCATCGGCATCGCCCGGCTGTTCGGCATCAAGCTGCCGCCCAATTTCAATTCCCCACTCCGTGCGCGGAACATCATCGGATTCTGGGCCGGCTGGCACATGACGCTGACGCGCTTCCTCACAGCCTACCTGTACAACCCGCTGACGCTTTGGCTGACCCGGCGACGCCTGGCCCGCGGCCTGAAGGGGCTGGGTGGCCGGAACACCACGCCCGCTTCGTTCCTTCATCTGCTGATCCTGCCCACGCTGTTCACCATGGCCATCTCGGGCCTGTGGCATGGTGCCGGTTACACGTTCATCCTCTGGGGCCTGATCAACGGCGTATATCTGGTGATCAATCACGCATGGATCTGGATGCGTGGCACGCATCGCCTGCGCTGGGGAAGCGATCACCTGCTGACGTTCGTCTGCATCGTCGCCGCCATGACTTTCTTCCGCGCCCCCACCCTGGCCTCGGCCTGGAATGTCCTGACCGGCATGTTCGGCGCACACGGGATCAGCCTGCCGCTGAATGCGCTGGACCGGCTCCCGGACCTGGTCCGGTCCCAGGGATTCGTCAGCACAATCCATCCTGATCCGCAATTCTTCCCGGCGTTGCGGTGGATGCTGGCGCTGCTGGCGCTCGCACTCATCGCACCCAATACCCAGCAGATGCTGGAGCGTTACGAACCGGCGCTTGGCGTCAAGGCCGGACCCGTGGGTTCGGTGCCGCACGTCCTCGAGTGGAAGCCCTCGCTGGCCTGGGGTCTTGGAATGGCCGTGGTGGCAGGGGTGGGAGTGGCGCACATCGCGGGCGTGAGTGAATTCCTGTACTGGCAATTCTGATGGCCGCCCTCCTGACCCTTTCGGCCGCGCACATCGAAGCCTTTTTCGAGGCCAGCCGTGATGCCAACCCCCTGCATCGCGATGCACAGTACGCGCGCCGGACCCCGTTCGGCCGACCGGTTGCCTATGGCATGGCCGCAGTCCTTCGCGCCATCGCCCTGCTCGGGAGCGCGGGCCCGCAACGGCTGATTTCGCTCCGCAGCACGTTCAGAAAACCCCTGTTCGTGGATACCGGCTACGACCTGATCGAATCCCTCGACGGTCCCCGACGCCGTTTGCGCATTGGTCGCGGCGGCATCGACTACCTCGTCATCCACCTGCATGCACAGGATTGGGATGGTCATGCCGGCGCCGGCCTTGCGGCCGAAGTCGACTTTGAACCCCGTGCCAGCGCTTCCCCACAGCCGCTCTGCACCACCCGGAAAACGGGCTTTACGGTCGCACAGGCCGCGCTCGCTCACCTGCTTGAAACCTTCAACCTGTCGGCAGGTCAGTTTCCGGCGCAGCAGATCGCTACCCTGCTGTGGATGAGCTATCACGTCGGCATGGAGATGCCGGGACGGCAGGCGCTGTTTGCCGAGGCACAGGTGGAATTCGCCATGCCCGCCACGCCATCGCCCGAATTGCTGCTCGATCTGGATGAAGCATCGTTCGACAGCCGGTTCAACCGGTACACCCTGCAGGCACGGGGTCCTGGCATCGGGCAGCTGGCCCTGAGCGCGTTTCGCCGACCCGAACCCGTGGCCCCCGCGCTCGGTGGATCCCGGCCTCCTGAGGCAATGCCCAGGACCCTTCGCGGAAAGAAGGTACTCGTCACGGGCGCTGCCCGAGGATTGGGCGCCGAGATGGTTCTGGCCTGCCTCCAGGCGGGCGCCCAGGTGATCGCACATCATCGGGGCGAACCAGCCGAGATCCAGGCATTTGCCCGCGTTGCCCGGGATCTGGGCTGCGGGTTCAACGGGATCCGCGCCGACCTGGAGGATCCGGCCGCTGCCCGGCAGCTCGGCGTCGAAGCGGCGAGACTCGGCCCGCTGGATCTGATCATCTGCAATGCCTCGCCGCCCATCCCCGAGGCCCGCCTGGTCGAACAAGGCGACGAGGAACTGCAGGAGTTCGTGCGCCGGAACCTCGCCATCTCCCTGGCCTGCGCCCGCCAACTCCTGCCGCAGCTGGCTCGCGGCGGGCAGTTCGTGCATGTCTCGACCGCCTACCTCAGCGTCCCGGTACCTGGCTTCCCCCACTACCTGGCGGCCAAGGCGGCGCAGGAAGGGCTGATCCAGGCGCTGTCCCGGGAGTATCAGGACGCCCGTTTCGTGATCGCACGTCTTCCCCGCATGCGCACTGACCAGACGAACACGCCCTTCTCCCTCAGCCCGCTGGCAGATCCTGCGGAACTTGCGTGGAAATTGGTCGCGGCACTGACAGGGACTGATTCGCCCGGACTTCGTCTGATCGAGCTCACAGGCACAGTGCCACCACGTCAGGACTGAGCTTCAGATGTCCGCCCGCCTGTCCGGCCTGGATCAGTTGCCCGGCCAGGACCCGCGGCCCGGCTACGACCGGCCGCCGGGCGTGACCGCCGGAATACCCGCTGCGCCGGGAAGATATCGAAGGTAGATCGACTCCACAGCCCGCGCCGCGGCCTCGGCCGAAAAGCTGGCACGAACCTTCGCCAGCGCGGCCTGGCGGTAACTTGCGGCCAGCTCCGGTGAATCGATGAGTTGCACCAGGCGCCGGGCAAACCCTTCGGCATCCCCCGGTGTGACCAGCGCACTGTCCTCACCGTCACGCAGCACTTCCTGCACGCCATCGAGGTTGGAGGAAACGATGACCGTCCCGGTCGCCATGGATTCCAGGATGGTGATGGGCAGGCCCTCGTAGCGCGAAGTCAGCATCAGGACATCCGCAGCCGGATACAGGGCGCGCATGTCCGAAACGAATCCCAGGAATTTCAGTCGCGAACCAAGACCCAGCTCCTGCGCCTGACGGCGCAACGCCGCATCTTCATCGCCGGTACCGGCAATGGCGAAGAACGCCTGGGGGCGGTCTTTCAGGACCCGCGCAGCCACCTGCAGGAATAATCCGAAATTCTTCTGATAGGACAGACGACCGACGCCCACGACCACGAAGGCATCCGGAGGGATTCCGAACCGCTCGCGCGCGGTGCCCTGCATGGCGGGCCTTGGCTGGAAATCGGACAGGTCGATGCCGTTGTAGACGGTATCCACGCGATCGGCCGCCAGTCCTTCCTGGCGCACCGCATAATCGCGCACCGAAGCGGACACTGCCACCACATGGGTCGACAGGCGATTGGTGAGCTTGTCGGCTCGCACCAGCCACGGACTCATGCTGGTCTTGTCGTTGCAATGGTCATGATTGATGCGAACCCTGACCCGGCAGAGTGCAGCCAGGGGCTTGGCGATCAGATTCGAACCGATCAGGTGCGTATGTACAATGTCGTATCGCCGCGTGCTGCACAGCCACAGCAGCGCCGGAATGTAGCTTGGAACAAACGGATGCACCGACAGCGAGTGGACCGGCACACCCAGGGCACGTACCGAGTCCCAATACACGCCATGGCCGTGCATGGTCGCGACCTCGAAATCGAACCGCTCCCGGTCGCCGTGGCGGATCAGGTTGATGAGCACCGACTGTGCCCCACCCAGGTCGAGCGAGTCGATGACATGCAGAATGGTGTGGCGCGATCTCATGTATGGGTCAGGCGTGGCCTGTGCCGCGCGAATCCCTGCAGCTTCCGGGTATTGTGGCGCTCGATGCTGCAATTTATCAGAAAGCGCAGACCGGGTGACATCTGCCTTCCGGCGGCTTCCGAATGGACATATTTCATGCATATTGGCGACGTGCGCTCGGCCGCGGGGACTGGCTGACGTGATTCCCGTCACAGCCGGACGGCGGCCGCTTTTCGATACTGCCCGCTTCGATTCAACGCGGATCCACAAGAGCAGGACATGAACTGGCGCGCCCCGGTCATCAAGGCCGCATTTGCCGTGCAGGACGCGAGCATCGGGCGCGAGCTCGATCTCATCCATTCCATCGAACGCAAATCGCCGGAGGCGATCCGTGCTGTCCAGGAGCGACGGCTGGAAGAACTGCTCCATCACGCCTGGAGCCAGACGGACTACTACCACGAGGTCCTGGAGCATTGCGGAGCCGTGCGGCCCGATGGGAGCGTCAATCTCGAGCGCTTCGAAGACATCCCGTTTCTGACCAAGGACATCATCCGCGCCCAGGGCGAGCGGCTGATCGCTCGCCAACTGCCGCGAGGCCGGAAGGCACACCGGAACCGCTCCGGGGGCTCCACGGGCCAGCCGGTTAGGTTCTGGCAGGACAATGTCTACTGGGGCGTCACCATCGCCACCCGGACCTATCACTTCGAGACCGTGGGCAAGCAGATCGGCGATCGCGAGATGAAGATCTGGGGCAACGAGCGCGATCTGCGGCTCGGCACGCTGGGCTTGAAGGCCCATGTCGAGAACTTCATCTACAACCGCCGCTTCGAGCAATGCTGGCATCTGCCGGAGCAGCGCATCCTCGACATCATCCGTCACATCAATGAATGGCAGCCAAGGATGCTGTGGTGCTTCCGGGATGGCATCGACGGTGTGGCGCGCTACATCAACGAACACGGACTCGAAGTCCATGCACCGGCATCGGTGGTGCTGGGCGGCGCCACGGTGTACCCGTTCATGGTCAAAGCCATCGAGCAGGCGTTCAGGTCACCGGCCATCAGCGCCTATGGCTCGCGCGAGGTGGGTGCCGTGGCATGCCAGTGCCTGGAACGCGGGGGTCACCACATCGCAACCCAGGCGCACGTGGTCGAGGTCATCGGCGCAGATGAACGGCCTGTCATGGAAGCCGACGGAGAGCTAGCGATCACGCCTCTGATGAATCACGCCATGCCCTTCATCCGCTACCGGATCGGTGACCGCGGGCATCTGACGGCGAAATCCTGTACCTGCGGCCGGCACTTTCCGTTGCTTGAATCACTCAATGGCAGAGTCGTGGAGGTCCTGTTCAATCCGCGGGGCGAGCAGATCGATCCGGGCTATTTCATCTGGATCATGGCGGAAAAGATCAACAACAAGGCGCTGAAGAAGGGCCAGATCATCCAGGAGCAGGACGGGTCGATCACCGTCAATCTCGTGCTCGAGTCCGGTGTCACCCCAGAGCTGGCCGCGCCGCACCTGCAGGAGATCCGCAAGGCAATCGCCCTGGTGATGACGGAGAACTGCCCGGTGCGCTTCGAATTCCTCGATGACATCCCCTTGAGCGAGTCGGGGAAATACCCGTACATCCTGCGGCGCAAGACGGCTGCGCAGCCAGCCGCGGGGGCCGCGGCGGATCCACTCAACGCTGCCTGAATCGCTGACCCAGGTGGTCTCCCAGCCGCAATGCCAGCGCCGCGATGGACAGGGAGGGCTGCATGGCACCGCCCGTCGCGAACACTTCGCACCCGCAGACGTACAGGTTGCGCGTGTCATGCACCCGCAGATCCGCATCCACCACGCTGGTGCGCGGATTCGTCCCCATCCGGCAGGCACCCTGGAGATGGCGTGACCAGGCGACTTCGATCTCGTGGATCCCGCTGGCCCCGAACTGTCCGAGCCAGCCGCGGATCAGGGTGCGTGCGCGATCGAGCAGCTGCAGATCCTCGCTCGAGTAGTTGAAGATCAGGTGAGCAGACGGCCGGCTGAACAGGTCTGTGCGATGGCGCGACAACGTGATGCGGTTGGCCTGTGAGATCTTCATCTCCACCGCTGCACCCACGTACAGCGCAGCCTTCGCCATCCGCCCCACCGCCGCCAGGGCATTTGCCGGAAGATTTTGCAACTTGAAGGGCAACAGGTGATTGGGCATCAGCCAGGCCTGGCGGAACACCGGCACGATGGCTCCCAGGCCTTCACCACGAAATGCTGAATAGAATTGATGGGTACGGGCGATCTTGTTGGTCGGCACCAGAGTCCGCCAGGCATGAGGGACCTGGGCGTAGAAGCCGACATTGGGATGTTCATTGAAACCGCGCCCGACCCGGTCGTCCGCATTGCCGATGCCCTCGGGAAAAATTTCCGATGCCGACAACAGCAGCAATCGGGCCGATTCGAGTCCGCCACAGCACACCACGAACATCCGGGCTCGGGCAATGCCCTTCTGGCCGTCGAGCGTCGTCACCTCGGCACCGGTGATCTCCCGATCGCGATTGCCGACGAGCCGGTTCACCGTAGCTCCGATGACCACGGTGCCCAGACCCGAACGGTGAAATGCGGGCAGGATTTCCTTCTGCACATTGAAAAACCGGAAGGTCTTGCTGGGTGTGGCAGTGGCCGTATCCTCCACCTCCACCCCGACACCCGCACAGAGATCCTTCAGGTACTGGATGTCCGGGCTGCCCGGCAGGGGCAGCGGATGCCGCCGCGGCGGTGCGTGTGCAGTGCGTGGGCCCCCGCGCACGCGCAGGATTTTCTCCGCGGCATCGTAATAGTCGTCCAGATCCGCGTACCCGATGGGCCAGGGATTCTCCGGCGGCGTATAGGGGTGAGCCTCGAAGTCCGAAGGGTGCAGACGCTCGCACCGCCCGGTCCAGAAATTCGAGTTGCCGCCCAGCAGGCGCGATGCGGTCTGCTTCAGCGGGTAGTTCGTGTCGCCATCGTACTCGTAGCGCGCCAGCGACTGCACACGGCTGTTGGTGAGCCAACTGGCCAGACCAAGCCCCGACTCGAGTATCAGGGTACGAAGTCCCTGACGGGTCAGCGAGACGCCCAGGCAGGTTCCCGCAGGTCCCGAGCCTATGATGCAAACATCGTAGGGGGTGGCAGGGTTCAGTGCGTCGAGGCTTCGGGTTTTCAAGACTCATGCTTCCTTGTGCAAAAGCCGCGGCATGGCCAGCTTCACCGTCGCCAGCGCCCGGAACAACCATCCGGCGCTCACCCCGTAGATCAGGCCGACCAGCCCCCAGCGCGCGCCGACGTACGCGCCGGCCAGCGAGATCAGGATGGCGACTCCCCCGATGCCGCTGAGCTGTACCAGCTGCCGGCTCGTGCCCAGGGCATTCACCACAGAGGCCATCAACGACCCGGAGACTTTCAGGACACCGATCACGACCGATGCCCAGATCAATTCTGGCCCGATCTGATAGCGGTCTGCCAGCACGTATTTCAGGATCAGGGGCGTAGTCCACAAAACCACGAGTGACGCACCCGCACAGCACACCGCGATCACCATCGCCTCGTGTGCAAGCACGCGGATGCGCCGTTCGCGTCCCGGTGCATTGCGCAAGGCGGGAAGCAGGGTGTATCCCACGCCCAGATGCAGCATCTGGAATGGTGAACCCACCGCCGTGGCCAGCACGCTGAAAGTAGCCAGTGCCGACAGGCCCAGCAGATCGGGCAGGACCAGGCGGTCCACCGATCCGAGGATCATGCCGAAGGCGGAAAAACTCATGGCGGAAAATCCTTCAGCCCAGGTGTAGCCCGGTCCGGCCGGTCCCGCGCCAGTGACACCCGCGATACTGCGCCAGCCGATGAAGCCCGTGGCCAGCAAAGTCAGTGTCATGCCGATGGCAGGCCACAGCGCGGACTGTGCCTGGAGCCACCACGCGATGAGGGCCGCGATCATCACGCTCGTATTGGTGCTGACCGTCAGCATCAAGGCCGTACTGAAGCGCTGCTGGCTTCGGTAATACGCCACCGGGATGGTCTTCACGGCGCCGGCCACGCTGGCCACGAAGACACAGGCCAGCAATTCCAGCCGCAGCGGGTACATGAGATGACCGAAGGCGACGATGCCAAGGGCTGTCAGACTGGAGGTCAGGAGGATCTGCCGGTGGAGCTTGCCGTCCGGGATGATCCGGTGGCGCGTCAGGATCACGTCGGCACCCATGGGTCCGATGCTGATGCCCATCATGATCAGCGTATAGACCAGGTAGAAAAGCGCGAACTCCGCCTTTGTCAGGAAGCGCGCCAGCAGGAGATTGCCGATCGCGAGCGCCAGCCCTCCCCCGCCCAGCACCACGGCCGCACGCAGCGCCGGGGACCGCAACAGCGATCGGCTGACCTTCAGCAGCATGGTGAGCGTGTAGCCCTAAGGATGCGCAGCGACACGCCTGCCCGGCGCAATCAATAGTACGGGCTGTCGTTGTGCTCGGAAGAGCGGTTCAGAACCACGCCGAGCAGGTTCATTTCGGACAGCAGTTCCTTGGACCGCTCGAGCGATGCCCTCGCCGTATGTTGCTCCGAGATGACCATCAGCAGACCATCCACCCTGGGCGCGAATGTCAGCACGTCGTCCGACAGCAGCAGGGGCGGCATGTCATAGATGATGACGCGCCGGGGCATTTCGGCATTGAGCACGGTCTCCAGTTCCATCATGCGCGGCGATGCGAGGAAGTCCGACGAATGCTCCAGTACGCGGGTATTGGGCACCACCGCGAGCCGCTCGATGTTTGGGCTGTAGATGATGTCATCGATCCCCGCCTCACCCACCAGATAGTCGCCCAGACCCCGTTCGATCGGCATGCCGAAATAGGAGGCGATCTGCGGGCGCTGCAGGTCGAGGTCGACCAGGAACACGTAGGTACTGGGGTCCTGGGCCAGCGCGATCGCCAGGTTGCAGGCCGTGAGGGTCTTTCCCTGGCCGGACTCTGTGCCGGTGACCGCAATGGAATGCCAGTTGTTGGCGGCCAGCCGTTGCCCGATGCGGGTACGCAGGATCTTGTAGCCACGCAGGGCGGCCTGGTCGGTGACCTGCGGCAGGATGCAGTTGCGCTCCATGGCCTCGGGACTCGAGGAGACCCGCCGGTACTGGCGTACCTTCGCCGGATCCACCGGTTCGTGCCGCTGGGGCGCCTTGCGCTGCGCCGGAGCACCGTGTGCGACCAGCGAGGTCTGCGCCTGCGCATTGGCCGAGGCCTGGATTTTCTTGATGGCGGTTTCGATGAGGCTCATGGAAAATTCCGGGTTATCCGACCAGAAAATGAACTGCCAGCCACACCGCGGGAATACCGACGATTACGCTGGCGGCAAACGCCCGAAGTTGCTTGTACCGGCGTGCAGTAGCCACGGAGTTCTGGATTTCAGGAATGATCGCCAGCGGACTCAGGCCAAGCACGGTCTGGACGTCGCGACTGCTGCGCACGGTGGGATCGAAGGCTTCCGAGGCGATACCGGCCAGGACAGCCAGAATGCCGGCAAGAATGACTCCGATGATGACAATGGCAATCCGGTTTGGCTTGGCGGGCTTCATCGGTACGCCCGGCTTGCGGCTGAAGCGGAATTCATCACCGCTCCCGGCCAGGGTCGCCGCCGCGCTGAACTCTGCATCCATGCGCTGCTTCAACATCTGGTCGTACTTCTCGTTCGCCAGCCCCAGGTCCCGCATCAGGGTCTGGTATTCCTTCTCGACCTGCGGACTGGACCCGATCTGCCCGATGATCTGGGCCGACTTGTTGCGCAACTCCGAAAGGCGGACCTGGAGGGATGCGATCTGATTTTCGGTACTGCGCAACTGGGTCTTCAGCTGCACCACCACCGGGTCGGTTGCCACCACGGGCGGGCCGTCGGATTTCTCGCCCGCCGCGATCCGCGCCTCCAGGGTGGCGATCTGCCGCTCGATGCGACGGACATCGGGGTGATCCTCGCTGTATCGCTGCCGGGTCTGGGTCAGGATGGCCTTCTGGGTCTCCAGCTGTGCGGCCAGCGAAGTGTCTCCGCGGGTCGAGCCCATGCGTCTGGCAGCCTCGATCTGCTTGCGCAGCGCCAGCATGTCGGGATGCGAAGGGTCGTAATTGACCGACTTGCGCCGGTATTCGTCCTCGAGGTCCCGCAGGGTGTCTGCGTCCGGCGCGACCTGCGCCTGCTGAAGCTGGGATTCCTGGAAGATCCGGTTCTGGTCCAGCGCGCGGATCTGCGCCTGCACATCATTGATCTCCTGGTCGATCCGGTCACGCTGCACCATATTGGCTTGGGCGGACTCCGGCAATTCACCGATGTGCCTGGATTTGAAGTTCGCCAGTTTCGATTGCAGCTGGGCGATCTGCTGGCGGTAGCGGTCAGCCTCAGCATCCAGAAATTTCACCGTATGTTCGATCCGGTCGTGCCTTGCCTGGCGGTTCACCGTCACAAATGACGAGGCAAGCCACTGGGATGCAGCCTGGGCTTCATTCGCCGTCGAACTGCGGTAATCGACCGTGAATCCGGAATTGACATCCTTCTGGCGACCGGATTGAGGATCAAGGATTTTCTGCGTGACCATTTCGACATCGATGTTGGAACGGATGTCCGAGAGCTCGTCCTCCAGTTTCAATTCGTCCCGCATTTTCTTCAGGTTTTCGCCCGTCAGCACCCGCTCGCTCAATTTGGAGACGAACTCATCCTCATACTCGTCACGGTTGGCGCGGGCGCCTTCGATCTCTGAGAGAGCCGACTGCTCGAACTGGAATTCTGCCGGCGAGATGAAAACATCAGGTAGAGCCAGCGCCAATATACCGGCCAGCAACACGACCGGCAGGGCAATCATGGCCATGAGCTTTCGCCGCCGGCGGATGGCTGCAAAAAAATCGGAAAAGCCTGGTGCGGCTTCAGCTTCGAGGGGCGCGTTCATAGGGTGGCTAAACTTACCTCAATCAATCGTCGCGGGCCGTGACAGAAAGCATGAACCGACGACCATCTGTTGGACGTTCGGGTCTAGCGCTGATAGCGACCGACACTGGCGGTTTCACGCTTGGGTTCATA
>JBGAGK010000017.1:0-109477 GCA_044226785.1 Steroidobacteraceae bacterium | reverse complement strand
GATGGCCACGGCCGTGGCCTGGGTCGTCGAGCCGACGGTGCGCAGGATGTAGGGAAAGAAGAAACCGTTGGTACCGGCCCACAGGTTCCAGAACCCGTACATCCCCACGAGCCCGAGGACCGCGTGCAGGTAACCCGGCTCCAGGGGCGAAGGTCAGCGGCGGCCGGCGAACTCCGCTCTTCTGCGCCGCCTCCAGCGCTGCGACTCCTGCGTAGCGCGATCGCAGCCGAGGTCAGCGCGATCGCCACGACGACGGATGCGCGAGCGATGCGACGCCGAGGATGCCCGAGTCCCGCGGCCTGGAGCTCATCAGCAGCACCACCACGCCGGACGTACCACAACACCCGCGCCACGCCCGAGTGCTGGCCCCGGCGATCATCCGGCGTTCTCGGCGATCAGCGACCAGCTCGCCGGGATGTCGCGCCCACGGCGAGGCCGACGATGAGAAAGCCGGTGACGATCATCCATGGGGCGCTGGCGAACACCAGCAGGGCCATGCCCGCGGCATAGATCAGCATGTCCCATTGGTAGATCTTCTTGCGGCCGAACCGGTCGCACAGCCAGCCGCCGATCAGGGCGCCGGTGCCGGCACCGATGGCGTTCGGACCGAAGGCGCCGATCAGGCCGACGAAATCGTTCGACAGGCCGAACTGCTCCTTCCATAGCGCAAGCGCCGCCGAACCTGCGACGATGGAGCCTGCGTCGATGTAGTTGGCCAGACCCGCGAGGATGGTGTCGCGCCAGCGCGGAACACTGCCTGCGGATGCCATCAACCCGAACCTTCTGCGATCAGGCTCGAGCCCACTTCCGCGATGCGCCGGGTGCCGGTGAGCCCCATGGCGGTTCGAAGTTCTGAAGCGATGATCGAGAGCATTTTCTCCACCCCCGCCTCACCCTGGGCCCCGAGCGCATAGGCCCAGGCGCGCCCGAGCATCACGCCCCGCGCTCCCAGCGCCAGCATGCGCAGCACGTCGAGCCCCGAACGCACGCCGCCATCGGCGAGCACGGTGAGGCGGTCACCCACGGCCTGCGCGATGGCCGGGAGCGCCCGCGCGCTCGACAAGGCACCGTCGAGCTGCCGGCCGCCGTGGTTGGACACCACGATGCCATCGGCACCCAATGCGGCCGCCTGGCGCGCATCCTCCAGATCGAGGATGCCCTTGATGATCAGGGGCCCTTTCCACTCGCTGCGGATGAAGTCCAGGTCGTTCCACCGGATGCCGGGATCGAAGTTGGCGCTCATCCAGGCCATGAAATCCTCGATGCCGCTGCTGCCCTTCAGGAGCGGTGCGATGTTGCCCAGTGCATGCGGCCGGCCACGAACGCCCACATCCCAGGCCCAGCCGGGCCGCATCAGGACCTGCCCGAGGCGCCGCAGCCTGCCGGTGAGGCCCGGCGCGCCGGCAAGCCCCGAGCGCTGGTCGCGATAGCGGGTGCCGGGAATGGGCAGGTCGACGGTGAACACCAGCGCCGAGCATCCCGCCTGCGCGGCCTGTGCCAGCAGGTCCCGCATGAAGGCGCGGTCACGGATCACGTACAGCTGGAACCAGAATGGCGCATTCGCAGCGGCCCGCACCTCGGCCAAGGAACAGGCCGAGACGGTGGACAGCGTGAAGGGAATCCCCGCGCGCTGCGCGGCGCGCACCGCCTGGCATTCGCCGCGGCGCGCATTCAGGCCGGCGATGCCCACGGGTGCGAGCACCACCGGCATCGCAACGCGCTGGCCGAACAGTTCCGTCGAAGTGTCGATGTCCGATATGTCGCGCAGCACGCGCTGGCGCAGGCTGATGGCTTCCAGATCCTGGATGTTCCTGCGCAAGGTGACCTCGGCATAAGCGCCGCCGTCGATGTACTCGAACAGGAAGTGGGGCAGGCGCCGTCGGGCGGCCTCACGGAAATCGGCTATGTTGGCGATGATCATGCGGCCTCCATCTGTTTGCGCCAGCGGTCGCGCAGTGGCGCGAGAGCCACGGGCAAGGGTTGAACCGGTCGCAGCCGGTTGGCGGGCGCCAGGTCCGGGTGCACCAGCCGCAGCGCCCCGAGCGGGACGTCGTCATGGAGCTCCGCGGTGAAGATACGTGTATCGCGGCGCAGGCTGGCGAGCGCGCGCACGAACACCTCGCAGCGCGCGAAGCGCCCCTCGACCAGCAGGATGTCACGCGCGCCGATCAGATCGAGCGAAACATCGGCGACCAGCGCGGCGTAGATGGCTGCGGCCGCGGCCCGCTCGATCCGGTCCTGCGGCTCGTTCTGCCACCCACCCGCACTGTTTGGGCAGGGCCCGGTTCCGGGCTTGAGCGTGGGCAATATGCAGATGGCCCTGCCCAGGATGCGTGGCACCGCCGCCAGCATCGCGGACTGCTCCGTCTCGCGATCCAGCAGTGGCGTGTCGCTGCCGAGGAGCATTTCCAGTTCGCGTCCGCCCATGAATCGGGCGGAGGGTACCATGCGTCCCTCCACATCGACATTGAGCAGGCAGTCGCGCCCTTCGGGCAGTGGCGATGCCATGACCGCTCCGGAATCTGAAGGATCACGAGGCGAGCGCATCGCGATGAACCAGGTTCCGGTCGACAGGACCGTGGCATCCCGCCCTGCGAGTTCAGGAAGACCCTTCGCCGCGAGCAGCGCGGCGTTGGAATCATGCAGGCCGCACAGCACCCGTACCGACCGGTCGAGGCGCGTTCTGTCTGCCAGCGCCGGGCGCAACGTCCCGACGACCTCATCCGCACGCCTCAGCGGCGCAAATCGCGTGTCCCAGCCGCGGCGCCGGGCCAGCGGCGAAAAGACGCGCTGCCCCGGGTTCCACAGGTCGGTATGACAACCCAGGCTGGTCACCTCGCTCCCGGCCACGCCCGACAGGAACCAGCTCCAGTACTGCGCCCACGGCACCAGCACCGCCGTTTGCATGGCTTGCCTGTCCTGTCGCTCGAGCCAGTACAGCTGTGCCCCCAGATTCAGTCCGTCGGGCAGCAGGGGCGAGCCGGTCAGCGCAAAGGCATCGCGTTCGGCTCGATAGGCTTCGAGCACTTCGGGCGGCGGCGGCTGCTCATAGTCCAGTGGCGCTGCGGCCAGTTGACCACCGACGAGCAGGGCAACGCCAGCCCCGTGGGCCACCGGCACCAGCGTCGATGGTGCGGGTGCGGCGCTGGAGGAAAGACGCTCCAGGAGCCAGTCGCCGATGCCGGCAACATCGAGCCGGCGCGCACCGGCCTGCTCGATCACGGCATTGGGCCTTTCATGCCGGTCCAGCAATCGCCCATCGGCAGACCAGAAACTCAGCTTGCTCAACGTCTTGCCCACGTCGAGCACGGCAGTCGTGCTGTGCTGCAGCGAAGTTTCCAAGGAATCTCTCTAGTTTGATCTTGACTATAAATGATCAATATCAATTATTATTGATCTATTCCAGTCTAAGGGCTGCAAGGCCCGTTGACCAGCTTTTCCACAATTGATATCCGGAAGCATCGTGAACGCAAGCTCTCTGCCCGCCGCCACATCCCTGTTTGCCGTGCCGACCAGTCACTGGGACGAGGCAGCAGCGGCTGGCAAGTCGCCAGCTGAGCTGTTGCTGTACCGATCCAACCTCCTTGGCGCTGATCTGTCGGTCACCAATTTCGGCGGGGGAAACACTTCCGCCAAGCTCGAGGAGCTCGACCCGCTCACAGGCAAGCCGGTGCAGGTGCTCTGGGTGAAAGGATCCGGCGGCGATCTCGGCTCCATGAAGCTCGACGGCTTCGCCACGCTGTACCAGGAAAAGCTCCAGGCAATCCATGCCCATTACACCGGGCCCCGGGATGACGACAGGATGGTGGGCTTCCTGCCCCATTGCACCTTCAACCTGAACCCGCGCGCCGCCTCCATCGACACTCCGCTCCACGCGCTGCTGCCTTTTGCGCACGTGGATCATGTACATCCCGACGCCATCATTGCAATCGCGGCATCCAGCGGCGGCGAAGCGGCGACACGCGAGATCTGGGGCGGGCGCATCGGCTGGCTGCCATGGAAGCGGCCCGGATACACCCTGGGTGTGCAGCTGCGCGACTACGTCGTCGCGCATCCCGGCATCGAGGGCGTGATGCTCGCGGGCCACGGCATCATCTGCTGGGCCAATACTGCCAGGGCCTGTCATGAGCACACGCTCTCGCTCATCGCCGACGCTGCGAAGTACCTGAATCTGCGGCTCGCGGGCCGCCCCGCCTTCGGCGGCCCGCGCATGGCAGCCCGCGCCGATCGCGCGGCCGTCGCCGCTGCACTCATGCCGCGGCTCCGCAGCCTGATGGGGGGTGCGCGCCGCAAGCTGGGTCATTTCGCCGACGATGCCTCCACACTGGAATTCGTCTGCTCCGCCGACTGCGAGCGCCTCGCCGCCATCGGCACCTCCTGTCCGGATCATTTCCTGCGCACCAAGATCGCCCCCCTGGTACTCGATCCGGATCGGCTCGAAGACGAAACCTGGCTCGCGGCCCGCGTGCAGGCATACCGCACCGCCTACGCCGGGTACTACGAGCGCTGCAAGCGCCCCAGCTCGCCGGCCATGCGCGATCCGAATCCCGTCATCGTGCTCGTGCCCGGTGTGGGACGCATGGCCTTCGCCACCGACCGCACGACGGCGAGGCTCGCGAGCGAGTTCTACGGCAACGCCATCAATGTGATGCGCGGCGCTCAGGCGCTAGGCCAGTACATCGGCCTCGACGAACAGGAAGCCTTCGACATCGAGTACTGGCTGCTGGAGGAAGCCAAGCTCCGGCGCATGCCGCTGCCCCGGCCGCTGGTCGGGCGCATCGCGCTGGTCACCGGCGGTGCCGGTGGCATCGGCAGCGCCACCGCCGCACGCCTGCTGTCGGAGGGAGCCTGCGTGATGCTCGCCGACCGCGACGCCTCCGCGCTCGAGCCGGTGCGCGCGAGTCTTGCGGCCCGCTTCGGCACGGACGTGGTTCGAGCGGCGGTGTGCGATGTGACCGACGAGGCGCAGGTGCAGGCGGCGTTCGCGGCCTGCGCGCGTGAGTTCGGCGGGCTGGACATTCTGGTGGCCAATGCGGGGATCGCCTCCTCGGCACCGATCGAGGAAACGACCGTTGCGCTCTGGCGACGCAACCACGACGTGCTGGCGGAGGGCTATTTCCTCAGTGCCCGGGCAGCCTTTCCGCTGATGAAGCTCATGAAGGAACAGGGCGGCACGTCCATCATATTCATCGGCTCCAAGAACGGCATTGCCGCCGCCAGCAACGCGAGCGCCTACGCCTCCGCCAAGGCGGCTGCCAATCACCTGGCCCGCTGCCTCGCACTGGAGGGCGCCGCAAGCGGCATCCGGGTCAACGTGGTGAACCCCGACGCCGTGATCCACGGTTCCCGCATCTGGGACGGCGACTGGCGGCGCGAGCGCGCCAGTGCCCATGGCATCGACCCGGGTGCGCAACTGGAGGAACATTACCGGCAGCGATCGATGCTCAAGCGCGACGTGCTGCCGGAGGACATCGCAGAGGCCGTGTATTTCTTCGCCGGCGACCAGTCGGCGAAGTCCACCGGCAACATGCTCAACGTCGATGCCGGGAATGCGCAGGCATTCACGCGCTGACATCGCCCATCAGAAGGATGCCGACATGACGATCGACCTTCCGCTTTCGCGGGAACGGATCCAGGATGCCAATGCCCGGGGATTGGCGGCGCTGGAGGAAGACTACGCCGGTCTCGCGGGACAGCTCGCACGGCGTGGCATCGACATCGACGCCGTCAAGGCACGGATTGCACGCTTCTCTGTGGCCGTGCCCACCTGGGGTGCAGGCCGTGGCGGCACGCGCTTCGCAAGATTCCCCCTCGCCGGCCAGCCCACCAACATCCACGAAAAGCTCGAAGACTGCGCGCTGATCCACCAGCTCTGCCGCATCACGCCGCGCGTCTCGCCGCACTTCCCCTGGGACCAGGTCAGCAACTACAAGGCCCTGCGTGCGGAAGCCGCTGCGCTGGGCCTTGGCTTCGATGCCGTGAACTCCAACACCTTCCAGGACCAGAACACGCAGGCGCACACCTATGCCACCGGCTCGCTTTCCTCGACCGAGGCTGCGACCCGCAGACAGGCGATCGAGCACAACATCGAATGCATCCGCATCGGCGTCGAACTCGGCTCGAAGGACATCACCGTGTGGGTGGGCGACGGCACGAATTTTCCCGGGCAGCAGGACCTGGGCCGGAGCCTGGATCGCTACCTGGAGTCGGCGGCGGAAATTCATGCGGCCCTGCCGGAGGGCTGGCGCATGCTGCTCGAGCACAAGCTGTACGAGCCCGCCTTTTACTCCACGGTCATCGCCGACTGGGGCAGCTCTATCCTCGCCGCCCAGCAGCTCGGACCCCGGGCGAAATGCCTGATCGACCTCGGACACCATGCGCCGAACACCAACATCGAGCAGATCGTGGCAAGACTCCACCGCTTCGGCAAGCTCGGCGGCTTCCACTTCAACGACAGCAAGTACGGCGACGATGACCTCGACTCCGGCGCCATCAACCCGCATCAGCTGTTCCTGGTGTTCAACGAACTGGTCGAGGCCGAACTGAATCCGCGTGAGGGGTTCAACCCGAGCTACATGATCGACCAGTCGCACAATGTCACCGACCCCATCGAGTCGATGCTCAGTTCAGCCGAGACCATCGCCGCGAGTTTCGCCAAGGCGCTGCTGGTGGACCGGGCCGCCCTGCGAGCGGCGCAGGACTCGAACGACACCATGATGGCCTTCCAGGCACTGCGCCGCGCATACAACATCGATGTGTCACCCATCCTGGCCCGGGCGCGGGTGGAAGCGGGCGGGGCCCTCGATGTGCTCGCCACGTACCGCTCGAGCGGCTACCGTGCGCGCAAGGCGCGCGAGCGCAAGGCAGTGGGGACCGGCGTCGGCATCGTCTGAAACCTCAGGTGGCTGCGTTTCGCAGCCGGCCGCGAGGGCCGAGGTGCCGGATCAGGGCGATGAGCGCTCCGGCCACGAGTACGGCACCCACGATGCTCACGGCGAGTGCCCGCGAGCCCACCTGCGCCTGAAGCCCCACCACCACCACCGGATTGACGAACATGCCCAGGAACTGGGCCGACTGGAACGCACCGGTACCAAATCCGCGGCGCACGGCCGGCAGCTCACGCATGTTCCAGGTCACCACGGTCGGCAACAGAAGGCCGGCGCCCAGCCCGTTGATGACCGCGGCGAAGGTGAGGGCCGGGTAACTCGCAGCGCCGTTCATCAACAGGAATCCGCCGCCGGTCAGTGCCAGTGCCACGGCGAGCTGTGCCGCCACCCGCAGGCGGGTGGCGATCACCCAGCCGAACAGCAGGGTACCGCTGACCACGCCTGCGCTGTTCAGCGCATAGGCAATGCCGATCTTCGCAGGCGAAGAGACGCCGATGGCATTGAACAGATACCCGAGGTGAACCGGCAGGATCAGGAAGACCAGACCGGTGATGAAGGACAGCAGGCAGATGCCCGCCAGCAGCCAGGGCCTGAAGGTGATTCCGGGCACATCCTGCGCCGCCAGTCGTTCGTCGGCCGCCCGGCCGTGCGGCTTCGGCTCCCAGAGGTAGACCGCCATCAGCAACGCCATGGGAATCGCAACCGCATACAGCCAGAATGGCGTGCGCCAGCCGTATTCGCCCAGAAAACCGCCCAGCAGGTTGAGGATGAAGGCCAGAGATGCCGCCGTGGTGGTCTGAAGCGCCTGCATGCGCTCACGCCGGGCGCCCTGGTAGTAATCGCCGATCATCGTGGTGCTGATGGTCATCAGCGCGGCATCCATCACGCCCAGCACGATGCGGCTGGCCATGATGGTCTTGAGGTCCGAAAGCCATAGCGGCGCGAGTCCGAACACCGCGTAGCAGGCCACCGCACCCACCAGCAGGCGCTTGCGTCCGTATCGATCGGAGAGCGCGCCGGCGACGATGCTGAGCAGAGCCATCATCAACATGGGCACCGTCAGGGTCAGCGGTACCAGGTATTCGGCGCGCGGCACGTCGGAGAAGTGCGCCTGCATCTGCGGCAGCACCGGACCCAGCACGGCCGTGACCAGGGTGGTCAGTCCGGAGGTGGTGAGCAGCAGGATGGCATGGATGGGACGCAGCGGCGGCGTCGCGGCACGTCCTGGTGATCCTGCCTGTGTCTGCATCATCTCACCCCCTGATGATTCCAGCCTCGTATCGACAGTGTACGCAGCGTGGGGCAGTTGTACCACTATGCAGTCTGATCGCCGGTCATGGCCGGGGGCTGCCGCCCCACAACCTACAGGTAACCGCGCGAATCCCGCCGGAATTCGTCACTGGGCCGCTCCAGCAGGAAGGAACTGACGAAGTCGGACCCGCAGGCAACGAAGGGAAATGCCGGTGCGGTGGCCCAGCGCGGCCGGCTCAAGGAAGGCGCGAGTTCGTTCACGAACGATCGCCACTCATCGAAGGTCTCGAACCACAGCTCCGTGAGCCGGTGCCAGTCATGCAGCACGGACTGCCGGGGCGGGGCCGCCGCTGCCGGCCATTCGCCGGGAAGGGGGAGCGGCTCACGATGGGCGCGCGAGCTGAAAGCCCGCCAGGGCCCGCCTGCCCGCTGCAACTGCGGAACCAGCGAGTCGAGGAACCATCGCTCGCCCTCGGGCTCACTGACGCCATCCGGATAGCGGTGCAGACAGTACCATCGCAGCACCTGGCGTTCATGCGGCTGAATGCCTCCCCCGAAGAAATCTTCGGTGGGCTGCGCGGGGAAAAATCCCGTCGCGACCCTGGGCCACACCGGCGGACAGGTGAAGGCCAGATTCCCGCGCGCACCGGGAAGCGGCATCTCCCGCCAGAACCCTTCGGTCACCCGCCAGTTGAAATACCCGTATTCGCGCGCATCCGGCGGCGCATCCACCGGCAGGTAGCTGTCATGACGGGTGAGCCAGGGACCGAAGCGCCGGTTGATCTCGGGGCCGTGGTCGCGCCAATACCAGCGCTCCATCGCCGCGATCTGCGAAATTGGAATGTCATGGACGACCACGCTCTTCAGCATCGGCTTTTCCGGCTCCTTCGAGGCGAGACTGCGAGGATCATGATCCTCGCCTGGCAAAGGCTAGCAGACTTCAGCGATTGTTCCATGGCCAGCCGGTGGCAAACAGCATCTTGCCCCGAACCGGATACACTCGCGGGTAAAATCCCGTCGCCGACAGCCGGCCCTGTTCGATGGCGGTGAGTGTGCGCTCCAGTGCGCGCAGATCCGCCACCTCGAGCACCGGCGCCCGCACCACGGCCCCGGACTCTTCCATATGCGCCGCAAAAATCCGTGTCGACGGATCGATCACCGACAAGAGCCGTGACGCAGTCTCGCGATAGGCGTTGCGGCTTGCACCGGGCAGAAACGCGTACAGATGGCCGGGGTAGATGTAGTCGCCGGCAAACAGCTGGTGGCGCTGCGCGTCGTACAGGGAAACCGAGGTCGGCGTGTGCCCCGGAGTCGACAGCACGCGCAGGCGGCGGCCGCCCAGATCGACGACCGAGTCGGGCGCCCACCATTCATCGACCCGGAAGCGGGGCGTCGCGAGACGATCTGCAAAGCCCAGGAATTCGTAGCGCCGCAGGGTCAGGTACGAGTCCTGTGCGCGGGCGCGCACGGAATCGACATCCAGCACCGCCGTCCGGCCTGCACGACCCAGGGCTCCCACGTGATCGAAATGCAGGTGCGAGGCGATGACCGTCAACGGCAACGGTGTCAGGGATCGCGCCACCGGCAGGATGTCGCGCAAACCGGTGCCCGCATCGAACAGCACCGCCCGCTGCGATCCGAGGATCAGGTAGCTGTAGTTGCCCTGGTAGTAGCGCGGCTCACCGATGGCGAAAGTTGCGGGATCCAGCTTCTGCACCACGAAGTAATCGTCGAACCACCGGCCCTGAAGCGCTGCCGTGGGCCGGGGCCCGGGCACCGGGCGGCTTCCATGCAAGTCGAATTCGTACTCCGCGTACAGCCAGGGGGCGAACATTGTCGCCATGACGGCGAGAAGCACCGCAAGACTGGCCAGCACGAGAAGACCGCGCGGTTTCATGGGGAAAACCTCCTGCAGGTGCAGGATTCTGCCAGCACAAACCCGCCAGAACCATCGCTGAGACCGGGCATTCACGCGCCTGCCACGGGGTTCGGCGCTGTTCGCATCCGCTCTTGCAGTCTTGCGGGGCACAACATACTCTATACACATGGAATGTGTAAGGAGTGTTCATGCCCGCCCGAAACACGACTGACCGCACCAATATTGTCCTCGATTCAAAGCTGGTGGGGCGGGTGAAGCGTCTGGCTGGAGTAAGGACGACGCGTGAAGCCGTTCATGTCGCTCTCGATCACTACGTGCGCAGCCGCGACTGCTCGGCTGTCCTGGCGCTTCGCGGCACCGGAGGTGTCGCCCCAGGTTACGACCCCAAAGCCGCCAATCCGCGGCGCTGAGCGTCGATGTTGGTTGATTCCTCCGTCTGGAACGCCTTTCTGCGGGGCGATGGCATTCCGGAGGTTTGTCTTCTGGTGGAGGCGCTGGATCGGGGCCATCCGGTATGGCTCGCACCACCCGTTCTGCAGGAAGTTCTCCAGGGAGCGGATCATCCCGAGCGTTTCGCGAAGTGGGATCGGATCCTGGGCGGGTTGCCGATGCTGAGCGCTCCGGACGCCTGTTCCGCTGCCCGGACGGCGGCAGAGCTGTACGCACGCTGCAGGTGGGCGGGAGTTACACCTCGCTCAGCGAACGATTGCTTGATTGCCGTGCATGCCATTGCCAACGACATGCCGCTGTTGCATTGCGACCATGATTTTCCGTCGATAGCCAGAATCGAGCCAAAGCTGGTGTTGCTCCCCGCGCCGCGTTAGCGCGCTGGTGCCGCCCACGGCGCCAACCTGGTCAGCACCGTGGGCGCCGCAGGCAGCTTGCAGCGTGGCCCGGGGCACCGCGCAAGCGTATTCGCACGTGTCGCGCCGGCTACAGGCCCACCGCCAGCATCAGGCCGATGAACGGCGAGCTGCTGCCATCACCGCTGGTTCGGCCGAGCGTGGCATCCAGCGACACATTGGGCGCCAGGCTGAACGTGCCGGTCAACGCATAGGTGCTCGTGCTGGCTTCGCCGAAGGCATCCTGACTGCGCAGATAATCGACGGACCAGTGGATCCAGAAATCCACGCTCGCTCCCAAACCAAACCTGGATTTGAGCAAGCGGCTGTCCTCGCCGATACGCCCGCCCACCCGTGCCCGCGCGCGATCGAGAAATTCGCCCGCGAGGCTGAAAAAATCGGCCGGGGCCATGCTCTGGAAGGTATCGGGGACGGAAAATCCGTAGGCGCACTTCACCTTGTCGAAGGACCAGGAATTGCCCGCCACATGAATGCCCCAGGCACTGCCCCGCCACGCCGCGCGTGCGCCGACTCCCTTGTCGGTGACCGTGCAGCTCGCGCTCCCGTCACCACCCAGGGTGATGCCCAGATTCCCGGCAATGCCGGGATCGAGCGTGAACGTCTCGAACACGGTCTTGCGGAACGACCCGTCGAGTCGTGCGCTCAGGCCACCCTGTGCGTACTCGACGCCCAGCACCCCTCGCTTGGATTTGCGCAGGAAGGCATCGTCGGCGGCATCGAGCCCGAACACGCCGCGCCAGCGCTGCGTGCCGTAACTCACGTACGCGTCGCCGGCACCGGTGCGCGTCTCCGCGCCCTGCCGCGAAGCA
Organism: Steroidobacteraceae bacterium; assembly: GCA_044226785.1. Lineage (GTDB taxonomy): Bacteria > Pseudomonadota > Gammaproteobacteria > Steroidobacterales > Steroidobacteraceae > TMP-86. The sequence goes on along the minus strand of JBGAGK010000017.1, from coordinate 97,788 downwards.
GTGGATCTGACCGTGGCCTGGCTGCGGGAGAAGGCGAACCCGGCATCGTAGTATCGCTCGTCTGCTGGTGTGACACTGGTACGGCCCGTGTAGTCCACGCTGGCAACGACACCGTGAGTGTGCGTACGGCCCACGTCGAGGCCGCCCTGCAGCAGCCACTGCGAATCGGGAACCTCGCCCGAGGCTTCTTCCTGTGCAAAGGCGCTTCCAGGAACGAGACTTGCCAGTACCCACAGGGCGAGCACGGTGGAACGGCAGGAAATCAAGGTCATGGTCGATTCCATTTCGGCTGATGAGATGAACCGTGCTTGTAGCAGAGGGTCCTTGTGCCCGCAGCCGACAGCTTCGCAGATTGTCCGGGTTCACCAGGGGGTGTTCGCTGATGGCGACACTCCGGATCATGTACCGGAACGTTCAGTTCCAGCCGTCGCTGCGTGGTACCGAATCCTCCAGCTGATAGTAGTCGGACTTGTCGGCCACGAAGATGTGCCGGGCGATGCGCAAATGGGTCGGCGGATCGAGCGTTCCGGCCATGATGCTGATTTCGGGGCCCTCCTTCCTGCGCCAGAACAGGTTTCCGCCGCAGCGGCTGCAGAACCCGCGTCTTGCCGTGGCGGACGATTCGTACCAGCGAAGGGTCGCATCACTGAGCAGTTCCAGCCGGTCGGCGGCGATGCTGGTGGCTGCGACGAAGTGCCCACTGGTGCGCCTGCACTGCGAACAATGGCAGGCGATGACATCGCGCAATGGCCCTTTCAGGCGGTAGCGTACACCGCCGCACAGACACCCGCCTTCGTGCACCTGGCTCATGACGTACCTCCCGTGACAGCCGATGACCGGGCAATCGGAGCAGGATCGGACGGTGGAATCTCCGGGGGAGCCGGACTCTCGGCGCGCCGGATCAGCTCTCCGGCCAGGGCCAGATAGGCCAGGGCACCGCGGGAGTCCTTGTCGTGGAACATCACCGGCACGCCGAAGCTCGGCGCCTCGGCCAGACGCACATTGCGCGGGATCACGGTGCGATAGACGCGGTCGCCGAAGTGCTCGATCAATTGCGCGGATACTTCGTTGGCCAGGTTGTTGCGCGGGTCGAACATGGTGCGCAGGACGCCGCCGATCGCAAGGTCAGGATTCAGGTTGTCGCGGATCTGCTCGATGGTATGTGACAGCGCGGACAGACCCTCCAGTGCGTAGTACTCGCATTGCATCGGCACGATCACCGAGTCGGCGGCCACCAGCGCATTGAGTGTGAGCATGTTCAGCGAGGGCGGGCAGTCGATGAGGATGACATCGAAGCTGTCACGGATGGGCTTGAGCGCATTTCGCAGCTTGAATTCACGGCCTGCCATGATGCTGAGCAGGCGGATCTCGGCGGCGGTGAGGTCCTGGTTTGAGGGCATCAGCATGAAGCCGCCCCGGGGCACTTCGACCAGCGCCTCGAGAGCCGTGCAGTCGCCCAGCAATACATCGCAGCTGCGGATCCAGATCGATGAGCAGCACCCGGCGTCGGGTGGCCGCAAGCGACGCAGCCAGATTCACGGCCGTGGTGGTCTTGCCCACGCCCCCTTTCTGATTGGCCACCGCCAGGACACGCTTCATCGTCATTCCCGGTTCTTCACGATTTCCACGATGTGCCGTTCATCCTGCAACCCCGGCACCCTTGCACGTTCGACCGCATCGACCCGCCAGCCGCGCGGCAGCGCAGCCAGCTCCGCATCCGGACGTCTGCCCTTCATCGCCAGCAACACCCCGCCCGGTGCACACAGATGGCCCGCCTGGGCGACGAATTCCTGAAGGCTCGACAGGGCCCGTGCGGCCACCGTATCGAACAATTGCGCCGGATGGTAGCCCTCGGCGCGCCCATGCACGACTTCCACGTTGGCGCATCCCAGGACCCCGACGGCCGACTGCACGAATCGCGCCTTCTTGCCCACCGACTCGATCAGGGCGAACCGCCGCTGCGGGTTGACGATGGCCAGCGGCAGGTGGCGCTGCAGGGTCAGGCTGTCGAGCACATGCTTGACCAGCATGTCGCCGCGGTCACGGATGGCCGTGAGGTTGAACCGGGCATTGGCGGCCTGCACTTCATCGAGGAGCTTTTGCAGGGCATCGAGCTGCCATCCCTCGAGCTGGATGCCCAGCTCCGCCGCTCCCGCGGCGAGTTTCAGCCGCTCCGCCTGCTGCGCAGCGCTCAACCGTTCTTGACCATGGTCGCCACGAATTCGTTGACCGGCATGCCCAGGAGCTTGCGCTTGTCGGCCAGGGTGGCCTGGATCAGTGCCGCCTGCTTCGGGCCGAAATGCGCAGCCACGCTGGATTCGAATTTCTTCACCAGCACCGGCATGCCCTCGGCGCGGCGCTTGCGGTGGCCGATGGGGAAATCCACGGCGACACGCTCGGTGGCGCTGCCGTCGCTGAAGAACACCTGCACGGCGTTGCCGATGTAGCGCTTGTCCGGCGCGTAATATTCTTCGGTGAATTTCGGGTTCTCCTTCACCTCCATCCGGCCGCGCAGCGCATCGATGCGCGGATCGCCGGCGACCCGGTCTTCATAATCCTCGCCGGTGAGCCGGCCGAAGATCAGGGGCACGGCCGTCATGTACTGGATGCAGTGATCGCGATCAGCCGGGTTGTCCAGTGGGCCGGTCTTGTCGATGATCCGCACGCCGGGCTCCTGGGTCTCGATCACGATCTTCTGGATCTGTCCGATGCGGTCCTTCACCTGCGGATGCAGTTTCATGGCGCATTCCACCGCAGTCTGGGCATGGAACTCGGCCGGAAAGCTGATCTTGAACAGCACGTTCTCCATGACGTAGCTCCCGTAGGGACGCTGGAAGGCGAACGGCCGGCCCTTGAACAGCACGTCGTAGAAACCCCAGGTCCGGGCCGACAGCGCGGACGGGTAGCCCATCTCGCCGGTCATCGCGATCAGCGCATGGCGCACCGCGCGGCTGGTTGCATCGCCCGCCGCCCAGCTCTTGCGCGAACCGGTATTCGGCGCATGCCGGTAGGTGCGCAGGGCTCCGCCGTCGATCCATGCGTTGGAGACGGCGTTGATGATCTGCTCGTGCGAGCCGCCCAGCATCTTCGTCACCACCGCGGTGGAAGCGACCCGCACCAGGATGACATGGTCCAGGCCGACGCGATTGAAGCTGTTTTCCAGCGCCAGGACGCCCTGGATCTCATGCGCCTTGATCATGGCCGTGAGCAGATCCTTCACCACCAGCGGCTTCTTGCCCTTGTTCACCGCGTGACGCGAAAGGTAGTCCGCCACCGCCAGGATCCCCCCGAGATTGTCCGAAGGGTGCCCCCATTCCGCGGCCAGCCAGGTGTCGTTGAAATCGAGCCACCGGACCATGGCGCCGATGTTGAAGGCGCCCATCACCGGGTCGAGTTCATAGCTCGTTCCGGGCACGCGCGAACCGTGCGCCAGGGTGGCACCGGGCACCACCGGTCCCAGGAGCCGTGTGCAGGCCGGGTACTTCAGCGCCTGGAATCCACAGGCCAGCGTATCCATGAGGCAGTAGTACGCGGTGTCATAGGCATCATGGGAATCGATGCTGTGGTTCATCACGAAATCGGCGATGTCGACCAGCACCTTGTCCGGATCGGGTCGGGCGGCGGATTTGATGTCGTGCTGGGTCATTCAGGATCTCTTGTCGAGTGGAACGAACTTGCGGCCTTCCGGTCCGGTGTAATTGGCGCTGGGGCGGATGATCTTGCCATCGATGCGCTGCTCGACGACATGAGCACCCCAGCCCGTGGAGCGTGCAATGACGAACAGCGGAGTGAACAGGGCAGTCGGCACACCCATCATGTGGTAGGAGACGGCCGAGAACCAGTCCAGATTCGGGAACATCTTCTTCGTCTCCCACATCACCGACTCCAGTCGCGCCGCGATGTCGAACATCCGGGTGCTGCCTGCCTCCTCGGACAGGCGCTTCGCCACACCCCGGATGACCTGGTTGCGCGGGTCGGCCAGCGTGTACACCGGATGACCGAAGCCGATGATGACCTCCTTGTTGGCCACCCGTGTCCGGATATCCGCCTCGGCCGCATCGGGACTGTCGTAGCGCTTCTGGATTTCGAGGGCCACCTCGTTGGCGCCGCCGTGCTTCGGCCCGCGCAGTGCACCGATGGCGCCCGTGATGCAGGAGTACATGTCCGCGCCGGTGCCGGCGATGACACGCGCCGCAAAGGTCGACGCATTGAACTCGTGCTCGGCATACAGGATGAGCGAGGTGTGCATGGCCCGGACCCAGGATGCGGGTGCGGGCCGCCGGTGAAGCAGGTGCAGGAAGTGGCCGCCGATGGACTCGTCCTCCGTCTCCACGTGGATGCGCTGGCCGTTGTGGCTGTAGTGATACCAGTACAGCAGCATCGAACCCAGGCAGGCGATGAGCCGGTCCACGATGTCGCGGGCATCGGCGCTCCCATGGCCGTCCTTCTCCGGCAGCGTGCAGCCGAGCACCGAGACACCGGTCCGCATGACATCCATCGGATGAGCGGCGGCGGGAATCTGCTCCAGTACGCCACGCACCACCGAGGGCAGGCCACGCAGGGACTTCAGTTTCATGCGGTAAGCCGCAAGCTCCGCCCTGTTCGGTAACTTGCCATGCACCAGCAGGTGCGCGATTTCCTCGAATTCGCAGCTCTCAGCGATCTCCAGGATGTCGTACCCGCGGTAGGCGAGATCATTCCCGGTTCGACCGACGGTGCACAGGGCCGTGTTGCCCGCGGGCACGCCGGACAGGGCTACGGATTTCTTCGGCTTCGGCCCGGCGCCGACGCTCGGCTCATTCATGGGATTTACCTTTCGCAAAGAGGCTGTTCAACTTGTCTTCGTAGGTGTGATAGTCGAGGTACCGGTACAGGTCGGCCCGCGTCTGCATGGTGGCGAGCACGTTCTTCTGGGTGCCGTCCCGGCGGATGGCCTGGTAGGTATTCAGCGCCGCGGCGTTCATCGCACGGTAGGCTGAACAGCAGTACAGCACGATGTCCACGCCCACCGAGCCCAGCTCCTGGGTCGTGTAAAGCGGCGTGGCCCCGAACTCGGTGATGTTCGCGAGGATGGGCACCCGCACGGCATCCTTGAACCTGCGATACATCGAAAGCTCGGTCATGGCCTCGGGGAAGATCATGTCCGCACCAGCCTCCACGCAGGCCAGTGCGCGCTCGATCGCCTTGTCGATGCCCTCGACGGCCAGCGCATCGGTGCGCGCCATGATGACGAACTCAGGATCGGTGCGGGCATCCACCGCAGCCTTGATGCGATCCACCATCTCCTCCTGCGACACGATCTCCTTGCCGGGACGATGGCCGCAGCGCTTGGAGGAAACCTGGTCCTCGATGTGCAGACCTGCCGCACCATCCCTGATGAACGAGCGCACCGTACGGGCGATATTGAACGCACCACCCCAGCCGGTATCCGCATCCACCAGCAGCGGCAGGGTGGTGACCTCGGTGATGCGCCGGATATCGGTGAGCACGTCTTCCATGGTGCTGATGCCCAGATCAGGCATGCCGAGCGAATTGGCTGCAACTCCGCCGCCGGAAATGTACAGGGCACGGAATCCGGTGGCCTGCGCCATGCGCGCGGCGAACGCATTGATGGCGCCGACGACCTGCAGCGGCCGCTCGGCCATCACGGCCTCACGCAGCAGCTGACCGGGAGCGCGTGTTGAAGCCATGTCAGATCCTGGGAAGCACGCCTGAAAGTCAAGCGTGCGGATTGTAGCAAAGGCTCAAAAGCTCAGGGCCCGGGTTCGGGCGGCCTGTCCCGGGGTCGATCTTCCGGCTGCTGTACCGGAGACTCCTGCAGGCGCCAGTCAGCCACGATCACCTTGAGCTGCGGACCTGCCAGCTCGGTGTCATATGTCAATACCGCATCGAATGTCGTGTCACCTTCGCGGCCCCCGCAGTGCTCGGCAGCACGCGTCACATCGGCAAGGCCGGCCACCCACTCCTCGCACCAGCGCGGGAAGGTATCGGTGGAGACATCCCGGGGCAGGCGAAGCACGGCCTCGGCTCGAACCAGCCGGTCGTGCAGAAAGCACAGGACATGGTCCTCGGCGAGGATGCCCCGGAGGCGCAGGCGCGGCTCTGCCGCCGAATAGCATTCCCCCTCGTCCGCATCGGCACTGTCGGATTCGTCCCGGAACAGCAGCACCTCCTTGAGAGCGAACGGGATCTGCGCCACGGTACTGCCCATCGCCACGGGCAGGATCGATCGCCAGTCATCCCCGGCGGGCAGTGGGCGTACAGCGGCTGGCACCACGGCCGCCGGTACCGTCACCGGTGCGCTCGTCGGTGGCGCAGTCGTACAGGCTCCCGCCAGCAGAGCGCCGAAGGCGACGACCGGTCGCATGTGTTTCATCGACCGAGCCGCTCCAGCCACGACACCAGACCCGCTGCGTTGAGTTCCACATCGGCCTCCAGCAGATGCATCGGGGCATTTTTTTCTGCCCATCCATGCTGCTCCAGTCGCAGCGCGAAGTGCGCCCACAGATCCGTCGTGATCCGTTCAAGCCGGTCCGGACTTTCCGCGTGCGACCGGGCGATGGCGACGTGCCGGTCGATGTCGGCATGAAGGTCCTCCGCGAGCCGCTGCACCTGGTCCACACGGCTGTAATGGGTCAGAAAGACACTTCCGGGCCGCAACTCCTGGATGCGACGCACCGAGGCGTGCAACTGCTCCGGGTCGAACTGGGTCGGCGTGGCGGTCACGGTCACGAGCTCGCCATTCGTGTTGTCGAACTCCCGGTAACTCACACCGAAGGTGTCGCCCGAGAACACGACTCCGGCGGCCTGTTCGTGGATGCACAGGTGATGCAGGGCATGGCCGGGCGTGTGCAGGAACCGGAATCGCCGTGCGCCGAGGGAGCGCTCCTCGCCATCCGCCATCACGCTGATCCGCTCGGGCGGAATGGGCAGGATCTCGCCATACAGGCGCCGGTAGATCTCATCTCCGTACACCGCGCGGGTCGCGGCGATGAGCCTGGCCGGATCGATCAGATGGGAAGCGCCGCGGGGATGCACCAGGATCTGCGCGCGCGGAAATGTCCGGGCCAGCAGGCCGGCACCCCCCGCGTGATCCAGATGCACATGGGTCAGGAACAGGTACTCCACATCCTTCGGCCCCAGACCCAGCAAACCCAGCGCCGCCTCGAGATTGGGGATGGCGTGGTTCGTGCCCGTGTCCACGAAGGCCGCCCTGCCGGAGTCGACGACCAGGTGGCTGGCGTCCTGGCGCCTGCGGACATAGTCGGTGTCGATGGCGTAGATGCCCTCGCCGACCTTGCAGACCTTGTCGTTGCCGGGCAGGACTCCGCTCTCGATATTCGCCATGGATGCCATTATCCTCGGCAGTTGATCCCGATTGAAACCCCATGAACCTCATGCAACAGAAAATTCCCCGATCCTTGCCGGTGGTGGCCGCATTTCTGGCCGCCCTGACCATTTCCACCACGGCCGGCGCCGCACGCGTCGAGCGTGGGAGCCTGGTGTTCGACAACGTACCGCCGGTCCCCGCGGCCGTGGCCGAGTCCATCGACCGGTACCTGGATGCACGCGGCGCAACCCCTCTGGGCTGGTCGCCGGACGGCGCGTTGCTGATTTCCACCCGCTTTGCCAACGCCGAGCAATTGCATCGGGTGGATCATGCGGGCGGCGCCCGGCGGCAGCTGACCTTTTTCGAAGAGCCCGTGACCGAAGCGGCCGTGTCTTCGGACTCTGCCCATCCGGGCTATGTATTCCTGAAGGATGTGGGCGGGAATGAAAACTCGCAGATCTACTACCAGCGATTCGGCGAAACCTCCGCACGGCTGATCACCGACGGAAAGTCGCTGAACGGCGACCCGGTGTGGTCCAGCGACGGGCGCAGTGTTGCCTGGTACAGCAACCTGCGCAACGGCCGGGATTCCGACATTTACGTGGCATCGCCCGAATCCGGCGCACCGCCCAAGCTGGTGTTCACCGGCGATGCGCCCGGCTGGACCGTGCTCGACTGGGCACCGGGCGATGGCAAGCTCCTGCTGCAGAAATACATCTCGATCACCGAGAGCCATCTGTACGTCTACGATCTGGCGAGCAGCCAGCTCAGGGAAGTCGATCCCGACAAGTCCAGGGTCGGCATCGGCCCTGCGGTGTTCTCGCGCGACGGCGTGGGCGTGTTCCTGGCGAGCGACCGCGATTCGGAATTCAGGCAATTGCAGTTCGTGAACCTGGGTTCAGGCGAGCGCACCGTGTTGTCGGCGCACATTCCCTGGGACGTGGAGGAGATTGCGGTCTCGCGGGACGCACGCTGGCTGGCCTACACCGCCAACCAGGCTGGAGCCAGCCGCCTGACCGTGCTCGACCTGCGTGCGCACCAGGAACTGGCCGTGCCGGTACTGGCACCCGGCCTGATTTCGCATCTGCGGTTCGACCCTGCAGGCCGCCAGCTCGCCTTCGCCTACGCAAGTCCGGTGCAGCCACGCGATGCCTGGGTGCTCGACCTGGGCACCGGCAAACTCGAACCCTGGACGCGAAGCGAAGCGGGACCGGTGGACGTTTCGAAGTTCGTGGCGCCGCACCTGGAGCAGTATCCAACCTTCGACCGGGTCAACAGGAGGCCCCGGCAGATTTCCGTGTATGTGTACGAACCCGCCGGCCCCGGTCCCCATCCGGTACTGATCAGCATCCACGGCGGCCCTGAGTCGCAGTTCCGTCCCGGCTTCGATCCATGGACCCAATATCTGGTCAATGAACTGGGCTTCGCCGTAGTCGCGCCCAACGTGCGCGGCTCCTCCGGTTATGGCAAGACCTGGCTGAGCCTGGACAATGGCAGGCTGCGCGAGGATTCGGTCAAGGACATCGGTGCACTCCTGGTATGGATCTCTTCGCAGAAGCGGCTCGACGCCACACGCATGTTCGTGTCCGGCGGCTCCTATGGCGGCTTCATGAGCCTGGCCACCATGGTCAACTTCGGCGACCGGCTGCGCGGCGGAATCGATGTGGTGGGCATTGCCAATTTCGTCACCTTCCTGACGAACACGGCACCGTACCGCCAGGACCTGCGTCGGGCCGAGTACGGCGACGAGCGCATTCCCGAAATGCGCTCGTTCCTGCGCGACATCTCACCGTTCAACAACGCCGAGCGCATCAACAAACCCATGCTGATCGTGCAGGGGCAGAATGATCCGCGGGTGCCGATGAGCGAGTCCGAGCAGATGGTGAACCGGCTGCGTTCTCGCGGCGTAAGCGTCTGGTACCTGCTTGCGCGGGATGAGGGACACGGTTTTCGCAAGAAGCAGAACCGCGACGCGTACCTTCAGACCGTGGCGCAGTTCCTGCTGCAGAACAAGTAAGGGTCCAGGGTTGGCGGGAACGGGACCGTCACGTCAGGCCCCAGCGAGCGCCGCCTTGACGCGCTCGGGCCTGAACGGTGTCTGGCGCAGGCGTACGCCAATCGCATCGTAGACCGCATTGCTGATCACCGCCGCGGTGGGGCAGGTCGAGGGCTCACCACCACCATGCGACGGGAACTGCGCGCTGTCGTTGACGAACACCATTTCGATGCTGTCGGGGATCTCGTCGAAGCGCAGGATCGGATAGCTTGCCCAGTCGCAGCTGGTGACGCGCGCACGGTCGAAGGTGATTTCCTCGTGCAGGGTCCGGCTCATCGACTGGATCACGTTGCCCTCGATCTGGTTGCGCAGACCGTCGGGACTGATCACCAGACCGCAGTCGTGTGCCACCACCACCCGCTTGACCCGGATTCCGCCGGTGTCGCGGTCGACCACGACATCCGCGATGGTCGCGACAAAGCTCTCGTCGCGGTTGACCCAGGCGATGCCGCGGCCCGTTGCCTTGCTGCCCGGTTGTCTGCCCTGGAATGCGGGGCGATCCGCCCATCCGTACTGCTGGGCGGCAGCCTTCAGGATCGCGATCGCACGCGGGTTCTTCAGATACTTCAGCCTGAATGCCAGCGGGTCCTGGCGCGCCGCCGCTGCCAGTTCATCGACGAAGGCTTCCATCGCGAAGGTGGTCTCGAACTGCCCCGGTGCCCGCATCCATGCGCTGATCAGGCCGACACGGCCTTCCCCATGTGCCACGACATCAGCATTGTCGAACTCGTATTCGTAGGTGATCGCGGCATCGCCCAGGTTGATCTGGCCGACCGGCTTGCCGATCAGTTCGGAGGCCAGCAGCCGCGTATCGGTATAGGTCGGGACCCACATGTGGTGCCGCCACGCGATGACATTCCCTTCACCGTCGAGCGCGCCCTCGAGATCCTGGACGATGGGAGGCTGCTTCGGATCCCAGCCGTGCGAATCCCATCGCATCCATTGCACGCGGACGGGGCGCCCAACGGCCCGCGACATGATCGCGGCATCCGCCATCACGGGATCAAGGCCGTTGCGGCCATAGTTGCCGGAAGCCTCGACCCAGTTCACCACGACGTTTTCGACGGGGAGGTCCAGCAGTTCCGCCATGTCGCGCCGGGCCTGGTGCGGCATCTGGGTGCCCGCCCAGAATTTCGCGTAACCCTTGCCGACATCGGCAATCGCGAGCTCCGGACCGATCGAACCGTGAGTCTCGAATGGCGTGCGGTAGGTTGCCTTCAGGGCTTTTGCGCCACGACCAAGTGCCGCATCGACGTTTCCCCGGTTCGCCACCGGAAAGGCCTTGCCGGAAGTGTGCCGCAGGGTATCCCAGAGTTCCTCCGCCACCGGCAACCCCTGCCAGTCCGACCATTTGGCCTGGCCGTCCGTGGGCCCTTTGCGGACCAGCTTCGAACCCAGCTTCTCCGCGCACTTGATGGCAGCCCACTCGGTTTTCGCCACGACGCCCAGGAAATTGCGCTGGCGCACCACCGCGACGAATCCCGGAATATCCTTGAGGCCGCTTTCGTCCACGCTCTGAAGATCGGACTCGATGCCGTAAGGGCGCACGACGCGTCCGTGAAGCATGTCCGGCACCTTGACGTCGTGCACATAGGTGAACTCGCCCGTGACCTTGCCCGGAATGTCCTTGCGCGGCACCGACGTGCCGACGATGGTGTATTTCGAAGGATCCTTGAGCCGGGCATCCGGCGCCACCTTCATCCCGAAGGTCTTGCCAGAGGCGCCGATGGTCATGTCCAGACGCTTGCCGTGCACAAGGGTTCCATAGGTGACGCTGCGCTTCGGCTCACCCACCACGGAGACGACACCGTCATTGACAGCAAGCTGCTCCACCGGAACACGGAGCCGTTTGCCCGCCATCGACAACAGCACCTGGCGCCCCGCGGCCGCGGCGTGACGGATCTGCGGACCGGCATACCTCACTGCCATGCTGCCGTAGGTGGGCCCCTGGTCCACCGTGCTGGTGGTGGTGCCCATCACCACGAACAGCTGGTCGAACCGGATGTCCAGCTCCTCGGCCGCGATCTGCGCCAGCGCATTGGGCGAGCCGTTCCCCTGCTCGATCTTGCCGGTGAAAAGCGTCGCGGTATTGTCGGGGTGAATGGCAAGCCACGCATCGAGCCTCGCCGGATCGACCGCCCGCAACGTCTGTGCCTTTCCGGTTGCGCCGGCCGGCCGGCGTGTGCCGGGCTGTTTGCTGCGTGCGGTCAGCGGATTGAACAGGCTGAAACCCAGAACGAGACCTCCCGAGGTCTTGAGGAACTCACGGCGACTTGCGCCGAAGTCGGAAAGGCCGGACACCGCGGAAGTGGATTCGGAGCGGGTGTTCATGAAGCCGGCCTCCAGTTCTTCGCGGCGCGCTCGACGGCGCGGACGATGCGCATGTGCGTACCGCATCGGCACAGGTTGTTGTTGAGTGCCTGCTTGATGTCCTCCCGACCCGGATCCGGATGAGAATCGAGGAACGCCTGCGCGGTCATGATCATGCCGTTGATGCAGTAACCGCACTGCACGGCCTGTTCGTCGATGAACGCCTGCTGCAGCGGCCCCGGCTTGTCGACGCTCCCGAGCCCCTCGATCGTGGTGACCTCGTGACCCTCCGCGGCCGTGACGGGAATCGTGCAGGAACGCACAGCGGCACCGTCAAGATGGATGGTGCAGGAACCACACTGCGAAAGGCCACAACCGAACTTGGGCCCATGCAGCCCCAGCTGGTCACGAAGGACATACAGCAGCATCGTGTCCGGCTCGGCCTCGACCGCGTGTTCTTTGCCGTTGACCTTGAGGTGAATGGTTCGGGACATGATGGCTCTTCCGAAGCAATGGTAAGGACGACGTTTGGCGCCACAGGTCGCGACGTCTCTGCACTGCCAACCGCATGCGAGATGTATGCAGTTTGCGCCTTATGCCATCGATGTCAAACGAGAGCGCAAGTCTTACAAAACGTCTTGCGGCAGGCCCCTTGTCATGCGCGCAGGTCCTGATCCTTGATTTCCACTGCAAGGATATGCAGTACAGTACTGCCCACGTTTTCTACAAAGTGCGGGCCGATCGGAGCACCCCAGATCGCCGAGCCGGCTGCTGGCTTGACAGTCCACGCTCTCGAGTCAAGAAGGACGTTGCCGTCCAGGTCATACCGGACGAAATCACTCCAGCTCAGCACGTATAGCGCAGCTGACCATTCATGAGCATGGATCGGGGTGCGCTGGCCGGGCTCGACCTTCGTATCAAGAACGCGAACCTTGCCGTTCTCCAGGAGAACGAAGTGATGATCCGGCGCCTTGATCATGGCATCGAGCGGGTGCGTTGTCGGACGAATCAAATCGATGGCGTTCATTTTCAACTCGCCTTGCCTTGAAACCTGACACCCGCGGCCCGGGACGGTGCAATGCCCGCTGCATTGCCTGGCTGATAGCGAAGGCCGTTACGGTGACGTATGCATCCCTACCAGCTCCACCTCGCCCTCGATCTCCACCGGAATTCGAAACGGCAGTTCTGCCATGCCCACAGCGCTGCGTGCGTGCGCTCCGCGCGCGGGACCGAACACGCTCATGATCAGATCGGTAAACCCGTTGATCACCGCGGGCTGACGAACGAAGCCGGGGGCGGAGTTGACCATGCCGAAGACCCGCGTCCAACAGGCAATGCGCTCAAGGCTGCCCAGTTCACGTTTGAGGCTTCCGAGGATGGCAAGGCCCGTCAGGCGAGCGGCCATGCAGGCTTGCTCTTCACTCACCTCGGCTCCCACCTTGCCAAGCGGCAGCGCCAGCGACCCATCCGGGTTCGTGGGCCCATGGCCGGAGATGAGCGCGCGGGTACCCACGATGCGAACCCAGGGAAACGGAAGCGCAATTCCCGGCGGGAGCTTGAGCGGTTCGGGCAGCACGTACCCAAGTGAAGCAAGGCGCTCTTCGGCGGTCATCATGGTTCTCCCGGTAAAGCTCTGATCTGCCGCTCGTAGTCGTCGGCGTCGTACCAGCCGCGCGAGGCAACGATTTTCAGGTCCGGGTTGAGATCCCACTCTTCCCACCCGGCGACACGAAGTGGATTTTTCGTTGCCGCATGTGTGCCCGTGAATGTCCAGATGTACGCGATGTGCATACCGGCGCAACGTACTTCGTCGCATTGCAGTTTCAGGTCTGGTATGTCGGCGTAGAAGCCGGCGGCCATTTCCGCAATGCGCTTCCGGCCGATCCAGGGTTCACCGCGATTGATGACGATACTCCCATCCACGGCAAAACAGGATGCGACGGCTTCCGGTGAGCCGGAGTTCCAGGCTGCCGTGTAGGCCGCAGCGATCGCGCGTATTGCTTTGGGGTCGCTTGTCATCGGGGGCTTCCTCGCTCCTGGGCAGCCTTGGCCCGCAGCTTGACCCATATGGGGTATGGAACCATAATGACACCATTTTGGTGGGATAGCTACACCATGCCAACGACGCTTACGTTGAAGAACATACCGGATGAGGTGTACGAGCGGCTCAAGCTCGCGGCACAAGCGCACCGGCGCAGCATGAACAGTGAGGCGATCGTGTGTCTGGAGGCTGCGCTGCTGGCGAGCAGACTGGCGCCTTCCGAGCGTCTTGCCCGAGCCCGGACCTTGCGCGCAACTTTGCCAACGGGAAAATTCCGCGCGAAGGATATTGCCGGGATGAAGCAGGTGGGCCGCCCGTGATCGTGGTGGACTCAAACGTGGTCGCGTATCTCTACCTGCCAGGCGAACATACAGGCAAAGCAGAGGCACTGCTCGAACAAGACCCTGATTGGGCAGCGCCGGCCCTCTGGCGCAGCGAGTTCCGCAACATACTGGCCGGTTACCTGCGTCGCAGAACTCTGACGTTCGACCAGGCTTGCGGCCTCCAGAATGAGGCCGAGGATCTGCTTGCAGGCCTGGAGTTCGAGGTTGACTCGAAAGCCGTACTGGAGCTGGTGCGCGAAAGTGAGTGCTCGGCGTATGACTGCGAGTACGTCGCACTGGCGAACAAGCTGCAGGTCAATCTCCTGACAATGGATGAGAAGCTCTTGAAGGCATTTCCGGGGTGCGCGGTCTCGTTGGCACTGGTGACGCCGTGCATGCCAGTGCTGCGACGAACGCAAGGCTCGTCACAGCTTGACCGGAGCTATTGATCCTGTTGGCGTAACGAGGGCATCTATGCCTCGACGAGAATCACCAAAGACTCCGGAACCACGCCGTCAGACGCCATTGCATCTGCAGCCGCCCGGGTTTTCATCGCGGACATGAGTGCGTTCATGTCGGGTACGTCCATGAGCACCGCCACTCGTGTCGGGTTTTGCGGGTCGACGAAGGTTCGGATATTGGTGATGCCAAGAGGACCGAAAAATTCCTTGCGCCTGGACGAGGCAAGCCAGTGAGCTTTGTCCTTGACGTCATGGTGCGCGACTATGGTGGGCATGGTGATTCCTTTGAGTGGTGGCTCTTGCTTCTGTCTGACTCGATATACGAATGGTCAGGCCTTGCCGCTATTCAAGCGCTGTCCTGCCGAGGCCAGCGCCAAGCGTACCAGACCGTGAGCAGCCCGATGGAGATCTCCACGATGCCAAGCAGCAAATAGAAATTCCACGCGCCCGGCATGGTGAGTACCATGACAACAATATAGAACGCGCCGAACACGATATTGGTCCAGCGGCAAACAGCAGACGGCAAGACGAGCGAGAAAAAAACCATCAGGCCCGGAACGGCAAGCAAGACTGAACTGATGACCAGCGAGCTCTGGCTCACGGGACCCATCGGACCTCCGCCTCCAATCATGCCGCTCAGCTTGCCCGGCACGTACAGCCCGAAGTAGTCGCCATAGATGTAGCAGAACATCAATGCTGCCCAGAGGGACGAAAGCTTGGCGCGGATGGGAATCTTGACGTCAATCAGCTCAGATGCCGGCATGCAGCTATTTTCCGTCCAGTATTGAACACGGCGCCGCAAAGACACGATCCGAAATGTACTGCTTGCATGAAACCTCCCACACATGCTCAAGTACTCGATGCGGCACCTGTGGCTCCACCTGAGTGCCACACGCGCCCACGCCGGTCATTTGCAATTTGTCCTTCATGCGCGCTTGAGAGTGCGCGGAGGGACGAAGGAACTGCACAGCGACGGTGTGCGGTTCCCTCGAACGCGGAGCCAGCAGTCTGCGCTCGGTCACTTCGCGGCCGTTCCGACAAGGCACTCGCCCGGCGCCTCAAATCCATCCGGCGATTCGAAACTGCGCATCGAGGTTTCCACTTCGTTCCACACGGATTCGCGTTCCCGGGCGGACAGGTGAGCCATCATGGCGTTGAATCCACCAAAGGCTTCGCGGGCGACGAGCACGTATTCAGCAGAACTGCCCATTCCATGGGGCACGGGCACGGCGCGGACCTCAGCGTCGGTAAACCCGGCTTGACGAAAGACACTTTCGAGCACCCCGGGACCGCCAAGGCTGAACGGTCCGGGTTGCCCCGGCACGGGAGACAAAAGGTTCGCACGCCGCCGGATGATCGAGGCGGGCACCGCACCCCAACTGTTCCGATCAGGCGTAGAAAAGACCACGACGGCCACTCGACCACCCGCTTTCAGCACACGGCGCCACTCGCGCAGCGCGGTTGCAGGGTGCGGCATGTACATCAGACCGAGCCGACACAGTACTGCATCAAAGGAATCGTCAGGGAGATCCAGTTTCTCGCCGTCCATGACGCGGGTCTCGACCTGTTTGAGTCCACGTTCCCGGACGACCTGGAGCGCAAGCTCGACGATGCCCTCTGAGATATCGGTCGCCAGCACGTATCCGCCAGGGCCCACCCGTTCGGCAACACTGACGGCCGGTTCACCTGCGCCGGCGGCGACGTCCAGGATGCGCTGACCCGGTTGAATCCGGGCGAGGTCGAGCATCTGGCGTGTCACATCGCCATACCAGCGATCCAGAATGGAATTCCAGCGTCGCCATGCTGTGCCGTCCTTGTTCCATTGTTCACGCTGTGCGTTCTTGTACTTCACTGCGTCGAATGAGGGTTGCTGTTCGGCCATGCGAGTCATCCTGATGCCATCCCAGCGAGTGATTGTCAGGCCTCACCTGACTGAGGTTTGCGAACGCCTGCCACGAGGAGCCACAGGCAAATGCCGATTTCGCCAATTGCGGCCGGAAGCAACACAAGGTCGGGGAAGCTTGTGTCCGGCATGAGAATTTGCCAGAACACTTGAATCACATAGCCGAGGCCGCCGAGCACAAGCAACACTCCCAGGAGCTTGGGCAGAAACCCTGATCGCATGACCAGGTACCCGAAAGGGAGCAGCCAAAGCCCCCAGAACAGGGTAGTGACAAGCAAGCCATTGCCATAGGCATTGATGTACAGCATGGCCTGCGATTGCATTTGGCTCTGAAGGTTGGGCCCTCTGAGGATGTCCAATGCATCAAGCCTGTTGGACAGACTGACCAAGGCGACCGGGACGCTGACAACTGCGAGTGCGACCATGAGGACTGCAGCATTCTGGTTTACATGGCGCAGGAGCTTGAACAGCACGAATGGCAGGAGCAGAAATGCCACTTGCCCGATCAGGAACGCCGCGATGCCGGTACGGAACAGCGGAGCGTTCGCGACGATGCTGTTGGCTGTTGCATGGGGATCTCCTGACACAGCAATCTGCGACGGTACATACATCAGGCTGAACAGGCCGGTCACGACTACGACGAGATACAGGACGCCGGCGAGTCTGGCGATTTTCTGTCCATCGGTCATCGAGAAGTGTCCTTGTGTGGCCTGACTATTGAGCTGAGCACACCGACGCCATCACGCGGCGGTTCATCGTTCACGACTGCGCTCCAGTAGAGGGTCATTGTTCGATGGATCGCAGGCACCTGGGCAATGCTTTCTCATATTTTCCCGACGAGTTCAAGCCGATCTTCAATGGGTAGTTCCAGGACCTCGGATAGTCGGATCGGATTCATGATCGAACTTGACCACCAGACTCGGCAACCGCAAGTTCAGCGCACCGGTCGGCATGACGCTTGAATTCACCCGCGGCCGGAGTCGGGCGCAGCCCGCCGCAGACTGTCAGGTGCAGCGATGGGTCAGGTATCACCGCCGCGGCCGTGCCCTTGCAGGCCACACGCGTAGCGGACAATGCTTTGCGACATGCGTGAAGTCCTGGTCTGTAGTGAGGAGCGTCAGATCGTGGCGGACGCAGAGTTGTGCAATCAGCGCATCGATCGTGCCAATCTGGACACCGGCCTTGCGACACGTATTGCGCAGGCCAGCAGCACCGATATGGTCTTCCCGGTCGGGTTGAAGCAGCGGCAAAGCCGCGAATCGCTCGGTGATCCGGGCTCTCGCCTTGGGACCCGAGAAACCCTGCAAGAGCTCCTGGAGGACGAGGCCCGTTGTGACAACGACCTCTGAACCGAGCAAGGCGTCCTTGAGTTGGTGCACCTCTGGCTCGGTGACATCGCCGTCACGACGAAGAGCAAGAGACCAAACGCTGGTATCAACCAGGAGAGTCATTTTCGACGGGACCGATCAGCCTTGTAGTCGAACGACTTGTCCCACTCGAGCTTGCCAAGCAGGTCAACGACGCGCCGCTGCTCGCGGCGGGCAATGAACTCCTGCAGGGCCTTGGTTACGGCAGCCTTCTTCGTGCGTTCACCGCTGACCTGCACTGCCCGGTCGAGCAAGTCTGGATCGATTGCGAGATTCGTGGCCATGTGTGACTTCTTGTGTGAAAGTCTACACACTCGTCGACCAGGAAGCTATCCCGGGGCGACCAGGTCCGTGCCCCGTGATCCTTGACTCATGGGCTGGGCGCGCCGAGGCCCGTCCGCTGCAGCCAGTAGTCTCGCCGAGTCGCGTCATCAGCACGTCCATTCCTCATGTGCGAGCGGCGCACGGTTCAGTTCGTCGCGATGCACCTGCCATGTCGCCATCAGGGATTCCATCCTCTCCAGGAATCGCACGTTGTGATGGCGTTCGTGCAGATGCACCAACTCGTGGACCAGGACGTACTCCACGCAGGTCATGGGTTTCTTGATCAGCACGAGGTTCATCCAGATTCACCCGGCGTCGGCGTTGCCGCTTCATCGTCGCAGTACCCGCAAAGCGAACGCCGGGCCAGCTGTCGCACGGCTTCACTTCCAGCAGGTAGCGGCGACCCTGGAAGCAGTGGCTCTCTACCGTCACGATCTCTCGCTGTGACTGCCGGTCCTGGCCCGCAAACCCCTTCTGCGTAACGTTTGAGTTCGCCTGCGGACTACAGACGGCGAAGCCGGCTGTAGAACGTCAGGTGAAACGACGGGTTGAGCCGCACGCTACGACGTATGCTCGACAGGATGAGCTGTGAGGCGTACCCCAAGTGCGCGCGCGACCTTCAACACCGTGTCGAAGCGCGGCTTCGCCCCAGGAGCCAGCGCCTTGTACAGGCTCTCGCGACCTAGACCGGTATCCTTCGCTACTTGGGCCATACCCCGGGCTCGCGCGACATCGCCAAGCGCAAGGAGCAAGAGATCGGGGTCCTCGGCTTCCAGCACGGCGTTCATATACTCCGCGACCGCCTCATCGTCGGTCAGGTACTTCGCTGCATCGAAGGGCACAAGTTTGGGTTTGGGTTTCACCTTGCTCATAGATCAGACTCCAGTTCCTGCAGGATTTGCCTTGCTCGCTTGATGTCTTTGGCCTGGGTCGACTTGTCACCGCCATTGAGCATGACGATCAGGATGCGGCCTCGCCGCGTGAAGTAAAGGCGATAGCCCGGCCCGAAGTTCACTCGCATCTCGGAGATCGCGCCAGCAATGGACTTCCAGTCACCGAGGTTGCCGGCTTCGGCCAGCCGAAGGCGCGCGGCAACGCGGACCTGAGCCTTCTTGTCTTGCAAGCCGTCGAGCCATGCTTCGAACTCTGCGGTGAGCCGGACGGTGAACACGCGGCCATTGTATCTACATGGATACTGCCGTCAAGCAGCCCGATTTGGCCAGCGTGCGGCCTAACGCCTGAATCAAGCCGAGCCGCGAAGCGGCTTCGGCTTGAATGATGTTAGACCGCACTGCCGGCGAAGAAAAAGACATCATCGATTTTTGCGCCGAGCGCGTTAGCGATCATGAACGCCACCTCCAGCGAAGGAGAGTACTTGCTGGCCTCAATAGCAATGACGGTTTGCCGCGTTATGCCCACCATTTCAGCTAGCTCCTGCTGGGTGATGCCGCCATTTGCTTGTCGGAGCTCGCGTACGTTATTGCTGATTTTTCGAATTCCTTTTCCCATTAGACACCCCGGCGATACAGGATGAGCTGGGACAGAATTTCAGCGCCTTGCGCGAGAACCCAGAAAGCGAGAAGCACGTGGACAAAAGCGAAATTGCCTGGCACGAGCAAAGCCGTCCAGATGGAACAGAAGACGCCAGCGACAAGGATGCAAGAAGCAAGGCGCGTGCTTTTGAGGCTGATCAGGGTATCTCTTTCATCTTTTTGCACCCGACTTGCAAGTTCACGACGGCTGGAGATTGCCAAAACAATGTGGCCAACGATCTGAATAGCGATGAGCAGGATCAGCATGCCGACGAATGTCATGACATTCGTCGGTGCGATGTCTGCAACTTGCGCTGGAAGGGCAGAAGCAAAGTACAGCCCAAAGACCAGGGTGAGGCTGACAAACAAGAGCCAGAGGCTCTTTTCGCGGAAGGTTAGATTCACGAGCAGGCTCCGATGCGAAGGATACGCAATGTCAAAAAAACATTACGTTTCGGAGCCTAAGAGTCCCGTGACAACATGTCAAGTATTTTTGACATGTGATGAGAGTGCTTGTGTGCGGTCTAACTATCAATTAGGCGACCAAAGTGTCGCGATTCTTCTGTACGAAAACGGCGGATAAACATCGGCTCCTTCCGC
Organism: Steroidobacteraceae bacterium; assembly: GCA_044226785.1. Lineage (GTDB taxonomy): Bacteria > Pseudomonadota > Gammaproteobacteria > Steroidobacterales > Steroidobacteraceae > TMP-86. Next base: position 77,541 of record JBGAGK010000017.1, on the reverse strand, counting down.
AACTACCGTGTTTGACTTGGCGACAGGGGGCGTCCTCTCCGCATGACATTCCGCCACTCCTTGCATGGATGCTACTCCCCATCCTGGCAAATTCGCCACCGCCCGCAATGCCCTGCATTGCAAGCACCGTGGCCTGCACTCACGTGCTCAAACGGGGAAGGCGGGCTTCACAGCCCGCTGGAAAGATGGCCCGACAGGAATCGACCGCGCAAGCGGCGCAGCCGACTCGAGAGGCGGCTTCGACTAAGGGCGCGGCACCACCGACAGCGGGGATTTCTGGCTGGCGAAAAAGTGCGCAATGGCCTTCACCTCCGCCTCGCTCTTGAGCGTCGCGGCCATGCCGTTCATCACTGCATTCTTGCGCCGGCCCAGCCGATAGGAGTCGATGGCCTGCAGCAGGTAGTCGTAGTGCTGCCCCGCCAGGATCGGGGGCTTCGGATCCATCGGCGCATCCACACCGGTTCCGTTCGTGCCATGACACGCCACGCAGGTGGCCGCCTGTGGCGGCGTGGTGCCCACGACATCCGTGGTCGGCTTGACGGCTTCGCCGCTTTGCAGATAAGCGGCGATGTCGGCGATGTCCTGGTCGCTCAGCGAGGAGGCTTGTGCGTGCATGGTGCCGTGCGGTCGTTCGCCGGCCTTGTACTCGTTCAGTGCGGCAATGATGTACGCGGCATTCTGGTGGAGCGTGCGCGGCACGTTGTACGTGGGATAGACGTTGTTGTAGCCCTCGATGCCGTGGCACCCCAGGCAGGTGTAGAACTTCTTCTTTCCGCTGGCGGCATCGCCTTGCGCGGCATGGGAAACCGTCGAAAGACACAACAGGGCAGCAGCGGCGCACAGCGTGCCGCGAATCACTCCGAATTGCATTGAACTCTCCGATGCCCGTTGACCACCAGGGCGGCAGCGATGTTAAAGGGCCGGAGCAAGGTCTTGCAACCGGAAGGTTCACCGGACGACCGGCGAATCCGCCCCCAACATGCTGTATAAGGTGTCTGGAGAGCCATCTGCGAGCCATTTTCATGCTGAAAGCCGTCATCGAGCAGCGGCGGCGCGATCTGGGCGGGTTCCAGGTCGGCCGGGTCCTGCCGGCCCCCGGGGCGCACATGGTCGGCCCGTTCATCTTTTTCGACCATCTGGGCCCGATTCACCTGCCGGCCGGGATTCCTGCCAGTACCGACGTCCGTCCCCACCCGCACATCGGCCTGTCCACGGTGACCTACCTGTACAGCGGGGAAATCATGCATCGGGACTCCCTGGCCTTCGAACAGCCGATCCGGCCAGGTGAGATCAACTGGATGACGGCGGGGCGCGGCATCACCCACTCCGAGCGGTTCGAGAAGGCGCGAGCCCAGGGCGATGATCTGCACGGCATTCAGGCCTGGGTCGCCCTGCCGCTCGAGTTCGAACACACCGACCCCGCCTTCACGCATTACGGTGCCGACGAACTGGTGACGGTGCAGGAACGCGGGATCTGGATGCGGCTGCTGGCCGGCGATGCCTTCGGGATGCGCTCGACCGTGAGCATCCACTCACCCCTGTTCTATGTGCACTGGGAACTGCAGGCCGGCGCGACGGTGCAGATGCCCATCGCCTACCGGGAGCGGGCACTGTATGTCGCGTCCGGTCGCATCGAAGTGGCCGGCCGCATCCATGAAGCAGGCCAGATGCTGGTCTTCGAGCCCGGTGCCGATGCCATCGTCACGGCCGTTTCGGCGGCCACGCTCATGGGCCTGGGCGGCGAGCCCGTGGGCCCGCGGTTCATCGAGTGGAACTTCGTGGCCTCCTCGCGCGAGCGGATCGAAGCGGCCAAGGCGGACTGGCGGGCCGGGAAATTCAAGCTGCCGGACCGGGACGACCAGGAATTCATTCCCCTGCCCTGAGGGGTGCAGTCAACCGGCCCGTTTGAGGGCAGTCACCTCGATCTCGATGAGCATCCGCGGATCCAGGAGCTTTGCACAGATCATCGTTGCGGCAGGCCGGACCTTGCCGAAATACTGTCGCAGGATGGGCCAGCACTGCTGGAACTGCCCGGCCTCAGGCAGCAGGTAGGTCACACGGACCACATCCTCGAACGTCGCGTCCGCCTCTTTCAGGGCCGCCTGGATGTTTTTCAGGCATTGCCCGGTCTGTTCCAGGATTCCGTCGGCAATGGTCATGGTGGAGTAGTCGAAGCCCGTGGTGCCGGACACGAACACCCAGTCGCCCTGGACCACGGCACGGGAGTAGCCGATGTCCTGCTCGAAGGAAGACCCGGAGCTGATGAGTCGTCGCATGGCAATCCCCTTCAACCGGGCTGATCCGGCGCGGACCCGCCTTTCGCGGCGGCTGCCGGACTCCGGGAGCTTATCACCGACAGGATGCCCTGGATGATGGTCACCGGGTCGGGCGGACATCCCGGTATCGCCAGATCCACCGGGAGTATGTTGGAAACCCTGCCGCGACTCGGGCCGCGCTCGCCGAAGATTCCCCCGGTGCAGCCGCAGTCCCCGAGCGCCACGACCATTTTGGGTTCCGGGGTTGCCTCGTAGACCCGTCGGAGCGGAGCCTCCATGTTCGCGGACACGGGACCGGTCACCAGCAGCAAGTCGGCATGCCGGGGACTGGCCACGAAGCGGATGCCCATGCCTTCGAGGTTGTAGTACGGATTGTTGAGCGCCTGGATCTCGAGCTCGCAACCGTTGCATGACCCGGCATCGACGTGCCGGATGCACAGGGCTCGTCCGAGGACGGAGCGGATCTTCTCATCGAGAGCGCTTCGGGCACGGACCAGATCTTCGGGTCGCGGCGTGACTTCGGACACCAACCCGACTGTGCAGATCTTGCGCAGCGTTCTCAGCATGACTGCGGACCTCGCCGTGAGCGCAGCAATCCGTTCACAGATCCACCCCGCAATACACCAGATTGAATGATTTGTTGATCAGCGGGAAGTCGGCGACGATGTTGCCGAGGATTGCGTGTTCGAGCGCCGGCCAGTTCTGCCAGGAAGGGTCGTGAGGGTGGCAGCGGCGGATGCTGCCACCCGCCCCGGCTTCGAGGGCGATGAACACGGGACCGCGCCAGCCCTCCAGAAGACCCGTGGCGAAAGAGCCCTCGGTCGGAATCCCGACCGGAACCCGATGCGCACCCGGTGGCAGGGATTCCAGCAGCCTCTGCACCAGCCGGCAGGACTCGGCGATCTCCTCGAAGCGGACTTCGACGCGGGCCGCCACATCACCGTTCTGCCGTACGACCTTGCGCGGCGCGAGCTTGTCGTAGGGTGCAACGGGAAAGTCGATCCGTACATCCAGCGCCTGTCCGCTCGCACGGGCCACCAGCCCGACAACTCCGAGTTGAAGGGCGAGCTGTGGCCTCAGGATCCCCGCATCGCTGAAACGGTTCCGGACTCCGGAGTGGTCATCATGGATGGCCCGCAGTTCCGCCGTTTCGCTTCGTATGGCTTCAACGCGTGAGGCAAGACGGCTCACCTGTTCTGCCGCGATGTCGACCTGCGTACCCCCCGGCACCACCGCATCGAGCAGGTAACGTTGTCCGAAGGCCTGCCTGACCGTGCGCAGCAAGTCTTCCTTGAGCCGCGAGAATTGCGTGAGCCCGAAGGCAAATCCCGCATCATTGCCCAGCGCCCCCACATCGCCCAGGTGATTGGCGATGCGTTCGAGTTCCAGGAACAGGCCACGCAGGGCGACCGCACGGGGCGGCACCAAGCAGCCGGCCATGGCTTCCAGCGCCTGACAGTAGGCCCATGAATAAGCGACCGTCGAATCACCGGCGATCCGCGCCGCCAGGCGATGGCCTTCGAGAAGGGGCAGAGACAGGAACCGCCGTTCGATGCCCTTGTGCGTGTAGCCGAAGTGTTCCTCGAGCCTCAGGACCTTCTCGCCGACCACGGAGAACCTGAAATGCCCCGGCTCGATGGTTCCCGCGTGCACCGGGCCCACGGCGATCTCATGCACGCCCTCGCCCGAAACGCGGATGAGTTCCTGGCCGTCGGGCAAGTGCCGCAGCCAGGAGCGGCTGTCCGGGTCGCTGGATCGCAAACCCGAGATCTCGACCATCGCCCGCTGCATCCTCGATGCACAGGGAAAGAATCTCTCAATGCCCGGGTAGTCGGCTTGCATCGCCTCGGGCCCAGCGTTTCGTTGCACGGGCAGTTCGAGGATGAGCAGGCCAGGATCTGCCATGAAAGCGGCATGGACTTCGACAGCATCCGCACCGGCACCCTCATCCTGCCCGTCGATACAGTCCGAGGCCCACATCGCGAGCAGGCGGCCGCCGCCCGCAGCCACGTCTGCCGCACAGCGGCTCCATTCTTCGGCCGTTACGGTGAGGCCGCGCGAATGCGACACGCCCGACAGATCTTTTGCCCGGCTCCACCAGCCTCTGAATGGCATGACTCAGGGCCCTCCGATGAAGCGAGCTGCGGCGCCATACCACTCGGCAAGATAGGGCGGAATCCAGATCCCGAGCAGGAGCACGATCGCCAGATGAATGAAGACCGGGAGCAGCGCCGGTGGGTGCGGGAGACGGCGCGCCTGGGTCTCGCCGAACACCATCGCCTGGACCGGCGCAAAAATCGCCGCGAATGCAACGCCGAGCGAGATGACCAGAATCGGGATCGACCAGGGCTGTTCGCGCATGGCCGTCGTCAGGATCAGGAACTCGCTGGCAAACACCCCGAAGGGCGGGAGCCCCAGGATCGCGAGTGCGCCGAGCATCAGTCCCCAGCCCACGGTCGGCGAGAGCGTCATGAGTCCGCGGATGTCATCCATGAGTTGCGATCCCGCCTTCTGGGCCGCATGGCCGACCGCGAAGAAAATCGCCGACTTGGTCAGGGAGTGCACCGTCATGTGCAGGAGCGCTGCAAACGTCGCCACCGGGCCCGACAGGCCGAACGCGAATGTCGCCAATCCCATGTGCTCGATCGAGGAATAGGCGAACAGGCGCTTGATGTCCCTCTGGCGGAACAGCAGAAACGATGCAAGCACCACCGACAGCAGTCCGAACGCCATCAGCATGCGCGCGGGAATGCTCGAGTGGAGCGACCCCTCGACCAGGATCTTGCAGCGCACGACCGCGTAGAGCGCCACGTTGAGCAGCAGACCCGAGAGCACCGCGGAGATCGGGGTCGGTCCTTCGGCATGGGCATCCGGAAGCCAGCTGTGGAGTGGCACCAGACCCACCTTGGTGCCGTAGCCGACCAGCAGGAACACGAACGCAAGGGCCAGGACCGGGGGTTCGAGCTGCGTCTTGACGGCATTCAGATGCGTCCACAGCAGCGCCGTGACCCCCTGCGAGCCGAGGAGCTTCTCCGCCGCGAAGTACAGCAGGATCGTCCCGAACAGCGCCTGCGCGATCCCCACGCCACACAGGATGAAGTACTTCCATCCGGCCTCGAGGCTCTGCGGCGTGCGGTAGAGCGTGACCAGCAGCACCGTCGACAGGGTCGCACCCTCCACGGCCACCCAGAGGATCCCCATGTTGTTGGTCGTGAGTGCGATGAACATGGTCAGCATGAACATCTGATACATGCTGTGGTAGAGCCGCAGGCGCGCAGGCGTGACCCGTCCGTGCGCTTCCTCCACGCGCATGTAGGGCCTGGAGAACAGTGCGGTGGTGAGCCCGACGAAGGCGGTAAGCGCTACCAGGAAGACATTGAAAGGATCGATGAAGAACTGCTCGCGCCACATCAGCTGCGGTCCCTGACCGACCACCCGCAGGACCAGCACACAGGCTGCAACGAAGGTAGCCAGGCTGAATGCCGCATTGATCTCGGGGGCGTTGCCCTTCGCACCCCGGATCGCCAGGGTGATCGCACCGGCAGCGGGCAGGCCAAGGAGGAACGCCAGATGGATCATTGCCGCTCGCTCAGGCGCTCGAGGTGATGCAGATCGAGGCTGTCGAACTGCTCGCGAATCTGGAAGAAGAAGATGCCGAGCACGAACACGGCCACGAGGACATCCAGCGCAATGCCGAGTTCGATGATCATCGGCATGCCGTAGGTTGCACTCATCGCGCCAAAGAACAATCCATTCTCCATCGACAGGAAGCCCATGACCTGGGACATGGCCTTGCGGCGCGTGATCATCATCAGGAACGCCAGCAGTATGGTAGCCACGGCGATGCCGATCGCGTTGCGCATGGAAGTGGTTGCCAGCTGCGAGATCGGCTGGGCAAGACCGAAGGCGAAGACCACGACCACGATCCCGGCCAGCATGGTTCCGGAGATATTGAGCAGCGGCTCGGTATCCCAGTAGACCTGAAGCCGGCGTATCAACCGATGCAGCAACCACGGCAGCAAGGCCATCTTGAGGGCAAGGGTGAGTGCCGCGGAAAAATACAGCTGCCTGTCTCCGGTACGCCAGGCGAGGAGGAACGTGGCAGCCGCAAGCACGGCGCCCTGGACCGCATAGAGATTCACCAGGCTCACGATGCGCCGCTGCGACAGCATGACGAAGGCCAGGAGCAGCATCAGGGCCGCACAGGCGTTCAGGAGTTGCTGATCGAAGGGCAGGTGTGTCATGGCGTTCTCAGGTTGAACTCAGCAGTCCATGGACCAGGAGCCCGAGCACCGCAAACAGGAATGCGGTCGCAAGGAACTCCGGCGCGCGCATGATGCGCAGCTTGGCCGAAACGGTTTCGATGACAGCCAGGCCAAACCCTGCGACCGCCAGCTTCGTTGCAAGCACGGGAAGAGCGAGAATCAGCCCGAGAGGGCCGATGTCCCCACCGGCAATGCCCCACGGCACGAACAGCGCAAAGCCGATGCAGGCGTAGTTGAACAGGCGTAGGGATGAGGCCCATTCCATGAGGGCGAGATGGCGCGCCGAGTATTCCAGCAGCATGGCCTCGTGGATCATCGTGAGTTCAAGATGCGTCGCAGGGTTGTCGACCGGAATGCGCGCATTCTCGGCGAGCAGGACCAGCGTGAATGCGATGGCGGTGAAGGCGAGGCTCGGGTCGATGGACAGCTCCGCACCGGCCAGATGCGCGGAGATCGCCGGCAGTGCCGTGGTCGCCGGAACCGTCGAAGCGACGAAGATGACCATCAGCAGCGCCGGCTCGGCAAGGAACCCGATCATCATCTCGCGGCGGGCTCCCAGCGTCCCGAACGCCGTACCGACATCCATCGCTGCGAGCGACAGGAACACACGCGCAGTTGCGAACAGGCCCACCAGCGCGATCGCGTCGGCGGCAATCACCAGGGGCAGCTGGGCGGCAAGCGAGGGGATGATGCCGGCGGCCACCACCATGGTGCCGAAAACGACATAGGGGGTGGCCCGGAAGAGCAGCGAGGCGTTTTCTGCGAGCACCGCCTCCTTGTGGAACAGTTTGCGGATGTTTCGATAGGGCAGGAGCACGCTGGGCGCGGTGCGATTGGCAAGCCATGCGCGACATTGGTTCACCCAGCCGAGGAAAATGGGGGCGGCGGCAAGTGAGACCACGATTTCCAGCACCTGGGCGACGAACGGACCGGATTTCATGTGGCCAGCACCACGGCGAGCAGGAAAATGAGGGTCACGAAGCTGTAGAGCAGATACACGGAGATGCGGCCCTGCTGAAGGATCGCGACCGTGTCGGCCAGCCGCCTCACCCAGCGCGACACGGGTTCATACAGTCCCCGCCAGATCCGGTCCGAGATGAGGATGCGATAGCGCGGCGCCGTATCCCAGGGTGTCGGCAGGTCGCGCTCGATGGCGAAGAACGACTGGAAGATGTTGCGGATGGGTTGACCGAAGCCCTCGGCCGTATCCTGCATCCTCGACGTGAGTTCGCCGAAGCCGCAATCCCAGGCACGCGCGCGCCGTACGCGCTGGTGGTAGAAGAGCCGGACCAGCAGCGTCGTCAGGATCACGACGGCCGCGGTGGCGGTCAGGAAGACGAGCGGGGAATACGAGACCGCACGACCGGGCACGGGTGCGAGCAGCCACCAGGTTGCTCCCTGCGGGGCAGCGCTGCCGGTGAGCTGCCGCGTGACGGGTGCAAGGAGCGAGATGACCTGCGCGGGCAACAGACCCAGCCCCAGGCAGACCAGGGCAAGCCAGCCCAGTCCCAGACGCTCCAGCCATCCGCAGTCATGCGCCTGCGCAAGCGACTTCTCGCGCGGCAGACCGAGGAAGATGACGCCGTAGAACTTCACCATGACGTAAGCGGCAAGTGCAGCACAGAGCGCGACGACGGCCAGGCCCAGCGGAATCAGCAGGTTGACGAACGCGCGCGGCACCCCGTCGGCGAACAGGAACGACTGCAGCAGGAGCCATTCGGACACGAAACCGTTGAGCGGCGGCAGACCAGCCAGCGCAAGGGCACCCACCAGTGTGAGCACCGCCACCCAGGGCATGCGGTGGATGAGACCACCGAGACGGCCGAGATTTCGCTGGCCTGTGGCATGCAGCACCGAGCCTGTGCCCAGGAACAGCAGACTCTTCATCGCCGCATGATTGAGCGAGTGATACAGCGCTGCGAGCAGCGCCAGCGCCGCCACGGCCGGCATTCCGACGCCCAGGAATACGATGCCAAGGCCCAGTGCAGTGAAAATCAGGCCCACGTTCTCGATCGAGGAGTAGGCGAGAAGACGCTTCATGTCCGTCTGCACGGCCGCGAAGACCACACCGAAAAGCGCCGTCAGAAGGCCGGCCGAAAGAGGCGCAAGTCCCCACCACCAGACCGGATGGCCCAGAAGATCGAACGTGACCCGCAACATGCCGTAAATGGCCGTCTTGAGCATCACGCCGGACAGGAGAGCCGACACGGGTGAGGGCGCTGCCGGATGCGCCTCCGGCAACCAGACGTGGAGCGGCACCAGCCCCGCCTTGGCGCCGAAGCCCGCCAGTGCGAGCAGAAAGGCCCCCGTGGCCCATTCAGCAGACAGGTGCGCCGAGCGCATGGCATCGAAGGTGAAATGCCAGCTGCCGCCCTGCATGATGCCGAAGGAAAGCAGGATGGCCAGCGCGCTGAGGTGCGCCATGAGCAGGTACAGGAAGCCCGCACTGCGTATCTCGGGAATCCGGTGCTGGGTGGTGACCAGGAAGTAGGACGAGACCGCCATGAGCTCCCAGCCGACCATGTAGGCATAGGCATCGTCCGCGAGTACCACCAGGCCCATGCTCGCCAGGAACACGTGATACAGCAGACACATGAGCCCGGGCGCCATCCCGTCGCTGTCACGGAAGTAGCCTGCGGCGAACAGTGACACTCCCGCTCCGGCGACACCGAGCAGGAGCACGAACACGCTGGAGAGTGGATCGAGCCGCAGGTGGAAGGGAAGATCAGGCAGTCCTGCCAGCAGGATCCGGGTCTCGGTCACGCCGTGAAAAAGACTGGATGCCGCGACGACGGCCAGCGCGAACCCGACCAGGGCTCCCAGGACGAACAGCACACGACCCGCGTAGCGCACGCTGCGCGGAGAGACGAGACCGGCAGCACCGGTCGCCAGCCAGGCCGCGATCAGGCTCAGGCAGACATCCAGATGGCCGGGGTACGGCAATGAAAGGCTTGTGGTCACTTCCTCGAGGCTGCGGCGCCACTCCCCGGCAGGGACCGGGCACCGCGGCGGTGTTCACCTTCAATACGCATCGTATTATCATTCGCTGAGACTCCAATGTGAAGAGCCCGCCCCTTGACACTCGAAGACCGCACCGCCCGCCTGACGGTTCTGATCGACCCCCGCAAGAAGGACGTCTTCGAGCGACTCTGCGTGGAAGAAGATGCAACGCCCTCGCAGGTCGTGCGGCGCCTGATCCGCGCCTACATCGAGGAACGACAGGGAAAGCCCTGGCGCCCCGACGAGGTCACCGTACCGCGGGGAAAACGCAAGAAAGGAAAGCGCTGAGCGCGCCTGCCGGAGCTTCCGGGGCTACAGCCAGCGCCTGACGCGGCTCATGTAGTCGGCGTACTCCTGGCCGAATATCCGGCTCAATGTCCGTTCTTCGGGCCGGATCTGGAAGCGCGTGATGTACAGCGCGAAGATGAACGGGCCGAGGAAAAGCAGACCCGCTGACAGAAGCACGGCCCACGCCGTGAGCAGGAAGCACAGTCCGAGGTACATGGGGTTACGGGTCAACCGGTAGACGCCGCCGGTGACCAGCACAGAGGCGCGCTCCGGTTTTTGGGGATTCGTCGTGGTCTGCGCCCTCCGGAATCCGGTCAGACCCGAAATGATGAATGCCAGGCCGGCGACTCCGATGGCGGATGCGATACCGTACCGCGTGGCGGGGCCCAGATGCAGTGCCGGACCCACAGGCACGGCGAACCACATGGCAAGGCCCACCAACAAGGCGATGAGGGGCGGGGGAACCTTCAGATCCAGGAAAGACATGGGGTGCCTTTAGCGCGAATGGATGATGTTCAGGATGGTGAAAGAGCCCGCGAGGCCGAGAATCGCAGACGAACATAGTCTGCCCGCCAATGGCCGTCCGCGCCCTTGAGCACAGGCCGCAGCGCATCGACCAACTCGGCGATGAGCGCGGGTCGATAAGGTTCGGGCAGCGCCGAGGTGAACGGCTGGGCAAAGGTCTCGAGCCAGGCGCCCACGTCACCAGGCAGCACGGTCGGGCGCGGAAAGAGTTCCATCTGATTCACTTCGAATCCGCCGGCTTCGAGCAGCGTCCGATACGCTTCGGGCGTCGGGAAGTACCAGGGACTGGTGACTGCAATACCTCGCGCCGCCATTGCGGTCTCCAGCGCCGAGACGATGTGGGCGACATTGCCATGCCCGCCCATTTCCCCGACGAAGCGCCCGCCCGGCTTCAGTGCCCGCCATACTCCCGCAATCACGCGGTCCGGTTGTTTCATCCAGTGCAATGCTGCATTGGAGAACACCGCATCGAACTCGCCCACGAAGGGAAGCGACTGCCCATCCATGACGCGCGCATCGAGCCCCACTGTTCTTGCGGCCGCGATCATGTCGGCACTCGCATCGACACCGATCACCCGGCACCCGGCCTTCACCAGTCCCGCGGTCAGCGCACCATCGCCGCAGCCGAGGTCAAGGATGCTCTCGCCGGGCTTCGGATCCAGCAGGTCGACCACGGGTGCCCCGAGATCGGCGACAAAGCGGGCGTTGCGCGCGTATTGCGCGGCATTCCAGAGTTGTGAGCTCGAAGCGGTGCCGGCCTGCAGCTGTCGCTGGTAATCAGCTTCATCGAAGTGACCTTCCGATCTCGCAATGCGGCCATCCCGATCCAATGACGCGAGTCGCGCCGGATCCTGACTGCTCCAGGCAGCCGCATAGCGTTTACCAAGGCCGGAAAGGTCGTGCTCATCCATCAGTATTGTCGTCCACAGTTCCAGAGCTCGGCACAGGCCCGGTCGGGCGAGCGGTATCTACCGTGAGTAGTCGTACAGCGGGCGTCCCTTGTCGACGATGTGCACCGTAAACAGTTTGAGCGGCGCATCCCCAACCACCTTGAATCCGCCATGCTTCACGTCCCGCAGGTTCAACAACGTAGAGCCCGCAGACAGCTTCGCAGGTTCCCCGCCGACGGTCTGGATCGATGCACCCTGCACGATGTAAGCGGCCTCGATTCCGTGATGGATGTGCAGACCGATCGATTCCCCCGGCTTGTACTCGGCGATCGAGGCAATGACCTCCATGCCGGGAGCTCCGGACAGATCAACCCTCTTCTGTTCAACCCGTTGCGGGGAGTCGGTCAGGGTGCGCGCCGCGAGCCCGGTGGCGACACCCAGGCCAAACAGCCCGAGCCCTGCGATCCAGGAACTCGTCGAGAACTGCTTCATGTCATGCTCCTGTGTGTGACGGGCGCTGCGAAGGCAGTCAACCCGCCTCGGCAGGCTTTCCCGTACCGAACCGGATGATCATGTAGATCATCAATACCATCGAGAACAGCACACTGATCGACGCAAGACCGAGGATCGGTTCGAGTCTGGCCAGGGGCAAGACACCAGCAAACAGAAGAAACAGGCTCACGGCTAGCGTAGCCGCCGCCGCCTGATGCACCACGAACTGGATGGTCGCGATGCCGCGCGCTGGATTGACCAGCCACAAGCGGTGAATGAGGCTGTATACGAACGAGAGCAGGAATCCGATCAGCAGGATGTGGGCATGGGTCACCAGCTCGCCATGGTTGTTGGAAGCCGCCATGTAGATTCCCAACGACAATCCCATGACGGCAAAGCCCAGCGACCAGATCAGAAAGCGTTTGTCCATATTCATTGTTGCCTCCAGTTTCTGGAAATCCCCGATGATGGATGGTACTCCTGCCTCGACGACAGTGCAGTGCCATGGCATCTGGTGCTGCGATTCGAACCACGGGATCAGCCGACGGTTCAAAGCACGCGGAGACAAGACATTGAACGCGCCCGGTCTCTTTCAGGAATTGTTCCCGGATTTGACATGCGGCGCGAGGAACGTCATGAAATCCGCCTTTCCCAGCGGAGCACCGAGCTTGCGCAGGATTGCGTAGGTCGTGGTGATGTGAAAGTACAGGTTGGGCAACAGGTAATCGGCCACGTACTGGCGTGCCGGAAGATCACAGTACCTGCCCTGGCCCAGCCCGATGCGCTTGGTCTCATCCAGCTTCCGGTCATCCGCCTGGACGGCTTTGACCAGATCCATTGTCTGCTGGATGTGCGTGCGGGCCAGCCGGAGCGAGTCGACCTCGGGAGACAGATTTTCGACAGCCTTGCCGGCGCACCATTGGGAAAAGCCGCGCGGCTGATTGCATGCGATGGCGATCTGCGCACCGAGCGGGAACATGTCAGGGGCAAGGCGCTCCTTCAGGGCTGCGCCCATGTCCGGCAGGTGCTTTTCACCCACATCGAGGATGTGGGCAAGCGTATCGAGCCGGGAAACAAAGACCCTCTTGATTTCAGCGATTTCGTGATCTGCCATGGCCCCATTCCTGTGGTTGAATTGTCCCGATTGTATGCCCAGTCACGTCGTGGTGTCGGACTTCGGGGCCGGGTGAGGGCGCCACTTCATCTCCCCCGCCCTGTCAGTCCCAGATCCTTGCTGTAGAGGATGTTGAGTACGTTGTCGTGATACCCCTGGACCCGTGGCTTCACCAGGTGCTTGTTGACGTAGAAGAACAGCGGGATGACGGGCTGGTCCTCGAGCATCAATTGCTGAGCGCGTCGCAGCGCCTGAGCACGAAGTGCCGGGTCGCGCTCGCGGCTGGCCTCATCCAGCGCCGCATCGTAGGCAGGATTTGCGTAGCCGGGTTGATTGATGCCAAAGCCGGTGCGCAGCAACTGCAGGAAACTGTAGGCATCATCGTAGTCCGCCACCCAGCTCCCGCGGAACACCTGAAGATCAGGATCGCGACGCTCGATCCCGGCGAGCAACACCTTGAACTCCTCGGCGCGCAGCGTGGTCTGGATGCCCAGCGCCTCTTTCCACATCGAGGCCACGGCCAGTGCCAGTCGCGCATGCACCTCGCCGGTGTTGTAGCGCAGCTCGATGCGCGCGGGAATCGGCGTTCCCGACTCACGCAGCAATTTGCGGGCGCGCGCGATGCGCTCGGGCATGCTCCACGCCGCCTCTTCGGGCTGAATGCCGGCAAACCCCGATGTGGCCGGCGGCACGAATCCGAAGGCAGGCATCTCGCCCAGTCCGGTGATGGATCTCACCAGCCTGTCCCGGTCGATGACCAGCGACAGGGCCCGGCGAAGCGCGGGAGCGTTCTCGAAGACGGGCGATTTCAGGTTCAGCGCGTAGTAGTACACCGCCATCTGCGGTGACACGTGCAGCTCCGCGCCCAGATGCTCGCGAATCCAGGGGATCTGTGGCGTTGGCACCGAGGAGGTGATATCCAGCGCCCCGGCCCGGTAGGCAGCGAGCTCGGCGGCCGGATCCGTGAACGACCCGTATTCGATCCGGCCGATGCGGGTGTGCGCATCATTCCAGTAGTTGCGGTTGCGTTCGGCGACAATTTTCGAGCCGAAGTCCCAGCGGGTGACCTTGTAGGCGCCATTGGATACGAGACGGCCCGGCTTGGCGAAGTGACTCCTGCCAGGGTCTGCGCGATGCAGGGGGAATGTCGAGGGGTGTGTGAGGATCTTCAGGAAATGCGCGGACGGATGCGCCAGATGGACATGCAGCGTGTACGCGTCCACGGCCTGCACGCCCAGCGTGTCAGGCGAAGCACGCCGCTGGACGATATCCGTCGCACCCCGTACATCGGCCAGCATCTGCGCATACGGCGCCGCCGTGGCCGGGTCGACCAGCCGGCGCCAGGCGGCCACGAAATCCGCCGCCTCCACCGGGTCACCATTGGACCAGCGGGCACCTTTGCGAAGATGAAACACGTAGTCCAGGCCGTCAGCGGAGATCTCGATGCGCTCGGCCGCGGCCGGCAATGGCTCGCCACCGGTGCCCACCTCGGTCAGGCCCTCGAACAGATCACGCGCGATGGTGAGCGCGGCTTCGGAGCGCGCGGCCTGCGGATCCAGTGATTCGGCTTCCGCGCCATTGGCCCGTCGCAGCGTGTCCGGCGGCGGAGCGCCCGCACTTCCCGAGGGCAGGTGACGGACCAGAAGCGCCACGCCCAGAGCCGCGGCGGCCCACAGGGCGGTACGACTGAAGGCCCGATGAGAGAAAGGCCTCAAGCGGCGTGCGAACGCTTCTTCAGGTGGACGAGCAGGAGCGACAGGGCCGCCGGTGTCAGTCCCGGGATTCGCCCGGCCTGACCCAGGGTCTGTGGCCGCACCTGCTGCAACCGCTGGCGCGCCTCGTTGGAAAGTCCTGTAACCCGGGTGTAGTCGAGATCCGGAGGCAACGACAATTCCTCGTTCCGTCGCTGCCGTTCGATCTCCATCTCCTGGCGCTTCAGGTAGCCGTCGTACCTGACCTGCACCTCGACCTGCGTGCGGACCTGCGCCCTCAGGCGCTCGTCCGCATGCCACGCTGCAATCGGGGCCTCATGCATGCCCAGCACTGCATCGACCTCTCCGTAAGCAAGATCCGGCCGGCGCAGCAGATCCAGTCCGCAGGACTCCGGCGACAGGGTCTGGCCAAGCCGGGCTTCGAGGGCGTCCCGGGCGGGACCCGGGCGGATACGGCCGCGCCGGAGCCGGTCGATCTCGCTTCCGACCGCATCCATCTTGCACTGGAAGAATTCCCAGCGGGCATCGTCCACCAGACCCAGCTTCCGGCCTCGCGGCGTAAGCCGTGCGTCGGCATTGTCCTCGCGCAGGGACAGGCGATACTCGGCACGGCTGGTGAACATGCGATAGGGTTCGGGAGCCCCGCGCGTGATCAGGTCATCCACCAGCACGCCGAGATACGCCTCGCTCCGCAAAGGCGACCACGGCTCGCGCCCGGCCACCGCAAGCGCCGCATTGGCGCCGGCCAGCAGCCCTTGCGCGGCGGCTTCCTCGTATCCGGTGGTGCCGTTGATCTGGCCTGCCAGGTACAACCCCGCCACGAACTTGCTCTCGAGCGAGGACTTCAGGTCGCGGGGATCGAAGAAATCGTACTCGATGGCGTATCCGGGACGGGTGATGTGCGCGTTCTCGAACCCCCGGATGGTGCGCACGAACGCCTGCTGCACATCGAACGGCAGGCTGGTGGAAATGCCGTTCGGATAGATCTCGTGGGTGTGCAGTCCCTCGGGCTCGACGAAGATCTGGTGGGATGTGCGCGAGGCGAATCGCGCCACCTTGTCTTCCACCGACGGGCAGTAGCGCGGGCCCACGCCTTCGATCAGGCCGGTAAACATGGGCGAGCGGTCCGATGCGGCGCTGATGATCTCGTGCGTGCGCTCGTTGGTGGCGGTGATGTGGCAGGGCCGCTGTTCCGGATGTGCGGCCCGGGTCTCCAGAAACGAGAACACCGGGCGCGGTTCGTCGCCGTGCTGGACCCGCATCACGGAAAAGTCGATGCTGCGACCGTCGATGCGTGGAGGCGTACCGGTCTTCAGTCGACCGACCCGCAGCGGCAGCTCGCGAAGCCGTGCCGCGAGCCGCAGCGAGGGCGCATCACCGGCACGGCCACCGGGCATGTTCTGGAGTCCGACATGAATCCGGCCACCCAGGAATGTACCGACAGTGAGCACCACGGTCTGCGCACGGAACTCGATGCCACCGACCGTGACGACGCCGCTCACGCGATCGCCGTCCATCAGCAGGTCGGCCGCTTCCTGCTGGAAGATCGACAGTCCTGCCTGGTTCTCCAGCATGCTCCGGATGGCGCGCCGGTACAGCTGCCGGTCAGCCTGTGCACGCGTCGCGCGCACCGCAGGTCCCTTGCTCGCATTCAGGATGCGGAACTGGATCCCGGCCTGGTCGATGGCGCGCGCCATGGCGCCACCCAGCGCATCGATCTCCTTCACCAGATGTCCCTTGCCGATGCCGCCGATGGCCGGATTGCAGCTCATCTGGCCGAGGGTCTCGATGTTGTGGGTCAGGAGCAGGGTGCGCGCGCCGATGCGCGCCGCGGCCAGCGCGGCCTCGGTGCCGGCGTGGCCACCGCCGATCACGATCACGTCAAAGCTCTGGGTCCGGGCGCTCATGGACCGGCTACTATACTGGCTGCCGGGTCCGGCGCCACTGGTAGCGCGCCGTGCGCTACGCGGTGGTCACCGGAATCCCGGCGAATTTCCCCTGCCACTGCTTCGGTCCGCTCTCATGCACCGACTGGCCGTCGGCGCTCACCGCCACGGTCACGGGCATGTCCTTGATCTCGAACTCGTACACCGCCTCCATGCCCAGCTCCGCAAAGGCAACCACACGGCTGGCCCGGATCGCCTTGGCCACGAGGTAGGCCGCACCGCCCACGGCGATGAGGTAGGGAGCGCCATGGCGGCGGATGGCTTCGATCCCTTCTTCACCCCGTTCGGCCTTGCCCACCATGGCCAGGAGCCCCGTCTTCGCCAGCATGGTCTCCGTGAAGCGGTCCATCCGGTTCGCGGTGGTGGGGCCCGCAGGTCCCACCACTTCGTCGCCGACCGGATCCACGGGCCCCACGTAGTAGATGACACGGCCTTCGAACGACAGCCCCTCGGGCAGCGGCTGACCGGCATCGAGCAGCGAGCAGATGCGCTTGTGCGCGGCATCGCGTCCGGTGAGCATCCGGCCCGAGAGCAACAGGCGCTCGCCGGGCTTCCAGGTCCGCGCTTCGGCAGGGCTCAGCGTATCGAGGTTCACCCGGCGTGCGCTCGCGTCCGCGCGCCAGGTCACCTTGGGCCACAGGTCCAGGTCCGGCGGATCGAGCATGGCCGGACCACTTCCGTCCAGCGTGAAATGCACATGACGCGTCGCTGCGCAGTTGGGGATCATCGCCACCGGGAGCGATGCCGCGTGCGTCGGATAGTCCAGGATTTTCACATCCAGCACAGTGGTCAGACCACCCAGGCCCTGCGCGCCGATGCCCAACGCATTCACGCGGTTGTAGATCTCGAGCCGCAGTTCCTCGATCCGGTTGCGCGGCCCGCGGGCGGCAACTTCGAGGATGTCGATCGGCTCCATGAGCGACTTCTTCGCCAGCAGCATGGCCTTCTCGGCGCTGCCACCGATGCCGATGCCCAGCATGCCCGGCGGACACCAGCCCGCACCCATGTCGGGGACCTGCTCCAGCACCCAGTCGGCCACCGAATCGGAAGGGTTCAGCATCTCGAACCGGGACTTGTTCTCCGACCCGCCGCCCTTCGCCGCGACGATGATCTCCACCCGATCACCCGACACGATTTCGGTGTGGATCACCGCCGGTGTGTTGTCGCGGGTGTTGGTGCGCCTGAACGCGGGGTCGCTGACGATGGATGCGCGCAGTCTGTTGGACGGGTTGAGGTAAGCCTGACGCACGCCCTCGTTGATCATCGCTTCCAGGTCGCGGCCCGCTTCCCAGCGCACATCCATGCCCACCCTCACGAACACCACCACGATCCCCGTGTCCTGGCAGATGGGCCGATGGCCCTGCGCGCACATCAGCGAGTTGGTCAGGATCTGCGCAATGGCATCGCGCGCCGCAGGGCTTTTCTCCAGCTCGTATGCGCGTCCCATCGCCTGGATGAAATCCGGCGTGTGATAATAGGAAATGTACTGCAGGGCATCTGCCACACTGGTGACGAGATCCGCTTCCTTGATGAGGCTCATGGCGCATTACTGTAGCAACTGGCGCGCGTTCGTGCGCGGCCTGCTCGGTGCCTGCCTCACCGCGACCCCGGTGATCGCTCCAGCGGCACCCGCTGCCCAGGCCGCGCCCGCGCCGATGACGCCCTGGGCGGATTGCCGGCTCGAGCATCCCCAGCGCATTTCCTCCGTGGAGGCGCAATGCAGTTCGCTCCCCGTTCCATTGGACCGGGTGGACCGGGGCGAACCGGGTGTGACACCCGAACCCGGCACCGTCGTGCTGAAGATCGCGCGCGTACCCGCGCTGGACCGGCGCAGCACCGCAGTGCCGCTGTTCCTGCTGGCCGGAGGTCCGGGCCAGAGCGCCATCGATCTGTATGCCGCATTTGCGGGTGCCTTCGCCCGCGTGCATCTGAACCGGGACATCGTGCTGGTGGACCAGCGCGGCACGGGCTCATCCTCCCCGCAGACCTGCGAGTTTCCCGAGGACTGGAACACTGCCAGCAACACCCCGGCCGAGATCACCGCCGCCACGAAGCGGTGCCTGTCCCTGCTCGGCTCCCGGGTGCGGTTCTTCACCACCGAAGCCGCAGTGCACGACCTGGAGGCCGTCCGGCTGGCCATGAACCTGGGACAGATCGACCTGTATGCCGCCTCCTACGGAACGCGGGTCGCGGAGAGTTATCTGCGCGCGTATCCCGACCGGGTCCAGGCCATGATCCTGGATGGCGTGCTCGATCCGCAGGAACCCATCGGACCCGCCACGCCCCTGGACGGCGAGCGTGCCCTGAATATGACGCTCTCGCGCTGCGTTGCCGCCACAGCCTGTGCGCATGCCTTTCCACAGCTGACCCGGCAATGGCAGGCACTCAAGGCCCGCTTCGGTGACACGAAGATCCCGATCGAGCTGCCCGATCCGGCGACCGGGAAGCCCGAGCCGCAACAGTTCGACAGGACATTGTTCGGCGCTGCCTTCCGCCTGATGTCCTACAGCAGCATGGAAAGCTCGCTCGTCCCCTATATGATCGACCAGTCATTCCAGGGGAACGTGCTGCCGCTGGCATCGCTGGCCGTGGGCGCTGCGCGCAGCATCGGCAAGCAGCTCGCCGTGGGCATGCAGAACAGTGTCATCTGCAGCGAGGACTGGCCAATGATCGAAAAGCAGGGGTTCGATCGGGCGGCCCTCGAAGATACGTACATGGGGACCGACCAGCTCGACGCGCTGGGGCAGATCTGTGCGCTGTGGCCGCGTGGGCCGGTCTCCGCGGACCTGCATGCGCCCCTGCGAAGCAGTGTTCCCGCCCTGCTCCTGTCGGGCGAAGCCGATCCGGTGACGCCGCCCGCCGCAGCTGCGCGCGTGGCGAAGATGCTGTCACGCTCACGTCATCTGGTGCTGGCTGGCGAAGGACATGGGCAACTGGCCAGCGGCTGCGTGCCCCGGTTGATGGCCATGTTCCTCGACCGTCCGGATCCGGCCGCACTGGATGCCTCCTGCCTGAAGCAGCACCGGCCCGCGCCGTTTTTCATTTCCATCAATGGACCGGCGCCGTGATCGAAGCGCGCGGCCTGAGCAAGCGATTCGGTTCCATCCAGGCCATCACCGACGTGTCGTTCCGGGCGGATGACCGCAGGATCACCGGACTCCTGGGACCGAACGGCGCGGGCAAATCCACCACGTTGAGGCTCCTGTATGGCGTTCTGCAGCCCGATGCCGGTGTGGCGCTGATCGATGGCCTGGATATCGCGGGCGAGACATCCGAAGCCAGGGCGCGGCTCGGCGTGCTGCCCCATGCCGCCGGCTTGTACGGCAATCTCACCGCGCGCGAGAACATCGCCTACTTCGGCACCCTGCATGGCCTGACACCCTCACAGGTCGAACAGCGCATCGGGCCGCTGGCCGAGGCATTGCAGATGCAGCCCTTCCTGGACCGGCGTGCCAGGGGCTTCTCCCAGGGGCAGCGCATCAAGACGGCGCTGGCGCGTGCGCTGATCCATGCGCCGCGCAACCTGATCCTGGATGAGCCCACCAATGGTCTGGACGTCATGGCCATCCGCCACCTGCGCGAACTGCTGTCGAACCTGCGCGAACAGGGACATTGCATCCTGTTCTCCTCGCACGTGATGCAGGAGGTCGCCGCCCTGTGCGATCACGTGGTCATCATCGGACAGGGCAAGGTTCTGGCGGACGATGCACCGGCTGCGCTGCGCGAGCGCCTGGGGGCCTCGAGCATGGAAGAGGCCTTTCTCCAGGTACTCGGATCGACGGAGGGAGTGACCTGATGCGCGCGATGCTGTGCGTGTTCCGCAAGGAATTCCTCGAGAACCTGCGCGACCGGCGCACGCTGCTTTCCGCACTGCTGTTCGGACCGCTGTTCGGCCCGCTGCTGTTCGCATTCATGGTGACGCGCACGGTGGACCAGAGCGTGACCGACATCGACATCCCGCTGCAGATGACCGTCTCCGGGTCCGCGCGTGCACCCACCCTGATGGGTTACCTGGAATCGCAGGGTGCGAAGCTGACCCGGGTGAACCTGAACGAGACCGGGGCACGAACGGTGGTGTCCTCCGGGCAGGCGACCATGGTGTTGCTGGTGCCCGCGGACTACGCTGCGCGCTTTGCAGGTGGCCAGCCCGCGCCACTGCTGTTGTTTGCCGACAGCTCGGATTCCCAGGGCCGGAAGTACGTAGAGCGGGTGCGAACGCTCCTCGCAGCCTTCGGCAGCCAGATCGCGCAACTGCGGCTGCAGGCACGCGGCCTCGAGCCTTCCGTCGTGATGCCGGTGGCCGTGAACGATATCGATGTGGCCACGCCGACCAGCCGTGCGGTCATGGTGCTGGGATTCATGACCTATTTCGTACTGTTCGCGCTGCTGATGGGTGGACTGTATCTGGCCATCGACAGTACGGCCGGCGAACGTGAACGCAACTCGCTCGAAGCCCTGCTCACGCTACCCGTAGCCCGTTCCTCGCTGGCGGGAGGCAAGATCCTCGCCACCTGCGCCTACATGTGCATTTCGCTGGCAATCACGCTGGCCGCGTTCGTGATCGCCTTCCGCCATGTGCCGCTGGAGAGGCTGGGCATGAGTCCCAACCTCGGCTGGAGCCAGGCGCTGCAGCTGTTTGCCATCTGCCTGCCATTCGTTCCGCTCGGTGCGACCTTGATGAGCCTGGTGGCATCGTTCACACGCAGCTATCGCGAAGCTCAGACCTGGCTGACGGCCGTGCTGCTGGTGCCCACCCTGCCGATCGCCTTCGCCAGCATCTACTCGCTGAAGTCGAAGCCCTCGCTGATGCCCATCCCCTCGTTGAGCCAGCACCTGCTGATGACCGATGTGCTGCGCGGCGAGACCCCCTCCATCTCCGGCCTGCTGGTCTCGGCGGGTGCATCGCTCCTCCTGGCTGCCGTGCTGTTCGCCCTGACCGCACGCCACTGGCGCCGGGAAAGCATGCTCGGATGACCGGGCTTGTAGGAATTCACCCTACATCGAAGGTCGGATCTTCACGCTATATCAATCGGCAGGTCCCCGGGTGATACTGCTCAGGCCCCAACCATCCTGGAACTTGCCATGACTGAAGCTCCGGAACCCGCGCACTCCATTGCCTGGCTGATCGCACTGGTCGGCGGCTCGGCACTGCTGATGGCCCTGTGGTTCTTTCTGCATCCAGGAGTGGCGCTGGCCTGCAGTGCCATCGGCGTCCTGCTGTGCATGGCGGCCCGATGGTCTTTGGACATGGAGCAGCCGTCCGATCCTGCTCAGGCGGATCGGCGCGACCCGTAACCCTCCACGGCCGCCGGCCGTGAATCGCCGGCTGATCCCTCCAGTTGGACAGCCCGCCTGCGCAGCAGCGCCATCATCCGCGGCAGGTGCGCGGCGGTGAAGTCGCGCGCCTCGCACTCGAAGCGGTTGTTCCGATACCCGTGGCGCAGACATTCCAGCAGATAGCCGCCCCGGGTCAGCCGGCGTGGCCGCCACTGGCGGATGACATGAAAGTATTCGTGCAGTACGAGTGCCGGGTCAGCAGCGAACTGCGCCACGCTCCCGCGCAGGAAAATGACATTGGGGCGCGTAGTGGCCGCCATGCGTCCATGAATCCGCGCATACCAGGAATGAGGCACCAGGCGGACCTGCCGCACCGCAGGGCCAAGGATCTCGCATAGCGCCTCCGCGACCTGGGGCGGAAGCTGATGAATGCCTGCCCCAGGCTTCCCGCGGACTCTGCGCATTCCATCGGTCCATCGCATGTGCGTCAGTCTTCCGAGCCGGCCCTGATCATGTCCCCTGCTCCCTCACTGGTCTGCTGTTTCGCGCCTCCCGCCGAAGCCGTCAGCTTCTTGCACAGGAGGGCTCGTCCCAGGTTATGTCCGACACCGCGTGGATTTCCACATATCTTCACAATTATCTTCACAATGTTTACTGGTTTAATTACCAAACCATTTGGTAATATTACCAGCGATGATCCACATCGAAGTGCCGAACCAGTGAGCGCGCGTCCCGCCCTTCTCGTGCCGGCGCAGGAGCGCCGCGCCCGCCCCGATGCGCGTACCCGGCTCCTGGATGCTGCGCTTGAAGTTGTCCAGGAGCGAGGCGTGTCGGCGCTCACCCAGATGCACGTCGCCGCAGCGGCGGGTCTTCGCCAGAGCCACCTGACCTACTATTTCAGGACCCGGAGCGACCTGCTCAAGGCGGTGGTGCAGCATGCGGCGCGCACCATCTGTGGTCTCGTCGATGGGCGCCCGGAAGAGCCGGTCCAGTCCCTGCCAGAACTGCGCGCGCGCCTGGTGAAGGACGTCGCCGATATCCGCATGCCGCGCCTGATGACGGCCATGACAGTGGCATCCGATGAGGACCCGTCCCTCAAGGCGTGGATGGCGCAATTCGAGCAGACATTCCTGCGACTGCTGGCCGATACCCTGAAACGCCTGGGAGTGAGGCTGAGCGCAGAAGACGTGGCGCTGTTTCACGCCACGCTGATCGGCATTTCCATCACCAACGCGGGCATCGCGACCGAGCGCTCGGCACGGCAGGCACGCGCATTGATTGGCGCGGCGCTCGACCGCCTGTTGCGTTCCGCCGGTGCGGGGGAGCAGGGGTGAGCGCCTCGCGCGCGCTGCCTCCTGTTGCCAGGTGGGCGGGGATTGCGGCGCTCACCGTTGCGCTCCTGCTTCCCGGAGTCTGGATGCTGTGGCCCAAAAGCTCCTCCGGTGCCCCAACCGCGCCCGAGCGGCCGGCGCTCGCGGTCACGGCCGGAAAGGCAAGCATCCGCCCCCTGCGATCTGTTGTGCAGGCATCGGGCGCCATCGCCGCCTGGCAGGAGGGCAGCATCGGAGCACGCATATCGGGCCTGCCGGTGGTCGCAGTGGATGTCAACGTCGGTGATGTCGTGAAGAAGGGCCAGGTGCTGGCACGGCTGGACGATGCCGTGGTGCTCACCGAAATGAGGCAGGCCGAGGCGAACCTGGCCGCGGCGCAGGCCGCTGCCCGGCAGGCCGCTGCAAACCGGGACCGGGCACTGACTCTCAAGGCCACGGGCGCGCTGAGCGATCAGGACATCCTGCAGAGCACGACGCTTGCTGCAACCGGCGAGGCACAGGTGGCGCAGGCGCGCGCGGCACTGGAAGCGACACAGCTCAAGCTGCGCTACACCCGGCTCATCGCCCCGGATGACGGGGTCATTTCCTCACGGACCGCAGCGCTGGGACTGATCTCCCAGTCCGGAACCGAGCTGTTCCGGTTCATTCGCCAGGGCCGGCTGGAATGGCGCGCGGAACTCACTGCCAGCCAGGTAACCCAGGTGCAGCCAGGGCAGGGCGCCGAGCTTCAGTTGCCCGATGGCCACGCCGTCACCGGACGGGTCCGGCAGCTCTCGCCACAGCTCTCCCAGGACACCCGGCTCGCACTGGCCTATGTGGATCTGGATGCGGCCTCCGTCATCAGCTCCGGCGCGCGTGCCGGCATGTACGGGAGCGGCGAGATTCGCCTCGGCATGAACGATGCGATCACTGTGCCCGCGGAAAGCGTGGTGATCCGCGACGGCCGCAGCTACGTCATGCGGCTCGACGGTTCCCGCGCAAAACAGGTGCCCGTCACCACCGGCCGGCGCGAAGGCTCCTGCACGGAAATCCTCAAAGGGCTCTCCGCGGGCGATGCGGTGGTGGTACGCGGAGCCGGCTTCGTAAGCGACAACGATCTGGTTCACGTCATCGACGACCGTGCCGGCAATGCTGGCACGGCGCCTGCCCGCGCCGGCGCGGCCCGCGGCTCGTGAATCTCGCCACCTGGTCCATCCGCAATCCCATTCCCTGCGTGATGCTGTTCGCAATGTTCACCATTGCGGGCCTGTGGGGTTTCCATGAACTGCCGGTCAAGAATTTCGTGGATCTGGATTTTCCCACCGTGGAAGTCAGCCTGCGATTGCCTGGAGCGGCGCCGGCGCAGCTCGAGACCGAAGTGGCGAAGCGGGTCGAGGACTCGCTGGCCACCCTCGAGGGCCTGAAGCACATCTCCACGCGGATCGGCGAGGGTCTGGTCTCGATGACCGTGGAGTTTCGCATCGGCAAGAACCTGTCCGATGCGCTGATCGACGTGAAGGACGCCATCGACAAGACGCGACGATATCTGCCCACCGATCTGGAAGAGCCGACGGTGAGCAAGATCAGCGTGGGGCCGGGAGGAGCGCTGCTGACCTACGCCGTCACCAGCAGTTCGCTCGACGATGAACAGCTGAGCTGGTTCGTCGACGATACGGTGGCGCGCGCCGTCGTCGCGACCCCCGGCGTGGGCGAGTTCGCGCGCGTCGGAGGCGGTACGCGACAGATCCAGGTGCAGGTGGACCCGGTACGGCTCGCGGCCCTCGGAATCACCGCATCGGATGTATCCAGGGCATTGAAGCGGGCGCAGCAGGAAGCCTCCGGCGGTCGCGGACAGCTCGCCGGTGGCGAGCAGGGCGTGCGCACGATCGCCACCGTGCGCCAGGCATCGGACCTCGCCTCCCTGCCCATCGCGCTGAGCTCCGGGCGCAGCGGGTACGTGCGGCTGGATCAGGTGGCCGACATCGTCGACACGGTGGCGGACCGGACCCAGGCGGCCATGCTCGACGGCAAGCCCGCCCTGGGCTTCACCGTGCGACATACCAAGGGCTATGACGAGCGCCGTACCGCGGCCGGCGTGCAGGAAGCGCTGGCAAGGTTGTCCCGCGAACACCCCGAGGTGAAGTTCGAGCTGATCAACACCAGCATCACCCAGGTGCAGGACCAGTATCACGGCTCGATGGAGATGCTGTTCGAGGGCGCGATCCTGGCAATGGTGGTGGTCTGGGTGTTCCTGCGCAACTGGCGGGCGACGCTCCTCGGCGCGATCGCACTGCCGTTGTCCATCATCCCGAGCTTTGCGGTGATGCAATGGGCGGGCTTCTCGCTCAATACCCTGACGCTGCTCGCGCTGTCCGTGGTCGTGGGCATCCTGGTGGACGATGCCATCGTCGAGATCGAGAACATCGAGCGCCACGCGCACAAGGGCAAGAGCGTGCGCGAGGCCACCGAGGACGCGGTCACCGAGATTGGCCTCGCAGTGGTCGCCACGACCATGGCGATGGTCGTCGTGTTCCTGCCCACGGCGTTCATGGGCGGCACACCGGGCCTCATATTCGGACAGTTCGGCTGGACCGCCGTTTCCGCCGTCCTCACCTCGCTCCTGGTGGCACGCCTGGTCACACCGATGGCGGCCACCTGGCTGCTTCGGCCGCACCCGCCACGAACGACGGGAGATGGTCGCGTCATGCGCTGGTACCTCGAGCGCGTGAGCTGGTGCATCGAGCACCGCAAGCTGACCTTCCTGGCCGCCACGGTCTTCTTCGCCGGCTCGCTGGCGCTTCTGCCCCTGCTCCCCATGGGCTTCATACCCGCCCGCGACCAGGGCACGACCACCATCAGCATGGAGCTTCCTCCCGGCACGAGCCTTTCCACCACGATGGCAGTGGCTGATCAGGCCCGCCACCTGCTCACCGACCCACCCTCGCCCGTCCCTGGCATCCAGCGCATTTTCGTCACGGCTGGGCAGGCTCAAGCGGCCGGGATGGGCGGCGGGTCAGCGGGCGGTGAAGTCCGCAAGGCTTCACTGATCATCGTGCTCAAGGACCGCAGCGACAGGCCTGGCCAGACCACCGTGGAGAACCTGATGCGACAGCGCCTCGCGGCCGTTCCGGGTGCGCGCTTTTCCATCGGAGCCGGAGGCCCCGGGGAAAAGCTCACCCTCATGCTGTCGAGCCGGGACAGCGTGCGCCTGAAGGCTGCAGCAAACGCCGCACAGGCCCAGCTGCGCCAGATCCCCTACCTGAGTGGCATCATTTCCACCGCCAGCCTCGAAAAGCCCGAGATCACCGTACGGCCGGATCCGGCCCGCGCCGCCGAACGCGGTGTCACCGCTCAGGCCATCGGGGAGACCATGCGCATTGCCACCAGCGGCGATTTCACCGCCGCGCTGTCGAAACTGAATCTCGAGAGCCGCCAGGTCGACATCAGCGTGCTGATTCCGGAACGGTTCCGCAGCGACCTGGCAACCATCTCCTCGCTTCGGGTACCGGGGCGAACCGATGCGGTGCCGATCGATTCGGTGGCCGACATCAGCATCGAGAGCGGCCCGTCGCAGATCGACCGTTATGACAGGGAGCGCAACGTGTCGATCACCGCCGATCTGGGCGGGCATTCGATCGGCGATGCGCTGCGCGATGCGCGCAAGCTTCCGGCGGTGCGCAACCTGCCGGCCGGTGTGACCCTGAAGACGGGCGGTGACACGGAATTCATGGAGGAGCTTTTCGCGGGGTTCGGCGGCGCACTGGCCATTGGCGTCCTGCTCATCTACTGCGTGCTGGTGCTGCTGTTCAGGGACTTCTTCCAGCCGGTCACGATTCTCTCGGCGGTGCCACTGTCGGTCGGAGGCGCATTGGTGGCCCTGCTCCTGGGTCGAAGCGAAATAGGCCTGCCCGCGCTCATCGGCCTCGTCATGCTGCTCGGCATCGTTACCAAGAACTCCATCCTGCTCGTGGACTACGCTTTGATCGGCATGCGCCAGATGGGCATGGATGAACACCAGGCGCTGATCGAGGCTTGCCACAAGCGCGCGCGGCCCATCATCATGACCACGGTGGCGATGATCGCCGGCATGCTGCCCCTGGCGCTGGGCCTGGCAGGCGGCGACAGCAGCTTCCGCAGGCCCATGGCGATCGCCGTGATCGGAGGGCTGGTCACCTCCACCGCGCTCAGCCTTTTCGTGGTGCCGGCCACCTACACTTACGTGGCGCAGGCCGAGCGCCGCATTCGCGCCCTGTTCCACCGCCGGGCATCCGACGCCGGGCTGGCCGCTGAGTCGGTCCGACAGGAGTGACGCCCGGCACTGCGGTCACCGCATCATGGGCGATGCGCAAATGCCCTGCCGACTATATGATTCGGAATATCACAACTCCGGATGGTGCGCCGATGGATGCGGATTCGATCGTAAACCGTGAGACCGGGCTGCAGAAGGCGCTGAGCCGGGCCCAGGTGATCATGATCGGCCTGGGGGGTGCCATCGGGACGGGGCTGTTCATGGGCAGCGGCACGGCCATCGGGTATGCCGGCCCCGCCGTGCTTCTAAGTTACGCGATCGCCGGCTTCGCGGCCGTGGCCATCGTGTTCAGCCTGTCGGAGATGGCGGTGGTGCACCCGACCGCCGGATCCTTCGGCACCTACGCCGAGATCTACCTCAATCCCTGGGCCGGGATGATCGTGCGTTACAGTTACTGGATGGCGCAGGTCATCGCCATCGGCGGGGAAGCCGTTGCGGCCGGCGTGTACATGACCTACTGGTTTCCCGAGACGGCGGTGTGGATGTGGTCCGTCGGGTTTGCCATCGTGTTGCTGTATTTCAATTCCCGCTCGGTGGCCAACTTCGGCTCCATCGAATACTGGTTCGCCCTGATCAAGGTCGTGGCCATTGTGCTGTTCATCATCCTGGGTCTGGCTGCAATCTTCGGCGTCGGCATGAAGGCGACCGGACTGCACAACCTCACGGGGCTTCCCGGCGGTTTCATGCCGCACGGTTTCGGGGGCGTCTGGATGGCCGTCATCATCGGCGTGTTTTCCTTCAACGGCATCGAGGTGATCGCGGTGACCTCCGGCGAGACGCAGGATCCCGTCAGGACCATCCCCGCAGCGCTTCGCACCATGGCGCTGCGCCTGTTCCTGTTCTACGTGCTGGCCCTGCTGGTCGTCGTCAGCTTCGTTCCCTGGACCCAGACCGGGGCGACCATCGTGACGCAGAGCCCGTTCGTCCGGGTGCTGGACTACTCGGGGATACGCCATGCGGCGGGCATCATGAACTTCGTGGTGCTGAGCGCTGCCCTGTCCAGCATGAACACCAATGTCTACCTGTGCTCGCGCATGCTGTTCTCGCTGTCACGCGGCGGATTTGCTCCGCGATTCCTGGGGCGTCTGAGCGCCAACGGCACACCGGTCGCCGCGATCGCGCTCTCGGGAGTCTGCATCCTGGTAGCCGCGGCCCTGTCGAAGCTCACGCCGCTCGCCTACAATTACCTTTTCGGGGTTGCCCTGTTCGGCGCGATGACGGTGTGGATATCGATCCTGCTGAGCCACCTGAGCTTCCGGCGACGGCACCGGGTCGAGGATCTTCCCGTGCGCATGCCCCTGTTTCCCTGCATGCAGATCGCAGGGATCGTGCTGCTGGTCGCGGTGCTCATCACCATGGGGCTGGACCGGGAAGTCTGGTACGTGTCCTGGCTCGTGGGCGTACCCTGGCTGCTGCTGGTCTCGGCAGGCTATTTCCTCACCCGGAAGCCGGCGTGACCGCTTCGTATCGACCTTGCGGGAGTACTGTCAGGTGAAAGATCGGGAAGAAACGGCGGCAGGGGCGCGGGGACTGTTCGACGACTTTCTGCCCTACCTGATCGTCCGGTTGGCACACCAGCTCAATACCGACCTGGTCAGGCGGCTGAGCCGTGAAGGCATCAACCTGACGCGATGGCGGATCCTGGCGGTCCTGGCCATGGGTGATGGCATCACGATCAGCGAGATCATCGACCGTGCCATGATGCAGCAGTCCGCACTCAGCCGTGCGCTCATGAGCATGGAGGAAGAGGGGTACCTGCGACGGGTGCCGCGGCGGGGCGACGCGCGCTATGTGGAGGTATTCCTCAACGACAAGGGCCGGAAGCTGTTCAACTCGCTGAACGTGGTCGTCCGGCACCGCCAGAACCAGTTGCTGGCCGGCTTCTCGGCCCAGGAAACCCGCACGGCCTTCGCGCTCATCCGGCGACTGAGCCGGAACATGACCGACCCGGACTCCCGGGTCTGAGTTCACCTCATCCGGTTCATCCGTTGATGCGCTGAAGCAACATCTGTGCGCCGAACCGGCCGCAGGCTTTGACTCGCGAGTCGCCATATGATAATTCATATCCTGACGCATCTGCTCCAGTCACTCCGGGTAACGCCATGACCGATGAACCCATCATTGCCTCCCGCAAAGGCTTCTACCATCAGCTGAAGGCCGGCAAACGGTACCTCTGGTGCAAGTGCGGCCGTTCGAAGTCCCAGCCGTTCTGTGACGGCTCGCATGTCGGAACGAGTTTCCTGCCCGTGGCATACAAGGCCACGCGCGATGAGGAAGTGATCTTCTGCGGCTGCAAGCACACCGGCACTCCGCCGTTCTGCGACGGGACCCACAACAACCTGCCGGGCGGGTACCACGAAGACGATCCGGACAGCGCCCAGAACCGCAAGGTCGCCCTCGTGCCCGCCGGCAAGGACCCGCGGGTCATGCTCGATGGCCAGTGCTATGTCTTCTCGCCCAGCCGGGCAACCCTGAGGACACGGGGGACCTTTGGCTACTGCGCAGCAGTCAGCCCGTCACTGGGAGCGCTGTTCCAGTCGCAGTTCTATGCACAGGCACGGCGCGGCGCCTCGCCGGTGATCAGCGCCGATGGCAGGCACACGGTGCTGTTCATCACCGAGGGCGAGGGTGAAGTCGAGATCAGCGGACGGCGCTTCGCCGTGGGGGCCCGTACGGGGGTCTACGTATGTCCCGATGAATCGTTCCGCATCCACAATGATCGCGACACTCCCATGAAGATCTACATTTCCAACGGGCCTGGAAGCGAGGATCTCGCGTTCACGGAGCAGATGCCGCAGAATTTCGATGCGGCACATCCGCAACGAACGGCCGGGATCGACCCCTCCCAGCGCCACAAGATGGCAGCACGCCACTTCCAGCTGCTGGTGAATCGGGAACATGGTTCCAGCGTGGTCACACAGTTCATCGGCAACGTGCCGCAATCAAAGGCCGAGCCTCACCGGCACCTGTACGAAGAGGCGCTGTTCTTCCTGAACGGCACCGGCATGGTCTGGACACAGGACAGGAAGACCCCGGTGGGTGCCGGGGACATCGTATTCCTGCCGAGCAAGCAGATTCATTCCGTTCAATGCACTTCACCGGATGGCTTCGATCTGGTCGGAGTGATCTATCCGGGTGACAACCCGTCAGTGAATTACTGACTCCAGAAAACCGACTCCAAAAAAAGCCAAAGGGGATGCCATGCGCAACAGGATCGTGCGGTCCATGATCGAAAGAACCATCATTGCGGCCGCGGCCGCAACCACCTGTCTGGCCCTGCCGGCCTGGTCGCAGAGCGCAGACGACGCCGGCACATCGGCCTCCGGCAAGCCGGTCGAGGTCGAGGAAATCGTCGTCACCGCCACCCGCCGCGAGCAATCGGTACTCGAGGTTCCCATCAGTATCTCCGCCTTCTCGGGGAGCGATCTGGAAGCCAACCACATCACCGACATCGGTTCGTACTTCGCAAAGGCACCCAACGTCTACATCACGGGGACGCCAAACCGCTCGGGGCTGGTGTCCGAATCCTCGCTGTCGCTGGCCATCCGCGGCATCAGCGACATCGGCGGTACCTCGAATTCCTTCGGCATCTACCTGGATGACTTCAACATCAACAACGCGACGGTGAATCCCTACCTGGTGGATGTCGAGCGCGTGGAAGTGCTCAAGGGCCCGCAGAGCACGTTCTTCGGCCGCAATGCCGAGGCCGGTGTCATCAGCATCGCTACCCGCAAACCGGTGGATGAGTACCAGGCCGAGGCAAGCATCGATTACTCCAGTTTCTCCACCACCGACGTCAGGGGCATGCTCAACGTTCCGGTCATTCCGGGCAAGGTGCTGATGCGCCTGGCCGGAGAGGCGGAAAGCAGCGACGGTGCACTGAAGAACCTCAACCCCGTTGGCGGCGACAATGGCTACGACAACCAGTACCTGCGCCTGACCACCCGGATTCTCCCCACCGACCGGTTGACCATCGATCTGACCGGCTCGTATACACGTGAACATCAGGCAGACTATGGCCTGGTGAACACGGGCGTTGTCAGCGCCTTCGTCAACAGCATCTGCGGGGCACCGGTCGTGTGTCCTTCGGATGGTCCCTGGTTTCCGCAGAACCGCAGCAACTACAATCACGACAATCCGCTGGCCGTGAAGACTTCGTACTGGATCCTCGACTCCCACGCGGTTTACAAGGGTGAGGGTTACACGTTCACCAACATCCTGGGCTACTCCAGCCTGCGATTCCATCGGGCCGGCGAACTCGATTTCTCCAGTTTCGATTTCCTGCGCGAAGGCACCGATGACCGCACGTCCACATCATTGAGCGAGGAAATGCGCCTGCAATCCGAAGGCACCGGGCCCTTCAGCTGGATCGTCGGCGGCGTGTTCGCGCGTGACAACTCCCACAAGCAGGAGGTCATCCAGTTCGGTGCGCAGAACGGCTTCGGAGTGCCGGCAGGTTTTCGCATCGAGGACAGCAGTCCGGTTTCCCATATCACGACCTACGCCGCCTTCGCCGAGGCAAGCTACAAGGTCCTGCCCCAGCTGACCCTCACCGCGGGCGGCCGGTATTCGCACAACAAGCTCGACCAGGCGTACCACATCGAGGATGACTTCGGGGGCCCGCCGCTCACCAATGGCGCCGAGCGCACGTACAGCGATTTCTCGCCGCGCTTCACGGTGGCCTGGGCATGGAACCCCGACGTGAACTCCTATGCGACGGTTTCCAAGGGCTGGAAGGCCGGTGGATTCCAGCTCAACACCGGCTCGATCCTGCCGGTGGACTTCGGCTCGGAGACGCTGTGGAACTATGAGGTCGGCACCAAGGCAAAGCTGTTCGAGGATCGCGTGCAAGTGAGCCTCGCGGCCTTTCTCATCAAGTGGAAGGATGTGCAGGTACGCACCTCGGTGTTCGTGAACGAGAACGGCAACGTCCGCTCGTACTCGGGCATTTCCAACAATGCCGACGCCTCCAGCCGCGGCCTGGAATTCCAGCTGCAGGCACGGCCTACCCAGCAGCTCGATCTGGGGCTCAGCGCGGGATATACGGATGCGCACTTCGACGCGTTCCCGGGCGCAGTGACGAACTACGGCACGCTCGACCTCAGCAACCAGCCCCTGCCCAAGGCACCCAAGCTGACGCTCAGCACGGATGCACAGTACAACTTCCCGATCAGCGCCTCCTGGAAAGCCTTCGTGCGGGGCGAGTGGAGCTATGCCAGTTCCAGCTATACGAATGTCAATGGCGTGGCCGCCGCTAATTTCGAGGGGCTGGTATTTCCCTTCAAGCTTCCGGTTCGCAACGCCGCCAACTTCCGTGTTGGCGTCGACAGCGACCACTGGCGCATCGTCGGATACATCGACAACGCCTTCGTGAAACGCGGTGATTACAGCGCCGTGTTCGACTTCGGATTCTCCGACGGCGCCGGCGTGCTGCCCGTGGAGCGCGTCGTGGGCATCCAGGCGACGGCGAGGTTCTAGCCTTGAACCCGCGTGTGGTGCACCGACTTGCCGTGTGCGCTGCCGCGCTGGTCGCAGCCGGCTCGATGAACGCCGGGTTCGCCAGTGATGGCGACCCGGCGCGCCCTGCGACCGGAGCAGCGCCATCCCCGCTGATCGTCATCGGAAAGACAGCAAATTTCCGCCAGAGCGCCGAGGGCGAGCTTGCGAGGCTCAACTACCATTTCTTTGCCGAGATCTTCCTGGGTGAGGGCACGACTGCCGGAAAGGGGACTCTGACTGATCCGCGCGGAAAGGTGACGTCCTTCGACGGAAATGGCAGTGTCCTCGGCATTGCCGCCCGGGTGGACTACCCGTCGCTGGCCGCGATGAACGCCGATGCCCCTGATGGCGCGTACACCGTGCGGTACGATGGATCCGGCCGGGAACCTCTCAGGGCCGCGCTTGGCGTGCACGGCGATGCGCAAGCATTCGCTCCCGCGCCACGGATCAGGCTCATGCAGGCCGGGAAGGCAGTGGCAGTCGATGCCGTCGACCCTGCGCAGGATCTGGTGATCGAGTGGAGCCGTTTCAGCAAGGGTCGTG
Source organism: Steroidobacteraceae bacterium (assembly GCA_044226785.1). GTDB lineage: Bacteria > Pseudomonadota > Gammaproteobacteria > Steroidobacterales > Steroidobacteraceae > TMP-86. The sequence goes on along the minus strand of JBGAGK010000017.1, from coordinate 44,095 downwards.
CAGACCCGAACGGCATCAGTGACGACCTGATTTTCGTGCATCTGGGCGACTGCCACGGGAAGCTCATCACCCAAACGCCCTCGCCCCTGTCCGGGCAGCCTCCCCTGACCTACCGGGACAGTGCCTATCTGGTGCCGGCGCATACCCTGCGTGCAGGACAGACCTACCAGATTTCCATCGAACATGCTCCACTGACCAGCAGCCGGATCGGCCCGGCCGCGGCGCTGGTGACCTATCCGTCGACGACCTTCCTTGATTTGCGGACTGAAGGCACAGGGAACGACGCATGCCCGAACATGCCGACCCGCATGGACAATGGGCAGAGTGACCGGCCCGCCGTTGGCCCCACGTCGGAAGCCGCGAAGACCGGTGACGAAGTCCGGTTCTTCGTCATCGTCAAATCCTCGAATTACGCCCAGAACGCAACCGGTGAGTTGAAGCTGCTGAACTACCATTTCTTCTCGGAAATCTTTCCTTCAGGTGGTGTGCAGCTCACCGGCGAGCTGCGCATGCCGGGATCAACCACCAAACCTTACGTGAAGCGCGAAGGCACCCTGTACGTCGAAGGTGGGCACTTCAAATCGCAGTCCGATCTGGATCATGCATTTCCAAACGGGCCGTACCGCATTTCGCTTCAAGGCCCCCACACCCGGGTGAATGACGCCGTTCTGAGCGTCTCCGGCCCCGATGGCCGGACTGACATCCCGGCGCCCATCCACATCTCCCTGGAACAGGATGGCCGCACGATATCGCCGATCCTCATCGACGCCACGCGCCCCACGACCATTCGCTGGACTGCATTTTCCAATGGTCGGCATGACCCGCATGGAATCCTCGATGACATGATTTTCGTCGTCGTGCAGGATTGCCATGGAAAGCGCATCTTCCACACCGGCCTGCCGTTCGACGGCCCCTATCTGCGTTACGATGCGCGGCAGGTCTTCCTGCCGGGCAATTTCCTGAAATCCGGTCAGCCCTACGCCATGTTCGTCGAGATGCCCCATGTGGCGGACAGCATCCGGGCAGGCGATGTGCCCGGCTTCGCCTCCTACGCCACGGCCACGTACCTGGACCTGCGGACATCCGGCACATCGGCAGAAAGCTGCCCCGCCATTCCTCCCGCCATGGATACCGGCCAGACCGACCGCCCCGGATCCGGCTGAGCGGGTACGGCGCCTGCCTTGCAATGCAGGTGAAAAGGCCCAATCCTGAAGCTACATTGTCGAGGCGGGAGGCCTGCCAGCATGGGTGCGCAACCAGGGTCTGTCACGTCCGTTCCGGAGGACCGGGGTCATCGCGATCCCGTGCGATATGCCTGGTTGTTCTTCCCTGCATTCATGGTCTTTCCGCTGATCAGCATGTATCTGGCGTCGGTGACCGGCGCGAGGCTCTGGTACTGGCTGACGCCGTTTGCCCTGTTCGTCGTGGTGCCGATCCTGGATGCCCTCCTCGATCGCCATCTGATGAACGTGGCGCAGAGCGCGGCTCGGCGAATCGAAGAAGATCCGTATTACCGATGGATCGCCTGGCTGTGCGTGCCCTTGCACTGGGCACCCGTGATCCTGGGCGCATGGGTGATCTCGACACGGGATCTGGACTGGGCCTCCTGGGTTGGCATTTCCCTGTCCGCAGGTATCGTCGCCGCCTTCGGCCTCATCACAGCGCACGAACTGGGCCACAAGCGCAGCCGGGTGGACCACTGGCTGGCGAAGTTCACGCTGGCCGCGGGCTTCTACGGGCAATACACCATCGATCACAACCGCGGGCATCACCGGGACGTGGCCACGCCCGAGGATTCAGGCACGGCACGATTCGGTGAAGGTTTCTGGTACTTCTGGCTGGCCCGGCAGATTCCTCAGAGTACCGCCCTGCGGCCGTGGCGTCTGGAAAAGCAGCGCCTGGCACGAAAGGGAAAAGGACCCTGGTCGCTGGAAAATGAAGTACTGCAACCTGTGTTCATTTCCTTGCTGGGCTACGCGACCCTGATCCTGTTGCTGGGAGGAGCCGTCCTGCCGTTCCTTGGGGTCGTCGTGATCACCACCTACCTGTTTCATGGCGTCATCGACTACATCGAGCACTATGCCCTGCTGAGGCCCACGATGAAGGATGGCCGATACGCCCGGGTGCTCCCTCGGGATTCCTGGAATTGCGATGACTTCGTGACCACATTCCTGTTCATGGGGGCAGGGCGGCACTCCGATCATCACGCCTATCCGCTGCGTCGTTACCAGGTCCTGCAGACCTTGCCGGATCTTCCAACCCTGCCCGCCGGCTACCTGTCGATGTTCTGGCTCGCACTGGTCCCGGCCCTGTGGCGCAGCGTGATGGACCCCCTGGTGCTTCGACGGGTGGACCACGATCTGAACCAGATCAATGTGGATCCCCGACAACGGCAGGCGCTGTTCCGGAAATACTCGTCAGTGCCGGACCGATCCGTCTCCGAAACGGTGGCCAGGCGCGGAGCATCCGGTGCCGGGGAGGTCACTGCGGGCACAGGGGGCGCCACTGCCGGCGCCGATCATCGTTGCCCGGGCTGCGGCTACACTTACCGGGAAAGCGCAGGCGACCCGTCCCAGGGGTTTGCGCCGGGCACGCCCTGGAGCAGGATTCCCGATACGTGGTCATGTCCGGATTGTGCAGTCCGCGACAAGGTTGATTTCGAGTCCCTGCCTGCCGCAGCGAAAGCCGCCGGCGACTGAGCCCGAGGATCATCACCGCGTTTCCCGACCTCGAGAGGTCACGCAAGCGCCGGGGGCTCAGCGGTGGAAGGCACCCTCGCGCTCGGGTTGATACACGACTTCCTTGACCCTGACCTTGACCAGTCCGCCACCGGGCTTTGGCCATTCGATTTCATCGCCCTGCGACAAACCCAACAGCGCACTGCCCACGGGAGAGAGGATCGAGATGGTCTTCCCGGTTGCATCCGAGTCCTTGGGATACACGAGAGTCAGTTCGAACTCATTGCTGGAAGACTCGACCGAAAACCTGACCGTGGAGTTCATGGTCACCACCGTGGGCGGCACATCCCTGGGTTCGACGACCCGCGCGTGGTCCAGTTCGGACTCCAGCTCGGCGCGACCGAAGAATTCGGCGTGCGGCAAAGATGTCAGAAGCTTTTCCAGTCGTTCTGCATCGGTCGTGGAAATGACGATCTGCGGCCTTGCACTCATGACCTCTCCTCATGGATCCTGCTCTCGAGCTGCCCATCATATTCCATGGAGCGCAAATTTGGGCTTTCCGCCGCAGGTTTCAACACGTGAAGCGCTTCACGGTGCCGGGTCCGGATCAGGACATCCCCTGGTGCTTGCTCTCCAGATTCACGCCCGCCTGCCGACCTCCCTGCGGGAGGTATGGACATGCTGGTCTGGTCGATTGCTGCGCTTGGCATGCTGGGTGCCATGGGCTGGTGGCTTGCGCAACGGCGAAGCCCCGAGGCGGGTCCTGGCGCTCCTGCTTCAGGAGCGCAAACCCCGCAGGAACAGGACGAGGCGCACCCGATGCCCGATGCGGCGGCACTGCTGGCGGCCCGCGAGCGTGTGAACGCGAGATTGTGGCAACTGGCCTATGGCGCAAAGCCTGCGGCCGGCGCGCTGGAAAAATCCCATGCAGAAGTCCGTGTGGCTGTTGTCGCCCGTCTCCAGCCGGAAAAGCTGAATCCGGAATTCCTGCCCCGCCGCCCGACCCTGATGCAACAGCTCCTGCGCGAGGTCAGCGATCCGGGTGCCCAGGCCGACAAACTCTCGCGGATGATCGCGCACGATCCGGTGCTCGGTGCCGACGTGCTGCGGATTGCAAACTCGAGCCTGTACCGGGTGACGCCCGAACCGGTGGAGTCGATACAACGCGCCATCGTGATCTGCGGTGTGGAGAGCATGCGCGGGATCCTGGCCACGGCCATGGTCAGGCCGGTGTTCAAGGCAACCGGCCGGAATTTTCCGAGACTGCCGCGCCTGTTGTGGGAGCGAACCGAGCGCGCTGCGCGTGCGGCCGAGTTGTATGCCATCAGGACTTCGCCGCAGGACTGCTTCGAAGCCCAGATGGCCGTGCTGCTGCGCGCACTGGGCCCCCTGGTCGTACACAGCGCTGCCCTGGATGCCTACGCGCAGCGCCCGCGCCTGCAACCGGATGCGAACATGCTGGTCGAGTTGACCCAATCGATGGCGGGATCCCTGTCCGCCCGCATCGCGCAGGAGTGGGACTCATCGCCACGCATCGTGAGCGCGCTCGGCGATCACGATGCAAGTGCTCTTGCCGTTTCCATGATGGCTGGGGAGTTCCTCGGGACACTGTCCTTGCTGGTCATGCATGCGGCCATGACTGATTGCGATGCGCTGGACCTGTCACGTGAAGCCGGACTCGATGAGTCGCTCGCCCGGGAGATCATCGCAAGGATCAATGCCGTCTGAACGCGGATCGCGTGAGGGGCGCTCGGCAGTCCCCTCGCCGGGAAACTGACAGCCCATCCGGGCTCTGGTGAAGTTGCTTCGATACGTGCGCGCCAACTCCGATGTGTCAGCACGTGAGAGGGCTCGATGCAAAATTCACGCCGTCAGCAGCGTTGCCCTGATTCTCGATCCGATTGCCTCGACATGGATACTCTCGCTGATTGTTTGATCCGCAAATCTGTGGATTCGAGCCGGGTTCGCGCACAAGCGCGGCGATCTTGCAATTGGAGTGGCAGCAAAGGTTGTGTAGGATTGCCTGGTTGAGGCTTTCGTGGCACGCGAATCTTGCGTTGCCTTTGAAAGGGACGAGTTGCAGGTCTCATAAGTCAAACATGATCCGACATCATCAGGGAGAAATTCGATGCCTGGAAAAGCTGTTTTTGCTGCTCTCACGGCCGCCTTGCTCGGTGGGTGCGCGTCCGTACCGCTGGCCGATCAGGCGGAAACCACGAAAGCCAAGCTTTTCAATGCGCCAGGCGCGGGCATGTCGGGGTTGTACGTATACCGCGACAGCAGCTTCGGTGGAGCGTTGAAGAAAGACATCTTCGTGGATGGCAAGTGTCTGGGTGAATCAGCGCCAAAATCCTTCTTCCATGAAGAGCTGCCGGGGGACCAGAAGCATACTATTTCCACGGAATCGGAATTCTCGCCCAATGACCTCTCCATCGACATGAAGGCGGGAATCAACTACTTCGTGCGCCAATACATCAAGCTCGGTGTCTTCGTCGGTGGGGCCAATGTCGAGCAGGTGAGCGAAGAGAAGGCCAAGGACGCGATCAGCGGTCTCAAACTTGCAGCGCCTGGTCATTGCAGCAAATAGCACGACAAGTCTGTTCAACCATGCCGCTTGCGCATGCAGCCATGACTGATTGCGATGCACTGAATCCCTGACATGCATTGACGACCCCTGGCGCAAAGGGCAAAGTTCCGCGGGCGATCCTGCATCGTCGACTTCGGAGTTGTGTATGCGAATGCCCTTTCTTCTCTGGGTGCTGGCCGGGCTTGCTCCGGTGGCGTTTTCCGCTCCGCTTCCCCCGCCCGCCGAACAACAGCGGGCGAAACAGATGTTCGAGCAGCTCATCGCCGTCAACACCACCCATTCGCACGGCTCGAGCGAGGCCGCGCAACTCCTGGCCCGCTGGATGCGGGAGGGGGGCTTCGATCAGAAGGACGTCACATTCGTGGCTCCCGCCGATCACCCTCACAAGGGCAACCTTGTGGTCCGCCTGCGGGGCAAGGGATCGGGCAAGCCCGTGCTGATCCTGGGACATCTGGATGTGGTCGAAGCAAAGCGTGAGGACTGGAGCCTGGATCCCTTCACGCTCACCGAGAAGGACGGATATTTCTACGGGCGCGGCAGCATCGACATGAAGGACGGCGATGCGGCGCTGGCGGCATCGCTGGTGCGCCTGAAGAAGGAAGGCTTCGTGCCCCAGCGCGACATCATCGCGGCGTTCACCGCGGATGAGGAAGCCGGCGGCGATGCCAATGGACCCGCATTCCTGCTCAAGCACCACCGCGATCTCATCGATGCCTCGCTGGTCCTGAATCTCGACGGCGGGGGCGGCAACCTGAAAAATGGCAAACCCCTGTATTTCCAGCTTGGCACCAGCGAGAAGACCTACCTCACCTACACCGTGGAAACCACCGGGCCCGGCGGCCACGGGTCACTCCCGGGTCCCGATACGCCCATTTACCAGCTGAGCCGCGGGCTGTTGCGGCTCCAGGCATTGCAGTTTCCGGTGCATCTGACCCAGACCATGCGCAGCAATTTCCGGCAGCTCGCTGACATCGATCCGAGCGAATACAGCGCAGACATGAAAGCCGTGGGAGCGAACCCGCCGGACGCGGCGGCCGCGCAACGGCTGAGCCGCAACACCCTGTTCAATGCCCTGCTTCGGACCACCTGCGTGGCCACGCTGGTCTCCGGCGGGCATGCGGAAAATGCCCTGCCTCAACGGGCCAGGGCCACGATCCAGTGCCGCATGATGCCGGGTGAAAGCGAAGCCGACGTGCGCGCCACGCTGGTGCGGACGATGGATGATCCGGGAATCCGGTTGACCCTGGATGCGCCACCGATCGTGAGCCCCGAATCGCTCCCCGACGCGGCATTTTCCAGCCGGCTGACCGGTGTGGTACATTCCATGTGGCCGGGCGTGCCCATCGTACCCGCCATGGGAACCGGCTTCAGCGATGACCGGCAGACGCGCAACGCGGGCATCCCCAGTTTCGATGTCTCGGGAATCTGGGCGGACATCGACGAGAACCGGGCACACGGCCGGGACGAGCGTGTCGGCGTGCAGGCGTTCTATGAAAGCGTCGAATACACCTATCGCCTGCTGAAGGCATTCAGCCATTGAACGCGGCTTCCCTGCCCACCCATGCCCGGGTCGTCGTCATGGGCGGTGGCATCATCGGGACCTCGGTGGCCTATCACCTCGCGGCGCTGGGCTGGAAGGACATCGTGCTGCTGGAGCGCGATCGGCTCACCTCGGGCACCACATGGCATGCCGCGGGGCTCATGGTGCGGTTCGGCTCGATCTCGGAAACCTCGATCGCGATCCGCAAGTACACGCACGATCTGTACCAGCGCCTGGAAGCCGAGACGGGACAGGCCACGGGATTTTCCCCGATCGGATTCATCCAGGTGGCCTCCGATGCCGATCGGCTGGAGGAGTACCGGCGGGTTGCCGCCTTCAACCGCTACTGCGGCGTGGAAGTCCATGAGATCTCCCCCTCGCAGGTGAAGGACCTGTTTCCGCTGGCACGCGTGGACGACGTGCTGGCCGGTTTTCATGTGCCGGGCGATGGCCGGGTGAATCCGGTCGATGTCACCATGGCATTGGCCAAGGGCGCGCGCCAGCGCGGCGTGAAAATCATCGAAGGCGTACCCGTGCTGAAGGTGCTGCAGCAGGGAGGACGCGTGTCCGGCGTGCACACTGCACAGGGGGACATCCGCACCGAGTACGTCGTGAACTGCTGCGGCATGTGGGCGCGTCAGCTCGGGGAGCAGGCCGGGGTCTGCATCCCGAATCAGGCCGCCGAACACTATTACCTGATCACCGAGCCCATCAAGGGTCTGCCGAAACTTCCCGTGCTCGAGGATCCGGGCTGCCACGGTTACTACCGCGAGGAAGGCGGCGGACTCATGGTGGGTCTGTTCGAACCCCACTGCGCACCCTGGAGGGTGGAAGGCATCCCGGAAGATTTCTCCTTCGGCGATCTGCCGCCGGACTGGGAGCGCATGGAGCCGTTCCTGGAGCGCGCCATGTCGCGCGTGCCGATCACCTCGCAGGTTGGCATGAAGAAGTTCTTCTGCGGACCCGAGAGCTTCACGCCGGACCTGAAGCCCGTCGTCGGTGAGGCGCCGGAGCTGCACGGCTATTTCGTCGCCGCGGGGCTCAATTCCGTCGGCGTGCTCACCGGTGGCGGCCTTGGGCGGGTGGTGGCGCACTGGATCATCCATGGAACACCCGATGTGGATGTCACCGGCTTCAACATCGACCGCTTTCATCCCAGCCAGTGCAATCCGCAGTACCGCCGTGAACGCACGGTCGAATCATTGGGGCTGGTCTATCGCTGCCATTACCCCGCCCTGGCGCTTACGACGGCACGCGATGCGCGCCGCTCGCCCTTTCACGACCGGCTGGCCGCGGCGGGCGCGTATTTCAAGGACGTCAGCGGATGGGAAAGCCCGGACTGGTATGGCGAACCCGGCCATGTGCCCGACCCGGGCCCGCTGTCCTGGGGACGTCACCGCTGGTTCGAGAACTGGCGCAAGGAACATCTGGCGGCGCGCGAGGGCGTGATCGTCATGGACATGTCCTTCATGGGCAGGTTCCTCGTCCAGGGAAGGCAGGCGGGTGCCGTACTCAACCGCATTTCGGCCAATCAGGTGGACGGCGAATGCGGACGCATCACCTACACCCAGTGGCTCAATGAGCAGGGACGCCTGGAGGCCGATCTCACGGTCACCAAGCTGGCCGGGGACAGATTCATGGTGATCGTGACCGATACCATGGTGCGGCACGCGGAAACGTGGATGAAGCGACACATCGGGGACGACGAGCATGCGTTCGTCACGGATGTGACTTCGGCCTGGGGCCAGCTCAATGTGCAGGGACCGCGCTCGCGTGAACTGCTCCAGTCACTGACCAGCGTCGACCTGTCGGATGCCGCATTTCCCTTTCGCTCCGCACGCGAGATCGACATCGGCTTTGCCCGCGCGCTGTGCGTGCGCATCACGTATCTGGGGGAACTGGGGTACGAGCTTTATATCCCCTGCGACCAGGCGGTGCATGTCTACGATCGCGTGCTGCAGGCCGGAAGAGGAACTGGCCTGGTGCATGCCGGCCTGAAGGCCCTCGGGAGCCTGCGCATGGAGAAGGGCTATCGCGACTATGGGCACGATCTCGACAACACGGACGATCCGCTCGAGACCGGGCTCGGGTTCGCGCTCGACTTCGACAAGCCCGGCGGCTTCATCGGCAAAGAGGCCGTGCTGGCGCTCAAGGCCAAGGGTCCCTTGCAGCGCCGGCTGGTACAGGTTCTGGTGCTGGATCCGGAGCCGCTGATGTATCACGCCGAAGTCGTGTTCCGCGACGACCGGCCGGTCGGCTATGTGCGTGCCGCCTCCTACGGACACACGCTCGGAGGTGCCGTCGGACTTGTGATGATCGAGCCGCAGCCCGCCGTCACGGTGGACGAGGCTTACCTTCAATCCGGCCGATGGGAAGTCGACATCGCCGGCCGCCGGTATCCGTGCCGCGTATCGGCCCGGCCGCTCTACGATCCGAAGAATCTGCGGATCAGGGGATGAGCAACCCCAGAGCCGTCGTCCTGCTGCTGATGCTGGCGTATGCCTTCAATGCGATGGACCGCAGCATCATTCCGATCATCGGCCAGTCCATCAAGGACGACCTGCTGATCTCGGATACCCAGCTCGGCCTGCTGAGCGGGACGGCATTCGCACTGTTGTATGCCTTCGGAGGTCTGCCGATCGCGCGCCTGGCCGAGCGCATCAGCCGCGTCAACATCATCACCACGGCGCTGTCCATCTGGTCGGCCCTGACTGCCATGTGCGGCCTGGTCGGCTCATTCACGCAACTGCTGCTGATCCGCATGGGCATCGGTGTGGCCGAAGCGGGCTGTGTCCCGCCGGCACACTCGCTGATCTCGGATTACGTGGAGCCCCGACGCCGGGCCTCGGCACTCTCGGTGTACTCCTGCGGGATATCAGTCGGGTACATCATGGCCGCCATCGGCGGCGGCTGGGTGACCCAGCGATGGGGATGGCGGGCGGCATGCCTTCTGGTGGGCCTGCCGGGAATTCTCATGGCCATCATCATCAAGCGCCTGGTGCGCGAGCCGCCACGCAGCCAGGAGGCTTCCAGCATTCCGCCGTTCTCGCTGCGCAGCGAACTGGCCGAGCTCGCGGCGGTGGGGTCGGTCCTGTTCTGCAACTGGTCGGTGGTGAACATGCTGCTCGGCATCACCATCGGTGCATTCGCAGCCTACGGATTCTATGCATTCCTGCCGGTGTATTTCGTGCGGACATTCGATCTGGATTACTCCGCCGTGGGGCTCATCCTGGCATTCGTCGGCGGTCTGGCGGTGGCCATCGGCATCCTTGCGGGCGGTTTCGTGGCTGACCGGCTCGCGCAGCGCGACCGGCGCTGGTATGCCGGAGTCCCCGCTGCCGGTGGGCTCCTGTCATTGCCGCTCTATGCCGCTGGCGTGATCGACGCCAACTGGCTTGCAGCCACTCTTTGGCTGGCGCTGGCCGGATTTTTCCAGTACGCACTGCTCGGGCCCACGTTCGGCGTATTGCAGAACGTGGTGGCGCCGCACCGGCGTGCAACCGCCACGGCGCTCCTTTACATCCTGCTCAATGTGGTGGCACTGGGCGGCGGGCCCCTGTTCGTCGGCTCTGCCATCGACCACTTCGCCAACGAGCGCTTCCAGGAACAGCAATCCGCGCTGATCACGCCTGCGAAGGCGGACTCGTTTGCCCGGATGTGCCCGGGTGGTCAGGCGGTGGACAGACAATTCGGGCCCCGCTGCCGAGAAGCGCTGACCAGCGGCACGCGGGCAGGCCTCCTGGCATCGCTCCTGTTCTTCGCCTGGGCCTCGCTGCACTACCTGATGGCAGTACCCGGCATCCGCAAGGCGCTGGCGGTCAGCCGTTAACCTGTTGACATTCATTGACAGGAGTTCTCTCCAAAGTTTTGGGTCTTCGTAATTTCGTATGGGTAAATCAGGCGGCCTGATCATGCTGCGAAGTCCATTTTCGTAGGCTCAGATGCACATTGAGAACGTACGGAAAGTTGGCATGATGGGCGGATGGCCAAACCAGTCAAACCTCGCCGGTTGGCGGACGCAAATACCTTCCCGGAGTTTCGCCCACTGCAACGTGTCCAGGGGATGTTCGGTGATCCGAGTGCTCGACTCATCACCCTGGTCCGCCGGGGACAAAAGAACGATATGTGGCAGCTGCGGAACGGCCCATCGCAGCCGGTACGACCGAAGGCATCGGCGAGTGCGGGATCTGTCTTGCGCCGATTACCGGATTTACCCCGAGTTGGAGGTGCGTAGGATCGACTGCCAGCGGTGTGACACGGTGAAGGTAGATGACCAGACAACAAGCGGTGTTCATGCAGCCGGGGGTGTTAGCCGAACACCTTGCAGGTTTCACCCACGAATTCTATCGCCTCAAGCAGTTCCGCCGTATCGCCACCCGCAATGAGAAGCTCGCCGAACGCTACGCATCGATCGCAACCGTGGGCGCATCGTTTGTCTGGCTCAGCATCGAACCATGAATGCCAACAGGCCCCAGGATTTCCCGTGCTATCAAGGGGAGCACTTTCCAGCCCATGTGGTTCAGCGAAACGCCAATACCGTCAGGCTCACGCACATGATGAAGATCGCGGTGTGGATCGCGATCACCAGCGGTGGTATGGGTGATCGCTGCAGATTGGCATGTATCTGCGGTAGCGTGCGACGAATCAGGTGCAGGCCCTGCGGCCAGAGTCGATATTGCACCAGCCACCAGATGGCTATCAGCAGCCCGAGAGCCACGCTGGCATTGAGCCCTTCTCGTACAGCACCAGCCGCAGCCAGGGCTGATGCGCCACACACCGCAATTGCCAGACCATTTTTCATGTGAGCGATCCTTACTTGCAGGGAGAGGTCTTATCGCACTTCCAGTCAGAGTCTCCAGTGTCATCCATACTGGACACCGACCCTGTATCGTAGGCACCGCCGACGCTATAGTCAGAACCACCCCAGCTGAGCGTGACGAGCCCATCAAAATCAGCGGTGGCGGTACCCGTGACGTTTTTCTCGGCATTGCCGAACACAGAGTCCACCGCACCCCCGATCTCATCGCCGAGCCATTCCGTAGCCGAAGGGGCAAGTTGATCCGTCAGGTAGTAGATGCCGTGACCGGTGGCGTAGCCTACCTGCCATGCCGTATACAGCATGGCACCAGCGTACATTCCGCTGGCCGCGAGTGCTGCGCGGGCGCTGAGCGCCATCTCACCTGTCCGGTATTCCAAATAAATCTCGTACAGGCTGTAGTCGAGACTGGGACCCAACTTGGATTTTGGGTTGAGGCCCATAGACTTGACCCTGGAGGCGCTCATGTACAGCGGGATGGCGGCGCCGTTGGCGAAATACGCCGATTGCGTAGCGGCGGGAGCGTAGGTAGCCACCGCCTTGTCCAGCAGATCCGGATCAAAAGCCATCTTCATGCGGAACAGGGAAGTAGCGTTCAGGCGCTTTGCAAACACCGTCATGAGCGCCGGGACATCACCACCTTGCTCGTAGTACAGCTTGGACAAGCGCGCTGCCTCCACCGTGGTCAACCGCATAACTACCGCATTGGGGTTGGTGACAGTCTGGAAATTCCACAGCACCACCTTGGGAAACTGCGCGTGGACGAGCGCTCTGGTGTTGCCGCGCACGGGGCCTCCGTTGGGCTGCATCGCCGCCTTGGTGGTGCCACTGCGAGTGGCCATCAGCTTGTACAAGGGAGGTGCTCCAATCGGGCCCATGCTGGGTGAAGCATCGCTTGCCACACCGGCAAAAGAAGCACAAGCCGAATACTCATGTGTCCATACCTTGTATTTTGAATGCGCTGATCAATCGACGGGTCTGCGAGAAGTCCATGTGGCCGTGAAGGCACAAGCAATGGCTGTAGGCGCATTACAGCCAACGGCGTCATAAGCAATTCCCGCCTTGCCGTGACAGGTGATTGGGCTTCGAATTTCCATTTGCCAACCTCCGAAATGCCAAGAGCCGCCCTCAAGGCGGCTTCATTTCAGAAGGTACGAAATCGGATCGACGAATCGAAGGTAAATGCTGCGCAGCTTGAATCAGGTGCGGAGATAAATTCATTCATCGTCAACCTCATATCCTTTGAATTCCTTGTCGCACGACGCTCTGAGGCGCCATCCGATGCTTCCATACTTTCCGCAAGATGGTCATTAAGGACTCTTCATGCAATTCCCCGCGCTCATTCCATCTCAGCATCGAGGACTGCGGCGTCCGCCAGCTCGCACCACTCGCGCAGCGCGGCGGTGGCGAACTGACCGCGTGCCATGAAGTGGATTGCGCGCACTGGGTCATCCTGGCGGGATCTGCCAGAGCAGCTCGGGCCCTGGAACAGGGTGCACGTGCGGTTTGCACGCTGGAGCCGCAAGGGGCTGCGGCGGCGGGTGTTCATGGAGTTGATCAAAGACGGAAGTGGCAGAGATCACCCAGGCGCAGAACCTGTTGCGCAGGCGGCGCTGGGGCCGGCACGCGTAAAAGGACCGCAATTATGTTGAACGCTAGCCTGTACGGGTCCGCGCTTCCTCGGTCCAGTCTTCCTCGATATAGAACGGGCCCGGCTTTTCGCGCAGTTGTTCGTACTTGCACAGTTCGGGTTCCGGTCCCAACGGCGTCGATTGTCCGTTCCGGAAAGCCCATTCACCCCGGTTGCTGCTGTCGCTGGCGCGCACGTAGCTGTTGATCATGAAGCGACGGTCGTAGTTGCTCACATTGGGCCCCGACCCATGGACCGTGAACAGCGTCCACAGCAGCAGATCGCCCGGCTGCATTTCGCAAGTGAGGGTCTTCGAAGGATCCAGACCCGCCCGGCGCAGATCCGCCTCCTGGGTCTGCCCCACCATGATGGGTCCGTCATCGGAAAGTCCCAGATATCCCAGTCGATGGCTGCCGGGGATCACCTGCAGTGCGCCGTTCTCCGGCGTCTGAGGGTCGATGGCAAGACCCGTTGTCACCGTGCTGCGCGCATAGGCGAAATCCCGGCTGTTGCCCCCGCGGAAGCGTGCATCCTGATGGAAGCGGTAATAGGTGTACTTGGCACCCGGCGGCTTCCAGTGGATCTGGTGGGTGATCTGCCGGATGTCCTCACCCAGGAAGGGTTTGAGCACCTGATGATATTTTTCGCTGCGCCGCATGCGCTCCATGATCGGGCTGATCCACGCGGTCCAATGCGCCTGCAGCAGCACTTTCCGGTGCGCCCGTGGGTCGTTCAGGATCTCGAACAGGAGATTGTGGTCGCGGTAAGTCGCATGATGTTTGGCCAGCGCGTCGCGTTCGATCCTTTCCACCTCGTCACGGATTTCCTTCAGCTCATCCGGCGACATGAAACCACGGATCAGCGCATATCCTCGATCATCGAGCGACTGGACGACTTCGGAGACATTCATGGGTCACTCCTCGTGGCACTTGTACGGATCGTGGCTTCCATGTTCCACTCTTGGCGTCTGCGCCGCCATGACAATTTTCGTCGGGCCGTGAAGATTTTGTCATGCGCAGACGCCGATCAATTTCCGGAGGCGAATCAATGAACACGGAACGGGCGGTTCTGGCCGGCGGATGCTTCTGGGGCATGCAGGACCTGCTGCGCCGCCAGCGAGGCGTGATCAGTACCTGCGTGGGCTACACGGGTGGCACGGTGCGCGATGCCACCTACCGCAATCACGAGGGGCACGCAGAAGCGATCGAGGTCATTTTCGACCGCGACCAGACCGGTTTTCGCGAATTGCTGGAATTGTTTTTCAGGATCCATGATCCGACCACACTCAACCGGCAGGGCAACGACAGGGGCACCAGCTATCGCTCGGCCATCTTCTACACCAGTGAAGAACAGCGCCGGGTGGCCGAGAGCACCATGGCCGAGATCGACGCATCCGGCCGATGGCCGGGCAAGCTCGTGACCGAACTTGCCCCCGCGGGTGAGTTCTGGCGGGCCGAACCGGAGCACCAGGACTATCTGGAGCGCTACCCCGACGGCTATACCTGTCACTACATTCGACCCGACTGGAAGCTGTGATGCCCCACCTCACCCGTCGCCAGTTGCTGGCCAGCGCTGCCGGTACCGCCTTGATCGGTTCAGCCGTTTCGGACCAGGCCAGTGCGGCCGACGCGCAGGCCAGGCGCAGCGTGCCACACGAACTCGATGCGTTCATTCGCGACTACATGAAGGCCATGGACGCTCCCGGCCTCACGCTTGCGCTGGCCGATGCCCGGGGGACCGTGGCTGTTGCGACCTACGGCTGGGTGGATCCGGCCGCAGGCACTCCGGTTTCGATTCACCACAGGTTCCAGATCGGCTCCATTTCAAAATCCTTCGTGGCCATCGTCATCCTGCAACTCCAGGATGAGGGGCGGCTTGACGTCCACGATCCGGTGTTCCGTCACCTGCCCTGGCTGCCCGCCGAGACGTCCTTTGGCGAAATCTCGCTTCACCATCTGCTCACCCACACGTCCGGGATGCCGGGCGATGATCCGGTGTTTCCGGATTGCATGGAGCGCCGGTCACGCCAGGCATCCGCACCGGGCACACACTTTCATTACTCCAACTGGGGCTACGCGGTACTGGGGCTGGTGATCGAATCCGTAGAGGGCGTTTCCATCGCCGAGTCCATACGTCGACGGATTCTTGCGCCTCTGGGCATGAACGATTCGGCAGGTGGCATCGTCACGCGCGGCAACGCCCGGATGGCCCAGAGCTACATGCCATCGATGCTGGACCGGCCGTTCGTGCGCGGCGCGGCACTCGCCGTCGCCCCCTGCCTGATCGTGCAGGATGCTTCCGGGTGCGTGGCAGCCACGCCCGGTGACATGGCGCAGTACCTGCAGATGCTGGTGAACCAGGGTGCGGCGCCAGGCGGTCACATCCTGTCCCGACAGGGGTTCGATCTCTTCTCGGCCCATCACACGCCCGCCGATGAATTCGGCAATGGCGCCTCCTATGGCTATGGCATCGCCGTCGACGAATTCGATGGTCATCGAAGACTGCGCCACACCGGCGGCATGGTGTCGTTCATGTCATCGCTCCAGGTCGATCTGGATGCACGGGTCGCTGCATTTTCCTCGGTGAATGCGCAGCTGGGTTACCGGCCGGATGCGGTCACCGAATACGCCCTGCGGCTGATGCGGGCCGCCGCCGAAAAGCGCAAGGCGCCCGCAGCGCCGCCGACCGATGAGCTGACCCGCGTCGAAACACCGAACGAATACACCGGATCGTACCGCGAGCCCGGCGGACACAGCGTGACGGTAGCTGCCCATGGCCCGTACCTGTTTCTGTCGGACGGAGGCCGTACCTGGCCGATGCAGGTCGTGGACGAGGACACCTTTGCCGTCGATGACCCGGCGTGGATGCCCTTCTCGCTGCGCTTCGAACGCGAATCTCCGCGTGCTGACGGCGCGCGTCCTGTCGTGATCGCCCTCGATCATGGAGAGCGGCAGTACTTTCGCGATGGCCAGAACCGCCCGGGAAACCCGGGCAGCCCTGACCTCAGGGCCTATCCAGGTACTTATCACAGCGAGGATCCCTGGCACGGCACCGTGCGGATTCTCGCCCGTGGTCAGCGCCTGTGGTTCGAGGCGGGCTCCTCGGTACCCATGAAGCCGATCGGTCCTTCCCTGTTCCGCTTCGACAACGCACCCGACAGTCCAGAGACCTGCGAATTCGGACACTTCGTCAGTGGCAGGGCGCAGACCCTGCTGAACAGCGGCGTGATGTTCCGTCGAATCGGTGACGCCGGCTGGCCGGCCTGAGCGGGACGATCGTCCGGGACGGTCCCTTCGTCGCGGGCAACTGCAGTCACATCAGCCGCTGGCGTGATCGGCTTCCACCCTGATCACCGCGGGACGGGCGGCGGCCGCTTCGCACAACGGCCGCAGACCGGGCACCCGCCGATACAGGTCCGGCAGCCCCTCAGGCCACCAGCCAGCCAGCATGTAAAGGTACGGGTCGGCAGCCGTATATTGAGCACCGAGCAGCCAGGGTCCGAGCTTCGGGGACAGGATCTCGAGGTGGGCCACGAAATCAGCCTCAGCCTGCGCCTTCACTGCAGCCGCATCGGCCTGACCCCGAGCGCTGTACCGTTCGGAGTAGTAGATTCGCAGCGCTGCTTCGTAGAAATTGGCCGACAGGAAGACCATCCACTGCAGGAACATCGCATGTGCGGGCGTGCCGGGCCTGGGAGCCAGCTGGGCTTCCGGGTGGATGGCCGCAAGATGGATCAGCATCGCCGCCGATTCCATCATCACCGTACCATCCGGCAACACCAGCGCCGGGACCTTGCCCGTTGGATTCACCCGTCTCAACCGCTCGACATCCCCGGGCTCCTTGCTGATCCAGATACGCTCGTACTTCGCACCGGCTTCCTCCAGCGCCACCTGTACGGCGAACGAGCCTGAATTCTGACGACCATAGAGCTGATAGGATGATTTCATGAATGCTCTCCGCGACAGCTGCAATTCGAGAGCCGGATCTTAGCATCGGGTTCCATGCGAACGGGTACGCACATCGGGACGCGCACATGAACCTGCCGCCCCTCGATGAGGACATCGTGGTCTTCCGGGGTTCGCATCGGGCCTGCCAGGAATTCAGCCTGGTGCTGGAAGCCCAATCCATTCCCTATCAGCTGATCGAGCAGGACCACCATTGGGTACTTGCCGTTCCCTCGCCGCTCCAGGCCATGGCCCGGGAAGAATTGGCCCGATACACCCTCGAACGACGTCGCCCGCACCGGTTCGTGCCGCCTCCGGAACCCTTCCGCGGTTCAGCACTGGGCGCGATCGCCTACGTGATCGTCCTGTTGACGACGGCTCATGCAGCCGGAGCCGGATGGTTCGGGGTCGACTGGATGGACGCCGGCGATCTGCAGCGAAACCCAGCCGGACAATGGCCGTGGTGGCGGGCGCTGACGGCGCTGACACTTCACCTCGATGCCCTGCACCTGATCGGCAATCTGTTGTTCGGCGTGGCCGCGGGCGTGATCGTCGGCCGGATGTTCGGTCCAGGGGTTGCGTGGGCGGCCATCATCCTGTCTGCGGTGACGGCCAATCTTCTCGAGTTGCTGATGGCTCCGGCGGGCTATCGCGCGGTCGGCGCATCCACGGCCGTGTTCGCCGCGCTGGGCATGCTGTCCGGATACGGCTGGGGCCAACAGCGCAAGCTCGCTGCGCGATGGCTGCATCGATGGGCGCCACTGCTGGCCGGTGCCAGCCTGCTGGCGCTGTTCGGAGCAGGCTCCGAGCAGGTGACGGAGAAGGTGGATGTGCTCGGGCATCTGCTGGGTTTCATCTGCGGCGTCGGCATGGGTTACCTGTTTGCCCGCAATGACTGGCCGAGATCGCGCAGCACGGGTCTGCAGTGGATCGCCGGCGCCTTCGTGTTCTGCGCATTGCTGATCGCCTGGTTCCGCGCGCTGTGGATGGCACCGGGTGTCCCCTGACGATCAGAGCACTGGTCAAATCGCGATGAACACTGCAGAATACGACCGTCTTCATCGACACCCCGGAGCCGGTGAGCGTGTTTTGTTAGTCCCGCGCTGGCCGGCTTCCGGATTTCAAACCCCACCTGCATGATTCACTGCCTGTTCGACTCGCGCAGGCCCTCGCCGCCAGCGTCGAAGTCGCGGCTGGCCTGGACCATGGCCCGCGCCCTGGCTTCATCCGTCAACGACACGCTCATGGGATCGAGGAAGATCCCATGGGTCTTGATCGCCAGCACCGCAATGCCGGTGGGTGAGGACGGGGCACGGCCTGCCGGAAAACTTTCCCGCCTGTCACGGATGAATGCAGCCGCTGCGCGTACCGCTTCATGGACCTGCCGCATGTCGGCGTTGCGATAGCTGAACCGCCAGGCCCGCACCCGCTCATTGATGACGCGCTTTTCAGGGCCACCCGCGTCGATCCCTGCGGCCGCGAAAATCCGGCAATCGTAGTCCCTGCAGGTCTGCGGCCGATGGGCATAGATGGAGCAGCCTCCGGAACTGAACATCGGACAGTGCCCATCGTCCCGATAGCCCATCATCAGGTGTCCTGCTGGCTGACCTGCGGCCTGCACCAGCACTTGCGCAGGAATCCGGCGTTTCGCTTCCTCATCGCCGGGACGAAGCGGAATGAAGTACGAGGACACGCAGCAGCCGACGCAGCTCCCGCAGGGAACTTGAGCACCCTGTTCGCCCCGCAGCATCGCCGTCGTGGCCGAGAGCCATGCGCCGAATTCACCCGCATCCAGTAGTTCATCCACGGGCGCGCAGCATAGATGACCCTGCCAGGGTGTGCATACCCTTCGGGTATCATGGTCAGCGTCATGGACAAGCAATCAGGCGTCAGGGAACTCGGGCAGCTGGCTGCGCAGGCCGTGCGCGATCGGGGGCTGCAGCCGGACTTCCCGCCACAGGCCCTGCGCGTACCCACTGATCGAGGCTCATGATGAACGACCATCCTTCTCCTGCACCTTCCTATCTGGACGAGATCTTCCTGTCCAGCGATGAAGCCAGGCCCCTGCGCATCCTGGCGGAGTACCTGGATCCCTTGCAGGCCTTCCGGCGCGCGCACATCCGCAACACCGTGGTGTTCTTCGGATCGGCACGCATCCGCGAAGAGGGACCGATGAGCCGCTTCTACCAGGACGCCCGTACGCTCGCCCGGTTGATCACCCAATGGGCCCGGGACCTTTCGCCGCCCGCGCACCACTTCGTGATCTGCTCGGGCGGCGGCAACGGCATCATGGAAGCGGCCAATCGTGGCGCGGCGGACGCCGGCGGACGCAGCATCGGCCTGAACATCAGCCTGCCGCACGAACAACGACCGAATCCGTACGTGACACCCGAACTGACGTTCGAATTCCACTACTTCTTCATGCGCAAGTTGTGGTTCGCCCACCTGGCACGGGCGCTGGTGGTGTTCCCCGGTGGATTCGGAACGCTGGATGAACTCACCGAGATCCTCACGCTTGCGCAGACGCGCAAGCTCGAACACCGCATCCCGATCCTGCTGTATGGCCACGAGTTCTGGACAGAGGTACTGAACGTCCAGGCACTGGTGCGCCATGGGATGATATCCCCGGAGGACAGCGCGCTGTTCGAGTTCGTCGACGAACCGGCGGCCGCCTTCGAGAGGATCAAGCAGCTCCTGGGCAAGCCTGAAGGCGGAGAGGGCCTGTCCTTCGCGCACTCCCACATGCGCGGGACGCGCACCAGCCCCTGACCCGGCTCAGCTCCGCAGCCGGGATCCGCAAGGGTCGTAGGGTGGTTCGCGCAGCCAGCGTGCCGGCCGCGCAGTGCCGATCACATCGACCGTCAACGGCGAGTCGGCATCGAGGACTTCCCGGTCCACGCAGGCAAGCGCCAGACTCTGGTGCACATGGTGACCGTACGCACCCGAGGTCACATGACCCACGCGACGATCGCCCGAGCGCACCGGTTCGTATCCGGTGACATCCGCCTCCGGTGAATCGATGGCAAGCAGGACCAGTCGCTGCCCGGGCAGCGTGTCACGATCACGCAGAAAGGCGTCGCGGCCGATGAAATCGCCCTTGTCGGGGGCGACGAACCGGTCAAGGCCACAACTCGCGGGCGTGCAGGAGGTGGAGAATTCCAGCGACCACACGCCATACCCCTTCTCGAGCCTCATGCTGTCCTGTGCGCGCATGCCGATGTGCTTCATGCCCTGATCCATGCCCGCCGATACCAGCGCATCCCACAGGGCCCGCAACTGCAGGGCTGGCACATACATCTCGTAGCCCAGTTCCCCGGTCAGCGACAGCCGCGCCACCACCGCACGGGTGTTGCCCACATCGAGTTCACGGCAGGCCATGAAGGGGAAAGCCGTGTTCGACACGTCCTCGAAGGTGACCGCTGCGAGAATGCCGCGTGCATTCGGACCTGAAAGCGAGAACCCCAGCCAGCTCTCGGACAGATTCCCGATACGGACCCCCGAGGGTGGCAGGTGATCGTTGAACCAGCGCAGATGCCACTGCTGAAGATAGTACGATCCGACGATCCAGAACCGCTCAGGCCCGAGCCGGGTCACGGACAGATCCCCCATCAGGTGGCCGGACCTGTTCAGCATCGGGGCCAGACGCACCCGACCCACGGGTGGCAGGCGGCTCGCCAGCAGATGGTCGAGCCATTTTTCGGCGCCCGGACCGCTGATCTCGTAACGCGCATACACCGAAGTGTCCAGAAGACCCGCAGCCGAGCGTGTGGCCGCCACTTCATCCGCCACGAAGCGGTCCGCATTGGAGCGGCGCAGGGATGGTGTCTCGTGGAACTCCGGTTCGCCCGGCGCGAAATACTGGGGCGTTTCGGTGCCATACACCACACCGAACCGTGCCCCTGCGCTGGCCTGACATTCATGGACCGGCGTGGTCTTCAGCGGCCGGCCGGCCCACAGCTCCTCGTTGGGATAGGCGATGACGAACCGGCGTGAATAGAACTGCGCCGTCATCTCCCGCAGATATTTTTCATTGCTGGCAAAGGCCCCATAGCGCGCGACATCCATGCCGAAGACATCGGTTCCGGGATCTCCCTCCATCATCCAGCTGGCCAGTACCCGACCGATGGCGCCGCCCTGCGAAAATCCGCCCATGCAGCCGCAGGCGACCCAGAAATTGCGCAGTCCCGGGACCGGACCCACCAGGGGATTGCCATCGGGCGTGAACGTGAATGCGCCATTGACCCAGCGCCGGATGCCGGCCTTCTGCAGGGTGGGGAATCGTTCGAAGCCGATCATCAACTCGGGGCTGATGCGTTCGATGTCCTCGGGGATCAGGTCCATTCCGTAATCCCAGGGCGCACCTTCCGTGTGCCAGTGCCTGGGATTGCGCTCATAGACACCGAGCAGCACCCCCTTGCGTTCCTGCTGCAGATACGTGAATCCTTCCAGATCCGTGACGCAGGGCATCTCGTCCTTGCGCGCCAGCAATTCCGGCAGGTCCTCGGTGATCAGGTAATGGTGCTGCATGGGTGTCAGCGGCAGGTTGATGCCGACCATGCGTCCCACCCGTCGCGCCCACAGGCCTGCGGCATTGACCACGTGTTCGGCTACCACTGACCCATGTTCGGTCTGCAACCGCCAGCCATCCGCCACCGACTCGACGGCCAGGACACGATTGCGCAGGATCACTTCCGCGCCGCGCTTGCGCGCCGCAATGGCAAAGGCGTGGGTCGTGCCATGCGGATCCACGGCGCCCTCGTGCGGATCGAACAGCCCGCCCAGCAGGCCCTTCGGATCGACGATGGGACAATCGGCGACGATCTGCTCCGGGGAAGCCAGACGCGCATGGATTCCCAGCGTCTGATACACACAGAACTCCGACTGCAGCCATTCCCAGCGCTCGGGAGTGGTGGCAAGGCTGTATCCGCCGGGCATGTGCATGCCCACGTTCTGTCCGCTTTCCTCCTCGATGTCCTTGTACAGGCCGATGGTGTAAGCCTGCAACGCCGCGATGTTGGGATCATCGTTCAAGGCATGGAACCCCGCTGCCGCATGCCAGGTGGAGCCTGCGGTCAATTCCGACCGCTCGATCAGGGCGATATCCGTCCAGCCCGCCCGGGCAAGGTGATACAGGACATTGGTGCCGACGATGCCACCACCGATGACAACGACTCGATAATGGGACTTCAATGCGTTCTCCCCTTGAAGGCATGCAGACCGGGCGCGGATCGCGGGCGGGCGCGCTGTGGGCACGTCATGGAAACCTGCGTGATGCCAGTGTAATCACTGGCCGCCGGCTCTTCCACCGCAGGGGCGGCAGCGCAGGCCTGCATTCATGCCTGCATCCATGAGTTAACATGCAGGGACATGGGGAAAACCAGCCTGCAACGCTACTCTGCCGCCTCACTCCTGCGGGCCGCCTTCAATGGCAACACTCACTGGCGTCCGCTGTGGGAAGAGCGCGAACTAAAATCCTCCTATGATGTGGTCGTGGTGGGTGCGGGTGGCCACGGACTGGCCACGGCCTATCACCTGGCCCGGGATCACGGCATCAGAAGCATTGCCATCCTCGAGCGCCAGATCCTCGGTTACGGCAATGTCGGCCGCAACACCACCATCGTGCGATCGAACTACCTGCTGCCCGAGAACCATCTGTTCTACGAAGATTCGCTGCGCCGGTGGGAACGGCTGTCTCATACCCTGAACTACAACGTGATGTACAGCCCGCGCGGCGTGCTCGACCTCGCCACCTCCGACGACGAGATGTCCGTCTACGCGCGCCGCGGCAATGCCATGCGCCAGTCAGGGATCGACGCCGTGCTGCTCGATCGCGCCGGAGTGGCACGCTTCGAGCCGGCCCTCGACGTGAACTGGCCGCGACGCTTTCCCATCGTGGGTGGCCTGCTTCAACCGCGCGGTGGAACCGTCCGGCACGATGCCGTCGCCTGGGGTTACGCCCGGGCAGCCGCGGCACTGGGCGTCGAAATTTTCCAGAACTGCGAGGTACTCGGCTTGCGCACCCAGGCCGGAGCAGCGGTCGGCGTGGAAACATCTCGGGGCTTCGTGGGTGCCGGGCGAATCGTGTTTGCCGTCGCCGGGCACACCGGCGCCATCGGCACGATGCTCGGGCAGAAGCTCCCCATCGAGACCCATCTGCTGCAGGCCATGGTCACCGAACCGGTCAAGCCGTTGCTGAAGACCGTGCTGATCTACGTGCACGGCCATGCCGAGGTCTACGTATCCCAGTCCGACCGCGGCGGCCTGGTCATGGGTGGCGCACTGGACGGCTTTCCCTCCTATACGCGCGAAGGCCAATGGTCACGCCTCGAGGAAGTGATACAAACCGCCGTGGCACTCCTTCCCCAGATCGGTTCACTCAGACTCCTGCGTCAATGGGCCGGTACCAACGACATGACCATGGACGGCAGTCCGATCATGGACAGACTCGGCTGGGACAATGTGTTCGTCAATGGCGGCTGGTGCTACGGAGGATTCAAGGCCATTCCTGCGTCCGGCGCTGCATTCGCCAGCTTCGTCGCCTCGGGTTCACCGCCGGAGCTGATCAGGCCCTTCCGGCTGTCACGCTTCGCCACCGGCCATCTCGTCGACGAAAAGGGTGCGGGACCGTTTCCCGCAAGGCAGTAACCATGCTCGTTCCCTGTCCTCATTGCGGCCCACGCCCTGTCGAGGAATTCGCCTTTCGCCATGCGCTGCCGCTGCCGGACGTGGATGCCTTTGGCGCGGTCTACCTGCGGACGAATTCCCCGAGCTTGAGTCGCGAGTACTGGCAGCATGTGCGCGGCTGCCGCACCTGGTTCGTGCTCGCGAGGAATCCCGCCTCCGGTGTCATCGCCGAAGTGCAGTGGCCTGCGGGTGAAATGTGAGTACGGCACGCCGCGGCACGCGTCTTCGTGACCAGCCCCTGCGGTTCACGTTCGATGGACGCACCTACGATGGGCAGGTGGGCGACACGGCCGCCTCGGCGCTGCTCGCCAATGACGTATGGGCCTTCGGACGCAGCGTGAAGTACCGGCGCCTGCGGGGCGTGCTGGGTGCCGGCATCGAGGAACCCAATGCAATGCTCACGGTGGGAACCGCACCCGCGACCCTGGCGAACTCGCCGGCCACGACCCTCGAGCTTCGCGATGGCATGAGGCTGAGCAGCCAGAATCGCTGGCCATCCCTGCGATGGAACGCCTCCTCGATCCTGCGGCTGGGCAAGGGCATGCTGGGCGCGGGCTTTTACTACAAGACCTTCATCTGGCCTTCCTGGCATGTTCATGAGGGTCTGATCCGGCGGCTCGCGGGACTGGGCCCGGCACCGGGAAGATGCGATCTGGAAATTCCCTCCGTGCAGCATCAGGGGTGCGATGTCCTGGTGGTGGGCGGCGGAGTCGCCGGCCTGATGGCCGCACGCACCCTGCATCGTGCGGGTCTTGGGGTCATTCTGTGCGAACGCGAACCCGCATGCGGAGGAGAACTCGAATTCGAATCCTCGCGCATCGGGAGCCTGCCCGCCCTCGAGTGGGTGAAACAGACGCTCCACGAACTTGAAGCCGGCGGAGCACGGATATTCACCCGCATGGCGCTGGTGCATCTCGCTGCGGAGGGGATGATCGCGCACGGCGATGCGGCCTCCCCGGGGAGACCGCAGGTGTTGCATCTGCACCCGCACCATACCTTGCTGGCCACCGGCGCGGTCGAACGCACCATCGCATTCGTCGGCAATGACCTGCCCGGCAACATGTTGCTGGGCGCTGCCGAAGGCTTTGCGGCTCGCCAGGGAGTCAGGCTCGCAAGACGGGCCCTGCTTTTCGGAAATCATGATCGGCTGTATGCAGCGGCCCGGCGTCTGCGTACCCTGGGGGTCGGGATCCGGGCCATCGTCGATATCCGCGAACAGACCCGGCGGCCGCCCTGCGATGATCTCATCGAAGCCGGCGTGGACTGCCACGCCGCCCATGGAGTGATGGCCGCGGTGGGACGGGGACGTGTGCGCGGCGCGCTCGTTGCGCCGCTGACATCACCCGATGCTGCGTTCCGGATCGACTGCGATGCGATCTTCATGAGCGGTGGCTGGAACGCCATGACGCGGCTGTCCTGGGAGCCCGGAAGCGAGGCACCGCTGGCCTGCGGCGCCGCAAATGGCGCATTCGATCTGGCAGCGGCGATCGAGGATGGCCAGCGCGCCGCGCTCCAGGTCGCCGGAAAGCAGGGTCGACCCATCGCCGGAGATCATGAGCTCCCATGCCAGGGCGACCCGGAAGCGAGGGTCGAACCGGTCTGGCGCATGCCCTGCCCTCGCCGGAAGGAATCGCTCCAGTTCGTCGATTTCCAGAATGACGTGACCGTGGCCGACCTGCGCCAGGCGCATCTGGAAGGCTTCCGCGACATCGAGCATGTGAAACGTTACACGACGCTCGGTGTGGGCACCGACCAGGGACGTACGAGCGGCGAACCGGGTGCGGCGATCCTCGCGCAGATCGGGGGACAGGACCCGCCGGCCGCGCGCAGCTTCAGGCCGCGGCCTCCGATCCAGCCTGTCACGTTGAACTCCATCTGTGGACCCAGGCAGGGCATGTGGCTGCGCCCTGAGCGACGCACTGCCCTGCATGCCTGGCATGTGGCGAACGGTGCGGTCATGGAGGCTTCAGGTCTGTGGATGAGACCACGGTTCTACCGCGCCAACGGCACGGATGCCGCGCTGGCCGGACAGGTGGAAGCCGCCGGCGTTCGCCGCGAGGCCGGCATGGTGGATGCCTCCACCCTGGGCAAGATCGAGATCGCAGGGCCCGATGCGGCCGCATTCATCGACCGGATGTATCTGACGCGTGCGAGTTCCCTGAGAGTCGGCCGGGCACGATACATGGTCATGCTGCGCGAGGACGGCATGGTCCTGGACGATGGCCTGGTGATGCGGCTGGCTGCGGACCGGTTCGTGGCCACGGTCAGTACCGGTCATGCCGACTCCGTGCTCTCACACCTGGAGTTCTGGCGGGCGGTGGAATTCGGGGATCGGGAGGTCGCATTGGCGGACCTCACCGAGTGCTGGTCGGTCATTGCGGTTTCAGGACCGGCGAGCCGCGACCGGCTGCTCGCAGTACTGGGACATGAGTGGTCCGATCCAGTGCAATCCCTTTCGCACATGCAGTTTGCGGCCGGGCAATATCGCGCAATGCCCTTGCGGGTATTGCGTGCAAGCTTCTCGGGAGAGCTCGCCTTCGAACTGCATGTCCATCCGTCCGCCGCCCCGCCTCTCTGGGAGGCATTGCAGGCCGCGGCCGTGCTTCCTTACGGTCTGGAGGCCCTGGACATCCTGCGGGTGGAGAAAGGCTATCTCACCGGTTCCGAAATGAGCGGCCAGACGACGCCCCAGGATCTTGGCATGCAGGCGTTGCTGAAGTCAGGGAACGACTGCATCGGACGGGCGCTCCTGGATCGTCCCGCATTCAAAGAGCCTTCCCGGCCACGCCTTGTGGGACTGCGTTCGCTGAATCCGGAAGAGCCGTTTTTCGCAGGCGCCCAGCTCACGCGACCGGATCAGGAGCACGGGTCCGCCGGATACGTTACCTCTTCGGTCTGCAGTCCCTCGCTGCAGATGTGGCTGGGTCTGGCACTGCTGTCGCGCGAAATCGCCGAAGGATCCGAAGTCATGGCCCGCGATCCGCTTCGCGGCCGGAACACGCGCGTCCGGGTCACATCGCCCGTGCATCTGGATCCCGACGGCACGAGGATGCGCACATGATTTCACCAATCCGCTGCTGCGAGTGGGTCTTCACCCGGGCGGCATCATCACCCTGGGATGTTCCGCCCGGTACGGTGTGGCATTCGGAACAGGGTGCGATGGCCATGAACATTGCCCCCCTGCGTTGGCTGGTGCTCGGAGACCCGACAGTCTGGCGCGACTCGGCCCTGTCGGCCGGGGCCGTGGAGTTCGACACCAGCGGGCGATGGCATGTGCAGGAACTGGCCCGTGACAGTACTGCGCTGCGCGCAGCGGTGGACGTGGACAGGGCACTGGAGCGGCGCGCATGTCTTGCCACCACGGTGTTCGACACACCCGTCATCCTGGCAGGGCACGATTCACCCGGCCGGGTACTGCTCTGCATCCCCGCCAGTTACTCGGCCAGTTTCCTGGAATACGTGAGCGCCATCGAAATCAGTTCGGCTTGAGCACCCTGCCCGGGTGATGGCCGGTGGGTTTCCCGTCCGCGATGACCCACTGTCCCCCGACCATGACGAAGGGAATTCCGGTGGGCGGTGCTTCGGGGTGTTCGATGGTGGACTGGTCATTGACCGTGGCAGGGTCGAACAGCACCAGATCCGCGATGTACCCGGGTGCAATGCGGCCGCGATCCTTCAACCCCAGGTTCGTCGCGGAAAGACCGGTCATCTTGTGGATGGCGAGTTCCAGGGGCAACACCTTCTGTTCGCGCACGTAACGGCCCAGGACGCGCGGGAAAGTCCCCGCGCCACGCGGATGGGCTCCATGAAGCTCACCATCGCTGCAGAACGTGATCCCCGGTTGCGCGACGAACCAGCGCACGTCGTCTTCAGTCATCGACGTGCCGATGATGCTTTCCATGTCGGCATTCGAGGTGACTTCCGCCATGGTCGCCCGGACGATGCGCATGTAGGTGTCCACCTCGCTCAGCTTCCAGATCCTGGCGATCTCGGTCAGGGTCTTGCCAGCCACTGCCGGTTCCGGTGTGTACTTCGCCAGCCGGATATTCCGGGCGCCCCCATTGTTGGCCAGACCCTGGGCCACCTTGTCCGGATTGAAGAAATCACGGTCGGTGACCAGCACCCGGATGGTGGAATGCCAGTAGGTGTACGGATACACGTCGGCCCGCAGGTTGATTTGCTCGCGTCGCGCCTGTTCGAAAATCGCCGGCATCCTGCGGGATGCGAGATGCCAGACAGCGGGAGATGCCAGCTTGATGTGCGAGATCTCCACCGGAAGACGCGCTTCGCGGCCGATCTGCAGGACCTCGTCGAAGGACTTGAAGACATCATTTCCCTCGTCACGCACATGCGAGATGTAGAACCCGCCGGCGCCACCGGCAACCCTGGCCAGCGCAACCACCTCTCCGGTGGTGGAGAAATGCGCCTGCTCGTACTCGAGACCCGTGGAAAGCCCGAAGGCGCCGGCCGACAGCTCGCGCCGGAGCAACATCTCCATCTTCTGGAGTTCCGCAGGCGTTGAGGGTCTGAACAGGTCATGTCCCATGACCTGCTCGCGCAGGGTTGCATGCCCCACCATGCTGGCGACATTCAGCGCGGGTGGCGTGGCCTCGAGCCTGGCGAAAAAATCATGCAGCGGGAAATTCGATTCCCCATCCTGCCCCACCAGCATGGTGGTGAGCCCCTGCCGGGTCTGCGTCGCGGCATCGAGGTCTTCGAAAAGTCCGCGGTCCGCGTGACTGTGCATGTCGATGAATCCGGGAGCCAGGGACAGACCCCGTACATCGCGGACCTCCTCCCCGGACCGGGGATCGAGATGAGCGGCAACAGCGATGATCCGGGCTCCTTCTATCCGCACATCGCCGGCAAATGCCTTTTGCCCGGTACCGTCGATGATCGAGGCGTGTTGCAGCAGCAGGTCTGCTGCGATGACAGCCGGGCTCGACAGCAACATCGCAACAGCGGCAAGCAGGGTCGATCGAAACATGGAGTCCTCGGTTCGTCTCAGGGGGCGCCCTGGCGGGCAGGCTGCAGATCCATCGAAGTGCCGGTATATCGAGTCCAGGTCTGGGTCACGCCCAGGAGTGAAAACCCGATGAAGCCCCGGACACCCAGTGTGTCATCGCCGCGCAGCTCCACCTTGCACTTGTAGGTCTTTCCATTGTCAGGCTTGTAGATGGTACCACCTGACCACCGGCCGTTGCCGTCGTATTTCATGTCCTTGAGGATGATCTGCCCGCGCAGTTCACGTGAGCGCAGCGTCGCATCGGGGTTGTGTTCATCGCGCAGGCCAGGGTGATTGCCACCGACGATGCGTCCCTGCAGGTTTCCCTGTGCATCGACGCTCAGCTGGATGATCCCGTCCCGGGGTTCGGTGAGCCAGTTGCCGCCGATGCGGGTCATTGCGACATCCGCGGCCGGCACCGGTAACGCGTACCCGCCCAGCAGGACCGAAATGAAGGCGAGTCTGACGGCGTGCCCCATGGCGCTCTCCCCCGCAGCGACCGATCTGCCACTCAGTATAAGGCAACGGGTGCATGTACACATCCGCGTGCTTCGTTGTATCTTGGCTGCGCAACCCGGCGCAATCGCCTCGGGAGGAAGACTCGATGAAGCTGTCCACCATTCTGCTCGCTGCTGTCCTGGGCGCTGCCGCAATGCCCGGCTGCGCCCAGCACGACAGCGCCGCGGACAAGGGCGGCGAAGCCGTTGCAGACGCGAAGCACGCTGCAGGAAGTGTTGCATCGGGCGCAAGACGGTCGGCATCCGATGTGAAACAGACGGCACGGAAGGTGGCTTCCGATGTGAAGCAGGGCGCGAAGGAAGTGGCTTCCGACGTGAAGCAGGCTGCAAAGCAAGTGGCGTCTGAAGTGAAACAGGCCGCAACCGAAGGCGCGACAAAGGCAAAGGAGGTCGCCAGGGAAGCCTCATCGGGTGCGAAGAAGGCCGTTCACGATGCGGCATCCGCGGTGAAGGACGCGACTGCGAACAACTGAAACAACGGGGTTTCCAGGGTGACATCCATGAACGCGAATATTTGCGACATTCCACTGAAGCGGATCGATGGCGCGGCAACAGCCCTCTCGGACTTCCGGGGCAAGGTGCTGCTGGTCGTCAACGTTGCCTCGAAGTGTGGTCTGACGCCCCAGTATGCGGGCCTTGAGAAGCTGTACCAGGACAAGCGCGCGGCGGGACTTGAGGTGCTCGGATTTCCCGCCAACGATTTCAAGGGCCAGGAGCCAGGCACCGAGGCCGAGATCGCGAGCTTCTGCTCGACGCGATACGACGTGCATTTCCCGTTGTTCGCGAAGATCTCGGTGCTGGGTGCCGATCAGCATCCCCTGTATGCCGCGCTGACTGCGGCGCAGCCCAGCGCCACCGGCGAGGGGCCGTTCCGCGAACGTCTGAAAGGCTATGGCGTCGATCCGGCGAGCAAGACCGATGTCCTGTGGAATTTCGAGAAATTCCTGATCGATCGCAAGGGCGCGGTCGTGGGGCGCTTTGCCCCGGACGTCGCGGCAGACGACCCGCGTCTTCGTTCCGCCATCGACGCCCAGCTGGCCAGGCCAGCCTGACAGGGCATCGCATCGCTCAACCGCCGGCGCTCGGCGATTGGCGCTCGAGGTCCGCTTCCATCCGGCTGCCAAAGAAGCCTTGAGGGAGTGAGGGTGTCTCGCGCTCGGCTTTTTCCCGCAGGGCCAATGCCTCTTTCGCCCGTTCGAACGCGTCCTTCAGGCCCGTGCTTTCCGGCAATGCATCGCGGAAGAAGGCTTCACCAAAGTAGGTGAGGTCGCGATCATTGCTGCATCCGAAAGAACTGCGGTCGGCGGCCGCCGCGGTCAGGATGATCGAATCCTCATTGCGCAGGGACGGAATGAATGCGCCCGCATAACAGGCCGAGATGATGATGACCCGATGCCGGATGCCGGCATCATCCAGTGCCGCCGCCAGCGTCTGCGCGTCCAGCTGGTCAAGCGGCATGCCCGCATTCGACACGGACAGGAGCGGTTCTTCGGACCCATGCGAGGACAGCACCAGGAACAGGACGTCCCGCCGGACATCCATCTTCATCGCCAGTCCCTTGAGTGCCATTTCCAGTCCTTCCACGGTTGCCAGAGGCGCAGAGTCCAGATCCTGTTGATCATTGATCAGAAGGACCGTCCGTCCTGAAGTGCCATAGCGCTCGCCCACGACCTTCGCGGCCAGTCTCACCTCCTGGCCAAACACGCGCTGTTCCCCGACGCCGGCAAAGCCGAGGAAATACGCCTGCGGAGCACTGCCTGAATGCGGAGCGACCTGTTCGAGCGCCAAGGCGATGCGTGCGGGCTGCCGATAGAGCAGGCGCTCCGCGTCGACCCAGGGATTCCCGGGCTGCGGCTCTTCGGGCGCGATCCACACGGAAGGATTGACCGCCATGGCATCGCTCAGCACCCAGAAGGCACCAGTTGCCACGAGCAGCAATGCAATGACCCGGATCTGCAAGCGGCCGCTGAAGAGGTTGAGCGCCCGCATCAGGTATGCACTCATCACGAGGGCCGTGATGCAAAGGACGGTGAGCGCCTGGGCAGGCTCATGGAAGCTCGCGATGAAACTGCCCACCACGGCCAGGGGCGACAGGACGGCAATCGCCCAGATCATCGTGTCGAAGGACTCCCGCGGCGAAGCACAGAGCGCGCCCACCGCCGCGATGGCCAGTGTGCCCAGCACGTACCAGGCCATGCCGGGAAGTCCGGCCGGATCGAACAGCACCGGGGTGTCCTGCCCCCACCGGTCAAGGGCAATCCACAATGCTATGCTGAACAAGGCAAATCCCAGACTCACCCACGGGCATGCCGCGACGCGCCCACCCGGCAGTCTTTGCCACAGATACAATCGCGCCGCTGCAGCCAGGCTCGACATGACCCGCGTCGATGATCCGGGTTTGCATTCGGTCATGGGGGTATATTCGTTTCAATTGCGGAGATGTCAATCGGAGAGCTTCTCATGCGTGACAGGAAATGGTCGATGGGCATCATGGCGGCACTGCTCACATGTGCGGTTGCGTCACGGGCCGCCATCACATCAGAGGAACAGCGTGTGCTGGGCCTGCTCGATGCCGCCCGCGTGAGGACAGACATCCAGCGGCTGTCACAGGAGCTCATCAAGACCCCCAACGGCGTGGGGGACGACTCCATCGTCTCGGGCAGCCCCGAAGAAAAGGCCATGGCGCAGCACATCGCGGACCGGTTCCGCCAGCTCGGCCTGGAAGTGCGTGTGGAAGAGTTTCCCGTTCGTGCGTACCGCTACGATCCGGTGAAGTTGCGGGCCAATGGCGAATCCCTGCCGGCGATCAGTCTGCACGCCACAGGCACCACCTGGGGCGTAAGGGACGGTGTGCCATTCACCCGCGGGAATGCGGCGCAAGGCCACCTGTTGCAGGCAACGCTGGTCGATGCCGGCGGCGGCTACAAGGCGGATTATGCGCGGATCGGTGACGTGCACGGCAAGGTGGTGCTGGTCCAGCGCGAAAAGCGCGACTGGCCCCCGGCCCAGATCACCGAAGCGGCTCACCACGGTGCTGCCGCGATCCTGTTCTACGACTATTTCGGCGCCGGACCCGACCAGGCTGACGCCCTGAGGCAGGACAGTCTCTGGGCACACGAACAACTCCCCACCGCAGCGATCAGTGTGCGCTCGGCCAGGAGCCTGCAGCAACAGCTTGCAGCCGGACCTGTGCGGGTCGAGATGGAAAATCACGTCACACTCGGGGACGGGATCTCGCGCAACGTGATCGCGATATTGCGTGGCACACAATATCCGGACGAATGGGTGATGGTGGCCGGGCATTTCGATCGCTGGTTCCAGGGTGCCGCCGATGACACCAGCGGCGCGGCGGCGGTGCTGGAGATGGCCCGGGTGTTCAGTTCAGCGGGGTTCAAGCCACGACGATCGATGATTTTCATGGCGGCGGGCAGCGAAGAGGCGGGCCTCGAGGATCCGGAGCGCGACTGGCTGGCGGGCTCCTACGCCTTCGTGCTGCGTCATCCGGAGGTGCTGCGCAAGGCCGCGCTCATTTTCAACATCGACGGATTCGGCTGGACTTCGAAGCAGACCATCCTGGCGAGCTCAGCGGACATGCTGGATTACCACCGGTCGCTGGTCGAGGATCTGGGCCTGGCCCGACGGGTGACGACACGCGCGACGGTCGGCAGCACCACCGACGCCTGGAATTTCGGTGTGGTGGGTGGCGCAGGGCTTGCCAGCCTCATCAGCGTCGACGACGGCTATTTTCCGATCTACCACACGCAGCTCGACGTCTACCACCCCGAGCGGTTCCAGGACATGGACATGAACCTGCGGCTGCTGGCACTGGATCTGGCCCGGTCCGCGAGCCTGGAACGTCTGCCCATCACCCTGACGAAACTGGCGGGAGAGGTCGATCGGCTGATGGCAAGGGACGCCGCCCGGGTGAAGGATGCTGATTTTCGCGATGCGCGAGCGGCACTTCAGGAGTTGCAGGCAGCTGCTGCCGGGGTCGAATCGGCCCGCAGCAACCTGCCGGTTGCCGCGACCAACCAGCTTCTGATGTCGACACGGCACACCTTGCTGCCGTGGCTGTACGTGGACAACGGCGAATATGACCAGGACGTGCGCACCGCGTCCTACGCGGCGCGTATCGCCGCCCTCGACCAGGCACTGGCCGCACTTCGGGCGCAGGACCGGCCAGGAGCGGCACAGGCCTTGTCGGAGTTCCTCGAAGGGCGGCAATGCCAGCGGCTGTCCGCTGTCGTGTATGCCGCCGAGCGCAACTTCTGGGCGGGTGAAGGCGGCTGGTCCAGCCGTTTCCTGCAGCGTGCGCCTCCGCCGCCTCCCGCGTTTGACGCATCCTGCCGGGCCCTTGCCTCGGGCGATGAGGCGATGGTTGCTGCCGGACTGGCCGCGGCTCGCACCGACGCGCATGTCCTGCTCACGCAATCCCTGGCGCTGATGGCCACCAAGGCGCGGGCGGCGGCCGCGACGTTGAACGAGTTTTCGAATCAGTTGCAT
Source organism: Steroidobacteraceae bacterium (assembly GCA_044226785.1). GTDB lineage: Bacteria > Pseudomonadota > Gammaproteobacteria > Steroidobacterales > Steroidobacteraceae > TMP-86. Next base: position 10,190 of record JBGAGK010000017.1, on the reverse strand, counting down.
CCGCGCCGGTGACCCGCAGTCCGGACCCCGCAGTCCCGACTTTGACGAGTGCGGCGCAGGCCGGTATATAGATGTTGGAAGGGACGTCAGTTCCCCTCAAGTAATGGGAGATCGTTTCATGCACTTTGCTCATGATGGCTCGCGGCCTGTGGTGACACGGCCCTGGGCAATGATTGGAATCGCCGCAGCACTCGCCTGCAGCACATTGCAACGGCCGGTCCTGGCCCAGACCGCACAGACTCCCACCGAAATCGAGGAAGTGACCGTCACGGCAACCCGCCGCGCCGAACCGCTGTCGAAAGTGCCGATCAGCGTCAGCACCATCGGCAACGAGGAGATGCAGGAGCGCGGTATCAAGCAGTTCGACGACCTCGTCCGGCTGACACCGGGCCTGAACCTGACCCGCCAGGGCCAGACAGGAGCCAGCCAGATCGCCATCCGCGGCATTTCCTCCGACGCGGGTTCCGGCACGACCGGCGTGTACATCGACGACACCCCTGTCCAGGTCCGCAACCTCGGATTTGGTGCCGGCAATGCCTTTCCGGGACTGTTCGATACCGAGCGTGTGGAAGTCCTGCGCGGCCCGCAAGGCACGCTGTTCGGCGCGGGGTCCGAAGGCGGCACCGTGCGTTTCATCCAGACCGAACCGAGCCTGACCACCTCGAGCATGAACGCCCGCGGGGAGTGGTCGACGCTGAAGAATGGCTCCCCCTCCACCGAGGCTGGCATAGCCCTGGGTGGCCCGATCATCCAGGACAAGCTGGGGTTCCGCTTCAGCGCCTATTACCAGCGCCAGGGCGGCTACGTCGACAATGTCGACGGCACCTACAGGATCATCGACCCGACCGGGGAACTGTATGGTGGATCCGTCGCGTTCACCCGCACCAAGGTGTATGAGGAAGACGTCAACTGGAACCGCACCATCGCCTTTCGAGGTGCGTTGAAGTTCGCGGTGACTGACAAGCTCACCATCACCCCCTCGGTGTTCTACCAGAAGCACCACGTGAACGACGGGCCTGGTGACGGAGGCATCTTCGATGTCTCGACTTCCAACCTGGGTTCCAGCAACTACTCGCGCCAGGCCTTCATCCAGGGCGCTGCCGGCACGGTGTTCACGGCGCCCAACGACCCGACCACCACCACCACGCTCAATGCCATGAGCGCACCGGCCACACAGATCGGTGATGACCGGTTCACGCTCTCGGCCATCGCACTGAACTGGGATCTCGGCCCCGTGACGCTGGTGTCGAACACCTCGTATTTCGACCGGACCTCGACCCAGTGGTATGACTATACGAAGGGCTATGCGCAGTACTATTCGCCGCAGTTCTTCCTCGAGGCCGACGGGGTGACCTCGACGGGCACCTACCCGACGGAAGGCTGGCGGTCGATGGCCCTGTACAACAACGGTCAGAAGAACTTCGTCGAGGAAATCCGGCTGCAGTCGAATGACCAGGATGCACGGTTCACCTGGCTGGCCGGCCTGTTCTTCTCGCACAACAAACAGACGGCCTCCGAGCCCATCAGCCAGAATTTCATGGAGGATGCTTCATGGGTCGGCTTCTATCCGACCAATTTTGGTTATGGCTACTACGGTGTCACCAACGGCAGCCCGTTCGGTCCTGGCTCGACGGCCTACGAGAACTTCTTTGGCACGGGCCCGCTCCCCAATTCGGTTTCGTTCCTGGGCATCTGGGAGACGGTGGAAACACAGATCGCCGGCTTCACGCAGGCGGACTTCAAGTTCACCGATCAGTGGAAGCTGACGGCCGGCGTCCGGGTGTCGCGCAACAAGCTGGATTTCAACGCGGCCTATCTGGGTCCGGAGAACAATGCCAACGCCCCCTTCGGTGCCGAGTGCCCTGCGGGCGAAACCTGCGTCCTGGGCACGACGGGTTACTATGCCGCGTCATTCCCGCAATCCGCGGTCAGCGGCTCGGAAACCGCGGTGACCCCGAAGATCGGACTCTCGTTCCAGATGAACGAACAGAACCTGTTCTATGCCACGGCCGCGAAGGGCTTCCGGCCTGCAGGCGCTTCGCTCCGGGCCCCGTCCATCTGCGACGCCGACCTGATCACCAACGGCTATGTCGATGCGAACGGCAACCCGGTGCAGCCCGAGACCTACAAGTCCGACTCGGTGTGGAGCTACGAGCTCGGCGCCAAGAACCGGTTGTTCGGCGGACGGCTGGTGCTCGACAGCAGCGTCTATGTCATCAAGTGGAAGAACATCCAGGCGAACGTGAGCCTGCCGAACTGCTCGTACAACTTCGTGGACAACCTGGCGGATGCCACGTCGCGCGGGTTCGATGTTGCCTTCCAGTGGAAGGTGTCGGATCAGCTCGAGCTGAGTGGCGCGTATGGCTACAACAACCCCAAGTTCGACCGCGATGCACTGTCACCGGGTGGTGAGAAGATCTACGCGAAGGACAGCGCGGTCCCGGATGCCGGTGCTCCGAGCACGATTTCGCTCTCGGGCGAGTACTCGCTCCCCATCGGCAGTTATCAAGGCTATCTGCGTGCCGACTTCACGCGCACGTCGGAATGGCGCCGGGTGGGCGACCAGGTATCGACCTCACCTTTGTACGATGCGCGTCTGAAGCCCATCCCTGCCTACAGCCTGCTGAATGCCCGGCTGGGCGCGCGCTTCGACAAGCTCGATGTCTCGCTGTTCGTCCAGAACCTCACCAACGCCCGGCCTGCGCTTTATCTGTCGGCCGGGCGCTACTACGATCCGCAGGACTGGCAGATGTCCACGCTCCGTCCGCGAACCTATGGCTTGACGGTGGCGTGGCGGCAGTGAGCGAGGCTGCTGTGTGTCCTGACCATCACGCCCGCGATTTCCTTCAGGAGCTTGGCGGCGACCAGCGCCGTCATGTTCGAGAGGTCACATCGCGGGTTGTACTCGACGATGTCCGCGGCTACCAGGGGTTGATCGATGCCATGGATGATGTCGATCACCTGCCGGGTGGACAGCCCGCCCGGCTCCCGATGGGGCACTCCCGGTGCGAAGGCCGGCCTGGAGCAGCCGGTCGGCAAGCCTTTCTTCCATGATTCTCGCAAACGGAGATGCATGGGAACGGGGATTGCCCTCGTACACGTCGTAGTGCGGAATGCCGGGAATGGAGATGCGGGTCAATGAAACAGATCCTGCATGACATGTTCGCTCAAGCGCGGGCTGTCGTCAGGCACCCCCGTGTCCAATCATGCCAACTGCCTGCGGACTGACCAGGAGGGCGGGCCTGCTTGTGGCCCGCCCCCTTGCGTTCATCGCGTCCCGGTGCAGAGGCTACTTGGCGGCGTCGTAGCTGGCCGAGGGACCCGTCGTGAAGAACAGGACTGGCCTGTCGATCTTCTGGATGACCAGCGGGCAATGCTTGACATGCTTCGGAACGAAAATCAGCGAGCTTTTCGTCAGCACGTGCTTTTCGCCGCCGATCGAGAATTCGATGACGGCATTCAGTTCGTCCGGATGCTCAGGGTCGCTGCCGAAGAATCCGAGGATCTCGCCAAACGGGTGAGAATGCTCAGTGACCCATGCCTTGCCCGGGTTGGCCTTCATGATCCAGGAGACATCCGTGTAGTAGGAGCCCTTGACCACCTTGTCATTGAGGGAGCGCATGTTCCTGATCATGCCCTGCACTTTCTCGCCGAGAGTTGCATTCTCCGCGGCCTGCCCCGCCGCATCGACCTTGGACGGTGGCGGCATCTCGGTGATGATGTACTTTCCCCATTTCGAGTGATCCGCGGCGCCGTTCTGGTCTTTTGCGATGCTGGTGGTGACGGCGAGCATTGCCAGGGATAACGCGCAGGTCATCAGTCTTCGTGTCTGCATAAGTCCTCCGATTGGGTTCAAGCCAGCTCAGCCGGCGACCGATGCTATTGCGCGACAGCGTGACGGAATGCGACCGACAGGGAACAATGATCCCACCGCTTCGGTACCCCGTGTCCGCGCTGGCCTATTTGATCCCGATCACCATCGAGTCGGCCCCGACGAGAGGCTCGACCCGCGTGGACGAAAACCCGGCGTCCTTCATCCAGTTTGCGCAATCGGCGCCGGTGTAATCGAACCCTCCCGGCGTCTCGATCAGCATGTTCAGGCTCATCATCAACCCGAATGCATTCTTTGAACGATCGTCATCGATGATGGCGTCGTAGACGATCAGGGCGCCGCCAGACGGAATGGCATTGAATGCCTTGCCGACCAGCATTTTCTTGGTCGGCAGATCCCAGTCGTGCAGGATATGACCCATCAGCACGACTTCGGTTTCTGGAAGATCCTGCCTGAAGAAGTCGCCCGGCTGAAAGTCGAGCCGGTCCGCAACCCCCGTGCTTGCGGCATATTCCCGGAAGACCGGCGCCACCTGCGGCAGATCGAACCCGGTTCCCCGCAGGTGCGGATTGGCGAGCGCGATCTGAACCGCAAGATCTCCCTGCGCGGTACCCACATCGGCAAATGTACGGTAGTCCGACCAGGGGAAGTTGCGCGCTATCGCCATGTTCGAACCGCGGCTGACGCCAGTCATGGCGGCGAGAAACTGCTTGAGGCGGGCTGGATCCGAATAGAGCGCTTCGAACAGGTCGGGCCCGCCGGTGCGGATCTCGTTCTGCGGCTTTCCGGTGTGAAGCGCTTCGGTGAGGTGACCCCAGAACGGATACAGGCGGTGATTCGCCATCTCGAGAATGCCGCCGATGTAAGAAGGCTTGGCGCGATCCAGAAAGGTGCCGGTTTCGGGCGTGTTGGCGTAACGATCCTGGCTTCTCGCGAGAAACCCCAGCGCCACCAGCGCATCGAGAAAATCCCGCGCGGATCGCGGATGCAGACCCAGTCGCTTGCTGATCGTCCCGAAATCCACTGGGCCCCTGGCAAGTTCGGTGAAAACACCCAGCTCGACGGCACTGAGCAGCGTTTTCGATGCCCAGAACGCGAGGCCCGTCTGCAGGATCTTCTCGGGAGTGATCTGTGCGCTCATGTGCGCCTCCTGGTTTTTTCCGGATGGTACATCACTCCACAGTGGCGAGCACTCGAGTCGAGTGCGACGTCCGGTCCGCGAATCCCGGGGCTTCCTGTTGGCTGCCTGGTCAGGCTCTCGCAAAGAACCTGTCGTCGGCTGCTACGGGTATGCGTACCGGACTCCCTGCCTGACGATGTCAGCCAGGGATTCCGCTACGCTCAGGAGTTTCCCGTCGTGACGCCGTCCACGCCCGGAAGCGAACCCAGGTATTTGACTGTTGCTGCCAGTTCCTCGGCAGCGCGCGCACGAATCACCAGGTGCAGTTCCTGCTGTGTCGCTGTCGTGCCGGAGAAGAGTTCCATGTGCTGAATCCATATGTTGCCTTTTTCCAGTGCGGCCTCGATGTTTGCCTGCGAGGTGGTGTCCCGATCAAACCGCACCACCAGTGTCTTGAGCTGCTGGCGACGCACCACGAGGTGACGTTCCAGCGGCTTCAGGCCCATCAGGATGGCCAGGATGAGCACCGTGGCGCTCACGGCCGCGACATACAGGCCGCCGCCCACTGCCAGTCCGATGGCGGCGACGGACCACAGGCTTGCCGCAGTGGTCAGGCCGTGGACCACTTCCCGCCGCAGCAGGATGGTGCCGGCGCCGAGGAACCCGATGCCGCTGACGACCTGGGCCGCGATCCGCGAAGGATCGAGCACCACATTCGGTTGTCCCAGCACGCCCGCGAAACCATAGGCCGAGACGATCATGATGAGCGTGGCGCCCACGCAGACCAGCATGTGGGTCCGAAGGCCAGCGGCCCAATGCACGCGCTCGCGCTCGAGACCGATGAGGCTCCCCAGAAGGGCCGCGAGCAGCAGTCGCGCGATGAGGTGGGTGGGTGAGAGCATCTGCGCACTTCCCTGAACAGGCCTGTGCGGAATCATACCAAGGATGTCAGAGGCGGAATGCCCCCGCGTTTCGCGTGAGATGGCGGGCGAGCCCGACGAACACCGTAGCCCATGCCGCCAGTGCGACGTACAGGAACAGCTCCGGCAGCAGGTTGAGGAAATCGAAGCCCAGGGCTTCGATCATCCGGTGCGTGCAGGCCGCGTACATGCCCAGTGGAAACACCGCACCCCAGTACAGCGGGTCATACTTCAACGGGAAGCGCCGATAGATGTGTCGCCACACACCCAGGATCAGCAGCATGGGAATCCACCAGGTTCCCGTGGCCCAGTAGAACACCGTGAACCCTTTCAGAAACGGCAGGAGTGATTGCAGGAAGGGTGCGTGATGTGAATTCAGGATCAGGAGCGAACCCGTCAGGGTCGAGATCGCCATGGCGCCCATGTTGATCCAGTAAGGAGGTGACAGGTCACCCGGTGAAAACGGAAAGAAGGTGTAGCGGTAGAAAATCAGCGACATCATCCAGATGTACAGCATGCCGCCCCACAGCCACATCGAAAGCGCGAGGAAGTTCATTTCGAGCCGGCCGGGCTGCTCGACGTGCGCAGCCAGCAATGCGGCCAGCGCCGCGATCGCCTGCGTCGCCACGACGGCGAGGAGCCATGCGCCACTGATGCCCTGTTGCAGGGAAGGCTTCTCCTGCTTGACCGTGAAGCCCGCAAAGATCGTGTAAGTGAGCCCCACCCAGAGCAGCGCCGCCAGCCCGAACAGCGCCATGGCCACCTGGTATTCCCCGGCCAGCAGCACGAACTGGCTTCCCAGGATGCACGTGCCCGCCACGGTGGTGAAGAAGCCCGGACCCCGCAGGTGATCCACGAGATCGGCGAGGAACCTGCGCGAGTGGCGCAGCGCGCGCAGCAGAGTGAGCGCCCAGAGCACGACATACACGGCGCAGTTGATCAGGAACAACGCATCCGCGACCGGGCGGATGTCCATCAGGAACGCGGCGATGGAAATGATGCCGGTCGCCATGACCATGCCGAAGCAGGCTGGCGACAGATCCTCAAGCCGGGCAGACATGTACCACGCTCCTGTTCATGCCGGCCATGTCATCCGTATCAACCTCATCAAAAACTCGAACCCGGCTGCTGCAGGAACTCCACTTCCTCGGCCGTGGATACTCGCCCGAGAATGGCGTTCCGGTGGGGATAGCGCCCGAAACGATCAATAATCGCCTTGTGGCGCAATTCAAATTCGTAGTTCTCCTTAGTGGAAAACTGTTTGAACAAGGCCTCCGCCACGACATGGATCTTCGCCGATTCGGAATGCATGTACGGCATGAGCAGGAAGGCCTGCTCCACCGGCACAAGCTCCTGCAATATTCCCCGCGAGACCGCTTCCTGCGACAGCGCCAGGGCCATGGCATCCTGGGAAAAGGCCCGCGGGGTGTTGCGCCCGATGTTGCGGGAGAACTGGTCCAGCACGATGATCTCGGCAAGCCTGCCGCGGGCGCTGTCACGCCACCCGAACAGCTCTCCCACCGCGGCCTGCTGCAGCAAGCCCGCGAAGCGCTTGCGCACCCGATCGTCGAACGCCGGGTCAGAAATCCACCACGACTTCGGTTCGGTCTCCATGAACCAGAACTCGAGAATCTCTTCCTGCATGTCGCCTCCTCCTGCGCATCCTACATCCCGCAAGACCTGATGGCTCACCCACAGCATGGCCGGCAGAGCGGCGGGGTTGTCTCGCGGGATGCTTCGCGGGATTGAACCGCTTCCGGGCGCATGCGAGGATGGAACATCCTTTTTCGGCAGGCAGCCATGTTTGAACTCGCCCTCGCCCGCGCACTTCATGTTCTGGGGGTCGTCATCTGGATCGGCGGGGTTTCCATGGCGACCACGGTGGCGCTCCCCGCCATCCGGCGGGGTGCCCTGGGCGAGGATCGCCTGAAAGCATTTCACACCATCGAAAGCCGTTTCGTCTGGCAGGCGCGGACCGCGGTCATCGTGGTCGGGTTGACCGGATTCTACATGGTGGAAGAAATGGACCTGTGGTGGCGGTTCAGCAGTGCGCGGTTCTGGTGGATGCATGCCATGGTCTGCGTATGGGCGGTGTTCGTCCTGTTGCTGTTCGTCGGTGAACCCTTCGTGCTGCATCGCTATTTTCCCGCCTGGGCACAACGCAATCCCCAACGCGCTTTCGCGGTCCTTTATCGCGCGCATGTGGTGCTTCTGGTGCTTGGCGTCGTGACCATTCTCGGCGCCGTGGCGGGCAGTCACGGCTGGCTGCCATAAGCTGCCCGTGCGAGCACCCGTACCTGCGGTCGAATCGACGCAAGGAGTGCCTGTGCGCTGGCGCTCACGCGACGGCCTGAACCTGTACGCCAGCGAATACCAGCCAGCCCGCGCCAGCGCATCGGCAACGCCAGTGCTTTGCCTGCCGGGCCTTACGCGCAATTCACGCGACTTCGATGTGCTCGCGCCCTGGCTGGCAGGCCTCGGACGGCGTGTGCTGGCGCTCGACCTTCGCGGCCGCGGCAACTCCGACCGCGACCTGGATCGTCGGCACTATCAGATTCCGGTCTATGCGGATGATGTGGCCGGGCTGCTCGATCATCTGTCCATCCCGCGCGCCATCCTGCTCGGCACCTCGCTCGGAGGGCTGGTGACCATGACTTTCGCCGTGCGCCACCCGAAGCGCATCGTCGGCGCCGTGCTGAACGACATCGGACCGTCGATCGATCCGGCCGGCGCGGCGCGCATCAGAAGCTACGCAGGGAAAGTGCCACCCGTCACCGACTGGAACAGTGCCGCCGCGTACACGAAGTTGATCAATGGCGCAGCACTGCCGTATTACACCGACAATGACTGGGACGCCATGGCACGACGCCTGTTCCGCGAAGATGCGCGCGGCCGGCCCGTGCTCGATTACGATCCGCAAGTGATGGTGCCACTCGGGCCGGTCAGGATGCGGATCGCGCAGTGGCTCGCATGGATTTCCTTCCGCCGGCTCACACGCGGCCGGCCCGTGCTGCTGTTGCGCGGCGCGCTGAGCGATATCCTGGCACCAGCAACGGTCGAGCGGATGCGCCGGGCAGCCCCGTCGCTCCAGTACGCGGAAATCCCAGGCGTCGGGCATGCGCCGATGCTCTCGGAACCCGAAGCGCTCGAGGCACTGCGGGGGTTTTTCGAGGGGGTTTCGTGAGGTAGCGGTGCCGCGTCGTACGCGGGCAGGGGATGCGGTCTCAGGTACCGATGGGTGAACCGGACATACCGAGGCCAGCCTGGCCCGGATGCTGGCCGCGGAATCGGCTGGCGCGGTGCACCTTTTCGACATCGAGTCGCCGGTGGACCTGACCCGGCTCAGCAATCCGGAACTGGTGCTGCGCTCTCTGGAAGGGCTGATCGTCCTCGATGAGGTACAGCGTCGACCAGATCTCTTCCCGCTGTTGCGGGTGCTCGCCGGCCGAGTGTCCTTCGTGGACGTCACCGGCTTCTCACTGTCGGAGCTGGGTGCTTCTTCACTCTCCCGCCTCTGGTGGCGGAGCGGCTTTCCCCGTGCCTGGCTCGCGGCCGACGACACCACAGCCCGTCAGTGGCACGAAGATTTCTTCCGCACCTTCCTCGAGCACGATATCCCCCAGTTAGGCGTCCGGGTGCCAGCTGCGACGCTACCTCGACATCCTCACCGGCACCTATGTTGTGCGCCAGCTCCCGCTCTGGTTCGAGAACCTCCGGAAGCGCCAGGTAAAGTCGCCCAAGATCTACGTGCGGGATTCCGGCATTCTCCACGCGCTGCTCGGTATCGGCAGCCCAGCGGACTTGCAGGCACACCCGAAACTCGGGGCGTCGTGGGAAGGGTTCTGCGTCGGGCAGATCCTGAGCCTGACGGGCGATCGCAACGCGTATTTCTGGGCCACTCACAGCGGGGCGGAACTCGACCTGCCACGACCAAATCCATGCGGATAGCCCAGCAGGACCTGTCGTTCGCGCATCTCTGCATCGTCCATCCGGCGGAGCAGAGCTATCCACTGGGCGAGTCGATCACAGCCACGCCGCTACCGGAGCTGCTGCGGATTCTCCACACAGGCGCCGACCAATAGAAACACCGGACGGCTTTCGACACCCTCGGGGGCACATCTGCAGATCTCTCACGGCACCAAACCTGAAACAAGCGGGGTAACGGGCGCCTTGTTAAACTGAAGTTCCCACCTGTGTCGGGCGATAAATTCCATGCGTAACAGGCACATGAGTGGATTTCCGGCGTCCTGGTTCTGACTACACGGTGATTTGTTCGAGGAGCCCGAAAGCGCGGCGCTGCAGGTCGGTCGGCGTGGTG
>JBGAGK010000016.1:0-109922 GCA_044226785.1 Steroidobacteraceae bacterium | reverse complement strand
GGCAGGATCGGGCATCCCCGAATCGAGTGAGCCAATCATGCCGCGAACCCGCTCGACCGGCCGATTGCCCTCGCCTGGCCCCACCCGAAGGTATTCGCGCAATGCGCTGCGCGCAGCAAGTCAAGGCTGTGTGGCCGTCGCTGCGCAACTGTTCGCCCTGCAACCCGAGTCAGTCGAGCTTTCGCCCTTCAATCCGTATCCGTGTCACTGGTTGTCTCTGTTTGCACCGACAGTATTCGTCCGCTCGATGCGTCGACCTGCACTTCGGCGATGGGCTGGTTTTTACCGACCCGCACATCCGCCGTGTAGATCCATCGCCCGTCTTCGCACTCCATCTCCATCGAGACAATGGATCTCCGCTGGATGCGCTGCAGGACCTGCTTGCGCGCATCGGTTTCGGAAATGTTCGACCTGGACGGCGGCCCGACTCCGGCCGGAGCGGCACAATGGCTCGGCGCATGCCCATGCTCTGCCCGGGAAGCAGATGTTGTGACCAGGAACAGGAACAACCCTGCAACCATGCTTGTACTGATCGTCATGCATTCCCCTTTTGTCGAATACCCTTGACTGTTCCGCTGAAAAGTGGGGTGCCGCCGGCCGGTAAACCGGTCGACACCCCGCCTCTTCACACGATGACAGAGTCCTGCCGAGGCAGAATCAACCGGTCGGTGATTCCACCTCCGGGGCCGTCTCGCCTGCAGTTTCAGCCGCAGATTCAGACGCTGCCTCGGTCGCAGCCTCGGTCGCGGACTCCCCGGTCTCTGCGGGACCAGCAACATCGACTGTGCTCTGATCGCCGAACGCTCCTTCCTGCTGTCCGGACTGCTCCACGTCCGGTGCATTCTGCGCCCGGGACAGTGCCGGTACCGCCAGGACCGAACCCATCAATAAAATGACACTCAACGTTTTCAACGACATGGTCTACTCCTCAACTTCAGCCACCCTCATTTGAGGCGGAGGGTACCGCCCATCCCGATCAGATAGCCCGGGCTGCTCGTGGTCAGACCCTTCATGGCAAAGACGCGCAGCGTCCACCGGTCAGCGATTGCCCGCTGCCACGTGATGGAAGCAAATCGGGTGTCCTGCAGACGCTCGAACCGCGCGGAGGAATTCAGGATCGCAAACTGGAAAGCGTCCCGAGGGGTGAAATGGAAGGTTGCCACTGCCATCCAGACCGGAAGGTTTTTTCTGTCCCCGACCTGCTCCGCCCGGATACCCGATCGACAAGACAGATCCCAGTTTCTGCTCAGGCGGTAGCCCAACCCCAATCCCAGTTCCGTCGCATTGCCCAGCGCAGGAATCGCCCTTGCTCCATTTGTGTCGATCAGCTCGCGTGCGTAGGGTTGCAACCGCAGGCGCGCGGTCGGTTGAAATCGGTAGTCAACTCCCAGCACCAGGCGGCCCAGCCTCGCCGGTTCCCGCGTCTGGGACGACCCACCCAAGTAAAAGGGCATGCTCAACTGGAACGACCAGTGCCGCGTCGTCCCCTGGATTTGTCCTGTTACGGATGAACCCCCGGAACCCCGCAGATCGCCCGGGACTGAACTCCAGGTCGCGGAACTGAGTCCGAAGGCCGAATTGAATCCTTTGGGCCGGTCGGAACCGTCAGCATCGCTGGCATGCGCATTGACCATGGTAACGGCGGCGACGATCGTACTGACCGCCTTCACCCAATCCCGGCTCAGACACACAGGGGAAGGCATGGAACCCGTGAATGGATGCGAGGCTCGTTGCATTTCCAGGCCAGCGTATCCAACGTCCCGTAAGCGGACCGTTGTCGTATACGCACGACAACTGCGAATACCCGACCGTCCCGTCGCTGCCGAATGAAATTACCCCGAACCCCAGTCCAAGTGGTGTCATGAACATCCTGCTGATCGAAGACTCACCTGACCTTGCCTCCAACGTGGGCGAATTCCTCGAATCGCGTGGACACACGGTGGACTACGCGATGGACGGTGCATTGGGATTGCAGCTGGCAACCCATGCACGATTCGATGTCGCCGTACTGGACCTCAATCTTCCGCGGCTCGACGGCCTGAGCGTCTGCCGACGCATCAGGGAGAGTCCCTCGGTTAGCCTGCCGGTCCTCATGCTCACGGCCCGCAACGCGGAATCGGACAAGTTGAAGGGCTTCGAGGCGGGCGCAGACGATTATCTGACGAAACCCTTTTCACTGCCCGAACTGCTGGCACGACTCGAAGCAATCCTCCGTCGTTCCCGTGACACTTCTACGACAGGGTCTGTTCTGCAGGTTGCCGACCTTGCGCTGGATGTGAGAAGCCTCATGGTCAATCGCGCGGGCCAGCCGGTGAGCATTGCCCCCACTCCGCTGCGAATCCTCGAGATCCTGATGCGATCCGCTCCGTCGGTGGTCACCCGCCTTCAGCTTGAATCAGCCATTTGGGGTGAAGCGCCGCCGGACAGTGATGCCGCACTTCGTGGACACATCCGTGCACTGCGGATCGCGATCGACCCTCCGGGGCTGCCGCGCCTGCTGCACACCATACATGGGACGGGCTATCGAATTGCGCTCATGGATCCGCACTAGACTCAGTCTGCGGGGTCGCTTCTTCGTCGCATCAGGCGCATTGATCCTGGTGATCTGCATCGGGTTCAACCTGAGCATCCACTACATCATGGAACTGATCGAGGCGGACGAACTGGAAAATATCCTGGCCGAGGAAATGCACGAGTTTGCCTCGTCTTTTGCCCAGGATCCCGGCAGCAAACCCAGCGTCGGGAAAGGGTACGAGGGCTTCATCCTTCGGCGCGGGCAGAATGCGGATACCCTTCCACCCCCTCTCGCCGCCTTGGCTCCCGGACTTCACGCGGAAGTCAATTTCCGGGGTCGGGAGCAACTGGTGGCCCGACAGGACATCGATGGCACGCGTCTCATACTCGTTCGTGACACCACTCGACTGGACAGGCTCGAACATGGCGCAGCAACCATCGCCTGGACGGGCGGCAGCATTGCAATATTCATTTCCATCTTCCTCGCGGTCCTGCTTTCCAATGACGTGATGCGGCCGGTGACCCAACTGGCGGGAGACATTCGACGACTGTCTCCGGAGAGACGGCATATGCGTTTGCGCCAGGATTTCGTGGACCGGGAAATGCGCATCATCGCCGAGTCGTTCAACCGGTTTCTGGATGCGCTCGACCGGATGCGCGACCGGGAAGAGGCGTTCACGGAGGACGTGAGCCATGAGTTCAGGACGCCGCTTGCGGTGATCGGCAGCGCCTCCGATCTTCTGCTGGAAGAAAAGGCGCTGACCGATCGTGGGCGCACTCGAGTACTCCGCATCCGCCGCGCAGGGGCCCAGATGCACCGGCTGATCGATGCATTGCTGTTCCTCGCCCGAGAATCCGGCACCCGCATCACGCAATCCTGTGCGATGGACGAGATTGTCCAGGTTTCATACGACACCTGCTCCGCGCTGGCTGCCGCGAAAGGAATTGCCCTGCACCTGCAGTTGATCCCGGTCACGGTGACGACAGTGCCGGGCATGGCTGATTGCGTAGTGAACAACCTGCTGCTGAATGCGATCCAGTACACGAACGAGGGTTCGGTCCACGTGCAGTTGTCCAGTTCCGGACTGGCAGTCGAGGACACGGGAAGCGGGATGCCGCCTGCCGAGCTCGCGCGAATATTCGAAAGGCGCTATCGGGGTCCTCACAGTCGGGGGTTGGGTCTGGGGTTGTACATCGTAAGCAGGATCTGTGATCGACTGGGCTGGGCTCTCCAGGTTCAGAGCACGCCCGGCGCGGGGACACGGTTTCACATCCGATTTCATTCGCCGCCGCAGAAGCACGAACCACCGTTGACAGGGTCGGTCAGTTGAATCACCACCCTTCCTTACATTTCACACACGCCCGGCGTGTTATGGATGCGTCTTCCAGTTCAAGACATCGGAGGGAATTTGGACGAGAGTGCCTGCACAAGCCGACAGGACGATTCAGGGAATCCCGGTACCAGCACCAGCGACATCCGATCCGGCGGGGTTGCGAGTACCGGGTCGCCGGGCTTCCTCACGCCGCGCCTGATCTTCTGGTTCGGGACCAGCATGATCCTCGCGTTCACCGGACTTGCCGCCTGGTGTTTCGCACTTCCCCTCTGGTATGTGGCCAGCCTCGCGATTCTGGATCTCGTGCTTCTGTTGCTCCTGTTCCTGTGGATGGAGAGCCCTTACGACCCCACCGCGGGAGACGGTTGAGATGGATTCGCGGCGCGCACTCGTCATGCGGGCCAGGAGTGCCTTTTCATGTATGAAACGTGGCGCGGATCCTTTCCGCTGACCCATTTCATCCGCGAAGCGATCAGCCAGAAGGCATCGCTCGCCACTGATGCATGTCTGTCCGACGAAGAGCGGACACTGCTCGCCGCCTGCAATTTCTGGTTCGAGGTGACAACCTGCCAATTCGCTCTGCGAAAGGACAAGAGCAGATCGATCGTCGCGATGATGCGCGCCCAGGATGCATTCGAGTCCATCGGCGCGCTTCGGGTCTCGAGCATCATCAGAGGCCATCTGAAAGCCCTGTTGCCTCTTCGAGACAGCGCACAGGCCAGGCGGCTCCTGCGCGACATGGAAGACAGGCTGGCGCGCGTGGAAGACAATGTGGATGAGCTTGTTAGTGAATACGCAACGAGGGAATCCCGGAGTCGCATCGATCCTTGATGTTCACCTGGCGGCGCTCCGTTTGGAGACGCATCGCACAGGCCTGGGTTCGAACACTGGATAATCTGTGCTCGGGTCATCGTGGCTCTTGGCAGGTCATGTCCAGCACATCCGGCTCTCCTTCGCTCTTCGCAGGCTNGGCTTCCTCACGCCGCGCCTGATCTTCTGGTTCGGGACCAGCATGATCCCGTTCACCGGACTTGCCGCCTGGTGTTTCGCACTTCCCCTCTGGTATGTGGCCAGCCTCGCGATTCTGGATCTCGTGCTTCTGTTGCTCCTGTTCCTGTGGATGGAGAGCCCTTACGACCCGACAGCAGGAGACGGTTGAACAGATCCGGCGCCCTGATTTGCGTCACGCGGGCCACGAGTTACGCTCTTCGTGTATGAAAACGTGGCGCGGATCGTTTCCGCTGACCCATTTCATCCGCGAAGCGATCAGCCAGAAGGCATCGCTCGCCACTGATGCATGTCTGTCCGACGAAGAGCGGACACTGCTCGCCGCCTGCAATTTCTGGTTCGAGGTGACAACCTGCCAATTCGCTCTGCGAAAGGACAAGAGCAGATCGATCGTCGCGATGATGCGCGCCCAGGATGCATTCGAGTCCATCGGCGCGCTTCGGGTCTCGAGCATCATCAGAGGCCATCTGAAAGCCCTGTTGCCTCTTCGCGACGGCGTACAGGTCAGACGGCTCCTGCGCGACATGGAAGACAGGCTGGCGCGCGTGGAAGACAATGTGGATGAGCTTGTTAGTGAATACGCAACGAGGCAATCCCGGAGTCGCATCGATCGATGATGTTCACCTGGCGGCGCTCCGTTTGGAGACGCATCGCACAGGCCTGGGTTCGAACACTGGATAATCTGTGCTCGGGTCATCGTGGCTCTTGGCAGGTCATGTCCAGCACATCCGGCTCTCCTTCGCTCTTCGCAGGCCAGCATGACTACCGCCGGGACATCGATGGTCTGCGCGCCTTCGCCATCCTGTCGGTGCTGATCTACCACGCGGAACCTGCCTGGGCGCCGGGTGGCTTCATCGGTGTCGACGTCTTCTTCGTCATCTCCGGATACCTGATATCAAGGATCATCCTGGGCAAGCTGCACGAAGGCACATTCACGTTCTCCGATTTCTACGCCCGCCGCATCCGCCGGATCCTCCCGGCCCTGCTGCTGGTCCTCATCGCCACCTTCGGGTTTGGCTGGTACGCATTGTTTCCCGACGAGTACGCCATGCTGGGCAAACACATTGCCGGCGGCGCGGGATTCATTTCGAACCTGGTCCTGTGGAAGGAGGCCGGTTATTTCGATCCGGCGGCAGAGTTCAAGCCATTGCTGCATCTGTGGTCCCTCGGGATCGAGGAGCAGTTCTACCTGATCTGGCCGCTGCTGCTCGCACTGACCTGGAGGATCCGGCGGGGTCCCCTTGCGATCATGGCATTGATCGCGGTGATCTCCCTGGTGCTGAACCTGGTGTGGATCGGGCATTACAGCGTCCGGGTGTTCTATCTTCCGATCACGCGTTTCTGGGAACTGGCCGTCGGCGGACTGCTGGCCCATGCGCATCAGGCAAGTGTTCCGGGTCGCACGCATTTGTGGCTGAAGAGCCTGGCGGGTCTGGCGATGCTGCTCTCCGCAACATTCGCCTTCACCCGCCATGACCTGTTTCCCGGATGGCGGGCCATGGTGCCCGTCTTCGGGACCGCCCTGCTGATCGATGCGGGGATGCAGGCGCCGCTCAACCGCCTCGTCCTTGGCCACAGGGCCATGGTGTTCATCGGCGCCATCAGCTATCCGCTGTATCTGTGGCACTGGCCGCTGCTGTCCTTCGCGCACATCATCGCGGGTGGTGATGTCGGGCGCGCAGCCACCTGGGCCGCCGTGGGCATTGCATTCGTGCTGGCATGGGCAACCTGGCGCTTCATCGAATGGCCGATCCGGCGTGCAACTTCCGGCACGCGAATTCCACTGCTGCTCGCCGGGACGCTGGCATCGGTCGGCGTCCTTGGCCTGCTGGATTTCAGGCTCGTCCTGCCGCCTCGTTCCGACAGCCTCGGCGTGCGCAACATCGTCGAGGCAACGACCACCCGGGCCTTTCCAGGTCCTGATCTGCGGCAGATTCCCGGCGAAGCCTCGGACAACGCACGTGAGCAGGGGTCGGGCCCACGCGCTGTCCTGTTCATCGGCGACAGCCAGATGGAGCAGTACTACCCGCGCATCAACTGGCTGCTCTCCTATCAACCGGCCGGATCCGTTCACATCCTGTATTCCAGCCAGGGCGGATGCCCGCCCGTACCAGGCGTCCGGGAAGATCATTTGCCGCTGTGCAAGGGACTGGTGGAACAGGGCATCCGGCTGGCCGCACGCCCCGACATCGACACCGTGGTGATCGATGCCGACTGGGCCGGCTATTTCATGGGGCTGCGGACACCGGATGACCTGGATTACTACTACGAGGACGCGAATATCCGAGGGCCGCTGGGTGACCTGGAGACACCCGCATCGAAACGCGCACTGAGGCGTCTTCAGGACATGGTGCAGGACATGACGAGCAAGGGAAAACGGGTGTACATAGTGCTGCCCAGCCCCACGGGCGCAGAATTCCGGCCGCGCCGCATGGTTCAGCGCAGCTTCACCGACATGAGCTTCCGGCTGCACGTCCCGGTGATCTCATCCTCGATGGTCTCGACCCGCATGCAGCCCATCGTGGCCGAGTTGCGGCGGATAGCGGGTCAGACGGGGGCTGAGGTCATCGATCCGGTTGCCTTCCTGTGCAATCACGACACCTGCCCGCTGCTGAGCGCCGGCGATGTGCCTGTCTACAAGGACTCCACGCACCTGAATCCGCGCTTCGTACGGAGTCAGATCACGTACCTCGATGCGGTTCTGTTGTCGAAGCCCATTGAACTGAACGAGTCACAGCTGCGGCGGAATGCTGGCCTGCATCGCCCCGCTTCGCCCGAAGGAAAATTCCCATAGCCGAATGGATCAGATTCAGGAACTATACTGGCATGCAACACGTTGCCACCGCCTGTATCCAATGAAGGCGCCGCCCAACGATCCCACAGTTGTACATGCCCGGATGAAAGTGGCGTAGAATCCCTGCGCACGCTGCTGACGACGAGTTGCAAGGGAAAGCGATGTTCAGAAAGCGCCGAATATTGCTCAATGCATTGACGCTGATTCCGGGAGTTGCGGCCATCCCGGTGATCAAACGACTGTTGGCAGGGCGCATCACGGGAACCGGAGGAACGTGTTCGGCACGTTATTGCTACTCGGTCTGGCTGCGACATCTCGTTTTGGCTGCCGAGAGCAATCAGAATCCGGATCCCCAGACCATCGCTGAGTTGGGTCCGGGGGATTCCCTGGGCATTGGCCTTGCGGCTCTGCTCTCAGGAGCAGCCAAGTACCTTGCCTTCGATGTGCATGAATATGCAAGCGCCGAACGCAATCTTTCGATATTTGAAGAGCTCGTGCAACTGTTCAAGGCGCGCACCCCAGTTCCCGACGAAACCGAGTTTCCCGGCATCAGCCCAAAACTGAGAAGCTACGGTTTTCCTGCCTCCATCCTCACGGAAGCGCGGATGAATGTGGCCCTTGCTCCGGAGCGGATCGATAGGATCCGGAATTCCCTCAGGAACTGCAAGTCCGAGTTCTCGCTCATCCAGTACCGTGTCCCATGGTTGAGCTCAAGTGTTATTGAGCGCAATTCAATTGATCTCGTCTATTCGCAGGCGGTTCTGGAACATGTCGACAATCTGTCTGAAGTCTATGACTGCATGAACTCCTGGCTGAAGCCGACTGGCTTTGTCTCACATCAAATCGATCTCAAATGCCACGGTTGGGCGAAAGAGTGGAATGGCCACTGGGCCTATTCTGATTTCATGTGGAAACTCATCCGAGGGAAAGATGCCTGGATGATCAACAGGGAGCCCAAATCTACTCATTTGCGGTTGTTGCGAGAGAGCGGCTTCGAGATAGTCCGATGCGATCGCGTCACCACGCCCAGCAAGTTGAAGCAGGATTCGTTGGCGAAGAGATTCCGTGACTTCGAAACCGATGACTTGACGACCAGCGGCGTTTTCATCCAGGCCATCAAATGCCACTGAAACCCAGGGACAGGTTTGACTAGCCAGGCTGCAGGCACAAATGGACACATTGCATCTGACGGGGAAGGGCAGAACCTCGGAAACCGGTCTGTGCCTGCCTTTACTGCGTCAGATCTGACCACTCGCACCTGCCCTCGTCCGGGTAGGAACGGCCAACGTCACTGAGGAGGCCGCTCCGACAGGTTCACGCAAGGCTGACCCTGCGTTCACCGACCCGGCGCCCTGAGATCCCGCACGGGAATTCCAGTGGTTGGCGCGGTGATCTGATCCGCAAGACCAGATCCCTTACGAAAATTTCCAGCCTGCGTGCTAGTCTCGCCAACCCTTTTTCCAGGAATGCCCAGGCAGGAGCCAGGATGTCAGTGAATTGGCGCGTACCGGTGATCAACCTCGCCCTCCGGTTGACCAGCCCCGTGGTACTTCGCGAGCAGGCGCTGATCTCCTCGATTGAACGCGCTCCCCGGGCTCGTGTGGATGACCTGCAGAACGAGCGGCTGGAGCGCCTCCTGCATCATGCCTGGAGCCAGACCGACTACTATCACGACGTGCTCGAGTCCTGCGGCGCCGTACGCGGCGGCAAGGTGGACCTGAGCCGATTTGGGGACATTCCGTTCCTGACCAAGGACATCATCCGCAGCCAGGGTTCGCGGCTTTTTGCACGCAAGTTGCCGGACGGCAGGCGCTCGAGCCTCATCACCTCCGGCGGCACCACCGGCGCACCGATCCAGTTCCCGCAGGACAGCGGTCATTGGGATGCCAACATCGGCACCCGCATCTATCAGTTCAGCACCCTGGGCAAGGCGCTGGGCGATCCGGAGATGAAGGTCTGGGGCAACGAGGGGGATCTCAACAAAGGCACCTCCAGCCCGATCAAGCGCGTCGAGAACTTCATCTACAACCGGCGCTATCAGGGCGCGTGGTACCTGTCGGAAGAGCGGATCACCGAAATCATCCGGGAGATCAACGACTGGCGGCCGAAGCTCCTGTGGTGCTTCCGCGATGGGATCGACGCCATTGCCAAGTACGTGAATGCGCATGGCATCCGCATGCACCGGCCGGCGGCCATCGTCCTCGGGGGGTCCACCGTCTATCCCTTCGTGGTCAGGACGATCGAGCAGGCATTCAAGTCTCCCGTGATCAGTGCCTATGGTTCACGCGAGATCGGCGGTGTCGCCTGCGAGTGCCTGGATCGCAACGGCCACCACATCTCGGTCAACCTGGCCAGAATCGAGACCATCGATGCCCAGGGCCGGTCGGTCAAGGATCAGGATGCGGAGCTGGCGATCACCGGACTTCAGAACTACGCCATGCCCTTCATCCGCTACCGCCTGGGAGACCGTGGGCGTCTCACGGATCGGCCCTGCAGCTGCGGGCGCACGCTGCCCCTGCTCGACTCGGTCTCCGGCAGGCTGATCGAGGCTTTCATCAACTCGCGCGGCGAGCAGGTCGATCCGCTGTATTTCATCATGTCGTTCCGGATGAGCTGGGACCAGGGCACCCTGCGCCAGTACCAGCTCATCCAGGAAAAGGACGGATCACTCACGATCAATCTGGTGCCCGAGAGCGGCTACACCCTGGAAACCGTGGGTCTGGACCTCGAGGAGATCCGGCGAAAAATCCGGCGGGTCATGGGCGATGACTGCCGCATCGAATTCCACGTGGTCGACGACATCCCGCTGGCTCCTTCCGGGAAATTCCCTTATATCGTGCGGCGCCAGTAGCCGCAGCTCCCGAAAGGTGGCGGCGCTTTCCGGCAACGAGCTACTCCGGGGGCGCTCGATGTGGTTAGACTTGCACTCTGTCAACAGGCCAAAATCCGACAGAGGCACGCTTGTCATCCACGAATCAATATGTCGATCGCGCCGGACTGCGCGTCGCCCGCACCCTGGCGGAGTTCACCGAAAACCGAGCCCTCGAGGGGACCGGGATCGCCGCGGATCATTTCTGGAATTCGCTGGCGGGAATCCTCGCCCGCCTCGCCGGCCGCAACCGGCAGCTGCTGGAACGACGGAACGACCTGCAGGCACAGATCGATGCATGGCACCTGGCCAGAAAGGGCAAGGCCCTGGATCCCGGACAGTACCTGGCATTCCTGCGCCAGACCGGATACCTCGCACCCGAACCTCCGCCCTTCCGGGTGACCACGACCCAGGTCGACGAGGAGATCGCCAGCCTTGCGGGGCCGCAGCTGGTCGTCCCGTCGATGAACGCTCGCTTCGCGCTCAATGCAGCCAACGCCCGCTGGGGCAGCCTTTACGACGCGATCTACGGCACCGATGCCCTGCCGGGCAAGGCGGCTCCCGGCGGTTACGATCCATTGCGGGGTGCGGCGGTGATCGCACGGGCGAAGGGCTTTCTCAACGAGGCCTTCCCCCTCGTGGACGGCCTGTGGAGCCAGGTGACACGCCTGGCCGTCCAGGACGGTACATTGGTGCCGGCATTGCGCGACCCCGACTGCTTTGCCGGGTTCACCGGGCCGGCGCAGTCTCCCGATGCCGTGCTGTTGCGCCATCACGGCCTGCACGTGGAGCTGCGGGTCGATCGCTCCAGCGTGGTCGGACGCGACGATCCGGCGGGGATCTCGGACGTGGTGCTGGAGTCGGCACTCACCACCATCATCGATCTGGAAGACTCCATTGCCGCGGTCGATGCCCAGGACAAGGTCGTGGCCTATGGCAACTGGCTGGGCCTGATGCGCGGCGATCTCACCGCCCGCTTCGACAAGGGTGGACACAGCCTCACACGCACGATGGAACCTGACCGGGAGTGGACCGCGCCGGACGGCAGGACTTTCTCCCTGCCCGGACGAAGTCTGCTGTTCCTGCGCAACGTCGGCCACTTGATGACCAATCCGGCCGTGCTGATGAGCGATGGGCGCGAGGCCCCCGAAGGCATCCTGGATGCGGTATTCACCGGACTGATCGGCCTGCACGACCTCAAGGGGCTGGGCCGCTTCCGAAACAGCCGCAAAGGCTCCATTTACGTGGTCAAGCCCAAGATGCACGGTCCGGATGAAGCCGCCTTTACCAACGACCTGTTCGATGCCGTGGAGGATGCGTTCAGTCTGTCGCGCCACACCCTCAAGGTCGGTGTCATGGACGAGGAGCGTCGCACCTCGGCGAACCTCGCGGCCTGCATCCATGCGGTGAAGGAACGCATCGTATTCATCAACACCGGCTTCCTCGACCGCACCGGCGATGAGATCCACACCTCCATGCGGGCGGGACCCATGGTGCGCAAGGCGGCCATGAAGGACAGCCTGTGGTTCGGCACCTACGAGGCCCGCAATGTCGCAGTGGGCATCGCCTGTGGACTGTCGGGGCACGCGCAGATCGGGAAAGGCATGTGGGCGGCGCCCGACCGCATGGCTGACATGCTCAAGCAGAAGATCGGCCAGCCGCTGGCCGGTGCCAACACGGCCTGGGTTCCCAACCCCACGGCCGCGACGCTCCATGCGCTGCATTATCACGAGGTCGATGTATTTGCCCGTCGCGCAGAAATCGCCAGGCAGCCGATGCCCTCGCTCGAAAACCTGCTGACACCGCCCATTGCACTGGATCGCCACTGGTCGTCCGAGGAGATCGCCAACGAACTGGACAACAATGCCCAGGGGATTCTGGGCTATGTGGTGCGCTGGGTCGATCAGGGCATCGGATGCTCCAAGGTTCCGGATATCCACGATGTCGGCCTGATGGAGGACCGGGCAACGCTTCGCATCTCCTCGCAGCACATGGCCAATTGGCTCCTGCATGGCGTATGCAACGCAGCGCAGGTCGATGCCGCATTGCTGCGCATGGCAGCCAAGGTCGATGCGCAGAATGCGCAGGATCCGCTGTATCGCCCGATGGCGCCGGATCCGCAGGGGAGCCTTGCCTTCCAGGCGGCGCGCGCACTGATCTTCCAGGGTCTGGAGCAGCCCAATGGCTACACAGAGCCGCTGCTGCATGATTTCCGGGCGCGGGTGAAGGCGGCGCGTGGATGAAAGCCGCGGCGGTGCTGCTGTTGTCCCTTCTCGCCGGCGTTGCGACAGCGGCACCAGCGGCCGTACCGGCGCAGCACGCTGCCGCGAAAATCCCTGCCGTCCAGCATCTGCAGCATGGCCGATTCAGGAACCTGCGGGTGTTCCAGCCCGCGGGGTCGGTGCGTGCCGTGCTCCTGCTGCTGTCGGGCGAGTTCGGCTGGAAGGCATCCACCGAACGGCTGGCGCGCCAGCTCCAGCAGCAGGGAAACCTGGTCGTCGGGATCGACTGGCGGGCCCTGCGCAGGAACCTCGAAGCCGACGGGGCTGACTGCGTCTTTCCCGACGGTGACCTCGAGAACCTGAGTCATTTCGTCCAGGCCTATGTCCACCTGCCGACCTATCTGCCGCCCGTGTTGATGGGCGAGGCGGCCGGTGCAACGCTCGCCTACGCAGTGCTGGCGCAGTCTCCGAAGGACACTTTCGCAGGCGCACTCACCCTGGATTTCTGCCCATGGGCCATGCTCCAGAAACCTTTGTGCAAGGGCTCAGGACTGGTCTCGCGCAAGCAGGGACCGCGCATGGAATTCCTGCCCTCCACCACCCTGTCGGACCCCTGGATCAACCTCGACACGGATGCACCCTCCAGCTGCTCCGTCGAGTCGGTGAACCGATTCATCGCACAGATTCCCGGTGCACGACAGGTGCCGGTCAAACGTCCGTCGCCGGGTGCGCGGGAGTGGCCTGAGCTGCTGTCGGAACTGCAGAAAATCAGCACGGCGGCGCCCGCCAGACCAGTGGCCCTCCCACCGGCTGCGCTTGGCAATCTGCCCGTGGTGGAAATACCGCCGAAAGCCGCGACGGCGACCGACCGCTTCGCATTGATCCTCTCGGGCGATGGGGGCTGGGCCGGGCTGGACGAGGAAGTGGCAGCGGCACTCAGCGCCCGCGGCATTCCGGTGGTCGGCCTGGATTCGCTGCGTTATTTCTGGACGCCGCGCACGCCGGAGGGTGTCTCGACCGATATCGACCGGATCATCCGCTACTACCTTTCCCGCCTGGCCAAGCAGAAAGTGCTGCTGATCGGATACTCCCAGGGTGCGGATGTGCTGCCCTTCGCAGTGAACCGGTTGCCGGCCGCCACGCGCGAACGCGTTGCACTGGCGGTACTGATCGGCATGTCCGAGAACGCGCAGTTCGAGTTTCACCTCACCCACTGGATCGCAGACAGCAAGTCCGGCTTGCCGACACTGCCCGAAGTCGACCGTGTACCGCCGACTCCCCTTTTGTGCATCTATGGCGCAGAGGAGGACGATTCACTGTGCCCGCGTCTGGACTCCCGGAAATTCAAGGTAGTCCGGCTCAAGGGCGG
Organism: Steroidobacteraceae bacterium; assembly: GCA_044226785.1. Classification (GTDB taxonomy): domain Bacteria; phylum Pseudomonadota; class Gammaproteobacteria; order Steroidobacterales; family Steroidobacteraceae; genus TMP-86. Next base: position 95,812 of record JBGAGK010000016.1, on the reverse strand, counting down.
TCATCATTTCAACGGCGACTATGCGGGCCTGGCGCGGGAGATCCTCAGCGCCGCAGGACCCTGAACGGGCAACCTGCCCGGGCCACCGGATCGCACCCACTGTGCGCCCAGTCACACAATAATCGCCCGCCCGGCTCAGGGAATCCCTCAAGAATCATCGCGATTGGCCGCTACGCAGTCCTGGGCCACTCGTCCAGGATTGAAGCATGCTGCAAGAACTACAACAAAGGCTGAAGACGGCCGTGAACTTCCCCTCACCGCCGGCGGTCGCACAGCAGATCATCGCGCTCGCCGGGGATCCGGACGTGGACATGGTGAAACTGGCCGCGATCGTCAGCAAGGATCCGGGCCTCGCATCCAAGATCCTGCGGGTCGCCAACTCATCCATCTATTCCAACCGGCGCCGGAGCGAAAACCTGCGTCAGGCCCTGGTGGTCCTCGGGCTCAATGCAGCCACCACCCTGGCCCTGAGTTTTTCGCTCGTGGGAACCTACCGGAAAGTCAAGAGCGTCGGCATCGACTACAACCAGTTCTGGCGGCGCGCGTTGCTCGGCGCATCGGCTGCACGTTCCTTTGCAGAAGCTGCCCATTGCGGCAATGTCGAAGACATCTTCCTTGCGGCCTTGCTGCAGGACATCGCGATCCTGGCCGTCGACCGCGTGCAGCCGGATTTCTACAACACGCTGCCGAAGAATGCGACACATGCGAAAACGGTGGAGTTTGAAACCGGCAAACTCGGTTGCGACCACGCCGTGCTCGGCGCCTGGCTGCTCGAGTTCTGGAAGCTGCCGGATTTCCTGCCCCACACGGTCCGCCACAGTCATTCACCCTCGAATGCGCCGGCCGATGAAGCGGTGAAGAGCGCCGCGCGTTGCGTGGCACTGGGAAACGAATGTGTCGATGTGCTGCTGACCCGTGGACGCCTCACGGATCTGAATCCGCTGTCCACGCATGCACGCGAGTGGCTCGGCATGGGGCCGGAACAGCTCAATGAGTGCATGACCCGGATCGTCGCCGAAATCCCCGAGGTCTCCCGCCTGTTCGATACCACGCTGATGGATCCGGGTGTGGCCAACGGCATCCTCGAACAGGCACGTGAACTGCTGATGCTGCGCAACCTGCAGGCCATCGAGAAGGTCAACGCCCTGCAGGAGTCTTCGCACCAGCTCGAGGCCCGCGCACATGATCTCGAGGACCGGCAACGCCGGGACCCACTGACCGGCCTGTACAACCGTGGCCATCTCGACGAGGTGCTGGCCCGTGAATTTGCACTCGCCAATGCCAGTGCATCACCCCTGAGCGTTGTGTTCTGCGACCTGGACCGTTTCAAGCTGGTCAATGACACCTACGGTCATCCTGCCGGCGATACCGTACTGATCGGCACGGCGAGGCTCATCCAGGCTGTCGTGCGCACGTCCGACTGCGTGGCGCGCTATGGCGGCGAGGAGTTCGTGATCGTCCTGCCGGGCCAGTCCATGGAGGGTGCAGCGGTGGTCTGTGACCGCATGCTCGCGAAGTTGCGAAGCACGCAGCACGAGGTCACCGGGGGCAAGATCACGACCACGGCCTCACTGGGTCTGGCCACTCATGGCGATGGGCACAACTACAACAGCGTCGCCGAACTGGTCGAAGCCGCCGACCGCTCCGTCTATGCCGCGAAGCGGGCCGGACGCAATCAGCTGGTCAGAAGCACCGGGCCCGTGGCCCGCAGAGCCTAAGAACGATCCCGTCGGGTGCGTACCTGCAATTCCCTGCGGTGATAGTCGATCACCAGCGTATCGAGCGTCCCCAGCACATCCATGCCGATGAGGATGGCCGGCTCACGGGTCATGCGCCAATGTTCGAAAATCCGCATGTCCCCGAACGTGGCCCGCGCCCCGCGGATTTCAAGACCGCCCATGCTGATGGGTGGTGTCTCGCTGGTATCACCCTCCTGTACGTCGAGGGTCGCACCCGTGATCTCATCGCGGGTGGTCTTCATGCGCGACTGGTGACGTGACAGCGCCTCGCGCAGCGCATTGTTGGCGATGGTCGACTGCCCACCGGTATCGATGATGGCCCTGACGGGAACATCCCCCACCTCGGCACTCACCGACAAGAGCCTGCCCCGCAGGAATCGCACCGGAATGGTCATGAAGCCGAATGGCGCACGCTCATTGCGCGAGCGATTGATGCGGATCCGGTCATTGCGGAAGTCGATGAAAATGCGCATGTCCGCCATGCCCTCGGTCCCCAGTATGCCTTCCGCCCCGCCCAGCGCATCGGTAATGATGGGCAGGATGACCGGCTGGATCAGCAGATCACCGATGCGCAGGCTGTCGACCCTGATCACGGGGACCGTGGCGGACCCGGTCACCCCTCGCAGCATGACAGATGCCTTGGCGTCGGGCTTCAGTCCGAGGGCATCCGCGACACTCTGCATGACAGCCGAGTGACTGGCCCCGGTGTCGAGCACCAGCTTGAACGGACCTTTGCCGTTGATGAACACCGGTGCCCAGATGCGCCCGATCCGGTCACGGCGCGTCGGAGCCACGAAACGCGGCTCGTTGGCCTCCACCAGGATCTCGCTCAGGCTCTCCACACCGGAACCCGGGGGCGTGGCGGATGGCGCAACGGGCGGCGCGACAGCGGGACTGGGCACCTGCATGGCCCAGGTCGAGGACCCGCTGGCCAGCAGCACCGCCATGCACACCGAGGCAGGAAACGGCGGTATCGGCAGTGGACGATTGCTGCAACTCTTCACTCGGGACCCTGCTCATCGACACGTGGGGCGCTTCCGTCACCGATCATATCCGGAACCTGCCTCACGCGCGAAAGAGCCTGTCCGGTTCGCACCGTGGGCCCGGTTGCAGGTATGATCCGTCGAACACCTCCATAACGAGACCAGACGGTGAGTTCAACATCCTCCGCCCTGAAAGCTCCGGAGCAGGCTCCGGAACTCAGTCACTCGCTGCGCGCCCGCCACGTGTCCATGATCGCCTTCGGGGGCATCATCGGCGCTGGCCTGTTCGTCGGCAGCAGCACCTCGATCAACACCGTGGGTCCGGCCGTCATCATCACCTACGGGATATCCGGCATGCTCATCCTGCTGGTCATGCGCATGCTGGCCGAGATGGCGATGGCGGCCCCGCGCACCGGTTCGTTCACCGAATTCGTGCGGCTGGGTCTGGGCCATGGCGCGGGGTTCGTTGCCGGCTGGCTGTACTGGTATTTCTGGGTGGTGGTGGTGCCGGTGGAAGCGATCGCCGGCGCAGTGATCGTCCAGGGCTGGATCCATCACTTCGAAGTCTGGCAGATCGGCACGGTGCTGCTGGCCGTGCTCACCGGCGTCAACCTGCTGTCGGCCCGTTCCTATGGTGAAGTGGAGTTCTGGCTCTCCTCGCTCAAGGTCGCCGCCATCATCGTGTTCATCACCCTGGGTGCGGCCTGGGCCTTCGGCTTCACATCACCCGATGGGCCGACTTTCGGAAACCTCACCGCGCACGGCGGATTTGCTCCGGCCGGATACGCCGCGGTGCTCGCGGGCGTGACCAGCGTGATCTTCTCCGTCGTGGGCGCCGAGATCTCCACCATCGCCGCAGCCGAATCCGCCGAGCCCGCCAAGACCATCGCCAGGGCCGCCAGCAGTGTGGCGCTGCGCATCCTGCTCTTCTACATCCTGTCGATCGGACTGATCGTATGCATCCTGCCATGGGACAGCATCGTGCCCGGGCAGTCGCCGTTCACCGCGACGCTGGCGCACATGAAGATTCCGGCCGCGGCCACGATGATGGGCGTCATCGTGCTGGTCGCCGTGCTGTCGTGCCTGAACTCCAGCCTGTACGTCACTTCGCGGGTGCTGTTCGTGCTGGCCGCCAAGGGTGACGCGCCACAGTGGCTGGTGGCCGTGAACGCGCGCAAGGTGCCGGCCCGCGCCATCCTGATCGGCAGCCTGTTCGGCTATGTCGCACTCGCCGCCTCGGTGCTCTCTCCGCAGCTGGTGTTCAGCTTCCTGGTGAATTCCTCCGGCGCCACCATGCTCATCATCTATCTTCTGGTGTGCATCGCCCAGATCCGGCTGCGCCGGAAGTACGAGGCTGAAGCGCCGGAGCGGCTGGCGATCCGCATGTGGTGGTTTCCCTATGCCAGTTATCTCACCGCCGGCGCCATCCTTGCCGTATTGATCGCGATGGCCTTCCGGCGGGATCTGGCGGAACAGCTCGTCACCAGCCTGCTGGTGGCGGGGCTGGTGTGGCTGGCCTACCGGGTCCTGCGCAGCGACCGGGTCCGGGCATGAGCTCGTCGCGGGTGCTGGTTTCGTGGATATGTTTCCTGGCGCTGCCCGGCGTGGCGGGCGCAGCGGCGCCGCCGCACACCTCCGGTACGACATCAGAGCCGCGCGCGCGGGAGTTGGGCATCCCCTTCGATGGCACCCCGGGACCGCTCAACGCCATCACCGATGTCGCCGGTGTGACGGTCGGCCACACGACCCTGATCGAAGGCAGCGGCAAGCTCCAGGTGGGCAAGGGACCGGTGCGCACCGGTGTGACCGCCATCCTGCCTCGCGGCAAGGATTCGATGGACAAGCCCGTGTTCGCGGGCTGGTTTTCCCAGAATGGCAATGGAGAGATGACCGGCACCACCTGGGTGGAGGAATCCGGTTTCCTTGAAGGCCCGGTGATGATCACCAACACCCACAGTGTCGGCGTGGTGCGTGATGCCGTCATCGCGTGGCGGGTTGCGCATGGCGCCGCCGATGCTTCCGGCTACTGGTGGTCCCTGCCGGTGGTGGCCGAGACCTGGGACGGCTTCCTGAATGACACCAACGGGTTTCATGTCAAGCCCGAACATGCCATCCATGCCATCGAATCGGCGGTGGGTGGACCGGTTGCCGAGGGCAATGTCGGCGGCGGCACCGGCATGATCTGCAACGGCTTCAAGGGCGGCATCGGCACTTCGTCCCGGAAGCTGGCCGCCCGGGATGGCGGTTACACCGTGGGTGTGCTGGTGCAATGCAATTTCGGTGGCCGTGACAGCCTGCGGATCGCCGGCATTCCGGTCGGCCGGGAGATCCCGGGGTCTGATCCCTACGCCTTCGTTCCCTCGGATATCACCGAACGCGGTTCGATCATCGTGGTGGTCGCGACGGACGCGCCGCTCCTGCCGCACCAGCTCAAGCGGGTCGCGCGCCGGGTGACTCTCGGTCTGGGCCGTGTCGGCTCTCTGTCAGGCAACGGTTCGGGCGACATCTTCATCGCGTTTTCCACTGCGAATCTCTCGGCGGTAGGCGATGAAGGCGTGAAGGACGCAAAGATGCTGGCCAACGATTCCATGGACCCGGTCTTCGGTGCGACGGTGTTCGCCACCGAAGAAGCCATCGTGAATGCCATGATCGCCGCGAAGAACATGACGGGAATCGACGATCACCGCGTGCTCGCGATCCCGCACGAGACCCTGCGGACGATCCTGCGCAAGTACAACCGGCTGACGAACTGAAGCCGCGGGACTACAACGCCTGCTATTCCAGCGCCGAATACACGGCCCTGGCCTTTGCCAGGTTTTCGAGCACCGCCTCCTTCTCGGCTTCGCTGTTCCAGTCCGGCCAGGCCTGCGTCGCTTCGCCGACCCGGTCGATCCAGGCCTCGAAATAGCGGGCATCCTGAGGTGAACGGGGCTTGCGGCCATTCACGGTCACATACACCGGACTGGTGGTGGCGTACACGTAGTTGTCCAGCACCGGGTATCGCCCGCCATCGCTCGATGCGCTCACCACGCACCAGCCGCTGTCGTGCAGTTCCACGCGGCCCCTGAAATCACCCTGATCGATGGGCTTGCCTCTGACGAAGCTGCGCACGGGCTTGCCGTTGCACACCAGATCCAGGTGATCCACCGCCACGATCGAGCGCATGCGCACACGGAAATCCACCGCCGCCGGTCCGTCCAGCCGCAGTTCATCGCCGATGGCCTGGCCCCCGAGTGAAAAGCCCAGCAACGGTCCATTGGTGGCAAAACTCCGGCCGGCCTTGAGCCCTGCCAGCCATTGATCGGCATCCGGCGCGCCTTCCGGCATCCGGACGAATACCCGGTTCATGCCCACCGGGCCGCGGAGCGAGGCGTAATTGGCCATGGCATCGGTGCCACCGGCTGCCGGTATGCGGAAACCGAGATTGAGCAACCGGTACCACACCTGCGCGGTGGAGCGGTGATCGGCGAACCCGACGACCTCCAGATAATCCACCTTGCCCAGTGCCACATCCACCGGGAGCGAACTGGTCTGGGACTGATGCTTGTCGAACGGATCCTGTGGTTCATCGAAGGGATGCGCATAGCCCACCAGAGCCCCGCGTGCATGGGCCAGATCCGCTACCTGCGTATTGGTGGGCACAAGACTGGCCGCCGCCGTGTTCGGATAGCCCGCGTAGCCGGGCAGGATGATACCGTCCCGTATGCCCATCAGGCCCAGGTGTCCCCAGTAGCTGGTGTGGAACTCCTGTCCATGCAGGATCACGGTCTCGCGGGTGGACACCGGATCGATGTGGCGCCCGTTGTACTCGATGTCGGGAAAGCGCTGCTCCTTGTTGACGATGAGCGCATTCACGAGAAACAGGTTCTCGGCCTGCGCCTGCAACAGCAGGTGCGCCGGATCGTTGCGATACCATCCGCCATAGTTCATGTGCACGTGGGCATCGCCGCTGGCCCAGTGCGCCTCGTCGGGCACCGGCCACCGGCCATCGGAAAGGTGCGAGATCACTTCGGTCGACCCGCCGGCCTGCACCTGGATCTCACGGGTCTCGAGTGCCCGGTCGAATCCGTTCAGGATCTCCACGCGCACGCGGCCTGCCGGAACCTCGACGATGGCTTCACCCCGCGCATGGAAGTAATGCGCCTCGAATGGTCTTTCACGCCGGTCGAAGCCGTCATCGGCACTGATCCAGCCGCCGGCCGGCGCATGACTCATGCCCTCGTCATCGGTCACGCTGATGCGTGCAACGCCGGGCTCGCCACCCGCTGCGAGCAGCCGGATGTGGACCTGTCCTGCAGGCCGCATCCAGCTGCGCGAATGGATGGGCAGCGCGCGGACCACGCCACCGGGCACACCGACGATGCCGATGGACGTGCCACCGCCCTGGTTGCTGATGAATGCGATGCGCGCTCCATCCGGTGACCAGCGCGGATTGACCTGGTCCCAGCTGCCAAAGCTCAAGGGGAAAACATCGCCGCCGCCCGCAGGCATCATCCACAGATTGTGCCAGGAGCGGCCCAGGTAGGAGCTGTAGACCAGACGCTTGCCATCGGGGGAAAGGTCCGGCCGCGTGCGCCAGTTGGTCTCCTCGTAGTGGATTTCCTGGCCTGCAGCACCGGCCTGTGCGGGCATGCGCCAGATGCCACCCGTGCCGTGGATGTGTCCGCGGTTGGAGATGTACAGGATGAAGCGCCCGTCGCGCGACCAGAGCGGGCTGAGCTCGTGATCGTAACGGCTGTAGTAGTAGCGCGGCAGATCGCTCAGGTGTTCGTGCGTCAGCTGCACGGGATCTTCGAGCTGCCCCTGCCGGAAGTCCGCCATGAACAGATGAAAGCGCCGGTGATCCTGGCTCGAGGTGAAGACGATGCGCGAACCATCCGGAGAGAAGCGCGGCTCGACATTGATGGCACCATTGCCGGTGAGCGCATGCACCGTGCCGCTGCGAAGATCGAGCGCCTTGAGTTCGATTGCTTTACCGGTGTAGGAACTGTAGATGATCCAGCGGCCATCCGGTGACCAGTCGGGCTGGTAGTCATAGGTCTTCCCGGAGGTGATCTGCGTGGCGTGATCCGAGTCCACCGGCTGGCGCCACAGGGTGCCCGCCATGGAATACACCAGCTCGCGGCCATCGGGCGACCAGGCGAGGCTCGAAGGCCCGCCGGTCAGTTGCGGCAGGAACATCTCCCGGTAGTAGTAGGGATGCGGCATGTCGAGCAGCGGCAGCACTGGCGCGCGTTGTGCCATCGCCACCGAACCGCCGCCCATCGCCACGACCCACAGCAGCCACTGAAATGCCGCGCGAACGCGCTCGCGCGCAACGCCCGCTCCACGCCTTGCCTTGCGCATGATCTCAACTCCTGCCGGCCATTTCAGCCTGTGCCTCGATCAGGCTGGCCTCGATGATGCCCATGGCCTCATCCACCTGGGCCTGGGTCACGAGGAGCGGTGGCATGAAGCGCAGCGTGCTCTGGCCACAGGGCAACAGGATCAGGCCGTTGTGATACGCGCGCGTGACCATCGTGTCGCACAGCTTCTTCGCAGGAGCACGGGTGCGGTGATCGGCGATCAGCTCCATGCCGATCATCAGTCCCTTGCCGCGCACTTCACCCACGGCAGCATGGCGCTGCTGCAGGCCACGCAGCTGGCGCTGGAAGTATTCGCCCACCGCAGCCGCATTGGCACAATACGCGTTCTGCACCAGGTCGAGCGTCGCCAGCGCAGCCGCACAGCAGACCGGGTTGCCGCCGTAGGTGTTGCCGTGCGCACCGCGCGTCCACTGCTCCATGATGCGCTTCTTCGCCACCACCATTCCGATGGGCATGCCCGAACCCAGGCCCTTGGCCAGCGTCATGATGTCAGGCGCCACGCCCCAGTGTTCACTGGCGAACATCCTGCCCGTGCGGCCGATGCCCGACTGCACTTCGTCGAAGATCAGCAGGATGCCGTGCCGGTCGCACAGCGCGCGCAGGCCGGCGAGAAAGCCGTCAGGCGGAACCAGGTATCCGCCTTCGCCCTGGATGGGTTCGATCAGGATGCCGGCAACTTCGCTGGCCGGCACGCTGGTCTGGAACAGCACGTCCTCGATGTAGGACAGCACCGCCGCACCCTGGTCCTCGCCGGCGAGCAGGGGGCGGAAGCGGTTCGGGTATGGCACATGCGTCACCCCGGGCATGGTGGGAAAGAATCCCTTCTGCTGGGTGTACTTGCTGCAGGTGAAGGACAGTGAGCCCATGGTGCGCCCGTGAAAGCCGCCGAGGAAGCCGATGAACCGGCCCCGGCCCGTGACGTAGCGCGCGAGCTTCAGGGCCGCCTCGACACTCTCGGTGCCGGACTGTGCGAAGAAACTCATCACCGGCTCGTTCATGGGCGCGATCTGTGCCATGCGTTCGGCAAGCCGGACCTGGCCCTCATGCCAGTAGTCGGAGGAGATGTGCAGGAACTGCTCTGCCGCGGACTGGATGGCCTTGACCACCTGTGGATGCGCATGCCCCGTGCTGCACACGGCAATGCCCGCGACGAAGTCGAGGAACCGGTTGCCGTCGACATCCCAGATCTCGGCACCCCGCCCGTGGGACATCACGAACGGGTAATCACGCGGATAGGATGGCGAGACGCAGGCTGCATCGCGTGCCAGCAGGGCGCGCGCCTTCGGTCCGGGCAATTCCGTCCTGATATGCGGGTTCTTCATCGCGGTTCTCCTCTTGATCGTCCGGCGTGCAGCTCACGCAGCACGCGAAGCTCTTCCGGGTCTGGTGCACGTATCACTTCGAGCGAATCCGCCACCTGCAGCGGCCAGCCGGTGGCCTTGACGGCATCGGCCGGATCGACGTTCTCGTAGCATGCCACCAACTGCAGTTCCTGGCTGTGTGCATCGGGTCGAAGCAGCCCGAAATCGGTGATCACGGCCTGGGGGCCGGCACCGCGGGCACCGGACGATGCACGTTCACCACGTCCATGGCCAAAGCCCATGGAAGTCCTGAAATCGAGCTTGTCCACGAAGGAACGTGGAGACTGCCGCAGCACCACGAAGGTCTGGCGCGCATTCGAGGCGATCTCCGGCGCGCCGCCCGCGCCCGGCAGCCGGGTCTTCGGAGCTCCATAGGGTCCGATGACCGTGCTGTTGAGGTTGCCGTACCGGTCGATCTGCGCGGCGCCCAGAAAGCCCACATCCACCCGCCCGGCCTGCAGCCAGTACGAGAAGATTTCGGGAAGGGATACTACCGCGGTGGCGGTCTGCGCCAGTTCACCGTCGCCGATGGACAGCGGCAGGACATCGGGGCGCGCGCCGATGGTGCCGGATTCGTAGATCAGCACGATCTGCGGGGCATGCAGGAGTCGCGCAAGGTTGGCCACCGCTGAAGGCAGTCCGATACCGACGAAGCACACGCAACCGTTCCACAGCAGCCGCGCAGCCGCCACGGTCATCATCTCTTCCGCCGAATGCGCGCCGGGGCTCATGTCGCGGCCTCCAGCACGTTGCGCTGCATCCATTGGACAAAGTGCTCGCGGCTCCTGCCAATGGCATCCCAGGCGGTGTAGAACCCGTTGTCGCGCGGATAGCACCCTTGCGCATAGGAGGGGTAGGCGCCTCGCGGAGCATGCACGATGGCGCTCACCACCCACCCCGGAAGGACCACGGAATTCAGGTGGGTGTCGAGCTCGTCCACCAGCGACTCGACGGTGACCAGGAGCTTGCGTCCGGCCAGCGCGATTTCCTTCTGCGCCCCGAGGATTCCCTGGATGAGCACATTGCCGTGACGATCCGCTGCCTGCGCATGGATGATGGAAAGGTCTGGATTGATCGCGGGCACGGTGGCCAGGACCTCGCCCGTGTACGGACAACGCACGCGCCGGATCTGCGGATTGACTTCGGTGAGCCCGTTGCCGATGTAGCCGCGCAGCAGCCCGAAGGGCAGACCGCTGGCGCCGGCTGTGTAGGCAGCCGCCATGCCGGCGTGGCTGTGCTCATGGATCTTCAGGGGGCCGGGCCAGCCATTCTCGATGGCATCGCGCAGGCGATACAGCGAGCCAACACCGGGATTCCCGCCCCAGGAGAAGGTGATCTCGCTGGCGCAGCCCATGCCGATCATCTGGTCGTAGATGAGGTCCGGTGTCATGCGGACCAGATGCAGACCCTTGCGCCGCTGCCGGATGATCTCGTGCCCCGCGGCAAAGGGAATCAGGTGCGTGAAACCCTCCAGTGCAACGCTCTGGCCGTCCTTCACGTACAGGGCGATCGCATCGTGCAGGCTCAGGAACTGCGCCATCACTCCACCCAGGTCAGGGACTGCTCACGCAGGTACTGCGGCAGGTAGTAGAAGGACCCGATCGCCTTGCCGGTGGAACTGGATCCCTTCCAGCCCGCGAAGGCCTGGAAGCCCGGCCATGCCCCCGTGGTGGCGCCCTGCGGGCGATTGACATAGATCACGCCGGCTTCGATGCGCCGCTCGAACTCCTCGACTTCGGACTGGTTGCCATAGCAGCCCGCCGTGAGACCCAGCGGCGTTTCGTTCGCCCGTCCGATGGCCTCATCCAGGGTCTTCACGCGCGTCATCATCAGGATGGGCAGGAACATCTCCTGTGCAAACAGCGGATGCGTGGGCGGCGATTCGCTCAGCGTGGGCGCCACGAAATGTCCCAGCGCGAGGTCCCCTTCACGCAAGCGCTCGCCCCCATGCAACACACGCGAACCGTGCGTGCGCAGCTGCGCCGAAAAATCCTCGTAGCGGCTGGCTGCACGCGCCGAGATCACGGGCCCGAGATCGGTGCTGCGCAATGCCGGATCCCCGACGCGCATCGCACCGACCCGCTCCACCAGCCGGGCCCCCAGCGCATCGGCGACCGGCTCCTCGACGTAAAGGCGTGACAGCGCCGAGCATTTCTGGCCGCCCATGCCGAAGGCCGAACGCGCGATCCCGGCGACGGCCCGATCGAGGTCCGCATGTGCAGTGACGATGCAGGCGTTCTTGCCACCCATCTCCGCGATGCAGGGCCTGGCCCAAGCGCCGGCGAGCATCTGACGGTGGATGCTCATGCCCACGGCATGGGAGCCGGTGAAGGTGACACCCGCCACATCCGGATGCGCCACCAGCTGCGCGCCCACCTCGCCATCGCCACACAGGTAGTTGAAGACACCCGGCGGATAGCCCGCATCGCGGATGCAGTCCGCCAGCCATCGCCCGGCCCAGGGTGTTTCCGGCGGAGTCTTGAGCACCACGCAGTTGCCCGTCACCAGTGCGGCAGCCACCGGTCCCGCTGCCAGTGCCAGGGGGAAGTTGAACGGTGAGATCACCGCCCAGACACCATAGGGCTTGAGCGTGCTTCGATTGTGCGACTTCCAGTCGGCCAGCGGATCATCCGGCAGTGCGCGGACATAGGCGCCATTGCGCTCGAAATCCGCCGCGTAGCCATGAAAGAAGTCCGCGGCTTCCTGGGCCTCGCCGAGTGCTTCCATGCGGTTCTTGCCCACCTCGAGGGTCAGCGCTGCAGCGATGTCATAGACACGCGCCTCGATCAGCTGGCCCACTTTCCGGGACAGTTCGACGCGGCGTGCTGCAGGTGTCGCCGCCCAGGCCGAACGCGCCATACGCGCCGCCGTCACCGCCGATCGCATCTGCTCGAGGCGCGCACAGCCGAAACGGCCCAGCAATTCCGGCTGCCGTGCCGGGTTGAAGGCATCGTGCAGGTACTGTCCGGGTACATCGCGGCCACCCACATGCAGCGCTTGGGTCCTGCCGAGGCAGGCACGAACCCGCTGGAGCGCCGCCTCGTAGGCATCGTGCATTTCTTCCGGCGGAGAGAACATGGTGGCGTAGGTCAGCTTGAAGGACATCGGCAGGATTCCCGGATATTGTGTTCGCAATGCGAACATAAATTCGACATGCGAACGGTATTACGGTCTAATCCGCCCATCATGTCAATCACCGCCGCGCCAGCCACGATCCGTCCCGAATGCATCGAGGACGGTCCGGACTACGTCCAGTCGCTGGCCCGCGGCCTTGCGGTGATCCGCGCCTTCGATGCCGAAAACCCTGCGCTGACACAGACGCAGCTGGCTGCACGCACGGGCCTGGCACGCGCGGTGGTGCGAAGGTCCCTGCTCACGCTGAAGCACCTGGGTTACGTCGGGGCGGACGGGCGCGATTTTTTCCTCACGCCGCGTGTGCTCGAACTCGGGTTTGGTTACCTGTCTGCGTCCCGCTTGCCGGAGCTGGCACTGCCGGCGATGGAAGCCCTGGTGCACGAGGTGAAGGAATCCAGCTCCATGTCCGTGCTGGATGGCGAGCAGATCGTGTATGTGGCGCGTGTACCCGTGAGCCGCATCATGACCGTGGCGTTGGGCGTGGGTGCGCGCCTCCCCGCTTATGCGTCTTCCATGGGACGCGTGCTGCTCGCCGGACTGGATGAGGCATCGCTCGATGCGTGGCTGGCGAACGCCCGGCTCCAGCCCATCACCGCGCACACACTGACGGCGCCCAAGGCATTCAGGAACGAACTGCTCAAGGTACGCCGCCAGGGATATGCGATGGTCTTGCGCGAACTGGAGCTTGGGCTGTGCTCCGTGGCCGTTCCGGTGCGGGTCCGTGGCCAGATGGTCGCTGCACTCAACGTGAGCCTCCAGTATCACGCCGACAGCAGGACCCAGGTCCAGCGCACCATCCTGCCAGCGCTCCTGCGGGCGCAGGAGGAGATCGAGCGGGTTCTCTCGCATGCGGGCCTGCCGGTCAGGCGAATGGACGCATGATGGCCGCCCCCGCCCACCGCATCGGCCTGTGGACCTGCATCGCCCTCGTGGTCGGCAATACCATCGGCTCGGGGATTTTCCTGCTGCCGGCCTCACTCGCCGAATTCGGCATGAACAGCATGATCGCCTGGGGGTTCACGGCGGGCGGCGCATTGTGCCTGGCCTATGTGTTCTCGCAGTTGAGCCGGAGCTTCCCCCGCGCCGGTGGACCCTATGTCTACACGCAGGAAGTCTTCGGACCGTTCCTTGCGTTCATCGTTGCCTGGGGCTACTGGATATCCATCTGGGTGGGCAATGCCGCCATCGCGACCGGGACGATCAGCTACCTGACTCCCCTGTTCCCGCGGCTCATGGGCACACCCGGCGCACCGGCTGCGCTGACCCTGGGGATCCTGTGGCTGCTGACGCTGGTTAACTGCCGCGGGATCAAGGCCAGCGCAACGGTGCAGAACGTCACCACCGTGCTGAAGGTGGCACCCTTGCTGGCCATTGCAGGCTACGCCCTGTTTTTCGTGAAACCTTCGGACATCGCCCGCAACGCGGCTTCCGTGCCACTGTCCGTGGGCGGCGTCACCGCAGCGGCCACACTCACGCTGTGGGCCTTGCTGGGCCTGGAATCGGCCACCATCCCGGCAGACAAGGTGAAAGACCCGGCGCACACCATCCCGCGGGCCACCCTGTTCGGAACGCTCGGAACCGCCATCATCTACGTGATCGCCTGCGGTGCCGTGCTGGTGATGCTGCCCATCGATCAGTTGAAGGCTTCGACCGCGCCGTTCGCCGATGTCGCCCGCCTGTTCTGGGGCGAACGCTCGGCGCAGGTGCTGGCAGTCTTCGCGGCCATCAGTGGCTTCGGGTGTCTCAACGGCTGGATCCTGCTGCAGGGCGAACTGCCGCGCGCCATGGCGGAAAATGGCGTGTTCCCCAGGGCCATGGCGAAGATCTCGGTCCGGGGCACACCGGATACGGCGATGATCTTCGGCAGTGTGCTGGTGACCATCCTGGTCCTGTTCAACGGCAACAGATCCATGGTGGACGTGTTCACCTTCATGGTCCTGCTCTCCACCACCGCATGCCTCGTAATGTACACCCTCTGCTCGGCCGCCCTGCTGCGGCTGATGTGGACGGGGCGCCTGGCACCGGCCGGATCCGCCACGCCGATCGCCTCGTCGATCGGCGCATTGGCGCTGGCGTATTCCCTGTGGACCCTGGTGGGCGCCGGGCAGCGCGCCGTCGGCTGGGGTTTCGTGTTGTTGCTGGCCGGTGTTCCGGTGTATGTCCTCATGCAAAGAGTAAACCGATCATGAAGCGAGTTGCCAACTCCTGGGCCGCGGATGCCAGCACCCGGGGAGCCCTGCCACACGTGGACTACGGCCGCGGCATCCACGTCTTCGACACCACCGGGAAGCGTTATATCGACGCCTCCGGCGGCCCCGCGGTGTATTGCCTGGGGCACGCCCATCCGGAGGTGAACGAGGCAATCTGCAGGCAGCTCGAACGGATCGCGCATGGCTATCGCTACAGCTTCACCAGCGATGCGGTCGATGAGTTGAGCGAACACATCGCGCGCCAATGCGGCCACGGCCTCGATGGCATCGTCTTCGTGTCCGGCGGTTCGGAGGCCGTGGAATCGGCCCTGAAGCTTGCGCTGCAGTTCCATAGCGCCAGCGGCGAGCCCTCCCGCCGCCGCTTCATCGCGCGCCGGCGCTCCTGGCACGGCAACACCCTGGGCGCCCTGTCGGTGTCGGACTTCGCCAGCCGCCGCGCTCCCTTCGAAGGCGCGCTGATTCCCGCCTCATTTCTTTCGACCGTGAACGAATACCGGCCACCAGCCGGCGTCGAGGTATCGAGGCTCGCGGAACATGGCGCAGCGGAACTCGAAGAGGAAATCCTCAAGCTCGGTGCGCACAATGTCGCCGCCTTCATCTTCGAACCGGTGGTGGGTGCGGCGGGCTGCGTGGTCCCGGCGCCGCCCGGGTATGCGCAGCGGATACGTGAGGTCTGCACACGGCATGGCGTGCTGATGATCGCCGATGAGGTCATGTGCGGCTCGGGCCGCTGCGGCACCTGGCGGGCACTGGAACACGACGGTGTGGTTCCGGACATCATGTCCATCGCCAAGGGCCTGGGTGGCGGCTACCTGCCCCTGGGCGCCGCCGTGTACCACGAGCGCATCCATCGGCAGATCGTGCAGCATGACGGGGGACCCCTGACCGGGCACACCTTCACCGGCCACACGGCCGCCTGCGCGGCAGGAGTCGCCGTGCAACGGATCGTGCAGCGCGATGGACTGCTCGCGCGGGTGAGATCGGAAGGCGAATATCTGAAAGCGCTCCTCGGCGAGGCCCTGGGCGGCATCGAGGCTGTCGGCGATATCCGCGGTCGGGGGTTTTTTGTCGGTGTGGAATTCGTCCGGGACCGCGCCACCCGCACGCCATTCGATCCCGCGCTGACCCTGTCGGCCCGCATCGGCAGGCAGGGCATTGCCCGGGGACTGATGTGTTACCCCATCTCGGGCAATGTCGACGGCACATGCGGCGATGGCGTGATCCTGGCCCCGCCCTACATCACCACCCGGGAGCAGCTCCAGGAAATCGTCGGGTTGTTCGCGGACAGCGTTCGCGCGGCGCTGGGCGGAATCAACTGACGCGCGAGCACCACCCGGGGCCGGGCGGTATGATGGCGAAAAAGCCAGCATGAGGCCGCGTGAAGAAGCAGGGTTGTCGGGGTTGGATGCGGAGCATCGCCGCTGCGCTGATGTCAGGCTGCGTCGGACAGGCCATCGCGTTTTCGACCGCCCCGGCCGCGGAAATGGCCGTGCTGCCGGACCCGGCAGGCGCGCTGTCGGCGAGCGACGTGATTCGACAGGGCTCACGGTTCGTACCCGCCGTGGGAAATCTGCCCGTCACCGCCCCCGGCCAGCAGTGGGTTCGACTGCGTGCCAGCAGGGACCTTGCGGCCTCGGACAATCCAGTGCTGGTGGTGCACAAGGCACGCACGAGCGAAGTGCATGCCTTTCTGCAGCACGGCAGCGAGCTGCTGCCGCTGAGGCCTGCCACGGAAGTCCCGGCGTTCAAGGGCACGCATGATCAGGTGTTTCCATTGCCGGGCGGAGTCATCGCGAATGCGTCCCTGTACCTGAAGGTCATGGCCGCCGGCGCCGGCTGGTCGGAACTGCGACCCACCATATCCACCCTGAGTGCGGTGCTCGCCCGTCATGATCGGCGCAGCCGCCCCATCGCCCTTGCGTTCGGCGCGCTCACCGCCATGGCAGGCTCCGCATTGCTGATCTGGCTCGTCCTCCGGGACCGGCTGTTCGGCTTGTACGCAGGGCTGTTCTTCCTGCAGGGACTGTATCTGGTCTATCTCAGCGGCGAAGGTTTTGACTGGCCGGGATTGTCCCTGGCCTCACCGCTGGGTTCGCATGCCTGGAACATACCAGCCGGTCTCAGCGGTGCAGTGACCTGTCTGTTCGTGCGCGATCTTCTGAACCTGCGCAACCTGTGGCCGCGCATTCATGTCATCTATGGCTGGCTGGCCGCCGGGTTCGTGCTGATCACCCTGGCCAATGCCGCCAAGAGCATCGGTCTCGGTCCGCTCGTCAATGCAGTCGGCAACGGGTTGTTCCTGTCTGGCACGGCTCTGACGATCGCCGTCTCACTGCTCGCCTGGCGCCGCGGAAGCCGCGCTGCCGGATGGTTCCTGATCGCCTGGTTCCTGCTCGCCGCCAGCACCATCGCCACCACGGCGCTGCTCCTGGCCCATGCCAGCGAAGATGCGGGACAGGCGCTTTACTATTTCATCCTGCCCGGCTCGATGGCGCTGGCCGCGGTGCTCACCGCGCTGGGAGTAGCCGACCACCTTCGTGATCAACGCCTGGCGCTCATGGAAGCGCGCCGGAATGCCCAGATCGACCCGTTGACCGGTATGCTGAACCGGCGCTCACTGATCCAGCACCTCGATGCCGCAAGCGTGATGGCCCGTGCACGGGGCCTGCCCATCTCCATCCTGTTCATCGATCTGGATCACTTCAAGCTCATCAACGATTCGTTCGGGCATCAGGCAGGCGATGCGTGTCTGCGCGCCATCATGGAGCCGATCCAGGCTGAGCTGCGCCAGTCCGATGTCGTCGGTCGCTGGGGCGGAGAGGAATTCGTGGTGATGCTCAGCGGCGCCGATGCCGCCGCGGCGCATCCCATCGCCGAACGTATCCGGCAACGCGTGCAGGATACCGTGGTCGACGGCTACGGCGCGCCCATCAGGCTGACCTGCAGCATCGGCCTTGCGGCCAGCAACGAAACGGGCTCCTGGGGTGAGGCGCTGATCGCACAGGCAGATGCCGCGGTGTATTCAGCCAAACGCGCTGGCCGCAACCAGGTTGCCCCATCGGCCACCTGACAGGACACCTGCATCTCCTGCTTGTGCGGACTCAGTGCTTGCTGCCCTGCGCATCGTAGGCCGCCCAGGACTGGTCGATGATGAAGTCGTGGATGTCCCGCACATCATCAGGCCCGAGTACATCCGCAAAGCTCCCCATGCCGAGTTGCCGCAGGAGCCCTTTCAGCACGATGTCCGCGAAAAGCGGATGCAGTTCGGGCTTCAGGCGGCGAAGGTCGGGAATCAGGCCGCGGCCCATCACATGGCAACGGGCACAATGCCGTGTGTAGAGCACCTCGCCATGGGAGATCCGTTCAGCAGTCCCCGCGCGCGGCGGTGGTCTGGGGAATGGGATGTCGGCCTGCAATGGCGGCACGGGGACGGCGCGGCCGTCGAGCCTGAAGGCCACGATCCGTCCCTCGTTGCCATATCGGAAGGCTGCGCTGTCGGGCGCAAAGGGCACCCCGGCGCCACCGCCTCCGAAACCAGCCATCACCGCTACGTACTGCACGCCATCCACTTCGTAGGTGCAGGGTGCTGCCATGATCGCGGTACCGACATCGATCCGCTTGAGGGGGTGTCCGGTATCCGAGGCATACACGTTCAGAAAGCCGGCTGAATCGCCCCGGATGACCAGGTTGCCGCCGGTGGAAAGAATGCCGCCATCCCAGAACCCGGCACCCGGTTGCTCCCACACGGCGATCTGACGCACCGGATCCCAGGCACGGACCCGCCCACCGGTCCTGATGGGTGTGCGCACATCCTTGTCCAGTTGCGCAAGCGGCGGGAGCGGTCCGAACAACGGTGCCATGCCTGCCGGATCGTAGTATTCGGGCGGCACGCTGGCCACGGTGAACTGTCCGTCGATCGACCCGACCCGCGACTTGCTGGTATCGAAGAACACCCAGGGCGCCTCGATGACCGGGATGTACACCAGATGCGTGAGCCCACTGTAGGACATGGGCATCCAGTTATGCGCGCCCGACATGCCGGGCACGATGAGCTTCGCGCCGGTGGTGTAGTCGGCCGCCGGGCTGCGTGCGGGCCGGCCGGTCTTCGGATCGAGACCCGTGGTCCAGTTGACGTAAGTGAAGGGCTTGCCGCTGATGAACCCGCCATCGGTCCGGTCGAGCACGTAGAAGATGCCGTTCTTGGGTGCGTGCATCAGCACCTTGCGCGTCCGGCCGTCGATGTCCAGATCGGCCAGGATCATCTTGGCGGTGGACGTGTAGTCCCAGTTCTCTCCCGGAACTTCCTGGAAATACCACGCGAGTTTCCCGGTGCGCGCGTGGATGGCCACGATCGAGGCCAGGTACAGGTTGTCGCCACCACGAGGCGATCGTTCCTTCCAGCTGTAGGGCGAGGCGTTGCCGGTTCCCACGTACACGAGGTCGAGATCCGGATCGTAGGCCGTGCCATCCCACGCCGTACCACCCGCGCCGAGCGACCAGTCGCCGTGCTCATCCCAGCTCTTCACGGCCTGCTCGAGATCCGGCTGGTCCTGTGGCCCGAGTCTCGGATCCCTTGGCACCAGGTAGAAACGCCACGCCAGCTTGCCCGTGTCCAGATCATAGGCACTGACATAGCCACGCACGCCAAAATCTGCTCCTCCATTGCCGATGACCACGACCCGGCCGGCGATCTGAGGTGCGCCGGAGATCGTGTAGGGAGCGTGTCGTGCCCGATCCTCGGGTTTCAGGGTATCGACCTTCCAGATCAGCCGGCCGTCGCGCGCATCCAGCGCATGCAGGAATCCATCGGTGGATCCGACATACACCTTCCCCTTCCACAGCGCCAAGCCCCGGTTGACCACATCGCAGCAGGCATACCGGCTCCATTGCATGTCGGGTCTGGGGTCATAAGTCCACAGTTCGGCTCCCGTTCGGGCATCCAGGGCATACACGCGCCCCCAGTTTCCGGAGGTGTACATGCGGCCGTCGACCACGATGGGCGTCGCCTGCAGTCCCCGATGGGTACCTGGCCGGTATTCCCAGGCGAATCCCAGCCGATCCACGTTGTCTGCGTTGATGCGTGACAGGGGCGAGTAATAGGTACCGCCGGCATCCCGCCCGCCCGTGAACCACTGCGCCGGCTCCTGTGTTGCATGATGCAAGCGCTGTGCGTCGACATCCCGTGCGCCCGCCCCGAATGCCGCCACACACCCCGCCGACAGAACCACCGCGATCCTGGCCCATCGATTCATCATCACCTCAACCTCCTCGGGAGGGTTTTGCGCGCCAGTCATCGAATACCAGCCGCACGCGGCGCGCAAGCTGGGTGAGCATGCGGCGATGGCTGATGCGCTTGCCATAGAGGAACTCGCCGAACTGCTGGTTCAGCAGGGCAAAGATCACGGCGACGGCATCAGCGATGGGCACCCGCGGATTGAGGAGGCCCGCCGCGCGCTGGCGCCGGAGCAGCTCGCTGATCTGCGCCTGTGTAGCCGCATCCGCCTCGCGCACGAACGCGGATATCAGTCCGTCGTGGTCCAGCCCCGGAAATACCGTCAGGCGCAACAGCTCGCGGCTGGACCAGTTGCCGCCACTGAGCGAAGCATAGGCCGCCAGGAGCTGCACCATCGACCGGGCCGGATCCCGCGCCAGCCGGTCGATCACCTGCTGTCCGGCCGAAAGGATCCGCTGCAGGTCGGGCCGCAACAATGCGACCACGATGCCCTCCTTGGAATCGAAGTACTTGTACACCGTGGCCACGCCCACGCCGGCGGCTGCAGCGATCTGGTCGAAGGTCGTGCGGTCGTAGCCCTGGCGCTCGAACAGCCGGTGTGCAGCTTCGAGCATGAGGGTGCGCCGGTGCTTCTTCTGTTCTTCGCGACGTCCCATGGCAATTAAAAAAATAGTCAATTCGAGGGCGCTATATTTTTCTGGTCAACACTACTTCCCCCTCCACCCGGGTGTCAAATGGGCAGCGGCCCCGACGGCCCGGAAAGTCCGGGCCGTGATCTGCAGGTATGATCCGGACACCATGCACGATACAGACAACCTCACCCGCTCCCGTACATCGCCTGAACTGGCTGCCACGGCGGTGCGGCGATTGTACGGATTCGCGGGAAGCGCCGAACCGCTTCCCGGGGAATACGACGACAACTTCCGCATCACGGCTGCCGACGGCACACGGCACGTCCTGAAGATCATGCACCCGGAGCGCGATCCGTCGCTGATCGATCTTCAGGTCGCGGCGCTGTCGCATCTGGCGCGCATCGCGCCTCAGATCGGCGCACCGCAGGTCCGCCTCACCCGGGATGGCCGGGGATTCGCCCATTTCGAGGATCAGCACGGGCAGCAGCGCCTGGTCTGGATGCTGCAATTCATCGAGGGTCGTCCCTATGGTCAGACCCAACCCCGGGATGCCGCCCTGCGGCACAGCCTCGGCTCCCATGTGGCTGCAATCGATGCGGCACTGGCGAGCTTCGATCATCCGGCAGCGCATCGTGAGCTGAAATGGGATTCGTCCCGCGCAGCCTGGATCACGGCGCATTGGCATGAAATCCGCGACCATCGGCGCCGCGCGCTGGTGCAACGGATGTTCGCACCCTGGCTGGAACGGGTGGCACCGGCACTGCCGACGTTGCGACGGAGCGTGATCCACGCAGATGCCAACGAATGCAACACGCTCACGTCCACGCCGCCCCTGGGTTCACCTGTCGTGGTCTGCGTCATCGACTATGGCGACATGCATCACGGCATCACCCTGTCGGGTCTGGCCATCGCCTGCGCCTATGCGGCATTCGGTGAATCCGACGCGTTGCGCGCGGTGAGCGAGGTCGTGGCGGGCTATCACGCGCAAGCACCGATCCCGCCCGAGGAATTGCCGCTGCTCTTCCCGCTGATCGCCGCACGGCTGTGCGTGAGCGTGGTGAACTCAGGGATCCGCGCCCGCCTTCTGCCGGACGATCCGTATGCCACCATCAGTGAGGCGCCGGCCTGGGCGGTGCTTGAGCAATGGGCAGATGTGTCCCCTGATCGGGCGCTGGCCCGTTTGCGCATCGCCTGCGGCCAGGCCCCGGTGATTTCCCTGCTGCCCGCGGCGCGCAACGCGCTGATGGCATCCCGGGTCGAACCGCTGGATCTGTCGGTGGGAAGCCTGTGGCTGGGTGCCGATCCCGCCACGCTTGAACCCGTCGCTCTGGCGCGCCGGGTCATCGGCCTGTTGAATGAGCCGGGTTCCCTGCCGCGGGTGACACCACACGGCGAGATCCGCTTGCGGCCGGATGGGAGCGGTGGCAGTGGCTGGGCGCAACTGGGCATGGATGTTTTCGCACGAGGCGGAACGCCCGTTCTCGCGCCCTGGAATGGCCGCATCGAACGTGCGGAACCTCAGCCCGCGGGCGGTGTGTCGCTGACGATCCGGGATTCGCAGGCCGGCGATCGCGGTGTGCACCTGCGCCTCGATGGACTCAAACCCTGCAAAACGCTCCAGGTGGGTCAGCACCTCAATGCCGGAGCAGTGCTGGGCCACATCGAACACGGGGACGAGTCGTTGCCACTGCCGCACCTTCGCGTCAGCCTGCTCAGCGAAGCAGCGGGCGCGATCCAGGACTGGCCCCGCGAAGTCCCCGCCGGGGATGCGCAAGGATGGCTTCCCTGGACGCTCGACCCGGCACCCCTGTTCGGTGCGCTCACGCGGCCCTCTGCCTCCGATCCGCTGGTGCGACGCCGCTCGGTGCTCGGCCCCAATCTTTCCGTGAGCTATCGGCATCCGCTGGAAATCGTGCGCGGGTGGCGCCAGTACCTGTACGACCGCAACGGCAGGGCTTACCTCGATGTGTTCAACAATGTGCCGCTGGTGGGACACAGTCACCCGCGTGTGGTCGAAGCCGCGAGCCGGCAACTGGCCCTGCTCAACACCAACACGCGCTACCTGCACCCGATTGTGCTCGAGTATGCCGAACGCCTGACGGCGCTGATGCCCTCACCCTTGCGGGTGTGCTACTTCCTGAACTCGGCCAGCGAAGCCAACGACCTGGCGCTGCGCATGGCGAGGACCGTGACCGGCCGGCGCGACGTGATCGTCCTTGAACATGCCTATCACGGGCACACGCAGTCGCTGATCGATATCAGTCCCTACAAGTTCAACGGACCGGGTGGCGCCGGCAGATCACCCGAGGTGCATGTAGCGCCCATCCCGGATGACTATCGCGGCGAGTTCCGGCGCGACGACCCCCGTGCCGGTGAGCGGTATGCCGCCCGTCTTGCCACACTGATCCAGGCCGGCGTGCGTCCGGCCGCCTTCATCGCCGAGACCCTGCCCAGTGTGGGCGGCCAGGTGGTGTTGCCGCCGGGCTATCTTGCCCATGCCTACGAACATGTACGCGCCGCGGGCGGACTGTGCATTGCCGATGAGGTGCAGGTGGGCTTCGGCCGGCTGGGCCGGCATTTCTGGGGATTCGAGTCTCAATCCGTGGTACCGGACATGGTGGTCCTGGGCAAGCCCATCGGAAACGCCTTTCCGCTGGCTGCGCTGGTGACCACGGCGCAGATCGCGCGAGGTTTCGACAACGGCATGGAATTCTTCAGCACCTTCGGCGGGAATCCCGTCGCCTGCGCCGCAGGCCTTGCGGTGCTCGATGTGCTGCGCGACGAAGCCCTGCCCGCCAATGCCGAACGCGCAGGCGCACACCTGCTGGCAGGGCTTCGCGAGCTGCAGCAGCGCTACCGGCTGATCGGCGACGTCCGGGGCATGGGGCTGTTTCTGGGCGTGGAACTGGTGCGGGATGTCCACACGCGTGAACCCGCTGCGGCCGAGGCCGCCTATGTGGTCAATCGGTTGTGCGAGCGCGGGATACTGGCCGGCACCGACGGTCCGCATCACAACGTCATCAAGATTCGCCCGCCCCTGTGCATCGACCTTGCCGATGCCGACCGCTTCCTCGCAGGGCTTCATGCCGTGCTCGGCGAGGACGCACTGTTCGTATCGGACTGAGCGCCACTGCCGCACCAAAAGGAACGGCGCCCGAAGGCGCCGTTCAGTTGCACAGGATGTGTGCTCGTCAGAACTTCATCCGCGCTTCCACCCCCAGCGTGCGGGGCTGATTGATGAAGATGCGCGGCCGGCCCAGGGTCTCGGCGGCCAGCGAGCGGTTGTCGCCGAGATTGGCCTCGATATTCGTCAGGTTCTTGCCGACGATGGCGAACTCGTAATCTCCGACGTCGAAGGCCAGGCGCGCATCCACCAGCGAATACCCCGGCCGCAATCGCGGATTGTTGGCATCGACGCTGGCGCTCAGGCTGTCCCCCGTGTACGTGTACATCACGGTGCCGGTCATGCTGCTCCCTGCTGACAGCGGCATGGTGTAGCCAACCGCCGCATTGGCGGTCCAGTCCGGTACTTCATATACCCGCGAGCCCTCGCTCTGGGCCGGCAGCAACGGGCTGCCCTTCGAAATGCGGGCGTGTTGCAGACTCAGGCCAGCGCTCAGATCGAGCCCGCTCACGGGGCGGGCGTGAATCTCCATGTCGAAACCCTTGATCTTCGCCTGCCCGGAATTTGCGCGGAACTGGAAGCCGCACGGCAGGGCCACCAGCTGCTGGATCCCGTCCCAGACCGTGTAGAAGCCCGCTCCATCGATGGTAACGCGATTGTCGGCCCAGCTGGTCTTGCCGCCCAGCTCATAGGTCCACAAGTGGTCGGATTTGAAGCTCTTGGTCTGCGCAGCACTCGTATACCCGAGCCCGGAAAGCTGGGCGAAGCAGCCGAGCGGATCGATCTGCGTGTTGCCTGGAATGGATGGCACCAGCCCACCCGGCCTGAAACCCCGGGCAATATCGGCATAGTACAGCTGGTTTTCAGCAGGTTTGAAGTTCAGGGCGATCTTGGGGTTGATGCCATTCTCGCTGGTCGACACCGCCGGATCGGTGATGCGCGCACCGCCGAAGGCAATGCCCTCGAGATACCCACCGGTCTGGGTCTTGACCTTGTAGGCACGGAGGCCAGCGGTCAGCTTCCACGCCTGGGTGAACTGATAGCTCAATTCACCATAGATCGCCGGTTCCTGCACCTTGGTATCGTAGTCCTGCCCGAAGATCTCATCGGGGTTGAGCGGATTGACCGGAATGGGCAGACCCGGAATCCCCTGCACGACGAATCCACCAGTCTGGCTGATCCCGGGTGCGAGCGAAGGCGGGTAGTAGCCCGCGTAGGGAACCCGTCCCCGCGTGTCCGAGTAGAAGAGCCCGGCCACGTACTGCCAGGGGCCATCGCCCCTGGAGGTGATGCGGAATTCCTGCACGAATCGATGGATCTGCTTCAGTTCGCGAATGTTCGCGCGGATGGGCTGCGCCTGGTAGGGGACGGCATTCGGATCGTTGACATCACCCATTGGAATGCCCTCGAAGGGTGCCTCCAGGTTCTGCCACAGGAAGTCGGTCTGATCCTCGGTCTCATCGACCGTGCGGTCGAAATAGGCGGTGGAGGATACGAAATCGAAACTGCTTGCCTCGTAGTTGACGCTGAGGGAGGCCAATACCCAGGAGTCCTTGCTCTGTTCGGGCACATCGAAGAAGCGTTGCTGCAGGTATCCCTTCGGATGCATGTCCACCGGACCCGGGATCGCCGGTACGGGGTAGCTGCCGCCGTCCGCGTACGGCAGGCCGTTCATGAACGAGCGCTGGAACATGATCCTTGGCGTGATCAGCAGCGCATCGCTCGCCTTGATCGCGAGAGAACCGGCCGCGCCAAGGCTGTTCTTGCGCCCCACATCGTTCACGCGTGTAACGGGCAGACCCTGCGCCTGCAACGCTGCCACCGATGGGTTGGCGGTTGGACCGACGAGACTCGCATCGGCCGGATTGGTCAGGAAGGTGCGGCTGAACCAGCCCGCATCATGCTGCACGAATCCGGCAAGTCGCACGGCCATCCGGCCCTGGATCAGCGGAATATTGATGGCGCCATCGATACCGTAATTCGGATTGGGCGCATTGGAGGTCTTGCCGCCGTTGACACTCACTCGCCCCGACACGGAATCGAAATCCGGTTGAATGGTGATCATGCGGACGGTGCCACCCATGGAGCGCGCCCCGTACAGGGTACCCTGCGGACCGCGCAGCACTTCGATACGCTGGATGTCCACCACGCGCGGGTCGATCGAGTCGGGCACCGGAGTATCGTCGATGTAGAACCCGGTGGTGTTGTCACCGGAAATACCGCGGATTGAAATCGTGCGCGCCGTACCGGCGCCGTCGCCCGTGCCGGCGAAGGCCAGACTCGGCACCTGGCCGGCGTAGTCGATGAAGTTCTTGGTGCCCCGCTCCTCGAGCGTCGCCGCGCTCATGGCCGTGATGGACATGGGCACGTTCTGCAGGCTCTCGCTGCGTCGCGTGGCCGTCACTGTGATCGCCTCGAGCTGCGAGCCTGTCGCAGGTTCCGCGGAGTTCGCCGTCTGCGCCCAGGAGACTGTGGGCAGAACAGCCGCGATGCCAATGCTCAGCAATGTGGCTCGAACCAGACCATGCCGCTCAATGATGATTCCCATCTCCGGTGCCCCCTGAACTTCCTGATGATGCAATGGACGGAACGACTCAATTGCGCAACGTCACCACAACTCACAGCCAAACCATTTGTATCTTTCGCGCAACAATGATGACACCGATATTGTCAGTGTGCAATGTTTTACGTGTCAAGTAAATCTCTTCAGAACGACTCCGCCAGCACTTCCACCCAGTGCCGGACCGGCACGGCAGCACCGACCGACAGATGCGACAGACAGCCAATGTTGGCCGTCGCGATGATCTGCGGCTGCAGGGCCTGCAGGTGCTCAAGCTTGGCCTCGCGCAGACGCCGGGACATATCGGGCTGCAGGATCGAATAGGTTCCGGCCGAGCCGCAGCAGCGGCTGGCTTCTTCAGGTTCGAGCACGCAATGGCCCGCCGCAGCCAGGAGCGATTCGACGCGACCGCGGATGCGCTGGCCATGCTGCAGGCTGCAGGGAGATTGCCAGGCGATGCGCTGCGGCCGAGAACTGCGGATACCGGCGCGCTCCAGATCCTCTGGCGCGAGCACCTCGCAAAGATCACGCGTGGCCGCAGCTACGCGCCGTGCTGCCTCGGCCAGCCGTGCATCTCCGTCCAGCAGGTGCCCATATTCCTTCACGTGAGAGGCGCAGCCGCTGGCGGTGATGACCAGCGCTTCGGCGCCCTCGTCCAGAAGCCGCTCCCAACGCCGGACGTTGTACCGCGCCAGCCTCAGGGCCCGCTGCCCGCGGGTCAGGTGATGATCCAGGGCCCCGCAACATTTTCCGCCTTCGTCGGGGACCAGGCTCACTTCCAGCCGGTCGAGCAATCGTGCGGCCGATGCATCGATGGACGGTGCCAGCCCCGGCTGCACGCAGCCTCGCATCAGGATCATGCGACGCGCATGGCGGGCGGGCGGCCACTCACCCTCCGTCCGCGCCGGTGCCAGACTCGCGCGCAATCCGGCAGGCAGGATCGGCCGCAACATCCGGCCCACACCATGCAGTCCCTTGAACAGCCATCGACGCGACAGTGTCTCGCCGAGCAGCATCCGGCGCCCCCGCGCCAGCGCAGCGCGCGGGGCGCGCTGCGCCGCCAGCGCGCGTCCCGAATCGACCACCTGGCCATATCGCACTCCGGAAGGGCAGGCAACTTCGCAGGCGCGGCAGGTCAGGCACCGGTCCAGATGGTGCTGCGCCAGTTCTCCCGAGGCCTGCCCTTTCGCCATCTGCCCGATCAGGTAAATGCGGCCCCGTGGACTGTCCAGCTCATCACCCAGCAGCGCATAGGTGGGACAGGCCGGCAGACAGAAGCCGCAATGCACACAGGGCTGGATGAGCTGCGCCGCTTTTTGCGCGAGCTCGTGCTGCGGATGATCTGCGGGAACCTCGATGAACATGGTTCGATATCTTAGAGTCCGGCGTACAGCCGGCCACGATTGAAAAGACCCTCCGGATCGAAGACGGACTTCAGCCGCTGCATGACCCTGAGTCGGGGGCCCGCGGGTGGCGTAAACACCGCACTCTCACGCGCCTGCGTTCGAAACCAGGTGGCGAATCCGCCGGCTGCGATGGCCCTCTCGCGTACGCCGTCGACATGTTCCGCGTCGCACACCCAGCGCTGCATGCCACCCCACTCCCAGATTCCGGACTGAGGAAACGCCGATGCCGGGATCGTTGCCGGCACCACGACGCGCACCAGTTCAGCGCCATCGGCCAGCAGCGCATGCTGATGTTCCTTCAGGCTGGACCAGAATTCGCCCCCCGCCGTCTCACCACCCAGTTCGCGGCGGGTGACTTCGATGGCCGCCGCAGAGCCGGACAGCCGCACCCACAACCGACCCTGTAACCAGGCACTGCCCGAGATGCAGTTCGGCTTCTGCGCCAGATGCGCAAGCGCGTCCAGCGCCGGCTGCGAGTCCAGTTCCAGCACCACCGTGACGGAACCTGCCGGACAGGGCAACACCTTCAGCGACACATCGAGGATCAGACCCAGACATCCGAGGCTTCCCGCCATCAGGCGCGATACATCGAACCCTGCAACATTCTTCATGACCTGCCCGCCAAAGGTCATGGCCTCGCCCTTCCCCGTCATCAGGCGCACGCCCAGGACGAAATCCTTGATCGCACCCGTGTAGGCGCGTGCGGGTCCGGCGATGCCGGCGGCGACGGTGCCGCCCAGCGTCGCCCCAGGCCCGAAATGAGGAGGCTCGAACGGCAGGTACTGACGGTGCTCCGCCAGCACGGCCTCGATCTCGGACAGGGGCGTCCCGGCGCGGGCGCGCAGCACCAGTTCGCCCGGATCGTAGTCGAGGATGCCGCGATGGGCGGCGAGCACAAACGGCTCACCCGGTACTTCGCGCCCGTAGAACTGCTTGGTACCCCCGCCCACGAGGCGCAGAGGCGCGCTGCACGAAGCCGCCTCGCGGATCCGCTGCGCAAACTGCGAGGTCAGGTCTGCGTCCACTTGACCGCCCTCATCCCCGGTCAGAAGCGCGGCAGATCCGGAAACCGGACCTGCCCCCGATGCACATGCATGGCGCCATACTCGGCGCACCGGGCCAGGGTCGGTACCGCCTTGCCCGGATTGAGCAGCCCCGCGGGATCGAAGGCCGCTTTCAACCCATGAAACAGGGCCAGTTCGCCTTCCGTGAACTGAACGCACATCGGTCCGAGCTTTTCCACACCGACACCGTGCTCACCCGTCACGGTACCGCCCATCTCCACGCACAGCTCGAGGATGCGCGCGCCCAGCACTTCGGCCCGCTGCAGCTCACCTTCCCGCCCGGCATCGAACATGATCAGCGGATGCAGGTTGCCATCTCCCGCGTGGAACACGTTGGCAATGCGCAGACCGCTCTGGCGCGACATTTCCGCGATCCTGCCCAGCACCTCGGACAAACGTCTTCGCGGAATCGTGCCGTCCATGCAGTAGTAATCCGGCGCCAGGCGCGCCACGGCCGGAAACGCACCCTTGCGCCCGGACCACATCCGCTCGCGCGCCCCGGCATCGGCGGCGCGGGACACGGTCAGCGCGCCGCAGGATCCGAGCAATGCGTGTACCTGCTCCGATTGCCACGCCACATCCTCCGCCACGCCGTCCAGTTCGCACAGCAACAGGGCCTGGGCACCGCGTGGATAACCGCAGGCAGCGAAATCCTCGGCCGCCTCGATGGCCAGCGCGTCCATCATCTCGAGGCCCGCGGGGATGATGCCCGCTCCGATGATGGCCGCAACGGCGGCACCGCATCGCTCGATATCCGCGAAGCCCGCCATCAGCAACTCCACACTGGCCGGTCGCGGTACCAGACGCACCATGACCTCGACCACCACGCCCAGCAGACCCTCGGATCCCGTCATGATGGCCAGCATCTCCAGACCGTCGGTCTCCTGCATTTCGTTGCCGAGCACGTGCAGTTCGCCGTCGCAGGTCAGCACCTTGACCTGCAGCAGGTTGTTGAAGGTCAGACCGTACTTCAGGCAGTGCACACCGCCGGCGTTCTCCGCCACATTCCCGCCGATGCTGCAGGCCACCTGCGAGGACGGGTCGGGCGCGTAGAAAAGTCCGAAGGGTTGTGCGGCCCGGGATATGGACAGGTTGGTGACGCCGGGCTCGAGCCGTGCGATGCGCCGCAGTGGATCGATCTCCAGGATCCGGTTCATGCGCGACAGCACCAGCAGGAGGCAACCCGCCACCGGCATCGCCCCGCCGGATAGACCCGTACCGGCGCCGCGCGTCACCACGGCAACCCCATGGGCCCGGCAGATCCGCAAGACCGCCTGCACCTGCGCGATGTCGGTGGGCAGGGCCACCAGATCGGGAACGGCGCGATGGGCACTGAGTCCGTCGCACTCGAAGACTGCGCAGGCCTCGCGGCTCGTCTTCAGCGAAGCCGGCTCCAGCACCGACCGCAATTCGCTGACCAGCGCCGGATCCAACCGTCCGTCCCGGGTCAGCGTGTCTTGAAGCGCGCCGACGTCCGGGCGCGCACTTCGTCGAGGGTCACGCCCGGTGCCAGTTCGATCAGCTCGAAACCCTCCTTGCGTGAGGGGCGCGCGAACACCGCCAGGTCCGTGATCAGCATGTCCACGACGTTTGCGCCCGTGAGCGGCAACTCACATCGCGGCTTGAACTTGTGCGAACCATCCCTGGCATTGTGCTCCATCACCACCACCGTCTTCTTCACGCCGGCCACCAGGTCCATGGCTCCGCCCATGCCCTTGACCATCTTGCCCGGCACCATCCAGTTGGCCAGGTCCCCGCCTTCGGAGACTTCCATGGCACCGAGCACCGACAGGTTGATGTGCCCGCCGCGGATCATGCCGAAGCTGTCGGAGGAGGAAAAATACGAGGACGTTTTCAGTTCGGTGATGGTCTGCTTGCCGGCGTTGATCAGGTCCGGGTCCTCCTCGCCCTCGAAGGGAAACGGTCCCATGCCGAGCATGCCGTTCTCGGACTGCAGCACCACTTTCATTCCGTCGGGAATGTAGTTCGCCACCTGGGTCGGTATCCCGATGCCCAGGTTGACGTAGAAGCCATCGCGCAGTTCCCTGGCAGCGCGCATCGCCAGTTCGTTCCGATTCCACGGCATGTTGCAATACCTCCCGGATCCTCTAGCCTGCCCGCTTGCGCACGGTGCGGTTCTCGATGCGCTTTTCGTAGTTCGTGCCCCGCAGGATGCGTTTCACGAAAATGCCCGGCGTGTGGATCTGATCCGGCGCGAGCTGCCCCGGCTCCACCAGCTCCTCGACTTCCGCGATGGTCATGGGGCTGGCCGTGGCCATCATCGGATTGAAATTCCGCGCCGTCTTGCGATAGACCAGATTCCCCTCGGTGTCGCCCTTCCAGGCCTTGACGATGGAGATGTCGGCCACGAGGCCCTTTTCCAGCACCCAGGTCTCGCCATCGACGACGCGCGTTTCCTTGCCTTCGGCCACCAGCGTGCCAGCACCGGTGCGCGTGTAGAACCCGTAGATGCCGGCGCCTCCCGCACGGATGCGCTCGGCCAGGGTCCCCTGCGGATTGAACTCCAGCTCCAGTTCTCCGGACAGGTACTGGCGCTCGAACTCCTGGTTTTCCCCCACGTACGAGGAGATCATCTTCCTGATCTGCCGCGACTTGAGGAGCAGCCCCAGTCCGAAATCATCCACCCCTGCATTGTTGGACACCACGGTCAGGCCTTTCACGCCCGAATCACGCAACGCGAGGATCAGGTTCTCCGGTATTCCACACAGACCGAAACCGCCGGACATGACGGTGATGCCATCCCGGACCACTCCCTTCAGCGCTGACGCTGCATCCGGGAATACCTTGCTTGAAGCACTCACGACACCTCCTCGATGCTCAACGCGCCACCCTGTTCCGGGCCGCCTCCAGAGTATTGGACATCAACATCGCAATGGTCATGGGACCTGCACCGCCGGGCACCGGCGTGATCCAGCCGGCACGCCGTGAGGCCGCAGCGAATTCCACGTCTCCCACCAGCCGGCCGTCAGCCAGCCGGTTGATGCCGACATCGAACACGGCCGCTCCGGGCTTGATCCAGGCACCCGGAATCATCTCCGGCTTGCCGATCGCCGCCACCACCACATCGGCCCGTGCCACCTCCGCAGCCAGATCGCGCGTGCGCGTGTGACAGACCGTCACCGTGCACCCCGCAAGGAGCAGTTCCAGCGCCATGGGGCGACCGACGATGTTCGACTGGCCCACCACCGTTGCCCGCGCCCCGGCCAGCGCAATGCCGTATTCCTTCGCCAGACGCATGACGCCATAGGGCGTGCAGGGGCGCAAGGCGGGGCGCTTCTGCGCGAGCAGGCCGGTGTTCACGGGGTGGAAACCGTCCACGTCCTTGCATGGATCAACCGCATCCATGATCCCGGTTGCGTCGAGCCCCGCCGGCAACGGGAGCTGGACCAGGATGCCGTCGACCTGATTGTCGCGGTTCAGCAGGTCCACCAGCGCCAGCAGTTCCTGATGCGTCACCGATGCCGGTGGATCGTGGGAGAAGGACCGGATGCCGACTTCGGCACAGGCCTTTTTCTTGTTGCGCACGTAGACCGAGGAGGCCGGATCGCTCCCGACCTGCACCACTGCCAGGCCCGGTGGCCGGCCCTGCGCCGCGATGAAATCGCGCACGCCCGCACTGACTTCCGCGCGCACCCGCGCCGCGACTGCCTTGCCGTCCAGAAGGACTGCTGATTCAGCTTGCTCCAGCATGTTCAGTACCGGTAATGATCGGGTTTGTAGGGCCCATGCCGATTCACCCCGATATAGGCGGCCTGGGCATCGGTGAGTTCGGTGAGCTGGACGCCGAGCCTGGACAACTGGAGGCGCGCCACCTTCTCGTCCAGATGCTTGGGCAGGATGTACACGCCGGTGGGATATTGCCCCGTCCGGGTGAACAGCTCGATCTGCGCGATCACCTGGTTGGCAAAGGAAGAACTCATCACGTACGACGGATGCCCGGTTCCGCAGCCCAGATTCACCAGGCGCCCTTCGGCCAGCAGGATGATGCGTTTGCCGTCGGGAAAGATGACGTGGTCCACCTGCGGCTTGATATTCTCCCACTTGTAGTTGCGCAGTTCAGCCACTTCGATTTCGTTGTCGAAGTGGCCGATGTTGCACACGATGGCCTGGTTCTTCATGGCACGCATGTGCGCCTGGGTGATGACACGCGCATTGCCGGTGGCCGATACGAAGATGTCGGCCTTGTCGGCCGCGTAGTCCATGGTCACCACGCGATAACCTTCCATGGCCGCCTGCAGTGCGCAGATCGGATCGACCTCGGTCACCCACACCTGCGCGGACAGGGCCCGCAGCGCCTGCGCCGAACCCTTGCCCACATCCCCGTAGCCGCACACCAGGGCGATCTTGCCGGCGATCATCACGTCGGTGGCGCGCTTGATCGCATCCACCAGCGACTCGCGGCAACCATACAGGTTGTCGAACTTGGACTTGGTCACCGAATCGTTGACGTTGATGGCCGGAAAGGCCAGTTCCCCGCGCTTGTGCATCTCGTACAGACGCTTCACTCCGGTGGTGGTCTCCTCGGTGACGCCCTTGATCTTCGGGATGCGGGTCGAGTACCAGTGCGGGTCGGAGGCCAGCCGCGCCTTGATCGAGGCGAACAGGTGCTGCTCCTCCTCGCTCCCGGGCCGCGCCAGCACGGACGGATCCTTTTCAGCCCGCGTGCCCAGGTGCAGCAGGAGCGTGGCGTCCCCGCCATCGTCGAGGATCATGTTGGAATAGCCGCCATCCGGCCACTCGAAGATGCGATGGGTGTAGTCCCAGTACTCGGCCAGCGACTCGCCCTTCACGGCGAACACCGCGGTGCCGTTTCTGGCAATGGCGGCCGCCGCATGATCCTGGGTCGAATAGATGTTGCAGGATGCCCAGCGCACCTGGGCACCCAGGGCCTCGAGGGTCTCGATCAGCACGGCCGTCTGGATGGTCATGTGGAGCGAGCCGCTGATCCGCGCGCCCTTCAGGGGCTTCGTGCTGGCGTACTCCTCGCGGATCGCCATGAGTCCGGGCATTTCGGTCTCGGCGATCCGGATCTCCTTTCGCCCCCATTCCCACAGGGCCATGTCCCTGATGGCGTGGTCAGGCCCGGGTCTTGCAACTGCGTTCATGAATCTGCTCCTGCGCTCGAATGATCTGCTCAGCGTTTGCGGGACCGTCCGGACCCCTTGGATTCCGCTGCGAGCGCCTTCGCCTTGTCGATGCGTTCCCAGGAAAATTCCGGCTCGGTGCGGCCAAAGTGCCCGTAGGAGGCGGTCTTCTGATAGATCGGCCGCGCCAGATCCAGCATCTCCCGCAAGCCGTAGGGTGTCAGGTCGAAATGCGCCCGCACCAGCTCAGTCAGCCGCTCGTCCGCGAGCTTCCCGGTGCCGAAGGTCTGCACCATGATGGACGTGGGTTCGGCCACCCCGATGGCATAGGACACCTGCACCTCGCAGCGGTCGGCAAGGTCCGCCGCCACGATGTTCTTGGCCACATACCGTGCGGCATAGGCGGCCGAGCGATCCACCTTGGAAGGGTCCTTGCCCGAAAACGCACCACCGCCATGGCGCGCGAAGCCGCCGTAGGTATCCACGATGATCTTGCGCCCGGTCAGACCACAGTCGCCGACCGGACCGCCAATGACGAAGCGTCCGGTGGGGTTGATGTGGAACTTCGTGCGCTTGTCCAGCCATCGGGCCGGCAGGACGGGTCTGAGGATCTCCTCCATCACGGCCTCGCGAAGGGCCTTGGTCGTCACGGTGTCCTCGTGCTGGGTCGACAGGACCACGGCCTCGATGCCCACCGGCTGCTCATTCTCGTAGCGCAGGGTCACCTGGCTCTTGGCATCGGGGCGCAACCAGGGAAGCCGGCCGGTCTTGCGGACCTGGGCCTGCCGCTTGACCAGACGATGCGCAAGGGTAATGGCCGCCGGCATCAGGACATCGGTTTCGTTGGTGGCGTATCCGAACATCAGACCCTGATCGCCCGCACCCTGCTTTCGCTCATCCTTGCGATCCACGCCCTGGGCGATGTCGGGTGACTGCTTGCCGATGATGTTGAGCACGCCACAGGACGCACCATCGAAACCCATCTCCGAGGTGTCGTAGCCGATGTCCAGGACGGTCTTGCGCACGATGGCTTCCACATCCACCCAGGCGCTGGTCGTGACTTCACCGGCGACGATCACCACCCCGGTCTTCACCAGCGTCTCGCAGGCCACCCGGCCCTTCGGATCTGCGGCCAGGATCGCGTCCAGGATCGCATCGGAAATCTGGTCCGCCACCTTGTCCGGATGGCCTTCCGAAACCGACTCGCTGGTGAACACGAACGCGTTGCTCATGAATATCCCTTAAATATCATTTGTAACATGATAGAAATCAACGAAAATTTTCCCTCAAACGCTGATCGAACTGCTCCCGTGAAAAACGGTGGTTCTGCGGGCCTCGCGACTCGACCTTGATCGCACCCATGAGTGAAGCCATGCGCCCGGCGGTTACCCAGTCATCCCCGCGCAGGATGCCATGGATCAACCCGGCGCGGTACGCATCACCGCAACCCGTGGGATCCACCACGGCCACCGGCTTCGCGCTGGGTATCTCGATCCGTTCGGTTTCCGTGTGGATCACGGAACCGTCCGCGCCCCGGGTGATCACCAGCGCCTTGACGCGGGTCACGATGTCGCGCTCCGACCAGCCCGTCTTCTGTTGCAGCACCTGCCATTCGTAGTCATTCACTGTCACCCAGGTGGCCTGCTCGACGAACCGGCGCAATTCCGTGCCATCGAACATCGGCAAGCCCTGTCCCGGATCGAAGATGAAGGGAATTCCCGCTGCAGCGAACTGCGCCGCATGGTCGATCATGGCCCGCCGTCCGTCGGGCGCAACGACACCCAGGCCGATGTCGGCCGCATCGGTGACACGGTTCAGGTGGGCATGCTGCATGGCGCCCGGATGGAATGCCGTGATCTGATTGGCATCGAGATCCGTCGTGATGAAGGCCTGCGCCGTGAACTCGGTGTCGATGACCCTCAGGTAGTCATGGGGCACGCCCTTGTGGCGCAAGGACTCAAGGTATGGCCCGAAGTCATGACCCACCGTCGCCATGGGGTAGGCAAGATCCCCCAGTAGCTTCAGGTTGAATGCAATGTTTATTGCGCAACCACCGAATTCCCTTCGCATTTCTGGCACCAGAAAAGACACATTGAGCATGTGGATCTTCTCGGGCAGGATATGCGTCCTGAACTGCCCGGGAAACAGCAGGATGCTGTCATAGGCAGCGGATCCGCAGACCAGCACGGATCTTCTGGCGGGTACCGGGCGGGTCATGCGGAAGCGCTACTGGTGCGCCAGACGCGCAAGTTCAGCCACGGCCTTCAGGGAGATGTCGCTGAGTCCGTCGCCACCCTTTGCATAATGCGCGACGATTTCACGCCGCATGCGCGGATCCCAGTATCGGTTCAGGTGGGTTGCGACCTCGCCAATCGCCTTCTCGGGGCCCGATTCGCCCCTGAAGAAAGCCGCGATCTCATTGACCATTTTCGTCAGATGCTGGGTATTCATCCCGTGTCTCTACCGCTCTTCAAGCGCTCCGGATGTGCGTAAACCACGTGTTCCCCCTCCCGGGCGAACCCGACCAATCCCATGCCTGCTTTCTCCGCCGCACAGATGGCAAGTCCGGTTGGCGCCGAAACGGCCGCCAGCAGACCCACGCCCGCGCTGGCGGACTTCTGCACCATCTCGAAGCTGGCCCGACTGGTGATGAGCATATACCCGCTGGCAAGATCCGTCCCGGCCCGGAGCAGAGCGCCCAGGGTCTTGTCCAGGGCATTATGCCTGCCCACATCTTCGCGCACACAGGTCAATCCGGCGCCCGAGGCCACCCAGCCAGCCGCATGCACGCTGCCGGTGAGTGCGTTGATGGGCTGACGCGCGGAGAGCGCGCGCAATGCCGTGTGCATCTCCCCTGCATCGAACGATGTGCCCGCAGGAACAGCCGTCACCGGCCGCATGACCTGCTCCAGCGTCTCGGCACCGCACAGACCACAACCAGTCCGGCCACTGAGATTGCGCCGCCGCTGCAGCAGGGCGGAAAAACGTGAAGGTGCGATGCGCACGTGCACGTCGATCGCATGTTTGCCGGGGTCGACCCGGACATCCAGCACTTCCGAGACGCTTTCCGCAAGGCCCTCGCTGATGGTAAACCCCACGGCGAAATCTTCCAGATCCGCTGGCGTCGCCAGCATCACCACGTGCGGAACGCCCTGGTAGACCAGGGCCACCGGCACTTCCTCGGCCACCGTGCCGATCGTATCGGCGGCCACACCCTGTGAGTAGCGGTGGATCGCCCGTTCAGACGTGACTTGCATCAGGCTCGTGGCGGCGTCGCATGCGATCCTGCCAATCCGCCGGTTGCGCGACCTTGACCACCTGGACAGCCGTCACCTTGTACTCGGGGCAGCTGGTCGCCCAGTCGGAGTTGTCCGTGGTCAACACATTGGTGCTGACTTCCGGAAAATGGAACGTCGCATAGATCACCCCCGGCTGGATGCGGGGAGTCACTGTTGCCCGCATGACGGTCTCGCCCGCACGACTGCTGACTCCCGCCCAGTCCCCATCGGCAATGCCACGCGCCTCGGCATCGTCGGGATTGATCTCCAGCAGATCTTCCGAATACCAGGACACGTTGCCGGTGCGCCGGGTCTGCGTACCCACGTTGTACTGCGTAAGCACCCTTCCCGTGGTGAGGATCAGCGGATAGCGGCTGCTGGTCCGTTCGGACGTCGGCACGAATTCGGTGATGAAGAAGCGCCCCTTGCCGCGCACGAACTCGCCGACATGCATGGTGGGCGTACCCTCCGGAGCTGCCTCGTTGCAGGGCCACTGGATGCTGCCCAGCCGGTCGATCTTGTCGAAGCTCACGCCGGCAAAGGTCGGCGTCAACGCTGCAATCTCGTCCATGATCTGCGAGGGATGCGTGTAGCTCATCGGGTAGCCCAGCGCGTTCGACAGGCGCACGGTGGCTTCCCAGTCGGCAAGCCCCCCCCGTGGTTCGAGCACCTTGCGCACACGGGAGATACGTCGCTCGGCATTGACGAACGTACCGTCCTTCTCGAGGAACGAGGAGCCAGGCAGGAAGACATGTGCGTATCGGGCCGTTTCGTTCAGGAACAGGTCCTGCAGGACGATGCATTCCATTTTCGACAAGGCCGCCGTCACGTGATTGGTGTTCGGGTCGGACTGGACGATGTCCTCGCCCTGTATGTACAGACCGTGGAAGCTGCCATCCAGCGCTGCCTCGAACATGTTGGAGATGCGAAGCCCCGGCTCGCTCAGCAGCGGCACCTTCCAGTTCTTCTCGAACAGGGACCGGGTGGCCTCATCGGACACGTGCCGGTATCCGGAGAACTCGTGGGGGAAGGATCCCATGTCGCAGGATCCCTGCACGTTGTTCTGGCCGCGCAGCGGGTTCAGGCCCACACCCTCGCGACCCAGGTTGCCCGTGGCCATGGCAAGGTTCGCTATGCCCATGACCATGGTCGTGCCCTGGCTGTGCTCGGTGACGCCGAGGCCGTAGTAGATCGCCGCGTTGGGCACGGAAGCAAACAGGCGCGCTGCCTGCCGCACCGTTTCTGCCGGCACACCGGTCAGCTCCTGGGTGCTCTCCGGGGAATTGCGCGGCTCGCGGACAAAGGCACTCCAGCGGGCAAATGCCTCCGGCTCGCAGCGTTCGGCCACGAACCCGGTTTTCACAAGGCCCTCGGTGACGACCACATGCGCAAGCGCATTGATCACCGCCACGTTGGTGCCGGGGCGCAATTGCAGGTGGTGATCGGCCTCCACATGAGGCGAGCGAACCACCCCGATCGCCCTCGGATCGATCACGATCAGCCTGGCGCCCTGCCTGACCCGCCGCTTGAGCATCGAGGCGAACACCGGATGGGCATCCGTGGGATTGGCTCCGATGACCATGATGACATCGGACTTCATGATGGAGGTGAATGCCTGCGTGCCGGCGGACTCGCCGATGGTGTTCTTCAGGCCATAGCCCGTGGGTGAATGACACACGCGCGCGCAGGTATCGACATTGTTGTTGCCGAATGCCGCGCGCACCAGCTTCTGTACCAGGAAGGTTTCCTCGTTGGTGCAGCGCGAAGAGGTGATGCCGCCGATGGAGAACCGGCCATGATCGCGCTGGATGCGCCGGAACTCCGATGCCGCATGCGAAATGGCCTCATCCCACGACACTTCCCGCCACGGATCGGTGATGCGCGCCCGCACCATGGGCTTGACGATCCGGTCCTTGTGCGTCGCGTAGCCGAAAGCGAAACGGCCCTTGACGCAGGCATGCCCCAGGTTCGCATGTCCGTCGCGATTGGGCGCCATCCGCACCACTTCGGTTGCCTTCCCCTCACCCTTCACTTCCACCTTGAACGAACAGCCCACCCCGCAGTACGCGCAGGTCGTGGTCACGGCCCGCTCGGGCTGCCCCAGATGCTGCAACGACTTTTCGGTCAGCGACGCCGTCGGACAGGCCTCCACGCAGGCACCACAGGACACGCACTCGGATTCCAGCCACGACTCGTCCTGGCTCGCGGCCACCTTCGACTGGAAGCCGCGCGACTGGATGGTCAGCGCCAACGTCCCCTGCACCTCATCGCAGGCGCGCACACAGCGCGAACACACGATGCACAAGTTGGGATCGAAGGTGAAATAGGGATTGGTCGCATCCTTCGGCATGTCGTGGTGGCGCTCGCCGGCCAGGCCATAGCGTGTCTCCTCGATGCCCAGCTGCTGCGCCATGTCCTGGAATTCACAGTGGCCGTTGGACGGGCAGCTCACGCAATCGAGTGGATGGTCCGAGACATACAGCTCCATGACTCCGCGGCGAAGCTGCCCGAGCTTCTCGCTCTGTGTGCGCACCTTCATGCCTTCGCTGACCTGGGTGGTGCAGGAAGCCGGATAGCCCTTGCGGCCCTCGATTTCCACGAGGCACAACCGGCAGGAACCGAATGCCTTGAGCGTGTCGGTCGCGCAAAGTTTGGGGATCGACACGCCCGAGAGCGCCGCCGCACGCATCACCGAGGTGCCTTCCGGAACGGTCACCTTCCGGCCGTCGATATCCAGCGTCACCGGATCGG
This sequence comes from Steroidobacteraceae bacterium, assembly GCA_044226785.1. Classification (GTDB taxonomy): domain Bacteria; phylum Pseudomonadota; class Gammaproteobacteria; order Steroidobacterales; family Steroidobacteraceae; genus TMP-86. The sequence continues at coordinate 55,865 of JBGAGK010000016.1, read as the reverse complement.
GCGCAGCCTTGTCGCGCGGAACCGCAGCGGGAGGAGTTCCCAGATCCCGATAATCAATGGCGTACATGGTGGAAATCCTCCGGGAAGTACTTGAGTGCACTCTGTACCGGGAACGGGGTCATGCCGCCCAGCCCGCACAGCGAGCCGTGAACCATCGTCTCGCACAGATCAGCCACCAGTGCAAGATTGGCCTCCACGTCCTGGCCGGCCAGCACCCGATCCATCACTTCGGCGCCCCTCACCGACCCGATCCTGCAGGGCGTGCACTTGCCACAGGATTCCTTGGCGCAGAATTCAAACGCGTATCGGGCCATCTTTGCCATCTGCACCGTGTCATCGAACACCACTACACCACCGTGGCCCAGAAGTGCGCCGATCCCGGCCAGTGACTCGTAATCCAGCACGGTGTCGAACTGCGAGGCAGGCACATAGGCTCCCAGCGGACCACCGATCTGCACCGCGCGAATCGGACGCCCCGAGGCGGACCCACCGCCGTAATCGTACAGCAGCTCGCGCAAGGTGCAGCCAAAGGCCAGCTCGATGAGCCCGCCTCGCTTGATGTTCCCGGCCAGCTGGAGCGGCAGGGTGCCGCGCGAATTGCCCACTCCGAAATCGCGATGGTACTTCGCGCCACGGGACAGGATCACCGGCACGCTGGCCAGTGAGATGACATTGTTGACAATGGTCGGCTTGCCGAACAGACCGACGATGGCCGGCAGCGGCGGCCTCACCCGGACTTCACCCCGCCGGCCCTCGAGACTCTCGAGCATCGAGGTCTCCTCGCCGCAGATGTAGGCACCGGCACCGATGCGGACCTCCAGATCGAAACGCTTGCCGCTGCCGCAGACATCATGTCCCAGATAGCCGCGCCCGTAAGCTGCAGCGATGGCGGATCGCAGGGCGCGCGCGGCGTGCGGATACTCCGACCGGCAGTAGATGTACCCCTGGCTGGCGCCCGTGGCGATTCCGGCGATGGTCATGCCCTCGATCAGGGTCAGCGGATCTCCTTCCATCAGCATCCGGTCGGCAAACGTGCCCGAATCACCTTCATCCGCATTGCAGGTCACGTATTTCTGATCCGACTTCTGCTCCAGCACCGTCTTCCATTTGATGCCTGTCGGGAAAGCCGCCCCGCCGCGTCCCCGCAGTCCGGAATCCACCACTGCCTGGACGATGTCCGCACCACTCATGGTCAGTGCCCTTGCAAGACCCGCGTATCCGCCATGTGCCAGGAAGTCGTCGATCGACAGCGGATCGATACGGCCCACGCGCTCGAACGTGAGGCGCTGCTGCCTGCTTAACCAGGGGATCTGCTCGACCGGCCCCACATGGGCCGGATGCGCGCCCCCGTCGAGGAACCCCGCATCGAACAGGCCCGGCACATCGGCGGCGCTGACCGGCCCGTAGCCGATCCGTTCGGCGCCACACACCACCTCGACCAGCGGCTCGAGCCAGAACATGCCGCGTGATCCATTGCGCACCAGCTTCACGGGGATACCGCGCTTGCCGGCCTCGGCCTGGATTTGCGCCGCAACCGCATCAGCACCCAGGGACAGCGCCGATGCATCCGCCGGAACATACACTGTCTTCATGGCCGTCTTCATGGCAGGTCCCCCAGCAATTCATCCGCACGTTGCGGCGTGACCCGGCCATGCAGCTGCCCGTCCAGCATCAGGGCCGGAGCACAGGCGCAGTTGCCCAGGCAATACACCGGCAGCAGGGTGAGCCTGCCATCGCGGGTAGTGCCATGAAAATCCACGCCCAGTTTTTTTTTCAGATGGTCGATCAGGGCCGCGGAGTTCATGGACTGACAGGCTTCGGCACGACATACCGCCAGCAGATGTCGGCCGGGACGATGGTCACGGAAATCATGATAGAACGTCACGACGCCGTGGACCTCGGCACGCGACAGGTTCAGCCGTTCGGCAATGGGGGCGACGGCGCCCGCCGGTATGCAGCCCAGTGCCGACTGCACCTCGTGCAGGATCTCGATCAGCGGTCCGGCCTTGCTGGCCAGGCGATCGAGGATTCCATTCACGAGTTCCAGATCTTTCTTTACGAGTGGTTGCATAGGTTTGTCACGCAATTTCAGACTGGGTCACCGAATGCCGGCGGCGCATCAGGGCGTACAGGCTGATCATCAACCAGACGACGTTCAGGGCCGCGGAAGGGTATGCACCCCGGACTCCACTGTTCACGATGAAGCCCGCGGCTCCCGCGACGTTCATGTACTGATAAAACTTCGAATCCGGCATGATCCTGCCCGCGGAAAGAAGACCGTAAGCGCCCAGGATCAGCGCCATGCCCGCCCATCCAAGCACCTCCACCAACAGGTCCATATTGCATTATTCCCGATTCTGGCCGGTCTGGTTATCCAAATGCGACGGTGCCGGGTCAACTTTGAGGCGGCGCCGGGGGCGGGGCCGGCGCGGAAGATGGAGGTTGAACCGGTCCGGCCGACTGCTGCCATCCACCACCCAGCGCCCGGTAGAGCTGCACGGCTGACAGCAGGGTGTCGCGGCTGGCGGTCGCCAGCGTCAGCTCGGCCGTGAACAGGTCACGATCAGCATTGGTCACGTCGACATAGGATGCAGTTCCCGCTTCATATCGCGCATGGGCGATGAGGCTGGCGCGGCGCAGCGCCTCCACCTGCTCGCGCTGGACCACCTCGATCTCCACCTGTTTGCTGCGCGCGATCAGGGCATCGGCCACCTCGCCCAGGGCGCGCTGCACCGTCTGTTCGTAGCTGGCCAGTGCTTCCGTACGGCGTGCCCTGGCGGCCCGCGTTGCATACAGGCTGCGCTGGGGATCGAGCAATGGCTGCAGGACTCCGGCTGATGCCATCCATGCGGCATTGGGTGAGCTGAACAGGCGGGAGAGCTCGGTGCTCATGCGCCCGAAGGCGCCCGTCAGGGACAGGGCCGGGAACAGCGATGCCCTGGCAGCACCGAAGCGCGCATTGGCAGCCACCAGCGCCTGTTCACTTTCCATGATGTCGGGCCTGCGCTCGAGAAGCTGCGAGGGGAGCCCCGCCGGCGGCGTGGGAGCAACCCGTGGCGCCTGGGCAGCGGCTGGCAGATCGAAATCACGCGGATACTGCCCCAGAAGCAGGCCCAGCCGGTGCTCGGCCTGCGCCAGGGCGAGCTCCTGCTGGGGGATGGACACCCGCGCCACGGCGAGCTGAGCCTCGGCCGCGGCCACATCCAGGCCCGACACCACTCCCCGGTCATGCTTGGCGCGGGTCAGCTCCACCAGCTTCTTCCGCGTCTCCACGGTCCGGTGAGTGATATCCAGCTCCTGATGCAGGGTGATCAGGTCGAAATACGTGGTGGCCACATCGCTGACCAGCCCGACCAGAACCGCCCGCTTGGCATACTCGCTGGCCAGGAAATCGGCGCGAGCGGCTTCCCGCGTCCGGCGCAACCGGCCCCACAGGTCCACTTCCCAGGACAGTGCCCCCTGTGCCTGGAACTGATTGGACATTGCAGGCTGTCCCGGGCGCCGCAGATCCAGTGCGGTCTGTCCACGCTGACCGCCCGCCTGCGCCGATACCTGCGGCAGGAGCGCCATTCCACTCGCACCCAGCGCAGCCCGGGCCTGCTCCACCCGCGCCGCCGCCACCCGGACATCCAGGTTGTCGGCCAATGCCGTGCGGATCAGTTCCTGCAGACGAGGATCCTGATACAGCTCCCACCACTGGACATCCCCGAGCGAAGCACCGGCCGGGGAGTCCTGCGCAAACCGGTATCGATCGGGTGTCCTGAGGTCCGGCCTGTGGTAGTCGGGACCTGCCGCACAGCCCGCCAGCAAAGCGGCGCCGATCAGCATGACCAGCCGGCGCATCAGGGCGACTCCGTCGAGGGCATGTGCCTGCGCCAGTGTTCCGCCGCGCTTTCGATCACCACGTAGAACACCGGCACGAGAAACACGCCGAGCACCGTAGCGGCCAGCATGCCGAAGACCACCGTCGTCCCCAGAACCTGTCGGGCGCCTGCGCCAGCGCCGGTGGCCAGCGCCAGCGGTGCGGTACCCAGGATGAACGCGAGCGAGGTCATCAGGATCGGACGCAACCGGAGCATCGAGCCTTCCAGGGCCGCCTCGATCAGGGGCCTGCCCCGTTCGCGGGCCAGTTGGGCGAACTCGACGATCAGGATCGCATTCTTGGCTGCAAGACCCATCAGCATCACCAACCCCACCTGCACGTAGATGTCGTTGGCCATGCCACGCGCGCCAAGCGCGGCAAACGATCCCAGCACGGCCAGCGGAATTCCCATCAGCACCGAAAATGGTATCACCCAGCTTTCATACAGCGCCGCCAGCACCAGGAATACGAAGATCAGCGCCATGGCAAATACATAGGGGGCCTGCTCGCCGGCGAGAATTTCCTGATACGTGACTCCGGTCCAGTCGTAGCCGAAACCTTCCGGCAAGGAGGCTGCAAGCCCCTGCATGGTCGCGATGGCCTGACCCGAGGACAATCCAGGCGCCGCGGCGCCGTTGATGGTGACGGCCCGGTACAGATTGTAACGCTCGATATACTCCGGTCCCTGCCGGGGCTTGACGCTGACCAGCGTGGACAGCGGCACCATCTCACCGGTGGCCGTGCGCACGTAGAAGTCGTCCACCGCTTGCGGTGTGGTCCGTGCCGAGCCTTCGGCCTGCACCGTGACGCGGAACGTGCGGCCAAACAGGTTGAAATCATTGATGTACGTGCCACCCAGAAAAGTCTGGAGAGTCGCGAAGATATCGGCAATGGACACACCCAGGGTCTTGGCCCGCTCCCGGTCCAGCACGTACTCGATCTGCGGCACCGTGTCCGTGAAGGGCGTGAACATCTGCGACAGGTCGTGCTGCGCCCTGGCCCGGGTCAGCAGATTCCCGAGAACTTCTGCCAGCCGCGACAGCGTACCGCCACCGCGGTCCTGCAGCACGAACTCGAAACCGTTGGACTGCCCGATGCCCGGGATCGCCGGTGGCCCCACCACGAGGATGTCTGCCTCCGGAATGCTGCCGGCCGCCGCCATGAGACGCTTGCGTATCGCAAACGAGCTGTGGGATGCCCCCGGCCGTTCGCGCCAGGGCTTGAGGTTCAGGAACGCGCTCGCGGCATAGGAGGATGACACACCACTCTGGAAGCTGACACCGGTGATGGCCACCAGATCGTTCACCTCGGGGGCGTGCTCTTTCACCAGTTCGCGAAACCTCCGGACCGCAGCCTCCGTACGCTGCATCGAGGCCCCGGGTGGCAGGTTGATGAAGGCAATGAGATAACCCTGATCCTCATCAGGAAGGAATCCGCCCGGGCGCATCCAGACCAGCGCTGCCGCAATGAGGACGAGCAGCGCGAAACCGCCCAGCGCAAGGCGACGGCGATCGATCAGCCGGGCAATCCAGCCGCGGTAGTGCAGCGACAGGGATGTGAAGGCCCGGCTGAATCCATCGAGCCAGCGGTAAAGACCCCGCCGCGAACTTCCCGATTCATGAGGCTGGAGCAGCAAGGCGCAAAGTGCCGGCGTGAACGTCAGGGCAATCACCGCGGAAATCGTCACCGATACCGAAAGGGTCAATGCAAACTGGCGGTAGAACTGGCCGGTGAGCCCTCCGAGGAAGGAAACCGGTATGAACACGGCGATCAACACCAGCGCGATGGCGACGACCGGCCCCTGGACCTCGCGCATGGCGGCACGCGTGGCCGTGGGCGCATCCAGCCGGTCCACTTCCATCTTGTGTGCCACGGCCTCGACCACCACGATGGCATCGTCCACCACCAGCCCGATGGCCAGCACCAGTGCGAACAGGGTGAGCGTGTTGATGGAAAATCCCAGGGCGGCAAATGCAGAGAAGGAACCGATGAGCGAAACCGGGACGGCCAGCATGGGGATGAGCGTGGTGCGCCAGTTGCCCAGGAACACGAACACGACCAGCAGGACCAGGAACGCCGCCGTCACCAGGGTGATGACGACCTCGTGCACGGACTCGGACACGAACTGGGTCGTGTCGAACGGCACGCTGGCGACGATCCCCGGGGGAAAACTCTTCGACAGTTCCGACACGGTCCTGCGGATCTCCCGGGCCACATCGAGCGCATTGGCATCCGGTAGCTGATAGATGCCCATCATGACGCTGGGCACTCCGTTGACGTGACTGGAGCGCGAATAATCGGTCGCCGCCAGCTCCACCCGCGCGATGTCTTTCAGACGGACACTGCTCCCGTCCTCACGGGCGCGCACCAGGATGTTCTGGTATTCCGAAACCGTCGAGAGCCGCCCGCGCATGTTCACGGTGTACTGCAGCTGCTGGCCCTTCGGCGCCGGCTCGGCTCCGATGATTCCCGCAGGCGCCACCTGGTTCTGTTCGTCGATGACCCTGGCCACATCCTGGGTGGTCACGCCCAGCTGGGCCATGCGCTGCGGATCGAGCCAGATGCGCATGCCGTAATCCCGGGCACCGAACACCGTCACCTGCCCGACCCCTTTCACGCGCGCCAGAGAGTCGTAGATGTTGAGCTTGGCGTAGTTGCTCAGGAACAGGTAGTCGTAACGCGGATCGGTGGACCTCACCGACACGGCGAGCAGGATCTGCGGCTGGCGTTTGGCCACCACGACCCCCTGGCGCACCACCGCCTGCGGGAGGAAACGCTGCGCGATCGCGACCTGGTTCTGCACATCCACCGCAGCAATGTCCTGGTCCGTACCCACGGCAAACGTGATCGTGAGCGCATAGGATCCGTCGTTGGCGCTGCGCGAATCCATGTAGAGCATGTTCGGCACGCCGTTGACCTGCTGTTCGATGGGCGCGGCCACCGACTGCTCGATGGTGGCGGCATCGGCACCCGGAAAGCTGGCGCTGACCACGACGGTGGGCGGTGTGATCTGCGGAAATCGCGCGATGGGGAGCTGATGCAGGGCGATGGCGCCGGCCAGCGTGATGATCACCGCCAGCACGGTGGCAAACACCGGCCGGCGGATGAAAAATTCGCTCATGATGCCTTCGCGGCCGCCGCTGGAGGCACGGTCCTGATCATCGAGCCATCGCGCAGCTTCTGTGCGCCGTCCACCACCACCTCATCGCCCGCAGACAAGCCCTTGATCACCAGCCATTCGTCTCCGACTCGCGACCCCATCACGACATCGCGCCGTTCGACGCGATGATCGCCCGTCGCGATCCACACATAGGTGTTGCCCTGCAGTTCCTGCACGGCACGCTGTGGCAACAGCAGGGCATCCTTGAGCTTCTCGGCATCCACCACGACACGCGCGAACTGGCCGGCACGCAACAGGCGCTCGGGATTGGGCACGGTCAGGCGCACCGGCAGCGTGCCCGTGCGCGGATCCACCGCGGCATCGACGAAATCCAGCTTGCCGGCATGGGGATACACCGAACCATCGGCCAGCACGATATGGAATGGCGGCGCATGCTTCGCGTTGCTGTCGATGGAATGGCCCAGCACGCGCTGCAGCTCCAGCAACCGCTGTTCGCTGATGCTGTAGTTCACGTACATCGGGTCGGTGTCGTAAATGCTGGTGAGCAGGGTCTGGTAGGCCGTCACCAGCGCTCCCACACGCACCTGCGCACGCCCCATCACGCCCGTGATCGGCGAGGTGATGTCCGTATAGCCGAGATTCAGCCTGGCGGTGTTCTGGGCAGCACGCGCAGAGTCCACCGCTGCCCGCCCGGCCGCGACCCGCGCCACCACGGCATCCAGTTCCTGCTGGCTGGCCGCATCCATCTTCGACAGCGGCGCGATGCGGGCCTGATCACGCAGCGCCTGCTCCAGCGCAGCCTCGGCCTGGGCCGTGGCCGCCTTCGCCTGCGCAAGGGCATCCACATAGGGTTGCGGATCGATCTTGAACAACAGTTGACCTGTGTGCACCAGATCGCCCTCGAGCGCAACCTGCTTCTGCAGCAGCCCACCCGTGCGCGGCCGGATCTCCACGGTGTTGAAGGCCTCGGTTCGGCCGACATACTCCAGTGTGACTGTCGCCGGGCGCGGAACAAGGCGCAGCGTCGTGACCTCGATGGGCACCTGGGTGGGTGGCGCGTTTCCCGAACACCCGGCTACGGATGCCGAGGCGATGAACGCGAGAAAATACGACCGGTTCGCTCTGAAATGCATCACCGCTACTTTAGAGGCAAGCTCGGGGGCCGGCAATCACGGGCAACGCGGTCGATCGGGAGAGGAGCTGGTGATAGACTGTCCGCCAGTCCAGATCCCTGTGGTACCCGCCATGAACCAGCCGGCCCCAGACAGTCAGAAGACCGAGGACGAATGGAAACAGGCGCTGTCACCGGAACAGTTCCGCGTGCTGCGGGGCCACGGTACGGAACGTGCCGGGTCCAGTGCACTGAACGCCGAGAAGCGCACCGGAGTGTACGCCTGTGCGGGCTGCGGCACGCCCCTGTTTGCCTCGGGAACCAAGTATGAAAGCGGCTCGGGCTGGCCGAGCTTCTACGCACCGCTCCCCGGAGCGGTCGCCACGCAGGCGGACGACAGCCTGGGCCGGCAGCGCATCGAAGTCCATTGCCGGAACTGCGGCGGACATCTCGGGCATGTATTCCCCGATGGGCCCGACCCCACCGGGGAACGTTACTGCATGAATGGTGTGGCGCTGGAATTCACACCCGGATGAATCACTTGCGGTGTGCGGTCACCCACGACTGTACGGCAGCCAGGGTGTTCGCCACATGATGATCCGGGTTCATGGCCGTGTATTCGTAAAGGATCCTGCCCTCGGGCGAGATCACGTACGAGGTGCGATTGGCATACTCGGGCTTCAGGAACAGCACCGCGTCGTAAGCCGTGGAGATCTTCTTTTCGGGGTCGGCTGCCACGGCGAACCTGTTGCGGCATTCCTGCACTGAAAACCGGTTGAGGACGTCGATCCTGTCATGAGAGACACCGATGACGGTGGCACCCAGGGCCTTGAACTTGTCCGTTGCCTCCGCGAAATCGTGGGCTTCCTTCGTGCAGCCGGGTGTGAAAGCCGCGGGATAGAAATACAGGACCACCGGGCCTTTCTTCAGCGCATCCGCCAGGGAAAACCTGAACGGCTTGCCGGCCAGCGTGGCCTCGGTGGAAAAATCGGGCGCGGGCGCACCCACTTTCAACGCAGCCCAGGTCGGGGAGGCGCAAGCCATGCCCAGCGACAGAGCGAAGATGATTCGAATCATGCCAGGACCCTCCGCTGACCGGGCTGCATCTTGCGACAACCGGCAGGCGCCTTCAAGTCTGCGAGGCGTGGTCATCTGGCAGATCGATCTGGATGTACCTGCATCGGATGAAGCGTGCCTGGACCTTTCGGAACGCCGTCGTGCTGCGTCGTTCCGTTCGGATCTGCACCGTCGCCGGTTCACCGCAGCGCATGTCGCCGTGCGGCATCTGCTGGGGCAGCAATCCGGCACCGCACCGCATGCCCTGCCCTTGCAAACGGGACACGATGGCAAGCCCGTTCTTCCGCCATCCTTCGGCCTTCATTTCAACCTGGCGCACTGCGAGGAGCTTGCGCTGCTGGCATTGACCCGCGACGGACCCGTGGGCATAGACGTGGAACGCGTCCGGAGTCTTGAAACCCGACGGCAGGCAACCCATGACCCCGATAGCGGGGAGTTGGCGCTGGCAGACCGGCATTTCAGCCAGAGCGAAATCCGGAAGCTTCGCAGCATGACATCTGGTGAGGTGCGGATGCGAAGTTTTTTTTCCGGCTGGACGCGCAAGGAAGCCTGGGTCAAGGCGGCCGGGGTGGGGCTGCGCACGGATCTGCGCAGGATCGAAACCGGATTGAGTGGCTCGCGTCAGGTTGGCGACTACTTCATCCAGCCGGTGGATCTGCATCCGGCCTGGATCGATCGCGGTTTCGTCGCCTCACTGGCTACGAGCGCAGCGCTGACCGGAACACGGGTGGAAATGTACGCTGCCCCCCGCGCTCCGGCTGCGGTCCGCTGATGCCCCACTGCCCAGCGCGGGACATGGAGGCCGCCCGGTACGAGGCCGGGAGAAGTTCAGCCGGTTCGCGCCGGCACCTCTCGCAACACATCACGCATCGCGCGACAGACCCGGCTGACATCCGCATCCTCCATGGCCGGAAACAACGGCAGCGTGACGGTTTCCCGGCCGATGCGCGCAGCATTCGGGTAATCCCCGGGTCGATAACCCATGATGCGATAGCAGGTGAATCCCGGAATACTGGGATAATGGATGCCGATCCCGATGCCCCGCTCATGCATGACCTTCTGGAACTGCACGCGTGTCATGCGTTGTGCGTTGAAGTCGATCAGCAGCGTGAACATGTGCCAGCTGTGACCTTCATCCCCCCGCGCCGGGAGAACCACGGGTGAAAACCCTTCCAGCTCCCGGAAATACAGCTCAGCCAGTTCGCGGCGGCGCCGATTGAAACCATCCAGGCGGCGCAGCTGGTCGATCCCCACCTGGGCTGCGACATCGGACAGATTGCTCTTCGCGCCCGCGAACATCACATCCACGCCACCATCCTCGTCCTTGCGGATGCCGTGGAAACGAAGCTCCTCGATCCTGGCCGCCTCTTCCGCCCGGCTCACGCTGATGGCACCCCCCTCGATCGTGGTCATGTTCTTGTTGGGATGGAAACTGAACACCACCAGATCACCGGAACTGCCCACGAGCCTTCCACGATGGCGCGTGCCGATCGCATGCGCCGCATCCTCCACCACGCGCAGGCCGTACTCCTTCGCCAGGCCATGGATGCCATCCAGATCCGCCGCCAGGCCGGAAAAATGAACCGGCATGATGGCGCGGGTCCGCCGCGTCACCGCCTTGCGGGCCAGCTCGACGTCGATGTTCCGGGCAAGAAGATCCACGTCCACGAACACGGGCGTCGCCTTCAGCCTCACCACCACGTTGGCGGAAGCGGCAAAGCTCATCGCCGGTACGATGACCTCGTCACCGGCCCGCACGCCGGCCACCTCGAGCGCCATTTCCAGACCGGCGGTGGCCGAGGTCATCACCCTGAAGTGTCGCTCTCCTCCATGGTACGCACACAGGGCGGCTTCGAACTCGCGCACCTTCGGTCCGCTGGCGAGCTGACCGGAGCGGAACACTTCCGCCACGGCAGCGATGCTGGCCTCATCGATCGAGGGTCGGGTAAACGGGAGAAAGGATTTCATGTCGCATTCCTGGAAACCAGAACCACACCGGCACAGATCAATGCGATGCCGATGACCTTGGACGCATTCAGCGACTCACCGAGCGTCATCCAGGCCACCAGCGCGACCACGACGTAGCCGAGCGAGAGCATGGGATAGGCCGTGCTGACCGGTGCCCGGGTCAGTGCCGCGATCCATACGCACACGGACAGCGCATAACAGATCATTCCCGCCCAGAACGGCGGGTTCCGCGCCAGCGCCTCCAGGTATTCAGGCAAAGTCTCAAGACCCAGTGTCTCCAGCGACCCCAGCGACCGGGTCGCCGCTTTCAGCATCAGCTGCGCCACCGCATTCAACCCGACACCGGACAGGATCAACAGCCAGGTGAGCCAGTTCATCGTCTGGCCACCAGCACACGGCGCTCATCGCTGGCCACGATGCGCATGGGAAGATCCTGCGCGCGCAGGGTATTCAGGGTTTCCGGTTCCATGACGGCAAAGCCTCGGTCGAGTTGCCGCCATCGTACCTTGAACTCCTCGAGACTGCCGATGGCGAGGCCCGGGTCGTGACGCAGCCCATAGTCCATCTCACCCTGATACTCCACCAGCGTCAGGGTACGGCGCCAGTAAAACGGCAGGGTCTGGTCGTACGTGCGCACGCTGAACAGCGGCGCCGCGCGATCGGAAGCAGGCAGGCCATCGACCAGGGTGGACCCTGAATACACGGGCGCGAGGACCGAGGCGCCCAGCAGGAGCACCAGCACCGCGGCACTCCAGCCCGCGGCCGGCACTGCGGCGGGAACGCCAGGCACCGGCGGCGGCTTGAGGAGGCTGAGCAAGCCCGAAGCTAGCAGGAGGCCCGACGCGACCGCCGCGGCCGGGCGAAGCGCAAGGAAGTACGGCGCGCGTGAACCGGTCCCCAGCAGCCAGGGCAATGCGGCTGCGCCGATGCCCAGCAACGCTCCGGCAAGGACCAGCAGCCACGAAGCATGGGCAGTGTCTTGCCGGCCCGCCTGCGGAGGCTGTGCGCCCAGCAGCAATCCCAGTGCCGGCACCGCGGGCAGGATGTATGGAATGAGCTTGGAGTCGGAGAGCGAAAAGAACAGCAGGATGAACAGGACCCAGATCTTCAGGAAGGTCCTGGCGTCAAAACCCGGTTCACTCCGGTCCCGCCAGCCCGTGGCCAGTGCACGCACGCCGGCGATGCTCCATGGCATCGTACCGAGCAGGAACACGACCACGAAGAACCACCAGGGTTCCTGTCGATCGGCCACCGGTGTGGCGAAGCGCGCGAAGTGTTCGCGCACGATGTAGAACTGGAAGAAATCCGGCAGCCGTCGCTGGGCCAGCACATGCCAGGGCAGGACGATCAGCAGGAACAACCCCAGTCCCGGCAGCCATTGCAGATGGCGCCAGGGGGAGGCATCGCGTCCCAGCACCGTGTAGAGGATCAGCACGGCCGCCGGGATCACGGCTGCCACCAGACCCTTGGTCAGCACGCCCAGTGCCACACAGGTCCATGCCGCCAGCATGGCCTGGCGGGCCTTCGACGCATGCCCCTGTCGTGCGTGATGCTGGGTGAGCAGGAAGGCACAAAGACCGGCCGTCATCCAGAACGACAGGCTCATGTCCAGGGTAAGCACATGGGCGAGCCCCAGGAACAGCAGCATGCTCCCGGTCAGGAGGACGGCCTGTCCTGCGGCAGCGCTGCCCCACAGGGTCCGTGCCGTCCACCCGACAACGCACAGGCTTGCGAATGCACACAGCGTCGCATACAGGCGTGCGGCCCAGGGTGATTCACCGAACACCCGGAATGCGGCCGCCGTGGCCCAATACTGGAGCGGGGGCTTTTCGATGTAGGCCAGGCCGTTCAGATGAGGGATGACCCAGTCACCGGTTGCCAGCATCTCCCGCGGAATCTCCGCATACCGGCCTTCATCCGGATTGAACAGCGGACGCAAGGCCAGTGCCGCAAACCACAACACCATGATTCCCAGCAGGCATGCGGACAGCAGGGCGCGCCTCATGCGTGACCGGCCAGCATCTCAGGCCCCTGCACGGCAAGCCGCCCGGAACGACCCGCAACTTCACCCTGGATCATTTCGGCCTGCGCAATCGTCCTCCCCCGAGCCCATTGTGCGATGGAGGAAAGCCGCACCAGCTGCATGCCGGCCTGCCGGCATCGGCTCACCAATCGGTCGAATGCGTCGATCAGCAACATGCCTTCCAGTTCCGCGTGCAGCGTGAACACCTGTGGCTCGCGCACCGGAGAGCGTTCGATCTGCTCGAACACCGCATCGGCCAGCCGGTGCTCATCGATGCCATCACGGCCCAGCAGCTCATCGAAGGTCGGCAATGTGGTGGGCAACTGAAGACAACCCCGCGCGCCCGAGGTCAGCTTCGGGTAGAAAGGTCCCGTACCCCGGCAATCACTGGCGTAGGCAAGACCCGATTCCACCTCGAGCACCAGCGCATGATCATTCATCTGCCAGCCGGCCGCCGCATGCGAAGCGGGCGGTTCGCCGAAGACCTCGGTGAACGCGTCCATGCCACGCATGAATTCGCGTTGCGTCCAGCGCCGGTCCCGGCGCGCCACGAAATCCTGCCAGCGCACATGGTCATGGGTATGGAGCCCCACCTCGAAACCGGCATCACGGGTCGCGCGCATGACATCGCCGGCTCTTCGGCCGATGTGAGGCCCCGGCAGCAGCACCCCATACATCAGGGTCTTCAGGCCGTAATGCCTGATGACCGAGGTCCTGACCACCTTGCTTGCAAAGCCAGGGCGGAAAGCGCGCCGCAGGGCGCGGCCGGTGTGATCCGGCCCCACCGAGAAATAGAACGTGGCATCTGCCCCATGGCGTTTCAGCAGGCTGACCAGTGCTGGCACGCCCTCACGCGTGCCCCGCAGGGTATCCACATCGACCTTGAGGCCGATGAGGCGCGCCGAAGAGTCAGGCAATTCAGGCATCCCGCGACAGCAATGCTGAAGCACTCGGCAGCGCGTGCGCGTAGGCATCGAAGATCGCGTTCAGCGCGGTGCGCATGTCGGTGCTGGGCTTCCAGCCCAGCTCTGCCGTGGTATTCCTGATCGAGGGAAGCCGTGCCGGGATGTCGGCATACCCCTTGCCGTAATAATCACCGGAGCTCACTTCCACCAGCCGGGTCCTGGCGGCATTCGCCGCATACTCCGGCCTCGAACGCGCAATCTCCAGCATCATGTTGGCCAGTTCACGGATCGAGTACAGATTGGCCGGATTGCCGATGTTGTAGATCTTGCCGTCGGCCACACCGTCGCGATTGGCCAGCACCCGGGTCAGGCAATCCACCGCGTCATCGATGTAGGTGAAGGCACGGGTCTGGTTGCCCCCATCGACCAGCTTGATGGGCTCGCCGCGGACGATGTGCCCCAGAAACTGTGTGAGCACGCGCGAACTTCCCTCCTTCGACTCGTCCATGCTGTCGAGGCCGGAGCCGATCCAGTTGAAGGGCCGGAACAGCGTGAACTGCAGCCCCTGCTGACCGTAGGCATAGATGATGCGGTCGAGGAGCTGCTTGACGCAGGAGTAGATCCAGCGCTGCTTGTGGATGGGGCCCAGCACCAGGTCGGAGGTCTCCGGGTCGAACTCCTTGTCGCGGCAAGCGCCGTAAACTTCCGACGTCGAGGGAAACACCACGCGCTTCCGGTACTTCACGCAGTGCCGGATGATGGGCAGATTGGCCTCGAAGTCCAGTTCGAACACCCGCAGCGGCTCGCGCACGTAGGTGGCGGGCGTGGCGATGGCCACCAGCGGCAGGATCACGTCGCACTTGCGCACGTGATACTCCACCCACTCCAGGTTGATGGTGATGTCGCCCTCGACGAAATGAAACCGCGGATTGCCGAGCATGGAGGCGACCCGCTCGGACTGCAGGTCCATGCCGTAGATGTGCCAGTCGGTGTTGGCGAGGAGGTACTTGCTCAGGTGATGGCCGATGAAGCCGTTGACACCGAGAATCAGGATGTTCTTCATGTTTGCCTCGTCATGGGGAATCAATGGAGGGGAACCGGCTGCTCCGACCAGCCTGAGGGGATTTCGCCTGCGTCGAGCTCGCGCCCTTCCACTGCAAGTCGCGTGAGCCTGAGCCTGCGCCCGTCCAGGCAATCCGCATACCAGCCATCAGGCTGCAGGTAAAGGCAGGGCGCCTGGCCGGGATGGCGAGGCGCGCCGTCATCCAGCCTCGTCTCCCAGAAGAATGTCTTCATGCCACGCACCTCGCTGAAGGCACCGGGGAACGGGGGCGCCACGGCACGGACCAGGTCGTGGATCCGGCGTGATCCCTGACGCCAGTCGATGCGCCCATCCTCAGGCCGGCGACGGCCGAAGTAGCTCCCGCTGGCGAGATCCAGCGGCACCGCCGGCGCCGTGCCGGCCAGCAACGCCGGGAGCGAGCGTGCCAGCACCAGCGCTGCGGCCCCGGCCACCGCACGTGAGACGGTCAGGGCATCGTCATTCAATCGGATGGGCACCGCCTGCTGATCCACCAGTGCACCCGCATCGGGCTTTTCCAGCATGTAGTGGAGGCTCGCGCCGGTCTGAGCCTCGCCGTTCAGGATGGCCCAATGCACCGGAGCACGCCCCCGGTAGCTCGGCAGTAGCGAGCCATGCATGTTCAGCGCGCCCCGTGAGGGCAGCCTCAACCAGTCGGCACCGAGCATGTGGCGGTAGTAGAAGGAGAACAGGAAATCAGGCGCGAGCGCCCGGCCGCGCGCCAGCCACTCGGGGCGATTCGGGTCATCCGGCATGACCGTCGGGATCCCCTGCCGCCCGGCCAGTTGCGCCACGCTCCCGAACCAGCGCGTCTCACCCGGATCGTCCGCATGGGTGAACAGGAGCGGCACGGACAGGCCCTGTCGAACGAGTACCTCGAGACAGCGGACGCCCACCTCGCTGTAGGCGAATACGATGCAGCTCGCCACCTCAGCCGACCCGTGCGGGCAACCGCTGCGTATCCAGCACTGACAGGGGCGGCGATGCCTCGGATTCGAGCACGGCCTGCACGATGTAGCGTGGCCGCGCCCGCACCTGCAGGTACATGCGGCCCACGTATTCGCCCAGCAAGCCGATGCCGAACAGCGCAATGCCGATCAGGAAGAACACGATGCCGAACAGGGTGAACAACCCTTGAGCCTCCGGTCCCACGACCAGGCGGCGCACGAACAGCACCACCACCAGCATTGCCGAGAGGACCGACACCGCCATGCCGATCATGGAGAACAGCTGCAGCGGCACCAGCGAGAAACCTGTGACCAGGTCGAAATTCAGTCGCACCAGCGAATACAGCGAGTACTTGGACTGCCCCGCCGCGCGCTCCTCGTGTGCGATCGGAATCTCGATCGGATGCATGGCATACAGCGAGGCCAGCGCCGGGATAAAGGTGTTGACCTCGTGGGTCTGGTTCAGCGCCGTCACCACGCCCCGACCGTAGCCGCGCATCATGCAGCCCTGATCGGCGATCCGGATGGGCGTGATCCACTCGCGCAGCCGGTTGATGGCGCGCGAGAGCACCCGGCGCCACCACACGTCCTGACGCTGCTGGCGCACCGTGCCCACGTAGTCGTAACCCTCCTCCAGGAGCTTCAGGATCTTGCCAGCCTCCTCCGGCGGATTCTGCAGATCGGCATCCATGGTGATGACGTGCCGGCCCCGGGCATAGGACAGCCCGGCCATCACCGCCGAGTGCTGCCCGAAATTGGCATGGAACAGCACCACTCGGGTCTCGGTCGGCCGCTGTTCGAACTGTGCGCGCAGCAATGCCGCCGAGCGGTCCTTGCTGCCGTCGTTGACGAACACGATCTCGTACGAGGTATTCAGGGCATCGAGCGCCGGGTACAGACGGGCAAACAACGCCGGCAGCACTGCCTCCTCGTTGTACACCGGAATGACCACGCTGAGCACCGGCAGGTCGGCCGACATCGCGACTCCTTGGCCGCAAAAGCCGGGATTGTAGCCGATTTCCAGAGGCCGAAATTCAGTGGTCGGCCGGCACGGCTCCCTGGGTCGAGAGGAGCGCAAGCACCTCCGCGGTCCTGTCGGCCATCAGTGCAGCCGAGCCTCGCGCCTCGACGTTCAGGCGCAGGAGCGGTTCGGTATTGGAGCTGCGCAGGTTGAAGCGCCAATCGGGGAATTCCAGCGAGAGGCCATCGGTCCGGTCCACGCCCGAAGCGCCTGGCAGGTAGCGCGCCTCGACTGCCGCGATGGCCGTCTTCGCGTCAGGTACGCGATAGTTCAGCTCACCGCTGACCGGGTACGCCCGGACGCGCTCCGCCACCAGCGCCGACAGCGGCTGTCCGGTTTCGCTCAGGATCTGCGCCATGAGGAGCCATGGAATCATGCCGCTGTCGCAATAGGCAAAGCGCCGGAAATAGTGGTGCGCGCTCATCTCCCCGCCATACACAGCGTCCACCTCCCGCATGACCTGCTTGATGAAGGCATGCCCGGATCTGGACAGCACGGGCGTACCCCCGCAGCGCCTGACGATGTCCACGGTATTCCAGGTCAGGCGCGGATCGTGCACCACGCGCCCGCCCGGCTCCCCCCGAAGCAGTACCGATGCCAGCAGGCCCACGATGTAGTAGCCCTCGACGAAAGCCCCGGTCTCGTCGAAGAAAAAGCAACGGTCGAAATCCCCGTCCCAGGCCAGGCCCATGTCGGCGCCGGATGCCTCGATGGCCGCCACCGTCGATGCACGGTTTTCCACCAGCATGGGATTGGGGATGCCATTGGGGAAATGGCCATCGGGCTGATGATGGATCCTGATGAACTGGAACGGCAGGTGGGGCTCGAGCTGGTCCACCACCAGGCCTGCACCGCCATTTCCGGCGTTCACCACGATCCTCAGGGGTTTGAGCCGGGAGCGGTCGAGGTAGCTCAGCAGGTGTTCGACGTAGGCTTGCTGAACGTCGGTGGAAATGCGCGAGCCACGGCGGGAAGCCGCCGGAAATTCCCCGCGCTCGGCAAACGCGCGGATGTCCTTCAGGCCGTTGTCGCCGCTGATGGGCCGCGAGCCCTCGCGCACGAACTTCATGCCGTTGTAGTCGGCCGGGTTGTGGCTGGCGGTGACCATGACACCCCCGTCGTAACCGCCGTGGAAAGTGGCGAAATACACGCCCTCCGTGCCACAGATGCCGATGTCATGGGCATCGACGCCCGCATCGTTCAACCCCCGGCACAGGGCATCGAGCAGGGACTCGCTGGACAGTCGGATGTCGCGCCCCACTGCGATGCGCGCAGGGGAAAGGAATTGCGCCACTCCCCGACCCACGGCATAGGCGATGTCTTCGTTCAGCTCATCGGGGATGCGGCCCCGCAGATCGTAGGCCTTGAACGCGGTGATGGGCTTCAAGTACTGGTTCCCTGCCGGCCGTAGTTGTCCTCGAACCGCACGATGTCATCCTCGCCCAGATAGGAGCCCGATTGCACCTCGACGATGTGCAGCGGCACCTTGCCGGGGTTTTCGATGCGGTGGCGCGAACCGATGGGAATGTAGGTGGATTCGTTTTCCGACAGCAGAAACACCTTGTCATCGCAGGTGATGCGCGCGGTACCGGACACCACGATCCAGTGCTCGGCGCGGTGATGATGCATCTGCAGCGACAGGACCGCGCCGGGCTTGACGGTCAGGCGCTTGACCTGGAAGCGGTCCCCGAAATCGATGCTGTCATAGCTCCCCCAGGGACGGAACACCTCGCGATGCAGCCCGGCCTCCGGGCGGCCGGATTTCTTGATGCGCGCCACGAGATCCTTGACATCCTGCACCCGGTCTTTCGGGGCGACCAGCACGGCATCCTTGGTCTCCACCACCACGTGATCCGAAAGGCCCACCACCGCGACCAGGCGGCTGGTGGAATGCACGAAGCAGTCGGTCGAGTCATGTGCCAGGACATCGCCCCGAAGCACATTGCCCTGCTCATCGGGTGGCAGCGCATCGAACAGCGAGGACCAGGAGCCCACATCGCTCCAGCCGGCATCCAGCGGCACCACCATGGCGTCCTGCGTCTTTTCCATGACGGCGTAGTCGATGGAATCGCTGGGGCAGGCTTCGAACGCAGCCTGGTCCACGCGGATGAAATCCAGATCCGATTTTGCCGCGGCCAGCGAGGCGCGCGTCGCTGCGAGGATGGCCGGCGCGAAGCGCTCGAGCTCGGCCAGGAACCGGGCGGCCTTGAACACGAACATGCCGCTGTTCCAGTAATACTCGCCCGAGTCCACGTACTCACGCGCCTTGGGCAAAGCCGGTTTTTCGATGAACTGCGCCACGGGAAAGGCCGGGCCCGCGCCGGCGCCACGGCGAATGTAGCCGTAGCCGGTCTCGGGCGCATGCGCCACCACGCCGAAGGTCACCAGCTTGCCCTCGCCCGCCGCCCGGATGGCCACCTTCGCAGCCGCGCGAAAGGCTCCCGGATCGCGGATGAGGTGATCGGCCGGCGCGACGACTAGAGTGGCATCAGGGGACCGGGCCTGGGCATGCAGCGCGGCGAGCGCAACCGCCGGCGCCGTATTGCGGCCAACGGGCTCCAGCAGGATGGCCGCGGCCGGCGCGTCGATGCTGCGCAACTGTTCGGCCACCATGAAACGGTGTGCTTCGTTGCAGACCACGATCGGCGCACCAGCACCTTCGATGCCGGCCAGCCGCATCACCGTGTCCTGCAGCATGGTGCGCTCCGAGGTCAGCGGCAGGAGCTGCTTGGGATACATTTCCCGGGACAGCGGCCACAGCCGCGTACCCGCGCCGCCTGAGAGGATGACGGGGATGATGCCGGGCATCACGGGCCTGGAGCGGCGCTGCGGCCGATCGCGTAATACCGGATCCCGTAGCGGGCCATCATCGCCGGATCATACAGATTGCGACCGTCGAAAATCACGGCCGAGCGCAGGACCTTGCTGATCCGGTCGAAATCCGGACTCCGGAATTCCTGCCACTCGGTGACGATGGCCAGCGCATCAGCACCTTCGAGCGCGGCTTCTGCCGACTTGCAGAAGCTGATGCCGGGCTTGCCGGCGTAGATGCGCCCCGCTTCCTCCATGGCAACCGGATCGTAGGCCTGCACTTTCGCACCCGCCGCGAGCAGGGCATCGATCAGGACCCGGCTCGGCGCCTCGCGCATGTCATCGGTGTTGGGCTTGAATGCCAGACCCCACAGCGCGATCACCTTGTCAGCAAGGTTTCCGAAGTGTTTCTGCATCTTCCCGAACAGCACCTGCTTCTGACGGCGGTTGACGGCCTCCACCGCCTTGAGGATGCTCGCATCGTAGGAAACATCCTGTGCCGAGCGCTCCAGCGCCTGCACATCCTTCGGAAAACAGGAGCCTCCATACCCGAGACCCGGATAGATGAAGGAATACCCGATGCGCGGGTCCGAGCCAATGCCCACACGCACCTTCTCGATGTCTGCACCGAACCGCTCGGCGAGGTTGGCCAGCTCGTTCATGAAACTGATCTTGGTGGCCAGCATGGCATTGGCCGCGTACTTGGTGAGCTCGGCCGAACGCACGTCCATGATGATCATGCGATCGTGATTGCGGGTGAAGGGTTCGTACAGGCTGCGCAGCAGTTCGGCCGTGCGCGGATTGTCGGTCCCCACGACCACGCGGTCCGGCTTCATGAAGTCGGAAATGGCCGCGCCTTCCTTCAGGAATTCCGGATTGGAGACCGTGTCGTATTCGACGCTCACCCCGCGGCTGCCCAGCGCCTCGGCCACCGCGACCCTGACCTTGTCCGCAGTACCCACCGGCACGGTCGACTTGGTCATGACCACCTTGTACTCGTTCATGTGCTGGCCGATGGTGCGGGCCACCGTCAGCACATGCCGAAGGTCGGCCGACCCATCTTCATCGGGAGGCGTGCCCACGGAAATGAGCTGGAACAGGCCGTGCTCCACGCCCTCCTTCGCATCCAGGGTGAAGCGCATGCGGCCGGCCTCGGCATTCTTGCGGATCAGGCTCTCGAGCCCCGGCTCGTGGATCGGCACCTCGCCGCGGTTCAGCATGTCGATCTTGCGCGGATCCACGTCCACGCAGACCACATGGTTTCCGGCATCGGCCAGGCACGCTCCGGTCACCAGCCCCACGTAACCAGAGCCGAAAATCGTCACACGCATTCGTAAAACCCTGATTCTGTTGAATATTTGTGGAAGGTTAGCGGGTTTGACGGGTCAAGTAAAGGAACTGGAACATTGCATTGAACAATGCTTGTCGCATCATGCGACCCGATCGGGCAATCATCGAATAGAGCTCCTGCATGACGAAATCCACCTGCGATCTTTGCGATCAGTACGAAAGCCTGGTGCAGGTCGCCGCACCGTTGTTCCGCAATTTTGGGGGGCGTGCGGCCTTTTGCGGCGAGATCGTCACCCTGAGCTGTCCCGAGGACAACTCGCGGGTGCGTGAACAGGCCGCCCTGCCGGGTCGCGGCAAGGTGCTGGTGGTGGATGGGCTGGGACTGGTGCGCCGCGCATGGTCATCCACGGCGCAGTGCGCGACGTCCCCGCCCTGCGCGGCCTGGACCTCGGCGTGCTGGCACTCGCAGCCATCCCGCTGAGGACCGAAAAGAAGGGTCTTGGAGAACAGGGCCGGCCGGTGAGCTTCGCCGGCGTGACCTTCACGCCAGGACAATACGTGTATGCCGACGAAAACGGGCTGATCGTCGCACCGCACGTGCTTGCCTAGCAGCCGCATGCCGCAGACTCAGCGCCGGGCGCTGTCGATGTTTGCGCAATACCATGCATAGGTCCGCGCGATGCCGTGCTTGAGCTCGATGCGGGGCTTCCAGCCCAGCGAACCCAGGAGCGTCGTATCCAGGAGCTTGCGTGGCGTGCCGTCGGGCTTGCCGGCATCGAATTCCAGCCGCCCCCGGTAGCCCACCACTTCCATCACCTGTTCGGCGAGCTCGCGGATGGAAACGTCGGTGCCCCAGCCCACGTTGACGATTCCCTCGCCGTCATAGGTTTCCAGCAGGTGCACGATGGCATCGGCCAGGTCGTCGACATGCAGGAATTCGCGGCGCGGCGTGCCGGTGCCCCAGACAGTGACGGCCGGAGCTCCGGTGAGCCGGGCCTCGTGAAAGCGGCGGATCAGTGCCGGCAATACGTGCGAGTTCCGCAGGTCGAAATTGTCGCCCGGCCCGTACAGGTTGGTGGGCATGAGCGAGATGGCATTGAATCCGTATTGCCTGCGATAGGCCTGGCACATCTTGAGGCCGGCGATCTTGGCCACCGCGTACCACTCGTTGGTGGGTTCGAGCGGTCCGGTCAGCAGGGACTCCTCCTTGATGGGCTGCGGCGCATGCTTTGGGTAGATGCAGCTGGAACCCAGGAACACGAGCTTGGCCACGCCATTTCGCCATGCGGCGTCGATGACATTGTCCTGGATCAGCAGATTGTCGCGGATGAATTCGGCCGGACGGGAACTGTTCGCGAGGATACCGCCCACGCGCGCCGCAGCCAGCACCACGAGTCGCGGCCGCTCGACCTCGAAAAAGACACGCACAGCGGTCTGATCAGTCAGGTCGAGTTCCGCGCGCGGGCGCGCAAGGATGTTTGCATAGCCACGCCTTTCGAGGGCTCGCACCACGGCACTGCCCACCATGCCCCGGTGCCCTGCCACAAAAATGCTGTCGGATCGCCGGATCTGCATGCGGCTACTCGTGGTGGCGAAAAACCTTGAATCCCTCGCGGGAAACCAGCGCGTCACGCCGCGCCAGGGCAAGATCCGCCTGCATCATCTCGGCCACGAGCTGCGAAAAGCTGGTTTCCGCCTGCCAGCCCATCCTGTGCTTCGCCTTGCCGGCATCGCCGAGGAGCGAGTCGACCTCGGTGGGCCTGAAGTAACGCGGGTCTACCCTGACAATCCCGCGACCGCTGCGCCGGTCGATACCTACCTCCGTCTCTCCCCTGCCCTGCCACCGGATGTCCATGTCCACATGTCGGGCCGCTTCCATCACGAAATCCCGCACCGAATGCTGCTTGCCGGTCGCAATGACGAAGTCCTCCGCTGCCGGCAACTGAAGCATCATCCATTGGGCCTTGACGTAATCGCGGGCATGACCCCAGTCGCGCCGCGCATCGAGGTTCCCCAGATGAAGGGTGTCCTGCAATCCCTCCCTGATGCGCGCAAGAGCCCGGGTGATCTTGCGGGAAACGAAAGTCTCACCCCGCAAGGGTGACTCATGGTTGAACAGGATACCGCTGCAGGCGAACAGCCCGTACGCCTCGCGATAATTCACGGTGATCCAGTGCGCATAGAGCTTGGCCACTCCATAAGGTGAGCGCGGATAGAACGGCGTGGTCTCCTTCTGCGGCGTCTCCTGCACTTTGCCGAACATCTCGGAGGTGGAGGCCTGGTAGAAACGGGTCTTCTTCTCCAGCCCGAGAATGCGAATGGCCTCAAGCAGCCGCAGCGTGCCCACCGCATCCGCATTGGCAACGTATTCCGGCGTCTCGAACGACACCGCGACGTGACTCTGTGCGGCGAGGTTGTAGATTTCGTCGGGCTGGACTTCCTGGATGATCCGGATCAGGTTGGTGGCATCGGTGAGGTCACCGTAGTGGAGCTTCAACTGTACGTTCGCTTCGTGCGGATCCTGGTACAGGTGATCGATCCGGTCCGTGTTGAACAATGAGGCGCGGCGCTTGATGCCGTGCACCTTGTAACCTTTGCTCAGGAGGTACTCGGCCAGATATGCACCATCCTGGCCGGTGATGCCGGAGATCAATGCTGTTCTTGCCATCATGCTATCGCGACGATTCAGACGGTCCAACCGGGCGGATCACCCGGCGGATCTTGAGGTCCGTCACCTTTCGCTGCTCCGCGAGGAACTGGCTCTGACGCTGCCAGACCAGGTCATGCACGGCCGCTTCTGGCGAATATTCCACGACTGCCTGCTTGAGGATTTCCAGGGCCCTGCCGCAATCGAACCGGCTCATGGCAGTAAGCATGTTCTCCAGAAGAGTCGCCACGCGATCCCAGGGCAGACTGTGCTCTATGGCACGCAGGATCATGGGATGCTGGGTGCCGGTGACATTGTTCCCGATCAACAGCTCCTCGAACAGCTTTTCCGCCGGACGAAGGCCCGTGTATTCGATCTCGATGTCGCCGTCCGGATTCTTCTCCTCGCGAACCGACATGCCCATGAGATGCACCATGCGCCTTGCCAGATCATCGATGCGCACCGGCTTGCCCATGTCGAGGACAAACACATCACCACCCTCGGCCATGGATCCCGCCTGCAGGACCAGCTGGGCAGCTTCCGTGATCGTCATGAAATAGCGGATGACATCGGGGTGTGTGACAGTAATTGGACCGCCGGCGCGAATCTGTTCGTAGAACAGTGGTACGACCGATCCGGAGGAGGCAAGCACGTTGCCGAATCTCACCATGCAGAACCGCGTCTTGTGCCGCTTCTGCTGAAGCCCCTGCAGGACTATCTCCGACAGCCGCTTGGTCGCACCCATCACATTGGCCGGGTTGACCGCCTTGTCCGTGGAAACCAGCACGAATGCCTCCACCTCGGCTTCCAGCGCGGCTTCGGCTGCATACCAGGTCGCGACGACGTTGTTATGGATGCCCTCGATGACGTTCTGTTCGACGATGGGCACATGCTTGTAGGCTGCTGCGTGATACACGGTCTGAACCCGGTACGCCTGGAGTATGTCCCGCAACCGGAACTTGTGGTGCGCGTTGCCCACCAGCGGTACCAGATCCACGCCGAGTCCGTGTTGGGTGATGTTCTGTCGAAGTTCCCGTTCGATGTTGTAGAGCGCCAGCTCGGACATCTCGAACAACAACAGTCGCACCGGCTCTTGCCGGATGATCTGTCTGCACAGTTCCGATCCGATGGATCCACCGGCACCGGTCACCATGACCACCCGCCCCTTGATGCATTTGGCCAGCAGATCCACATTGGGTGGTACTGTGTCCCTTCCCAGCAGGTCACCGACATCGATTTCTCGCAGATCACCAACCTTGGCGGAACCGGAGACCAGCTGCTCGATATCGGGGACAGTCTGCACGTGCAGCTTCAGCGGCTCGAGCCGTGTCAGGATCGCCAGGCGACGGCGCCGGGACTCTGAGGGCAACGCCAGCAATACGCGGTCAATCCTCAGATCCTGGATCAGCCTGGGCAGTTTCTCGGGCGAATAGACCCTTATGCCATTGACCAGGCTGCCGCGCATGGCCCGATTGTCATCAAGGAATGCAACCGGATTGAAGGTTCGCGTGGTCATCAGTGACGCAGACAGGCGAGCACCGGCCGCGCCAGCTCCGTAGATCGCAACGCGGGACACCGTTGGCTGAGTGAACCGCGTGAGAAGATAATAACGGACGAGGACCCGGGAGCCGCCAACGTAAATCAGGGACAAGGCTGAATAGATGACCACGACCCGGGTGTCAAGACCGGGAATTCGCGCCAGGATTCCGAGAAGGACCAGCAGCAGACCACTTATCAGGACCGCGATCGAGACTGCAAATACCGCGCGATGTCCGAGGAATCGGATGACCGCACGATACAATCCGCAACTGGCAAAGATCGGGATGCTGATGCCGAGCACCGCTACGAAGGCCAGAGGATCGGCAACCAGCGCTTCGGTGTTACCGAACCTGAGCATGCTCGCCGCCCAGAGGGCGAACATCAGCATCAGGCAATCAGCGACTATGGTGATGATGCGCTTGACCGGCCTTGGCACTTCGACAATGCGACGCGCATAACTGCCAGCCCAGATATCTCTTCGGGATCCCAACGGTCTCTCCCTGGGTCACGCCACTCCCGCAAGGCCCGGCCTGATAAAGCCAGTCGCCGGAACTGGAAATGACTGATCCTCAGCCGTGAATTGTAGCGAATGCGCGCCAAATTCGCGAAACATTGACGGGCGCGCAGTTCAGCAGATACCGGAATCCGGCAAAAGTTCCTGCGTGCGATCAAATTTGTCTAGGATGCCCTCTCATTGATGGTCTCGGGCCGGCCCGCCCCCACAAGAAGTGTGGCCATGACAAGTGGAAGCAACGCAATGGCTGCAAAATATGCAGCCAGTTCCGGGCGCAGCACGGCGCACGTACCCCAGGGCAGGAGCCACAGGCAATTCACTGCCAGGTAGATCAATGTGACGGACCGATGGCTTCCCAGTCGCCGCGACAGAACCTGATACGCATGTATCCGGTGAGGCGCATACCATCGTTCACCGCGCAGCATCCGGTACAGGAGCGTGATGGTTGCATCCACCAGAAAACATCCTCCAAGGATCAGCCACACCTCCACCGGCATCGATGTAATGCGACTCGTCAGCAGCGTGGCGATTGCAATGATGAATCCGAGGAAGGCACTCCCCACATCGCCCATGAAAATTCTCGCGGGTGGCCAATTCAGGGTCAGAAATCCGGCGGATGCCCCCGCAATGCACAGCCACAGGATCGCGATTCCGCCTGGCCCCCCGGTCGCCAGGACGAAAATCCAGGATGCAAGGCCGATGAACATCGCCTCGGCCGCCGCAAGCCCGTCGATTCCGTCCATGAAATTGAAAAGGTTCGTCACCCAGACAACGCCCACACACGTAATCGCCAGCAACCACCAGGAAACTGCCGCGCCGGTGAAGCCCACCGGGCCCTGCAGAAGCCACAAGGACGCGATCGCTCCCAGCAACTGGACGAGCAGGCGGACTGGCGCTGACAATCCCGACAGGTCATCGACCCATCCGGCTGCAGCAACCATCGCACCCATTGCCAATGCCGCAGTATCACGCGGCGAGATCTGCTCCAGGACTCCGAGCACGGCAACCGACCCGGTGATCGACACGGCAATGCCTATGCCACCTCCCCGGGGCGTTGGCCGACGGTGCGAACTCCGATGATTGGGAACATCGATCATCGACCACCCGGGGGCGCGCCTGACCATGATAATTGCGCTGCAGGCCGCGACGAGCCAGCAGAGCGCCGGCAATGCCCAGGACAGATACACGTTCAGTGGTTCCTGCATGACCCGCAGGCCCGGTACCATGCCACCGTGCTTCGAAGCTGATCCACGGTGCTTGTCGGCGGCCTCCAGCCCAGCGGATCACAGCTTTCCCGGCAATCCACCGCCAGGGAACCGCATAGCCTGTCGAACGCGGCACCTCGACCCAAGGCTCGAGTGGCCAGCCTCAAGGCGCGCGGAGGCACGGGCAACAGCAATGCAGGCCTGTTCAATGCCGCGGCAACCAGCCTGATGAGATCCGGGGTTGAATAGTCCTGGCCGTCCGACACCAGCAACGGATCCTGTGAGGTATCCGCGTGGCGCTCGAGCAGATTCATGACCAGATCGCACAGATTTGCCACACCCAAAATGCTCCGCCGGTTGTTGACCGATCCAAGAGGCAGTGGCGCGCGCCGATCGATCCAGCGCAACAACGCGAGGAAATTTGCTCCGACACCCGGGCCGAACACCAGGGGCGGCCTGATGATGGAATAGCGCAACGTCGATCCGCCGGCGATTTCGCGCAGCAACTGTTCGCCGCGATATTTGGATTGAGCATAGGCACCGGCTGGACGACAGGGGCTGTTCCTGGTCCACGGACCCTCATCGTTGAACTCTCCAAGTACCTTGACCGTGCTCAGATGGATGATCTTGCGTACACCCGCCCCAACCGAAGCGCGCGCCAGTGAACCAACACCTGTCGAGTTGATGTTCCACTGAATTCCCGCATCATCCCGCGCATGACCGGACTGATGCGCAAGGCCGGCGCAATTCACCACGAAGTCCACGCCCTCGAGCGCTCCCGCCCAGTCCGCGGATTCCCAGTCATCACCGATCACCGCAACCCGGCAGGGTCCGCGCAGGGCGGGTCCTGCACGGCGTGTGGCCGCAACCACTTCATGACCCCTTCCATTGAGGACACCGAGCATGTGACTGCCAATGAATCCGGTTGCCCCGGTCAGGAGAATCCGGGCCATCCTCAACGGCCCGCGTCGCCCGGCATCCGTCTCGACGGAATCCTCAAGCCGATGTCATGGTGCACTCGAATACCCGACCCGCCAGTTTGTTGACCATGAAACGTCGGACCGTGGCGGGAATCAGGGCAGCCAACGCCTTCCGCTCGCCGAGACGGCAGGCCAGCCAGTTTGCCTCGATTCCCGCAGGAACCCCGATCCAGCGCCTGAAGGCGCGATCGATTTCGGCATTTGACCGGTAAAACGTCCACTTGTCGAGCCAGTCGCAGAAGTCCTCACTCCATTGCATGACCGACTTGCCGTTCTTGAAATTGCCGAACCCGACCGCGCGCCACAGGGCTGCATAGTAGACCCGCAAGCGTGACCGCCTCGGAAACCAGTGAACGAACGGGATGCCACAATGTCCCTCGCGCCACACACCGCGATCAGGGAACAGACTCAGCACCCGCCCTCCCGGCTTCAGCACCCGCGCAATTTCGGACAGTGCCCGGTCAAGATCTTCTACGTGCTCGAGGACCTGATTGTTCACCACGACGTCGAAGGACGAATCCGGAAACGGAATCATGCCATCCGGCCCCATCCTGCGAATCACCGTGTCCAACAGACCAGGTTCCACCATCCGGGAGTAGTCGCCGCCTTCATAAAAGACATCGCAGCCGCTGGCATTCACACCCCGGGCACGAAGCATGGACACGATCTGCCCCGCTCCGCACCCGTAGTCGAGTGCACGCATGGGCACCCTGCCCTGCTGGCCAATTGCCCAGTGTGTGCAGAATTCATAGTTGTTCATGTTCACGACCAGTGAACACTAGTTGATCGGGCCTTTCAATTGCCCCGGCAACAGTACGGAGGATGGCATGACCTGGTTCTCGTCGGGGAGCCGGATCAGGCTTCCGGATATCGCACCCACACTCACGCCGGTCACCGAGATGGAATTCCCGGATTCCAGGCCGAATCGAAGTGGATTGATCATCATGATGATGCTGATCCCGTCAGAATCGAGCACATCGATCTGGTCGACAGGCGCTCTCGATGTCTGCAACGCGGCGCTCAGTGATGCCGACCCGACCGCAAAAATCTGACCATTCAGGCTCACGTGCCCTGTCCCCTGAATTTCCCAGGGCATCCAGGCCAGCGGCAACGCACCGGTCCATCCGGCGGGAAGATCCAGTTTCGCCTGCTTGAAGAACGGCACGGTATAGGGAACGACCCCATCGTAGCCGATGGGTGCGCTGGTCCAGATGCCGGGATAGGTCAGGACGGCACGCGCCGGCAACAGCACCTGGCCGGATGGCGATGGCGTCCCTGGGACATACAGACCATCGTCCACCCGGTTGTCCGCTGTCGAAGCATAGATACCTGCCACATTCTGCGAGTAAGGACCATAGTTGATCCAGGTCGGATGCAGGGGATCCACGGGCTCTGTAATGAGTGCGGGCGTGGATGCCAGTTCTTCCACGCCGGCAAGCTCGTGATCGTAGTTGTAGTAGTAGACGACCAGATCCGGATCGTAGACCACCCAACGTCCGACTGAGAGGATCTCCGGCACCACGTGTCCATTCAGGCTCCAGACGCGGGCCTGGAATCCCGCTTCCTGGGCAAGGACGGCATATGTCCCCGCCACCTCTCCACAGAATCCCCAACCCAGACTGTTGACCAGCGCCCAGGGATCTCCAAGCCAGGGCTGCGAACTGAGCGGAGGCCAGTGATAGGTATTGTTGACCAGGAATCGCCACAATTTGCGCTCGAAGGATTCTCCTTCATAGGACGCGGGCATCGACTGGATATGGCTGACGAACTGAGCCCGGTTGACGAAGACGGGAAACCCGTCATGCACCAGCGAAAAATCAACTCCCCGGTCCGAATCGTTGGCAAGCACCGTGGCCATCTTCTCCGGCGCATCGGTAGCCAGTTCCAGTGTCCGGGTCACCGGAGTTGCGGTGAACCGCAGCGTTTGTGTCGTGGTCGCGGTGGCCGTGGATGCCGTCACACTGACCTGGGTGGTGCCGGCGGACAGGGGCGTGATCACCAGCGATTCCGTCACATTGTCGATGTGAGCACTGGCGACTGCGGCATCATCGACCCGGACCGACAACTGAAGCGGGGAACCTGCGGGCGCATGGGTCACCAGGGCGTATGTCACATCACCCGACTCCCCGGAATTGACCAGATCGGGAACGGCATCCAGCAGCGAATCGGCTCCGGCGGCGAGATCCGGTGCGACACTGGGCGCCTGCGAGGCTGGGCCGCCACCGCCCCCGCTGCAGGCAGCCACCATCACGACCAGCGCGAGAAGGCATGTCCCGCCGGCGCCACGCCGGTCCAGCCAGTATCCTGTCAGTCTCGTGACACATTCGTGCAAGCAAGCTGTCATCCTGCCCGAATCATAGTGGGCTGCGGCTCCAGTTTCCAGGAATCCGAACCCCGGCTGAGTCCGGGCTCGCAACCGCACTCAGCGTCGGGTCATCGGGCAACGGCAGCTTGCTGGGATCGGCCGGCGGCCTGGTGGGTGAAGACGAATTCGTTGCAGGCGATGCCACCCGCGCTGGTCTTCAGCCTGCACAACAGGAAACCCCGGGCGCGGAAGAAGTCGAACACCTGCTCGGGCTTGGAGACTTCGAACGGGAACCCACCCACCCAGTCAACGACATCGCGGGCGGGCGACATGCCCCGATCCTGGATGCGGGCGCGCCAGGTCGCCAGGGGACGCAGGCGCACCAGATCCCGCAGCATCGTCGGACCCCAAAGCCGCAGATAACATGGCCAAAGGATCAGGAAACGCAGGGTTCTCGGCAGCGACACGTAGGCCTTCTTCACGTACCACCAGTAATTCGATGCGCGCCCCTGATCGTTGTACAGGGCCAGATACAGCCGGCCTTCCGGTGCGACGAGCTCCCCGACATTGCCCAACGCTTCCCACATGGCACCGGTGTGATGCAGCACGCCCCACGAATACACGACATCGAATCGCCCGAGGTTCCGCACGAATGTCCGATCAAGGACCGAGCCTTCCGCGATGACCCATTGGGGATCCCCGTCGTAGTACCGTCGCTTCAATTCGCGCGCACAGGCAACCGACATCGGGTCATAGTCGAACGAATGAACCTTCGCGCCGAGCCGACGGGCCGCCAGGGAGAACAGGCCGCTGCCACAGCCAACATCCAGAAAAGTCAGGCCCTCGAGGCTTGCCAGCCCCAGCATCGAAGACAGGCTTGCCTGCGCCTGTGCGATCCGGCGGTCATCGAGAAGCGAGAGGAAATGCGCCCAGTTCCGCCCGAACTCGAACCGCTCACCCCGAGCCACTTCACCCGCATGGGTACTGGATATGGACATGATTCGCCCACATTATCCAGATTGCGGAGGCATTCTGCACGCTACGGTTCGGTACAATGTTCAGGCGCGGTAGATCTCCAGTGTCTGCCGGACGACAGATTCAACGCCAAACTCGGCCTCGCACAGGATCCGTGCGGCCCGGCCCATGGCAGCGCGCCTCTCAGGATCCGTGATCAGATCATGCAGCGCATCCGCCAGTGCCTGCGCATTCCGCACCGGCACCAGCAACCCGGTCCTGTCATGAAGCACCACCTCCCGGCATCCGGGCACGTCGGTCGCGACCATGGGTTTGCCCATGGCAGCCGCTTCCAGCAAGGACTTGGGCAACCCCTCCCGATATGAAGGCAGGCACACGATGTGTGTTGCGGAAAGCATCTCCACCATGTCGGTCCGAAGTCCCAACCAGTGAACGCCCGCTGCCTCGGCGGCAGCCTTCAGTTCGTCGGCCGGGATCCCCTGCGGATTATCCTGATCCACCCCGCCGGCCAGGACAAATCGCGCCCGAACGCCGCGCGCGCGCAACAGCCTGGCGGCCTGGATGAATTCGAACACGCCCTTGTCACGCAGCATCCGCGCAGGCAACAGAACCTGGACCGGCTCCGCCGGCTCGCCTCGCGGGCTGAAGCACTTGAGGTCCACGCCAGAACCGCGGATGAGCACGGCATGCTCCGGGGGGAGCAGTCGCCGGTCGATGAAGGCGCGCAAGTCATCCTGATTCTGGAAGATGACCCTCATGTTCCCTCCTGACAGGGCCACCCGATACAACGCGCGAACCAGCCGGCGCAGGACCCCGCCCCGAACACCTTCGGCCCCGAAAACATAGCCCAGACCGGAGATCGCGTGCACCACCCGCGCACGCCCAGTCAGGCGGCAGATGACTCCTCCGTACAGGACCGGCTTGATGGTCACGTGATGAATCACCGCCGGACGCAAGCGCCGGTACAAAGAGTACAGATGTGCGATCAGGCGAAGCTCGCGCAGCGGAGCCGTACCCGAACGTGCAATGTCCAGCCGATGGAAGGTCAGCCCATGCGATTCGATAGCCTGGGCCTCCTCCTCATCATCGATGCCACAGGCGACATGGACCTCGTAGCCCGCATCGCGGGCCGCCTGTGCAAGTGCAAGTCGATGGGACAGAAAGAACCATCCCACGTTGATCACGAACAGCAAACGTGCTCGAGCTGCCGGACCGCCAATCGGAGCCATCGGAAGACTGCCCGCGGCGGGACCTCGCCCCTGTGAGTCATGTTGAGCTGACCCCATCAATCGTCCCGCGATCTGCCGACTGCCTGATACAGAGCTTCATACCTCAGAGCGATCGCCGGGAGCGAATACTCGGCCGTGATACGGGCCCGTCCCTGCTCGCCGACCAGGCTCCGCTGCAACGGAGTCAGATGCGCGAGTTCCAGCACGGCCGCCGCAAGTGCCCCCGGATCGCGCGGCGACACCAGGCGTCCCGCTTCGCCGACCAGCCTTGCACCATCGCCGACGTCCGTCACCACCACCGGCACCGCACAGCTCATTGCTTCGCCGACCACATTGGGAAATCCTTCGCTCAGTGACGGACTGACCAGGATATCGAGCGCTCGCAGGAGGCTCACGACATCACGCCGCTCACCAAGCAGGAGTGTCCGTCCGGCCAGTCCCAGGCGCCGGATCAGGCGGTCCAACTCCGGATTCGACGCATCGCATCCCCTGCCCGCCAGGACGAAACGGCTCGCAGGCTCGCGGACAGCAACCCGGGCCGCCGCCTCCAGGAATTGCCGATGCCCCTTGACCGGGTGGAATCTTCCGATCATGCCCACCGCCAAGGCCTGTGACAGTCCCAGTTCACATCGCAGCCGCAGCCGATCCTGCGAATCCGGGCAGAAATGCCCGGTGTCGAACCCGTTCGGAATCACCATGGCCCGGTGTATCGCATGCCCGGTCGCCGCATGTTGGCCAACGGAGGCAACCGAGTTGAACAGCACCCTGTCGCTGCGCCGTGACAATCGGGCGTCCAGCCATCGAATCACCTTCAGCCCCAGACCCTGTGCATCCGGAGCATTCAAGGACCCACGAATTGACGTGATCAATGCCGGGTGCGACTCCCGCGCCAGCGCCCTGATCAGGTGCGCAAGGATATTCGAGTGATACATCCAGGCGTGGATGACCGCCGGCCGCCACTCCCGCACCAGCTTCAACACCTGGCCCAGATGGCCGGGCAGGAGGATGCCGCCCCTTGCCTCCAGGGCGATCACCGGGATACCCAGGGCCGCAATCTCGTCCCCGACCGGCGATCGAGAGGTCAGGGAAACAACCCTGAATTCGAAGGCCCGTCGATCAGCGCTCATGAGGAGATTGCGCAGCATCACCTCAGCCCCGCCCGTGCTCAGCGAGGTGATGATCTGCAGGACCCGAAGCGGGTCCGTTGACTCACCCGGGTTCTGCACGCACCCGCCATCCGTGCGCTGCGTGTTCTGCGCGCACGCGCACTACCGCGTCACGATGTACCGGACCGAGCCTCCCACCGAAGCTTCAGCCGTGGATGTCGACAGTGGCATCGGCTCGTCAGAGCTGATGTGATCGACGATTTCGATGTCGATCGGCGTGCTGTCCGGCTTCAGGGGATTCAGATACATCGCAATGCCGCCGCCATGGTTCCCCGATGTCCGCACGCGGATGAGCCGGATGCCCTGCAGCACATCGGTGGGGTAATTGGGTTCCAGGTCGATGCCAAATGCGGGCGGTGTTCCCGCGGTATCAGCGAATGTCGAATCCACGATGTCGATGTTGCGGGCATTCACGATGCTCAGACCCTGACGACGATTGTTGCGGGCCACGACACGGATCAGGCTGATGTTGGTCGACGGCTTCCCCCTCGGACCGCCAATATAAAAGCCATCTCCGCCTGTAGAGGATGACTCCAGATTCTCGATCAGGATATCCGACACCTTGATCATGTAGATTCCGTGCCGACCCATTCCGCTGGTGTAATCAGCCCGGTTCTCCAGGACCTTCGCACCGTTGCCCTCGATCCTGACGTGATCACCATAAATCTGGATGAACGGCTGACTGGGGCCCAACTTGCCTGTGTCACGAATGACTGTACCCGCGGCAAGAGTGAGTATGGTATTGCCTGGAACCACGAATCGACCCGTGCGGTAATCCCCGGGACCGATGGACACATGCTGACCAGGCCTGGAGAACAGCCGCAGGAACGCCTCGGTGTTGTCGGTCCTGCCATCGCCCACCAGGCCTGCAGCGTGCCCATCGACCATTGGCAAGTCACCGAATGGAGCATGGGTCGCACGAAGGTCTGCATTGACGGCGCTGCGATCCATCACCTGTCTTTCGACAGGAAACTCGCGAGCGGATGCCTCGCCAGCCATCGTCGCGCCCAGTGCGGTCGACAGGATCACTGCCACCGCGATATTCCTTGATCGTCCAGTCATGATCTCTCCCAAGAATTCAACACAACCGCGGCAGGATTGCCGTCCGATTCGTAATCGCTCCGTTCCGAATCACAAGACCGGCCTGCGGAGCGGGCTTTCAAACCACGCCCGAAACATCAGGATATCCCAGAGAAGATATTGCCAGGGCAGGTGGCGGTGAAGAAATTCATCCCACATCCGCCGGATCGGCCGGGGATTCAGCAGTCCGCCAGAATCCAGCCGGTTGTCCGCAAGCAGATCTTCAGCCCAGTCCCGCAAAGGGCCACGGAGCCAGGGTCCTATGGGGACACCAAAACCCATCTTCGGACGTTCAAAAAGGCGTTCAGGTGCATACCTGAACAGGACCTGGCGCAACACCCACTTGTCCGTGGCATTACGAACCTTGAGTGCCAGAGGAAGTGCCGCCGCCCACTCCACGATATGGTGATCCAGCAGAGGACATCGCGCTTCCAGCGAAACGGCCATGCTGGCCCGATCCACCTTGGCGAGGATGTCGCCCGGAAGATAGGTAAGGATATCCGTGAGCATCATGTGTTCGGTGAATGCGTCGAGCTGCTCAGGCGCTCCAGGAGAAAGGAGCGGCGTGACCGGTTCAGTTCCGCCGATCACGATGTCTTCGGGATTTGTCCAGTGAGAGACAATACGTCGGTAGACTGCATCCGGGCGCTTCTCGATCAGGACCCTGGCAAGCTTGTGGATCTGATCCCCGTACGACACGGGTCGATGTCGCGCGCCCCGAAACCATGACAGCGGGGATGCCACGCGGTCCCAGGCTTCGACGCTCATGCAGGTCAGCGAAGCTGACATGGCCCGGCGCAATGGCCAGGGAATCCCATGCACCATCGACCAGACCTGGCGCCATCGCTGATACCGGGGATAGCCGCAGAACAACTCGTCACCGCCATCACCGGACAGCGCCACCGTGACCTGCTTGCGGGCAACCTGCGAGACCAGGTAGGTGGGAATCTGGGACGAATCCGACATGGGCTCGTCGAACATCGTCGGCAACATCGGCACCACGGCCAGCGCATCGTCCGACGAAAGGTAGACCTCGGTATGGTCAGTCCCGAGGTGAGCGGCCACCTGGGCAGCGTAGGGTGCCTCATCGAATCCCTTCTCGCGAAACCCGATGCTGAAAGTCCTGATGCGACGGGTACTCTGCGCCTGCATCAGCGCCACCACCGTGGAAGAGTCGATTCCCCCGGAAAGAAAGGCCCCCAGTGGAACATCGGCGACCATCCGATCCGCGATCGATGCACGCAATAGCGCCTCCAGTTCATCGACAGCATCCCGGGCGTCGCCGCGGAAGCGGGTCATCCGGCCGCGTTCGAACACCTCCTGCGCAGACCAATAGCACTGTTCCTGCTGCACCCGCACCCCGTCAGTGCGCAGGCAGACGCGCTGCATGCAACCGGGCCGAAGTTTCCAGACCGCTTCGTAAATCGACCACGGCGCTGTGATGTAGTTGTGGCGAAACAGCAGCATCAGTGCATTTCGATCGACCCTCAGATCCGCCCCTGGGAAAAGCCGCAATGATTTGAGTTCCGAGGCAAACACCAGGGCACCATTCAGCATGCCCGCGTACAAGGGCTTCTTGCCGAGCCGATCCCGGCACAGCCAGAGTTCCTGTTCGCGCCGATCCCAGAGCGCAAATGCAAACATTCCCGTGAATCGCCGTACCGCAGCCTCGATTCCCCAGGCTTCGATCGCCGCCAGCATTACCTCGGTATCGCTGTGACCCAGGAATTGCGTGCCCAGCGATTGCAATTGCGTTCTCAGACGCGCGAAGTTGTACACCTCGCCGTTGTACGTGATGACGAACCGGCCGGAGGCCGAGATCATGGGCTGCTTGCCCGCCTCGCTGAGGTCAACGACCGCCAGTCGCCGGTGACCCAGCCCCACCGCACCGTCCCGGTCCAGGTGGAGACCACAACCGTCGGGGCCCCGATGAGTCAGCGAATCGGTCATGCGCCGCAAAGTGGGTCCGGGGTCCACGTCCGTATCAGGACCCAGCACGAATCCAGTGATCCCGCACATGATTCAGCCCGCCCGGAGCTCGTGCAAGATCTGCAGTGTCCTGTCGATCATGCGTTCGATTCCGAATTCCTGTTCCACCCAGCCACGGCGCCTCGCTTTCATTTCCATCGTGTCCAGTTCAATCCATTCACAGACGGCATGCGCCAAGCCGGCCGGATCACCGACCTGCACCAGCGACCCGAACCCGCCCACGATCAATTCGCAATCCCCGACGTGCGTAACCACGGGGGCAACACCACAGGCCATCGATTCCGCGAGGGCATTGGAAAAGCCTTCCGCTCTTGATGCCGAAACAAAGATGTCGAATGCATTGAAGAGACGCTCCGGATCCGCCCGTTCGCCGAGCCAGTGCACCCTTGCACCGATCCCCAGGCTGTGGGCCAGTTCCTGCAGCGAGCAACGATACGCCTCAGGTCCACCCCCGACCACGACGAATCTCGACCCGGGACAATCATCGGCGATGCGCGCCGCTGCCCGCAACAAGGTGGGATGGTCCTTGATGATATCCAGCCGGGCAATGCATCCGATGACCATCGCTTCCACGGGAATGCCGAGTTCCTCCCGCACCTGCTTTCCCGCCAGCGCATCCGGCCGGAATCGCGATGTATCGATGCCATTGGGAACAACGTACCGCCGCGGTCCCGGTTCGATGTCAAGTTCGGCGAGAGCTGCCCGGGAATTCGAGATGATGGCGTCTGGCATGCGCAGCAGTCTGTGCTGGAGTGTCCAGAGCAGCCACGATGCGTGGCCATGCTGCCTCGGATCCTGTGATGCGCCCCTGAGTCCCCATATGCATGTTGCTCCCGTCCAGCGCGCCACCGGTAGGGACATCAGGTTTTCGACCGGCAGAAATGACTGGATTACATCGAAGCCCCGATGTCTCGCGAAGCGCAGGAACCTGAGCAGCGGCGCAACCATGTCCCAGCGGCCACGCTTTTCCAGGCTGTACACCTCGATGCCGGAGCGCTCGAGTTCCGCCTGCAAGGGACCGTTTCCGTACAACACCACCACAGCCACCGCATGGCTTCGCTTTGAAAGTCCCCGGGCCAGATTCACCACCTGCACCGGGACCCCGCCGCGGCCCAGGGAACGCGTCACCAATGCAACCCTCACGCGGCCCGTCCTCCAACCGCCGCCTGCAGCACCGCATCCCATTTCGCCATGATGCGCTCAGGCGAATGCCAGTTCCTGACCTCGGTCGCAGCCTGCGCGAGTCGGGCGCGTTGCGCCTCGTCGTCCATCAACTCTGCCAGCAGCGCTGCCAACCCCTGGACATCACCCACCTGGAACAACCGGCCGTTGACGCCGTTCTCGATCATCTCCCGGGGACCGGACGGGCAGTCGGTGGATACCACCGCCACGCCCATGGCCATGGCTTCGAGCAAGGCATTGGGAAATCCCTCGAACCGTGAACTCAGAACGAACAGGGCCGCTCTCGCCATCCATTGCTCCGGAGCGCGCGCGAATCCCGCGAACTGCGTGGCACTCCCAAGTCCCAATTGATCTGTCAGCACAGCCAGCTCGTCCCGCAACGGACCCTCTCCCACCAGAACGAGCCTCCAGTCAGGCCTTCGCGAAAACACCGCGGCGAAGGCCCGGATCAGGGTCTCGGGATCCTTTTCCCATGCCAGGCGACCCACTGAAACGACCATCCTCTCGCGAGCCTGCATGGGTCCCGCAGGAGGCAGGTGCCGCAGCAGATTGGGAATGACCACGGCCCGGGTTGCACAGTGCCGGTCCAGCCAGTCTGCCGCCGCACGCGTCTGCACCACGACCTGCGATGCCCATCGATAGGTCAGCCGGCGCAGCAAACGCCAGATGCGGGACAGCGTCACGTTGGCCTCAGGATCCGTCCTCTCGGCGATCACCACGGGTATTCCCAGGCCGCGGGTTGCAAGCAGCGACACCACATTGGTCGAATCCATGAAACTGACCAGCACGTCGGGCCTGTCATGGAGCAATTCCCGCCTCAGCGCGAGCACACGTCGGGCCACGTTGACCACTGCCGAACCCACGCCGGCAGAATTCCTTCGCACGTTCAGCCCGATCCGCCTCACACCTCCCGCCAGGGGATATGCATCCGGTGCATCGCTCGCGTCCCAGGTGACAACGGACAGCGAATGACCAAGACTCGCCCAGTGCGCGGAGAACTCGGCGACTGCCCGCTCCGCCCCGCCGCCGCCCAGCGAGGAGATCACCATCGTCATCCTCACTGCCATCGCCCCCGGAGGGCCGCCAGGTACAGCAGAAGGGTGAACCCCATTGGCGCCAGCAGAAGGAGAAAACTGAACTTGAGCTGGGACAGGAAGAAACAACCGATCAGTCCGGAGCAGAGAATGCGTTCCTGGGTCTTCGGCAGCATCCGGAAGGTGGAATATCCGATCCACAGGTACCACAGGTAGATGAGAATGGACCCCAATGCACCCACATAGAACAGGACCCGCAGGTAGCCGATGTCGGTTCCCATGTAATTGGCGTCCGGGTCCGCAGGATTGTTGTAGTAACCGTATCCGATCATCCAGCCTCGCACGGTGTCCGGAAAAACGATCATCGAACCAAGATCCTGCGTTGATGCAGTGTGCAGGCCCTCACCCTCCCCGACTCCGATGACGGCTTCGAACGCATGCGAGACCACGCGGGAAAACAGCGGCGCCAGCCGCTCGTCATCGATGTAGGACATGACAGCCCAGACTGTTCCTGCCAGCACCAGACAGAGCATCAGGGCACCGCTCACCACCCGCATGCGGCGCCGCTCGAAGACAACCAGAAACATTGCGAAAAAACCGATCAACACGAAACCTGTCCGGCCAACGAACATCATCGTGGCCGTGATCAGCAGCACTGCGCTCCCCCAGCCAATCATCGCCCGAATGCGATCAGCCGTGACAGCCAGATACATGGCGCAGACGGCGCAGATAGCCTGCGATACCGACAGTCCATCCCCGGTCATCGAGGTGAGTCCGGCGGCGCGAATACCCTGATCAAGAGTCTCCGGCTGCATCACCAGCACGCCAAACATGGCGCGTACGGTCGGCGAGATCCAGTCGGCCACGATCAGGAAGGACTGCAGAGACCCCAGCACTGCGGTTGCGCGTATCAGGTACTCCAAAACCTCCCGCCGCTCCGGCACGAGCCACACGATCAGAAAGGTCAGAGGCAGCACCCCGGTGAACACGCCAAGGATGAAGCTGCGCAGGAAGAGATCGGCGCCTCCGAAAAAGGCAATCGTCTGTCCCGCAGCAAGCACGATGAAAAGGGCGACGGCGGCTGTGATGACGGCGCGGGGAACCCGCATGTCCAGGAATCCCGCACGCGCCGAGGCCGCCAGAAGCAGCAGCAACCCGAGAATCACGAGTGGTCGCACCACGCCAGTCCGGGTGACCGCCACCACCGGGCTGTACAGGATGGCGTAAAGCCCCGACACGATGAACAGTCCATGCACGGCGCGCCACATGCGCTCAGCCGCCAAGTCCGCAGGACTTGCGCATGCACCCCTCATTCAGAAATCCCCGATCCCACGTCCGCTCCAGCGATCGAACACCCGTGCCACCACCAGCGCAAGTCGAGCCGGCAACCCCAGGACAAGCCTCTGCCGCAAGGTCGCCCAATGACGCTCCTGCCCGTCGGGGATACGAAGCTGCCGGAACAGGTCAGCCCTGTTTGCCCGCAGACAACCCATCGCATTCACGTACCGGAAATTCAACTTCGCCGGATACACGACGGCTTCCGGCACGCCCCGGGCAAGCGCGAAATCGTAAGCGTCCAGGTGCCCCTGCAGCACACTCTGCTTGAACCGGCTGTTGATCGAGCTCAGACCAGATTGGGTTCTTCGATACCTGCCCAGTGGCTGGTTCAGGTAACCCACCAGACCATGCCGCGCCTGGTCGATGTGGAACAAGAAGTCCACTGTCTCACGGTCGCGCTCGCGAATGGACGCGGCGTTGCGCCGATACATCTTCGAACTGTGCGCAAAATAGCAGCCGCGAGTAACCAGTTCACTGAGATCCGCGGAGGGCGGTTCTCCGCCAATGCCGAAATTCGGCCCCACCGGAGCGGAATTCTCGTCAATGATCTCCATGTCATGCGCTACGATTACATGCCGCGCATGTGCTCGAAGAAAGTCAACCTGTACCTGGAGCTTGCCCGGCAACATCACATCGTCCCCGTCCAGATGTGCAACGAATTCGCCGGATGCCGCATTGTGCACCGACAGCATGTTCGCCGTGCCTCCGACCTTTGGATCGTGCCGGATGACCCGGATGCGTCGCGCACTCCCTGCGGCGACATGCTCGATGATCGACACTGTGGCATCCGTCGATGCATCGTCACCTGCGATGATTTCGAAATCAAAATCCGTGCGCTGACCCAGGACACTCTCGATGCATTCGCGGATGTAACGCTCGTGATTGAAGGTGATGATGCAAACGGAGACCAGTGGAGCAGCGCTCATGCCCCTGCCCCCTGCCAAATCTGGCGAATCCGCGTGACTCCCGAGCGGAATGATTCGCGTGCGAATGGCGAAGCCAGCCCGGCGCATCCAACCAGCACTACGGCAACCGCCAATAGCACCAATGCCGATGCCCCACGGGACCTGGGCCATACCAGCATCATTTTCAATGCCAGTCCAGCCAGTGTCGTTGCCAGGGCGATCGAAAGGATGTCGGTCCGGATCCAGTCGAAATGGAACCTGCCGAGAAATCGGCGATGGACATATGGAACCCAAAGCAGGAGAAACGCGAGATTGACGAGCAGCCAGGCGCTTCCCGCCCCGACAGCCCCGTACCTCAACGCCAGAACCATGACCGTCGGCACCAGTACGAGCAGGAACAGCAGGGTCCCGATCACGTGCAGACGGACTTCTCCCTTTGCGTACTGCAGATAGTATGGAAATGCCCCGAATGCAGCCACCCCGTTACCCAGGGCATAGAGCGCCATGGTGGAGGCGGCACCTCCGGTTACGACCGCGTTGCCGGTCCAGACCCACAGCACTTTCTCGGCAAACAGCGCCAGAAACAGGGCCGAACTGAACGCCAGTACGCTGGTGAACTGCGTGGCATTGCGATACACCTTCAACATGCGCCGATGATCGCTGCGGGCAGACAGTTCGGTCAGCCGGGGCATCAGTGCTATTCGCAGCGGCATGCTCAGGGTCGTGACACCACCTGCCACGACCGTGGCGATGGAGTAAATTCCGAACTGCGCCAACGGCAGCAATCGGGACAGCACGACCTTGTCGAACTGGGAGACTGCCACCCACAGGCCGGTGGTGAACGCAATGGCCATCGAGAACCGGAATACGCTGCGGATGGCCTTGAGATCGAAACCCGCGGCCTCGCCAGCGCCGGGGATCAACTGGTAGGTCTTGACAGCAAAAACGCCAAGCTCGATCACGCTTATGCCCATCTGATAGCTGAAGAAGTCGACCGGCGTGGCTCCCACGAATCGCAAGTATGGGATCACGGCGACCGAGTGAAGCGTCGCAACGGTGATATTGACTCCACTCTGCCAGACCTGCTTATCCAGTCCGACGATGACCCCCCGGTAAAGACCGGCAAACCAGCGCAACCACGCGATGCCGGCCATGAGCACAATCGATGTCCCTATGATGCCCGGCGACAGGCTCGATCCATTCAACCAGCGGGTGGCGACGACCTGTGCACCTGCGGCCACCCCCGCCACAATCACTATGCCCATGGCAACGAATATCCACTCGAAGGATCGCAGCAATTTTCGCAGAACGGAGGGTGATGTCGCCCCTGACAGCGATCTGGCCGCCTCCCGCGACAGGGTGGGTGTGACACCCATGTCCAGCGCCTGAATGCACAGCTGAAGGATTGCAAAGAAGCCGATCAGTCCGTACGCCTCGGTTCCCATGTAACGCAGATACAGGGGGACCATGATGATGCCTATGATGGTCGAATAGGTCTGGCTGACATATCCGGCGATGATGTTCCACCGCAAATTCCACCCGGTTCGGCGCGGCCCTGCTTCGCAATCGCGCGTCATTTGGACACTGACTTGATGTCTTCCGGACGGCTATGACGGGCGTGGTCCCGTCGTCCTCGGCAAATCACGCAACACCACAACGGCAGACCCAAGCACTCCGCCCACGAGGATGCCAAACAGGATCATCAGCATCCGCTTGGGACGCGCGCGATCGCCGCGATCCGGTGCATAAGCAGGGTCGATGACCCGGAATGCGAACTCCTCCGTAACATTGGAGATCATGCGCTGGTTGATCTGGGCCTCCATCAGGCGGCCCACTGCCGCACGGGCCTCGACCGTCGTCGCTGAATCCATTTCCTTCCTCAGGAAGGCGACGGAGGCATCTGAGCTGGCGACAGCCTTTGCACGCATCCAGGCGTTGAGTCGCTTCACCAGATCGTTGGCCCAGTCAGCCGCGGCAATCGGGTTCTGGCATTCAATCTGCACGGTCACCAGCGCCGTCTTCTTGTCCTGGGTCACCGTCAGGATTTCCCGCTGGAAATATTTCACGGCCGATGCAATCGACGGCAACTGGTCCTGCGGAACCCGCCATCTGCCAGCCACGGAATCCCACTTGTCCGGAAAGAGTACCGGCATGACATTGCGTTCGGTGATGAACTGTTCTGTAAACTGCCGCGACTTGAGTACCGCGATGGATTCGTCCGTGTTGTCCTGACGCTGGCCGCCGGAAAACCCGGCGAGCGATGCAAGGCCGCCGAGAGAGCCCAGCGCGGAACTCAACATCCCGCCCAGGCCGGCGCGTTCCTGCCCCGCGGGCGCCAGCACAGTGGACGCGCGATAGAATGGCGTCATCAGGAAAGCCGCCGCCG
This sequence comes from Steroidobacteraceae bacterium, assembly GCA_044226785.1. GTDB lineage: Bacteria > Pseudomonadota > Gammaproteobacteria > Steroidobacterales > Steroidobacteraceae > TMP-86. Next base: position 12,174 of record JBGAGK010000016.1, on the reverse strand, counting down.
CGAACCCTCCGGCCGAGACAAGCACACACATCAGGATGATCCACTTGCCGGCCCACAGTCGTGCAAATCCCTCGACGACTTCAACGGACCGATTCACCGGATCGACCGCCACTGCTGGATCAGTCATGTTCGAAACACTCTGCGGCGGGAGCAATGCATGCAACAAGGGGACGGCATCATCATCTGTTCCCCATCCCGGCCGCAAGGTCCGGTCCAGAGCCTGGTTCGCACAGCAGGAAAATGCTGGCACACAGGTCGGGATATTGATGGCCCAACTGGTAACAGCCTTCCAGATAAGCAGCCGATATGATGTCTGTCTTGAGCAGGCGATCCCACTGGAAATTGGCCAGTGCCTTGAAGAAGATCCCGGACCGGTGAATGACCCGAAGGCCCGCGGCTGCCGCATCCCTTTCAAGGGTATCCAGCGCATACGTCCGGCGATGGCCGTGTTCGGCCTCGGCCTGAGTGACTGCGCTGTTGTGGCTGATCAACCCCATCTTGACCGCGATCTGGCGCGAGGGCGCATTGGCGTTCGGGCAGACGAGAAACAGGCGACCCCGATCCGCAAGCCACTCCTGATTGATCTTGCGCAACAATCCCACCGGATCATCAAGGTGTTCAAGGACATGCGTGAGCACGACATGATCGAACCGTCGTGAAAACCGTGCCTGCTCAAAGGTGGAATGCACGAGATTGACTCTGCTGCCGATGCGGCGATGCGCCTCCTCCAGCGCGGTTCCGGCCGCTTCCACGCAGGTGACATCGCCAAAGTGCTCCATCAGCCGAACCGTGAAGTCACCGCGAAAACTGCCCAACTCCAGCACGCTGCCTTCCCGGAAGAACGGTTCGAACGAGCGAATCATGAATCGATGCATCACATCGAAGTCAAAATCGTAGGCATACTTGCGCCGGTCCGAGTCGAGGATTTCGCCGTCGAAATCGCGTTCAGGCGTCATGAACGCTTCTCCGTCAATTTCATTGTCATGCTCAGCATGTCCACTGCCTCGCTCACGACTTCGAATCCGTGCCGCGTGTAAAGCCTGAATGCCGCCAGGTTGCTGCGCCCGACCTCCAGGTTCAAATCCTGGAAGCCCCCGGCACGTGCTCCTGCCACGCATTGTTCGAGAAGTCGCCCTGCAATCCCCCGTCCTGACCATTCGCGCTCGACACTCACGCTGGTGATGTACGCCAGTCGACCCTTGTGATCGTTCAGATAGACAGCCACCAGTCCGACCAGCGCCCCGCCGTTCCAGGCTTCGAAACGCCGCGCGCATGATACGATTTTCCCGGCGTATTCGCTGATATCGACCGTTCGACCCAGTGGCGGAAGAAATCGATCCTGACACGAACGCAGATGATCTTCTATCTGACCCCTGGTTGCGACATCGATTGAAAAGGTCACAGCGCTCGTCATCGTTCCAGTATCGCCAGGCCGAATCCATGCCGGCCGAAGGCATTGCCATTGTAGAGAAGATGGATCCGGCCGTCGCACTCGAAGACGTTCGGATAGCAGGCCATGTCCGAATCCCATTCTCCCGGACGGGTGACCAGCGCCGGATTGTCGTCATCGCGGTGCCACACCGAGAGGTCATCCGAAACTGCATGGCCGATACGATACCCGCGTGCCGGATTCTTCCGGAAGTCGGATGACTGCCGGTAACAGAAGAACATGTGGAAGCGATTGTCGATGCGTATCACGGCGGGCAGCGCCTGGCTTTCATGTTCCCCGAGACGATCCGGAATGATCTGGCGCGCTTCTTCCTTGACCCAGGCAATTCCATCCGCGGAAACCGCATGGCCGATCTTGTAGGTCCGGTCAGGTGGGGCGCCCGCCTCGAATCGCCGCCACCCCGTGCCGAAGATGTACCACATATGATACATCCCATCGAACACCCGGACGAACCCGTCACCCACCAGACACGGTTCGTGAAGGGAAGAGGTCAGTACGGGCCCTGTTCCAATCCGGCGAAACGTCTCCCCCCCATCAATGCTCTCCGCCAATCCAATCGAAGTTTCCACCGAAACAGACACGCGGCGACTCCATCCGGTCGTGTAGGCCAAGATCCGTCCTCCGTGCTGCAGAACGCTGATCGGAAAAATGCCGTGCTCATCGAACGCACCAAGACCGCCCAGTGGCATCACCGGATGGGTACTGACCTGAAGCAATGTGCGCATGGACCGATCAAAGTCCGCATAGGCAACATGGCTCAGATACTTGCCATTGGCAGCATCGACCGAACGGGTGGAAAAGTAGATGCGTACCCTGTCATGAAGTACCAGCGCCTGAGGAGACTGGGCGTACGAACTGCACCCTAACGGGAGTTGATGCCGGGCCGGGTCAAAAATAAGGCCAAGCCTGCGCCATCGGAAAGTCTGCATCAGTCGAGTTGCCCTTCCAGTTCCGCAAGCCCGAAACCGTGACGGCCCACCTGGTTGCCGAGGTACATCATGTACACGCGGCCGTCGATCTCGAATACATGCGGGTAACTGATCATCTCGGAATCCCAGCCCTCCGCCGACACGTCAATTCCGGCACGATGATCCTCACGTGTCCACTCGGTGAGATTGAAACTGTAGGCATAGCCGATCCGGTATCCACCTGATCGACCACGGAAATCCGCCGAGTGCCGGTAGGCGAAAAACATGTGGTATTTGCCGTTGGCGCAGAAGACGTCCGGACTCGACTGCGCCTCGTCTTCCTCGATCCGGCTCGGAATGAGGTCCTTGTTGAGCTTGCGCCAGTTGATCCCGTCATTGGAGGTTGCCAGCCTCAGCTTGTAGACCGGTTCCGCCCGACCGTCCACGAGTTTCCACTTCCGCCCTGCGATGTAGAAAAGGTACCAGATTCCATTGAACCGCCGGATCTTGGGGCCGCTGATCACGAAAGGCTCGTCGGGAGAATAGGACAGGATGGGCCCGGGTCCCAGTTTCCGGAATCGTTCGCCTCCATCGGTACTGACAGCACATCCAATCGCCACATTGAACGGAACTGATTCGCAGCGGGTCCAGCCGGCGTAGTAAGCCAGGATGTGCTCGCCATTTTGGATCACGGATACCGGATAGGTTCCGAACTCGTCAAACTCACCCAACCCCCCCAAAGGCAGGATCGGATCCTCGCAAACCCGGATCACACGGCGCAGGTCACTGCGATCCAGATCCACGAAGCCACTGTAGCTGACGTATTGGCCAGCGGCGTCGGGATATGGTCGGCATGAAAAATATACCCGTGCAGAATCCCCGTGCAGCATCACGCACGGCGCCTGAGCGAATTCCTGCATCCACGAGCGGCCGGGGAACTCCCGCGGATCGAACACCAAGCCCCGTTTGCGCCAGGAGAACATCAGATCAACTCGTAGCCGCAGGCGATCCGCTCGCGCACAAGCTCGAGCGGATTGAACATCAAGACATCGACGATCGAGAGCGACGGGACAAACGTCTCTCCGAACTGGGGGTATTCAAACGGCAGAGAGTGAATGAACTTGAGATCGATCCCCTGCGAAGCAAAGGCCTCGCGGGAATACAACTCCACGCCCCCGATCGCATTGACATAGGTTGAAGCGCCGAGGCTGCGGCAGATGGCCAGCACCCTTTCCTGCCTTTTCAGACGATGGTCTATATCCAGGCTTGACGAGACTGCAAGGCGCCTGTTGATACCCATATGGGGACAAAGCACGCTGAGCGAGTGGTACAGGAAATCGAACAGATTGCGCATGCCGCAGTGGACGATCCTCTCAAGAATTTCCATGGTCTGCACAAAGCATGGCGCCTTCGCGTACGCCCCGCGGAACTGGTTGAGAAACTTGCGCGGATTGAAATCCCCTGCAAGCTCCCGTTCGCGAATGTCCAGAAAATCCGACCCGGCCTTGAGTGGCAGGGTAAACGTCGCGGCGGCGCCATTGCGCATCAACCGGTTCCGGTTGATCCAACCCTTCTTGGTATATTCGATGTTGTCATACACGACGAACAGATCGACCGATTCGATCAGCTGAAAATATCCCAGGTAGGGCAAGAGGTACGGCTGCATGATGGCCAACCTCATCAGACTTCCGCCTCCATCACCCGCATCACGGATTCGAACTGCTCATGGCTCATGTCCGGGAATATAGGCAGACACAGGATCCGGTCTGCGGCATCTCTTGCCACCGGCAGATTTTCTGCCGCTGCAGATGGAAGCTCCCGGTACATGGGCAGTTCGCTGATCAGGGGGAAAAAGTACCTTCGCGCATATATATTGTCGGCGCGAAATCGTTGATAGAGCTGTTCACGTGATATTCCGTACGAATCCTGGACAAGGATCGGAAAATAGGAATGGTTGTGCGTCTGCAGCCTGTCCCTGTCCAGACAGCGGATGCCCTCGATAGGCGCCAGCCTCGTGCGATACATTTCATCGATGCCCCCTCGCCGCGCAACCGCTTCGTCGAAATACCGGATCTGCAGGAGCCCGACAGCCGCGTTCAACTCACTCATCTTGCCATTGCTGCCGGTCTCGACCACAGTCACCTCATCGACGAAGCCAAAATTGCGCAGGCGGTCTATTCGCCGCTTCATCCCGGCATCATGGCTCACGATCGCACCACCCTCGAAGGTGTGGAATACCTTGGTCGCATGAAAGCTCAACATCGACAGATCACCGTGATTCAGCACGCTCGATCCTCGATGGCGTACCCCGAACGCATGCGCCGCGTCGTACACCACCTTCAATCCCCTTTCGTGCGCGATGGCCGATATGCCCTCCACGTCACAAACACCGCCATAGCAATGCACCGGAAGAATCGCCGAAGTTTTTGCCGTGATGGCTGCCGCGACCCTGACGGGGTCAAGATTCAAGGTTCGCGGATCGATGTCGGCAAATACCGGGGTGCACCCGCTCTTGCGAATGCAGTGCGACGTCGCCACGAACGAAAACGGCGTCGTGATGATTTCTCCTTGAAGACCCAGCGCCTCGATCGCCACCATGAGGGCCACCGTTCCGTTGGTGAACAGAGAGATGTAAGGCACGCCAAGCATCTCGCTCAAGGCGGCTTCCAGGCGCTCATGACAGGGACCGCAATTCGTCAGCGTGCGGCTCGCCCAGATGCGCTCGAGCTCGGCCACGTATTCCGCAAGCGGCGGCAGCTGAGGCCGGGTGACGTAGATGATCTCTTTACTCACAAGACGCATTCCGCGATGAACGCTGGCTGACTCAGGGCGTCGCCTGATTTCATGAATCCTCTCATGCCGAGCGCCTCCGAGTCTCTGGAGAGCTCAGAAACGGGAGATCGCCGCCACGGCGACCGCGAGGTTGTAGATGATGGTAGTGACCGCAGTCCACAGAGGCAGTGGCCGGATGCGCTCGGCATCCAGGGGTACGACAATGGTGTCACCTGGTTCCATCGCTACCCGGGTACCACGCCTGAACCAGCCACGTCGCTCGTTGGACATCACGCTCCCATTGGCCTTGACGACGTAGATGCGCTTGACATCGGCCTTCTGTGTCACCCCACCGCTCTTTGCAATGTAGTCGTCCCGCGTCAGGCCCGGCACCATGACATGTGAGGTTGGACTTTGTACCTCACCGATCACGGTTATCTCCTGTGTCTCCTTTGGCACCATCAGCTTGTCGCCGTCCTTGACCAGCACGTCGCTCTGTCCACCAACCGGTCCCGAAAGCACCTGCCTTATGTCGATCACAAGGCGTCCAACAGGCTTGGTATCACGCAACTCTCCGATCAATTGCTGACCGACCAGCAACGCCTGACTGGCAGTCGCGCTGTTGGAATTGGTGTTGGCAAGCGCCTGCAGGGAAAGGGATGTCAGGTCGCTCTGGAAGCGGTTGCTGAGCAGCTCGATCTGGGCCTTCTCGCGCTCCTTGAGGGTCTCGCGTGTGAAGACCGCTCCTTCAGGAAAACTCAGATCCGTCAGACCGCCGGCCCGTTGCAACACGGAATGCAGAGTCTCTCCACGCAGGATCGGGTATCGGCCGGGGAAACGCACCTCGCCGCTCACCTCGACGGTCGCCTGCTCCTCCCAGGCTGGCGTCTCCTTGATGATCAGGTTGTCGTAGGGTCTGAGCGCGAAATTCGCAGTTGCATCACCGTGACGAACCGCTGCCAGGTCGATTTTCAGCAATTCGGTCTGGCGCATCTGGCCTTTCGATACTTCGTAACGGGTCAGTTCCGCCTCACCGCCGTAAGCGTCGTCCTCCAGGCTTCCACCAGCGCGGATCAGATCGCTGACACGCATGTTGGGTTCGAGCGGATACCGGCCAGGCGCCTTGACGCTCCCCCCCACCGAAACGATCTGCGGAGGATCACCTGCCGTACCCTGGACCTCGAGACTCTTCAGCAATGGCTCGACCACGCGCTGGCGGTCATTGGTCAGATCGAAGACGGTGATCACGTCACGAGCCTGGAGCGGTGTGTCTGCGTCCGAACCCCGGTGCTTCAACGCCTCCTCGAGATCAGCGGAGACCACCTGCAGCTTCTGCTCCGGCGGAACCTGCCGGGTGATCATGATGTAGTGGCGATCCGCGTTCGGCCTGAGCTCATCAAAGCTTCCCAGCACGTCACTGAGACGCATTCCATCCCGATACTCGAACGTACCGCGGCGGAACACGAAACCCTGCAGTTGAACCGAACGTTCCAGCGTAGGCCGGATTCGCTGCACGTGAACCCGGTCACCATTGGCCATTTCCCTCTCGAGGGCGCTGGCCGTCGAAAGATTGAAGCTGCGGGTGATCCGATGACCCGACTTGGTGATGCGTTCAATGCTGATCAGCGAAGGGTCGGCTTCCGGCGTCATTCCACCTGCCACGCGCAGCACATCGTCGACTGATTTTTCATCCTTCAGTTCATAGACAGCCGGGCGGCGCACCTCGCCATTGACCGCCACGGTCTCCCCGATCGGGGGGATGAAGATCACATCCCCCGGAAGCAGCTTGCGATCGGCACTGGTATCTCCCTGGAGCAGCAGTTGATACAGGTCCAGCTCGGAGACCAGCCGGCCAGCACGCTTGAGCTGGATATGGCGCAGGGAGCCGATGGGCTTGACTCCACCACTGACGAACAGCGCATTGGTCATGGTCGACAGACCGCTGACCGTATAGGAACCCGGGCGCTCCGCTTCACCCAGCACGAACACCCGAATGGTGCGAAGATCACCCATCATTACACTGGCCCGGGTTCCGATCATCTGCCGCCGGACCAGAGACTCGATCCTGGCCCTCGCATCATCGAAAGACATGCCGCCAACCAGTACCGGTCCCAGTTTTGGCAGACTGATGGTGCCGTCCCGACTGACTGTAAGGGTATAGGTGGCCGTGGTGTTGCCGTAGAGCTGGATTTCCAGCGAATCGTCGGCACCCACGATGTAATTCCCCGGAACCGGAATGTCCGTGACCGGCGCAAATGTCGAGGGTGCTCCAGCGAACAGGTCGTAGCCGAAAGGTTTGAGCGACTCGTCATCGAAATGCTGGAGTCGGAGCAAGGTGATCTTGACATCAAAATCGGCCAGGCCGGGGTCGGCCGCCAGCATGTTGGTAGCCTCATCGGAGGTCAGGCCTGCCATCGGCATGGCCTGCAGCCCCGGAATTTCGATGATGCCAAAGCGGTTCAACCGATAGGGATTGCCCTTGACAATTTTCTCGCGGGTGTCGCGAAGCTTCTTCTCCTCGTCATCGGTCAGCTTTCTTGCAGGTGGAACGCGTTGCCCACCTATCAAGTTCGCCATGCTTCCCGTATCCGGCGTCGCCCCGTTCGCAGCTGCAGGCACGCCGGCTTGACCCTGGCCCGCTGCCGCCTGGCCCAACTGGTTCGGTCCGCCTGGGCCCGCACCGCGTTGCAGCCTCGGATTGGCATCGATCTTCAAGTCGATCTCAACCAGCACTGAATCGCCCGGTCGCAGTTCGGGGTCTTCATCCCGATTGCGCAGGGTCCGCCCATCACTGGTCACGTCCTTGGGAATCCTGTTGCTCGCATCAGGCCCCTGGTTTCCGGCCGGCTGGACGGTCTGAGGACTGGAGGTACGGCCTGACTTCGCGGCAGTCGAGGATGATCCGGGCCGGCCCATGCCCTGCAGAATCGCGTCCTGCTGATCCTTCGGCAGGTTCTTGAAGATCTCGAGCTGCTGATCGGTGGGAACTGGATTCTGCGATCGGGCGAGCGGAGCTGCGATGATCCCGACCAGCACGGAACATGCAATGAGAGCCCAGCCGGCAAGGCGAATATTGAACCGGGTCATGGAACAGGAATCAGGTCGTGTGGAAGCCGTGGAATACCGCGAGGGCTCATGATAGCTGTGCAGCACACGGTTATTCAAACGCGGCAGTCCGATCAAGGTAGTTGGCATTCAACCATGTCGAGAAATCCCGGCCCAGTAACCGCTGCCACCAGCCTGTGTTGGCCAGATACCAGTCGATAGTCTCACGCAGACCCGACGCAAGATCCCGGGATGGCGTGTACCCGAGTTCCTTTCGGGCCCTGGAAAAATCGATGGCATAGCGGCGGTCATGGCCTGGCCGGTCCCGGACGTGCTCGATGAGAGATGCGCCATGCGCACCGCGGCAGGCCGGTGAGGCAGGAAATTCGTCCCGCAACCGATTCGACCGGGAAAGGGTTTCATCCATGTAATGACATATCAGATTTACCAGCCTGAGGTTGGTGGTCTCGGCGCCCCCCCCAAGATTGTAGACACTGCCTGCCACACCCCGTGTCAATGCCAGCTCGATACCCTGGCAATGGTCCGACACATGCAGCCAGTCACGTACCTGCAACCCGTCACCGTAAACCGGCAAGGGCCTGGCCAGCAGCACGTTGACAATCACGAGCGGAATGAGCTTTTCAGGAAACTGGTACGGGCCGTAGTTGTTCGAGCAATTGGTCACCGTGGTGTCGAGGCCGAAAGTTTCATGATAGGCACGCACAAGGTGATCCGAAGCCGCCTTGCTTGCCGAGTACGGGGAGTTGGGAGCGTACGCTGTGCGCTCACTGAATGCAGGATCCCGTGGCCCAAGAGACCCGTAAACCTCATCCGTGGATACATGATGGAATCGGTGCGCCCGAACGGCGCCACGATCGAGCCATCGTGCCTTGGCTGCTTTGAGCAATGCATGGGTTCCCACGACATTGGTTCGAATGAAATCATCAGGCCCGAGAATCGACCGGTCCACGTGCGATTCAGCCGCGAAATGCACGATGGTGTCGATGTCATCCTGGTCCATCAGGGCGCTGACCATCGCGTTGTCACAGATGTCGCCCTGCACGAACCGGTAGCGCCTGTCGCCCGACAGCCCCGCCAGATTTTCCCGGTTTCCTGCGTATGTCAGCGCATCCAGGACTACGACCCGGCCGGATTCAGCCCTCCCCAGCCAGTGGCGGACAAAGTTGGCGCCGATGAAACCGGCGCCACCGGTGACCAGGAGGTTACGCGGAGTGTAGCTCATGCAGCATGGCTACCAGATTGTCGCGCCAGTGCGTCTGCGCAAGCGACGCGACGCGGCTGGTTGCACTGCAATCCAGCGCACTGAAAGCGGGCCGCCGCGCTCGCGCCGGGTATTCGCCCGTGGATATCGGCCGCACCCAGATGTTCCGCTGCAGGATCCCGCATTTCAATGCCTCCTCCTTGATCGCCACTGCGTAATCGTACCAACTCACGATGCCGCGGTCGGACCAATGATGGATGCCGCCCGGCGCGTCAAGGCCAATCAGTCGCCAGATGACTGAAGCCAGTCCCGATGCCCATGTCGGCGACCCGAACTGGTCATTGACCACCCTGACTTCATCGCGCTCGCGCATCAGTCGCAGCATGGTAAGGGGGAAGTTCTGCCCCTTTGCTGCATGGAGCCAGGACGTTCGCAGGACGATGGAGCCCGGATGGGACAGGACACTCAGCTCGCCCTCAAGCTTGGTCCGACCATAGACGCTCAATGGGTGGGGCGCGCTTTCGGGTCGATAGGGTACCCGGCTCGCCCCATCGAATACGAAATCAGTGGAAAGATGCAGCAATCGGCCGCCATGCCCATTCAGCGCAGATACAAGATTTTCCGGACCCAGGGCATTGGTCCTGCGGGCGAGATCCGGCACCAGCTCCGCCTGATCGACTGCCGTATACGCCGCGCAATTGATCGCCCAGTCAGGACGGTACCGTCCGATCATGTGATCCACCGCTGCAGCATCCCCGACATCCAGATCGGCGTGCGTCAGACCGACCGTGCGGGTTCCGGGGGGGCAGGACTTGATGAGCGCCTGACCCAACTGCCCCGCGCCGCCCAGGACCAGTATGCTCAAGGATACTTCTCAACCAGGTCGAATGATTTCCCCCGGGCGTCTTTGGCTGACAGCACGGGTGCGATACCTGCGGGCAAAGGCCACTGGAGACCCGCATGAGGATCGTCCCAGGCAAGCGTTCGCTCATGCTCAGGGCTATAGAAGTCAGTGCACTTGTAGACGAAATCCGCAGATGGTGATGTCACGAGAATGCCGTGGGCAAGTCCCTCCGGAACCCACAGCATTTGATGGTTACGGTCCGACAGTTCCACACCCCAGGCGCGGCCGAATGTCGGAGAGCTGCGCCGCAGATCCACCACCGCATCATAGATGCTTCCATGGGCCACTCGTACCAGCTTGCCCTGGGCTCTCTGGATCTGGAAATGCAGGCCCCGCAATGTCCACTGCACCGACCGGCTATGATTGTCCTGCACGAAACGCGCAGTCATGCCGTGCTGAGCAAACAGCGGTTCCACCCATGTCTCGAGAAAAAAACCGCGCGCATCTGCGAACACCTTCGGCTCTATGAGCCACATGCCATGAATCGGTGTGGTCGTGAATTTCATGGCCGTCGACTCTCGGCAAGAATCCGCATCAGGTACTCCCCATAACCGCTTTTTTTCAACGGCCCTGCCAGTCTCACCAGCTGATCGGCATCGATATACCCCATTCGATACGCCACTTCCTCCACGCATGCGACTTTCAGACCCTGCCGCTCCTCCATGATCCGGACGAATACACCCGCATCCAGGAGCGATTCGTGGGTACCGGTATCCAGCCACGCCGTCCCGCGTCCCAGAATCTCCACACGCAGGGACCGGTCGCGCATGTAAACACGATTGAGGTCCGTGATCTCCAGCTCACCGCGCTCCGAGGGGCGAATGCTGCGGGCAAACAGCGGCGCACGTTCATCATAAAAGTACACGCCCGTCACAGCATAGCTGGACGGCGGTTCCGGGGGCTTTTCGACGATGTCCTCCACACCCCCGTCAGCCGCGAATTTCACGACTCCATAACGCTCCGGATCCTGCACGTAATAGCCAAAGACCGTCGCCCCGTGCGTTCTCACCGCGGCCGACTGGAGCAGCGCCGACAGACTCTGACCGTAGAAAATGTTGTCTCCCAGGATCAGTGCCGAGGGCGCACCGTCGAGGAACTCTTCGCCAATCAGCAGCGCCTGCGCGATACCCCGGGGTTCGGGCTGCACCTCGTAATGAAAATGCAGCCCCCACTGCGAGCCGTCGCCCAGCAGTTCCTGGAACGCCTGGCGGTCGCGCGGCGTGGAGATGATCAGGAACTCGCGGATCCCCGCCAGCATCAGCGTGGCCAGCGGGTAGTAGATCATGGGCTTGTCGTACACCGGCAGCAACTGCTTGCTGAGCGACACAGTGATGGGGTGGAGCCGCGTCCCAGCGCCACCGGCGAGGATGATCCCCTTGCGTGCAGCAGCTCGCGGCGACGCTGGAGTTGGAGAAGCCATGAGGGCGCAGGCTATCATGACCGGGCGTTTTACAGACATGCTATCGATCGGGTACACGCATGAGCACAGTCACGATCTCGCCCAAGTTCCAGGTCGTCATCCCGGCAAAGATCCGGGAGTCGCTCGAGCTCAAGGCAGGCGGGAAGCTGCATGCCATCGAGTACCGGGGGCGCATAGAACTGGTCCCCGTGCGCAAGATGCGCTCGACACGGGGCTTCCTTCGCGGCATCGACACGACGGTTCGGCGCGATCCCGACCGTCAATGAACGTAGTGGATTCCTCAGCCTGGCTGGAGTACTTCGCCGACAGGCCGGCTGGCAACATCCATTCGCAACAGTGCCGTGCTGTGGACCCAGGACGCCGATTTCGAAGGCATTGCCGGCGTCCGGTACGCTCCAAAGCGCTGATGATCCTGGCTTGCCTGCTACGGCTGGGCCGGCTCAACGAGACCTG
>JBGAGK010000049.1:0-13038 GCA_044226785.1 Steroidobacteraceae bacterium | reverse complement strand
TTCAAGGCGCCGGATGGATCGAGAGGCCGGCGGATGCTACCGCAGTAACCTGTGTATCCGGTGTTGCACAGAGTCAGAGAGAGCGATCCGACCGTGATGGTCGCTGCGGGTCTGGCCTGCGAAATACTCGTGACGGCAAGTGCCGACACGAACAGCAGCGTTGCCGTGATTTCACGCAATGGCATGATGGGATCCCCCTGTTTTCGGGCCAGACTAGCACGGCCCTCCATGACAAAGGCACTTGCTCGGGGAAACGGCAAGCTGGCCGGAACCACAAGCCAATAGCCCGTCTTTGCCATTACATAACGCGGCGCATGAGCGCATCATGTGCAAAGGTTCCGCGGCCCCTTGGTTCACGGGGGCAAAGTGAATGTGCGCCGGCGATCCGGCTTGCACGGCATCGTCAACCGTAATTCTGGTGGATGTGCCAGCGTTGCGACTCGCTCTGGCCGAGGATCTGCATGCTGCTGACAGGTGGCGCACTGGATGCTTTCGGTGCATCGGCTTCCAGTCTCGCCAGGATCTGCTCATGGCTGGGGTGGCGTTGCGCCTCGGATTCGATCGTCTTGCGGATCTGGTCCAGTTGGGCGCGATTGTGTTCGTGCGTGTCGCTCTCCAGCAGTGGATTCACATCGCGTGGCAGGTGACCTTGGCCAACGAGTACGGCAAACCAGCTTGCCTCGCGGAACAGTTCCTCCGGATCCAGGGCCAATCGGGCGCTTTCCTCGAACAGGCGCACGCGATGACGCAGTGTTTCCGGCACTTCCATGTTCGCGCAGTGCTGCCACATCGGCTCCGTGCGCCGGTTGGAGTGGTAGTGCAGGATGAGAAAATCCCGAACGTTCTCGTATTCCGCCTTCATCAAGCGGTTGAACTGAGAGGCGACATCGGGCATCGAGCTTCGGGTCGGAAACAGTGAAAGCAGCTTTGCAACGGCGCTCTGTATCAGGTGGATGCTGGTGGATTCCAGCGGCTCGAGAAAGCCACCCGACAACCCGACTGCGACCACGTTGCGTACCCAGGACTGGGACCGGCGGCCCGCCATGAACCGGATCAGGCGTGGCGTGCTGTCCAGTGCTTCTCCATCCAGGTGCGACATCAGGAACGTGCTTGCTTCGTCGTCGCTGAGGAAATGGCTGGAATAGACCAGCCCGTTGCCCATGCGATGCTGCAGGGGAATGCGCCACTGCCAGCCGGCCGCCCGTGCGGTGGAACGGGTGAAGGGTTCCGGCGGGGATGTCAGTGCGCAGGGTGCTGCCACGGCGCGATCGCAAGGCAGGTAATTTCCCCAGTCCTCGAAACCGGCGCCGAGTTCCTTGCCAATCACTGCGGCCCGCAGGCCCGAGCAGTCAAGGAACAGGTCGCCCTCGATTCGAGTACCGGATTCAGTCACCAGAGCAGTGACGTCCCCGTTCTCGCCGCGCTCGACCTTGACCACACGACCCTCGACCCGTTTCACTCCGCGACGTTCGGACAGCTGCCGCAGGTACTGGGCATACAGCGAAGCGTCGAAGTGATACGCGTACCCCAACATGCAAAGGGGAGAGCGGGGGTCGGATTTTGGCAATGCGATCCGGTTCGAACGGGCAAGCTGCGCGGCCAATGCATATTGCTCGACGTTGAAGCGCGCGTCCGGTTGAGCGCCCTGTGCCAGCCAGTCTCGCGCCCAGCGATGATGCCAGGGTACATCGTCTCCCGGGGCGCCAAAACGCCCGAACGGATGGAAATATTTCTCGCCCGCGCGTCCCCAGTCGACGAACTCGACACCCAGCTTGAATGTGGCCTTCGTGGCCCGGAAAAGCTCGGGCAGATCCACTCCGACCAGTTGGTTGAACCAGTGGATGGTCGGAATGGTGGCCTCGCCCACACCGATGATGCCGATCTCGGCTGATTCAACCAGGGTGATTCCGAAGCGGCCGGCACTGAACCGGCTCAGTGCCGCCGCGCTCATCCATCCCGCGGTACCGCCCCCAAACACGACGACATGGTGCAGCCTGTTGTCGGACTTCGGGTTCATCAGGCGAGGATCAGAACGTGTACTGGATCATGAGCATCTCGTTCCGGCCGGCGATGGATCGCGCGTAGAACGAGCCGTTGACGACCTGCTGCGTGAGTCCCTGGCGCGGATTGCCCTCGGTCAAGCCGATGGTGTTGCCGATATTCTGAACCGAGAAGTTGACGTTCAACTTGGGGGTGACATTCCAGATGATACCGGCGGCCCAGGTTCCGTAACCAGGGATCTTCACCCCGTTGCCGATGTCGTTGTAAAACGAGCCCTGGTAGAAATAACGCACGTAGGCGCGACCCAGACTCTTTGGAAACACGTAGGCCTGATCCATGGAGAAGAGGGTTTTCGGTGTGCGCGGGTTCACGTTGCCATTGAAGTTCGTGAAATTGGTCAGTGACTGCAACACACCATTGTCAAACAGGAATACCTTGGCTGAGGAGACGCTGGGTTTCTGCAGGGCGCCATGCGCTCCCATTTCCCACGAGTTGATGCCGATCGAATGCAATGGCAGGAAGGTCAGGTCGTACTCGATGCCCTTGCTGACGACATCATAGTTGATGTTGCAGCTCAGGGTCGGGTTGATCGGGTCGAAACAGCCGTTGGATTGATTCTTCAGCTGCGTGCGGAAAGCGCCGATGGAGCCGCTGACCCCATGCGCGTTGTAGCGCACGCCCGCTTCGTACAGCACGACGCTCGTCGGTCTGGAGCCGTCCTGGTTGCCGCCCCCGTTCATCTGGAAGCCGAATCCGTACTGTCCAAAAACGGCAAGATTGTTCGAGAACGTGTAGTTCACGCCCAGGCTGTGCGCCACCTTGCCGTGGGAGGCGCTGGAGACATTGTAGGTTCCATCCCAGATGTTTCCGGAAGTGCCCGTGACGCCATAGAATGCCCCGGATGCCACCGGATTCTGGTTGTTGCCGCTGCTCTGGGTGTCCTTGAAGCGTTCGGCTCGCGCACCGAAGTCGATGTGCAGCTTGTCGTTGATGGTCATTTCGTTGGCGAAGTATCCGGAGATCGAGCTGAACTCGTCCCGCGTGATCCCGGTACCCCAGTCGCCATAGGACACCAGGCCATGGTCGGTCAGCGTCCCGACCACATTGCCGGCCGCGTTGAGCGCCACCACGTCATAGATATGCGATTGCCGTGTCACTCCATTGATCACGTGAGCCACGGAGCTCTGGTTGTTGAAGCGATTGTCCTTGAAGTACATGGCGCCGACGGTCAGCGTGTTCTTAAGGCCGCCGTTGTCGATGGTCCAGCGGGCGCCGAAATTGCTGGCGATGTCGTGGCCGGAGAGCTCCTGCCGGTTCAGCCAGGTCTGCTGCAGCAGGCCGTTGCCATTGAGCGCATTGAGCGTGGTCACATCAGCGCTGCTGATGACCTGTCCGGTCTGCAGATCCTTCAAGCCGAAGGTCGTACCCGGGTACAGCGCGGCGCCGGGCTGGAGCAGGTTGCCGAAAATGGGGGAATTGGCGCCACCGTTCAAGTAGTTGTTCGCCGTGTCGAGTCCGGCATTGCCCGAGCCCGAGCCTGGGAAGATCCCGTTGAAATCCCAGTCATACTTCAGGTAATGGGCCTTGGCGAAGACATCCAGAGAGTCAGAAACGGGGATATCCAGGTCGAGGCGGACCTGCTGGGTTTCCGCGACGATGCCATTTTCCAGGCTGAAATTCCGGTAACAGCCCAAAAGGCACGAGGTCGGAATTCCGATGTTGCCGAATGCGGGGCCCGCAATATTGTCCTTGCGGCCATCCAGGCCCTGAAGGTTGCCGACCGTCCCGTTGACCAGCGTGAAGGGCATGTCGGCGTAATAGGGATCGTGCTGCTTGCCGACCTTGCCGCTCAGGATGATCGACGCGCCATTGTCGAATCGCTTCTCCAGCTGGGCTTTCAAATGGTAGGTGGGATAGCTGAAACCGGCGTCGCGGGTGCCGCGATTGTTCTCCAGATATCCGCCGAAATTGAAGGCCCAGTCCTTGGTGATGGGTGCGGAGTAATACAGGTCCACGCGCCGGTCTGCATAGCTTGTGATCGATGCCCGGACGATCGCTTCTTCCCGATCGAAGTTCGGCTTTCTCGTGATCCAGTTGATGCTCGCACCGGCGGCGTTGGGCAGCAACACGTTCGAGATGCCGCCCAGCACGCTCTCCACGCGCTGCACGTTGATGTCGTAGGAAATGAGTTCGTCCTGGTTTCCGGTGCCAGGATAGGCAATCGGCAGGCCGTCTTCCATCCAGTTGACAAACTGCTGACCGCCACCCGGAAGTCCGCGGATCGAGTAGTTGTTGGAAACGGCGCCGGCGGTGGCTTCGACGAACATGCCGGGGATCATTTCCAGCACTTCGACGCCGTTGCGCGGAGCCTTGATGGCCAGCGCGTCTTCATCGATGACGACGATGTCGGAGGACGAGGTGAGAACCGTCCGGTTCTTCGACGCCGTTCCGGTCACGACGATTTCATCCAGAGCCGTTTCTCCGGCAGCGGGCGCTTGCTGCGCCAGGGTTCTGCCGTTGCATAGCACCGCCGCGATCGCTGCGCCCAGCAGACTGATGCCGGCACGATGGTCTCGCAGGTTGGATCCAATTGACACTCCAGCAATCCGGTTGCTGCTGCCACGCGCGTGGACGTGCGTCTTCTTCCTCATGTGCGAACCTCTCCCCGAAAGTTGCATGATTGAAGTCACTGAATGGCGGTCGGGGGCGAGTATTGACTCGAATGGTATCGGTGTCAAGATACCGATACCTTAATTGTTGGACAAATACAACAAATGTGTCCTGCTGTCTGATTGATCGAGCAACCCTTCACAGCCACGGGCCGTCAATGGTCCTGTCGATCGATTTCGCGCTTGAAAAGGACCAATGCCGCAACGAGCGCCAACATCGGCACCAATGCGCTGTAGAAGGCCCGCTGGCCGCCGAGATGGGCGAACACGATTGCCATGAGTCTGGATCCGGCGGTTCCGCCGAGCGCCGAGAACACGATGATCAATCCTGTCATGGGTGCGTGCACGTCCTTCGGCAAGCCGCTGAGCACTGTCGAGTTGATCACCGGGTAAATGGGAGCCATGAACAGTCCGATCAGCGGAATCAGATAGGCGGCCGAAGGCGCATGGAGCCAGCTTGCCCGCGGGTCGGGGACCAGATCCCGGGCCAGCGGGAGTGTCAACAGGAGCAGTACCATCATCGCCGCCAGGCACACCATCAGCAGGGCAAACCAGCCGATGCGCCGCAGCGCGATCCCGGCCGACAGGCGCCCCAGCGCGAGTCCTGCGGCGAACATGCTGGCAGCCTGCACGCTCATGGCATTGGGCAGATTCAGTACCTCACGGTTGAATGTGGGCAGCCATGTGCCGATTCCCTGCTCGATCAGCACGTACAGGGCCGCCGAAACCAGGAACACGCACACCAGCCGGCGCCCCACCAGTCGATACATGATTGAAAACCCGTGGACGGTCGTTCGCTCCGCTGCGGCCTTTGCGGGAGATTCATCCAGCGGGCTGACAAGAAGCAGCAGGATGGCAAGTACGCACAGGGCGGTCATCACCCAGTACACATCCAGCCAGTGCAGGTTGCCGGGGTTGTCGCGATCGATGAAGGCGCTGAACAGCCAGTAACCGCCCAGCATGCCCGCCATGAACATGCCCTCGATGGTGTTCGTGAGACTGGCGTGCTGCGCCGGTGTCCGGGTCAGCAGCGCGATGGAGGAATAGACCGAAATCTTGGTTGCAGCAAATGCGATGCCCACCGCCGCGAACAGGATTTCCGTGGCACGAAAGCTGTGCAGGGTCACTTGCATCATCGTGGCCAGCGCAACCACGACCAGCGCGGCGATCATGGAACGCCGGTAGCCGAATTGAGGTACCAGCGCGCCCAGAAAAAGCGATGCGCCGGCGATCGACAGATCCTTGAAGGCCTCAAGCAGGCTTGCCTCGACTTTGGTGACCTGAAAGCTGGCGATGGACTGGAGGATCACCGTGCCGACACTGTTGAGAAGGATCGCAAACAGCATGTAGACCAGCACCAGGGCCACTCGTATCCGAAGTGCGCCCGCGATTGGCGCGATCAAAGGACTCGCTCGCCCAAAGGTGGCCGCAGCAATGGATCATCGTCACGGGCATCGAGGAACCGCTCGATGGCAAGGTCCGCCACACTTGCCACCACCGAGTCGGCGCAGGCGAGTTCCTGTGCGTCCCCCACGCCGATGGCATACATGCCGGCAGCCTTGATCGCCTCGATGCCGGCTTTGGCATCCTCGACGCCGATGCACGCCGAGGCCGGCACGCACAGCGCCCTTGCGGCGGTGAGGAACAGATCCGGCGCCGGCTTTCCCCGGCAGACACTTTGCGGGTCGACGACATGGTCGAACAGGCCGGAAATGCCAAGTTGCCCGATCAGCGCTGAAGCGTTGAGGCTCGCTGACGCCAGGGCAAGGCGGGCGCCTCTTCCCCGGGCCGTCAGGAGCGCGCGTCTTGCGCCGGGAAGCAGGTCATCGGGGCCCAGTTTCGCGATGTGGCCGCGGAAATACTCGTTCTTCCGCGCGGCGAGCATCTGCTTCTGCTCATGACTATAGGCGCGGTCCGACTTTTCCAGGACGATGTCCAGTGAGCGCTGCCGGTCAACGCCCTTGAGACGAAGATTGACCGCGGGGTCAAACGGGACGCCAATCTCGTCGGCCAGCTGTTTCCAGGCGCGATAGTGCAGCCGGGCGGAATCGACCAACACGCCGTCGAGATCGAAGATCACGGCCTTGTGTCTGGCGGGAGCGCCGCGCTCCCGGCGCATGCCAAGTTCGATCGCGCCTTCCGGGCCCAACTGCATCGGTACGCCGCGATGATGGATGGTCATCGCGTCCCCACTCAGCAGGCGGCAGCGCGCGCCTCCCTGATCGGCCACCAACTGCAGACGCCGGCCCCGCCAGAGGAAGCGGAATTCGAACCCGGACCACTGTCGCGGGATCGAGGGGTTCAGGTGGAGGCTGCCATCCTGCGCCACACGCAGCCCTCCGAATCCCCAGGCCAGCGACAGCCAGCTGCCCGCGATGGCAGCCATGTGAAGGCCATGACAGGTATTGTGGTGAAGATCGCGCAGATCGACCATGAGGCCCGCGTGAAAATAGCCAAGGGCATGGTCCCGGTAGCCGATGTCGGCAGCCACGATGCAAAAACAGGCAGCCGACAGTGTCGAATCGTGCGCCGTGACGTGTTCGTAGTAATCGAAGGTGCGGCGCTTGCATTCAAATGCAATGTCCTCGCCGGCCAGCAGGAGTCCCTGGAGCACATCCGCCTGCTTGCAGACCTGATGGCGGTACAACGTGATGGGGTGTTGATGCAGCAGCAGCGGGAACTGGTTGGCAGGGGTCGCGGCCAGATTCCACCGCGGCTTGTCGAGGAAGCCGTCATCCTGGGCGATGATGCCCAGACCCGGGTCAAACGCGAAGTACATCCGCTCGGCGATGCACGCCCATTCCTGAAGTTCGGTCTCATCGAGGCCGATCCGTTGGCACAGGTCGCCGAAGGCTGACGGCTGCGTTTCCCGCATCCGCGCCGCCCAGTGCACGGCCTGGCGCAGGTGCCACTGCGCCATGTGGTTGGTGTAGAAGTTGTTGTCGACAAGTGCGGTATATTCGTCCGGACCCGTCACCGTAGGTATGCAGAACGCACCCGAGCGGCGCGGATTGAAATACCCGAGCTGTGGCCAGATGCGCGCCGTCTCGAAAAGCAGTTCGGCACCTCCGTTCGCCAGCAGCTGTTCATCGCCTGTTCCATGGAGATAGAGAACCAGCGCATAGGCAATCGCGGCATTGATGTGAAACTGAGCCGAACCACTGGGGTAGTGAGCGGAGCACTCGTCGCCGGAAATAGTGCGCCAGGGGTAGAGCGCGCCGCGCACCAGGTTGAGTTCCCGCGCATGCGCGCGAGCGCGGTCCAGCAGCCGGATTCGCCAGAGCAGTGCCGGGCGCGCCAGCGAGGGAGCCTGGAATACCAGTGCCGGCAGGATGAAAGTCTCGGTGTCCCAGAAGACGTGGCCTTCGTAACCTTCGCCGGTGAGGCCCTTCGCCGCAATACCGGCCGAATCGCAGCGGCTTGCGCCCTGGAACAACTGGAACTGGTTGTAATGCAGGGCCCTTTCGACCTCGGGCGACCCGGTAATGCGAAGCCCGGCGTCATTCCAGAACCTCTCCAGCACGCGCGCCTGCTCGCATAGGGCCCCGTCGAACGATTTCGTCTGCGCGACGGCAGCCAGTGCGCCAGCCTCCAGCATCAGGTCGGTCGCGGTGACATCGGGGTTCGCATTCCAGACATGGACCACGAACTTTTCGATCGTGCGGCGGGTGCCCGGATGCATTTGCGTCTCGAATGTCTGGCGCACCGTTCCATGATCATGACCCGCGCCGGTACAGCGGAGATCGTTGCTGCGATGGGTCTGCAGACAGTGCACACGCAGGCAGTTGGTTTCTGTCCGCTGCCCGATCCACGCAGCCTCCTTCGTGGCTCCGCAGCCATCGGTATGCAGATGATGCTCGCTCCCGGTGACCATGCGAGGATCTTCGCGTTGCCCGGTTGCACGACGATGGACACAGATGGCCGATTCCAGCGTCAGTACGCCACTGAAGTCGATGGACTCTACGCTCATGCGGATGAAGGACAGATTGGCGGCCGTCAGGCTCACCATCCGCTCAGCAGTGACCAGGATGGTTCCGGCTCCTGGCACCTGCCAGCGTGTCGTTCGCAGGATGCAGCCTTGGCGCAGATCCAGGGTACGCCGGTGGTGTTCGCACCGGGCATGGCCGGATGACAGCGAGATGTCTCCCAGCCGGATGCGTATTGCGGTGGCGTCGGCTACCGGCAGGCGCGTATCCGTGGTGCGAGCGAAACCAAAGTGCCGTTCATGGTAGGAAAGGGGGTAGCGGTCCCACGCGGCAGCCAGGAAGCTCGCCTGGGACGAGCTTGCGCATTCCTCGAGGCCACCGCGCACACCCAGCGCGCCGTTGGTCAGGGCAAACACCGTCTCGGCATGCGGACTCAGGTCGAGACGGTCCTCGACCAGCGTCCATGTATCCGGACTGTCGGCGCCAGTCTCTGCCGTCATCGAACTCCCCGCTCGCGTTTCCGGACATTCCTCGGGATTGAATCAGGAGAATCGCAGTCCGGTTCCACCGGTATGATATCGATACCATCCCGGAGACGCAATCACCACTCATGAACTCAACCGCGCCAGTTGCTTCTGACTAGTGTGTGTTTGCCGACATGGCCAGGTACACGGTGCTCCAGAGCTGTGCGGCGTTCGACTCGTCGGCATCAGCGTTCGCCGAACCGAAAGCGGCGGGTTCAAACCGACCATTCGCCCAGATCCACGACCAGAGTTCGAAGTTGCGCATTTTCGCCTGGCTCATGCTGGTCGACCACAGTTGCCTCCGGCATCTCTCAAGCCGGTCGCGAAGCGCCGCCGGCAGGTCGCTGCGCCGGATCTGCCGATCAAGGCCCGCCAGCATCAACGCCTGTTGCCAGGACCAGACGACGGTTCCGTGGTAGGCGTTGCGTCCGAACTTTGCCTGCAATGCACGGGACGCGAACGCAGGATTGGCGACGAGCATCCCGACCGGCGTCAACAACCCGGCGGGAAAAGGTCGCAACAGGTCGATGACACCGCGCAGATCCTGCAGTGAGGGTTCCCCGAAGAGCAGCGAAAATCCCTCGTCTGAATGCTGGACGGGGATGGCAGTGCCGTTCGCCTCCAGGGATAGCGCATGGAATTCGATGTCGGAAACATCAAATCCCTTCGAGACCAGGCGTGCGGGCAGATCGAGCGTTTCCAGATATCCGGCCGCCAACCTGCGCGCACGTGCCTGCGGGATGCTTACCTTGAAAAGGTCGGGTGCCCGTGCCTGCCATACGCGGGCCATGCTGGCTGCCCGCTCCAGCGCCTCGACGTCGCCTGGCGCCAGATAAGGGTCGAGCAGATGGTGCCTGAACAGTCGATCGGCGGCCCGCAGTGCCGCGGGTACCAGCACCGAGTTGACGTCATAGGGGTACCGGCCGCCGCCCAATCCGTCCTGGCTGTCGCGCCAGTTCCCGGCGTCCATTCCGGTCTTCAGGCTGACCAGGTTCTTGAAAACCGGTTCGTCGGCAAAGGCCTTGGCACTGTGCAGGACCAGTCGAAGATTTCTCATCACGACTTCGCCACGAGTGCGGGTCGCGCCGGGGCGTCCATCCTGCGAGCCCAGGAACTGCGGCGCGCGTGCCCGCCCACGGGGGTCGTCCAGCAGCCAGGAGGCGAGAACCGGCGCCAGCAGATAGTCCCCATCGACCATGTGGTAGTTGTATACCGGTGCGTCCGACAGACCCTCACCGGATTTCTGGTGATCCAGGATCGCGAACTCACCGATGTCCTCCTCATGCGCGACCTCGCCGGTGCCGGACAGCCTGGTCAGTACCGAACCCAGGCCCGCCTCAATGGCCTCGCGGGTGAGTGCCGGCATCAGCAACCGCACTGAAATGAGCGTGTCCCGGCCAAAGTAGGTATTGAAACGCCAGGAGCCAGCGAGCAATTTCTCGCGATATGCAAGGAACTGCAGCGTGCGTTTCGCATCGATATCCGGTTGCGCCTTGCCATTCAGCAGCTGCTTTTCTATGAACGGCTGCAAGGGTGGCTCGCCGCTCGCGGCGGTGATGCGAAGGCCGATGTGTCCGTTACGGTCCGCAAGAATGCGCTGTCCCTGGAGTGTTCCTTCAGTTACGTGCAGTTCCATGAAATAGCCTGCGGCACCGTCGAGGCGGTCCCGCGCCCAGGTGAGCGCCGAGCCTTCGGCCCTGGCATCAACCAGTAGTTCCCTCGGAGGCGTGCGGCCCGACTCGAAATCGCGCAGCACGCGAACGCTTGACAGCAAGGCCTGGCGGATCTGGAGCGATGCCGCCCCGGTTTGCACATCGACGCGAGTGCCATACAGTTTGCGCGCCCGGCGGTCGACCCGTTGCACGGGGGCCGGCGCCGAGGTGACGATCCATTCCACGGGTGCCGAAGTCCGGTCGAACCACAGGGCCACGCCGCTGTTGCCGGCGGGAAACGCAACCAGAATCCTGGGCGCCGAACCCGAGCGCAATACCGTATGGCTCGCGATGGGTCCATCCTGGAAGAATTCGTTGATGGTAAGCCCATCCTTGGCCGAAAAATGCAAGGGGTCTGCGCGGACGGACTGCGCACACAGTGCGGTCAGTACGAACAGCGCGGCGGCGATGTCAATGTGTTTCACGGGCATATCCTGCGGATCACCTCCCGGCGTAAAATCCCGATGCGGCGGATGATTCTTGCCTGATCGGCGGGAATCTGCAAATGACGCCGACTTCATTTTTCATGTGAGAGGATTCCTGACACCGATGACCGTGCATTTCCCCGGCAAGCGTTCGATGAGTCCGCCGCGTGGCAAGCGGCCGGTGACCATGGCTGACATTGCCCGCCTGGCAGGTGTATCCAAGATAACGGTTTCGCGTGCGATGAGCCCGTCGGCGCTGGTCAACGAACGAACTCGCGAGAAGATTCTCCAGATCGCGCGCAAACATGGCTACAAGTTCAACGCATCAGCGCGCAATCTTCGTCTGCAGCGCAGCCAGACCGTGGCGGTGGTCGTGGAGATGACACCGTCCGTGGACCGGCCAATGTCCCATCCATACCCGCTGGACCTGCTGGGCGGGATCCTGGAGGAAATGTCCGGCCAGGGATTGGGAGTGCTGCTGGCCACACGCCGGGAAATCTTGCTGCCCTCGGTCCAGTCCGCCGATGCGGTCATCCTGCTGGGGCAGGGTGCGCATCTGGATGCGGTTCGGCTGTTCGACCATCTGCAGGTGCCGCTGGTGATCTGGGGTGCACAGGGCGTCGATAGCGGCCACGTGACCGTAGGAAGTGCCGATAGGCAGGGTGGTAGTGCGGCGGCGGAACGCTTCATCGCGATCGGGCGGCGGAGCCTGGCATTCCTTGGTGATGTGAGCCATGCCGAGCTGGCGCAGCGCCAGGCGGGATTCGCCGAGGCGCTGGCGCCGCACGGCCTGTCAAGCCATTTGGTGCGATGTAGCGGATTCACTGTCGATGCGGGCTACAGGGCTCTGAAGACCATCGGTCCGCGTTTGCAATACGACGCGGTGTTTGCCGGCAGCGACTTGCTGGCCATGGGTGCAATCCGGGCCCTGGGCGAGATGAATCGTCGCGTACCCGAAGATGTTTCAGTGGTCGGTTACGATGATTCGGCGATGGCTGCCGCATTCATTCCGGCACTGACGACCATCCACCAGAACTGGGTCGAAGGCGGCAGGCTCCTGGCCCGCAAGGCGATCGCGATGATCAACGGCTTGCCGGTGACATCCGAGATGCTCGCCGTGCATCTGGTGACCCGCGCGACCTGAGACGTGACACCCGTCATCGACAGCGACCCCATGGATTGGCTGGAAAGGCACATCCGGAACTGTCCGGACGCGCCTTTCCTGCAGACCCCGGAGGGCACGCCCATCCGGTATGGCGAAATCGACGGCATCACCCGGCGCATGGCCGGAGTCTTTCGCACCGTCGGAGTGACCCGTGGCGATCGCGTGTGTGTGGCACTGGAGAAATCGGTTGAAGCGGTGTTCGTCTATATCGCCTGTCTGCGGATGGGTGTCGCTTTCGTACCGTTGAACACGGCATACACCGCTGCCGAACTTGACTATTTTCTGCAGGATGCACGTCCGCGGGCAATGCTCCTCGATCCGGCATTGGTCGGAGATCACCTGGCAGATGCGATACAGCGCGCGGGTGCGCAAATGTTGACCCTGGACGCACACGGCGAGGGCACTCTTGCCGACCGGCTCAATGGCGCGGTGACGGATGACTTGCCAGGAGTGCCAGGCCCGGAGGATCTCGCGGCACTGGTCTACACCTCCGGCACCACCGGCCGATCGAAGGGCGCGATGCTTTCCCGCGCCAATCTTGCCGCCGGTGCACGCGCTCTCGCCCGCGCCTGGCAGGTCGGCCCGCAGGACGTCCTGCTGCATGTACTGCCGTTGT
>JBGAGK010000015.1:0-120872 GCA_044226785.1 Steroidobacteraceae bacterium | reverse complement strand
TCCTTTTCCACCAGCGTGTTCAGCGCCTGCACCAGATGCCAGGAGGGCGAGTCGATCTGCGCCTCGAGGCTCGAGTGCACGTCCTTGCTGGGGCCGCGGCCCCATTTCTCGCCGCTGGACACCAGTTCCAGCTCGATCACGCCCTTGGCGCCCAGTTCCATCTGGATGCTGGCATCGGCCTCCTGTGCCGCGGATGGCAGGAGCACGCCCATGCACTCTTTCAGCGCCGCCGTGACTTCCCCATCCGAGATGATTTCGCCGAAATGCGGTGAGCCGATTTCCTCCTCGCCTTCCGCAATCAGCACCAGATTCACCGGCAGCTTCCGACCAGCCGCCTTGAACGCCGCGAGCGCGCCGAGGAAGGAATTCTGCGGCCCCTTCTGGTTGACCGCACCGCGCCCCATGCACACGGTGCCCAAGTCACCGCGCGGTACCAGCCGCGCCTCCAGGGGCGGCGAGCTCCACTCCGCGGGGTCGAACTGCTTGACGTCGTACATGAAGTACACGGCCACGGTACTGCGTGCGCCGGCATCCAGCCGGCCGAAGACACCGGGCTTGCCCGAGGTGGGCAGGATGCGCACGCCGGTGAATCCCGCCTCACGCGCAAGCTGGGCCATGTGCTCGGGGCCTTGCGGGTAATTGCGGTTCTCCGCCGCGATGGTGGGCAATGCGATCCAGGCTTGCAGCCGCTTGAGATTCTGCGTGTGGAGGCCCGCCACCCGCGCCACGACTGCCGCCTTGTCAGCGCGGCCAGCCGCGGACAGCGACCCGCCCAGTGAGGTCAGAAGAACGCTGGCCGATGCACCCTGTACGAAATTCCTGCGGTCCATTCAGTTGCTCCCCGAATACACGACGCGATTCCGGATGGGCGCATCGGCCACGATGTCCTTCAGCTTGCCGTCGCTCCCCCAGCTCAGCTGATACTCCTCGAAGCTCGACAGCCAGTGGCGCCAGAGCGGTCCATCGAACGACGGGTTTTCGCTGGTCAGCGGGTAGCCGATGGATTGCACCGCCTGCTGGCGCGTCATCCCCGCCACCACCTGCCCCTGCCGGATGGCACCCTGGATGTCGGCCGGGTAAGTCGCGATGAGGGGCCGCGGATCCTCCAGCACCACGATCTTGGCGACCCAGGCCTCCAGGGACTCCTGCTCGCGTCCATAGTCGTGGCCCAGGCGCATCTTCTTGCCGTTGATCAGGACATGGGCCTTGTTATGGCCCAGCGAGACCACCTTGATGGGTGTGCCCACCGCGATCATGGGGAGGCTGGCGTAGTTGCCGTCGTTGATCCAGTCGCCGTCGTAGTGAAGGTTGCAACAGGCAAATCCCTCGCGGGGCAGCGCCAGCGCATCTTTCGGTTTGTCGGCGGCTCCCGCCGCCGAGGGCGCGAACGCGGCGATGACCAGCAGCAACCAGTACCCGAACCCTGATTGAATTCTCGTGCAGCGTGACATGATGGCCTTTCCTCCTTGATTGACTGCCCGGCATGATAGCTCATCGCCTCATTCAGGGAATTGCTCAACGCATTGCCTGAACAGCAGGGCTTGCGTAGGATCGCGGTCCATGCTGAAGATCTGGGACTCGCTGGGCCCACTGACCGGTTTTGCCATCGCCCTCATTGCGCTGATCGGCATTACCTTGCATATCCGCTGGTCCCGGCGCGCCTCCACGCTGGGGCCCACCCTGCTCACCACCCTGGGCATCTTCTTCTGCTTCGCCGGCATTGCCTGGGGCCTGGTCGACTTCGATCCGGGCAACGTCAAGGCTGGCGTGCCGCAGTTGCTGCAGGGCATCCGCACCTCGTTCTGGGCCTCGGTCACCGGCATCGGCTTTGCGTTGACCCTCAAGATCCGCCAGATGCTGTTCGGCGAGCCGATCACCGCCGACGGTCAGGACAGCGGCGCCACCATCGACGACCTGGCCGAACACCTGGCAAGGCTCAACCGTACGCTGGCGGCCACTGACGACAGCGGAGTGGTGGGCCAGGTGCAGCATCTGCGCAAGGACACCCAGGCGGGGCTCGCTGCCCTGACCGCCTCGTTCGAAAACTATGCAAAGAAGGTCGCCGATTCCAACTCGAAGGCGTTGATCAATGCGCTGCAGGAAGTGATCCGGGATTTCAACGCGCGGATCAACGAGCAGTTCGGCGAGAACTTCAAGCATCTCAATGCCGCGGTCGGAAAGCTCCTGTCCTGGCAGCAGCGCTATGAGCTGCAGTTGACGGCCCTGATCGAGCAGGAAACGGCCACCCGCAAGAACATGACCGAAGCTTCGCTCCGTTATGCCGAACTGGTGAACCGCGCCACGGTATTCACCAGCACGGCGCAGGCGCTCGGTCAGGTGCTGGCCGGCATCCAGGGCCAGCGCGAACGCATGGAAGAATCCCTCCATGCCTTTGCATCCCTGATCGACAAGGCCTCCACCGGTCTGCCGCAGATCGAAAGCCGGATCCTGCAGCTCACGCAGCAGGTCGAGGACGGTGTGCGCACGAACCAGGAGCGCATGGCAGATGCGGTGAAGACTTCCTCGCACCTGCTCACTGCCACACTCCAGTCGGCCGGTGACCACCTGAACGAGCAGGTGCGCTCGGTCACCGAGGAAACCCGCAAGCACGTCATCCTGCTGGACAAGGCTCTCGAAGAAGAGCTGCGCCGCTCGATCGAGTCGCTCGGACGACAGCTCACGGCGCTGTCGCAGAAGTTCGTGCAGGACTACACGCCGCTCACCGCGCAGCTGCAGCGCATGCTGCAGTCCTCGCGATTGTCCTGATGGCCAGCCGGCAGCTCGAATCCCCGGCACCTCTCGCCCAGGAGGCTCACTGGATCCCGCTGTCCGACCTGATGACCGGCCTGATGGTCATCTTCCTGCTGATCGCGGTCATGTACATGCTGAAGGTGCAGGCCGATGCGGACCGGGTGCGCAACATCGCCTTCGTCTACAGCCAGATCCGCAATTCCCTGTACGACGACCTGAGCCGTGAATTCCAGCTGGACCTGCCGCGATGGAAAGCGCAGCTCATCCGCTCCGACCTCACCATCCGCTTCACGGAGCCCGAAGTGCTGTTCGCCACCGGCAGCGCGGAGCTCAAGCCCGACTTCAAGGCCATCCTCGACGACTTCTTTCCGCGCTATGTGCGCATCCTCACCTCTCCCCGTTACCGCAGTTCCATCACCGAGGTGCGCATCGAGGGCCACACTTCCTCGGACTGGTCGGGTTCGAGCTCGCCGGAGGACGCCTACTTCCACAACATGGAGCTGTCACAGGCGCGCACCCGATCCACCCTGCACTACGTGCTGATGCTGCCTTCGGTGGCGCAGCACCGCGCCTGGCTCACGCGCTTCCTCACGGCCAACGGACTGTCCTCTTCGCGGCCAGTCCTGGATGCCTCGCGCCAGGAGGATGCGCAGAGATCCCGTCGGGTGGAGTTCCGGGTGCGCACCGATGCCGACACCCGCATCACCCACATCCTGGAAGCCTCGCAGTGATGCGCGGGCCGGTGCTGCACGCATGAAGCTGCCCAACTTCCTGGATGACCCGGCCTTGAACCAGCTGCGCGCGCAGATGGATGCGCAGAACCTCGGCACCTTCCGGTTGTCGGTCAATCCCTACCGTTTCACGGTGAGCGAGCTCGAACAGCTCATCGTCGATGGCATCGACGTGCGCTATCTGGACGAAGTGCGGGCTCTGCCCGACGGTACCCTGTGCTACAAAGATCGCCGCGTGCTGTTGTTCACCCGCGATGCCGCAGCTGGTGCTGATGGTGCGGCCCCGGCGCTGGCGCCCTACCACTTCTCCAACTGCTCGGCCGTGCGGACCCTGCGCGAGCAGGCGAGCTTCGTGCGGCATGCGGTATCCGCCCGTGAAGATGGCCAGTTCCCGGTGAATCTGGTGCAGGGCGCGCAGGTCAGCCGCGCCATGCGGTCTCTTCCGCCCTGCGAGTGCTGCCTTCACGACCTGGCCTTCGACGCATCGCCGGAACCCTTCGTCGTGCCGGTCTTCTTCGAGAAATTCCACCGGAGCCTCGCGATCGATGGCGAGGAAAGCGGCGACGGGACAGGACGATTCGCGAAACTGTAGCGGTGGCTGCCGGGGTTCGGGCCTGACGCTCAGGCCAGCCGCGATGCGGCAGCCAGGAAGCCTTCGACCTCGGCCTCCCGCGTCGCCCAGGAGGTGACCAGCCGGATCGGCACGGCATCCCTCACCGGGCTGAGATGCCACCGGTAGAATCCGAATCCCTGCTGCTCGAGGCCGGCCGCCATGGCCTCCGGCAAGGCCGCGAACACCTCGTTCGCCTCCACGGGCTGCAGCAGCCGCACGCCCGCGAAGTTACGCAGCCCAGCACCCAGACGGCTTGCCATGGCATTGGCGTTCCGGGCATTGGACAGCCACAGGTCATTGTCCAGATACGCCAGGAGCTGCGCCGAAATGAAGCGCATCTTCGACCACAGATGCCCGGCACGCTTGCGCCGGTGGGCGAAGTCCTGCGCACCGGCAGGATCGAAGAACACCACGGCCTCGGCGCTCATGGCGCCATTCTTGGTGGCCCCGAACGTCAGCACGTCCACACCCTGCTTCCAGGTCGCTTCGGCCGGCGAGCAGCCCAGATGCACCAGCGCATTGGCAAAGCGTGCACCATCCATGTGGACACGCAGCCCGGCGGCGTGTGCCACGGCGCTGATCTGCGCCACCTGCGCCAGCGGATACACCGTGCCCCATTCGGTGGCCTGGGTCAGGCTCACCGCCGAGGGCTTGACATGGTGCACGCCCATCTCACGGGCAAAGGCGATGCCCGGTTCGATCTGGGCCGCGCGGATCCTGCCATCCTCCCCCGGCAATCCCATGATCTTCGCGCCCGCGCTGTAGAACTCCGGCGCGCCGCATTCGTCGGTGGCGATGTGCGCGGTTTCGTGGCAGAAGATGCCGCCGTAGGGCGGGCAGATCTGCGAAAGCGCCAAGGCATTGCCGGCCGTCCCGGTGGTCACGGGGAACACCGCCACCTCGCGCTCGAACAGCTCGCAGAACAGCCGTTCCAGGCGCTGCGTCAGGGCATCTGCGCCATAGGAGTGGACAGTGCCGGTATTGGCGGCGTGGATGGCCGACAGGATGGGTTCACTGACAGGTGTGGTGTTGTCGCTGGTGAAATTCACGTGGAGTTGCCGGATCCGGATCGCAAGACGCGCAGCCTGCTTTCGAAATCCTCGTGGTTCAGATATGCACCACACAGACGGCGGAAGCCACGATACGCGCGTCGGCCGTGCAGTGTACGCCAGTTGTCGAACAACAGCGCGGTCCCCGGCAGAAGCTGGAAGCTGACCTCGAACGCAGGATCGTTGATCAGACGATTCCATAGCCTGAGCGCCTTGTAGAAGGCGTTCATGCGCGGTGTGGGCAGGCGGAACGGTGCCCGGTCATAGTTGTTGTAAGACACCTGGCGGCATTCGCCATGCGCATCCAGGGCGATGATGGGATGCTCGGCGCGCAGATGCACCCCGTCACCCAGGTAATGCGCCGGAACCTTCACCTGGGTGAGCACTTCGAACGAAATCGGATCGCTCCGGCGGATTTCCTCGGCCACGCGAAAGCCATCGACCAGCGTGGACTGGCCACCCTCACCATTGAATTCCAGGCAATGGAACATCTGCAGGCCCGGGGGATCCACGCTGTAGGTGCCATCGGTATGCGGGCCTATGGGCAGCGGCGTGTAGGCCGTATCCTTGAACGCCAGATTGGCGGTGAAGTCCCACATGCCGCCGAACAGGGTCTCGCGGACATAACCGACCCGACGCACCAGCTTCTCAGTGGCCTCGGGGGTGGCCGGCACACCGCTGGCCAGCGCAAAACCGCACTCCTCCACCTGCGCAAGCCAGCGCAACAGCCCGGCATCACCGGCCATGATTTCCTCGAACGGCACACCGGGAAATGACTCGCCCATGGATGCCCGGTCCCACAAGCGGCGGCGGGCTGGCGGCTCCCGCGCTTCGCTCTGCGCCATGTCCCACAGGAACGCAGCCGGGAACTCGCTGCGCACACCATCGTGCTTCCACACCAGCTGGAGCTGCCGGCCACTGTCCAGGATTTCCAGCTGCGCAGGTTCAATATCCTGCGGAATTGCAAAGGTATCCACCTGGCGCTGCAGGGTCTCCGGATGCAGGCTGTGCCGCGCATGGCAATGGTCGCGCAACCACAAGGGCGCAAACCGGCAGCGGCCCTGCCGCCCCTTCCAGCTCAGTTCCACCTCACCCTCGACGAGTCGGGCACTATCGATCAGGATGCCGGTTTCAGCGTTGACGGCGGGTGCAGCACAGGACATGACAGGCTCCTTGCGGGTGGATCAAAATGTTATTGAACGAGTGTACAGTAATGATCGAAACCCCGTCAACGATCAGCGTCCGCTCATTGATGTCGAATCGTGGAACAGCGTCTTCATGATTGATACCAAAAGGTATTCCTGATGAGAATCCAGATCCTGATCCGTCTGTTCGTGCCGGTCATCCTGATGATCATGGCGCGCCCGGCCACGGCCTTGCAGGTGGGCAAGCTGAACCTGTCGGCCTGTGAACCCGTGGCCGGCGCACCGCCCCACCGATTCTGCGGACATCTCCAGCGGCCGCTGGATCCGGCGAACCCCGGCGGCGAGCAGATATCGATTCATTTCGAGTACTACCGTCACACGGCGCCGGGGCGCAGTTTCGGCGTACTGATCGCCGCCGAAGGCGGACCGGGATATCCCTCCACCCTGTCACGTGATGACTACTACCCGCTGTATGCACCGATGAAGGATCGCAATGACCTGTTGCTGATGGACAGCCGTGGGACCGGACGATCCGGCGCCATCCACTGCGAGACTCTCCAGGATGCGGCCACACCCACGGTGGAACTCGTGGGCGCTTGCGGAGCACAGCTCGGTGCGCGCGCGCCGCTGTTCAGCACCACCCTGGCAGCCGATGATCTGGCGGCCATCCTGGATGCGCTGGCACTGCCTCGTGCCGATCTGTACGCGGACTCCTACGGCACGTACTTCGCACAGGTGTTCGCCACCCGCCATGGCGGAAAACTCCGCTCCATCGTGCTCGATGGGGCCTATCCCCTGGGCGGCCCGGATTACGCCTGGTATCCGAACTATGCCCCCGCGGTGCGCACCCGGTTCAACGTGGCCTGTACCCGCTCGCCTGCCTGCAGCCGCCTGCCCGGCGATTCCATCGGCCACATCCGTCCGGCGCTCGATCTGTTGCGCCAGCATCCGCATCAGGCGACGGCCACCGATGCCGATGGCAAATCGCACACTTTCGAGGCCAATGCGGCGCGGCTGGCCACGCTCATGTTCAGCGGCCAGCCCGCCTACGCATCGCTCCGGGAAACGGATGCCGCGGCGCGCGCCTACGCATCGGGCGATGAAGCCCCGCTCCTGCGCCTCATGGCCGAGTCCATCTCCGCCACCGACTCGCGCGATGCATCGAACGATCCGAAGAACTGGAGCGCGGGACTGGCGGCTGCGGTCATGTGCCTGGACCCGCCGCAGGTCTTCGACCTGAACCTTGCACTGCCGCTGCGCCAGACACAGTTCCGCAAGGCGCTGGCCGAGCGATCCCGCGCCTTGCCGCTGGCCTATGAGCCGTTCACGCTGCAGGAGTTCATGGGCCTGCCGCTGGACTACTCCTTCATCGAACAATGCATCGACTGGCCTGCGCCGCCGCCGGCCTTTCCGGCGCCGCGCGTGAATGCGGACCTCGCCTATCCGGACATACCGGCGCTGGTCATCTCCGGTGAATTCGACACCATGACCCCGGTGGCCGATGCCATGTCCGTGGCCGCGCACTTCAAGCACAGCCAGCACGTGATCCTCGCCAACAGCTTTCATGTCAATGCCCTGCCGCGCGGTCGAACGGACTGCGCCATGAAGATCGCCCAGCGGTTCCTGAAGACGCTGGAAGCCGGCGACACACGATGCGCGCAGGAGGTACCGGCCGTGACACTGGCCCGCGATTTCGCGCGCAGCGTGCGCACGGTCGAACCCGCGCACTCTCGAGTCCCGGGCGAGACGAGCGACCTGGCGCTGCGTTGTGCGGCGGCGGCCGTGCTGACTGCCGGCGATGTGCTCACCCGCGTGCGCGCCAATGACAGCGGACAGGGCGTGGGACTTCGCGGCGGGACTTTTCGCATCTCGGGCCCGCCGCCGGAGCAGCGGGTGGATCTGGAGGCGGTGAAATGGAGCGAGGACCTGCCGGTGTCCGGCCAGATCCAGTGGCGGGGCGATCGCGCATCCGTCATCACCCAGCTGCACTGGAGTGAATCCGGTCCCTGCGGCCCTGGCGATCTCGAGGCCCGCTGGCCCCAGGATGTCGCGGATGCGCAGGCGACGGTAAGCGGCCACATCGACGGCGCGAGCGTGGATGCGGTATTGCCAGCACCGTAATCTGCATGTGAGGATGATTGAACCATGCTGAGCCTCATCCTGGGCGGCGCAGTACTCGCCGCAGGTTTCACCCATCCGACACCCTCCCCGCCCGCCGAGCTGCCGGCCTCGGTGTATCGCGAGCGGCGCGAACGCGTGATGAAGGCACTCGATGGCTGCGTGGCCCTGATCTCCTCGCAGGGCGAGGTCAGCGGCATCACCGAGGACTTCCGCCAGGACGGGGATTTCTTCTGGCTCACGGGCGTGAACGAACCCGATGCGTGGCTCCTGCTCTCACCCCGTTCGCCCTTCAACAGGACCACGCTGTACCTGAAGCCACGCGATCCCGAAGCCGAGCGCTGGACCGGACCCCGTGAAGGCATCTCGCCGGACATGACGGCCCGATATGCCGTGGACAAGGTGCGCCGCGGCTCACCGGAAGGATCGCTCGCCGGCATCGGCCCTTCGCAGGAGTGCGTGACCATCATCGCGCCGGCCACACTGGCGAAGGAGGACCGGAACGACGCGCAGCTTTCGATGCGCTTTGCAGCGCGGTTCGGGCTGCGCGTGGTGTACAAGCGGGGCCTGCTGGCCGAGCTTCGCTCGGCCCACACGCCCGAGGAGCTGGCACTGATGGAACGCGCCATCACCATCACGCGGGCCGGCCATGAGGCCGTGGCGCGGGCCGTGGTCCCGGGCGTGTCGGAACGCGATGTCCAGACGCAGATGGAATACGCCTTCTTTGCCGCGGGCGCCACGGGCCTGTCGTACCCTTCCATCGTGGGCTCGGGACCCAATGGCGCAGTCCTGCACTGGGACCGGAATTCGCGGCTGCTGAAGGACGGGGACCTCGTGGTCGTGGACGCCGCCGCCGAATACGGGCGCTACGCCGCCGACATCACCCGCACCTATCCTGTGTCGGGCCATTTCACCGCCGAGCAGGCCACGGTGTACCGTGCCGTGTACCAGGCACAGCAGGACATCTTCGCTGCGATCAAGCCCGGCGTATCCATGGCGCAGCTCCAGCATGTGGCCGAGGAATCACTGCGCCGGGCAGGCTTTCTCGCCGATTTCATCCATGGCTTCGGGCATTTCGTCGGCCTGGATGTGCATGACGCGGGCGACTACGAAAAGCCGCTCCCGGTGGGTGCGGTCTTCACCGTGGAACCCGGCGTGTATCTGCCAGCAAAGGGTTTTGGCGTTCGCATCGAGGACGAGGTCCTGATCACCCCCGCGGGTTACCGCCTGCTGAGCCCGGATTTTCCGCGCAAGCTCGAGGACGTGGAAGCCTGGGTGATGCACAGCCGGCATTGACGCGCCGCCGGACGCTCGGGCGCGGAGCCTGCGACCGGCGGTCTTTGGCGCAAGTGGGCAACCCGGTGACGCATAGAGGCCAGTGGCAGCCCATGTGGGTGCCATACTGGCTCATCAAAACCCTGATGCAAGGATGGCCATGACGAATACCGCTGTCTCCGTTCGCGGCACTCGCCGCCCTTCCGGCCGCGATGCCAAGCGCGCCGCCCGCACAGCCCGCGCCTCGAACTCTGTGCCCTACATCACGCGCAGGATCCCGCTGTACGAAGTTCTCTCCGAGGAGGGCCTCGCGCTGATCGAGCACAACGCCGACACCATCCTCGAGCAGATCGGCATCGACTTCCGCGACGATCCCGAATCCATCGCCGTGCTCAAGGCAGGCGGCGCCGAAGTCCAGGGCGAGCGGGTGCGATTTCCGCGCGGCCTGTGCCGGCAGATCATCAAGACCAATGCTCCGCGCGAATTCATGCAGCATGCGCGAAACCCTGCGCGCAGCGTGATGATCGGCGGACCCAACACCGTATTCGCACCCGCCTATGGGTCGCCCTTCATCCGCAGCCTCGATGAGGGCCGCCGCTATGCGCGCATCGAGGATTTCCGCAACTTCGCAAAGCTCACATACATGGCGACGTCGCTCCACCATTCCGGCGGCACCATCTGCGAACCGGTGGATCTGCCTGTAAACAAGCGGCACCTCGACATGGTGTACAGTCATATCCGCTACAGCGACAAGCCCTTCATGGGTTCGGTGACGGCGCCTGAACGGGCAGCGGACTCGGTGGAAATGGCGAAGATCGCATTCGGCGCGGATTCCGTGGACCCGGCCACGGGAAAGCCCCGGACGATGCTGATCAACCTGATCAACGTGAACTCGCCCATGACCTATGACGCCACCATGCTCGGTGCGCTGAAGGTTTACGCGCGCGCCAACCAGGCCTGCATCGTCACCCCGTTCATCCTTGCCGGGGCCATGTCCCCGGTCACCGTGGCAGGCACGGCGACCCAGACCCTGGCAGAGGCCCTGGCCGGACTTGCGCTGATCCAGTTGCTCAACCCCGGCGCGCCCGTGGTGCTCGGCAGTTTCGCCTCATCCATCTCCATGCAGTCGGGTGCACCGACATTCGGGACGCCCGAACCTGCGCTGGTGCTGTACACCATGGCGGCCCTGGCGCGGCGCCTGGGCGTGCCGTTCCGTTCGGGCGGGAGCCTGTGCGCGGCGAAAATCGCCGATGCGCAGGCCGCCTTCGAGTCGGCGCAGACCCTGCTGCCGACCTGCCTTGCGGGCGTGAACTTCGTGCTGCACACGGCCGGCTGGCTCGAGGGCGGACTGTCCATGGGCTACGAGAAATTCATCATGGATGCCGATCAGGCAGGCATGATGCACACATTGCTCGCGGGCGTGGATCTGTCCGAGAACGGCCAGGCGATGAGCGCCATCCGTGACGTGGGACCCGGCAAGCACTTCCTCGGGTGCGATCACACCCAGGCGAATTTCGAGTCCGCCTTCTACCGCTCCCCGATCGCCGACAACAACAGCTACGAACAATGGGAGGCCGACGGTGCCCTCGACCTGAACCAGCGGGCCAACGCCGTATGGAAGCGGCATCTGGAGGAATACGAGGCGCCTCCCATCGATCCAGCCATCGACGAAGCGCTGCTCGCGTTCATGAAGAAGAAAAAGGACGCGGTGCCGGATTCGTACGTATGAGCCCTGCGGGGTCATGTCACAGCAAGTCCAGTCGGGTTCGAAGCAATCCGGCGCTGTTGGCAAGACCCTGCGCTTCATAACTGCCGATCATTTCCTGCATTGACCGCGCTGGATTGAGGAGGCGGCTACGAATGCGCTGAATCGACCTGCAAACGCCTTCAGCATCAAGACCGAGCAGGGATTTGACGAATGCATCTGGGTGTGTTGCCCGAACACCATACCGACGCAATATCGGTTCCGGGAAGTCACTCAGATTGAAAGTTATGATTTCATGGGCTCTGCAATGAACCGCCGCCGCCAATACATGGCGATCGTTCACATCTGGTAAATCCAGAAGCTCATCCTCCAATGATTCAAACCCGCTGACGAGACAATCTGGTACGGCCATATTGATGAGAGCCGCAACCCGCTGCAGCCGATCTCGATCAAGATCTCGACGATCGCGGCAGAGCGCATGTACCCATTCCATGTGAATACGGGTTGTCCACCGCGCACGGAACATACCGGTGCGCGCAAGCTCGACGAGCAGATCGCGAAGTGCCGCAGGATAGAACAGACATGCATCGTAGATTACGGTGAAGCTTTCCAAACGGTCCCCTCCTTGGGTGTTTCTGCGCCACCTTCCGGCTCAGTACAGCTTCATGTCCTGTGACACTGTCGCAAGTTCGCGCAACGCCATTTCACTCTCTGCATCACGACGCCGCTTGTAAATCATCAGATCCGCGAACCTGACGCGCCGATGAGTACCGGTCTTGTAGTAAGGTAATTGGCCGCTTTCGAGAAGATCGACCAGGAAGGGGCGGGAAACATTGAGCAGATCGGCTGCCTGCTGCGTGGTCAATTGCGCATGATGCGCCATGAGTGTCACGGCATTGCCTTTGGCCAATTCCGCCAGCAGCCCACCGAGAAGCTTTATGACCGCGGCTGGCAGGACAACAGGCTCGTCTGGAGCGTTCTCGAATCGGATAACACTGGTCTTGCCCGGCTTCGGTCCAACCGCTCGAAACAGACGCCGACAGGCATCTGCGGCAAGCGACGATACTTCCGCAGTAGGCTGCATAGACTCGAAATCAGAGCTTGACATCACAGTAGACACAGCACAGTAGACACAGCATTTTCCCTGATGTCGTAGCATACCTTAAACGAAACAGACGATTCACCAAACAAAATAAAAGAATTGCTATATTTATTTTTTCCCCATAGAAATCAAGCAATTATTAATATCATGCACATAATCGCGCAAGATGCTGCACGTGCCAAAGAAATTCATGATGAAAAGCGTGCGATGTCAGACCGTCGAAACCGTTCCCGCCGAGCAGCTGTCTGCGCTGCCGATGCCTTCGGCGCCGGTAAATTCACTGCCTGCGACAAATTCGGATACGGCGCGGGTCGCGTTGATCTCAATACGGCGGTCGTGGAACCGCTCCAGTGTCCTTCGGTGCGCGACGCGCACGACCGTGCAGCCCGGCGGGGCAACGCCGCGGCATGACGGACTCCCTGCGCCAGGCCTTTCACAGATCGCGGACGCATATAGCTCCCCGCGACACGCGAGCCGTTCGACAAGCCGGCAAGACCTACCGACGCGACCGTCGGCCGCGCGTGGTTGTCTGGGCCGCAGACTGTTTCGGTTCCGGGAGCGTGACCACCTTAGACAGGTTGGGCCAGGGCGCGCTCTTGTGCGGAATGGCCATGGCCTCCACGAAATGCGCCTGGAAGCGCGGTTCGATGGCAGTTTCGATCTTCTCCACCTTGCGCACGACTTCATCGATCACCGCCCGTGAGGTGTAATCCAGCAGGGCGATGCGAGCGCCCGTGCCGGCCGCATTTCCGGCCGAGCCCACCCGCGAAAGGTCGCAGTCGGGAATCATCCCCAGGATCATGGCGTACTTGACATCGATGTGACTGCCGAACGCACCGGCCAGCCGGATCCGGTCCACGCTCTCCACGCCCATACGTTCCATCAGCAGTCGGATGCCGGCATACAGGGCCGCCTTGGCCAGCTGGATGGCGCGCACGTCGTTCTGCGTGATCTGCAGGGTGACCTCTCCGCGCCTGAGCACATAGGCAAAGGTGCGACCCGAGGGAACGATACGATCGCTCCTCTCAGCCAGCGTGCCATCGATCACTCCATCCTGGTTGACGATCCCCGCCAGGAACATCTCGGCGATGATTTCAATGATGCCCGAGCCGCACACGCCGGTGACCTGGGCCTCACCGAAGCGCGGATCATCCGACCAGTATTCGTTGCCGATGATCCGGTATCGGGGCTCCAGCGTCGCGGGGTCGATGCGCACACGCTCGATCGCTCCCGGCGCGGCCCGCTGCCCGCAGCTGATCTGCGCGCCCTCCAGGGCAGGTCCTGTCGGACTGGAGCACGCCAGCATGCGCTCGCGATTTCCCAGCACGATCTCGGCATTGGTGCCCACATCGACCAGGAGCGACATTTCCGCGGAAAGGTCCGGCCGTTCCGCCAGCAGCATGCCGGCCGTATCGGCTCCTACATGCCCGGCGATGCAGGGCAGCAGGTACACGCGCGCATTCGGATGAATCCTGATGTCCAGGGATTTCGCCGTGACATTGACTGCCTGGTCGACGGCCAGGGCAAACGGAGCACCGCCCAATTCGATCGGATCGATGCCCAGCACCAGGTGGTGCATGATGGGATTGCCGACGATGGTGGCCTCGAGAATGTCCTCGATGTCGATCCGGGCGCTGGCCGCGACCTGTTCGGCCAGCGTGCAAAGCGCTTCGTGCACCGCCTGGGTCAGCTGCCTGAAGCCTCCCGGGTTCATCATGGAGTACGACACCCGGCTCATCAGATCCTCGCCGAACCGGATCTGCGGGTTCATCATCCCCGCGGCAGCCACCACCTCTCCGCTCAGCAGATCGCACAGGTGCGCGGCGATGGTGGTGGAACCCACGTCCACCGCCATGCCATAGGCACTTTCATGGAAGCCCGGCCAGACGCCCAGGATCTGGCGGCCGGCGTGCACAGCCACGGTGACCTTCCACTGTCCGGCGCGCAGCGCGGCCTGGAGCTTCTGCAGCACATCCAGGTCGCATTCCAGATTCGACAGCCGCCACTCGAACTCCAGCGCATCGTTCAGGCGGCGCAGGTCGCTGGCCGGATCGTGCATGTCCGGCTCCTGCACCTCGACATAGTGCAGGCGCACCACCGGGTGCAGCTTGATGTCGACCACGTCGGCATCCTTGCGCACCACCTGCCGGTGCACCTGGCTGCTGGGCGGCACGTCGATGACCACATCGTGCAGCAATTTCGTCGAGCAGGACAGGCGCCGGCCATCCAGCAGCGGCTGGCGCCGCGCGTAGCGGATCTCCGGCTCGCTCATCGGCGTCAGGCTCGCCGCGCTGGAACGGATGCCGTGCTTGGCGAACTCGCCCTCCGCGACCACCACCTGGCATCGGCCGCAGATGCCGCGCCCGCCGCAGACCGAGTCGATGTCCACGCCCAGCGAGCGGGCGGCCTGCAGGACGGGAGTTCCCACCGGAAAGCGGCCGCGCTTTCCCGAGGGCATGAATACGATCAACGCATCACCGGACTCAGCCACGACGGCGCATGCCTCCTTCACGACGGCCACGCGGTGTTGTCCCTTCGGCCCCTGGCGGCGGTGGTTCGCGGAACTTGCGGATCCAGCGGGCGCAGTCCGGATCATGGCCCATCATCACGTCAGCACCCATGCAGGCCTTGACGGTCTCCGCGTGCAGCGGATTGGTGATGGCCGAGGTGAGTCCCGCCGCGATGGCCATGGTCAGGAAGGCGGCGTTGATGCCATCCCGGTTGGGCAGACCGAAGCTGACGTTCGATGCGCCACAGGAGGTGTTCACCTTGAGCTCGCCATGCAACCGGCGCAGCAGATGCATCACCTGCACGCCGGCCTGGTTGATGGCGCCGATGGGCATGACCAGCGGATCCACCACGACATCGCAGGCCGGGATGCCGAAGTCCGCAGCCCGGTGGACGATCTTCCTGGCCACTTCAAACCGCACGTCCGGATCCTCGGAGATGCCGGTCTCGTCATTGGAGATGGCGACCACCGCAGCCCCGTACTTCTTCACCAGGGGCAGCACCTGCTCCAGTCGCTCCTCTTCGCCGGTCACCGAATTCACCAGGGCCTTGCCCTTGTACACGGCAAGCCCGGCTTCGAGCGCGGCCACGATGGATGAGTCGATGGACAACGGTACATCGGTGATCGACTGCACCAGCTGCACGGCCTTCGCCAGCAGCGCCGGCTCGTCGGCCAGCGGAATGCCGGCATTCACATCCAGCATGTGCGCGCCCGCTTCGACCTGGGCCCGTGCATCGGCCTCGACGCGGCTGAAATCGCCCGCCACCATTTCCGCGGCCAGAATCTTGCGGCCGGTGGGATTGATGCGCTCCCCGATGATGCAGAAAGGCCTGTCGAAGCCGATGACGACCTCACGGGTGGCGGAACTGACGACGGTGTCGGTCATGTGTTGATCCTGTTGTCCTGTGATGGTTTGTTCTGTGATGGCTGATCCCGGCCGGGATACCAGGGCGTACGCCCGGCCAGTACTCCGGATCGCTGGACGATCTCGGCGACCGTTTCTTCCATCCGGTAGGCCATGAGGTGTACCCCATGCACACCCTTGATCTCGCGCGCCTGCTGGATCAGTTCCACGCACAGATCCCGCCCGGCCCTGGCCTGGTCCTGCGAACCGGCCAGCCGCTCGATGATCTCGTCGGGAACATGCAGACCCGGCACCTTGTCCCGCATCCAGGTCGCCGCCTTGGCCGATCGCACCGGTCCCACCCCGATGAGGATGAAGACCTTGTCCAGCAGGCCCAGGTCCTCCACCCGTTTCATGTACTCACGGAATCGATCCATGTCGTAGACGTACTGGGTCTGGATGAACTGGGCACCGGCCTCGATCTTCTTGGCCAGGCGCAGCGGGCGCCAGTCCAGCGGCCGCCCGCAGGGATTGGCGGCCGCACCGAGGAAAACATGCGGCGCATGGGTGATCGCACGACCGCTCTCGAAACGCTGGTGATCCCGCAGGTTGCGCGCGATGCCCAGGAGCGAAATGCAGTCCAGATCGAAAACCGGCCTGGCCTGCGGGTGATCGCCGGCCTGCACCCCGTCGCCCGTCAGGCACAGGATGTTGCTCACGCCCATGGCAGCC
This sequence comes from Steroidobacteraceae bacterium, assembly GCA_044226785.1. Lineage (GTDB taxonomy): Bacteria > Pseudomonadota > Gammaproteobacteria > Steroidobacterales > Steroidobacteraceae > TMP-86. The sequence continues at coordinate 104,298 of JBGAGK010000015.1, read as the reverse complement.
CCGCCGAGAATGTCTCCCTGGATGGCAATGCGGTTCTTGTCGCGGCAGGAGATCTGCATGATGGGCGCATAACCGATGCGGGTCAGCAGCGCGCACACGCTGATGCTGGACATGTGGCAGTTGGCGCCGCTCCCGTCGGTGGCATTGATGGCATCCACATAGCCATCGAACACCCGCGCTCGCCGGTAGACTTCCTCCGGATCCGCCGAATCCGGTGGCGCCAGCTCGCTGGTGACGGCGAATCCGCCGGCCCGCAGCACACGCTCGAACCGGCCCGGCGAGACATGTCCCGGCAGGATGGGCAGCGGAGCGCCCGGCGCCGGCTCGTCGTCGAATCTCATGGGCCGGCCTTCGACGGACCCGATCCGCCCGTCTTCTCGCGCACCAGACGGAGCCAGGCCGAATGTCCCTGCAGACGGCGATCCACCGGTGGCTGCAACTGCCGCATGGCTTCCACCCCACCGGGCATGCGGCGCGCGCCGTCGAAGGCGGCAACCCACACGCAGCGCATCTCCGGCCGGACCTCGCAATGGCCATTCTCGCGCACGCCCCCACAGGGCCCGTTGCGCAGATTCTTCGGGCAGTTCATGGGGCAGGACATGCCCGTGGAACTGAGCACGCATTGCCCGCACATCTGGCAATCGAACAACAGGCCCTTCACCTGCCGCTCCGCAAAGGCAAACGGCTTTTCCAGCCGATCGTGGCCGATGGCCCGCCACAGGCCAGCCAGACCCACGAGCACGGCTTCGAAAGCCCGATAGAACGCCGCCATGCCCCGCGCATGCCGCACCGACCACTGGCGCATGGCGTACATGATTCAGCCCTTCAGACCCTTGCTGCGGATCATCCCGTGCAGGATCTCGTCACTGAATTGTGCTTCGATGCGTTCGGCCTCGGCCTGCGCCTCGGCTTTCAGGTCTTCGCCGCAGGGCCGCGGCGCGCTGCGCTTCCAGTCCGCCAGATATGCATCCGATGTGCCCTTGCCCGCGCGCATGGCCGCGCGGTCGATGGCTTCATGAAAACGTTGCGACAGCTGCACCTTCGCAGTCTCGCGGCCGCGCTTGACCAGCACCTGGGCCGGGATGTCCCGCCATGAAATGATGATCAGCGATGCCATGTGACCTGCACCTCTCCGCGGACAAATTCCGCAAGACCCGTTTCCAGCTCGCCATAGCCCGTCATCCGGTGCTCGAACTCCAGGGACAGGCGCTCAGCGATCGCCCGGGCCTGCTCGACCGCACCAGGCCGCGGCTTCTGTGCCAGGTACACCAGGCGCCTGTAATTGCGGAAGTACACCTCCTGGAGCTCCGGCCTGCGGTCGATCCCCAGGCCCTCGATCACCAGACGCTCGAAGTGGCGCAGCAGGAAATCCGTGAGGTAGAACGTGCCCGGTTCCTGGGCGCACAGGTCGGCGAAATCCCGGGAACCCGCAAAGAACTCGTAGCAATGCGCGCCGGGAAGGCGCGCCACACCTTCAGCCTCGAGCACGCGGTCGAGTGCGCCACCAGTGCCGCAGTCGGCATAGGCGACGAACATGCTCGCATAGCGTCCCCTGTTCTCATGGATCTTGTCGCGGACCGCACCGGGGATTTTCTCCGGGCGATTGTGCAGTTCGGGCGGCAGGCACTGCACGTCGAACGAGGTCCAGCCATTGAGGCGCTTCAGCTCGCTCACCTCATGAGCCAACGCGCCACAGGCGATCACCAGGGCACGCGCCTGCTCTTGCATGATGCGCGTCCGCTCAGTGTGCGGCTGCTTTCGCCCGACGCGCGGCAACCAGGTTCTTGGCGGTCTCCACGGCGATGCCGGCGTCGCGGCAATAGGCATCCGCACCCACGGCCTTGCCGAACTCCTCGTTCAGCGGCGCTCCACCCACCAGCACGATGAAGTCCTCGCGCAGACCCTTCTGCTTGAGCGTATCGACCACCACTTTCATGTAGGGCATGGTGGTGGTGAGCAGCGCCGACATGCCGAGGATGTCGGGCTTGTGCTTCTCCAGCGCGTCGAGATATTTCTCCACCGCGTTGTTGATGCCGAGGTCGACGACCTCGAACCCGGCGCCTTCGAGCATCATCGAGACCAGGTTCTTGCCGATGTCGTGGATATCACCCTTGACCGTGCCGATGACGATCTTGCCGATCGGCTCGACACCGGTCTCGGCCAGCAGGGGGCGCAGGATTTCCATCCCGCCCTTCATCGCGTTGGCGGCCAGCAGCACCTCGGGAACGAACAGGATGCCGTCCCGGAAGTCGATGCCCACGATGCGCATGCCTTCCACGAGCCCGTCGTTCAGCGTCTTCTCCGCCGACCAGCCGCGTTCGAGGAAAATGTGTGTGGCTTCCTCGACCTCTTCCTTCAGGCCGTTGTACAGATCGTCGTGGACTTGCTCGACCAGCTCCTCGGTGGTGAGGGAACGCAGATCGAATTCGCTATCAGCTTGGTCGGACATGATCGCCTGCCGGGACACGTGCACGATCGCACGTAATGCAATGGTATGTCGCAATCGGACATGTGACTAGCGGCTTCGCGACAGTGGCATGCCGATTGACGACATACCATTGATTTCCATGCAATTCGACACCCAGAATCATTTCATCCTGACTGCCACCTGCGAAAGCCGCATGGGCACCACTGCAGCGGTCGCCGGCTTCCTGTCGGCCCACCGGCTGTACATCATGGAAATGCACCAGTTCGACGACACGCTGACGCGGCGCTTTTTCGTCCGTGTGACGTTCTGCGCCGTGGCCGGTGAATCGGTGGACCTTGGGGCCCTGAAAGAGGCATTCAAGGACATCGCGCAGCGCGAACAGATGCAATGGGACATCCATGACGTGGCGGTGCGAAGCCGCGTCCTGATCCTGGTATCCAACCTCGATCATTGCCTCGAGGATCTGCTCTACCGGCACCGCACGGGGGAACTGCGGATGGACATCGCCGGCATCGTGTCCAATCACACGACCCTGGAGCCGGTCGCAAGACGCAATGACCTGCCCTTCACCCATCTGCCCATCTCGGCGGACACCAAGCGTGCCCAGGAGGAGAAGCTTCTGGAGATCATCCGCACCACGCGCACGGACCTCGTGGTCCTGGCCCGCTACATGCAGATCTTCTCGGATGCGATGTCACGTCAGCTGTCGGGACGGGCCATCAACATCCATCACTCCTTCCTGCCGGGCTTCAAGGGGGCAAAGCCCTATCACCAGGCCCATGCGAGAGGCGTCAAGCTGATCGGTGCGACCGCACACTACGTCACCGCGGATCTGGACGAAGGGCCGATCATCGAACAGATGGTGGAACGCGTGGATCACAGCTTCACGCCCGAGATGCTCACGGCCATCGGGCGTGAGACCGAGCGGCGCGCCCTGTCCACCGCGGTGCGCCTGCTGCTCGAGCACCGCGTGTTCCTGGACGGCGACAAGACCGTGATCTTCAAGTAACCGGGTTCAGACGTTCCGCGCTCGGCGGGTGGCCGAACTGGTTGCGGTAGCACTTGGAAAAATGCGGCGGTGACTGGAATCCGCAGGCGGTGGTGATGTCCATGATGGGCATGGCCGTCTGCAGCAGCAGTTCGCGCGCCCTGCGCAGGCGCATCTCCAGATAGTAGCGCTTGGGCACGCAGTTCAGATGCCGCCTGAACAGGCGTTCGATCTGCCGGCGGGACAACCCGGTGGTGCTGGCAATGCGATCGAGCGAGAGCGGCCTTTCGATGTTCTGCTCCATCAGCTGCGCAACCTTGATGAGGCTCCGGTGGGACGGCCCCACCTGCGCCCGCAGCGGCACGTATTGCCGGTCCTTGTCGCTGCGCACCCGCTCCATCATGAACTGCTCGGACACCAGCTGGGCGGTGCGCGCACCGAGCTTCAGGCGGATCAGGTTGAGCATCAGGTCCAGGGGTGCCGTGCCACCCGAACAGGTGTAGCGGTCCTTGTCGATGGTGAACAGCTGATCGCTGATGCGCACGCGCGGGAACTCTTCGCGCAGGGCCGAGAGGTTCTCCCAATGGATGGTGGCCTGCAGGTTGTCCAGCAGGCCGGCCCTTGCCAGTGCATAACCACCGGTACACAGGCTCCCCAGGGCCACATGCCGTTCCGCGAGCCTGCGCAGGGTCGTGATCAGCGGCGGCAGGACGGCGTCGCGCACGTTCACACCGCCGCACACGAACAGGATGTCGGGGCTCCCCAGCTTGTCCAGCGACAGCGTGGGGCCAAGCTCCAGACCGCTGCTGGATTTCGCCGGCCGGCCGTCCATGCTGAACAGGGACCACTCGTAGGCGTCCTGGCCGGCGATGCGATTGGCCATGCGCAACGGTTCGATGGCGTTGGAAACCGCAATCAGCGAATAGTTCGCCAGGGTCAGGAAGGCAAAGCGCTGGCGGCGCTGAGCGGCTGCGGGCTCCATGGCCACATTATGCCATCGGGGCCGTCACTGGCGCATTCTTGACAGGTGCTGTCGCAAATGGGGTTGTCTGCGCCGCTGTGGCCGCTACACTCCGGCAGCACAGTCAATGGAGCAGGCAAGGACCATGAAGAGTCATGCGCGGGCAGTCGTAATCGGTGGTGGCGCCGTGGGTGTGAGCACGCTGTACCACCTGGCGCTGAAAGGCTGGAAGGATGTGGTGCTGCTGGAGCGCACCGAGCTGACGGCTGGATCCACCTGGCATGCCGCGGGACTCCTGCCGCTGTTCAACATGAGCTACACCGTCGGCCAGCTGCACAAGTACTCGGTGGACCTGTACAAGCGCCTGCCGGCGGAGACAGGCCAGGACGTGAGCTTCCATGTCACGGGCAACCTGCGCCTGGCCACGAGCCGGCAGCGCATGGACGAGTATTACAAGTACTGCGGCACGGCCAACACCATCGGCGTGCCCTTCCAGATCATCACACCGGCGGAAGTGAAAAAGCTCTGGCCGCTGGTGGAACTGGGCGGCACGGGCAATACCCCCGCCCTCGTCGGTGCGCTCTATCACCCGGACGACGGCCATATCGCCCCGGCGGACCTGACCATGGCGCTGCGCAAGGGTGCGCGCAGCCGCGGCGCGGAGATCCACGAGCACTGCGAAGTGACGGGCGTCCAGCGGACCCCATCGGGCGAGTGGAAGCTTTCCACCACCCAGGGCGAGATCACCTGCGAACACGTGGTCTGCGCCACCGGAAACTATGCACGCCAGACCGGGCGGCTTTTCGGCCTGAACGTGCCGTCGATCCCGGTGGAACATCAATACATCGTGTACGACGAGTCACCCGAACTGGTCAGCTATCGCAAGGGTGGCGGCAGGGAACTGGCGGTGCTGCGCGAATCCGACCAGTCCTATTACCTGCGCGAGGAACGCGGTGGCTGGATCCTGGGACCCTACGAGGCCGGCGCACCGGCCCGGTTCGCCGATGGCGTCCCGGACTGGTTCGGCAAGAGCCTGTTCGACGGGGACCTGGAACGCCTGGTCCCCCATGTGGAGGCAGCCGGTCGCCGTGTTCCAGCCCTGGCCAACTGCGGCATCAAGGACATCGTCAATGGACCCATCGCGTACACACCGGACGGCAGCCCTCTGGTGGGCCCGGCCTGGGGCGTGCCCAATGTCTGGCTGAACGAGGGGCACAGCTTCGGCATCACGGCGGCCGGTGGCTCCGGCTGGCAGCTGGCGGAATGGATCACCGAGGGCCAGCCCGGCATCGACCTGCTGGCCGTCGATCCACGGCGCTTCGGACCGTACACCAGCAAGCGATACGTGGTGAAGAAGAACGAGGAAACTTATCGCAACGTCTTCACCATCCATTTCCCGGACGAGGAACGCGAGGACGCGCGCCCGGCCAAGACCAGTCCCGTTTATGACCGGCTTGCTGCGAAGGGTGCCGTGTTCGGCCAGCGCTATGGCTGGGAGCGCGCCAACTGGTTCGCTCCAGTGGGCATTGAGCGCAAGGACGTCTGGAGCTTCAGGCGCTCCAATTACTTCGAGCATGTCGGCAACGAATGCCGGCTGATGCGCGAAACGGTGGGCCTGATGGACCTCACGCCCTTCAGCAAGTGGGAGGTATGGGGACCGGGGGCAACCGACTGGCTGGATCATCTGGTCGCGAACAAGGTACCCACCCGGGTGGGCCGCATGGCGCTGTGCCACGCGCTGACCCCGAAGGGTGGCATCCGCTCCGAGTTCACCATCACCCGCATCGCCGAGGACCGCTTCTACGTGGTCAGCGCCGGTGCAGCCGAACGTTTCGACGGTGATTACCTGGAAAAGCAGCTCCCGGCCGATGGCAGGGTGTCCCTGCGCCGCATCACCGGGAGCCGTGGCTGCTTCGTGGTCGCGGGTCCGCGCGCCCGGGAAGTCCTCCAGCCCCTGTGCGAGGACAAGCTCGACAACGAGTCCTTCCCCTGGCTGACCGCCCGGATCGCCGAAGTCGGTCTGGCCACCGACGTGTACATGCTGCGCGTGAACTTCGTCGGGTCGCTGGGCTGGGAACTGCACTTCCCCGTCGAATACGCCCATCATCTGTTCGACGCGATATTCTCCTCGGGCAAGCCGCACGGCATCGGTCTCGTGGGCATGCGTGCCATGGAGTCATTGCGTCTGGAGAAGTCCTACCGCATGTGGGGTACGGACATGACTCGCGACTACACACCCTTCGAGACGGGCCTCGACCGATTCGTGCGAATGAACAAGCCGGAGTTCATCGGCAAGGCCGCCCTGGTCCGCCAGCAGGCCGCAGGCATTCCCAACCGGTTCATCACCCTGGAAGTGCATGGCGTGACCGACGCCGACCCGCTGGGCAATGAACCGCTGTTCGACACCCGGGGCAACATGGTGGGACGTGCGACCTCGGGTTATTACGGTCATTTCCTGAAGAAGAGTCTGGCCATTGGCTATGTGAAGCCGGAGTTCGCCGCGGTGGGGACGGGACTGCAGATCGAGATCCTCGGGGAACGCAAACAGGCTACCGTACTGGTCGACTCCCCGCACGATCCGGAAAACCTGGCGCTGAAGGCGTAGACTGGCGAGCATGACCCGGCAGAAGTTCTCGGCCCTCTCGCTGATCCTGAGGGGGCTGTCGCGGCACCGCACCTGGCAGATCCAGTGGCGCAAGCCCAACCCCAAACCCTCCTACGATGCCGTCATCGTCGGCGGTGGCGGCCACGGCCTGGGGGCTGCCTACTACCTGGCCGCAGAGCATGGCCTGACCAACATCGCGGTGCTCGAAAAGGGCTGGATCGGTGGCGGCAACACCGGCCGCAACACCACCATCATCCGCTCGAACTACCTGTTCGATGAAAGCGCCGCGCTGTACGACCATTCGCTCCAGCTCTGGGAGGGTCTGTCGCAGGCGCTGAACTACAACGTGATGTTCTCGCCCCGCGGCGTGATGATGCTCGCGCACACGGTCCATGACATGCAGTCCGCCAAGCGTCACATCCACGCCAACCGCTGCAACGGGGTGGACAACGAATGGCTCAGCCCCGAACAGGCCAGGGACTTCTGCCCGCTGCTGAACATCTCGCCCGACATCCGTTATCCCGTTCTGGGCGCGGCGCTGCAAAGGCGCGGCGGCACGGCCCGGCACGATGCGGTGGCCTGGGGATATGCCCGTGCGGCCGATGCCCTGGGTGTGGACATCATCGAGAACTGCGAGGTCACCGGCATATCCCGCGACCCCGGTGGCCGCATCGCCTCGCTGAAGACCACCCGCGGGGAGATCCGCACGCCGAAGGTGGGCGTCTCGGCGGCCGGCAACACCAGCGTGGTGCTGGGCCTTGCCGGCGTGAAGCTGCCGCTGGAGAGTTTCCCGCTGCAGGCGCTGGTGTCCGAGCCCGTCAAGCCCGTCTTCCCCTGCGTGGTGATGTCGAACACGGTGCATGCCTACATCAGCCAGTCCGACAAGGGCGAACTGGTGATCGGCGCCGGCACCGATGCCTATACCTCCTACACGCAGCGCGGCGCGCTGCACATCAACATGCATACGCTGGATGCGATCTGCGAGCTGTTTCCCATGTTCCGGCGCATGCGCATGATGCGAAACTGGGGAGGCATCGTCGATGTCACCCCCGATCGCTCGCCCATCATCGGCAAGACCCCGGTGCCGGGCCTGTACGTCAATTGCGGCTGGGGGACCGGGGGCTTCAAGGCCACGCCCGGTGCTGCGCATGTGTTCGCCTGGACCATCGCGCGGGATGACCCGCATCCGATCAACGCACCGTTCACCCTGGAGCGTTTCCGCGAGGGCCGGCTCATCGATGAAGCCGCAGCCGCAGCGGTGGCGCATTGAGGCCCTGCGGATGCTGCTGATCGACTGCCCCTGGTGTGGAAAGCGGCCCGAGATCGAATTCTCCTACGGCGGCCAGGCCCATGTGGTCCGCCCGGCGCAGCCGGCCGATTACGATGATGCGCAATGGACCGGGTTCCTGTACCTGCGGAACAATGAACGGGGCCTGCGTGCGGAACGCTGGCGGCACTCGCATGGCTGCGGGCGGTTCTTCAACGCGCTGCGTGATACCACCACGGACCAGTTCCAGGGCACGTACAAAGTGGGTGAGCCACGACCGTGAACAGGTTCAGGACCCCCACCGGCGGGCGCATCGACCGGGAACGCACCGTGAACTTCCGGTTCGACGGCCGGACCTTGAGCGGCCACCCCGGCGACACCCTTGCCTCGGCCCTTCTGGCCAACGGCGTGCACCTGACCGCCCGCTCGTTCAAGTATCATCGCCCGCGCGGAGTCCTGGGTGCAGGATCCGAGGAGCCCAACGCCCTGGTGGCCGTGTGGCGCGACGAAGCGCGCTACACGCCGAATCTGCGTGCTACCCAGGTGGAACTCTACGAGGGCCTGCAGTCCGGGAGCCAGAATCGCTGGCCCGGCCTGCGATTCGATATCGGATGCATCAACGATGCGCTGGCGCGTTTTTTTCCAGCCGGGTTCTACTACAAGACCTTCATGTGGCCGCGTCGCGCGTGGAAGGCACTGTACGAACCGGTGATCCGGCGCGCGGCCGGCATCGGCAGGGCCCCGACGCTGCCCGACCCGGACCGCTATGTGCATCGCTACGCGCATTGCGAGGTACTGGTCGTGGGTGCCGGTCCGGCCGGCATCGCCGCCGCTCTCGCTGCCGCGAAGAGCGGCGGGCGTGTCCTGCTGTGCGATGAACAATCCGAGCCGGGCGGATCGCTCCTGTCCGAGGCACGCGCCCGGATCGACGGCCTGCCGGCCGCGCAATGGCTCGCCGGTGCCCTTGCCGAACTCGCGGCCAACCCGCGCATCACCCTCCTGCCGCGCACCACGGCATTTGGCTACTTCCCCCACAACCTGATCGGTCTGTCCGAGCGGGTCAGCGACCATCGCCAGAGCGCCCTGCCCGGCCAGATCCGCGAGCGCCTCTGGCAGGTCCGTGCGGCGAAGGTGGTGCTGGCGACGGGCGCCATCGAACGCCCGCTGGTCTTCCCCGGCAACGACCGCCCCGGTGTGATGCTGGCCGATGCGGCGCGCACCTACCTCAACCGCTACGGCGTTCGCGCCGGCACGCGCGCCGTGCTGGTGACCGCGGATGATGCAGCCTATCGGGGTGCGATCGAACTGGCTGCGGCCGGCGTGGTGTTCGCCGCCATCGTCGACGTGCGTGAACAGCCGGGACCGGAATCACTGGCGGCAGCGCAGGCTGCCGGCATCGAAGTCATCGCCTCCGGCACCATCCTGGACACGCGCGGCAATCAGCGTATCCGCTCCGCACGCATCGGCCAGCGCGATGCCAGCGGCGCCGTGCATTTCCGGCGCAGCGTGAAGTGCGACCTGCTGCTGATGTCGGGCGGCTACACACCCAGCGTGCACCTGTTCTCCCAGTCACGCGGCAAACTCGACTGGGACGAACATCTGCAGGCGTTCGTACCCGGACGCGCCGCCGAGATCACACACTGCGCAGGTGCGTGTCGCGGGACATTCGGGCTCGCCCGTGTACTGGAAGACGGCGCTGCGCTGTTCGCCGCGCGCCGCTACGAGGTCAGCGACGAAGGTCCGGCACCGGGGCCTGGCTGGCTGGGAGCCCTGCCTCAGCCCGTGGACTTTTACGACGGCAAGGCCTTCGTGGACTTCCAGCACGATGTCACCGTGAAGGACATCCTGCTGGCCACCCGGGAGGGCTTTCACTCCATCGAACACATCAAGCGCTTCACCACCACCGGGATGGCCACCGACCAGGGGCGGACCTCGAACCTCAACGCGCTGGCCATCGCAGCGCAGCGCCTGCAGAAGCCGCTGATGGAAATCGGACTGACAACCTTCCGGATGCCGTTCACGCCCACCACGTTCGGCAGCTTCGCCGGTTCCTCACGCGGCCAGTTGTTCGATCCGGTCCGGCTCACGCCCAGTCACCGGTGGGCCCAGGGACGCGGCGCGGTATTCGAACCGGTGAGCCTGTGGATGCGCGCGCGTCATTTTCCCCAGGACGGCGAAGACATGCAGGCTGCCGTCAACCGGGAATGCCTGGCGGTGCGCAGCGCCTGCGGGCTGTTCGATGCCTCCACACTGGGCAAGATCGAAGTCGTGGGGCCCGATGCGGCCGAGTTCCTGAACCGGCTGTACATCAACAACTGGTCGAATCTGGCCGTCGGCCGCTGCCGCTACGGCATCCTGTGCCGGGATGACGGCTTCATCTACGACGATGGCGTAGTGGCCCGCCTCGCGCAGGATCGCTTCCACGTCACCACCACCACCGGCGGTGCGGCGCGGGTGCTGGCGATGATGGAGGATTTCCGCCAGACCGAGTGGCCTGACCTGGCCGTCTGGCTCACCTCCACCACCGAGCAGTGGGCCGTGATCGCGGTCCAGGGCCCGAAGGCACGCAACGTGGTGGGGGCGGTGATCCGGGATGCGGATCTTTCTGCCGCTGCCCTGCCACACATGGCGCTGTGCCGCGGACACATCAGCACGGAGGATGCGCCCCGGATTCCCGCGATGATCTTCCGGGTGAGCTTCACGGGCGAACTGGGTTTCGAGATCAACGTGCCGGCAGCCCATGGCGCGGCCGTGTGGGAAAAGGTGTTCGAGGCGGGCCAGGCGCACGGCATCGTTCCCTACGGCACCGAAACCATGCATGTGCTGCGCGCCGAAAAGGGCTACATCATCGTGGGCCAGGACACCGACGGGACGGTGACCCCGGATGATGCGGGCCTGTCCTGGGCCATCGGCAAGTCCAAGCCCGATTTCGTCGGCAAGCGCTCGCTGCAGCGTCCCTCGATGAACGACCCGGCCCGCAGGCAGCTCGTCGGTCTCACGTGCATTTCAACGGCCACGCCTCTCGAGGAAGGCGCGCAGATCGTGGAGTCCCGCGATCAGCCGGTGCCGATGAAGCTCATCGGCCACGTCACCTCGTCCTATTACAGCGCCGTGCTGGGCAGACCCATCGCGCTCGCGCTGGTTGCCGGAGGCCGCGCGCGCATGGGCCAGCGCCTGTTCGTGCCCATGCCCGGTGGGGAAATCGAGGTCGAAGTCACCTCGCCGGTGTTCCATGACGAAAAGGGAGCACGCCTGAATGGCTGAGTCGAGCCAGTACATGCGCATGCTGCCGGCCATGAGCCGCTGGATCCTGCAGGGCGGCGCCGATGCGCTGGCCGCGGCAGGCCGCAGCTGGCCCTGCGGTCTGCCGGTTGAAGCCTGTCGTGCGCGCAGCGATGGCGATCTGCATGCACTGTGGCTGGGGCCGGAGGAGTTCCTGCTGCTGGCGCCGCCCGATCATGAACCGGAGGGCCTGCGCAGCGCGCTTGGCGGCATGGCACATTCGCTCGTGGATGTCGGCCACCGGCAGGTTGCGTTCGAGGTCTGTGGCCCTGACAGCGGAATGCTGCTCAATGCCGCCTGTCCGCTGGACCTGCACCCGGAGCGGTTCCCCGTGGGCATGTGCACACGCACCGTATTCGGGAAGGCGGATATCGTGCTGTGGCGCACTCACCCCGAAGCCTTCCACGTCGAGGTGTGGCGGTCGTTCCTGCCCTACTGCACGGAGTTGCTGGCCGAACAGGTTCTGGACTGACGCGCACGCACGCCCTGCGCACCGTCAATCCGCCATTGCGCCGCGAAATGCACGCACGCGATCAGCCAGCCCCGCTGCTGCGGTGGCAAGCTGTTCTTCATCGATGCCCAGCTCACGCATCGCATCGGCATCCGCCGCCTGCCCGGTCCGTTCGAACACCCCGTTGAATCCCGCCGCCATCGCCAGACTTTCCCCCAGGTTGACCAGCGCGGTCAGCGCGCGGAACTGTGGCAAGGCACCCATGGGATCATGATGATGCATCGCCGCCGCGATCAGCGAAGGCGGCAGGGCCCATGATTCAAAGGCCACGGCCGCACACCGGGCGTGGCTGAGGCCGATGTGGCGCGCTTCGAGTTCGTGGAGTGCCGCCGTGGGCTGCAGACGCCAATCGGATACCATGGCAGCCACTGCGTCCGGGTTCAGACTCAGCAGGATCAGGAAGCCGAAGTCATGCATGAGGCCGGCGATGAAGGTTTCCGGCGTGGCCGGCGAGCGCAGGAGGCGGGCCAGCTGTTCTGCCGCTGCAGCCACCGCCACGAAATGATCCAGCAACGCATCCAGATCGAGGATTCCACGCGTCTTGCATACCTGTGCCGTGCGGTCCAGGCACGCCGCGGCGGCAATGCCGCGGACCGCATCGATGCCCAGCACGAGAAAGGCACGCTCCAGCGTCCTGACCGCACGGCTCTGCCCGTAATACGGAGAGTTCGCCACCCGCAGCACGCGTGCGCACAGCGCCGGCTGACGCCGGATCAGTTCCGATACCTGGCGTGGTTCGACCTGGGGATCGCACAACAGGCCCAGCATCCGGGTTGGCGTGGCATCGCACCCTCCCACAACGCCGAGCGCCGCGGCAGCCCGGATGATCCGTGATTCGTCCGGTGCACCGGTGATGTAGGGTTTTGCCTGCATGATTTCCTGATATCGGCCGGCAGGCGCTCATCTGCGCGTGACCTGCGTCTCAATCTTGCATTGCCGCACGACAATTCGAACCTCGTATGCCGATCTAGGAACGGTGGATTTCCAACATCGATCCGACGCTGCCGAATACCCGGCCCGCCCGGCAGCAGTCGACGCCGAGGCGGCAGCATCCCGCCGAGCCCGCCGGGAATCGGGACTGATCTGCACGGCGGCACTGATCTGTGCCGCAGCAGGCATTCTGGGCCTGTTCACCACGGCTGTCCGATCGATCGAGGACAACTATCACGATTACCTCATCGGTCTGGCAAGGGCCGCAGCCACACTGGTGGACCCTGGCCTTCACCAGGCCATTCACCACCCGGATCAGAAGAACGGGCCGTTGTACAACCAGACCGTGGAGCCGCTGAGACGGCTCCGTCGTGCGGTTCCCGAGATCCACTACGTCTACACCGTCGTGCGGGATGGCCCGCTCGTGCGCTTCGTACTGGATGCCGCGGATCCTGCGGCGCGCACCCCGTCCGGCCTGCTCGAACAGGCCGGGGTCTGGCAGGTCTACAAGGATGTCGATGTTGCGATGTCCACTGCACTGGGGGATGAGGATCATCCGGCCACAGTGGCTGCGACTTCCGATCCCATGGCCGACGACTGGGGCAGCTTCATGAGCGGCCTGGCGCCGCTGCGTGATGCCTCAGGTCATGTGTACGGCGCCATCGGCGTGGACGTGGATGCCAGCGTCTACCTGGAACGGATGGCGGTGGCGCGCCGCATGGCACTGCTCGGTCTGCTGCCCGCGGGGTTGCTGGTGGTGATCCTGGGGATCGCATTCTACCGCGTGCGACGTGACGGCCTGCTGGCAGTTGCACGCCAGGTCGAACAGGGTGTCAGGGCGGCACGCCAGGACATGCTGACCGGCCTGCCCACCCGCACCGCGTTCATGGAACGACTGGCCTGGGCCACGCAGGCCACACCCGACAACCGCGGCGAGGGTTTCGCGGTGATGTTCGTGGATCTTGATCGCTTCAAGCAGGTCAATGACACGCTGGGGCATGAAGCCGGTGACGAATTGCTGCGGCAGATATCGACCCGGCTCACCGACGCGCTGCGCCACACGCGGGACCTGTGCATCCGGGCCGATTCAAGCCTGCTGGGACGCTTCGGCGGAGACGAGTTCCTGGTCCTCATCGACGGCCTGCGCGATACGCAGGATGCTGTGCGCCTGGGCGAGCGCCTCATGGGCGAGATCGAACCGCCTTTCAGCATCTTCGGCAGTGAAGTGCATTGCAACGCCAGCATCGGCATTGCCATCGGCCGGCCGGGAGGAATCGGTGCCGAGGAGCTGATCCGCAACGCGGATCTCGCCATGTACGAAGCCAAGCACGCTGGCCGTGCCTGCGTGGTCGTGTTCAACGAGGACATGCACACGCGGCAGCTGCGGCGTGCGACGCTGGAAAACGCCCTTCGGCATGCGATCGGCACCGACCAGATGTGGATGGTGTATCAACCCATCGTGGATCTCAACACTGGCCGGCGCTGCTCGGTGGAGGCGCTGGTGCGCTGGCATCACCCGGTGCTGGGCGTGGTTTCGCCCGGAGAATTCATCCCCATTGCCGAGGAGAGCGGCCTGATAGTGCCGCTGGGCCGGTGGATCCTGAACGAAGCCTGCTCGGCCATGCGCCATTGGCGCTCCACCGTCCCGGCACGGGCCCCGGATACCATCAGCGTCAACCTGTCCCGCGCCGAGATTTCCCTGGGCAGCGCACTTCGCGAACACATCGTCGCCACCCTGCAACGCCATGATCTGCCTCCATCCTGCCTGCAGATGGAAGTCACGGAGCGGGAGTTCATGCGCAATCCGGACCGGGCGCTGGCCCTGTTGCGCGAACTGAAATCCCTGGGCATCCGGCTCGCGATGGATGACTTTGGAACCGGCACCTCCTCGCTGTCGATGCTCAGGCACTATCCGTTCGACACCATCAAGATCGACCGGTCCTTCGTGCAGGACCTGGCGCAGGGTGCGGACGTGCTCGCACTGATCCATGCCACCATCCATCTGATCGAGAACCTGGGCATGACCAGCCTTGCCGAGGGCGTGGAGGAGCCGCAGCAGGTCGCCATCCTGCAATCGCTGGGATGCCGGCTGGGACAGGGCTATCTGTTCAGCAGGCCGCTGACGGCGGAGCAGGTGGTCGAGGACATCGAGCCCGTCAAACTGGAACTGCGCGCGTCGGCCTGAGTGCGCGACGGCGTTCCACGGTCAGCGCTGGCGCAATTTCCAGTCCGGTGATTGCCAGGCCGGCGCACTGGAAGGCGGCAACATGGCACCCCCGCGGATGTGATCGGCTGCCTTTTCGGCGAGCATGATGGTGGGCGCGTTGAGATTGCCATTGGTGATCTGCGGCATGATGGAAGAATCCACCACGCGCAGGTTCGCAAGGCCGATGACGCGCGCCTGAGGATCGACCACCGCCATCGGATCGTCCGCGGCGCCCATCCTGCAACTGCAGGAGGGATGGAAGGCACTTTCGACCTTGGCCTTGACGAACTCATCGATCTGATCGTCGGTCTGGACCTGCGCACCCGGCTGGATCTCGCGCCCCCGCCAGGCGTCGAAGGCCTTCTGCCCAAAGATCTCCCGCGTCAGGCGCACGCAGGCGCGCATCTCGGGCAGATCGTCCGGATGGCTCAGATAGTTGAACCGGATCTTCGGCTTGTCCTGCGCGTTGGCGCTGGCCAGCCGCACCGACCCGCGGCTCTTCGAACGCATCGGCCCCACATGGGCCTGGAAACCATGCTCCTTCGCCAGGGAGTTGCCATCGTAGGCCACCGCCATGGGCAGGAAGTGGAACTGGATGTCCGGATACGGGATGCCCGCAGCGCTGCGGATGAACCCGCAGGTCTCGAAATGGTTGGTGGCACCGAGGCCGTCCTTGCGCAGCAGCCAGCGAGCGCCGATCAGTGCGCGCGCCAGCGGGTTCAGCGAGGAATACAGCGTGACCGGTTGGGTGCAGGCCACCTGGAAATAGAACTCCAGGTGATCCTGCAGGTTCTCGCCCACGCCGGGCCGGTCGGCGACCACCGGGATACCGTGCTCACGAAGCTCTGCGCCCGGACCCACGCCCGAGAGCTTGAGCAGTTGCGGCGTGTTGATCGGGCCCGCACAGACCAGCAGTTCCTTCGCCACCTTCACGCGGCGCAGTTCGCCACCGCGGCGGTATTCCAGACCAGCCGCCCGATTTGCCTCGAACACGATGCGGGTGGCAAGCGCTCCGGTGTACACGGTCACGTTCGGCCGGCGCATGGCGGGGCGCAGATAGGCATTGGCCGCGCTGCAGCGGCGGCCCTTCTCCACCGTCATGTCCATCCGCCCGAAGCCTTCCTGACGGAAACCGTTCACATCGCCGGTGGCCGCATAGCCGGCTTCCTGCGCGGCGGCGAGCCAGACCGCGTGCAGGGGATTCTTCAACGTGCCGTAGCAGGTCTTGAGCGGACCATCGGCGCCGCGATACTCATCACCGCCTTCCAGGCGCCCTTCCGCGCGCTTGAAGTACGGCAGGACGTCGCGATAGGCCCAGCCCCTTGCACCCAGCTGTTCCCAGCCGTCGAAATCCTGCGCATTGCCGCGGATATAGACCAGGCCGTTGATCGAGGAGGATCCGCCCAGCACCTTGCCGCGCGGCGTGTGCAGGCTCCGCCCGCCCAGCCCCGGCTCCGGTTCGCTGTGATAGAACCAATTGAAGCGCGGCATGTTCATCGGGATGGACAATGCCGAGGGCATCTGCACCCAGATCGAGCGGTCGGAGCCGCCGAATTCCAGTACCAGCACGCTGTGCTGCCCGGACTCGCTCAGGCGGTTCGCCAGCACGCAGCCGGCGGATCCCGCTCCGACGATGACGTAGTCGAAGGTTTCCTCGCTCACCATTGTTTCCTCATCAGTACGGCGCCTCGACGTCACCCAGCGCCACGTAGACGCTCTTGAGCTGGGTGTAGTGCTCGATCGCGGCGCGACCGTTTTCCCGGCCCAGTCCGGACAGCTTCACGCCACCGAAAGGCAGTTCGATGGGTGTGACATTGTAGTGGTTGATCCAGCAGGTGCCGGCCTCCAGCCGGGCGATCACGCGGTGGGCCCGCGCAAGATTCTGGGTGAACACGCCCGCCGACAGGCCGAAGGGGGTTGCATTGGCGCGCCGGATCACCTCCTGTTCATCGGTGAACTCGAGCACCGACATGACCGGGCCGAAGATCTCCTCGCGCACGATGGCCATTTCATCGCTGCATTGATCGAACACCGTCGGCGCGACAAAAAAGCCGCGAGCCAGCGCACCCGCGGTGCTGCGGGCGCCACCGGCCAGGACACGTGCCCCTTCCGATCGGCCTCGATCGATGTACTGGAGCACCTTGTGCATGTGCTGCTCGCTCACCAGCGGACCGACCTGTGTGGCCGGGTCCAGCGGATCGCCCATGCGCATGCGCGCAACCCGTCCCAGCAACTTGTCGAGAAACGCCTGCTTCACCGCCCGATGCACGAATACGCGGGTGCCGTTGGAGCAGACCTGACCGCTGGAGTAGAAATTCGCCAGCATCGCACCCGACACCGCATTGTCCAGTTGCGCATCGTCGAACACGATCAGCGGCGACTTGCCGCCCAGTTCCAGCGTGACACTCTTGAGCGTCGCGGAGGCGTCGGCCATCACCGCCTTGCCGGTACCGACCTCACCGGTGATCGACACCTTGCGGATGTCCGGGTGTCGTGTCAGCAGCCGCCCGGTCCCGGCAAAACCCTGCACCACCTGGAAAACCCCCTCCGGCAGGCCCGCATCCCCGAACACTTCCGCGAGCTTCACGGCCGTCATGGGTGTCAGCTCCGCCGGCTTGAACAGCATGGCGTTGCCACACGCAAGCGCCGGCGCCGCCTTCCAGCAGGCGATCTGCAAGGGGTAATTCCATGCACCGATCCCGGCCACCACACCCAGCGGCTCCCGCCGGGTGTAGCCGAATGCCTGCGGCCCCAGGTTCACATGTTCACCGGCCAGGCTGTGTGCGAGTCCCGCGAAATATTCCAGGCAATCCGCACCGGACAGGACATCCACGACACTGGTTTCCTGGATGGGTTTGCCGGTATCGCGGGTCTCGAGTTCCGACAGCTCCTGGTTGCGCTCACGCAGCAGCGCAGCGGCGCGATTGAGGATGCGCGCGCGCGCCGCTCCGGTCATCTCACCCCAGGGACCCTGGGCGATGCGCGCCGCCTTCACGGCCGCGTCCACCACCTCCGGCCCGGCGACCCGGAAGTTCCCAAGGGTCTCGCCAGTGGCGGGATTGATCGAGGTGAAGACTTCACCGAATGCGGGCGCCTCAGGTGAGACACCTCGCGGTTCATCCTCCGGCGGGCTTCGTGGATTCGCGGCCTTGTCTCTGACGGTCATGCACCCTGCCTTGCACAGCCCCGGCGGACACGTCATGCTGAGGTTGCTACGTGCCGCGGATGAGGCTTCGTGTTTTTATTTATCAGTAAGTTACAGAATTAAATTAATTAAAATCTGATGATCAGTTCCGCACGCGCAGGCCATCTTGCGGCAAGCCCGGCATCGATGCAAACCACCCGCACGCGCCGTGGGTCCGCATGGATCATCGGGCTGCTGCTGCTCGTCGCCTGCGTCCATGGCGTGCGGGCTGGCCCGCAGCCCTCCGGCGAACCCGCATCCTGCCGCATCGTGCGCATGGCGGACGTGGGCTGGACCGATGTCACCGCCACCACCGCGCTGGTGGCGCAGGTGCTCACACGGATGGGCTACGAACCGAAGATCACGGTGCTTTCGGTGCCGGTCACCTATGCATCGCTCGCCAACAAGGACATCGACGTGTTCCTCGGCAACTGGATGCCGGCACAGGACGCCGACCGACGCCCTTACGTCGAGAACCGGTCCGTCGAAGTCGTGAGGACCAATCTCGTCGGCGCCAAGTACACGCTGGCGACACTCGCGCCCCTGTATGAGGCAGGCCTGCGCGATTTTTCCGACATCGCGAAATTCGGACCGCAGCTGCACGACACCATCTATGGCATCGAGGCCGGGAACGATGGCAACCGCCACGTGCTCGACATGATCAGGCGCAACGAATTCGGCCTGGGGAAGTTCCGGCTCGTGGAGTCGAGCGAACAAGGCATGCTGGCCCAGGTGGAACGGGCTGCACGCGAACACCAGGCCATCGTGTTCCTCGCCTGGGATCCGCACCCGATGAACCGGCGCTTCGACCTGCGGTACCTGACTGGCGGGGATGCCGTATTCGGTCCGGATTTCGGCGGGGCCACGATCCACACCGTCGTTCGCCGCGGCTACCGCGGGGAGTGCCCGAACCTGGGACGGCTCCTGTCCAACCTGAGCTTCACCCTGCCGATGGAGGATGAAATCATGGATGGCATCCTCAACCGGCACGAGCAGCCGGACAGGGCCGCCGCAGCCTGGCTCGCGGCGAACCCGAAGGCCCTTCAGCCGTGGTTCGATGGCGTGACCACCTTCGACGGGCACCCGTTCGACATCGGCCACATGCACACGGGTCCGGGTCCCTCACTGAAGTTCGAGCAGCGCATCAGCCAGCACAAGATTCCCATCGGCGACTGGGTCGCCGACGGCATCGAGTATGTGAAAGCCCATGGCACCTGGATCTTCGATGGTATCTCCATGATCATCCATGGATCCGTGGACGGCATGACACGGGCGCTGCGCGCCATCCCCTCCTGGCTGCTGGTTCTGGGCGTATCAGCACTTGCACTGCTCCTTCGCCGATCCTGGATGTTGGCGGTCTTCGTGGCGGCGGCCCTGGTGTTCATCATGAACCAGGGCTACTGGGACGCGACCGTGGAGACATTGTCGCTGGTGCTGGTGGCCGCATTCATCTCGACCCTGCTCGGCGTACCCATCGGCATCGCAGCGGCGCATCACCCGCGTTTTCATGACGTGCTTCGCCCGGTGCTGGACCTGATGCAGACGCTCCCGACATTCGTGTACCTCATCCCGACCCTGGTGCTGTTCGGGCTGGGTGTGGTACCCGGCCTGATCTCCACCATCATCTTTGCCCTGCCTGCACCGATCCGGCTGACCCAGCTGGGCATCTCCTCCGTGCCCACCCCGCTTCTCGAGGCGGGTCAGGCCTTCGGCGCCACGCATCTGCAGATGCTTTGGAAGGTGGAGCTGCCCAGTGCTGCACCCTCCATCATCGCCGGCATCACCCAATGCATCATGCTCAGCCTGTCCATGGTGGTGATCGCCGCCCTGGTGGGCGCCGGCGGCCTGGGTGTCCCGGTCGTGCGCGCACTGAACTCGGTGCAGATCGGCATGGGATTCGAGGCGGGCTTTGCCATCGTGCTTCTGGCCATCGTGCTCGACCGCATCACACGGCCGCGCGAGGAGCGCAGCCGCAAGTGAGCAATGCCATCGAATTCCGCAGCGTCGACATCCTGTTCGCGCCCGACGGCCGTGCGGGCCAGCGCGCGACACGCCAGGCACTGGCGAAACTCGACGCGGGGGCAAGCCGCACCGAAATCCTGTCCTCGTTGCAGGTGACCGTGGGAGTGGCCGGCGCCAGCCTCAACGTCGCGCAGGGCGAGATTTCAGTGATGATGGGTCTTTCGGGGTCCGGAAAATCCACGCTCCTGCGGGCCGCGAATGGCCTGAACCGGGTGACCCGCGGACAGGTGATGCTGCGTGATGGCGAGACCATGGTCGACGTCGCGGCTGCGGATACGGCGACGTTGCGCCGGCTGCGGCGCCGGCGCGTGGCCATGGTGTTCCAGCAGTTCGCGCTGCTCCCCTGGCGCAGCGTACGCGACAACGTGGGCTTCGGCCTGGAACTGCGCGGCGAGTCCGCCACCGCATTGCGTACCGCCGTCGATGCCAAGCTCGAGCTGGTGGGTCTTTCCCAATGGGCCGACCGGCCGGTGAGCGAGCTGTCGGGCGGCATGCAGCAGAGGGTGGGCCTGGCCCGGGCCTTTGCCACCGATGCGGACATCCTGCTCATGGACGAACCCTTCTCGGCTCTGGACCCGCTGATCCGCACGAAACTCCAGGACGAGCTGCTCGCCCTGCAGGAGCGCGTCAGGAAGACCATCCTGTTCGTCAGCCATGACCTGGATGAGGCGCTTCGCATCGGAGACCGCATTTCCATCCTGCAGAACGGCCGGATCGTCCAGACGGGCGCCGCGCAGGACATCGTGCTGCGGCCGGCCGATGACTACGTCAGCGAATTCGTGCGCCACATGAACCCGCTCAACGTGCTGACCGGCGAGATGATCATGCTGGGTCTGGAGGATGCGGCACGGCACTATGCCCTGGAACTGGCGCCGGGCCGCGACGCCTCCTGCCGTCTTGCAGGCACCGAACGCCCGGTCCTGCACATCGACCCGGCAGCCGCGATGAGCAGGATGACAGCGTCGCTCGAAGGCCATGTCGCGGCGGTCCCGGACTCCGCCTCGCTCCTGGAGCTCATCCGGCTGCACCGGATCACGGGACTTCCGGTGCTGCTGGCCGGGCCGGACGGTATCCGCGGCGTGTGCGGCAGCGCCGAGATCATCCGCGCCCTGGCCGGCCGCCCGGCATGAGCGCTGGCGCGACCGGCGTTCCCAGTGGCTTAATTATCATCACTGTAATAATATAACTGCCACCGCTCACCGAAGAACTCACAGTGAAGGGTCCGCCATGAATCACGACGTAATCATCAGCTGCGCCGTTACCGGCGATGACACCAAGGTCACAAAAAGCCCCCATTGCGCCGTCACGCCCGAGCAGATCGCCGCCACCGCGATCGAGGCCGCGCAGGCTGGCGCCGCCATCGTGCACATCCACGTGCGCGATCCGCAAACGGGCGGGTTCAGCATGGAAACCCGCTACTACCGCGAAGTGGTCAAGCGCATCCGCGAAAGCGGGACCGATGTCATCGTCAACCTCACCTGCGGCATGGGCGGCTACATCGTCGCCGGCGACAGGGGTCTGGCCGACACGCCGGGACCGGGGAGCGACTTCTGCTCGCAGGAAGATCGCATGCGGCACGTCATCGACCTGGCGCAGGAAGGCAAATACCGGCCTGAGATCTGCACCCTGGATTGCGGGAGCCTGAACTTCGGTGACGGCAACCGCGCCTATGTCTCCACGCCAAACTACCTGCGCAAGGGCATGCAGATCGCGAAGGACCTGGGCGTGAAGCCCGAACTCGAGATCTTCGACACCGGCAACCTGTGGTTCGTCAAACAGTGCATCAAGGAAGGTCTGCTGGATTCACCTGCGCTGCTGCAACTGTGCATGGGTATCCCCTATGGGGTCCCGGCCGATGTGGGCCATGCGCTCGCCATGGTGAACTCGCTCCCCGCGGATTGCGTGTGGGGAAGCTTTGCCATCAGCCGCATGCAGATGCCCTGGGTGGCGCAGTCGGTGATGCTGGGCGGAAATGTCCGCGTGGGGCTGGAGGACAACCTCTACCTGAGCAAGGGCGTGTATGCCAGCAACGCGCAGCTGGTGCAGAAGGCACGCGGCATCATCGAGGCCATGGGTGCCCGCATCCTGACCCCGGCCGAAGCGCGCGAGCGCATCAGGCTGCGCTGAGCGCAGCAGCATCATGTCGGCGCTGCCCATCTACCGGCCGCAGATCCAGCCCGAGTGGATCGACTACAACGGCCATGTGCGCGATGCGTACTACGGCCTGATCTTCAGCCACGCCATCGACGGGCTGATGGATCTGCTGGGAATCGACGAGCCCTATCGGCAAGCCACCCGGAACACGCTCTACAGCCTGGAGATGCACACCTACTTCCTGCGCGAGGTCAAGCAGGATGACGAGATCCACGTGTTCACCGGCATCATCGCTGCCGACAGCAAGCGTCTGCACGTGGCCACCGCCCTGCATTGCGCACGCCTCGCCGAGGCCGCCGCCACTGCGGAGTTCATGCTGCTGCACGTGCATCAGGGCGAGACGGTCAGGAGCGCGCCCTTTCCGCCGGCGGTGCAGTCTCGGGTGGACGAATACGTGACGATCACCGCCCGACATCCCGCGCTGGGTGCACCCTCGCGCAGGATCGGACTCAAATGAGCCGTGACGGGCTTGCGCGCCTGATCAGCCCGCGCAGCATCTGCCTGATCGGTGCCGGCGAATGGACCGACGTGGTGGCCGCCGGGAGCCGTCGCATAGGCTTCCAGGGTGAACTGTGGCGGGTGCATCCCAATCGCCCGCACACCGATGAGTACCATTACTACCGCAGCATCGACGAGCTGCCGGCTGCACCCGATGCGACCTTCCTCGCGGTACCACGGCAGCAGGCGCCGCTGGTCGCCGGCCAGCTGGCGGCCCGGGGCGCTGGCGGATTCGTGTGCTTTGCCTCCGGCTTCGCCGAAACAGGAACCGGGGAAGGCCGGAAGCTCTCCGATGACCTGCTGCGCGCCGCAGGAGATCTGCCCTTCTTCGGTCCCAACTGTTATGGCACCGTGAATTTCTTCGATCGCGCAGCCATGTGGCCTGACCAGGTGGTGGGCGAGCCGGTCGGAAAAGGCGTCGCACTGATCTGCCAGAGCGGCACCATTGCCCTGACACTGATGTTCAACGCGCGTTCGGTGCCCGTTGGCCTGGTCTTCACCGTGGGCAATCAGCTGCGACTCACGGCAGCCG
Organism: Steroidobacteraceae bacterium; assembly: GCA_044226785.1. GTDB lineage: Bacteria > Pseudomonadota > Gammaproteobacteria > Steroidobacterales > Steroidobacteraceae > TMP-86. The sequence goes on along the minus strand of JBGAGK010000015.1, from coordinate 80,730 downwards.
ACCTGATCGAGCGGCTGTGCGATGACACCCGGGTCACGGCTTTTGGACTGTATCTGGAAGGCCTTCAGGACGCGCAGCATTTCGCCCGCGCTGCCGATCGTGCCCGGCTGGCGGGAAAGCCCATCGCCCTGATCAAGGCCGGACGCACGGCAGCTGCCGCGCGCACCGTGCATACGCATACCGGCTCCCTGGCCGGAGCGGACGCCGTGTTCGATACGTTCTGCCGCGAGGCGGGCATCGCGCGCTGTGACACGCTGGCCACCCTGTGCGAGACCCTCAAGCTGTTCCACAGTGGCGGGCCACTGCCCGGGAGACGCATCCTGGTGATGGGTGCATCCGGCGGTGACATGGCGATGACGGCGGATGTATCGCGGAGCCTTCCGCTGGAGTTTCCTGCCATCCCGCCTGCTGAAGCCCGTTCGATGCAGGACATCCTCACCGAGCGCGTCACCATCGCGAACCCGCTCGACATCCAGACGCACCTCTGGTTCAGGCCTGACGAACTGCAGAAGGCCTTCGCGGTGAGCATGAACTGCGGTTACGACGCGGTGGGCTTCATGCTGGACAACCCGCCCGAAGGCATCGCCGACACCAGTGCCTTCGATGTGGTGATCGATGCCTTCATCGCAGCCGCACAGGGCGCCCCCTCCCGCGCCGCGCTCATCGCGTCGCTCCCGGAGACCATCAGCCCGGGCACACGCCATCGCTGCCTGTCGCAGGGCGTGGTTCCCCTGCAGGGCCAGCGCGAGGCGCTGGAAGCGCTGGCATTCGCGGGGCTCGTGGGCGAGGCATGGCGGCGCGGTGCGCTCGTGCAACCCGGAAGACCTCCGGCCGAAGACACTGCGTTGTCGCTCACCGAGGATGCGGGCAAGGCGGCCCTCGCGCAATTCGGGCTGAGCACGGCCAGGCGACGTGTGGTCCGCGCCTCCGAGGCAGTAGCCACCGCGGCACAGATCGGCTACCCCGTCGTGATGAAGGCTGCAGGTGGAGAGCTCGAGCACAAGAGCGAGGTCGGAGGCGTCATCCTCAACATCCGCAGCGATGCCGAGGCCGGCCACGCGGCGCAGCGACTCGGCCTTATCAGCGACGAGGTGCTGGTCGAGGAAATGATCACCGATGGCGTTGCCGAAGTCCTGATCGGCATCACCGTCGATGCGCAGTTCGGCCAGGTACTGGTCCTGGGAAGCGGTGGAGTGCTCACCGAACTGTGGCAGGACAGTCACAGCCTGCTTCCGCCCTGGAGCCGGGATCGTGTCGATGCCGCCCTGGGTACGCTCAAGGTCGCGAGACTCCTCGACGGCTTTCGCGGCAAGCCGCGAGGCGACCGGGCCGCGCTGCTCGACAATGTCATGGCCGTTGCAGCCTACGCCCGGGCACATGAGTCGCGATTGCTCGAAATCGACGTCAATCCATTGATCGTCCGACCCGAAGGCCGCGGCGCCGTGGCCGTGGATGCCCTGATCCGCCTGACCGAGGAGAAACAGTGATGAGCGATCCCGTGAGACTGGTGCGTGACAACGGAGTGCTGGAGATCACCCTGGACCGCCCCAAGGCCAATGCCATCGACCTGGCCACCAGCCGGCGGCTCAACGATGTGGTGAGCGAGTTCCGCGATGATCCTGCCCTGCGCATCGCCATCATCACTGGCGCCGGGGAGCGTTTCTTTTCCCCGGGCTGGGACCTCAAGGGCGCCGCCGCCGGAGAGAAGTCCGACGAGGACTGGGGCGTGGGTGGCTTCGGCGGCTTCAATTATCCTCGCAATCTGAACAAGCCCATCATCGCAGCGGTGAACGGCATCGCCTGCGGCGGAGGCTTCGAGATCGTGCTCGGCACCGACATCATCGTCATGGAGGAGCACGCGAAGTTCGCGCTGCCGGAAATCCTGGTCGCGGTGCTGCCAGATGCCGGCGTAGTCAAGCTCCGGCGTCGCATCCCCTATCATGTCGCGGTGGAGTTTCTCATGACCGGGCGATGGATGGATGCCGCGGAGGCCAAGCACTGGGGCCTCGCCAACCACGTCGTACCGAAGGGCCAGGGCATGGCCAGGGCGCGCGAGATCGCCCGCCAGCTTGCCGACGGCCCGCCGCTCCTGTTCCCTGCCATCAAGCAGATGCTGCGCCATACGGAAATGCTGCCCGAGCACGAGGCCTTCGAGCTGCATGATTCCCTACACCTCGTGCAGAAGGTGGTCCACTCCGAGGATCTGAAGGAAGGCGCCACCGCCTTCGCCGAAAAGCGCAAGCCGGTGTGGAAGGGACGGTGAACGGCAGTCCTGCTCAATGGTCACGCCCAGGCTGGCCGGCACGGTGCTCGTACTTCGCCAGGAACCACGCCTGCAGGTGCTGATGCTCAGGCGCCAGCAGGCGCTGCGTTTCATGGGTGGACTGTGGGCATTTCCCGGCGGGGCCGTCGATGCCGCCGAAGCAGGCAGTTCAGGTCAGGCTGCGCCCGGAGCGGCACCACGGATCCAGGCCGCAGCGCTCGCCTCGAGCCGCGAACTGCACGAGGAGGCGCAGCTGCGGATTCCCCCGTCGCAACTCGTGCACTTTGCCCACTGGATCACGCCCTCCGGAGTCGCGCGCCGGTTCGACACGCATTTTTTCCTGGGACTCGCACCCGCAGGTCAGGAACCCCATGCGGACCCTGCCGAGACCAGCGACCTTGCCTGGATGGAACCCGGGCAACTGGCCTACCGCGATCTGCCCGTCGGGGATTTTCCGCTCTCCGCACCCACCCAGATGGTGTTGCGCGAGCTGGACGAATGCCTCCAGCGCCACCATTCGGTCCCGGCCCTGCTGAGCCAGGCACGTAACACTCCCATCCTGCCCATCATGCCGAAACTCCTCGAGGGAAAACTGCTGGTGCTCCCCTGGGCCCAGGACTACCCGGGCGCGCCCGGCGAAGGCATTGCCTGGGACCGCACATCGATCGCCGCCCGCCAGGGCTGGCCGGATCGCCTGCCAGCGCCGGCTCACCCCCCCAGCGGACGAAGCAGGGCCCGCGAGATGATGTGACGCTGGACCTCGCTGGTCCCGTCCCAGATGCGCTCGATGCGCGCATCACGCCAGATCCGCTCCAGCGGCATGTCGCTCATGAGCCCCATGCCGCCATGGATCTGCAGGGCTTCATCGGCCACCATGGCCAGCATCTCCGTGGCCTTCACCTTGGCCATGGCCATGTCCATGTCGGTGCTGATTCCGCGGTCATGCTTCCATGCGGCCTCGAGCACCAGCAGCTCGGCGCAGCGCAACTCCACCGCCATGTCGGCCAGCTTGAAACTCACACCCTGGAACTTGCCGATCTGCTGGCCGAACTGCACGCGCTCGACCGCCCATTGCTTGGCCAGGTCCAGCGCCCGTTCGGCCCGCCCCAGACAGGTCGCCGCCACCTGTAGCCGTGTGCCGCCCAGCCATGTGTTGGCCACGTCGAACCCCTTGTGCACTTCGCCCAGCACCGCCGAGCGCGGCACCCGGCAGTCGTTGAATTCCAGGATGCAGTTGTTGTATCCACGGTGGGACACATTCCGATATCCGGGCCGTACCGTGAACCCGGGTGTCCCGACATCCACCAGGAATGCCGTGATCAGCTTTTTCGCACCGCGGCTGGTCTGCTCCTCACCCGTGGCCGCAAACAGGATGACGTAGTCGGCATGATCGGCATGGCTGATGAAGTGCTTGGTGCCGTTGATGATGAAGTCCCCGCCCTTCTCCACGGCGCTGGTCTTCATGCCGCGCAGATCCGAGCCCGCACCAGGCTCGGTCATGGCCAGACACTCCGAACGATCGCCACGCACGGTGGGCAGCAGGTAGCGCTCGCGCTGCCCGGCATCGCAGGCCATCAGGATATTGGAGGGTCGCACCACGACCAGGAAATGCAGGGCGTAATTCGCCTTGCCCAGCTCCTTCTCGTACAGCGCCCAGGTCACGGTATCCAGGCCTGCGCCACCCACTTCGGCCGGCATGTTGGCCGCATACAGCCCCGCCTCGATGGCCTTGGCCTTGAGCTCGGCCAGCAGGTCGGGGCGCAGCACGCCGGTATCCTCCACCTCGCGCTCATGCGGATACAGCTCGTTGGTCACGAATGCACGGGTGGTGTCCAGGATGAGTTGCTGTTCTTCGGAAAGTGAAAAGTCCATCGGCGTACCCTCTTGATTTCAACCCTTTCGTTCACGCGACCAGCGTTCCAGCATCTCGAGTTGCAGGCGCAACTGCTCGATCTGCCGCTCGGCAGGCCAGTCGCCACGGCTGGTGACTGCACTGGCGGTCAACCCGTTGACGAATGCCGCGACCGACCTCAGCACCCGGGTGCGCACCGGCGCGGGCAGATCATGCCACTGCGGCCAGCATTGCTCGAAGCATCGCTCATACAGCCGCTGGTATTCCCGGTGTATGGCTGCATTGATCCGCTTGAATGCCGGATCCACGGCCACCTGGCCCCAGAAGGCGGTCCAGAAAGCACATTCGGCAAACCGCTGGGCATCCAGGGGCAACCCCTCGGACAACACCTTGAACAGCCGCGTCTCCCCGCTGCGCGAAGAACGCACCAGGCGTTGTTCCATGCGGGTCAGGATCAGCCGCAGCGCCGCGATCACGATCTGCTGCTTGCTCTCGAAATAGTGGGCCACCATGCCGGTGGTGAAGCCGGCCGAACGCGCAATGCGTGCAACCGTGGCCTGCTCGAAACCATGCCGTGCGATGACCTGGCAGGCCACGTGCGCGATTTCCTCGCGGCGCCGCTCGTGGTCGACGATCTTGGGCATGTGTCCGGGCTGCCGTACGATCCGCCCTAGCGGATCGGCCTGCCGATGTACCGGCCGGCCTGCACCGGCTTCGGCAGCGAAGTGTGAGCCGCCCGGATCGTCTCGAGCTGGGTCTGGACCGCGGGCACCATGGGCACTGCCTTGTGTGCCCGGGTGTCGACGTGCAGGTGCATCTGCTCGCAGGTGGCCACCAGCTCGTTGTCGCGCATCCTGAACAGGCGGTGGAACACGTGCAGTCGCTTGCTGTCGAGCGCCAGGATCTGGACGGTGGAGTAGATGGGCTCACCCACCCTGGCCTCGGTGAGATAGGAAATGTGGCTTTCCACCGTGTAGAACATCCGTCCGGAGGCCCGGTAGGTCTCGTCCACGCCCACCCGCCGGTACAGGACGTCCATGGCGTCACCGAACACCTGCATGTAGCGCGAGTCGGTCATGTGGCCGTTGTAGTCGATCCACTCCGGACGCACCTCGGTACTGACCAGCCGCAGAGGCCCGGACGGATCCGGGCGTATGCCGCTGAAAGTCGCCTCCGTGGCGTCGGTGTACAGGCGGGTTTCCAGTGCCCTCAATGTGGCGCCGGCGCCGATGTCGAACAGCCGCAACACCTGCTGGATGGCGACCAGACAGTCATCGCGCAGACGCTCGAGCTCCCTGATGGAACGTCCCCCCGCCTGGGCCTGCGTGCCTTCGACCATGCGGTCGATCAGTTGTGCGCCCAGCTCGGGGGCCTCCAGCTTCGTCCATGGCCATTTCAGGCAGGGTCCGAATTGCTCCAGCATGTGGCGCATGCCGTGCTCCCCGCCTGCCAGATGGTAGATGAGGTTGGTGCCCATCGCGGCCCAGCGCAGGCCGGGACCGTAGATGATGGACTCGTCGAGCTCACCGGTGCTGGCCACGCCTTCGTTCACCATGTGCAGGATCTCCCGCCACAAGGCCTCCTGCAGCCGGTCGGCAAGGTGCCCGGGGACTTCGCGCCTCAGGTGCAATGCGTGCATGCCGATGTAGGTATAGAAAGCCCTGGCCGCTTCGATGGTGTCCGGTGCGGTCTTCTCGCCCCCGACGATCTCCACCAGCGGCAGCAGGTACACCGGATTGAACGGGTGGCCGACGCACAGACGTTGCGGTGCAACCATGTCCTTCTGCAGGTCGCCCGGCATCAACCCCGAGGTGCTGGAGGCGATGATGACATCGGCGGGCGCCACACGGCTCACCTGCGCCAGCACCTGCTGCTTCAGCGCCAACTGCTCGGGAATGTTCTCCTGGATGAAGTCCGCCCGCGCGGCCATCGCATCGAGGTCAGTGGTGAAGGTCAGCTTTCCCTTGGCGGGAAGCGGCGCAAAGGTCAGCCGCGCAAGGGCGGGTTCCGCATTGGCCACTGCCCCACGGATCCACTCCTCCATCTGCGGATTCGTGTCGGCGGCGATCACATCGATGCCGAAGTGCAGCGCACGCGCCGCCCATCCACCGCCGATCACGCCGGTGCCAAGCAATCCCAGTGTCTTCACGCCTCGCATGTTCCGACCGTCCGGGGCTGCCACCCCATTTTTGTAATGTCACGATGATAATATATCGTGCGCGCCGGAACGATGTGCACGCATCCCTGCGGCCGGCCGGTCAGCGGGCCGTTTCCAGGACTTCGGTGATGGGGGCAGCCGCCCGCGGTTCGGCCTTGCGGTAGTCCTCGCCGAGGAGTGCGGCAACGGTGGCGGCGATCTGCGCCTGGGTAATCGGGGCCACGTCGTGCCGCTCGCCCAGTGCCCGGGTATCCGGTCCCATCACGGCCAACCAGATGTTCTCCGAGCCCTTTTCCTCGACACCATGTTCACGCCATTGCACCGGCCCCGATCCGCGACCGTGGTCGGTGGTGAAGATGAAGGTGGTCTTGTCGCGATACTGCGGCATGGACTGCATGGTCTGCCACAGTTCCCGGACGAAGGCGTCGGTGCGATTGGCGCTGTCGAGCACCAGATCGTACCGGCCCTGATGTGCCCAGCTGTCGGTCTCGCCATAGCCGACGAACAGCACGCGGGGGTGTTCGCGCCTCACGTAGTCGAGCAGCGGCGGCTGCAGCAGTGCATTGGGCAGATCCTCGGCATCGAACCGGGTCGTGGTGAGAAACAGGGTCTTGAGCAGTTCATCGGCCGCGGGCACTCCACTGGCGCGTGGCAGCGTCCAGCCTGCCTGGATGGGCAGGTGGCTCCGGCCGATGTTGAAGATGCGCTCATAGGCATCCCAGGTGCCGAATACGGCCACCTGGCCCCTGTACTGCGGCAGGGAATTGAGCCACTCGAACACGGACCGGTTCGGGTTCGGACCATACTCGTTGCTGTCGATGGCCGGGTTGGGAAATCCGGTGATCATCTCGTTGTAGCCGGGATAGGAGAACGCCTTGTCATTGGCCACATGCGCCACACTGCGGCGGTGCTGATTGCCATAGATCTGGCCGTCGTGCGCGAACATCTCCCACACGAACGGGAACAGGCGCCTGCGGCGCTCGGCCGGGTCATCGCTCCAGAAGCGCTTGCGCAGGTTCGCCTCGGACTCCCAGCTGCCTCCCTTCTCCGGGTCCAGCAGGGCCGGATCGGCACCGCTGAACATCTCCTGCCAGCGCACGCCATCGCTGACGATCAGCACCACGTTGCGTGTCTGGTGCGCACCGGCCTGCGCGCCCCAGCACATCGCGGCCAGCAGGGCCCCCGCCATCCATCCACCCGTTTTCAGCTTCGTCATATCCAGCTCCCTCGCGTGATGTTCGCGCCCGCGGACCATGGTCAGGACTGCAACAGTACCGCCCCGTTCGGACTCCAGGACAGGCACACCTCGTCACTCCAGTCGATCGACAGCTCCGATTCACGCCGCTCGTTCTGGGTGAAGACGGTCACGATCTTCCCGCTCGTGGTCTTTATCCTGTAGGTCGAGCGGTTGCCCAGATATCCCAGTTCCCAGACCGAGCCCCTGATCTGGTTCGCACGCTCGTCGGCCGGAGGGTGCTTGCTCATGCGGATCTTCTCCGGCCGCAGCGCCACCCAGACGCGCTGGCCGATACTGAACCTGCCGGTGTCATCCACACGCAGCGGCCGGCCGATCTCATCGCATTGCACCGTGATCATGCCGGGATCGCAGGCGCATATCCGGCCCTCGAACAGGTTGGTGGTGCCGATGAAATCCGCGACGAACCGGCTCTGCGGAAACTCGTAGATCCGTGCGGGCGTATCGACCTGGAGTGTCTGGCCGCGGTTCATCACCGCGATGCGGGTGGACAGCGCCATGGCCTCATCCTGGTCGTGGGTCACGAACACGAATGTGATGCCGACCTTGTACTGGATGTTCATCAGCTCGAACTGGGTCTGTTCGCGCAGCTTCTTGTCCAGGGCACTCAGGGGTTCATCGAGCAGCAGCACCTTGGGTCTGCGGATCAGTGCACGCGCCAGCGCCACGCGCTGCCGCTGGCCGCCGGACAGCTGATGCGGCTTGCGCTTGCCCATGCTGCCCAGCTGCACCATGTCGAGCGCTTCCTGTATCTGCGCGCGCCGGGCATCGGCTGACAATGCCGATCGCCTGATGCCGTACCCCACGTTCTGTTCCACCGTCATGTGCGGGAACAGGGCATAGGACTGGAACATCATGTTCACCGGCCGCTCGTAGGGCGGTACGTTCGTCATGTCCACGCCGTCGATCAGGATGCGTCCCACGCTCGGGCGGGTGAATCCGGCCAGCATGCGCAGCAGCGTGGTTTTCCCGCAGCCCGAGGAACCCACCAGCGCGAACATCTCCCCCTTGTAGATCCGCAGGGATACGTTGTCGACCGCGGCGAACGAGCCGAAGGTCTTGCTCACACCCTCGATGACCACCTGCGGCTGCGCCTCGGGGTCCAGCCAGGGCCGGTCCGGATTGGGCTTGAGCGGTGCGGGGATCACGATGCGGGGGCGGCGGGAGCTTCAGCAGTCAGCGGGCGGCGTCTGCCGGCGCCGGGCTGGCGCAAAGAAGGGTTTGTCGACCACCGTGGCGCCCAGCATGCGGCGCTCCCAGACCAGTTCGCGGTTGAGATACAGATCGACCCATACACGTGTGCCTTTTCGAAAATGGGGCGCATCGACCATAGCAAGCGCGATGTTGCGTTTGCAAGTCGGCGACCACATGGCCGAAGTCACGCTGCCGATTTCGCGCCGCCCGTCCCGGTCGGTGTACAGCAGCGCGTTGTTCGCAGGCTTGTTGCCATCCACATCCAGCCCCACCAGCATGCGCGCAATGCCCCGTGTCCGTTCCGCAAGCAGGGCACGGCGGCCCGTGAAATGGCCCTTGTCGAAATCCACGAGCCATGCAAGCCCCAGCTCCAGAGGTGAGCGGTCGCGGCCCAGGCGCACGGTGTGTTCGGCCGACACGAAGTCCACGTTCGGACTCAGGAATCCCGCTTCGAGGCGCACCATGTTCAGCGCCTGTGAGCCCATCGGCCTGATGCCACGCGAGGCACCCAGGCGCATGAGATCATCCCAGACCCGCACCGCATGTCCGGGTTCCATCCAGATCTCGTACCCCAGATCACCGGTGAAGCCGGTGCGCGAGGCCATGATGGGCATGCCCTGGAGGTTGAAATGCCCGCAATCGAACGGTTTCAGGTTCTCGACTCCGGCCAGTCCCGTCGACTTCAACAGCGCGCACGAAGCCGGACCCTGCACCGCCAGCGCGGCAATTCCGGAGGTCACCTCCTCCACCTGAACATCGAAGCCGAACGCCGAGTCGAGCAGCCAGTCGAGCTGTCGCTCGGCGGTGCACAGCCGGAACTCGTTTCTGCCGAAACGGAAGATGGTGCCATCGTCGATGATGTGGCCATCGTCGTTGCACCACACGCAGTACAGCACGCGGTTGTCCCGCAGTCTGGCCACGTCGCGTGTCACCAGGTGGTTGAGGAAGCCTTCCGCCTCCGGGCCGCTGATGCGGTACTTGACCATGGGCGTCAGATCGAAAACGCTCACCGCATTGCGCGTCGCGAAATACTCCTGCTCGACGGTGCTGAACACATCCACCGTGGTGTAACCCGCCCAGGGGACATACTGGTCGACCTGGGACAGTTCACGCGCCCGCTCGTGGAATGGCGTCGCGAGCAGGGGTTTGCGAAAATGCGGTGCAGCGCCCGGATCGTGCGCCATCAGACGGTCTCCTCGATCACGCGGTGCGCGGCATTGCGCCCCGGCAACCCGGTCACGCCACCTCCGGGATGGGACCCGGAACCGCACAGATACAGCCCCTCGACCGGCGTCGAGTACTGGGCCGCACCGGGCACCGGTCGCACCATGAAGAACTGGTCGAAGGCCAGTTCACCGTGATGCCAGTGTCCGCCGCTGATGCGGAACTTCCGCTCGATGTCCGCCGGCGTCAGCAGCTGCGAGGCGATGATGCGCCCCCGCAGGCCCGGCGCCACCTGCTCGATGGTGTCGATGATGCGGTCCTGGAAGGTGCGCCTGGCCGGTTCATCCCAGCCACGCTTGAGCGCATGTGGTGCGCACTGGACCACTGCCGACAGCACGTGCCGGCCCGGTGGGGCGAGAGTCTGATCATGGACGGTGGGCAGGGTGATTTCGATCACCGGTTCTTCGGAAAATTCGCCGTACTTGGAGTGGTTGTAAGCCCGCTCGACGTGGTCCATCGACGGCGCAACCAGCAGCCGGGCGCCCAGTCCCGCGGCATCCAGGCCGGTGAATTCCGGTGCCGCATCCAGTGCCAGGTGGAGTTTCGCCGCCAGTCCACGGCTGCGCAGATGGCGGACCGAGCGGACGAACCCGGTGTCCAGATGGCGGGCGCCCAGCAGGCCGAGAAACGTGGTCTTCGGATCAGCACTGGAGATGACGGTGCGCGCGCGGATCTCCTCGCCGTCCTCGAGCCGCACACCGGCAACCCGATCCGCCTCGACCAGGATGCCGGCAACCGGCGCATTCATCCTGATCTGTGCGCCAGCCGCAGCGGCCGATGATGCCAATGCCTGACTCAATGCACCCATGCCGCCCCTGACCACGGACACGCCCCCTGACCCGCCCTCCAGGGCCAGCCGGTACAGAAGCGTAAGCACCGTCCCTGGCGAACGCGGCCCGAAGTTCGTCCCCAGCGTGGCATCCAGCGCCAGGGCTCCCTTGAGCCCCTCCGCGCTGAAATATTCCTCCAGCAGGTCATACACGTTCATGCCGCCGATCCGGAGCAACTCGCGCATGTCCTGCCTGCCCAGCCTGCGGATCTGCCAGCCCAGCCTCAGCAGCGCGAGCTTGTCGCGCGTGGCCCCAGTACCCAGACGCGGCGGCACCGTCTCGAGCGCAGAACGCAGCACGGCTGCGAACCGGGGCATCCGCACCGACCATTTCTCCATCGCCGCGGCATCGATGTGCCCGGCAGCCCTGAGTCCGGCCGCATCCATGGGGAGCGGTGACTGATCGCGCTTCAGCGAGAAGCTGCGGATCGGCCCGCTGGTCGAAAGTCCATGGCGCTCCAGCTGAAGTTCCGAACCGAGCTTCGACGGCAGCAGGTGCAGCAGATGCGCCACCGATGAGCAGCGGAAACCCGGTGCGAACTCGTGCGTGACCGCCGCACCTCCCGGCCGGTCCCCGGCCTCGAGGACCTTCACGGATCTGCCGGCGCGAGCCAGCGTGGCGGCGCAGACCAGACCATTGTGGCCGGCGCCGATGATGATGCAGTCGTCGGTTCGCGCCATGGCCTTGCTCACCGCACCCCGGCATCGCGCAGGATGGCGCGCGCGGCGTTGGCACCCGGAGCGCCCATGACGCCGCCCCCCGGGTGGGTGCTCGATCCGCACATGTACAGGCCGCGCACCGGGCTTCGGTACTGCGCATAGCCTGGAATGGGGCGGTTGAACAGCAGCTGATCCAGTGTCAGTTCGCCCTGGAAGATGTTGCCCTCCGTAAGCCCCACTTCGTTTTCGATGTCCCGGGGCGTGCGGATTTCCGCATGCAATATCAGGCTCCTGAAGTCAGGACTCTGGCGCGCGATCGCGTCGATGACCGTGTTGCCGAATGCCTGGCGCCGCTCCGGCGTCCACTCGCCTTCGGCGAGCCGGTAGGGGCAGTACTGCACGAACACCGACATGTAATGCTTGCCATGCGGCGTCATGGTCGGATCGATCTGCGTCGGGATGAGCATGTCGACATAGGGCGCCTGTGACCAGCGCCCTGCCTTCCAGTCGTCGTAGGCCCGCTCCACCATCTCGATGGTATCGGTGATGTGCAGGTCGCCGCGGATGCAGGGCGAGCCGGGCGGGATGGCGGGAAAGGTGGGCAGTCCGTCGAGCGCGATGTTGAGCTTCCCGGAGGATCCGCGGATCTTGAAATTCCTCACCTGCCGCACGAACTCGCCCGGCAGGTCCGATTCATCCATGCTGTTGAGGAAAGTCCGGCGCACATCCATGCTGGACACCACGGTGGGAGCGAAGATCTCCTCGCCATCGGCCAGCCGCACGCCCACCGCACGTTCATTTCGCACGAGGATCTTCTGCACCGGCGCCGAAGCCCGCACCGCGCCACCACTGTCCTCGAGCGATGCCTTCAGCGCCTGGGTGATGGAGCCCATGCCGCCACGCGCGAAACCCCAGGCGCCCACCGTGTCGTCGATGTCGCCCATGTAATGGTGCAGCAGCACGTAGGCCGAGCCGGGCGAGCGCGGCCCGAGCGCCGTGCCGATGATGGAAGTGCCGGACAGGTGCGCCTTGACGATCTCGCTCTCGAAGTACTCGTCCAGGAAGTCTGCCGCGCTCATGGTCCAGAAACGGATGGAATCGTACATCCGCTTCTCGCCCATGTCGTGGAACCTTCCGCCCAGGAACAGCAGTTCACGAATGTCACGCGGTCGGAAGGAGGTGGGATCGGGCGGCTCGCGCATCAACAGCGGCTTGATGAACTTGCACTGGCGCATGACGTCGCGTGCAAAGCGGCCGTAGCTCTCTGCATCGCGCTTCGAATGGCGGGCGATCTCCCGCCGGAAGGCATCCGGATTGTCGTACACGGCCAGGTGCCCGCCGTCGCGCATCATGGTGCAGCCGCCTTCGTACGGGATGATCTGAAGGCCGTATTTCGGCAGTTCCAACTGGCGCATGATCTCGGGGCGCAGCAGGCTGCACACGTACGAACAGTTCGAGTAGGTGAAGTCCTTGTAAAGCTTGCGGCTCACCGCGGCGCCGCCGATATACTCGTTGCGCTCGAGCACCAGCACCTGTCGCCCGGCGCGCGCCAGGTAACAGGCAGTCACCAGCCCGTTGTGGCCGGCACCGACGATGATGACGTCGGGCCGGTTCAAGCAGAGGCTTTGTCGCCCAGGACCCCCGCCTGGAGCGTGGCATCCACGGCCTTCTCGAACGCCACCAGGGTCTCCTTCAGGCAGGATTCGTCATGCGCCGCACTGACGAACCAGGGCTCGCGCGAATCCGGCTCGCACAGGATCTTCTCGTCGTGCAGGACCCGGGCCATCGCATCGTAGAAGGAATAGTCGCTCCCCTTCCAGGCGCGGTAATTGCGCGGCGGCTCCGACGCGAAATACAGGCCGCTCATGGAGGGATGTCCGACGAAGCTGTGTGCGATGCCGCGCGCGCCGAGCACACCGCGCATGCCGTTGCGCAGCTTCGTGCCGTAGTCCGCGATCCGCGCCAGGGCATCGGTCGTCTCCAGGATCTCGAGGGTCTTCTCCGCGGCCGCCAGCGATACTGCGTGAGCGGTATAGGTGCCACCATGCGCCACGCCCTTGCCGAGCTTGCGCATGATCTTCTCGCGCCCCGCCAGCACGGAAATGGGGTAGCCATTGGCCACGGCCTTGGCGAAGGTGCAGATGTCCGCATGCACCCCGTACAGCTCCTGCACGCCTCCGCGCGCCACCCGGAAGCCGGTCTTGACCTCGTCGATGAACAGAAGGACGCCGTACTTGTCGCACAGCTGGCGGGCCACCTTCAGGTATTCGGGTTCTGCCGAGATGCCCAGGCAGTTGCCCATGATGGGTTCGATGAGCATGCAGGCCAGCCGGTCGGCATGGCGCCTGAACACGTCCTCGAGCTGGTTGGCGTCGTTCGCCTGCACGAAGTGCGCGAAGCTCCGGGTGCTCAGCGGCACGCCTTCGCTGTACGGCTTGATCGCCGGATCCCCCACCCGGCTCCATTCCTCCATGGGTGTGAACCACATGGCCGCATCGAACAGGCCGTGATAGCCGCCCTCGAGGATGACGTAATCATCGCGACCGGTGAAGGCGCGCGCCAGCCGCAACCCGGCCATCACCGCCTCGGTACCGGAATTGGAGTAGCGCACCAGTTCCGCCGCCGGCACCATGCGTGAAATCTTTTCGGCCACGGCGAGTTCGCGCTCGGTGGAAAGCGCGAAAACGCCGCCCACCTTGATGCCCTCGACGGCTGCCGCATCGACCCGCGGATCGGCATAACCCAGGATCGCCGGGCCGTAACCGAGGCGATAGTCGACGTAGACATTGTCGTCGAGGTCCCACACGCGCGCACCGCGGCCCTGCTTCACATAGATGGTGCGCTCCTCACCCCAGTAGCGGAAATTGGATGCGACACCGAGCGGCAGCTTCTGCACGGCACGCTGGAAATGGGCATTGCTCTTGGTGAGATTCCGGGACATGTGGCCTCCGCTTGCCGCCACGGACTGGATTGTCCGGCGGCATGCACAAATTACCATTGGCGCATGTGCGCAGGCAACTTTTTGTATGCTCATACAAAATCAATGGATTAGGCGTTTTCCCTGAATTCAGGCCATATTTGCTGCGGTGCCAAGTTGCGGCAGAATGCATTTCTGATCTAAATTGCATGCACATACAAATCCAGTCCGGAGCCCCCCATGAGCCTGAGCGCCGCCTCGACCGTCCCGGCCGCACCCCATTCCACTTCGCCGCGCGCACTGCCCGCATGGGTGTACAGGAACGCGGAAATGACCCGGCTCGAGATGCAGCGGCTCATCGGAACGAGCTGGCAGATCCTGTGCCATGTCAGCGACCTGCCACGGCATGGAGACTATGTCACCCTGGAGATCGCGAACGAGAGCATCTTCGCGGTGCGCGATCGCGAAGGCGGCATCCGTGCCTTCCACAATGTGTGCCGGCACCGTGGCGCGAAGATGCTCGATGGTCATGGCAACTGCCCCGGCGCCATCACCTGCCCCTATCACGGCTGGTCATACAAGCTTGACGGTGCACTCATCGGCCTGCCGCTCAAGGACACGTTTCCGGATCTGGACCGGAGCTCCCACGGTCTCGTGCCGGTGCGCGTCGAGACCTTCATGGGGTTTGTTTACGTATGCATCAACGGCAACCCGCAACCCGTGAAGGACCTGTGGGGAGACATGGCCCGGGAACTCGAACCCTACCGCTTCGGGGAGATGGTGCCCATTGCGCCGTTCTACCAGGAGATCTGGGAAGCGGACTGGAAGATCGCCATGGACAATTACCTGGAGTCGTATCACGTGCCCATCGGCCATCCGGGCCTGAACCGCATGTTCACGCCGGATTTCCAGGACCAGGCATCAAGGCCCGGCATCGCGCGCGGCAACAGCTGGCTGAAGACCACACCCTCTTCGCGCTGGTCGGAGCGGACCTATCAGCATCTGGTACGCAGCACGGTCACACACCTGCCCGGGAAGTTGCGCAGCTGCTGGAGCTTTTACAGCATCCTGCCCAACCTGGGGATAGACGTCTTCCCCGAGCAGATGGATTTCTTCCAGGTCCTGCCGCTCGAGCCCGGTCGCGCACTGATTCGGGGTGGCATCTACGGCCTGCCGGATGCGCGGCCGGAGATGAAACTCCTGCGCTGGCTGGGAACCCGCATCAATCGCGCCGTCAACAGCGAGGACCGTGACCTGTGCGCCCGCGTGCAGCGCGGGTTGGCATCCAGCAGCTATCAGCCGGGGCCGCTGTCCACGCTGGAGTGCTGGATGCTCGAATTCCACGATCTGCTGCGTGCACGGATCCCGGAAGTCAGGCTCCCGGCGGCACCGGCACGTTTTGCCTGAGCGGTCTTCGCAGCCCGGCCCGGATCTGCGGTCAGCCGAGGTGGATCCAGGCCGATTTCGTCTGCGTATAGGACAGCAGGCTCTCGAGGCACTTGTCGCGCCCCTGCCCTGACTGCTTGTATCCACCGAAGGGCTGGGTCATGTCCCCGTGATCGAAACAGTTGACCCAGATGACCCCGGCTTCCAGATCCCGCACCGCCTTGTGGGCGCGGGTCAGGTCGCGGGTCCAGATCGAGGCTGCCAGGCCATAGATTGAATCATTGGCCACTGCCACGGCTTCCTCGATGCCATCGACTTCGATGGCGGAAGCCACTGGCCCGAAGATTTCCTCACGGGCGATGCTCATGCGATTGTCCACCTGGGTGAAGAATGCCGGCTCCACGAACGCACCGGGAGAGTCAGGTGTGGTTCCGCCGAATTCCAGCCGGGCGCCTTCGGATTTTCCGCGCGTCACATAGCCCATCACCCGCCGGCGATGGCCTTCGGTGACCAGCGGTCCGAGGTTGGTCGCCGGATCCAGCGGATCACCCGGCAGATAGGCCGTGCGGCCCCGCTCGATGAACCGGGCGATGAATTCCCGGGCGATCGGCTTGTCGATGAGCAGCCGCGATCCGGCATTGCACACCTCGCCCATGTTGCCGTAGATGCCGTTGATGGCATAGGTCACCGCCTGATCCAGGTCCGGCAGGTCCGCCAGGAAGATCTGCGGCGACTTGCCGCCGCACTCCAGCGCTACGCGCTTCATGTTCGACTGGCCCGCATAGATCAGCATCTGCTTGCCGATCTCGGTCGAACCCGTGAAGGCGATCTTCATGACGTCGTTGTGCAGCGCCAGCGGCGCGCCTGCCTGCTCGCCCAGGCCGTTGACGACATTCAGCGCACCCGGAGGGCCGCCCGCCTCGATGAACAGGCGACCCAGCAGCAGGGCTGACAGCGGCGACTGCTCGGCGGGCTTGAGCACCACGCTGTTGCCGGCGGCCAGGGCCGGTGCGATTTTCCAGGCCGCCATCAACAGCGGGTAATTCCAGGGCACGATGCAGCCCACCACCCCCAGCGGTTCACGCAGGATGTAGTGGAACGCATCGGCCGCCGTCGCCGTCACCGCACCATCGATCTTGTCCAGCGCCTCGCCGAAGTAGGTGAAATTCTGCGCCGCGGAGGGGATGTCGATGGTGAGCATGTCGCGGACCGGTTTGCCCATGCACAGCGTATCGAGCAGCGCGAACTGTTCGGCATGGCTGTCGATGAGCCCCGCCATGCGGCTCAGCACTGCCATGCGATCGCGCGGCGCCATGCGGCTCCAGCTGCGGGACTGGAAGCAACGGCGGCCGCTGGCCACGGCCCGGTCGATGTCACCGGCATCCCCCGCACTCACCTCGCACAACACCTGTGCGCTGGCCGGATTGACGACCGGAAAGCGGCCGCCCTTGAGCGAATCGACGTAGTCGCCATCGATGAAGTGGCGGGTTTCAAACCTGAGCCGGGCGGCACGCGCACGCCAGTCGGCAAGGGTAAGGTCAGCCAGGGTCATGGGATGCTCCAGGAAAGTGCAAGTGGGTATCTCGACACGAACGGCTAGTCTACCGCAGGCGGCCTCACCCGCAGGAATACGAAGCCATCGCGCTCGCCGGCTTCGATGAGCCCATCCGCAGGTTCGATCCAGCGGGCAGCCACACCCGAGGGGCCGCGTTGAAGCACGGCGCGGCGCGGCCCGAGCTGGATCTCAAGCTCCCCGTCGCCGGCCAGTTGCGCCACGTGTGCGGCCAGCCACCAGCAGGCCGCAGGCTCGAGAGGAGCACCGTCGTGCGATGGCGGCGCCTGGCCCGTGAAGTACCCTGGAAACACCGATTTCAGGTAGGACATGGCGCAGCGCCTGACCGCCGGTCGGTCGATGCGCTGCTCATCCTGGAAGGCGATGTCCTGCCACAGCACCTCGAGCACACCGATCAGGCCCAGGGCCACGGCATCGCGGTCGAGGTGGCTGGCGCCGGTCAGACGGATCATGCGCCCGATCAGGTCCCGCGTCAGTGCAGTGAAATTGGCATCTTTCTGTCCACACAATTCGAAATATTCAGCGCGGGAATTGGCTTCACCCCAGAAGGAATACCACACGGAGACCTTGCGCGGACTGGCAATCTGCGGATCCAGGTACAGCTCCACCAGAGCGGTCAAGGCCGCGACCGGGTCGGCTTTCAGGCGCGATACCGGTACGAGCAGCTGCTGTTCGAACTCCTCGGCCAGGAACCGCAGGGATGCCAGCAGCATGGCTGCCTTGGACTCGAAGTAGAAACGCACGATGCCCGGGGACATGCGCGCGATCGCCGTGACACGCTCCACCGTGGTATTGGAAGGCCCGTGGACATGCAGGGCCGAGATGCAGGCATCGATCAGCCGCTGCCGCTGCCGGTCGCGCGAGGGTCCCGGCTTGGCGGGCACCGCACGCTGCGCGACTGCACCCGGGCGCTTGCGGCCCCTTGAAGTACTCATTGCCAAGCAACACCACCCTTGGCGACAATGCTGCCGGTGAACCCAGGGCAAGGCATGATCCCCGCTGTGGCCTCCGGCTGGATGCGGACGCATGGACGCTGGCTGATCATCTTGCCGCCTTTCCTTTTCCTGCTGGTGTTCTTCCTGATCCCGTTCGGATTTGCGCTGATGATCAGTTTCGCGCAGACGGCCATCCACGTGCCGCCGTACACCGAGATCATCACCCTGGCGCCCGGTCCACAGGTCAACGTGCACCTGCACCTGGGCAATTATAAATATCTTTTCACCGATGAAGTTTACGTGTATGCGTATCTGTATTCCCTGCGCACGGCTTTCTTCTCCACCCTGATCTGCCTGGCGGTGGGATTTCCCATGGCCTACGCGATCTCGCGCACCCGCAAGAGCACCCAGAGCCTGCTGTTGCTGGTGATCATCCTGCCCTTCTGGACCTCGTTCCTGCTGCGGGTCTACGCGCTGGAGGGCGTGATCCGCGAAAATGGCCTGATCAACACCGTCCTGCTGTGGCTGGGCGTGATCCACAAGCCGCTGCAGATCATGCGCACCAGTGCCGCCATCTACATGGGCATCATCTATTCCTACCTGCCCTTCATGGTGTTGCCCCTGTTCGCCACCCTGGAAAAACTCGATCATTCCCTGCTGGAGGCCGCCTCGGATCTGGGGAGCCGCCCCTGGCGGGCATTCGTCGATGTGACCCTTCCGCTGTCCATGCCGGGCATCATCGCCGGTTCCATGCTGGTGTTCATCCCCGCGGTGGGCGAGTTCGTGATCCCCGCCCTGCTCGGCGGGCCCGACAACCTGATGATCGGCCGCGTGCTGTGGGATGAGTTCTTCGGCAACCGCGACTGGCCGGTGGCCTCGGCGGTGGCCATCGTGTTCCTGGTCCTGCTGGTGGGGCCGATTGCGGTGTACCAGCATTTCGCCGTCCGGGACCTGGAAAGCTGAGACCGGCCATGAAGGAAGGACCTTCTGCATTCCTGGTCACCATGCTGTGCATCGGCATTGCCATCCTGTACTTGCCGATGGCGGTGCTGATCACCTATTCCTTCAATGCTTCACCGCTGGTCAGTGTCTGGGGCGGCTTCACGCTGTCCTGGTATTCGCGGCTCATGCAGAACGACCAGATGCTGGATGCCGCCTGGCTGTCGCTGAAGATCGGTGTCGTCGCCAGCACGCTGGCGGTGATCCTGGGCACCCTGGCGGCCGTGGCGCTGGTGCGCTTCCGGGTGTTCCGCGGCCGCTTCCTGCTCACCGGCATGGTGAATGCGCCGCTGGTGATGCCCGAGATCATCACCGGCATCACCCAGCTGCTGCTGTTCGTGACCATGTTCAAGTTCATCGGCTGGCCGCATCGGGGCTTTACCACCATCGTGCTCTCGCACGTGGCCTTCTGCACCGCCTATGCCACCATCACCGTACAGTCGCGCCTCGCCAGCGCCGATCGTTCGCTGGAAGAAGCCGCCATGGACCTGGGGTCCGGTCCGGTGCGGGCATTTCTCGATACGACCCTGCCCATCATCGCACCGGCACTGGCCTCGAGCTGGCTGCTGTCGTTCACGCTGTCGCTCGATGACCTGGTGATCTCCAGCTTCGTCTCCGGCCCTGGCGCCAGCACACTTCCCATGGTCATCTTCTCCAAGGCCAAGCTGGGGCTGAGTCCCGATGTCAATGCGCTGGCCAGCATCATCATCGTGCTGGTGGGCATCTGCGTGGTCATCGCGGGCGTGCTCATGCGCCGCGCCGAACGGCAGCGCATGGCGGATCTGCAGATGGCCGCGGACCGCTGAGCCGCGCCGGGTCTCAGGGCCGATTCAGGCCCGGCTTCACATACGACTGGTCATGCGCAGGCCGGCTGAAGACCCGGCGCACCGCGGGCTCGAATGCCGACAGCGGCAGGGTGGGGAAACCAGGATCGAAGGAGGCCTGGTCCCAGCGCTCGCAGAAATCCGCGCACAGATCAAACCAGGGATGAGTGCGAAAGCGCTCGCGGCCATTGCGGTCGGAGCCATAGTGGTGGGCGTAGTACCAGGACTGGAACAGGCCGTGCTGCTCGACCACCCAGGTCACCTCGGCACGCACGTAGGGCCGGAGCATGGCGGCGGCAACGGCCGCATGATTGAACGGCGCCAGGATATCCCCCACATCGTGCACCAGCGCCGCCACCACCAGGTCATCGTCAGCGCCATCATTGAGCGCCCGGGTGGCGGTCTGCAGGCTGTGCGTGAATCGTGTCACCGGGTAGCCATCCAGCGACTGGTCCAGCGCACGCACGGCATCGAGCACCACATCGGGCAGACGTGCAAGAAACGGTGCCTCGTATTCGCGCAGCAAGGCGTAGTCCTCCGCGGTGCCATCGCGCATCTGCCGGAATTTCACGGTTCGTCCGCTCATGGTGCCTCCACGGTTCGCTCGAGCCTCATCGGGCCGTTTTCACCCGGGTCCAGACCCGGGTTCGGATCCGCTCCAGGGCCGCACTCACCTCACGGGTGCGATACAGCCGCGCCTCGATCTGCGGCGTCGGATACAGGCTGGGGTCGTTGAGAATGGCCGGATTGATGAGGGCATTCGCCGCCAGATTGTCGTTCCCATAGTAGATCTCGTTGGTGATGTCCGCCATGACTTCGGGACGCAGCATGTAGGCCAGGAATTCATACGCTGCATCGGGATGAGGTGCGCCAACCGGAATCAACAGCCCGGAGAAGGTCTGGTTCGCTCCCTCCCTGGGCACAGTGAACGCCAGATGAAGCACGATACCCACTGCCCTGGCGCGCGACAGCGACTGGGCATAATCGCTCGACCAGGACATGGCGATGCAGAGCTCCCGGTTCGCCAGGGCATTCATGAACTCCACCGAGTCGAAGATGCGCACGTAGGGGCGAACCTTCATCAACAGGTCGCCGGCGGCGACATAGTCCTCCTTGCTGGTCGTGTTGGGGTCCTTGTGCAGGTAGACCAGCGCCAACTGCAGCACATCCTCGGCCGAGTCCAGAAAACTCACGCCGCAGTCGGCGAAACGCCGGATGACCTCGGGTTTGAAGATCATGTCGAGGCTGTCCACGGGGGCATCGGGCATGCGCGCGCGGATCATGTCCACGTTGTACGCAAAGCCATTGATGGAATGCAGGTAGGGGATGGCGTGGCGATTTCCGGGATCGTACTGCTGCAGGATCCTGAGTACGTGCGGATCCAGATGTTCCCACCCGGGAAGGCGGCTCCGGTCCAGCGGCTCATATACGCCCGCCTTGATCTCACGACCGAAGTAGTTGCTGGAGGCCGAGACGATGTCATACCCCGACCCGCCCGCCAGAAGTCGCGCCTCCATGGTGTCTTCCGAGTCATAGGTGTCGTAGACAACCTGGATGCCGGTCTCCCGCTCGAACCGCTCGATGGTGCGGGTACCGATGAAATCCGCCCAGTTGTAGATGTAGAGCTGCCGGGTCTTGGGCTGTGCGCGTGCCAGCAGGACCCCGATGATCGCCAGCGCGGCCAGGCCCGCCAGGAGCCAGGGCCCGCGCTTTCTCATCGGGTGCCCGCCGGCAGCGTTCCGACCTCCACCAGGGTCATGTGTGCCGGGTCGAGATGGCGGTGGATGGCCGAATTGACCTCCTGGAGCTGGAGCGCGCGCAACATCTGCGGATACCGGTCGAGCCATGACGGCTCCAGACCCCGCTGCACGGTGGCCAGCAGCGCCATGGCCATGCCCCCCGTGGTGGACAGCCCGACCTGGAAGCTTCCCACCATGCTTTGCTTGCGCTGGTCCAGTTCCGGTTCGGTGATGCCGTCCGACCACCACTTGCCCAGCACGCCCTGCGTGGCAGCCAGGCCCTTGTCCAGCAGTTGCGGTGCAAACGTCGCGGATATGAAGAACGCGCCGGAGCCATAGGTATCCTGATCGATCCCGGCACCCACGCCGTAGGTAAGACCTTCGCGATCGCGCACCGTGGACATCAGCCGGCCCGTGAATCCCTGACCGAGGACCGCCGTGCCCACGCGCAGCGCAAGGCTGTCCGGATCGCTGAACCGAAGTCCCGTGGCTTCGCCCAGCATCACCGTGACGCTGGGTTTGCCCGCCAGTTCAACGCTCTGGCGCGCCGGGGGCGTGATGCGGGCGGAGCTGCCCGGAAGGGGTTCGCGCCCGCCGCGCCAACCGCCAAAAGCCTTGTTCACGGCCTTGCGGGCCACCTGCGGATCCACCGCCCCCACCATGACCAGGATCATGTGACGCGGCCCGTACACCTCCTGATGGAAGCGCCGCACATCATCCAGAGTCGCACTGCGTGCCGAGGCCAGCATCTCATCGATGGAAGCGGGATTGTTCGGGTCTTCAGCCGGATAGACTGCGCGGTTGAAGGCATCGCGTGCGCGATAGGAGTTGTTGTCGATCGAGCTGCGCACGGCACCGATGAACTGCTGACGCACGCGTTCGAACTCGGTCTTTTCGAACGTGGGGAATCGCAGTTGCGCAGCCAGCAATCCGATCACCTGTGGCAGGTCCCTGGTCAGGCAGCGCGCTCGGATGTCCAGGGTCTGGTTGCCCACACTGAAGCTCACCGTTGCACCCATGCCCTCGAGACGGTTGGCGATTGCATATTTGTCCAGCATCGGACCATCCGGGCCTCCCAGATGGGCGCCGCGGTCGAGCATCATGCCGGTGAGTGTGGCCACCGCGGCCTGCTGTCGCGACACGAAAGCATCACCCGCCGGGAGCGAACCCACGATGGTCACGACATCGCGTATCGGCGTCGGGTACAGGATCAGGTCGAGCCCCGCATCCGGGCCGCGAACCACCCGCTCGGCAATGCCGGCGCGCACCGCCCCGCCTGACATGAGCACGGCCAGCGCGAAGATCCAGGCAAGGCACTTCACTTGGCATCTCCGGTCCGGGTCGGTACGTACCAGCCCGTCGTGCTGGTGTCCTCGGTGAAATACTGCCGGGCCACACGCTGGACATCGGCTGTGCTGACCTTCTGCACCATCTCCGGAAACCTCACGTACAGGGTCCAGTCACCGATCCCCACGTATTCGTTGATGCCGCTGGCCACGCCGGAGGTTCCATCACGCTTGTAGGCCTGCTGTGCACGCCACTGATTCTTCACGCGATCCAGTTCGGGGTCCGTGACGCCATGTTCCTGCACCTGCTTCAGGCTGGTCCAGAGCGCCTTTTCCACATCCTCCATCTTCGCATCGGGCGCCAGGCTCGCATACAGCACGTGCAGTGACAGGTCATGCGATACGTCGACTTCCGCACCCGCGTCCAGCGCCAGTCCCTTGTCGACCAGTTCCCGGTACAGCCGCGAACTCTTGCCATCGCCGAGGATGGCATCGAGCACCGCCAGGGGTGCCTGATCGGGGTCGCGACCCACGGGCACCTTGTGCGCGATCAGCACGGTCCCCAGTTCGCCCGGCCGCTTCACGATCACGCGCCGGGCACCGGTCTGGGGCGGCTCCTCGGTGTAGATGACCGGGATGGGTGCAGGTGAGGCCGTGAAGCCTCCGTAGTACTGGCGGATCCAGCCCAACACCCGGGCCGGATCGAAATCACCCGCCACGGTCACCGTGGCATTGTTCGGCCAGTAGAACGTGTCGTAGAACCCGCGCAGGCGTTCGATGGGAACGTGCTCGATATCGCTCCGCCAGCCGATGGTGGGATGATGGTAGGGCAGTGCCACGTAGGCGGCTGCACGCACTTCCTCCATCAGCACGTTTTCCGGATCGTTCTTGCCGCGCTCGAACTCGTTGCGCACCACCGTCATCTCCGATTGCCGGTCGGATTCGCGCAGCAGGAGATTGCGCATCCGGTCCGCTTCGACGCGGATGTACCCTTCCAGCGCATCGCTCCCCAGCGTCGCAAAATACCGGGTGCGGTCGATGGATGTGGTGGCGTTGTAGTTTCCACCCACGCGCTCCACGTATTGCTTCAGGCTGTTGCCCTTCGCATCCTCGAAATTGCGGCTGCCCTTGAACATGAGGTGTTCGAGCAGGTGGGTGGCGCCGGTGGTGCCGGTGACCTCGTTCCGTGATCCCACCAGATAGGTGACGTTGAATGTCACCACCGGGGCGGAAGTGTCGCGCACCAGCAGGACGGTCAGCCCGTTGCCTTCCAGCCGGTATTCATCGATGCCGCCCAGCGACTGGACAAACGTGAATCCGCTGGCCGAAACGTGGGGAGGAGCCGCGGCCATGGCCGTCCCGAAGGCGCCGGTGAGCAGCGCCGCAATCATGACGTGTCTCATTCCGGGATGTTAACCCGGATTGGCCGACTCGCTCACCATGGTCAGGACATCGTAAGTGGCCACGATCTCCCCCGCCTGGTTGGTGATCTCGGTATCCCAGGCCACCTCGCCATAGCCCTTGCCGGGCCGGAGCGTTTTCTGCCGGGCTGTCAGACGCACGGCGATCCGGTCGCCCGCCTTCACCGGCTTCATGAATCGCAGATTGTCGATGCCGTAATTGGCCAGGACCGGCCCGAAGTCCGGGTCCACGAACAGCCCGGCTGCGGCGGAAATCAGGAAGTAGCCATGAGCGACCCGCGCACCGAAGAACGGATTGCGGGCGGCCAGTTCCTCGCTCATGTGCGCGTAGAAGGTGTCACCGGTGAGAGCGGCGAACCGTTCGATGTCCCCGATGGTGACTTCGCGAAAATCGGACTTGAAGGTGTCGCCGAGACGGAGCTCGTGAAAGGCCTTGCGGAATGGATGCCTGCCCGGATCCAGCTGCGCGGCACCGCGCAGCCACCGCCCGCTGATCCGGCTGATGGTCTGGGGCGATCCCTGGAGCGCCGTGCGCTGCATGTAGTGGAGCACTCCGCGGATTCCGCCCAGTTCCTCACCGCCCCCGGCGCGTCCCGGCCCGCCATGCACCAGGTGAGGGAGCGGCGAACCATGACCGGTGGATTCGCCCGCGCAGTGCCGGTTGATCAGGACCAGCCGCCCGTGGAACGGTGCCATTCCAAGCGCCAGCTTCGCCGCGACTTCATCGTCGGCGCTGACCACCGAGCCCACGAGGCTCCCCTCGCCCTTGCGCGCCAGTGCGATCGCCTCCTCGAGGCTTCGATAGGGCAGCACGGTGGCCACCGGTCCGAAAACCTCGGTGTCGTGCACCGCGCTGGCGGCCAGGGGATCACGGCAGCAAAGCAGCATCGGCGGCACGAACGCGCCCTGTTGGGCATTGGCACCTTCGACCTTGAGCCGCTCCGGGTCGCCTGCGACCAGCTCCGCCTCTGCGCGCAGGGTCAGTACACGTTCCAGCACCTCCCTGCGCTGGCCCTGGCCGGCCAACGGCCCCATCTGCACCTGTTCCAGTGCCGGGTTGCCCACCACCACCTGTCCAAGCCGCTCGCGCAAAGCCTGGATGATCTCATCCGCACGCTCCGCGGGAACGATGGCCTTGCGGATGGCCGTGCACTTCTGTCCTGCCTTGGAGGTCATCTCCCGCAGGACTTCACGCACGAACAGATCGAACTCCGGGCTGCCCACGGTCGCATCAGGCCCCAGGATCGACGAGTTCAGTGAATCCGTTTCGGAAATGAAACGCACCGATCGGGCATTGATCACCCGGTGGGCCTTCAGGCGCCGCGCCGTGGAGGCTGAACCGGTGAAGGACACCACATCCTGACAGTCCAGGTGATCCAGCAGATCGCCCAGCGAGCCGCAGATCAGCTGGATGGAACCCGGCGGCAGGATGTTCGAGGCGATCATGCGGCGAAACACGGCATGGGTCAGGTACGAGGTGATGCTGGCCGGCTTGACGATTGCCGGGACACCGGCCAGCAATGTGGGCGCCAGCTTCTCCAGCATGCCCCACACCGGGAAGTTGAACGCATTGACATGCACGGCCGCCCCTTCGAGCGGCACGCAGACATGCTGTCCGATGAAGCTTCCCTTTTTGGAGATGACCTCGGGCGGTCCATCGATATGGACATGCTGGTCCGGCAATTCGCGCGCACCCTTGCTGGCATAGGCGAACAGCGTGCCGATGCCGCCGTCGATGTCCACCCACGAATCGGCGCGCGTGGCGCCGGTGGAAGTGGACAGCGCATTGAATTCCTCCTTGTGCTCGCCGAGCATTTTCGCAAGCGCCCGCAGGAGCGATGCGCGCTGGTGGAAGGTCAGTTCCCGAAGGGCCGGCCCGCCCACCCTGCGTGCATGGTCCAGCACCTGCGCAAAATCGATCCCGTTCGATGAACACTCGGCAATCACGGCGCCCGTGGTGGCATCGCGCAGCATCACCGCCTCGCCGCGTCCTGCGATCCAGCGGCCGCAGACATGGCTTTCCAGTCTCATCACACCCTCTCGATGATCATGGCGATGCCCTGCCCCACACCGATACACATGGTGCACAGGGCATAACGACCCTTGCGGCGCTCCAGCTCGTACATGGCTGTTGCCACCAGCCGGGTGCCGCTGGCTCCCAGCGGATGACCCAGGGCAATCGCACCGCCGTTCGGGTTCACGTGCCCGGCATCATCAGGCAGGCCCAGCTCGCGCAGCACCGCGAGTGCCTGTCCCGCGAAGGCTTCGTTGAGCTCGACCAGATCCATCTGTGAAAGGCCGAGTCCCGCAAGCGCAAGCACCTTGCGCGAAGCGGGCACCGGCCCCAGCCCCATGATGCGCGGGGCAACTCCGGCAGTGGCGGCGGCCACGACGCGCGCACGCGGCGTGAGGCCCGCCGAACGTGCCGCAGCCTCCGTGGCCATCAGCACGGCGGCGCTGCCGTCGTTGATGCCCGAGGCATTGCCCGCGGTCACCGATCCTTCCGGCCTGACCACACCCTTGAGTCTTGCCAGGCCCTCGAGCGTCGTGTCCGCGCGCGGATGCTCATCGACACTGACCTGTCGCGGCTCTGCCCGACCCTGCGGCACCCATACGCTGATGAGTTCAGCATCGAACCGTCCCGCCGCCTGCGCCGCTGCATAGCGTTGCTGGCTGCGAAGCGCAAAGGCATCCTGATCGGCCCGTGCTATGCCGTATTGCGCCACCACGTTCTCCGCGGTCTCTGCCATGCTGTCCACGCCGAATGCCTTCCGGAATGCGGGATTGATGAATCGCCAGCCCAGCGTGGTGTCCTCCAGCCTTGCCGCACGCGAGAACGGCGCATCGGCCTTGCCCAGCACGAACGGCGCGCGGGACATGGACTCGGCGCCTCCCGCCAGACCCAGGTTCACCTCGCCGGCCTTCATCGCCCGCGCCATCAAAGCGATGGCATCCATCCCGGATCCGCACAGCCGGTTGACGGTGGCCGCCGGCACCGACTCGGGCAGCCCGGCCAGAAGCACCGCCATGCGCGCCAGATTCCTGTTGTCCTCGCCCGCCTGGTTCGCACAGCCGAAATACACTTCCTCAACCGCTGACGGATCCAGGGAAGCGTTGCGCCCGAGAATCGAGCGCAGCGGCAGTGCGGCCAGATCATCGGTGCGAACCGCGGCCAGTGCGCCGCCGTAGCGGCCGAAGGGAGTGCGGACCGCATCGCACAGGAAGACGTTCGTCATGAGGATGCCTTGCGTTTGTCAATCACGTGCTGCGCCTTGCCGACCGAGCGCGCGATCTCGTGGGGATTCTGGATTGCCACTTCGACGCTGATGCCGACATTGGACTTGATGTGATGCACCAGCGAACGGGCGACATTCCTGCGCTCGGTGTCGCTCAACGACACATCGGGCTTGACCTCCACCCGGACGCACATGGCGTCCAGATGGCCACTGCGGGTGAGCTCGATCTGATAGTGCGGTGCAAGCCGGGGTTCGCGCAGGATCAGCTCCTCGATCTGGGTGGGAAACACGTTGACGCCGCGGATGATGAGCATGTCATCGCTCCTGCCGGTGATCTTGGCCATGCGGCGCATGCTGCGGGCCGTCGGCGGCAGCAGTGCGGTCAGATCACGTGTGCGATAGCGGATCATCGGCAGCGCCTGCTTTGTCAGCGTGGTGAAAACGAGCTCACCCGGGGTGCCGTCCGGGAGCGTTTCGCCCGTGTCCGGGTTGATGATCTCCGGATAGAAATGGTCCTCCCAGATCACCGGGCCGTCCTTGGTCTCGATGCACTCCTGCGCCACGCCCGGGCCCATGACTTCGGACAGGCCGTAGATGTCGGTCGCCTGCAGCCCCATGCGCGTCTCGATCTCCGAGCGCATGGCCTCGGTCCAGGGTTCGGCCCCGAAGATGCCGATCCGCAGCGAGCAATGCGCTGCATCCAGGCCCTGGCGCGAGAATTCTTCGGCAATGTTCAGCACGTACGATGGCGTCACCATGATGATGGTCGGCCGGAAATCCTGGATCAGCGCCACCTGCTTTTCGGTCTGTCCGCCGGACATGGGAATGACCGTGCAGCCCAGACGCTCGGCCCCATAGTGTGCGCCCAGACCGCCGGTGAACAGTCCGTAGCCATACGCGACGTGCACGATGTCTCCCGCGCGGCCGCCAGCCGCACGTATCGACCGGGCCACCAGATTGGCCCAGGTGTCGATGTCATCCGGGGTATATCCCACCACCGTGGGCTTGCCAGTCGTGCCGCTGGAGGCATGGATGCGCACCACCTGTTCGCGCGGCACCGCAAACGAGCCAAATGGATATGCATCCCTCAGGTCCTGCTTGGTGGTGAAGGGAAAGCGCGCCAGGTCGGAAAACCCGCGCAGATCATCCGGATGGATCTGCATGGCCTGGCATTTGGTGCGGAATCCGGCAACGTTCCGGTACGCATGCCCCACCGACCATTTCAGGCGCTCGAGCTGCAGCGCGCGCAACTCATCAAGGCTGGCGTGCTCGATCGGTTCGTGATGCTGATGATCCGCTTTCATGACCCTGCTCCTGATCCCGCATCCCTGGAGGACACAATCCGCTCGTTGCTCTGGTGTGACCGGCCGCGAAACAGCGCCACGGTCTCGCCGCGCTGGTTTCGCACCGTGATGTCGTAGACTCCTGAACGCCTGCCCCGGAATTTCTCCTGTGCCTCGGCAACCAGTTCATCGTCCTCGTGCGAAGGCAGCAGGAATTCGATGCCAGCACCGGATGCGACGGTGACGAATCCATGGGTGTTGCAGGCATAGGCAAATGCGGTGTCCGCCAGCGTGAAGACCAGCCCGCCATGGCAGATGGCGTGGCCGTTCAGCATGTCAGCACGCACGCGCATGCGCGCGCGGGAAAAACCGGTGCGCACTTCATCAATGACGATCCCCAGTGCGATGACAGCGACATCGCGCGAGTACATTTCCTTCGCACACTGTTCGGCAAGACTCGTATCTTCGTCCATGCTCATCGTCCCGTGAAGCGCGGCGGCCGCCGGGCGAGAAACGCCGCCACACCCTCCCGATAGTCCTCGCTGTTGCCCAGTTCCCGCTGGAAATCCCGCTCGAGGTCCAGCTGCTGCTCGAGGGTTGCATCCCAGCCGCCATGGATCGCCTGTCGCGTCCGCACGAAGCCACGTGTCGGCCCCGCCGCCAGCTGCCGGCACATCTCGCGGCTCACCGGTTCGAGCTGCTCATCATCGACGCAGCGCCATATCAGCCCCCAGTCCTGCGCCTGCTCCGCACCGAGCTTGTCGCCAAACAGTGCCAGGCCCATCGCTCGCGCATTGCCCACCAGCCGTGGCAGGAACCAGGTTCCCCCGCTGTCGGGAATCAGACCGATCCTGCTGAAAGCCTGCACGAAACTGGCCGAACGGGCCGCCATCACCACATCACAGGCCAGTGCGATGCTGGCGCCCGCACCGGCAGCGACTCCGTTCACCGCCGCAACCACCGGCATGGGCAGATTGCGCAGCGCAAGCACCAGCGGGCGGTAGTTCTTCTCGATGGACTCACCCAGATCGACGGCCGCGCCACCCGGCGCCACTGCGCGATCCGAAAGATCCTGTCCGGCACAGAAGGCCCGGCCCGCCCCGGTCAGCAGGAGCGCGCGCGCCTGATGCGAGTGTCCCAGATCCGCCAGTACGCTGCGGATCTCCGCATGCATCTGCGTATTGAACGAATTCAGCTTGTCCGGGCGATTCAGGGTCAGGTGCGCCACACCCGCCTCAACCCGGAACTGGATGGTTTCCATGAATCCTCCTGGACTTCAACCCCGGTCGTAATCGAGTTCGAGTTCCGCACTGCCGGGAATCGACTGGCAGGTCAGGATATAACCGGCCTCGACTTCCGCATCCTCCAGCGCATAGTTCTGCAGCATGCGCACCGTGCCCTGCGACGCATGGCAACGGCAGGTCGAACATACTCCGCCCTTGCAGGAAAAGGGCAGGTCCAGGCCCGCTTCCTCCGCAGCCTCGAGCACCGTCTGCGTCCCTTCCCGCGGCATGTCGAAGTGGCGCACACGACCGTCCATGCGCACCGTGACGCGGGTGCGGACCGCGGTGCCCGGCGCTGCGGCTGCTGCCGGGGCGAGCTTCCCGCCCGGAGCGGCCACCTGGGCGGGCATCGCCTGCGCTGTGGTCGTGGCAGCCGCCACGAAATGTTCCTGGTGGATCCATGCAGCAGGCACGCCCAGGGCCAGCAGGCACTGGCGCGCCTCCTGCATCAGCGATTCGGGTGCACACAGGAATGCCGCGTCGATGGCGCCCGCCGAAAATCCTGCGCTGGCCAGCTCACGTATCTTCGTGCCGCTGATCCGCCCGTCGTACAGCGCCGTGTCCTGCGGCTCCCGGCTCATGAAGAAGTGCAGCGCCAGTCGCGCCGGATACTGATCCTTCAGCGCCTGCAATTCCTCCGCAAGCAGCGTTTCCCCGGTGCTGCGGGAACCGTACAGGAGCGTGACCCTTGCATCGGCATTGGCTTGCAGCGCCTCACCCACGATGCCCACGACCGGTGTGATGCCGATGCCGGCCGCGATGGCCAGGATGCACCGCGCCGATGAAGCCTGCGAGAGCACGAAGCGCCCGGTCGGCGCCAGCACATCCACGCGCTGTCCGGGCTGCAACTGTCCGCACAGCCAGTCCGCCATGCGCCCTGCACCATCACTGCGTACGCAGATCCTGAACCTGCCCGGACCATGAGCGCACACAGAATAGGTCCGGCGCAGCTCTGCACCGCCCGGTGACGCGCGCAGCACCACGTGCTGGCCCGGTTCGGGCCGGAAGGTGGCAGCCAGGTCTCCTGGCACCTCGAACTCCAGCACCTGGGCACGGGCGGACTCTGGCCGGCGGGACAGCAAAGTCAGTGGATGGAACTGGCTCATGTCAGATGCACTTGAAATGCTCGAAAGGCTCCAGGCACTCACAGCAGCGGTACAGGGACTTGCAGGGCGTGGAACCGAACTCGCTGACCTGTTCGGTGGATGTGGACTGACACTGCGGGCAGGCAGGTGGAAGGATCGGTGCCGAGCGGCGACGGGGCGGCGCAATGCCGAATCTCCGCAGCTTGGTAGCGCCCCGTTCCGTGATCCAGTCGGTGCTCCACGCCGGTTCGAGCACATCCACCACCTGCACGGGAGCGATCCCCGCTGCCTGCAGCGTGTCGATGACGCTGCTGCGGATCATCGCCGTGGCCGGACACCCGGTATAGGTGGGTGTGACACCGATCTGCACACCCTGCGGCATGGTGCGCACGTGCCGGATCACGCCCAGGTCCGTCAGCGAGATCACCGGAATCTCCGGATCGGGCAACTCATCCAGCAGGGCCCACACGCGTCGCTCGAGGTTCCCGGCACAATCCCGGCAATCGCCGGCATCGGGCAGTGGCGCAACGGCTACCATTCCGCACCCGGATAGCTGCGCTGCATGAACTGCATCCCGGTGAGAACGTAACCCAGATATTCACTGTGGGCACCCTGTTTGCCCACCGGAGCGCCGCGCGGCGCCTCCGGCAATCTCAGCGTCGCTTCGGCAAACACGCGGCGCGCATCGGCCAGCCAGGCAGCCTGTACCTCGCGCAGGTCCGCGCCGATGCCGACATCGAGGCATGCCTGATCCACCGTGTCCGGCTCGAGCATTTCCCGGGTGAAACGGATCAGCGAGTCAGCGGCCGCCTGCGTGCGTGCGTGACTTTCGTGCGTTCCGTCACCCAGTCGCACCAGCCAGCCGGAGCTGAACCGCAGATGGTACTTCGCTTCCCTGAGCGACTTGGCAGCGATGGCTGCCAGATCCTCATCGACCGACCCCGACAGTGCCTGGAACATCGGGACCTGCCAGGCGTCGATGAAATATTGCCGCACGAGGCTGTGCGCGAAATCCCCGTTGGGTTGCTCAACCAGCGTGAAATTCCGGAATTGCGGGCCGTCCCGGAAAAATGCCAGTTCGTCCTCGCTCCGGCCGGTGCCGTCCAGCTGGCCTGCATGGGTGAGCAGCAGTCGGGCCTGCCCGAGCATGTCCAGCGCCAGATTTCCAAGACCCAGATCCTCCTCGAGCGCCGGCGCATGACCGACCCACTCGCCCAGGCGCTGGGCAAGAATCAGGCTGGTATCCGCCAGCCGAAGCACGTATTCAGCATGCGTTGCCTTCGGGACTGCGGCACGCATCGCTCCCACCGGCATCACAGATTCCTGACCTCGTCGGGAATGTCGTAGAAGGTCGGGTGCCGGTATACCTTGTCGCGCGCCGGTTCGAACATGGCTTCCGCTTCGTTCGGATCAGACGCGACAATATCGGCAGATCGCACCACCCAGATGCTCACGCCCTCCTGACGGCGGGTGTACAGATCGCGCGCATGCTCGAGGGCCATGCTCGCATCGGTGGCATGGACGCTGCCCACATGCTTGTGGTCCAGCCCGCCCCTCGCACGGATGAAAACTTCATACAAGGGCCAGATGGCTTCGTTGTTCATGTGACTTCAACCTGTCGAATCCGCAGGAAACCCTGTTTCAGGCTGCCCTGGTGGCGGCTGCTTTCTTTCGTGCGTGTGCAATGGCCGCTTCGCGCACCCAGGCACCTGCTTCGTGGGCCGCCCGCCTTGCCTGAATGCGCTCGCGGTTGCATGGACCATTCCCCTTCAGGACTTCGAAGAACTCCTTCCAGTCGATCGGCCCGAACTCATGGCGACCCTGCTCCGCATTCCACTTCAGCAGCGGGTCGGGCACGGTGAGACCCAGAAACTGCGCCTGCGGCACCGTGGCATCGATGAAGCGCTGGCGCAGATCATCGTTGCTGATGCGCTTGATCTTCCAGCGCATCGACTGCGCCGAATGCGTGGAGTCGGCATCGCTCGGGCCGAACATCATCAGCGAGGGCCACCACCAGCGATCCAGCGCCGCCTGCGCCATCTCCTTCTGTGCCGCCGTCCCGCGCGACAGCCTGAGCATGATTTCGAAACCCTGCCGCTGATGGAAGCTTTCTTCCTTGCAGATGCGCACCATCGCGCGCGCATAGGGTCCGTAGGAACACCGGCACAGCGGGATCTGGTTCATGATCGCGGCGCCGTCAACCAGCCAGCCGATGGCGCCGACATCGGCCCAGGTCGGTGTCGGGTAGTTGAAGATGCTGGAGTACTTTGCAGCTCCCGACAGGAGCTGATCCGTCAACTGTTCGCGTGACACGCCCAGCGTTTCCGCCGCGCCGTACAGATAGGCGCCGTGCCCACCCTCGTCCTGCACCTTGGCGATGAGCACGGCCTTGCGCTTGAGGGTCGGCGCGCGCGTGATCCAGTTGCCTTCGGGCAGCATGCCGACGATCTCCGAGTGGGCATGCTGGGATATCTGACGGATCAGGGTCTGGCGATAGGCATCTGGCATCCAGTCCTTGGCTTCGATACGCTCCTCGCGATCGACACGTGCCTGGAACCGGGCAAGGAGATGCGCATCGTCGACAGCCACCTCGACCGGCTTCTGCCCGTGCGCATCAAGACCCTGCGTATACATGCAGCCGACTGTGACACAATAATGAGAAGGATTCAAATTATCATGTGTCATATCAAGAACATCGGCGCCCCATGAGTCGGGAGCACCGCAGCCATGGATGAGTTCAACCAGGTGGCCCATCGACTGCTCGGTGCGTTCAGGAGGCGACGGCCCCTGCGCGCCGGTTCCCTCATCACCACCGTATTCGGTGACTCGCTGGCCGCCCGAAAATGCGAGGTGTCTCTGTCCGGACTGATTGACCTGATGGCACCCTTCGGCCTCACGGAGCGCCTGGTCCGGACTTCGATCGGTCGCCTTGCAAAGGATGACTGGGTCGCAGCCCAGCGGGTCGGGCGACTGAGCTACTACCGTCTGAGTGCATCCGGCGAGGAACGTTTTGCCGCAGCGACCCACAGGATCTACGCCGCTCCCCTGGACCGGTGGGAGGGGATCTGGACGATGCTCATCGTGCCCTCACAGACAGGTCGTGATGCACGCGACCGGATCCGCGACACCCTGCGCTGGTCCGGTTTCGGGCAAATGGTGCCAGGGGTCTATCTGTATCCAGGCATGGACTGCGACGATGCCAGGCGGCTGATCGCGGCCGATGGCGGCACATCGGTCCTGGTGCTGCAGGTGCGCAGTGAATCAGCCGAAGGTGACCGGCGGATGATCGCGCTGGGATGGAATCTCGCGGACCTGGAACGGCGGTACACGCGCTTCATCACCCGCTTCGCCCCCGCCTGGCAAGCCGTCATGCATGGGCCGTTGCCGGATCCGCAGCATTGCTTTCACATACGCACGCTGCTGATCCACGAATACCGCAAGGTCCACCTTCTCGACCCGCAGTTGCCACGACCGCTGTTGCCGCCGGACTGGGCCGGCAATGCCGCTTACGAACTGTGCCGTCGCCTGTATCGCCAGATCGCCTCGAGATCGGACGAATACGTGCATTCGATGCTGGCTACCCGGTACGGGCCGCTCCCGCCGCCCGATGCCCGGACACAGCTGCGGTTCGCGCCGGCTGCCGAACCGGCCGGCCACGACCCGCAGCAAATCCCGGGGTGAATCGTCCGCCGGAAGGCGGACGACCCTGAATCAGGTACCGGGCTTCTTCACCCAGACCTTGCACCAGCCATTCTTGGTCACCAGCCTGCCCGCGAAAATGTTGCAGCCGCCGCGCGCATCACCCGCCTTGCCGGTGTACTGCGCACAGTTCGCGCAGTGCTGATCGGGCTTGTGTGTGGGGTTGGCCTTGGCGTCCACCTTGGTCGTGTCTTCAATGTATCCCAGCGCCTTGGCCTGGGGATCGTTCACATCGAGGTTGCCGGGGGCCGCTACCGCGGCATCCATCAGACCCAGAGCCGGAATGGCTGCACCTGCGACAATGGCGCCCTTGACCAGAGCCCGGCGGGAAATCTTCGTTTGCATCGTGTTGACCTTCATGAATGAAATGCGAATCTGCCTGCGCATTGTCCCGCGATTGCCCACACGAATTCCAGTCGCCGGGATTAATTTCTCTTCGTGTTGAAATGTTCAGTCGCCGTTCACATTCACTGCGGAATCCCTGCAGCACAATGCTTGAGAACGATTCTCAATGATATTACGCTGCACCACATGTACAGGAACGAGGGCTTCGCGCTACCGTGTCGCAGGTTGCAGGTGCAGCAGTACTCATGAGCCAGATCGAATCCCCGCCGACACATGCCGGTCCTGGCCGCTCGCTCGTCATGCTTCGCGCAGAAATTCCGGATGATGCATTCACCGCATCGGTGCTCGGCACCCAGCGCAGCGGCAACGGCATCATCATCGGCGATGATGGCCTGATACTGACCATCGGTTATCTGATCGCCGAAGCCAGCGACATCTGGCTCACCACGCACGATGGCCGTGAGGTACCCGGGCATGCACTGGCCTATGACCAGGTGACCGGATTCGGCCTGATCCTGCCATTGGGCAGCATCGATGCACCGCCACTGCCTCTGGGGGACGGAACGACCCTCGCCGAGGGCGATGAACTGGTCATCATCTCCCACCCGAAGCTCGGACCACCCCAGACAGTGAACGTGATGTCATTGCGCGAATTCGCCGGCGCATGGGAGTACCTGCTGGAGCGGGCCATCTTCACCATGCCTGCGCACCCGCATTGGTCCGGCGCGGCACTGGTGGACAGTCGCGGTGAACTGCTGGGTGTGGGATCCCTGCTGGTACGTGAACTCAGTGAGGGGCGTGAGTCCGACGCCAATCTCTTCGTACCCACCGACCTGCTCAAGCCCATCCTGGATGATCTGCGCCATACCGGTCGTGCGGCGCGCGCGCCCCGTCCCTGGCTTGGCCTGTATGCGACGGAGGTGCGCGGCGCGGTGGTCGTCGCCGGCATCACGGACGGAGGCCCGGCCCAGCGTGCGGACATCCGGGAAGGCGACCTGATCCGCGAAGTGGAGAATCGTGAGGTCTCCTCCATTGCCCAGTTCTACCGCAGCGTGTGGGAACTGGGCCCCGCGGGCACCCAGATCCGGCTCACCACCACACGTGGCGGCAAACCCTCGATCGTCCGGGTGAAGAGCATGGATCGAACGGAGCTGCTCAAGCGCCCCGTCGCGCATTGACCGGTCGCCGCAACAAGGTCAGTGCGAGCAACGCCGAGGCCAGCATCAGGAACAGGCTGACCGCATTGAGCACCGGCGATGCACCTTCGCGCATGCGCCCGTACATCATGACGGTGAGCGGCGGATCTGCTCCCACCAGCATCAGCGTGGTATTGAAATCCGCGAAGGACATGATGAACGAGATCGCGGCGGAACCGGCCAGCGCCGGAGCGAGGTAAGGGGCAAGGATGGTGCGGAACACCGCGGTGCGGGAAGCGCCCAGATTCAGTGCCGCTTCTTCCAGGGTCCGGTCGAATCGCCGCAGCCGCGCACTGATGACCAGTGTGGCGATGGTTGCCATGAACGAGAACTGGCCCAGGACCACCAGCGGCAGGCCGGGACGCAGCACGTCCGCCTGCCATCCGGACAGGCTTTCAACCAGATCGGCAACCTGGCTGGCAAAGGCGAGAATGGAAATGCCGAGGATCACGCCCGGTATGACCAGAGGCAGCAGGATCAGCACGGACAGCAGCTGCTGGCCGCGGAAGCGGAAGCGCTCCAGCAGGAATGCATTGGTCGTACCGACCGCCACCGACAGCACGGTCACCCACAGGGCCACCAGGACGCTGGTCCAGATGCTCGCCAGCAGATCCTGGTCCTGGAACAGGCCGACCCGGCCGGCTGCCTCGTTGCCGAAAAACCAGTCGAGTGTGAATCCATGCCAGGGCGGTGCCGGGTAAGGCGCATCGTTGAACGCAAACACGCCCACCACGATCAGCGGCAGGAACAGGAACAGAAGGAACAGGCCCAAGTAGCCCATCATGGCGAAACGTCGCCAGGCGGGCTGCGGAAGCGATGGAATCACGGCATCTGCCTCACGTGGATCTCATGACATCGGCAAATCGCTGACCCGACAGGCGCAGACCGATCAGAACCATGAGCGTGGACAGGCCCAGGAGCAGGAAGCCGAAGGCAGCACCCTGTTCCCAGTTGAAGCGGGTGATGAACTGGGTGTAGATCTGCTCGGTGAACCATTCGGAATTCTTGCCGCCCAGCAATGCCGGCGTCAGGTAGTTGCCCAGCGTCAGCATGAACACGATGATCGAACCGGCGGTGATCCCCGGTGCGGCATGGGGAATGACGATGGTGCGCAGGATCGACCATCCGCCGGCTCCGAGATCACTGGCCGCTTCGATCAGCGAATCATCGAGGCTTTCCAGACTCGTCACCAGAGGCACCAGCATGAACAGCATGTTGGTGTACACCAGTCCCAGCAGGATGGTGGAGTCGTGATACAGCATCTCCACCGGCATCCGGGTGATGCCCATCGTGACCAGGAGCGACGGCAGCACGCCGGACTGCCGCAACAGGATCATCCAGCCCAGCGTCCGCACAGTCTCGCTCACCCAGAATGGCACCAGGCAGATGATGAACAGCAGCGCACCGGCGCGCCCGCGAAACACCTTGGCGATGATCCAGGCAACGGGAAAAGTGGCGAGAAAGGTGAACAGTGTTGCGATCACCGACAGGATGGCGGTGCGCAGGAAGATATGCCAGTAAACCGGTTCGGTGAAGAACGTCCTGTACTGCGCAAGGCTTCGCGCGTATTCCTCCGGGCCGATGCGCTCCCGCAGGGACAGGACTGCCAGATCCACATGCGGAAGCACGATCAATGCGCCCAGCCAGATCAGCGCCGGCATCAGCAGCGCGGCAAGCGCCGCCCTCGTCCGCCACGCTGCCGGCATCAGTCCCCCACGGTACGCGCGCCAGCGGGCGCATTGAAGCACACCGCGCGAAGCGGATCGAAGCCGAACCAGATCTTCTCGGTGGGCTTCAGTCCGGCGAACTGCCCGGTTTGCGGCAGGGCAACGCGGATTTCCTGTCGCGTGCGCTGTTCTTCCAGCAGAACGGCGGAGTTGGACCCATCGAACAGCAGACTCTGCACGATGCCCTCATGGGCCGGAAGACCGGGAGGAAGTTCCGCAGCCGTGCGGCCGAGCATGCAGACTTCCGGGCGGAAGAAGGCCGACACCGCATCGCCGGCCGATGCGCGTCCCCGGAACCTCGCATGCAGCTGCCAGCCCTTCGAGCTCACCAGGGTAGCCAGGTCTCCGTCCACCGATGCAATGCGCCCCTCGATGCGGTTGTTCGCGCCCACGAAACCGGCCACGAAAGGGGTATTCGGCTGGTAGTACAGCTCCTGCGGCGTGCCGAGCTGCTCGAAGCGTCCCTGGTTCATCACGCCCACGTGGTCGGACAACACCAGCGCCTCCGACTGGTCGTGGGTGATATAGACAAAGGTGGTGCCGAAGGCCGCCTGCAGCTGCTTGAGCTCGATCTTCATGTGTTCGCGCAGCTTCAGATCGAGCGCACCCAGGGGTTCGTCCAGCAGCAGGAGCGTCGGATCCAGGACGAGGCTCCGTGCGATTGCAACCCGCTGGCGCTGCCCGCCGGACAGCTCGTCCACGCGCTTGCCGGCAGTTTCCGCCAGCCCCACGCGCTCCAGCATCGCGTGCGTCCTGCGCGCACGCTCCGCGCGCGCCACCCCACGGCGCGCAAGGCCATAGGCAACGTTCTCGCCCACCGACATCATCGGGAACAGCGCCAGTTGCTGGAACACCAGATTGACCGGCCGTCGATTCGGCGCGACTCCCGCCATGCTGCGTCCGCCGATACGGATGTCACCGGAATCCGGCGCCAGGAGGCCCGCGATCATGCGCAGGAGCGTCGTCTTGCCGCAGCCGGAGGGTCCGAGGATTGAAAAGAAGCTTCCGCGCTCGACGCTGAAGGACAGCGAATCGACAGCTACATGCGTGCTGAAGCGCTTGACCAGATCCTGCACCTGCAGATCGGCGCTCAATTGGCAGCCTTGATCCGGTCGAGCACCTTGCCTTCGAGTTCCTCCAGGCCCGGTGGAATGGCCGGGTACCAATGGATGCCCCTGAATCCGCCACCGGGGAATGACGCTGCGAACTGCGCCTTGAGCTTCGGGTCGATGAGCGGATCGGTGTTTCGGGCCGCCGTGAAATTTCCAACTGACCGGGTGATGCGGGCCGCGTTCTCCGGCCGCATGGTGAAGTTGATCCAGGCATACACTGCGGCATCGTTCCGGCCCCTGGCGGGCAGTGCAAAGGTATCGAGCCAGCCCAGCGCACCGGAACGCGGCACCACGAACTGTATATCCGGATTCTGCCGATTCAGGGTCCAGCCACCCGTGTCCCACATCATGGCTGCCACCAGTTCACCGGAGCGGATGCCATTGAGCAACTGGTCCTTGTTGTCGAAGAAGAACCTGAACACGGGCTTGCATGCGATCAGCTTTGCACCCACCTGGTCCATGAGTGCTTCGTAGGCTTTCGGATTGCCATACAGTGCGAATGGATCCTTGCCCATCGCAAAGGCGAACGCCATCAGCGTCGGCCGGCGCAGGCGCACCGAAGTCATGCCCTTGTATTCAGGCCTGCAAAGATCAGGATAGTCGCTCACTTTCGCCCGCTTCGTGTTCACCACCAGCCCTTCCGCGCCCCACAGATAGGGCAACGCATACTGGCGGCCATCCAGGGTCGTGTTCTGCCGCACGATCTCGAGCAGGTCGGGACGAAACAGCGCCAGATTGACCCTGGAAAGATCGATGGGCTTGTAGATGCGGAAATCACGCTGCGGCCCGATGATCCGGTCCTGCGACGGTTGCGCCAGGTCGAAGCCGGCGCCGCCCGTGGCGCGGAGCTTGGAGATCATCTCTTCGTTGTTGGACAGCGTCAGCTCGACCTGAATCCCGGTTTCCTTGCGGAATGCGGCGATCAGGTCGGCGGGAACGTAGTCGGCCCAACTGATGATGCGAAGTTTCTGCGATTCGCCCTGCGCAGGGCCGGGACAGAGAAGTACCGCACAGGCGCACGCCGGAACCAGCCGGCCAAGCCAGCCAACCATGGACCATCCCCAATGCCTTGTCATCGCGGCCCACCTGTTCGTCGAGGTGAAGGTCCCAAGTATATGTCCGTCGTTTGGTAGACTGTACACGTCATTGGCGGCATTCGACTTCCAGCCCGTCCGATGCCCGCCGGCCATGGCGGGTGATCCCGGACAGGTACTTGACGTTTCTTGACTGCGGGTTGTCCTTTCCCGTCGGCAAAAGCCGGCTCGCTACGGTATCGTTGATCCATGCAGGATTTGCAAAGTCCCCCACTGTACCGGCGCCCCGGTGTCATCGCCGCCGCCCTGCTCGTGATCCTGGGTTCGATCTGGTATTTCAGCCATCGTGCTCCTTCCGCCACGGAAGACGCCGGACCTGGCCGTGGCGGTGGGCACTTCGATCCATCGAAGCGACCCTCATCGGTGGGGGTGGCGACCGTGAAGCTGGGCGACATCAATGTCTACCAGACGGGTCTGGGCACCGCGGTTCCACGCAATGTGGTGATGGTGCGTTCACGGGTCGATGGAGAACTGGTCAAGGTGCTGTTCAGGGAAGGACAGATGGTCAGGGAAGGTGATCTGCTGGCGCAGATCGATCCGCGGCCTTACCAGGTGGCACTGACCCAGGCCCAGGGACAGCTGGCGCGCGACCAGGCCCTGCTGCGCAATGCACAGCTCGACTTCGAACGATACAAGGTCCTGCTGGCGCAGGACTCCACCTCGCAGCAGCAGCTGGACACCCAGGCCGCCCTGGTGCATCAGTACGAGGGCACGGTGAAAGCAGATCAGGGTCAGGTGGACAGTGCCGCACTGTCGCTCTCGTTCACCCGCATCACCGCACCCTTGAGTGGCCGTACCGGCCTTCGACAGGTGGACCCGGGCAACATCGTGCACGCCTCGGACACCACCGGCATCGTGGTCATCACGCAGTTGCAGCCGATGACCGTGGAATTCGCCGTCCCCGAGACGCGCATCGAAAGGATCATGGCACGCCTGCACTCCGGAACACCCGTCCCGGTGGAAGCCTGGGACCGTGACAACCGCAACAGGATCGCCACCGGCGTGCTGATCGCTGCCGACAATCAGGTGGACACGACCACCGGGACGGTCAAGCTCCGCGCGGAATTCACGAACGAGCAGAACACCCTGTTCGCGAACCAGTTCGTCAACGCCCGCGCGCTGGTGGACATCCAGCGGCAGGTCATGGTCATCCCCACCGCTGCCGTGCAGACAGGCAATGACGGCTCCTTCGTCTACGTGGTGCAGCCCGACAAGTCCGTGAAGGTGCAATCCGTCAGAACCGGCATTGCGGATGGAAACATGGTGTCCGTGGAGTCCGGACTTCATGTCGGTCAGACCGTCGTGGTGGATGGCCTGGACAAATTGCGCGATGGCAGCAAGGTGCAGGTCGGCGGCTGACGGCCCATGAATCCGTCACGCCCATTCATCCAGCGGCCGGTTGCCACTTCGCTGCTCATGGTGGCGCTGTTCCTGACCGGCTCGGTGGCCTATCGCCTGCTGCCGCTCTCGGCGCTGCCGGAAGTAGCCTTTCCGACCATCCAGATCGTCACCCTGTATCCGGGCGCCAGTCCGGATGTCATGACTTCGTCCATCACGGCGCCACTCGAGCGTCAGCTGGGGCAGATTCCCGGACTCAAGCAGATGTCCTCCACGAGTTCGGGGGGCGCCTCGGTGCTGATCCTGCAGTTCAATCTGGGTCTCGACCTCGACGTGGCCGAGCAGGAGGTCCAGGCCGCCCTGAACGCGGCCACCAACCTGCTGCCGACCGACCTTCCGCAGCCGCCCATCTACAGCAAGGTCAACCCGGCCGATGCACCGGTGCTCACCCTGGGCGTGTCCTCGAACACCATGCCCCTGCCCAGGGTGCAGGAAATCATCGACACGCGACTGGCCCAGAAGATCTCGCAGCTTCCGGGCGTGGGTCTGGTTTCCATCACGGGAGGCCAGCGCCCGGCGGTGCGGGTGCAGGCAAATCTGGCCGCGCTCACCGCCATGGGGATGTCACTGGATGATCTGCGCACCGCCATCGGCAGCGCCAATGTCAACACGCCCAAGGGGAGTTTTGACGGCACGACCCGGGCCTCCACGATCGATGCCAACGACCAGCTCAAATCCGCGCAACAATACGCGAAGGTCGTGGTGGCCTACAAGGACGGCGCACCGGTCAGGCTTTCCGATGTCGCCACCATCATCGACGGCGCGGAAAATGTCCACCTGGCTGCCTGGGCCAACGACCGGGCCGCGCTGGTGGTCAACATCCAGCGCCAGCCGGGTGCCAACGTCATCGAAGTGGTCGACCGAATCAAACAGCTCCTGCCGCAGATCACCGCGAACCTGCCCGGCTCCATCGACGTATCGGTGCTCACCGATCGCACGGTCACCATCCGGGCCTCGGTTGCGGACGTGCAGTTCGAGCTGATGCTCTCCGTGGTGCTGGTGGTGCTGGTGATTTTCGTGTTCCTGCAGAGCGCAAGAGCGACGGTGATCCCGGCGGTGGCGGTGCCGCTGTCGCTGGTCGGCACATTCGGTTTCATCTATCTTGCGGGCTTTTCCATCAACAACCTCACACTGATGGCGCTGACCATCGCCACCGGTTTCGTGGTGGACGATGCCATCGTCATGATCGAGAACATCGCCCGCTACATCGAGCAGGGCGAGACACCGCTCCAGGCGGCGCTGAAGGGTTCCAGCCAGATCGGCTTCACCATCATCTCGCTCACCGTGTCGCTGATCGCGGTGTTGATCCCGCTGCTGTTCATGGGTGATGTGGTCGGGCGCCTGTTCTGGCAGTTTGCCATCACCCTGACCGTGGCCATCCTGCTGTCGGCAGCCATCTCGCTGTCGCTCACACCGATGATGTGCGGACGGCTCCTGCTGCCGCACGACCAGGTGAAGCCCTCGCGCTTTGCACGAGCGGCGACGGCGTTCATCGAACGCATGATCGCCGGATATGCCCGGATGCTCCAGTGGGTGCTGGAGCGGGAACGGCTGACCCTTCTGGTGGCCACCGCGACAGTGGCGATCACCGTCCTGATGTATGTCTTCATGCCCAAGGGCTTCTTCCCCGTCCAGGACACGGGAGTCATCCAGGGCATCTCCGAGGCCCCGCAATCCATCTCCTTCAAGGCCATGGCCGGGCGTCAGCAGGAACTGGCCAGAGCGCTGCTGAAGGACCCGGCCGTGCAGAGCCTGTCTTCTTTCATCGGCGTGGATGGCACGAATCCCACGCTCAATGCGGGGCGGTTTCTCATCAACCTCAAGCCCCTGTCGGAACGCGAGCGTGGATCCGTGGTGATCCGGCGGCTTCAGCAGGAAGCCGCTCGCGTGCAGGGCATCCGGTTGTACCTGCAGCCGGTGCAGGACCTGACCATCGAGGATCGCATCAGCCGCACGCAGTACCAGTTCACGCTGGAGACCGCGGACCCGGCACATCTGTCCGAGTGGACGGACAGGCTGGTGCAGCACCTGCACGCGGCGAAGCCCCTGGAGGACGTGGCCAGCGATCTGCAGGATCAGGGCCTGCAGGCCTACATCGACATCGACCGCGACGCCGCCGGCCGCCTGGGTGTGCTCCCGGCCGCCATCGACAACACCCTGTACAGCGCCTTCGGCCAGCGGCTGATCTCCACCATCTACACGCAGTCGAGCCAGTATCGCGTGGTGCTTGAGGCCGACCCCCGGATGCAGAGCGGGCCGGGCATGCTCCATGAGCTGTACGTTCCCTCAGCCACGGGCGACAAGGTACCGCTGGCTGCGGTGGCCCGGGTGGTGGAGCAGCGGGCCCCGCTGGTGATCAACCACCTGGGCCAGTTCCCGGCTGCGACCATCTCGTTCAATCTGGCGCCAGGGTATTCGCTCAGCGATGCCGTCGATGCCATTCATGCGGCCGAGCGCGACATCGATCTCCCCGTGTCGATCCAGACGAGCTTCCAGGGCGCGGCGCTGGCCTTCCAGTCCTCGCTCGATACCACGCTGCTGCTGATCCTTGCCGCCGTGGTCACCGTGTACATCGTGCTGGGCGTCCTGTACGAAAGCTACATCCATCCACTGACCATTCTTTCAACGCTCCCGTCGGCGGGCGTGGGTGCGCTGCTGTTCCTGATGCTCACCGGCCATGACCTCGACATCATCGCCATCATCGGCATCATCCTGCTGATCGGCATCGTCAAGAAGAACGCCATCATGATCATCGACTTCGCGCTCCACGCCGAGCGGGTCGAGGGCAAGCCGCCGCGCGAGGCCATCTACGAGGCATGCCTGCTGCGATTCCGCCCCATCATCATGACCACCCTGTCGGCGATCCTCGGCGCGCTGCCGCTGATGCTGTCATTCGGCATGGGCGCGGAACTGCGGCGCCCGCTCGGCCTTGCGGTGGTGGGAGGACTCATCGTCAG
Organism: Steroidobacteraceae bacterium; assembly: GCA_044226785.1. Taxonomy (GTDB): domain Bacteria; phylum Pseudomonadota; class Gammaproteobacteria; order Steroidobacterales; family Steroidobacteraceae; genus TMP-86. The sequence goes on along the minus strand of JBGAGK010000015.1, from coordinate 35,800 downwards.
CCAGGTGCTGACGCTGTTCACCACCCCGGTGATCTACCTGATGTTCGACCGGCTTGCTCGCGGTCCCGCCCCGGCACCGGCTGTGGTTCCAGGCACATGAATCCGAGCGCGACATTCATCGCCCGCCCCGTGGCCTGCACGCTGCTCACGGCGGGCATCGTGCTGGCCGGCATAATCGCCTTCCAGCATCTGCCGGTCGCACCGCTCCCTTCGGTCGCCTTTCCCACCATTGCCGTCCACGCTTCGCTCCCCGGCGCGAGCCCCGAAACCATGGCGGCCACGGTGGCAACCCCGCTGGAACGCGCACTGGGACAGATCGCGGGCATCACGGAGATGACCTCGAGCAGTTCCCTGGGTTCGACGTTCATCGTGCTTCAGTTCGACCTGAGCCGGAACATCGACGGCGCCGCGCGCGACGTCCAGGCCGCGATCAACAATGCGCGCACGCTGCTGCCCACCGGCATGCCCTCGAGCCCCGGCTACTGGAAGCGCAACCCCGCGGATGCGCCCGTCATCATTCTGTCACTGACCTCCGAAACCATGACCCGGGGCCAGATGTACGACGTGGCGGACACCATCCTCGCGCAGAAGATCCTGCAGGTGCAGGGCGTGGGCGAGGTGGATATCGGTGGCGGTTCCCAGCCCGCGGTGCGCGTGGAACTCAACCCGGCGGTGCTGGATCGTCAGGGCATTCCCACCGAACAGGTGCGCACGGCCATCACCAGCACCAATGTCAACCGGCCCAAGGGCTTCATTGAATCCGGTGACCGGCGCTGGCAGATCGGCGCCAATGACCAGGCCAAGGTTGCCCGCGAATACCGGCCGATCGTGGTTGCCTACCGCAATGGCGCCGCGGTCAGGCTCGATGATGTATCCGAAGTGGTCGACTCGGTGCAGGACGTGCGCAATGCGGGCCTGTCCAATGGCAAGCCGGCCGTGCTGATCATCGTGACACGGCAGCCGGATGCCAACATCATCGAGACCGTCGATCACATCAAGGCGTTGCTTCCGCACCTGCGCGCCTCCATCCCGGCCGCGATCGACATCAATGTCGTCATGGATCGCACGCTCACCATCCGCGCATCGCTCCATGAGGTGGAGCGTACGCTGCTGATCTCCGTGGCGCTGGTGATCATGGTGGTGTTCGTGTTCCTGCGCCGCGCATCGGCCACGCTGATTCCCGCCGTCGCCGTTCCGGTCTCGCTGATCGGCACCTTCGGCGTCATGTACCTGCTGGGTTTCAGTCTGGACAACCTGTCGCTGATGGCTCTGACCGTGGCCACCGGATTCGTGGTGGATGACGCGGTGGTGGTGCTCGAGAACGTCACCCGTCATCTGGAGGCGGGTGTGCCGCCCCGGGAAGCGGCGCTGCGCGGATCTCGCGAAGTGGGATTCACCGTGCTGTCGATGAGCCTTTCGCTCATTGCAGTGTTCATTCCCATCCTGCTGATGGGCGGGATCATGGGACGCCTGTTCCGCGAGTTCGCCGTGACCCTGTCGGTGGCCATCCTGATTTCGCTGGTGATCGCGCTGACCACGACACCCATGATGTGCGCCCACGTGCTCAAGGCATCGTCCCCGGATCCGCAGGCACCGGGCCGCTTCCGGAAGCTGTCCGCAATGGCAGCGCGCCTGTTCGATTCGACCCTCGATGCCTACCGGCGAAGCCTTGGCTGGGCGATGGGGCACGGACGGCTGATGATGCTGGTCCTGCTTGGCACCGTGCTGCTGAACGGATACCTGTATGTCGTGGTTCCCAAGACGTTCTTCCCGCAGCAGGACACCGGCAGGGTGTTCGGCAACATCCAGGGAGACCAGGCCATCTCCTTTCTGGCCATGCGCGACAAGCTGAAGGAGTTCATGCAGATCGTGGAGGCCGATCCGGCCGTGGACTCCGTGGTGGGGTTCACCAACAGCGGACGCTCCAATTCCGCCCGCATGTTCCTTTCGCTGAAGCCAAAATCGCAGCGGAAGGAGTCTGCCGACCAGGTGATCGCGCGGCTGCGCAAGAAGACCGCGCATGTGGCCGGCGCCACGCTGTACCTGCAATCGGCGCAGGATGTGGGTCTCGGTGGACGCGCCGGCAATGCGCAGTTCCAGTACACGCTCCAGGCCGATGACCTGGACGAACTGCGCGCCTGGGAGCCGAAGGTGCGCCAGGCGATGAGCCGGATTCCGGAACTGACCGATGTGAACACCGACGCGCAGGACCGGGGCGCGTCGTCGTACCTCGTCATCGACCGCGATGCCGCCTCGCGGCTCGGTGTGACCATGGCCTCCATCGACACGACGCTCAACAACCTGTTCGGCCAGCGGCAGGTTTCCACCATATTCAATCCCATGAACCAGTACCGCGTGGTGATGGAGGCCGCTGCTGCGAACCTGCTCTCGCCCCAGTCATTGCAGGGCGTCTACGTCCCCGGTACCGCCGTGGATGGCACCACCCGCATGGTGCCGCTGACCACCATCGCCCATGTCGAATCCCGTCAGGTAGCACTGACGGTGAACCATCAGGGACCGTTTGCCGCCTCCACGATTTCCTTCGGGCTTCCTCCTGGAGTGTCTTTTTCACAGGCCACCGATGCCATCGAAAAATCCATCAGCCGGCTTTCCATGCCCTCCTCGGTGCATGGGAGCTTTCAGGGAGCGGCCAAGGTCTTCCAGGAATCACTGGCCAACCAGCCGCTGCTGATCCTCACCGCGCTGATCGCCGTGTACATCGTGCTGGGCATGCTGTATGAAAGCTACGTCCACCCGCTGACCATCCTTTCGACGCTCCCTTCCGCGGGAGTCGGGGCGTTGCTCGCACTGCTGGCCACTGGCACGGAATTCAGCATCATCGCCCTGATCGGCGTGGTCCTGCTGATCGGCATCGTCAAGAAGAACGCCATCATGATGGTCGACTTCGCTGTCGATTCACAGCGCAGGCACGGCACCCCACCGCAGGTGGCCATCGTGGACGCCTGCATACACCGGTTCCGCCCCATCATGATGACCACCATGGCGGCCCTGTTCGGGGCACTGCCGCTGGCATTCGGCAATGGCGACGGCGCCGAACTGCGTCATCCGCTGGGCATATCCATTGCCGGAGGTCTGATCGTGAGCCAGCTGCTGACCCTGTACACCACACCGCTGGTGTATGTCTACCTGGACCGCTTCCAGGACTGGCTGCGGGCGCATCGCCACCCGCGCAACCGCCTGGTGCGGCTGGCGCCGGAGACCGATTCATGAGCTGCCGCGTGCGCTGCCCCTGGATGCTTCTGCCGCTGCTCGCCATGACTGGCTGCGCAGTGGGACCCGATTACCGCAGGCCTGGAATCGAGCCTGCGCAGCATTACAGGGAGGCCGGCGACTGGAAACCTGCCGCGCCGGCCGATGCCGTCCCGCGTGGACAGTGGTGGAAGATCTATGGGGACGAGGCCCTGGATGATTTGATGCAATCGGCGAACGTGTCCAACCAGACCATACGCCAGGCCGCTGCGCAATACGCCGCCGCGCGGGCGCTGGTCACGGGGGCACGTGCGGCGTATTTTCCGGCCCTTTCGGCGAACGCTTCGGCCACCCGCAGCCGCAATCCCTCTTCGGGCTTCTCCAGTTCGCCATCTCTCACCTCCGGCGCCATCGGCAACTCCTACGCCCTGTCGCTGGATGCCGCGTGGGAGCCCGACCTGTGGGGCCGGCTGCGCCGCGGCACCGAGAGTGCGCGCGCCCAGGCCGCCGCCAGTGCCGCGGACCTGGCCTCCGCCACCCTGAGCATGCAGGCAGAGCTGGCACAGGACTACTTCCAGCTTCGGGCCACGGACGAGGAGGCGGATTTCCTCGACCAGGAGATTGCCGGCTTCGAGCGTTCGCTGAAGATCACGCAGAACCAGTACGCCGTGGGCGTCGCCAAGCGCTCGGACGTGCTGCAGGCACAGACCCAGCTCCAGTCCACACAGGCGCAGTCTCTGGATCTTGCACTCACGCGCGCACAACTCGAACATGCCATTGCAGTACTGGTCGGCCGCAATCCTTCCAACTTCAGGCTGGAAAAGCGCAAGCTCGAGCATGCGGTTCCCGTCGTTCCGGCGGGAGTGCCTTCAGATCTCCTCGAGCGCCGTCCGGACATTGCCGCCGCGGAGCGGCGGGTGATCTCGGCCAATGCGCAGATCGGCGTGGCACGCGCGGCCTGGTTTCCCGCCCTTCAGCTGTCCGGTGAACTTGGGTACCGGAGTTCGTCCTTCGAACACCTCGTTTCCGCGGCCAACCGCCTGTGGTCGGTGGGCCCCGCGGCCGCGGCACTGTCGCTGTTCGACGGTGGCGCCCGGCTTGCCGCTTCGCGCCAGGCGCGCGCGAATTACGACGCAGCCGTGGCCCAGTACCGGCAGACCACACTCAGTGCATTCGCCGATGTGGAAGACAACCTGGCCGCCATCCGGCTGCTGGCTGCCGAACGCAAGGCCCAGGATTCCGCCACCGATGCGGCGCGCCAGGCCGAGACCATCATGCTGAACCAGTACAAGGCCGGCACCGTGAGCTACCTGGAGGTGGTCGTGGCGCAGAGCACCGCGCTCACCAATGCGCGCAGCTCGATTTCCCTGCGCGGGCGGGAGCTCATGACCAGCGTGGCCCTGGTCAAGGCGCTGGGCGGTGGCTGGGATTCACGTATGCCAGTTCACCTGCCTCCACCCGCAGCCCCAGATGATTCTGCGGTGGCGGCAGCGGGCAGGTAGCGTAACTGGTGAATGCACAGGGCGGGTTGTACGCACGGTTGAAATCCACGCGCACATGCCCGTCCCGCGGGAGCGGGGTGTACAGGAAACGACCGGCGCCGTAGCTTTCGCGTCCGCTGGTCCCGTCGGCGAACATCACGAACAGCTTCGTATCACCGGGCTCCTCCAGCACGGCATCCAGCCGCCAGGTCCTGCCATCCTTCTCGAAGACCAGTGCACCGGGACAATCCATTTCGATCTGCATTCCCAGGATGTTGACGATGGGAATCCTGCGCGTGGGCACATACGGCTCGAATCGCGCATCGACGGACCAGTCCGGCCGGACAGGGAAATAGTGCAGGCCCGAAAAACCGGTGCGCATGGGACTCACGCTGTCGCGCACGCGGATACCCATGCGCCCGCCGCGTTCGATCAGCATCAGGTGCAATGAGCCGGCGATAAGCTCGGTGGGATGAGGCTGGGTGTCCGGGACCAACAGGACGGTCCGGGCAGGCGCACCGCCCACGGTGATGCCGCTGCCGGCGACTGCATCGAATTTCACCTGCGCACCTTTCAGCACGAAAGCTCCGGCTCTGGCCGGCAGTGAAGGAGAATCCAGCACGAAGTCGTTGCGGGCATCTCGCCCGAAGCTGTTCGATCCGGTCTTGAGCCAGTAAAGCGCCACTGGCGTGAGCCAGCCCGTCTCGCCGGTGAGCGAGGCCAGGCGCTGTTCGCGCCAGGTGTTCAACCCTTTCGCATCGAACGAGCTACTCCCGGCCTGGACCGGAACCGGCGTTCGCAGCACGCCGATGCCGTATCGGTACACATTCTCCCCGCCCAGCCATCCGGTGACGAGCACCGCCAGCATGACCGCTCCCGCCACCACGCGCATGAAACCGGAAGGCGGTTCAGCAAGACCATACCCTGCCGCGCGCCACACCGTCAGCAACAGCACCGCGAGGGTGGTGAAAAACGCCCAGATGACGTGGCGGGACACCGCGGATCGGGCAGGAGCACCGAGCGAGACATCCCACACCGCCATGACACCGGTCGCGAGTGCGAGCACGCAGAACCCCGCGCCGACGCACAGGCTCAAGGTCCCGAATCCCGCGCAATGACGTGCGGCCCGCTCTGGCAACAGTGGCGAGAGCAACATTGCGGCACATCCGATGATGCTCGCGGCCACCGCGAAGTGCACCACGGCGGGGTGCCAGCCGGGAATGATCTGCATGGCGGAGAGCTTATCAGATGAGTGCTCCGATACCCTCCTGCGCCGACAGGGTACGCAGCCAGCTCCGCAGGGCGGCAATGCGACCGACCAGGTCAGCCGTGCAAAGTCCCGGCGCGCCTCCTGCCCCGCCTGCCAGAAGCTCGTCGACGGGAAGTCCGGATCTCAATCCAGCGCCAGGCGCAGTGTCCACACTCCCGGATCCGACGCTGTCACCTCGAACCCCAGGCTGCGCGCCAGCGAGGCCATGCCGGCGTTCTCACTCAGACAATCGCCCCACATCTCGCGGGTACCGCGCGTGCGCAGGTGCTCGATCAGCCGCGCGAGCAATGCATGGCCAAGGCCGCGCCGCTGCCACTGACTCGCGATCTGGACCGCGAACTCCGCCCGTTGGTTGTCGGGGTCGCAGCTGGCACGAACCTCACCGATCATCGGCGCATCCTGGCTGCCGGCCGGCAGCGCAATGAATGCCATCTCGCGGTCGTAGTCGATCTGGCTGAAGCGGGCGAGCTCCGAGGCTGATACCTCGCGCCGGGTCAGGAAGAAGCGCAGCCGCAGATCTGACGGTGCTGCACGCTCGTAGAACGCCCGCAGTCGCGGTCCATCCTCGGGCCGGATGGGTCTGACCAGCAACCGATCATCGCCGATCTGCAGCCGGCGTTCGAGCTGCGAAGGATAGGGCAGGATCGCAAGCCGATCGGAGGCACGCGCGCCGGATGGCTCCAGACGCACACGAGCGTCGAGCGCCATCACACCGGCGTGATCGGCCAGCAGCGGGTTGATGTCCAGCTCGATGAGCTCGGGAAGATCGCAGACCATCTGCGATACCGCCAGCAGAACGCCTGCGATGGCCCCGGTGTCGGCTTTGGCGCGGTCGCGGTAGCCCGCCAGCAGCCGGGCAACCCGGGTGCGTGCAATCATGTCCTGTGCGAGACGGTCGTTCAGCGGCGGCAGCGCGGTGGCGCTGTCCTTGAGCACCTCCACCGCCGTCCCGCCCTGGCCGAACATCAGCACCGGGCCGAACACGGCGTCGCTGGCGACGCCCACGATCAACTCGTGTGCGCGAGGTCGATTCACCATGGCCTGCACCGTGTAGCCGGCCAGTTGCGCATCCGGACGCAGCGTGCGCAGGCGCTCCGCGATCGCGGCTGCGGCGCGACGCAGCCCGCCCTCGTCCGCCAGCGCCAGCACGACGCCGCCGACATCGGACTTGTGCGACACCTGTGGCGACAGCAGCTTCAGGACCACCGGATACCCGATGGCTGCCGCCATTGCCGCAGCCTCGTCGGCAGTGCGCGCCACGCGCGTCGGCACGATCGGGATGCGGTAGGCATCCAGCAGGGCCTTGGCCTGCACCTCGTCGAGCACGCGGCTCCCTTGTGCCAGTGCGCGCTCGATCACGCTGCGGGCCAGCACCCGATCCGGTTCGAACGGCAGCACGCTGGCCTTCGGTGCCTGGAGCAGCGCCTGCTGGTTCTGCCGGTAGATCACGCGGCGCACGAAGGCCGTCACGGCACGCTCGGGCGATGAGTACGTGGGAATGCCCTCCGCCTCGCAGGCCTGCTCGGCACCCTGCACCACCGCGGCGCCGAGCCAGCTGGTGAACACCGGCTTGCGCGCCGCCCGCAGCACCGGAATGCACTCCCGTGCGATCGCAAGGCTCGGCACTACCGCGGTGGGTGCATGCATGAACAGCACCGCGTCGACCTCCGCCGCGTCCAGAACGACAGACAATGACGCCGTGTAACGCTCCACCGGCGCATCGCCGATCAGGTCGACCGGATTTCCACGCGACCACGTCTGCGGCAGATGGCCATCGAGCGCGGCGAGCGTGGCCTCGCTCATCACCGCGAGCGTCCCCCCCTGCAGGCTGAGCGCATCGGCTGCCAGCACCCCGGCACCCCCACCGTTGGTGACGATGGCCAGCCGCTCACCGAGCAGCGGGCGCGCGTGAGCAACCGTCTCGGCAGCATCGAACAGGTCATCGAGCGTGTCCACGCGTACCATGCCGGCCCGCCGGAAAGCAGCGTCGTACACCGCATCGGACCCGGCGAGCGCGCCGGTATGGGACGAGGCCGCCCTCGCGCCTTCCGGGGCACGCCCGGCCTTGACCACCACCACGGGCTTGTTGCGCGAGGCCGCACGAGCGGCCGACATGAACTTGCGCGCGGCGCGCACCGACTCGAGGTACATCAGCACTGCGCCGGTCTGGGCATCACTGGCGAGATAGTCGAGGACATCGCCGACATCGACGTCCGCACTGTCGCCCAAGGAGATGAAGTGCGAAAACCCGATGCCGCGCGAGTTGGCCCAGTCGAGCATCGCCGTGGCCAGCGCGCCCGATTGCGAAACGAAGGCCAGCCGCCCCGGCAGCGCCTGCGTGTGTGCGAAGCTGGCGTTGAGCTTCACGCCCGGAACCAGCAGACCGAGGCAGTTGGGACCGAGGATGCGCAGCAGATGGGGCCGCGCCGCATCCAGCATCGCCTGCTGCAGGGTGCGGCCGTCGGCGGTGCGGCCCGAGACCAGACCGGCGCTGAGCACGATGGCCGCGCGGGTGCCGCGCTCACCGAGCGCACAGGTCAGCTCCGGCACCGTCCGGGCCGGTGTGCAGATCACGGCCAGATCCGGCGTCCCGGGGAGTGACGCCACATCGGGGTACGCCGGCCGCCCCGCCACCCTGGTCCGGCGCACGTTGACCGGCCATACCGGTCCGTCGAATCCGGCCGCCAGCAGGTTGTGCATCACCAGCGCACCGATGCTGCGCTCGCGGTCGGAAGCCCCGATCACGGCCACCGAACGCGGCTGGAACAGCCTGTCGAGGTTGCGAACACTCACGGATGGGTCTCCAGGTCCGTCTTTCCGGTGATACCGCCTGCCATCCGGTCCCACTCACGTGCCAGCGCCGGCACCACGGTTCCGCCTGATGTGTCCAGGACGATGGCGCGCCCGGCCTCGTCGCCGGTCAGGGGCTCGATGCGCGTGCGCAGCAGTTCCAGAACCTCCTCATCCGCCTGCGACGCGTCCTGGCCGCGGGCGGCGCGCTCGCGCACGCGGGCGCGCAGCACGTCCAGCGGCGCGGTACATTGCAGGAGCGTGAATGGTACACCCAGCCCGGCAGCAAGCGCCGCAAACGGACTTCGTTGCGCACGCTGGAGAAATGCCGCATCCACGATGGTCGGATATCCGCTTTGCAACGAGATACGCGCCACTTCGAGCAGCCGTGCGTACACGGCATCACTGTCGGCGCCCGAATGGCGGTCACGCCCCAACATCCGGTTGCGCTCGACATCGGAGCGCACTCGCATCGCGCCGGTCACGCCCAGCAGCGCTTGCGTGATCCAGGTCTTGCCCGAGCCCGGCAGACCCTGGGTAATCAGCAGTCGTGGGTTTCCGGGCTGCGCAAGCTCCAGCGCCAGCGCCATGTAGGTCGAGGCAGGCGGTGCGCCCGCGGTGCTCAGGCCGGCGCGCAGACGCGCAATACGGGCCCGCACCATCGCGCGATAGACCTCGTAGGTTCGCAACAGCGGCAGGCCATCATAGTCGCCACCCGCCTCCAGGTAGGAAGCGGCGAAGGCATGAGCAAGCCCTGCATGACCGCGCGCGCGCAGATCCATCGTGACGAACGCCAGTTCGCTGACCACGTCGATCCAGCGCAGGCCGGCGTCGAACTCGAGCGCATCGAAGGCGATCAACTTCCCGCCAAAACTGGCCACATTGTCGAGGTGCAGGTCCCCGTGGCATTCGCGCACGCGACCCGCTGCGGCGCGTTGTGCCACCCACCGGTCCCGTTGCTCCTTGCAACGGGCAAACCACTGCCTCAGTGCATCGAGTGCCGGCGCATCAACGGCAGCCGGCCAGTCCGAAAACAGCAGGTCCAGATCCCGGTTCAAGCGGACGGGAGTCCCGAAACCACTCTCCTTCGCGGCCGGCGGGAGGAATTCGTGAAATGCCGACAGATGGGCCGCGAACGAACCCATTTCCGCGGCCGACAATGCACCGCGCGCCAGCCGCGCGCTGGCCAGATCGCCGTCGGCAAAGCGGCGCATCTGCACCGCATACTCGATGGGTGTCCTCTCGCCGCCCAGGCACGGTGCATCAGGTGTCCCCGTGATCGGCACCACCGCCAGATACAGCGCCGAAGCAAGCCTGCGGTTGATGCGCAATTCCTCTTCACAGCAGTGCCGGCGAGACTCCAGGGTCGAAAAATCCAGAAAGCCCAGCCGAACCGGCTTCTTGATCTTGAAGGCATGAGTACCGGCCAGCAGTACCCATGAGATGTGCGTTTCGTGCACGACCACTTCGCCGCAATCACGTGCAAGCTTCGCGCGCAGCGCCTGCACCAGTGTGTTCCCGGCCGGTGGTTCAGCGCTCATCTGCAGGAGGGTCCGTTGGCTGACGCAGAAAAGTGTACCTCTCCCGGCCGGGGAAAGCGGCGAAGACAGTGAGCCGGTCTGGCTCGATTCGAAAATGCCATGTTTGAACGATTTTGGGAGTGCCACTTGCGAATGCGCCCGGGTCGAGCAGCGCGATGTTGGGACGGTGCTCGAGGTCGCGCACCGAGCGGTAGCGGATGAGCTGGGTCTTGATTTCGCGGGCGGCCGTCGCAAAGCGCTGGCAGGCTGTGTAATCGCCGGGGGCCATCCACGACGCCGCGGACTTCGCGAAAGGTGGTTGGGTCAAATCCAGCGAGCGAGCGGCCTTGATCGACACTTTGAAGGCGGTGTGCTCGATGGTGGCGCTCGGTGGCCTGGCCTGCGGCGAGCGGGAAAGGAAATGAAGCCGCCACCAGGCAGCTTCGGCAACAGCGGTAGCGAGATGCTCGGACGCATAGAAAATGCCAGGGCGATCCGCAGCGCGGCGGAAGCGCGACGCGCGCCGATGTCCGTAACGGAACGGCGTCGCGAGCAGAAAATGCAGGCCCCGTACAGAGGATGGAAGCGGCGGTTTGACCTCTTCGACGAGCTGTTCGAGTAGCGCCTGGTCTTCCGCGTTGGCGGCCAGCCGGTTGGTCGAGATCCGGTGCTGCGCCTCGACAACCCGCCACACGGTGTCCTGGTACAACCGGAAATGTTTCGTGGCAGGCGGCGGCTCAGACCTGGGCGCGGAAGTCATCGACATAGTCGGCTACGTCCATGAGCCCGCGGATGGTGGCGATCCGATCGATGGGGCGCCCGCCCAGATCGAGGTTCGGAGCGCGCAACCAGGAGTTGGTGGCTTCATCGTCGCTCCCCATGATGGCATCCAGCCCGCGGAACAGCCGCACGAGATACTGGCCGAGCTCGAAGGCCTTGTCGCCGGGCTTGAGCCGGTAGCTGCCGGTGCGCAAACGGGAAGCCGAGGCCGGCGACAGTCCAAGCACGCCACCGAGCTGCTCGTTGGTGAGCTTCCAGTAATCCGCGATGCGAACGATGGCAGCAGAAACCACCCGGCCCTGGTCGGTCTCCGGGTCGGCTGCATGTGAAACAGGCTTCGTTCTCATGAACAAATAATAACATATTCGTTCATATGCACTACCAGGAAAGAAGCCCGTGCAATCATTGGCTTAGCCCACGCTGGAGCGGCTCTCAATGGCCGCTGCCAGACCAGACCCTGTCCTGCACCGTCATTGGATGGGCCCGCGCCTGAGCGCAGGCGCCATGACGCAGGCGTCACCGTCGGGCCTGATCGCGCAGGCATGACATGCGGATCTGCTTGGAATACACAGATGATCTGTGTATAGTCTGTGCATGGCCAGCAAGACGATTTCTTTGGAGATTGATGCTTATGAACGACTGCGGTTGGCCAAGCGACCCCGGGAGTCGTTCTCACAGGTCATTCGACGAATCGTGCCGCCGGTCAAGGGCGTTGCGGAGAATTTGGCGAATAGGGTCCAGGAAGGCAATTGGGGGAAAAATGTCGCGTGGGACCGGGTGGAGCACGTCTATCGATCACGTCGTCGGCGCATAGCGCCGTAATTCCTCTTCTCTCTTGCTATACGACACTGATTTTTTCATTCATCTCTCCGGCCGAACCGGTCGACGCAACCGCTCCGCGGTAACCGGGTTCCTGGAGGCGCACTCCCGGGACCCGTTATTTACCTCACGAGTCTGCTGGGAAGAACTGGCCGAAGGTGTGCTACAGATGGAAGTCGTTGACGATCTTCTCGCAGAGTTCAGCGTCATCGAGATCGATGAGGACATAGCCTGGCTTACCTCGCGAGCCGCGAGGACCCTGAAGCAGGCCGGCCAGCATATTGGGGACAATGACTGCTGGATTGCCGGCACGGCACTTGCGAAGGGGCTGCCCATTGTGACGCGCAACATCAAACATTTTCAGCGGGTACCCGGGCTCGAAGTCATCACGTTCTGAGAGCTCGCCGGCGTCCCGGGCTCGACTTGCGCAGCCGTGCCCGGCAAATCCTGGTCAACATTGGGAATTCGAACAATGCTGCCCGATGCCGTTGGCGTAGTTCAGGTCGCGCGCCACCTCGACCCATTTCCGGCCGCGGGCTCTGCCAGGCAACTTCGGCGGCAGGGATTTCCTGCTGGGTGCTCCCCCTGAAGTCCTGCCGACTGGCATGAACGCGGCGAACTGGACCATTCGCCAAAGGCGGGGTGATTTGCCAGCAGGGCCGTAACGCGTTACAATGCAACGCGTTATTTGACAGGGCGGCACGATCATGGCATTACCAGCCGATCGAATGAAGGCAATGCGCGAACGACGCCGTTCACGCAATCTGCGGGAGCTGCGCTTGGTGGTACCGGATGCCAGGTCCAAGATCGTGCAGCGACGCGTTGCCAAGGCGGTTTCCAAGCTGCGTCGATCCAGTGAGAATGACGCCATGCGCTGGATCGAGGCCGTATCAGAATTCGACAGCGAATGAAGCGCGGCGACGTGATCACCGTCGCAGCCAGCGGGGATTATGGCAAGCCCCGACCGGCCGTGATCGTGCAGACCGATGCTTTACCGAAACAACATGCTTCAGTCGTCGTCTGTCAGATGACGACGCAGATCAACGATGCTCCCGATTTTCGCGTTACCATCGATCCTGGTGCGCAGAACGGATTACGTGCCCGCTCACAGATTATGGCCGACAAGCCGGTGACGATCCGCCGCGAACGCGTGGGCAGCCGGATCGGACGTCTGGATGAAAAGGATCTCGCGCGGCTCAATGCCGCGCTGGCATTCGTGATGGGGTTGGCTGATTAAAGTCAGTTGACGTGCTGGACCAGCACGTTTTGTGGGTTCACTGCAGTCAAGCCATCCGCTTTGGAGCTGCAAAGCCATCGACGTCAGGGATGTCCATGCCTCTCTCCGTCCTCATCGCAGTCGCTCCTCCATTGAATCGAGCTCGCGGATCAGCTTGCGCGAGTTCTCCTGGGAGATTGCAGAGGAACGGGCGAGTTCGAGCAGCGCTTCGCGTTCGGCAGCCACCCCGGCCAGGCGCAGGGCGCGCTCGATCTGCGCCCGCACCTCATCCCAGTCGTTGCGCAGAAAATTGAGCATCTCCTTCTTGCGCCCCTCCAGCACCGCATAATCCTGCGCCAGGGATTCGGCGACGATCCGCTCGAACCCCTCCGACAGCACCCGTGATGCCGGATCGAGCTGCTGCACCATCGCAAGGCCGCTGGGCCAGGCACCGATGGTGTGCACGACGAGATCCGGACGGTGTTTCTTCAGGATCAGCACCAGTCGCCAGATATCACCGGTCCAGAACGCGCTCTGCCGTTCGCGTTCCGCGCTCCTGGCATCGATCGGGTACACGTCATGGATGAGCACGATGGACCGGGGCGTGCAGTACCGCTCCAGATTGATGAAATCGCGCAGCGCGAATTCCATCTGGTGCATGCCATCGATGAAGGCAAGCTCGACCGGCCTTCCCTCCAGTTCGGCGCGCACATCACGGGTGGCGAAGAAATCGTCGCTGGTCTGGGCGTAGATCTTCTGGCGCGATGTCAGTGCCTGTTTCACCCGCGGCTGCGGATCGATGCCCAGCGTCAGCGTTCCGGGCTGGACGATCTGCAGAGACTCGCCTTCGTCGACACCGATTTCCACGTAAGTCGCGGGCCTGAGATGGGCATGGATGCGAGCCATCAGCCGGAAATAGCTCTCACCCGGCAGGTCCATGGCGGCCATGAGCTGGTAGGCCTTGATGTAGTCCGCATGCCGCAGGGCGGCCTCGCAGGAACTCACTGCAGCGGCGCGCAGGCCGAGGAAACGGCACAGGCGTGCCCGCTGATACAGCATGCGCGCCAGACTCCGGCTCACTGACCACCCCGGTTGATGCTCATCCCCTCTCCTCACGGCGTCACGTTGCGCCAGCGGATGTTAACCTTTCGCAATCTCCAGCGCACGGCCGCAGGAGCGCATGACACAATGCGCGCATGAGTAGCGTGCTGCACATGGCCATGCCACCTTCCCGTCCCTACCTCGCATTCTTCCGCGCCGGGAGCCGTTCGCTACATCCCCGCATGCTGCAGGAAGATCCGCAACGCAACTGGGATTGCTGCGTGAGCTGGTACTCGCCGCCCCAGCCGGGGCCGCCAACCGAATACTCCTGTGAAGGCGGGGACAACAAGCTGGAAGGGTTTCTGGAGTTTCGCAAGCTGGTCGGTGGCCGCCTGCCGTACCGGCAGGTGCTGCTGATCGACGATGACGTGTATTTCCGCCCCGGCGAGATCTCGCGCTACTTCGAACTGTGCGATCAGCACGACTTGTACCTGTCGCAGCCGGCACTGTACTGGAGCACCCATTACAACCTGAACGTCACGCTGGCCAATCCTGCCTGCATCGTGCGCCGCGTGAGCTTCATCGAGATCATGGCGCCGTGCCTGTCCGCCCAGGCCCTCGCCGACCTCATCGACACGTTCGATGCCACCCGCAGCACCTGGGGCGTGGACTTCATCTGGTGCGGGCGCGCCTATGGCCGCAAGCCTGTGCACATCGTGGATGCGGTCCGCATCGAGCACACCAAGCCCATGGACAAACAGGGCGGCGCGTTCTACCGCAAGATGAAATCGCAGGGCGTGGATCCGGCGGCGGAACTGGCCGCTGCACGCGCAGCATACCCCGCGCTTCGCAGGATGAGGACGGAAAGGGATGGTCACGTATTCGTGCCCGGATTGCCGCCATTTGCGCAACAGCCCGCGCTGTTGCTGTTCGAGAAGCTGAAGTTCATCGCACGCCAGCGCAAGAAAGTCGTGCGCTGGCTTCACAGCCGCCGCAACCGGAACTGAAAGCGGCCGGTCCCGGGCCACCGCGGATCAACTGCCGGCCAGTGGCTGATCAACCGTCGATCAGCCGCCGCAGATTCTCCCGGGACTGCTGGTACAGCGAATCAGCCATGCGGGCCAGCGACTGCTGCATTGCGCGACAGGATTCCGGTGTCATGGCCACCGCACGCGCCATCGCGCCCGCAAGGCCGGCGTTGTCCTCGTATATCACGGCATTGCCGGCATCGAGTCCGTTCACCTGCGCAAACCTGCGGGCGATCAGACAGGGTTTGCGAAAGCCCAGAATGAGCTGGAAGCTGCCGCTGGTTCCCGTAGTCACATAGCGCTCGTGGGCGGGGTTGCCGGGGTCGAGCAGCGGCAGGAAGAAATCCGCCTGCTCCATCTGTTCGTACAGGGTTGCAAAGTCCACCCGGCCCAGTACCCGGAGGTGCGGTCTCAGCTCCGGCGGGACGCTGCGCAGGCTCCCGCGTCCGATGACGGTCACGGTAAAGTCCCGGACTCCGGCAGCGACCAGTTCACTCATGGCGTCGATCAGCAATCCGGCATTGCGCCGGCGCCCGCGCAACGCGCCGATGGTGATGAAGCGCACCACCGGACCCGAACGCGCCGGAACGTCGATCCGGCCAAAGTAGTGCGGGTTGACCACCGTGGTACTTGCGTTGCGGTAGTGAACCTCCCTCAGCGTGATGATGCGCGGACTCAAGGCGCCAAGATCCATGGGCTCACGAATATCGTGCTCGACCAGCAGCAGGGGTTGCCTGGGCGTGCGACCGGCAAAAATCCGCTCCTCCATCGCATAGTTCCCGGCGCCGCTGATCTTGCGCGCCGTGGTGATGAGCATGCCGGCCGCGTTTTCCATGCCGCGTGCGCGGAAGTGGCGGCGCAGGGCCGCCTGCGAAAGCCGGCACAGCTGCAACCCGGGGTGTTCGAAGCGCGAGAACAGGCCTTCATCGTAACGGGCCGGTGACATGCACACACACACCCGGTAACCCAGATCCAGCAGGTAGCGGGCAAATCCAGGCACGACCTCGGCGTGTGAATGGGTGCAGGGTTCCCACACCAGAAACGTGTCGGGCCCGACCTGTGGTGGTTCGGGCCGGGCAAACAGCCGGCCGAAAAACTTCCCGGGATTCGCAACCATTGCGCAAGGATACTGCGATCACGACCGCAGGCGCCGGCCGGCAAGCTTCCCGAATCACCCCCGGCGGGAATTTCCGCACCGGAAGCACTGGTCTTCGCACTGCGCATGGATTAGGGTTCCATCCCGGAGCAACCCATGCCGACATTGGCCGATCAACGCCTTCTGGAACTGCTGGACAAGTGGCTGGCGAGCCTGGATCTGCACCTGCGGTATTCCTCGCTCGACGATGAGACCTACTGGAAAATCCAGCCCTGGGTGGAGCATCAGCGACCCAGTCGCTGGATCATCGATCTGGCCCGGCAGAAAACCGTGGCGCTGCGCAAGGAGGTCAGCCGTCGCATCGAGGCGGGAGATTCCTCGTTTGCCGACTCGCTCGAGTTGATGACTTTTCTGGCCAACCTGGTCGGATCCCAGCACATCGAGCGCTTCATCCCGCTGGCCGACCCGCAGAGCGAGCGCTATGTGTCGGGAAGTTCGGCAAAACTGCGTGCGCTGCCTGAGCCCGAGGCAACACGCGAAATGCCGGTGGTTCCCCCGCCCGCAGTCGAGCCGGCCGTAACCGACCAGCCCACCGCCACCCAGGAGATGTTGCGGCTGGACAGGCCCGGCACGGCGGCGACCGCGACCCGCGAGATGCCGCGTTTTGCAATGGCCAAATCCACGCCTCCACCGCCGCCCGTGGCAACCCAGTCCGTGGCCCGCGTGGAACGTCGGGAAGCGATCGAGGCGGATTCGACCCGGCGCCCGGCCCAACGTGGCACCCCTTCTTCCCCCGCGGGGAAAAAGGCCGAATCCCGCGGCACGGGTGCGAGATCCTCCACCCGCGGAACGGCCCGCAGCGCCGATGCCCCACCCCCGGTCAGCCCGGAGATGTGCGAGCAGATCATTGCCGACGCCGCGCGGCTGATGCAGTGGGGCCGCAAGTGGTATGAACTCGCGGAACTGATCTCGCGCATGGCGGACCGCCCGCCATTGCCCGACGTGCGCCGGGTGCTCAAGGACCAGAAGTCCCATATCGAAAAGCTGGCCGGACGCTGAACGCCAGTCCGGATGGGATGGAACTTTTCGATCTGGCGGCAATCCGACCGATGTTCGCATCCGGATGCCGGTGACGCCGCTCAGGCGCCGCCGGTGGACATCAACAAAGAAGCCGTTAAACTTCCGCGCCTATGATCAAGACCACCAGTCTGTGCAAGCGATATGGCGACAAGGTGGCGGTCGACGGCATCAGCTTCTCGGTAGCACCTGGCGAAATCCTCGGGTTTCTCGGGCCGAACGGTGCCGGCAAGACCACCACCATGCGCATGATCGCCGGATTCATCACGCCGACCAGCGGCTCGGCCAGCGTCTGCGGTCACGATGTCGTCACCGATGCGATACGTGCCAGGGCCTGCATCGGATACCTGCCCGAAGGCGCCCCGGGCTACGGCGAGATGACGGTGTCCGAGTTCCTGGACTTCGTCGCCGACGTGCGAGGCATGTCCGGCGATGCCCGCAAGCGGCGCAAGTCCGAGGTCATCGAGCGACTCGCGCTCGCGCCTGTCGTGCAACAGCTGATCGACACGCTCTCCAAGGGCTTCCGGCGGCGCGTTGGCCTCGCACAGGCGTTAATCCACGATCCCCAGGTGCTGATCCTGGATGAGCCCACCGACGGGCTGGATCCGAACCAGAAGCACGAAGTGCGCCGGCTCATCAACGAGCTGTCGCGCGAGAAGATCGTGGTGGTGTCCACGCATATCCTGGAGGAGGTGCACGCGGTGTGCACCCGCGCCATCATCATCGCAAGTGGCCGCGTCGTGGCGGATCAGACGCCCCGCGAACTCGAGGCCCGCTCCCGCTATCACAATGCGGTCACGGTGCGTTTCGATGCGCTCCCGGCTTTCCAGGCAGCACGGAGCGAACTGGCGACGCTGCCCGAAGTCCGGCAGGTCGAGGCCGATGAGCGCTCGCTGACCCTGACGGCCGTTCCCAGGCCCGGTTCCATCGCGCTGACCGCGATCAGCACGCTGGTCACCCGGTACGACTGGCCGGTGGCAGAGCTTCACCTGGAGTCGGGCCGGCTGGATGAAGTGTTCAGGTCCATCACCCAGGGCGACAGCGCCGCGCAACAGGTGAACGCATGAATCCGGTGCTCATCATCTTCCGGCGCGAACTGCGCAGTTATTTCGCCACGCCCCTCGCCTACATCTTCATCATCATCTTCCTGGTGCTCGCCGGGGTATTCACCTTCCAGATCGGGGGATTCTTCGAGCGTGGCCAGGCGGACCTGTCGTCCTTCTTCCGCTGGCATCCCTGGCTGTACCTGATGTTGATCCCGGCCATCTCCATGCGAGTCTGGGCCGAGGAGCGCAACAGCGGCAGCATCGAGCTGCTGATGACCCTGCCGGTCACCCTGTGGCAGGCCGTGCTCGGCAAATTCCTGGCCGCCTGGGTGTTCGCCGGCATCGCATTGCTGCTCACCTTCCCGGTCTGGATCACGGTGAACTATCTGGGGAGCCCTGACAACGGGGCCATCCTTGCCGGCTACATCGGCAGCTGGCTCATGGCAGGGGGATTCCTCGCGATCGGCACATGCCTGTCGGCCGCGACGCGCAACCAGGTCATCGCCTTCATCACCGCGGCCCTGGTGTGTTTCGTGTTCCTGCTGGCCGGCTTTCCCTTCGTGCTGGACTTCGTACGGGGCATCCTGCCGCAGCCCATCGTCGAGGCCATCGCCAGCTTGAGTTTCTTCACCCATTTCGACGCCATTTCCAAGGGCGTCATCGACCTGCGCGACCTCGTGTACTTCATCGCGCTGATCGGATTCTGGCTCACCGCCACGGCGCTGGTCCTGGACATGAAAAAGGCAGACTGAGGCATGAGCACGGCAACTTCGAAACGACTCGTGGGCGCGGGTGGACTGGTGGTGCTCGCGATCCTGTTCCTGGGTGTCGTGATGCTGTCCAACCAGCTCATCCGCGGCATGCGCCTGGACCTCACGCAGAACAGGCTCTTCACCCTCACCGAAGGCACCCGGCAGACCATTGCCGAGATCAGGGAACCGGTGAACCTGTATTTCTATTTCTCGCGTGAGACTGCCAGCAAGCAGGCGCCGCTGATATTGCCCTATGCCAACCGTGTCGGCGAGCTGCTGGAGGAGATCGCCGCCCGCTCGGGTGGGAAGATCCACCTGCGCAACATCGATCCCAAACCCTTCTCCGACGAGGAGGACCGCGCTGCCGAGTTCGGGCTGACTTCACTGTCACAGGGAGGCGGGGATTCGCTGTATTTCGGGCTGGCCGGGACCAATTCCACCGATGGCAGATCGGTCATTCCCGCCTTCACTCCCGACCGCGAGCAGTTCCTCGAGTACGACATCGCCAAGCTCCTGCATGAGCTCGCCAACCCGAAAAAGCCGGTGATCGCACTGCTCAGCTCGCTCCCCATGCAGGGGCAGTTCAATCCGCAGACGGGACAGATGGGCGACTCGTGGGCGGTGCTGTCCCAGCTCGAACAGCTGTTCACCATCCGCACGCTGACCCCCGGGGCCGACCGCATCGAGAACGACGTCGACGTGCTCATGCTGGTCCATCCGAAGAGTCTCCCGGCCAAGACCCTGTACGCCATCGACCAGTTCGTCATGCGCGGCGGCCGCCTGCTGGCCTTCGTCGATCCGAACGCCAGCACGGACACAAGCGGCCAGGATCCGGCCAATCCCATGTCCGCAGCCTTTGCCGACCACTCCTCGAACCTCGCACCTCTGTTCGCTGCCTGGGGCGTGCAATACGACCCGCATCTGGTCATCGGCGATGCCAAGCTGGGACTTCAGGTACGGTCAGGCACCACGGGCGGACCGGTGCGTCACATCGGGATCCTGGGCCTGCACCACGAGGACATGGACACCAATGACGTGGTCACGGCCAACCTGGACACGATCAACATGGCCACTGCCGGCTTCCTGTCCCACGCGCCTGGTTCAAAGAGCCAGTTCGCGCCGCTGTTGCTGAGCTCCAACGAGGCGGCGCCGATTCCGGCGGACCGCTTTGCGATGCTCACCGACCCGTCGACATTGCTCGATGGCTTCAAGCCCACCGGACAGCGCTATGTGCTGGCCGCCCGCCTCACCGGGTCCCTGCCCTCTGCCTTCCCCAAGGGTCCGCCGGCATCGGACAAGACCCCCGGACCGCCCGCGGTCAGTCTCACCGTGTCTAAGACGCCCGCCAATGTGGTGATCGTGGCCGACACCGATCTGCTCAGCGATTTCCTCTGGGTGCAGACACGCGAACTGTTCGGCCAGCGGTTCAACCAGGCCTTCGCCAACAACGGTGATCTGGTGGCCAACATCCTGGACAATCTCGGCGGCAGCAACGCGCTGATCGGCATCCGCGGCCGGGCCAGTTTCTCGCGGCCATTCGAGCGTGTGGAAGCCCTGAAACGCAATGCCGACGACCGTCTGCGGGCCAAGGTCCAGCAGCTGCAGGGCGAGCTCAAGCAGACCGAGTCCCGGCTCACCCAGCTCCAGGCAAAACGCAACGACCAGTCCTCGCTCGTGCTCACGCCGGAGCAGGAGGCCGAGCTCAAGCGCTTCACCGCGGAGAAAAGCCGCATCCGCAAGGAGTTGCGTGAGACGCAACGGGGCCTGAACGTGGACATCGAACACCTGAGCACCTGGCTCAAGATCCTCAACATCGGCCTCATGCCGCTGCTGGTGGCCATCGCCGGATTCCTGGTGCTGGCAGCGCGGCGCCGCCGCCGTACCGCAGGTGTGGCATGACATTGCGGCGGGTACTGATCCTGCTGGTCATCGCCCTGGCTGCGATCATGGGTTCGATGTACCTGGGTTCGCGTCGCCACATGGATCGCGATCCTCAGGGCGGGACATTCCTGCCGGGGCTCGAGGCCCGTCTGGATGGCGTCACCGACATCGAGTTCCGCAAGGGGAGCGAAAAGCCCCTGACGGTCCTGCATCGCACGGCACCTGGCACCTGGGTGGTCAACCAGAGAGGCGACTATCCCGCGGATGCGACCAAAGTGAGGCGGCTCCTGTTTGCCCTGGCGGATGCGAAGATCACCGAACAGAAGACGTCGAACCCGGCCAGCTACCCCATCCTGGGCGTTGAAGATGCGCGCGCTGTCCACGCGGGCGGTACGGAGGTCTCACTGGTGGCGCCAGGCAAGACCACCTCGATCATCGTCGGACACTCGACCGGCAACGGCAACTATGTGCGGCGCGCCGGTGAAGCCGCAAGCTTTGCCGTCGAGCCTGCCATCCAGGTGGACGCGGAACCGCGCGACTGGATCGATGGAAAGCTGCTGGACGTGCCTTTCGGGAAGATCCAGGACATCCGGATGCGTCTTGCGGATCACTCGGGATACCGCATCTCCCGTCTGCCGCCCGTGGTGAAACCGGGCGCCGCCGCAACTCCATCGACCGCCCACGCGCCGGGAACCTCCGGTGCAGGTCCTGCCGCACCGGCGCAGAATGAAGGGTTCAAACTGGATTCGGTACCCGCGGGACGCGAGGCCGCTTCGCCCGACGTGATCGCACCCTCTCCCACCAGCTACAGCGGCGTGACTGCCGACGATGTCTCGAAGTCATCAGACATCGATTTCGGCAAGCCCAGCGTGGCCGAGCTCACCCTGGACGATGGAAGCGTGCTCACCCTCACGGGCACGGTGGCCGGTGACAAGCACTGGATCACCCTGCACTCGAGCAAAGACGAGGCGCAAAATGCCCGGACACAAGGCCGCGCATTCGAGATCGCAGGGTACCGCTACGATTCGCTGTTCCGGCCGCTCGAGCAGCTCCTCAAGCCCAAACCCGCAAAGCCGGAAAAAGCCGCGAAGACACCGACTCCGAAGCCGGCCCTCACGCGCCCGTGAAGGTGGGTTTCTGGCGGCGTTTCGCAGCGCTTCTGTACGATGCGCTGCTGGTCACCGCCGTGCTGCTGCTGTACACCGCGGTTGCGCTGTTCGCCACCGGAGGACGTGCGATCGTGCCCCGGAATGTGGGCCACGGCGTGCTTCTGTATTACGCAGGAGAGGTGCTGCTGATCGCCGGATACTATGTGCTGAGCTGTCACCTCACCGGCCATACCCTGGGCATGCGCGCATGGCGGCTGCGTGTACAGCGGCCCGACGGCACCCGGATGGGCTTTGCCCAATCCCTGCTTCGTTTCGCCGCCTCGGCGGTTGCTTGGCTGCCATTCGGCCTCGGCGTGCTCTGGCTGCATGTGGATCCAAAGAACCTTGCGCTTCAGGATCGGCTATCCGGCAGCCGCGTGATCCGGCTGCCGTAGCGGCGCCGGTTGCATCCGGCGGGACATGAGTATCCTCCCTGAAGGAATTTCAGCGCGTGCGCGCCACGGCAATCAGCGTGCCGATACCGATGATGGCGGTCGGCAGCCAACCCACCAATGCCGGTTCCAGCGCGAACAGCTCGCCGCCGTTCTCGATGGTCCGGTTGACCAGGAAGAACACCACGCCGAGCAGCACGCCGATCACCGTGCGCGTGCCGGCACCCGAGGTGCGCAGTGGCCCGAACACGAACGGCAGCGCCAGCAGTACGATCACCACGATGGCCACCATCCGTGCGATGCGCGACCAGAAGCCGATCTCATAGGCCGCCGTGTTCAGGTTGTTGTGCCGCAGGTGGTCGATGTAGGTCGACAGACCCTTCAGCGTCAGCAGGTCCGGGTCGAGTGCTGCCAGACCCAGGAACTCCGGGTTGATGGACGAATCGATCTGCTCCTCGGGGAGAACACTGCTGCTCAGGTGATTGTCCCCGAAGCGGGTGCTGGCCACGTTCTCGAGCTTCCAGCGGCCATGATCCGCGATGGATACACTCTGGGCACGCTGGACCCGGGCCAGCTTGTTGGGGCCTGACAGTTCGAACACGTACACACCCCCCAGCACCTGCTCGGTGTCCCCGCTCTGGACGCGCAGGATCCTGTTGCCGTCCTTGATCCAGGCGCCCTGCCCGCCCGCGAAACTCACACCCGACATGGTCGCGGCCGCCTTTTCACGTGTCGCGTATTGGGCCATGGGAGGTGCGATGAACTCTCCCAGCGCGTACATGAACAGCGCCAGGGTGAGACCCGCCAGCGCCACCGGCCAGGCCACCCGCCAGATCGACACGCCGGAGGCCCGTGTCACCACCAGTTCGCTGTTGCTGGCCAGATTCCCCAGACCCATCAACGCACCGATCAGCGCGCCGATGGGCAGCAGTTCGAAAGCCTGCTGCGGCAGGTTCAACAACGTGTACAGCAGGGCATCGCCGGCCGTGAAGCCGCCGGCCGTGATGTCGCTCTGCTGGCTGATGAAGACGAACAGCGAGCCCAGGGTCATCAGCACCGCCATCACCAGGAGGGTGTAGCTGATGACGGTCCGGTACAGATAGCGGTCCAGGATGTTCATGCGCGCGACCGCCATGCCAGCCACAAGCGCGGCGGGCTTTGACGAAATGCCAGGAACAGCCCCAGGCCCAGCGCCAGCAGATGCACCCACCATACGCCGATGATGGGCGACAACTCGCCCTTCTCCACCCAGACCTTGGCGGCCGTGACCAGGTTCAGATAGACGAAGTACACCAGGATGGCAAAGCCGACACGGCCATATCGGCCCTGCCGGGGACGCAACCGGCTCAGAGGCACGGCGATGACGGTGAGGATCAATGCCATCAGCGGCGTGGAGATCCGCGCCTGCAACTGCGCGATGTCCTCGGGTGCCCGCGAACCCAGCAGATCCCGGGTCGGTTTGGTATCGGGGTCGACCCGGCGCGCCGTGGAAGCCGGCGAGACCACCGGGATGCCATGTTCGCGGAACTCGATGATCCTGAAGTCGGAGCGGCCCGGCACCCCCTCGTACCGGCGCCCGTTGTACAAGGTCACCAGATGGGTCGCGTCGGTGGGCCCTTGCGTGTAGGTTGCCGTTTCCGCCAGTGCAAGTTCCATGGTGCCTCGCGAGTCGCGCTGCACGAACACATTGTGCAGGACTCCCCGACTGTCGACACTTTCGGCGTAAAACACCGCATCACCCTTGCCGAAGGAGCGGAAGCGTCCCGAATCGAGCGAACCGAACTGGGCATTGCGGATGGCCGCGGCCTTGAGTTGTTGCGCATGAAGATCGGCCAGCGGCACCTGCACGAAGGACAGCCAGCCAAGGCCCACGGCCACCAGCACCGCAAATCCGAGCAAGGGCCGCAGGAGCTGCACCGGCCCGTAGCCGCAGGCCTGCAGGGCAGCAATCTCGCTGTCGTGATACAGGCGCCCCATCGCAAGCACGATCGCCAGGAGCAACCCCACGGGCACGACGATGGACAGGTTCATCACCGAACCGAGGACGATGAGTTCGGCGACCAGATGGCGGCCGTACTGGTTCTCGGTGGCCTGTCCCAGTACCCGCGAGAGCTGGTTGGACAGGATGATGGCCACCAGCACCCCGGTCACCGCGAGCCACGCCTGTGCGACTTCGCGCAGGACGTAGCGTTCGATGGTCCATTTCATGCCGAAAGCTTAAAGATGCAGCGTAATCGAGTAAACTGCCCTTTTCCCGCACCGCTTGGGGCAGGCCGCTCAACGCCAGCAAAGGACAGCATGCAATTCAATGCCATCGTCGATTCACGGGTCCGCACCCGCACTGCCTGCGCCGTGGTCGGCGTCTATGAGAACGCAGATCTCGGCGCTCCGGCCCGGCAACTGGATGCCCGGATGCAGGGAGCCATCCTCAGGCTGTGCAACGCGGGTGACTTTGCCGCGAAGCTGGGCGACACCCTGCTGCTGATCGGTGCCGGCGGATCGCCTGCGGATCGCATCCTGCTGGTGGGACTGGGCACCCGCGCGTCCTTCGGGCGCAAACAGTACCGCAAGGCGGTGCTGGCTGCAGCCACCGCGCTTTCCCGGACCGGTGCCGAGGATGCGGTCGTGCACCTGACCCAGGAGAGTGTCCCCGATGTGGATGTGAAGACCCGCAGCCGGATCGTGGCCGAGGTGTTCTGCAATCATGCGTACCGGATCCCTGATCTCAAGACTCCGCCGAAGCCGAAGCCTCCGCGGCTCGCGAGAGTCCAGACCGCCGTGGCAGACGCCCGGTCGCCGCGAACGGCGGCGTCGGGGCTTGCCATCGGTGAGGCGCTGGGCGCCGGCATGGCCTTTGCCCGGGATCTGGCCAACCTGCCGCCCAACGTCTGCACACCGCGATACCTTGCTTCCCGTGCCCAGGGACTGGCCAAACAATGGCCGGTCATCCAGACCAAGATCCATGACGAAGAGGCGATCCGGGCGCTGAAGATGGGCGCCTTCATGGCGGTGACGCAGGGCTCCGACGAGCCGCCACGGCTGATCGTGTGCGAGTATCACGGGGGACGCAAGAACGCTCCGCCCGTGGTCCTGGTGGGCAAGGGCATCACCTTCGACTCCGGCGGCATCTCCCTCAAGGAGCCACCCGCCATGGACGAGATGAAGTTCGACATGTGCGGTGCCGCCACGGTGCTCGGGACCCTGCGGGCCGTGGCGCAGCTCAAGTTGCGTCTGAACCTGGTGGTCATCGTCGCAGCCTGCGAAAACATGCCGGGCGGACGGGCGGTCAAACCCTCCGACATCGTCACCACACTGTCAGGGCAGACCGTGGAAATCCTCAACACCGATGCCGAAGGGCGGCTGATCCTGTGCGATGCGCTGACCTTCAGCCGCCGGTTCAATCCGGCCGCCGTGGTGGACGTTGCCACGCTGACCGGCGCCTGCGTGGTGGCCTTGGGCAACCACATGTCCGGCCTGATGAGCAACGACGAAGCGCTGGCGCGGGAACTCCTCGCTGCCGGACAACGCGCCGACGATCGCGCCTGGCACATGCCCATCGGCGAGGAATATGCGGATCAGCTGAAGAGCAATTTCGCCGACATCGCCAACATCGGAGGCCGTGAGGGAGGTGCCTGCACCGCGGCTTCGTTCCTGTCGAAATTCTCCAAGGACCTGAGTTGGGCGCATCTGGATATTGCCGGCACCGCATGGCTCGGTGGTACCCAGAAGGGAAGCACCGGCCGGCCGGTGCCGCTCCTGCTCGATTTCCTCGTCAACCGTGCACAGGCCCGGTGACTGAGCGGGTCGATTTCTACCTGCTCGCATCTGCGCAGGTGCAGGTGCGCCACCACTTCGCCTGCCGGTTGGCGGAAAAGGCGTATCTCCAGCAGTTGGGTGTGACCGTCCTGGTTGCGGACGATCATCAGGCGCGCGCGCTGGACGAGCTGCTCTGGACGTTCAACGACCGCTCCTTCGTTCCCCATGAAATCCTGACACCGGGACAACAGGCCGACGGGCACACCGCGGTGTACATTGCCCTGGATCCCGCCACCCCGCCGCGGGCCGATTTCGTCCTGAACCTGGCCGGTTGCGCACCCGAAGCCCTGCAGCGCTTCGGGCGGATTGCGGAAATCCTCGGGAATGACCCGCAGGCCATTGAACTGGGTCGCGAACGATTCCGCAGCTACCGGGCAAGCAGGCTCGAGCCCCAGACCCATAAAATCGGCGCCGGAACGTGAACGAATTGCCCGAGCGACGGCATGATGTTCCGGTACTGACGGAGATCATCGACAGCACCGCTCCGGCAAGCGCGCGTGCCTCTGAAGGGGTGTCCCGCGTACCCTCTGCGTCCGATGCACCTGCCGCACCCGCGATGCCCTCGAAGCAGGAGTTGCTGGACGAATTGCTGGCCCATGCCCAGACCCTGATCGACCAGGCGGTCCGACAGGCATGGACCGATCTGGAAAGTCAGATGCAGGCGCAGCTCAGCGCAAGGATCCGGGAGCAGCTGCCCGCCCTGATCGCGAAAATCCTCCATTCACATTCCGGCGCTGCGGACATCAGGTACCCGTAAGCCACAGGCCCAGCACTGCGGCCGCAACCATCCCGCCCAACCCCACTCCCACGCGAACTGCGTACCGGTATCCGCCGGTGAATGCGGCGATCACGGTTTTTGCCGATGCAGCCGCTCCCAGCAGGGCGACGAGCCCCCTGCGGGCAAGATCCACATCCAGCTCTCCGGTCGCCTGCAATTGCGCAAGTCCCGCACCCGCCGCCTGGAGATTCGCCATTGCCACGCTGATCGTCGCAGCCATGACACCAGCCGTGCCGAACATCTCCTTCAGCCATGCAGACACCAGCAGGAGCGCCGCGATCAGGGCGGCCAGTGAAACGGCGTGTACGGTGTGAAAGGCCCTGGCCGGTGGCTCGGCCGGCAATGCGGCCCCTCTCGCAGCTCGCATCCCCGCGAGACCACCGGCCAGCAGGATGGCACCGGCACTCCCCAGCGGCCATGCCGCAGCCACGAGCAGTTGAGGTGCCGCCGCTCCAACCACACTGGACAACAGGATGAGAGAGGCGAGATTGGCCAGAAGTGCCGCGCCCACGGCGGGATGCAACTGCGCCGGAGACTCCCGGGCGCGACGCCCGAAACCTGCAACAGCGGCCGTGGATGAGGCAAACCCCGCGAAGAACCCGGCGATGGGGAACCCCCAGCGAGCACCTACCGTGCGCAATGCGACGTGTCCCAGCATGCCCACCGCCATGACCAGCACCACCAGTTGCCACAGCATGGCCGGTACCAGCACACCCCAGGGATCCACCGGCTCTCTCGACAGCAGCGGCAGTACCACCAGGGCCGCGGCAGCGAGCAGCAGTCCATCGCGCAGTTCCTGCGGGCTGATGACCTCCCGGGCGAAATGATGCAAAGGGAGTTTTGCAAACAGCAGGACAGCCACCACCACACCCAATCCGGTTGCGAGTGCGGCATCCCGCTGTGCAAGGGCTGCGAGCAGAGCGGTGACCATCAGGGCCACCTCGCCGGTAAGCCCCGGATCATGTCCTGCGGTACGCCAGTAGGAGGCGATGCCCAGGGCCGCCACGGCCACCAGCACGACGGCCAATACCGCCGGCCCGAAGGATGCGGCCACAGCCGACAGGATGGCCACGAGTGCGTGGGTGCGCACCCCGGCGGTCAGCACCGCGCCATCGTCACCCGCGTGCAGACGCTCGCGCACCACGCCGATCAGCAATCCGATGCCGATGGCCGTGACAAGGCTGTTCACATGGATGGCAAATTCGACCTGCAACCGATCCTCCCGTGGATATTGAGCCGCCCCGGTCTCCGGGTCGAAGCCGGCCGCGCATCCAGACCCGCTATACTGCCAAAAATCATGGACAAATCATTCTCGCCACAATCGATCGAACAGCGCCTGTATGCCGCATGGGAGGCACAGGGAGCCTTTGGGCCCAGCGGACAGGGCAGACCATTCTGCATTGTCATCCCTCCCCCGAACGTGACCGGGACGCTGCACATGGGACATGCGTTCCAGGACACCA
The DNA here is from genome assembly GCA_044226785.1 of Steroidobacteraceae bacterium. Taxonomy (GTDB): domain Bacteria; phylum Pseudomonadota; class Gammaproteobacteria; order Steroidobacterales; family Steroidobacteraceae; genus TMP-86. The sequence continues at coordinate 7,196 of JBGAGK010000015.1, read as the reverse complement.
TCATGGATGCCCTGACGCGCCATCACCGCATGCGTGGTTTCGACACGCTCTGGCAGCCCGGGACGGATCATGCCGGGATCGCCACCCAGATGGTGGTGGAACGGCAGCTGAATGCCCAGGGCCGGAGCCGTCTGGATCTGGGCCGGGATGCGTTCATCGAGCGCGTCTGGCAGTGGAAGCAGGAATCCGGCGGGGTGATCTCGCGGCAGCTGCGACGCCTGGGTGCCTCGGTGGACTGGAGTCGTGACCGCTTCACCATGGATGCCGACCTGTCGCGCGCGGTCACCGAGGTGTTCGTGCGACTGTATCGCGAGGGCCTGATCTATCGCGGAAAGCGGCTGGTCAACTGGGACCCGGTGCTCCGGACCGCGCTGTCGGATCTGGAAGTCGCCGCACAGGAAGAGCCTGGACAGCTGTGGCACATCCGCTATCCGCTCTCCGACGGAGGCGGCGCGCTCTCGGTGGCCACCACGCGACCGGAAACCCTGTTCGGCGATGCTGCGGTGGCTGTGCATCCCGAGGACGAGCGCTACCGCGCATGGATCGGCCGGCGGGTGCGGCTGCCCTTGACCGATCGGCAGATTCCGGTCATCGCCGACACTTACGTCGACCCGGCCTTCGGCAGCGGGTGCGTCAAGATCACGCCGGCACATGATTTCAACGATTACGAGGTGGGCCAGCGGCACCAGCTTCCGCAGATCAACATCCTGACCCCCGAAGCCGCGCTGAACGATTCGGTGCCACCTGCCTATCAGGGTCTGGACCGGTTCGAGGCGCGCAAGCGGGTGGTGGCTGATCTCGCGGCCGCTGGTCTTCTGGAGAAGACCCTCGACCACCGGCTCACCGTACCCCGTGGCGACAGGACGGGCGTGGTGCTCGAGCCGCTGCTCACCGATCAATGGTTCGTGAAGATCCAGCCCCTTGCGGGCCCCGCCATCCGCGCGGTCGAGGACGGGCGCATCCGCTTCGTACCCGAGCAATGGGCGAAGGTCTATTTCGACTGGATGCACAACATCAAGGACTGGTGCATCAGCCGGCAGCTCTGGTGGGGCCATCGGATCCCGGCCTGGTACGATGAACAGGGCAACCATTACGTCGGCATCGACGAGGCCGATGCCCGCCGCGCCCACGGCCTTGCGTCCGGCCTGAGACTGCACCAGGACGAGGATGTGCTCGACACCTGGTTCTCCTCGGCCCTGTGGCCATTCTCCACGCTGGGCTGGCCTGAACAGACCCGCGAACTGCGCACGTTCTATCCGACTTCGGTGCTGGTCACGGGGTTCGACATCATCTTCTTCTGGGTGGCCCGCATGATCATGATGGGCCTGAAATTCGCCGGTGACGTGCCGTTCCGCGAAGTCTACGTACACGGCCTGATCCGCGACCATGACGGCCAGAAGATGTCCAAGTCCAAGGGCAATGTCATCGACCCGCTGGACATCATCGATGGCATCCCGCTCACCGACCTGCTGGCCAAACGCACCACGGGACTGATGCAGCCGCAGATGCGCCCCGCCATCGAGAAGGCGACTCGCAAGCAGTTTCCCGACGGCATCGCTGCCTTCGGCACCGACGCATTGCGCCTGACCTTTGCCTCGCTCGCGACGCAGAGCCGCGATCTGCGCTTTGACATGGCCCGCGTGGATTCCTACCGCAATTTCTGCAACAAGCTGTGGAACGCGGCCCGCTTCGTGCTGATGAACGTGGAAGGCGCCGACCTGCACGAGGAAGGCGCGCAGTACAGTCTCGCCGACCGCTGGATCGGGGCACAGTGCAACACCATGCTCGCTCGCGTGGCCCGGGGTTTTGCCGATTACCGCCTGGATGCCGTGGTGAGCGCGCTGTACGAGTTCATCTGGAACGATTACTGCGACTGGTACGTCGAGCTGTCCAAGGCGGTGCTCAACGCGGAAGGCTGCTCCGAGGCCGCCGGCCGCGGCACCCGGCTCACCCTGGTGCGCACCCTGGAAAAATCCCTGCGGGCGCTCCACCCCCTTGCCCCGTTCATCACCGAGGAGCTGTGGCAGCGGGTCGCGCCGGCAGCCGGCTGCGCGGGACCCAGCATCATGCTGGCGAGCTTTCCGCAAGGTGCCGCCGGCGATGAGGGTTCCACCGGCGACATGCGCTGGGTGATGGATTTCATTCTCGGCATCCGCCAGATCCGGGGCGAAATGGACATCGCCCCCTCTCGAAGGCTGGATGTACTGCTTCAGCATGCGGACCGCGAGGACCGACGCCGGGTGGCCGAGCACGGTCTGTATCTGGCGCGCCTGGCCGGCATCAATCCTCCGCGGGTGCTCGATGAGGGTGAGCAGGCGCCGATCGCCGCCATCGCACTGATCGGCGAGTTGCAGGTGCTGGTACCCATGGCGGGGCTGATCGATCCGGCAGCGGAGCTCACACGGCTGGCGAAGCGCCGCGGCCGGGCCGACAGCGATCTGCGGAAGATTGCCGGCAAGCTGGGCAACGCCGAATTCCTCGCCAACGCGCCGCCCGATGTCGTGGCGAAGGACCAGGCGCGTGCTGCGGAACTGGCCACCGAAATCACCCAGCTCGACCGGCAGCGCGCGCGGGTCGAGGCGCTGCGCGCCCGATGAGCGCAGCGGCGCAGGGCCTGCACGAAGTCCTGCGGCAACTGGACAGCATCGTGCTCGGCAAACCGGAGCAGATCCGGCTGTGCCTGACCTGTCTTCTGGCGCGCGGGCACCTGCTGATCGAGGACATTCCGGGCGTCGGCAAGACCACGCTCGCCCATGCGCTGGCGCGCACGCTCGGCCTGCGCTTCCAGCGCATCCAGTTCACCAGCGACCTGTTGCCGGCCGACGTGGTCGGCGTATCGGTTTTCGAGCGCGAGTCCGGCACGTTCCGCTTCCAGCGTGGACCCATCTTCGCGCAACTGGTGCTGGCCGATGAGATCAACCGCGCTCCGCCCAAGGCCCAGAGCGCCCTGCTCGAAGCCATGGAGGAACATCAGGTCACCGTCGACGGGAACACGCGTGCGCTCCCCTCGCCATTCTTCGTGGTGGCAACCCAGAATCCGCAGGATCAGGCCGGGACCTTCCCGCTGCCCGAGTCACAGCTCGACCGCTTCCTGATGCGGGTGCGGCTGGGTTTCCCCGAGCAGACGGTCGAGCGGCAGCTCCTGCAGGGCGCCGAACGGCGTGAACTGCTCGATTCCCTGCTGCCCGCGTTGCAGGATCAGGCATTGCTCGCACTGCAGTCGGAAGTACCGCGGATCCATGCCTCCGATGCACTGATCGACTATGTACAGGCCCTGCTGCTGCACAGCCGGAGCGGTGCCGGTTTCCGCCATGGGCTGTCGCCGCGCGCCGGCATCGGTCTGCTGCGGGCAGCCCGCGCCTGGGCCCTGCTGCACGGCCGTGATGCCGTGCTGCCCGATGACGTGCAGTCCGTGCTCGAGGCCGTGGTGGAACATCGCATCGGCCCCCGTGAGGATGGTAGCAGTGCGGCGCGGGCACTGCTCGAGGTCGACATCCCCTGATACGCTGATGGGACTCCACGGCGCCTTCATGCACGCGATACGCCGATGGGCCGCACGCCGGCATGGCATCGACCGGCTGCCGCACAGGGTGACCCGCCGCCGCATCTACATCGTGCCCACGCGATCTGGCGCACTGCTCGCGGCCCTGCTGTTCGCCATGGTCATCGCCGCTCTCAACTATGGGAGCAATCTCGCCCTGGGTTTTGCGTTCCTGATGGCGAGCCTTTCGGTCGTGGCCATGCATCAGTGTCACCGGAACCTGCTCGATATCCGGGTGGATGCGACCTGCGCGACGGAAGCGCTCGCCGGCGGCCGGGCGACGGTGGAGTTCGTGTTGGCCAATGCGGCGCGTCAGCATCGCCGGGACCTCGAGATCCATTGCGAGTCTGCCGAGCCCGTGGTGTTTCACCTGCCGGCACGTTCGACCTCCTGCGAGCGCATCGAACTGCCCTGCATGCGGCGCGGCGTGCTGGAGGTGGGGCATTGGGAGTTGCGCACCCGCCATCCGTTCATGTGGTTTCGTGCCTGGACGTACATCCACGCGCCGTTCCGCGTCTACGTAGCGCCGGCACCTTCCGGACGGCAGCAGCCGCCGGCTTCGGCGCGCGCTGACACGAAGCCCCACACCGTTCAGGGCGGAGAGGATGAGTTCGCCGGACTGCGCGCCTATCAGTCCGGCGATGCGCTCAAGCACATGGCCTGGAAGGTCATCGCGCGCGGCGGTCAGCCCGCGGTCCGCCAGTACGCGCAGGGCGAGGCACATCCCGAATGGCTGGACTACGAGTCCCTGCCCGGATTCCCGAGCGAACAGCGCCTGGCCCAGCTGTGCCAGTGGATCCTGGAGCGCGACGCGCTGGGCACCCGCTATGGCCTGCGCCTGCCCGGCACGCTGATCGCGCCATCCACCGGGCCCGCCCACCGCCGCGCCTGCCTGCGCGCCCTGGCCGCGTTTCCGGCCGCATGAGTGCGGGTGTCCGCAGCGCTGTGAGCAGCCGCCTGGCGCGGCTGGACCTTCCCCGCCTCGGCTGGACCGCCGCAACCCTGGTTCTGGCCCTGCTGCCGCTCCAGTCGCGTCTGTCCTGGTGGATCAGGGTCACCATCGTGCTGGCCATCGGCATCCGGCTCATCCTTGCCGGCCTTGATCGTGGCCTGCCACCGGCTCCGTTGCGCCTGGCCATCTCGGGCAGCGCCATCGTGCTGCTGTTCCTGAAGTTCCATACCTTCAACGGCATCGATGCAGGCAGCGCGCTGCTGGCACTGATGGCGGGGCTCAAATTCCTCGAAGCCCGCAGCGCGCGCGATGTCCGCATCATCGTGATGATCGTGTACTTCCTGTGCCTGGCCTCGCTCCTGACCGGCACATCGTTTGCCCTTCTGTTCTACCTCGTGGGAGTGAGCTGGCTCGCCACGGCGGTGCTGCTGTGTTTCACGACGGCCCGCCCCACGCCTTCGATGCCGGAAAACCTGCGATTCTCCGCCCGGTTGCTGGGCCTGGCGCTGCCGCTGGCCGTGGCGCTGTGGCTGTTCTTTCCCCGCTTCTCAGGTCCCCTGTGGCAGCTGCCGGCCGGGGGCGGGGCAGCCACCTCGGGTCTTTCGGACCGTGTGAGCCCGGGCGACCTGTCGGAACTTTCGCTGTCGGATGAGGTGGCCATGCGAGTGCGATTCCAGGGTGCCATCCCGGCGCCGTCGCAACGCTACTGGCGCGGCCTGGTGCTGGACCGCTTCGATGGCCGCAGCTGGACCCGCAGCCGGGTCGATGACCTGGTCCGCACGGAGCTCACGCAGGGCGCGGCCCTGACACCGGCCGGTCCGGTCTACCGATACACCGTCAGCCTCGAGCCTCATCCGCAGGGCTGGTTGCTCGCTCTCGAGCATCCCTTTCGCTGGGACCTGTCCCGTGCCTGGCTGACGGCGGACCGGGTGCTGATGCAGGCTGATCCGGTGAACCGGCCTCTGGACTACACCGCCGAGTCGGACAGTGGCGGGGAATCTTCATCCGTGCTGGATGAACGTGAACGTCACAGGCAGAGCTTGCTGCCCGGTCGATCCAATCCCCGCACGCGATCGCTGGCGCAAGAGCTGCGCAGTGCCTCGGCGAGTGATGCCGCCTATGCGCAGACGGTCCTGGACCTGTTCAGGCGCGAACGGTTCCACTACACCCTGACGCCACCGCGACTCGCGCAGGATGCGGTGGATGAGTTCCTGTTCGAGACCCGCCGGGGATTCTGCGAGCACTATGCCTCGGCGTTTGCCGTCTTGATGCGTGCCGCAGGAGTCCCGGCCCGGGTGGTCATCGGCTACCAGGGCGGCACCTTCAACCGTTACGGAGGTTACTGGATCATCCGGCAGAGCGATGCGCATGCCTGGGACGAGATCTGGCTCGAGGGTCGCGGTTGGGTCCGTGTCGATCCCACCGCCGCGATCGCACCGGAGCGCATCGAGCGTGGCAGTGCCGACGTGCTCGATGCGGGCGGGATCATCAGGCCCTGGGAACAGCGGATCGCCTGGCTGGGCGACCTGCGTCTGCGGCTGGACCAGATGCATGCCCTGTGGAGGGACCTCGTTCTCAGGTTCGACCAGCGCAGGCAATTTGCACTGCTCGAGGCCCTGCACGTTCCGGCGCCGGACAGCAGCAAGCTGGTACTCTGCCTCGCCCTCGCCCTTTCATTGACCAGCCTGTGGCTGATGTGGCAGATGCATCGCAGTACCTCGATGCGCCGGCAGGATCCGGTGCAGGCGGAGTACCAGCGCCTCAGGCGCCGGCTGACCGCGCTGGGCATCGACATCAGGCCCCACGACACGGCATTGGCCGTGGCATCGGCCGTGCAACGGCAGCGGCCACTGCTGGGCTCCCGGGTGGCGGCCCTGTGCAACCTGTACAACCAGCTCCGCTACGGCAGGGAGGCCGCAGACACCGGAACTCCGGGCTTTCAGGCCCGCCTGCGGCAACTGCGACAGGGCATCCGCGCGCTCAGCCGGACAGGTGATCGCGGGTCTCGGACAGCCTGACCTGCGGCCAGCGCTCCACTGTCAGGGACAGGTTCACGCGGGAAGGCGCGAGGTACACCAGTTCCCCGGCATGATCGAGCGAGAGATTCTCGTAGGCCCGGTCACGGAACTCCTCGAGTTTCCGCGCATCCTCGCAACGCACCCAGCGGGCCGTGACGATGTTGACGGGCTCGAACGAACACTGCACGTTGTACTCGTCGGCCAGGCGGAAGGCCACCACTTCGAACTGAAGCTGGCCGATGGCGCCCAGGATGAGATCGTTGTTGCGCAGCGGCCGGAACAGCTGTGTGGCACCCTCCTCGCACAGCTGTGACAGCCCCTTCTGCAGCGCCTTCATGCGCAGCGGGTCCTTGAGCACGGCACGCCGGAAAAGCTCCGGGGCGAAATTCGGCACACCGGTGAAATGAAGCGCCTCGCCTTCGGTGAAGGTATCCCCGATGTTGATGGTGCCGTGATTGTGCAGTCCGATGATGTCGCCCGCATGCGCCTCGTCCGCCTGCGACCGGTCGGCGGCCATGAAGGTCAGCGCGTCGGCCACGCGGACATCCTTGCCCAGCCGCACATGGTAAAGGCGCATGCCGCGTGAATAGCGCCCCGAACACAGGCGCAGGAATGCAATCCGGTCCCGATGACCCGGGTCCATGTTGGCCTGGATCTTGAACACGAAACCCGCAAGCTTCGACTC
>JBGAGK010000014.1:0-123000 GCA_044226785.1 Steroidobacteraceae bacterium | reverse complement strand
GTAAGAGCGCCGTGTGGTGACGACATGTACGGCGCCGCCTCGTTCTGACATGCCAAGAAACGTAGCACAATGAGGTCATATAGTCAACTATTTAGTGACTACAATCCGTACTTATGCAACGCGTCCCATCTCACATAAAACACAGAAAACATAGGGGTCTGCTGACTACTCAGCCAATAAAATCCCGGGGGAACTTCAGGCTAATTGCACTCATTATCGTAGCGATGCTAGATATGAAGTTGTCGATCGGCATCCCAATGGGCCTCAGTTGAGCATCGCGGCGATCCGATCCCATTCCCTGCTCATTACCATCACGAAACGACAGCGCCCATCGGATAAATTCGCCCATAGATTGCCGATTAGGCGGTCATCCTCTGCAGCTGCCCATCGGTCGGCACCCTTATACTCAACGGCGAGGATTCGGCCTGAGCCTTGCTCATTGCCCGAAAGGCTGCACAAAAAGTCTGGGTAGAAGCGGCCATCTGCCTTCTGCAAGAAAAATGAACAGCCCTCGCGGCGAACGAGGTTTCTCACCCAATACTGAATACGACCCTGTTGTGCTTGAATGTCCAGCCAGCACGCGCACTCGAACTCCTCTTTGCTGTCCATGTCGCCAATTCGACCGTAGTAGTGTTTACGGAACTCGAACCGCCCAAAGCGACCGTCATAGTCTCGACTTGGTGCATAAGCCTGCGCAATGAACTCGAATACGTGCTGGTCAGTCACCGAAACCCGAGACTCGGCGCCGTCGCCAAATAGCGTTTGTTGGAAGGCGTTGCCGACAGCCTGCTTCCTGAGATAGCGGACGCGTCTCTCCAACAAATTACGCAATAGGAATTTCTGCAGATTGGCACGGGCCAATGTAAAGCCATCTCGCCGCAACAGTTCGGTAATCCACTTAGCTACAAAGGCTTGCTTGCTGCTATGTGTAATGGATTGCTCCGGTAGATTTCGGCACAACCATGTAGCGAGGCGCGCCTCGTCCCAATGCTCAGGCTGATAGACGAGCCCCAAGTCGCGTTGCAGATCCGGCAAGAAGCGCGAAACAACCTTGCCACTCTCCAGGTCAACGTCAATTTCACCGCCTTCTGATACTTTGAGCCCGTTGGCCAATGCAATTATGTCGTCGCTGGTCGGAACGGCGTCATACCCTGACAGATCCCACGAATAGTTAAGCGCCTCGGGATCATCGAACGTGAGCAACTCGCCCTGCACACGCAAAGCCAATTCTGGCACGCGAAAGCGTTCCCCCAGTTCTGCGGGCGTCTTGAAGAACTCGATAGCTGAAGTGCGGCTTGTCTTGGCACCTTCGAGAATGGCTGCTGCAGCGGATTCGCTGGTAACCGAGGCCTTAAGCACTTGAGCCTCCTCCTCGGTCAGCGGTGTGTTTATCGTTAGCGTGCTTAGTTTCCCATGCCAGTCGACTTTGTCGCGCACCGGCTTGGGTAGCGCCTTCAAGTCGGGCTTTTCACTCAAAACGATCGCTACCGGCCGAGCTGTCATTCGGCCAGGATGCCCTTCCAAATCAAGTAGTGCCTGCTCGGCTCTAGCAGCAGTAACGAACTCGGCGACTTCCCGTCGTTCGAAGCCGGCGCCTGCAACGAGCCGGTCGCGAAGTGCGCCGGCCGTTTCTGCAAAGTTCTGCGAAACGACAAACGCATATGATTGATTCAACGCTTTGGCTTTGCGGTGCCGGGCACCTGGTTGGCGCAGAACTCGGCCAAGCAACTGCTCCACCGCGGTTGCTGACGAGAGGGAGGCCATGCTCACCAGAATATAGGCGAAGGGGCAATCCCAACCCTCCGCCAGTGCCCTCTGTGTGACGACAAACTTAACAGGACAATTCGGGTCGGCAATTCCCAGCTTGTAGTCGAGCTCGATCTGCTCCAACCCCTTTTCCTCGCCAGTTGCGACTATGATTTCGCTGGCGGGTATACCTTGGTTGCTCGTTAGCTCGCCCTTTACTCGATCGACGTCGAGTGTATCCACTCCCGCGCGGCGAGGCTCCGACTGGATTAGAACCAGAGGTCGGAGATAGGCGCTGCCGGCGCGACGCTCCTCATCAGCAAGCTTTTGCAGGGCATCGCGACGGCCGATGGCATCGGCCAAACACTGTTGCCAATTCGGTTCGGTTTCAAGCACTACCGGTAACTTGATCATTTCTTCTGCTTTCAGCTCGGCCGCAGATACGCTGTGCAGAACATTACTAGGCGTGCGCTCTAAATCTGGGGTTGCGGTAAGCTCCATCACACCGCTTGGGCGAAAGCGCGCCAACATGTCAAATGCCAGTTCGGTACGACTATTGTGTGCCTCATCCACCACAACGAAGGGCCGGCGTAAACGCAAAACGTTGGCCAGCGAGTACGGCGTAGTCCGCGTCGCACCGTCTCCATCGCTCAACAAGCTTTCGCGTTGGTGTGGCGAGAGATTTTCAAAGTGGTGCATTAGGGCACCACTGCTCTGGTACACCTTGCGCGATTCCTCGTTCTCAACCTGGAACGCTTGTCGCGTGGCAACAATGATGGTTGTTGCGGTGTCCAGCGCAGCACGGGTGACGCTACCGGCCTCATCCAGATCCATCACTGTGAAAGCACCCGCTTCTCGCAGGGCCATGTTACAGGGATGAAATCGGTCCCGAAGCGACCGTAGAGTTTGATCGCGGATTGGCTTGCTAGGGACCAGCCACAGTATCACGCTATATTCGCATCGAAGCAGGTGCGTGTTAACTAGAGCCACGCTCTTCGCCGCCAGCCAAGTCTTGCCACCTCCGGTAGGCACGCGTAGGCAGAAGTATGGCATGTCGGGTGGAAAGCCTGTGAGCGGGTTGTACCCGATGCCGCGACCCCATAGACGCTCCGTCGTAGCTGTAAACGCTATGGACGGCGAAGGTAGCTCATGGCATGCCTTGAAGTATGCCTCGACACTGTCAAAAACTTGTTGCTGGTAAATCTTGGGCGAGAATGTCGTCACGATTACACCTCAAGCGCGTACGGAGTCTGCTTGAAGGTAATGCCCTCACGTGTCGCACGGCTGCCCAATCGGTTTGCAGCAGCGTAGATTACTTTTGCGCCATCGAATTTTGGCAGCAAATCGAGTATCGGGCCGGTGAGCACGTTTCCGCCCCCGACCGAACGATCCTTTAGGATGCCATTGTAGAGCAGATAGATAGCACGGCCTTCATGCACACCAAGCAGCGGCGAATCAGCTTTTCCTGCGTAGCCTGTGCCTGTTTCCGCGAACCATACGAACTCGGCTAGTTGAGCAAACGTTACGTCACCGCGTATCTGACCCTCGGCGTCGAACAACGGCTCCGCGGAGAGACGGCAAAACTGAAAGCCTCCCCCAAGCCCTGCGATCTCTTCCCCTTTGGCATTCGAATAACCTGCAATTGCACGAGTCGCTCGCGCGGCCGTAACCTTGGTCGCCACATTCGGCAGCATTTCTACCTGAATAAATCGGCGTGAACCCCCGTCCGTCACGTTTTGCTTTAGTACGGCATGGCCGGTCGTCCCCGATCCCGCAAAGCTATCAAGAACGATGGAATCCCTGTCGGTGGCAATCTGAAGAATGCGCTGTATCAGTCGCGTCGGTTTTGGGGTGATGAAAACATCATCGCTCGATTCAAAATCAATGAGTTCAAGCAATTCCTTCTTGCCCTCTTGCGTGTGCCCCACTTCATTGTAGAACCACAAAGTTTGCGGAACTCGACCATCCTTCACTTCGTGCAAAAACCTCTTTATTTGAGGAATGGCATTACCGTTTTTACCCCACCAAATCCTTTTGTCACGATCCAGCTCCTCGAATTTCTCTTTCGATACACGCCAGTACATTCCTTTTGGTGGAGCTTCAATCACTCGGCCGGACGGGCATGAAATTGAATAAGTGCCCGCCGAATAATAGTTGCGCGCCGATAGGTCGCTTGTCTTCCAAACTCCGCGGTCATCGTTGTCGAGGTTCCGATACGCTGCGTTCTGCTCTTCAGTGCGAGGGAGAAGATTTGGCTTCCAGACGTCGGCTTTCGCGGCATAGATGACAATGTAATCGTGGTCCTCAGAAAGATGCCGCGCCGAGTTCTTAGGTGAATAAACCTTTTGCCACAACACCGTAGCCACGAAGTTTTTTGCGCCAAAAATCTCGTCCATCAGAAGGCGCAGTGTTGCCACTTCATTGTCATCGATGGATACAAAAATCGCGCCATCCTCGCGCAAGAATTTTTTCAATAGAACAATTCGTGGGTACATCATCGACAACCAGCGATCATGTCGGTCTAGAGTTTCTCCTTCTTTACCGACCACCTCACCCAACCATCGGCGAATCTCAGGGCTATTGACGTTGTCGTTGTAAACCCACCCTTCATTACCGGTGTTATAGGGCGGATCGATGTAGATACACTTGACCTGACCCGCGTATCGCGGCAACAGAGCCTTGAGCGCATGTAAGTTATCGCCTTGTACGATAAGGTTGCCGTACGATGCGTCTCCAGAGGATAGGCTGGGCACCGATTCCAGAAGACGGAATGGCACTTCCAGATGATGTTTGATGACAGCGTCCTTGCCGATCCAATTCAATGTAGGCATTTCAGGTTAGAAGTAAATAGCGTCGGGAGTTTGTCAAATTGGCATCAGCTCTTCAGGTTCTCGAAGAGACCACGCAATCTCAAGGCGTGCGCTTCGCGGTACCTCAAAATCGAGGCGTCGCAGTAACGCGAGGGTTAGGATTTTTGCTCACGGGAAAATTGTAACTATATACGACCATATGCTGAGGTCGTCGGTTTAGAGTCGCAGTCGACTGGGTTGACGTTCGTCGGCGAAGGTTTAGAGCGATAGGTCGATCGCGGACCCGTCCGCCCACGCCAGATCTTTTCACGGCAATCGCATGCATTTTCTAAATGTTGTAGCTGACTTTGTAGCTACTTGAACCCGTTCTATAAAATATCTATAAATTTCAAAGAGATACCGACCCACTACGGGAGCAGGTGCAGAACATCGAATAGGATTCGGGGGCGACCGCGGATTTCCGCAAAAGTCGCTTTAAACTCCTGAGTTTCTGCGGTTTCTAGCCAGATTCGTCCACTGGCGTCCAATCTCGCCTGGGTTAATCTTGTAGCTGGATCGGTAGCTGGTTTGTGGCTCGCAACCTGTTGAATAAGCGAAAGGCCCGCGTCGGCTGGTCTCAGGACGCTTCCTGTACACTGCCCAAGGGAATTTCCTGGAGTCGCCATGACCACCGCCGACATTGCAAAGCTGCCCGTAGCGGAAAGGCTGCTGCTGATGGAACGGCTGTGGGATTCGCTGCGCGTACAAGCCGACAGCAGCGTTGTCCCTGCCTGGCACAAGGATGTACTGGCGGAGCGCCTGCGCCGCCTGGACACCGGCAACGAGCCCACATCCCCCTGGGCAGAGGCCAAGGAGCGCATCCGCTCCCAGATTAAAGCTGGCTGACGTGGCGCGTGTCCGGATAGCACGCTCGGCGGAAGCCGACCTGCTGGAAGGCTATGTGTTCTACGAGCGGCAACAGGCCGGAGTCGGTGACTACTTCCTCGACAGCCTGTACTCGGACATCGACGCACTGGCTTTGTACGCCGGCATTCATACCAAGCCCGACGGCCACCTGCATCGTTCGCTCGCCGACCGATTGCAGGGATTGGGCGCGGCCAATCCCTTGAATGAGAACCTGTTTGCTCCCGAAGACCCTGATACGGTAAAATGCCGTACCTTAAGGAGGCCCCGTCATGACCACCTCATCCGCCCGTTTCGATCTCAAGCTGGATTCCGGCGAGAAGAAGATCGTCGCGCGGGCTGCTGCGCTCATGGGAACCACGATGGCCGGCTTCGTGCGTGCGGCAGCCAAGGAGAAGGCCCAGGCCCTGCTCGAACGTGAAACCCGCGTCGTGCTCAGCGAGCGCGACTTTGCACGCTTCGCGGCGGCCGTCAGCGGGCCTTTCGAGCCGAACCCGGCTCTGTCCCAGGCGCTGAAGGAGGCGCGGCGGAAAGTCCGTCGTGCTTGAAGATCGCGCGCTCGACACCGGCGTCCATGACCGCAACAGCTTCGACTGCGGCATTCCCGAACTCAACGATTACCTGAAGCGCCTTGCCGAGCAGCATCGGCGCAAAGGTGTCAGCACGCCGTTCGTGCTCGTGGATACCGACGCGCCGAACGAGATTCTGGGTTACTACTGCCTGAGTGCAGCCCAGGTGGACGCCGCAGCGCTGCACGAAAGTGACCGCAAAAAACTGCCTCGTTACCCGGTGCCCTGTTTCCGCCTGGGCCGGTTGGCGATCCGCAAGGACCGGCACGGGCAGGGCATCGGCAAGCTGTTGCTCGCCTGTGCCGTCGATCGTTGCCTGAAAGCACGGAGCGATGTGGCAGCCTATGCGTTGATCGTGGATGCGAAGGGCGAGAACGCCAGGCAGTTCTATGAGCACTACGGGTTCGTCGCGTTCTCCGACGAACCCATGACGCTCTACCTCGGGCTTGGCGGCTGACGGCTGATTGCAACGTTTGGGCTCGGCTGAATGAAAGCCGTGATCGCCGCAGGCGCCGTCATTGAGTAGATTTACTCATCGCACTGAGTAAACGGGCAAAGTGGGATCATCCCTCGCGGGTGTACCATAGCCCTGTCCGCCACCAGAGGTCCCGCCATGAGCGTTGCAGCCACCCCGAAACAGGAAGCCTTGGACGCCATTACCCGCCTGCCCGACAACGCCGACATGGACCAGATCATGTACCGGCTGTACGTGCTGGAGAACATCCGTCGGGGCCAGCGTGACGCCGAGAACGGCGACAGCATCACTCACCAGGATCTTCGCCAAGAAATGCAGGCATGGTGAAGTGGACGCGCCACGCACGAACGCAGCTGCGCGAGATCTTTGACTACATCGCACGTGATTCGCGCTTTTACGCCAGGCGCGTCGCAGAGGCGCTGGTGTCCCGCACGGAAGGGCTGGACGAGGCGCCAAGAAGGGGACGAGTCGTACCTGAATTGAATCTGGATACCGTGCGCGAACTGCCTGAATACTCCTGGCGCATCCTCTACGAGATTCGCAGTGAAGCCTCACCGGCTCATGTCGAAATTCTCGCGGTCATTCACAAGCGCCGGGACCTGCAGGCCGAAGAGATTCCGCGCGGGGAATAGCCTGTTCAAGGACCGCCGGGGGAACCGCCCTGCCTCGCAGCGACTCATCCCTGCATCCGGACAGACCGGATTTCTCAGATCACCCTGATACGGTAAATTGCCGTTCTCTCTGGAAACGGTCCCATGCGTTCCTCAACCACCCGTTTCGATCTCAAGCTGGATGCCGACGACAAGAAAATCGTGGCGCGGGCCATTCGATCCGCACGCGCACCTCTCGCAAGCGCTCCTCAAGCACGGCGGAAAGTCCGCCGTGCTTGAGGAGCGCTTCGTGCGCCGCCGTGCCCATGACGCTCGACCTGCGATTGGGTGAGTGATGGACGTGGACGAACTCATCGCATCGCTCATTCGCGACGAGGACCGTGTTCCGCTCCACGTCATCGAGGAGTGCGCGCGTGGCGGTGCCGCGATGATCGACGGGCTGGATCGTGTGGTCGGTCCCGCCGCGGACTGGGGCGCCTGCGCCAGCGACGGCCATTGGTGGCTGCGACTGCACGCGGCTTTCATTCTCGGCCTGATGGGCGACGCAGCGGCAGGCCAGCTACTGGTGCACCTGATGCGTCGCCTCGCAGCCGACGAGGACGAAAATCTCGCGGATTGGCTGGCCGGATACTGGCCTGCGCTGTTCCGCAACAAGCCCGAGCAGGTTCTTCCGGAGGTCGAGGCTCTCGCCTGGGCCGATCATGCGCAGCCCTGGTTTCGTGGGCACGTCTTCGAGGTGCTGCTCGCGGCGGCATCGCGGCGCGGACCCGAGGAACTGGATGCCTGCCTCGCGTGTGTAGCGGAATGGATTGCAGTAGGGTCGAATGATCCCGAAGAGAGCGCATTGATCGCCAACCTGCTGCTGGATTTTCCGCGCGCCTCCCACCGCACCCTGCTGGATGACCTGGCTGCCAAACAGAAAGGAAAATTCGGTCTGTTTGATCAAGGCGACGTTGAGAATGCCTATGCGGGCGGCGATAAGCCGGGCTGGCTGCGATTCGATGATCCGTGGATGTTCTACTCGCCCGCCCAGATCGAATCCCGGCAGACTCGCTGGGCTGAGGAAGCCGCGCGGCGCACCGAAGATTGGACGCAACGATCCATGCCCCTGCGGCAGCGGCAAGAAGTACAAGAAGTGCTGCCTGCGTGCGGACGGAGCCGTGTAGCTGGAGATGTAGCTAGACTGACCCGAAGCTACCTGGAACTGATATGAATCAACACACTACATGCACCCCGCGCAAGCAGGTGCAAAACATCGAACAGGTTCAGGAAGCGCCCAATCCCGGCTGAGTGGGTCTTGTAGCTGGATCGTAGCTGGGATTCGACGAGCAAGGGGGCGGAATTCTCACCATGCCTCGAGGCTTCCATCCAGTACCGCGATGGCCTGCGACCGGACTGCTTCAAGCAATGCCTTGCGTGTTCGAAGCGTCATTTCGGCGCCCATCAGAATTCTGATCTTCTCCAGGGGCTGCCACTTCGCATCCAGCGCGAGTCGCGAGCCGATCTCGAATTAACCGGTGGCTATGTCGAACGCTTTGGCGATGCCAGACCATTCCTCCAGGTAACGGAGTGCAGTCCAGCCTGAGACACTGTTGTCGACGATGAATAGGTCACCGCCTTTGGACTCAATTGTCATGTTGCTTCCCAGAGTGTCCGTATCGGGACCGCGAACAGGCCATCACCAAACGATATCGTTGCCTCACCGTCATAGAGCACGACGCCGGCAACGAAGCGCTTTCCGGCAGCGGCGCGCAACTTGCGCAGTCCGCGCAGATCAGCCTCGTTCACCGAAGCAGCCGCCTTCACTTCGACGCCGGCCAACCGGGCTCCACCTTCCTCCAGAACAATGTCGACCTCGAAGTCGTCCCGATCCCGAAAGTGATGAAATGCCAGGGGGTCCTGCCGCCCACTGGCCTGTCGCTTCAACTCCTGCAGCACGAAGGTTTCGAGCATCGGCCCGAACGTGGACCTGTCGGCGTCCAGGCGTGCCGCATCGAGCCCCAGCAAGGCACAGGCGACTCCCGTGTCGCCGATGTGCAGCTTGGAACGCTTGACCAGGCGGCTCATGTGATTGCTGTGCCACGATGGCAACTGATCCACGAGGAAGACACGCTCGAGCAGCGTGATGTGCTCGTGGATCGTCGGGCGCGACAGCTCGAAGGGCGCCGCCAGATCCGCAATGTTGATGAGGCGCGCGGTATATGCCGCAACGAGCCCGATCAGCTTCGGCAGGGTGTCGAGGGATCGCAGACGGCTCAGGTCGCGCACGTCGCGCTGGATTTGCGTGTCCACGTAGTCCCGGTACCATGCGCGACGACGTGCTGCCGCACGTCGGGCCAACGCGGCGGGGTAGCCACCGGCGACCATGAGTTTCGCCAGTTCGCCCCCAAGCCTCGTGTGCAAGGCAGTCTTGAACTGCCCGCGGAGCAGACGATCAATGAACTGCGGTCGGGTACCTGCAATCTCCGATTGCGCGAGCGGATGGAGCCGGAGAATTTCCATGCGTCCGGCGAGCGAATCCGCCAGCCGTGGCACGAGCAGGACGTTGGCCGACCCCGTGAGAATGAAGCGGCCCGGGATCCGGCGACGGTCGATCTCTGCCTTGAGTGAGGAGAAAATCTCGGGGATGCGCTGAGCCTCGTCCAGGATGGACTTGGCGGGCAGCCTCGCGACAAAACCCACGGGGTCGGCCTTCGCGGCACCCAGAATCGCATCGTTGTCGAACGAGACGTAGTGGTACCCACGGGCCTCGCCGACGGTGCGAGCCAAGGTCGTCTTGCCACTTTGCCGGGGACCGTGAAGCAGAACGGCCGGCGAATCGCGCAGCGCCGCGTTCAGGCGGGGAGCGAGCAGCCGAGGGATCGTTCGAGCAGCGCCAGACATGGGGTACGATAGGCCCGGCAGCCGCCGGGGGATCAGGGCAAGGCGTGTGCAGTCAGTCTCCCAGCCAATGGGCGACCGGCCGCGGCATTGGCCTGATGCGCGTCGGCGCTGACGTAGCGCACCGGCACACCGAGCCCGCCTATCGATCCAGCGCCAGCATCCTGACGAAGCCGGCGATCCGCTCCGCCTCCGCGCTGGTCAGGTCATTCGGAATGTTAACGAGCGTCACGACGAGGCCCGGCCGAACCGGAACGGAGGAGCGGTAGGTTCCCGCCACTTCCTCCGCGGATTGGTCTGCGGCGTCCCTCGCCACAGGCTCGTTGTTTGCAGAGCCCTTGTCCCTCTTGCGGGGCGCGCTTGTAGTACGAGTCTTGATCGTGAAATTCGCGGGATCCTCGCGCCAGGTGAGGAACAACTCGACCGCTCGCCGAACTCGGCGGCCGTACTCTTTCAGCGACGTGGGATTGACGTCCTTGGCGCGCTTGTTCGTGAAGCGCTTGATGGCTGCATCGAGGTCCAGCTGGCTCAGGTCGGCTTTCTCCGTGTCAGACAGGATGGCGAGGACGTTTCTCGTCGCAACGGCCAGAGCCTGGGCGGTGGCTGCGGGCATGAGTCCCTTGTCACCGGCGTGGTCGAGAAACCCCTGCAGATCGTCCGCCGAGTATCCATTTGCCATGACAATATTCCTACGGTATATTGACCGTCATATGTAAATATAACGTATTAACATGATCGACGCAAACACGCACTACCCGCGGGTCATCCAGCCCCAGCTGGGCGCCGACCTGCGCATGTACCCGGTGGTTGCGGTGATGGGGGCGCGGCAGGTCGGCAAGAGCACCCTCTGCCAGGAAATCGCCGAAGCGCAGGGATTCGCGAGGCGAACGCTCGACGAACGCGATGTTCGCGAGCAGGCCATCGCCGACCCGGAAGGGTTCCTGGCGGACCTCGGAGACCATGGGGCATTCATCGACGAGGTGCAGCGGGCGCCCGACCTGATGCTGGCCATCAAGGCTGTTGTCGATCGCGACGGACGTAGCGGCCAATACCTGCTCAGCGGGTCAAACCAACCCAAAGTCGGACAGTCGGTGAGCGACTCGCTGGTCGGGCGCGCGACCTACCGCACGCTTCGGCCACTCACGTTGAGCGAACTGCGATTCGACGAGGAGCACCGGGGATGGAGTTTCCTGTTCGGGTCAGACGAAGCGGCGGTCATTGCCGAACTTGAACGACGTGCCGCCTCCAGCGGGCCGCTGGATTGGCAATCCGTCGCAAAGACCGGAGGGTTCCCTCGAGCAGTGGCTGCCCCAGCCGATCAGCGTCTGCGCGTTCTCGACGATTACGTGGAAATCTTCTCGCGTCGCGACATTCTGGAGATCCTCGAAGTCGAGTCCGCACCGAGGCTGGAAGCCTTCGTTAGATTGACAGCCGCGCGAACGGGGCGGCAGCTCAACGTGTCGGGCCTGTCGAACGACCTGGGCACGCCGATCACCACCATCCGCCGATGGCTTCAGGCGCTCCAGCGCAGCTACCTCATCGAGCTCATCCCGCCGTACTCCAGGAATTCCGGCCAGCGCGTGATCAAGTCGCCGAAGCTGTACAGCGTCGACGCTGCGCTCGCCCTGGCGGCTTCGCGCGAGACTGCGCCGACAGGCTTCCATCTGGAGACCCTGATTGCCGGCGACCTGCTCGTCTGGCGCGATGGCGCGCCGACTCGTGATCTCCACCACTGGCGACTGAGCTCGGGGCAGGAGGTTGACTTTATCCTGGAGGAAAACGCGCAGCTGCTACCGGTCGAGGTCAAAGCGAGCAACGGGGTGGGTGCGGATGAAGCGCGGCACCTGGTCACTTTCCGCGAACGTCACGCGAATACGCCGCGGGCTGTCTTGGTGAGTTGCGATCCTCAAATCAGAGTCATCAGGCCGGGCATACTCGCGTGTCCGTGGTGGGCGGTCTTGTGACGCGCCTGTCTCGGTCCGAAGCCAGGTTTTTGATTTGCTCAAGGCGTTGAGTATTTTTACTCAAAGGGCCCGGGCGCCGAAGGCGGACTTTCACACCTGTAGCTAGACTGATCTGCTACTTGGGACTGATATGAATCAACACACTACAAGCACCCGGCGCGAGCAGGTGCAGAATATCGAGTAACGTTTTCGGGCATCTACCCGGTGCCGTGCTTTCGTCCGGGGCGATTGGCGACACGCATGGACCTGCACGGCCAAGGCATCGGGAAGCTTCTGCTCGCCTGCGCCGTTGATCGATGTATCAAAGCCCGGAAAGATATCGCGGCATTCGCCGGCGAACTCATGAGGCTACCTCAGGCTTGGCGGCTGACGGCTGTTGCAACGTACCCGGTAACTACGCGGCGAAGTCTTCGGTTACGCGGCGGCGCCGGACCGGCCCCTACTTTGAAGCGACCGTGTCTTGGCTGATCTCGAGCCCCTTATCCCTTTCCAACGCCTTGATGATTGTTTCAGAGGCTACTTCGAACGCCTTTTCGCGAGCGTCCGTCTTGAAGAGCTTACCCTTTGTGAAACTGCTGATGCTCGCACCGGTTCTGCCCGAAACGGCGTCGTCGAACGACACAGAAAGCAAAATCCGATTATTGCTCGCACTTATCGCCATCCGCGCGTTCAGAGTGCGCTTCTTTGCGTTGAGTGGAAGCTGTTCGTATTCCTTGTCTCCGATCACCTTCATGTTGAAGCGGCTCATTAGATTTGAAAATTCAACGTCCATACCATACAGGGATGTGCTCGTGTCTCTGCCATCTGGCTTTGAGATCACAACATAGTCGTAATTCCCAAAGCTAAACCCGCTTGAATACACTAAGAGATTAGGCGCGGAACACGCCGTGACCAGCATTAGCGCAACGCATGTTGTCAACCACATCGATGCCCTGCTCACCTTAGCCTCCTTTTGGAATGACGGTTTCAACCCACACTTCAGCTTACAGTCTCGGTTCAAGACTTCCGTGCCAGAGGTCTCAGTATGTCGGCAAAAAGTTGGTGCGACCAAATCGCTGTTATTTGCACGATTCCATTTTGAGGATAACCCTTGAAACATCTGCGGAGCCTGCAGCACCGGGCACAAGTAGTCATTGCGTGTCTGGCAGGTGTTACGCACGATGGTGGACAATTCTTCGAGCAGCGTGCGAAAGCTGTGCACGGGTGAACCGTCTTTGAGTTTGCAAGTTGCGACTATATCGAGCGCGGCCTCAGATCTGTTGGCGGCGGCGATCGGATCGCGATGCTTTATGCGCTCCAGATCCTCGTCGGCAAACATCAACTCCCGCCACGCCTCGCGCATGTGCCACTCGACATAGTAGGCGAGCATGCACAGGAAGATGTGCGCGGACCCGGCCCTCCAGGCGATGGTGGATCGGACGGATGTGCAAATCGATGGTTTTCATCGAGCGGAACGCCCGCTCGACTTCGGCGAGCGCTTCGTAGCTGCGCACCGCCTCGGCCGATGTTATCTGCTTCTTCGGAACACTGGTGCGGATGACGTAGAGCCCATCGAGCGCGGCTTCGGCGGCGATTTCTGGTTCCAGCCGCTTGAACTCGAACCCGCTCTCCTCGATGCTGAGCTCCTCGATGCTGAGCGCAAAGTGCTTGCCGACTTTGAACCTGTTGAGGACCTTGCCGACCCGACCCCGATTTTGTCACGGCCGAGGAGCGAGCCGTTCTCGATGCGGGTGCGCACCTTCTGAAGTTCCTTCTCCGTCGCCTCCAAGAGCGCCTGGTACGTCAGGCGTGTGATGCTCGATCAGATCGACGTGGTCGCGCTACCATCAAAAACGCCTGGTCACCACCACCCCGAAAGTGCGTGGTTCAAGCGGGACCCCGTAAGTGTCGGCGGGTGTCGGCGTAGGCGAAGGCGCAAAGGCATCGCGACCGAGCAGTGTGTAATCAAGGCTGTCGAGAACGTTACGTACGTAGGCAGCGGCTTCCCAGCCCTGCCCAAAGTCATACCGGGCGCGCAGGTCCAGCCGGTCATATGACTTGTTGTGGAGTTCGCCCCCTAGCCGCGCGTTGAGATTGCCATCCGGGATGTCGTAGTCGCCAACGTATCGCCAATTGGCGCTCAGCGTCACGTCGCGGCCGGCCAGAGGCAATCTCCAATCCAACGCAACGTTGCCGGTATGTTGGGGGACGAACCAGAACCGGTCGCCCCTGCGTTGCCTGCAGGCGACGCCGTCGGGCGCCGCCGGGTTGCAGGCTGCAAGATCGGCGATCTGCAGGAACTGGTCGAATTTCCCGTCGGTATATCCGTAGTCGACGGTCAGGGTCACCGCATCCGTCAGTTTCGCGGCGATTTCAGCTTCCAGACCGCGACTCGAACTCTTGCCGGCATTGTCGATGACAGTGATGGGCGTCAATCCGTTCGGATCCGGCACGACATTCAGGACTTGCTGCTTTCTGATGTCGATGTAGAACAGCGACAGGTCTGTCACAATGCGGCCGTCCAGCCAGCGTGCCTTGAGCCCGAGATCGTAGTTGTTCGACTTTTCATCCGCATAGGGAAGCACGGCATTGGCGCGGCTTGGATACCGATTGACGCCGCCCGCCTTCCATCCCTGTGCAAAGGTCGCGTACACCCGCAGTGTCGAGGTCGGCTTCCACGACACCGAAGCCATCGAGGAAACGTTGCTTGCATCCTTCTGGTCGTCCTTGAGAAATGCACGAATGGCGATATCGGCAATGTTGATGACCCGCTCTCCGCCGGTTCGGGCCTTCTCGTTCGAGTAACGGGTGCCGACGGTAAATTCAAAATGATCGAGCGGTCGCCATGTCACCTGCCCAAAGCCGGCGTACCCGTGACGGGACTCCGTGAAACGCTCCCGGATGTACAGCGGCAGGAAGGGGACGCCGGGTCCGATATCCACGGCGCGAGGCTGCAACATATCCTGCTTGAACCAGTAAGCTCCGGCAAGCCAATCCAATGTATTGCCGGTCCCGGACAGCCGCAACTCCTGACTGCCGAACGTCTGACTCATCGGCTGTATCTGGATCGCACCGGCAACGGTGATCGGCTGTGGTGCCACATCGATGGGAACGATGGGCGGCGAGTTCGTCTCCGTCACCGCCGACAACGTCATGGGTGTCAGATCGGAGACGTGGGCGTCCCAGTCATAGCTTGATTGCGATTTGACCTGACGGCGTCCGGAGATCGAGGTGAGCGTGATGGAATCGGAAAGCTTGTACTCGATATTGAGCTGCTGCCCGTTGGAATTTTTGTAGCCCATTGGTCCGATCTGATCCTGCACCGTGTCGTAGCAGTGACAGGTTATTGGCGCACCGAATCCCGGTTCGCGCATGTCCTTGTTGACCCCGTCGATGATCAACGTTCCGGTGAACCGGTCGGTTGGAGCCCAGACAAGGGTGCCGCGACCCACCCACTGGCGGGAAAATGCCTGATTGAGATTCAGCACCGTATTCTTCACGTATCCGTTCGTGTAGGAGTACTGCATCGAAAGTCCTCCCGACAGGGTGTCGGTGATCGGACCCGAGTAACTTGCCAATGCACGAAAGGTGTCGAATTTTCCCGCCTCGAGTTCCACGCGGCCTTGCGGATCCTTGCCAGGCTTGCGAGTAACGATGTTGATGGCTCCCGCCTGGGTATTGCGGCCGAACAGCGTACCCTGCGGGCCACGCAGCACTTCCACACGTTCGAGATCGAGAAACGCTGTATCGAAACCGACCTGCGGCTGGTACATGCCATCGATGAAGACGCCGACGGCAGGTTCAAGTCCTCCGTTGAAACCCACACCGCGTATGACGAGATAGTCATAATCCGAGTTGGGGCTGGCGCCTCCGGCGTTGGTGAAATACAGATTCGGGATCCGGCTGTAGGTATCGGTGATATTCTGGATCCCCAGCTCCTCGATGGTCTTTCCGTCGATGGCGCTCACTGCCAGGGGAACGTCCTGCAGCGTCTCGGCCCTCTTGCGTGCCGTCACGATGATCTCGCCCAAGGCTGCGGGTTCGGCCGCAAGGCTCGATACCAGCGGGGTCCAGGCTGCAGCCATTGCAACGACGACGGCCATTGAGCGGCGGATGACATGTCTGGAATTGAGACGCAACATCGATGATCCCCTTGCTGTTGACGGTACAGCGCTGAGCCAAACCCCTTGCGGCCCTGTAGTGAGCGATGCATGTCAGGACGCGGAGGCGCGAATATCCCTCAAAGGGTGGCGTGCCGGCCGCCAGCGAAACCATCTGCCGCGCCCGCCCGGCCGTTGAGGACGCCGGTTGCCGGCGCGTCCTTGGGACGATGATGGGAACCCGATCGACATGAACCGGCGCTACTCCGCCTGGTCGCTGCTGCGCCATTCCCTGGCCGGGCATCGGCATTGGCCCAAGGCCTGGCAGGACGCGGACCCGCGGCCCGCCTACGATGTGGTCATCGTCGGCGGCGGCGGCCATGGGCTCGCCACCGCCTATTACCTGGCGAAGAACCACGGCATCACGAACGTGGCGGTCATCGAGAAGGGCTGGATCGGCGGCGGCAACACGGGTCGCAACACCACCGTGGTCCGCTCGAACTACCTGTATCCGGAGAGCGCGCGTCTCTATGATTTTTCCCTGAAGCTGTACGAGGGGCTGTCGAAAGAGCTGAATTTCAACATCATGCTGAGCCAGCGTGGCATGGTTCTTCTGGCGCACAGCCGCCATGATCTGGATGCGATCGCGCGTTGGGCCAACGCGATGCGCATGAACGGCGTGGATGCGGAACCCATCACGCGCGAACAGGTTGCCGAGCTGGCACCCCTGGTGGACATGTCTGCCGCCGCACGCCTGCCGATATTGGGTGGCTTTCTGCAGCGGCGCGCCGGCTGCGCGCGCCACGATGCGGTGGCCTGGGGCTATGCGCGTGCCGCCTCCGCGCTGGGTGTCGACATCATCCAGAACTGTGAAGTCAGCGGGTTTCTCCGGCACGGCGATGCCGTGACCGGAGTGTCGACCACGCGGGGAGACATCCGCGCTGATCGCGTGGGCATCGCGGCCGCGGGTCACAGCTCGGTACTGGCGCGGCTCGCAGGCTTCCGGCTGCCCGTGACCAGCTATGCCCTGCAGGCCATGGTCAGCGAGCCGGTGAAGCCGGTCCTCGATACCGTCGTGCTGTCACCCGGGACGGGTGCCTACGTCAGCCAGTCGGACAAGGGCGAGATGGTGATCGGGGCGGGACTGGACCTGTGGCCTTCGTATGCGCAACGAGGGAGTTTCGCGGTCACGCAGACGATCCTGGCGGCAGCGCTTGCGATCTTCCCGTCCTTCAGCAGGCTGCAGCTGCTGCGCCAGTGGGCCGGCATCGTCGATGTGGTCCATGACTCCAGTCCGATCATCGGGGCAACACCCGTGCCCAATCTGTACATCAACTGCGGCTGGGGGACCGGTGGCTTCAAGGCCATTCCAGTGGGCGGCTGGACGCTGGCCCACGTGCTCGCCACCGGTCGCGCTCACGAACTCGTCGAGGCCTTTCAACTCGAGCGCTTTCACAGCGGCCGGTTGATCGACGAGGCTGCCGGATCGGGAATCGCCCATTGAGGAGTGCACGCACATGATGTCCATCGATTGCCCGTGGTGCGGTGCCCGAGACGAGCCGGAGTTCCGGTGTGGGGGCGAATCGCATATCACGCGGCCGGGGAGCGGAGTCTCCGATGCGCAGTGGGGCGAGTACCTGTTCTTTCGTAACAATCCGAAGGGCGTGCATCTTGAGCGCTGGTGCCACACCTTTGGTTGTGGTCAATGGTTCAACCTGGCGCGCGATACGGTTTCGCACGCCATCCTGGCGGTGTACCGGATGGGCGAGCCGCCACCGGAACCTGTTGCGCCGGAGCGCTCATGAGCGGCTTTCGACTCGCCGCGCCGGCGGGCCTCGAACTCGATCGGGCCCGGCCCCTCACCTTCCAGTTCAATGCCCGGACCTATTCGGGGTTTCACGGCGATACGCTGGCCTCGGCCCTGCTCGCCAGCGGCGTGAAGCTGGTCGGACGCAGCTTCAAGCTGCACCGGCCGCGCGGCATCTTCAGCAGCGGAGTCGAAGAGCCCAATGCCCTGGTCGATGTCGGGCACGGTGCGCGGCGCACACCCAATCAGCGCGCAACGCTGGTGGATCTTGAGCAGGGTCTGCAGGCCTCGAGCGTCAATTGTTGGCCCAGTGTCGGCTTCGACATCGCCGCGATCAACGGACTGCTCTCCCGCGTGATGCCGGCGGGCTTCTACTACAAGACATTCAAGTGGCCGAACTGGCATCTCTACGAGCCTCGCATCAGGCGCATGGCGGGGATAGGCCGATTGTCCGGTGTGCCGGATCCGGATCACTACGAAGAGGTGTCCGTCGCGACCGATGTGGTCGTCGTGGGTGCCGGACCCGCGGGCCGCGCGGCTGCATGGGCCGCGGCGCAGGCCGGCGCCGGGACCTTGCTGGTGGCTGCAGGTCCGCTACGACGGCTGGAGCCTGACGGCATCGAGGGCCCGTCTCTCGGGATGCTGAAGCAGGCAGGCGTGCGCGTGCTGGCGCGCACGCAGGCGTTCGGCGTCTACGACCACAATCTTCTGTGTGCTGCCGAGCGGTTGCCGGATCGTTCGAGACTCGATGACCGGTTGCGCGAGCGCCTGTGGAAAATCCGCACCCGTGGACTGATCAATGCCTGCGGCGCGTTCGAGCGGCCGCTGCTGTTTCCGGACAATGATCGTCCGGGTGTCATGCTGGCCGAAGCAATCGTGTCCTTTGCGAAACGCCATGCAGTGGCCTGCGGCCGCCGCGTGCTGATCGCCGCCAACAGCGATTCCGCGTACCGCGCGGCACGTGACCTGCGGGAGGCAGGGATCGAAGTGGCCGCCATCGCGGATGCACGCCCGGCCGGGTGGAGCCGCGGAGTTGCCGAGGGTATGCCCGTCTGGCACGAGGCGCGCATCGTTGCGGTGCGAGGCACGCGTTCCA
This sequence comes from Steroidobacteraceae bacterium, assembly GCA_044226785.1. GTDB lineage: Bacteria > Pseudomonadota > Gammaproteobacteria > Steroidobacterales > Steroidobacteraceae > TMP-86. The sequence continues at coordinate 104,060 of JBGAGK010000014.1, read as the reverse complement.
TAGTTGGCGCCACGGTCATGGTCGGTTCCGAAAGGCGGCATGTCGATTGCGACCTCATCGCAAGTGCAGGCGGGTTCACTCCTGCCGTCCACCTGCATTCACAGGCGGGCGGCAGACTGCGCTGGATGACTGACTCCGCGATGTTCGTGCCCGATGGGGCGCCAACCGGGCTGCACAGCGTGGGGGCAGCGGCAGGCGTGTTCGACGCGCTCGCGGCGCGGGAACACGCGGCCGCGACCGGATCGGCCGTGGCGCGCGGATTCTCGCCGCCGGCAGCGCCGGTGGGCGGGGCCGGCCGCTGTCTCGCCGATACCCATGTCCAGGGTGTGCGCGGAAAGCAGTTCGTCGATCTGCAGAACGACGTGGCCGCGAGCGACGTGGCGTTGGCGGCCCGTGAGAACTACCGGTCGGTGGAGCACCTGAAGCGCTACACCACCACGGGCATGGGCACAGACCAGGGCAAGACCAGCAACGTGAACGCGCTCGTGCGCATGGGGGCGCTGACCGAGCGGGCGCCGCCGGCCGTCGGGACCACACGCTTTCGCCCGCCGTTCACGCCGGTGACACTGGGGCTTCTGGTTGGCCGCCGCACGGGAGATCTCTACCGGCCGCGGAAACGCCTGCCGGCCTGGCAGTGGCACAACGAGCATGGAGCGCTGTGGGAGGATTTCGGTTCCTGGCGGCGGCCGGCGGCGTACCCGAGGACCGGCGAGGACCTGCACGCCTCCGCACAGCGCGAGGCCGAACATACGCGCCAGCATGTGGGCGTGTTCGATGGTTCCCCGCTCGGCAAGATCGAGATATTCGGACGTGACGCCGCGAAGTTTCTGGATTTCATGTACCTGGGAACGATGTCGACCCTGGCGTGCGGCCAGGCGCGATATGGCCTCATCCTCAACGAGAATGGCATCGTGGTGGACGACGGCATCGTTGCGCGGCTGGAAGAGTCGCACTTCTGGATCAACACCACGAGCTCGGGTGCGGAACATACGGCCGCGGCCTTCGAGGAATGGTTGCAATGCGAGTTTCCGCATTTGCAGGTGCTGATCACACCGGTGACCTCACGCTGGGGCAACGTGACGGTCGCAGGACCACGTGCCTGGGACCTGCTGGGCAGCATGGGATTCGATGCACGCCTCGCGCCGTCGCAGATGAAGCACATGACCATGACTCCGGTGAACTGGCAGGGCCTCGACCTGCGTGTGCTGAGGGCCAGTTTTTCCGGTGAGCTGGGGTACGAGATAAACGTTCCGGTGGAGTCGACCGGCGAGCTCCTGGCGCGTGTGTGGCAACAGGGTGAGCGATTCAACCTGGCTCCTTATGGCATCGAGGCCCTGGAAATCATGCGGGTGGAGAAAGGTTATCTGCACGTCGGCACGGATACGGACGGCACGACGCAGCCGCAGGATCTGGGCTGGGGCACGACGGTTTCGCGCAAGACGGTGGAGTTCGTGGGGCGCCGGTCGCTGTTGCGCGAGGGCGCGCGCGACCCGGATCGCTTCCAGCTGGTGGGACTGTCGCCGGTGGACGGTCGAACGCGGTTGCCCACCGGCGCACACATCGCGCGGGAACCGCCGCCGGCACTCACCGAAGGGCACGTAACCTCGAGCTACTGGAGTCCGAATCTGGGCGCACCGGTAGCGCTCGCGATGCTTCGCCGCGGCCTTCAGCGCTTTGGCGAGACCGTTCACGTGCATCACCTGGGCAGGTCCATCGACGCCACAGTGGTCAGAACGCCATTCTTCGATGTTGCCGGAGCGCGTCTGCATGGATGACCACACCGATCCGTATCGGGACATCGAGGTGGCGGGCCTGAGTGTTCGACTGGAACGGTCCTGGCACGTGCTGGCGTTGCGTCATTTCTCCAGCGACGGCGCATTTGCGCGGGCCTGCGGCGCGTGGTTCAAAAGGGCGCTGCCCGCTACGGGAGGAGCGGTGCGGGTTCCGGTATCCCCGTATGCCGAGGCACCGATCCTCGCCTGGCGAAATCCGACGACGACGCTGGTGCTGTCACGCACCCCAGCCACCATCGAAGCGCTGGATTCTGCGCTCCAGGGACATCCCGACGGCTGCTGCGTCGACCAGAGCGGCGGCATCCAGGTGCTCGAGTTGACCGGTTCATGGGTGACTCCGCTCCTGCTACGAATCGGCAGCCGGCCGGAAGTCGTCGAGAGCGGTCAGGTCGCGAGCCTTCGCATCGGGGAGGTGGTCGTAACCACACTCAGCGTCGAACCGGGTTGTGTATTCCTGCTTGTCGACCGCGCGTATCTGGAGCATGTACTGGACTGGATGCGGGTGACGGCTGCGGAGGCGGACCTGTCCACACCAAGTGCGATGAAATCCATCTGAGTGCGCTGGCAGAAGCGCAAGTCCCGGGGTACTCGCGCGGTGCTCAACGGGATTCTTCTGCCGTCGTGGCGAGCGAGTCCGGGTGGGTGGATGCGATCCATTCGGCGGCCGCCGTCGTCCCGGCGAGGATCTCGATGTACAGGGGCAGCAGCGCAAGCCTCCGGCGCGTCGGTTCCTTCACGCCCAGGGTGTAGTAGCCGACCTGGTGAAAATAGGTGACGCGGGCGCGGATGAAAGCACGTTCCTCGTCATATCCCATGTCGATGAACACCCGCTTGAGGATGTCGATCCGATGATCATCGACACGCCTTACGGTTGCCGCGACCTTGGGGACAGTGCGCGCCCATTCGCGAACCGCCGCATCCCATTGCGGGTCGAACTGCTTCTCCTGCACCCACATGTCGACCAGATCCATGAACTCGCGCACGCCGTTGCGTCCGCGCTCCAGCAGCACGGCATCCCAGGCGGACGTGTTGCCGGTCGCCCAATCAGCCAACAGAACATCCAGCAACTGTTGGCGGCTGTCGAAGAACCAGTAGAACCCGCCCCGCGTGGCCCGCAACTGGCGTGCCAGCTTGCCCACCTGCACGCTGGCGATTCCCTGTTTTATCAGTGAGTTGCGCGCTGCCTGGATCCAGGCGTCACGGCCGAGTGCAGTGCGCCGCACAGGTCGAGCGACACTGTCGCGCGCGGCTCCGGAGGTCTTGTTCTTTGGCATCGCGGCATTCTACCCCCGGGATTGAGGCTCATGGCGTCCCCGGATGGGATATGCCCGGCCGGGTCGAGAGACGTTGACAACCAGTCACGAACGGCATCATCATTGCCCGTACATTAGTGTATGTACACACATGTATGGAGGGTGGTTCGATGACGCCTGTCGTTGGTTTTCAGACGCCCAAGCCGGCCGCGATGAACTTCGTCGATGCCCTGCATGCCGAGTACTCTCCGGCGTTGCGGCGCTATTTCCGCGGCAATCGGCTGAGCGATGCCGATGCGCAGGATCTGACACAGGATGTGTTCCTGCGATTGTCCCAGTCCACATCGTCGATGCGGCTTCGTGACCCGGCCGCGTTCGTGTTCACGCTGGCTCAGAACCTGATCCGTGATCGATCCCGGCGTGCCAGTACGCGGGCAGCCCGGCACAGCGTTGACGTTCATTCGTTGCAGTTGCCGTGTGAGCGCATGAGTCCCGAACGGCAACTGGAACTGGAGGAGACAGTGATGGAGGTCGAAGACTTGCTGAGCAGGCTCAATCCGCGGGCGAGACTTGCCTTCCTGCAGAGTCGCGTGGACGGGGACAGTTACGCGCATATTGCAAGCACGATGGGTGTTTCAGTGAGCACCATCGAGAAATACATCATTGCGGCACTCAAGGTGCTCAAGGGAACCGCGCTCGCAGGTATTCGCGCGTCTTGAATCCCTTATGATTCCAGGTCGGAGGGCATCGCCCGGCCAAAGCCGAAGAACAGCGCCGCCGTGACGATCAGGACGCTCATGAGCAATTGCAGGGAGTATCGCAAGCCGTCGGCGCCATAAAGTGCAGACAGGGCATCGCTCAGAGCGCCAGCGACCAATGGGCCCAACCCGTTTCCAAACAGGCTGGCGGCAAAGAACAACAGTGATATCGCGGTTGCGCGCCGCAGGCTGCCACACACTGCATGAATCGCCGCGAACACCGGTGGGAGACCGCCAGACAACAACGCGGAGTTCACGAAGCCAATGACCAGAATGAGGCGGAAATCATCAACGGCGAAGAACAGGACTTCAAGGGGGCCCGCGATTGCGCAGGCGATCGCGGGGATCCATGCGAGCCACCTCACGTCCCGACGAGCGAGCCGGTCGGCGAGCCAGCCGCCGCCCAGGGTACCGGCCAGACTGGCAATGGCGCTGACGCCACCGTAGGCCACGCTGACGGTCTTAAGATCCAGATGCTGAACGCGGATCAGGAACGAGGGGATGAAAATCAGGGCCCCGTAAGCCATGAAGAAGTAAGCGCAGCAGCCCATGACGCCCAGCCGGTAGCTGCGCTTGTTCCACAGCAACGCCAGCGTTGATGACAAAGGCTCATGCCGCGCTTGCGCAGGAAAGCCAAGAGTGATCCGAGGCTCGGCCAGGAACATCCGTACCAACAAAGCCAGGACCAATCCCGGCAACCCGACCCAGAGGAAGGTCACCCGCCAGCCGTAGGTACTTGCCAGCCAGCCACCGCCTGTGAATCCCAGCAGATATCCCGCCATAGCGGCCGAGGTAAAAATGCCGATGGCGGTAGCGCGCCGTTCGGGGGGAAAGTAGTCCACGATCAGGGATTGCGCCGGGGAGATCGCACCGGCCTCACCCGCCCCCACTCCGACCCTTGCCAGCAGCAGTTGAACGAACGTGTGTGCCATGCCACACAATGCAGTCATGCAGCTCCAGACAGTGAGCGCGGCCGTGATGATGGTGCGCCGATTTCCCCGGTCCGCCCAGCGGGCAACCGGGATACCCAGGGTGGCGTAGAACAATGCAAAGGCAAGCCCCCCCAACAAGCCCAGCAGGGTGTCGGACACCTTGAATTCCTGCTTGATGGGCTCGAGCAGGACGGAAATCACGTTCCGGTCCAGGTAGTTGGAACAGGACACGAGCCACAGGATGCCCAGCAGCCAGTAACGCTTTCTGTCCGAATACAGATTCCACGGTGCAGCGGGGAGTTCTGCACCGGGGGCGCTACGGTCACCAACGGGCGATTGCATGTGTTTCAACTCTGCGCGAGGCTGATTCCGTGAGCAGGACGCACGGCGCAGAAGGCCCCTCAGTCAAAGGAATCGTTGAGGCTCGCGCAGACCGCTGCGTCCTTCCAAGGCTGGAGGTACTGCCGTGAACACTGATCTGTCCCGCTACGTCGTCAATCCGGGTCCCAAGACTCCGGTTTCAGGCCTCAAGGCCGCCGTCACCACGGATTCGGCCATCGTGACCGAAACCATGGTCAAGGTCCTGAAGGAAGGCGGCAATGCGGCCGATGCCGGCATCGCGGGCTGCCTGGTGCAGGCGGCGGTCGAGCCGTTCATGACCAACCACGCCGGATTGGTGACTTTTCTTTATTATGAGGCCAGGACCGGACGCATCCACCAACTCGACAGCCAAGGCACATTTCCCTCCGGTTTGCCGCCCTTTCGGCCGATTCCTGCAGGCAATGGGCCATATTCCGCAGGCCCACCGTCAGCAATCATTCCCGGCTTCATGCCAGGTCTCAAGGCCATACACGAGCGCTTCGCGACGCGGCCTTGGGCCCGCCTGTGCGACGATGCCATCGCCTGGGCTGAACGTGGGCACCCGGTCTCGACCTTCGAATTCGGGGTAAACATCTTCGGGGAAAAATTCGTGACCTATTTTCCCGAGGGTCGCGACTTCTACCAGCCCAATGGTTACTTTCCCAATGTGGGAGATGTCTTCATCCCGAAGGGACTCGCGAGAACCCTGCAAGGGGTGGCGAACGAGGGACCGGATTACATGACCACCGGGCCCTGGGGACAAAAATTCGTCAATGTGGCGAATGGCATGGGCTGGAAGATCTCTCTAGATCACATGACCGAAACGCCGCCGCGCTGGGTCGAGCCGCTGCGTTTTGATCATCACGAGTACGAGGTGGTCAGCCTCGGGCCGCCGCAGGCGCAGGGACTCTACCTTTCGATCGTGATGGGAGTCCTCAGGCACCTGGGCATTCGCGACATCAAACCGGGATCTGCCGAGCATTGGTGGGCGCTGGGAAATGCCCTTCGGCAGGGCAGCCGGCATTGGGAATTCGCCCAGGACGACACCATCTATGACGTCCCGCGGGACGAGTTGCTGGACGATGCCTACCATGCACACCTCGCGCGATTGATCCGAAAGTCACGACCGAAGGTGGATCTGTCCGAACACATCAGGCTCGCCGGCGATGTGGTCGGTGGCGATGTGATGTCCGCATTTCTGGGCACAGCAGGCAAGCCGCGCCGCGCCAAGTCAGAGCAGGATCAGCCATCCGGTTCCTGCGAACTCGCCGTGGTGGATGCACAGGGCAACTGGGTGCAGATGATGAACACCCTGCAGGGCTCAGGGATCCCAGGCATGGTCATCGACGGTGTACCTATGGTGGGAAGTCATGCGACCTTCGGTGCGCTGACAAGTCCCATGGATGGGACTCTCGTGAAAAACGCGAAATTGCGCTGCATCATCGGCAACACGATGGTCCTCAAGGGTGGACGCCCGGTGCTGTCGGCTGGCTCTCCGGGCAATGTGCATTGCACCGTCCCGCAGGTCCTGACCTATGCCCTGGATTTCAAACTCGATCCGTATGCAAGCGTGGATGCTCCGCGCATGCTGTCCATGACCGAGTCGCGCAGCGTCACGATCGAAGACCGTCTCGGTCCCGGGGTGGTCGAGGATCTGTACAAACTGGGCGTGCGGGTCAACGTTACCCCTTCATATGATTACCATATGGGATCCTTCTCGGTCATCGCGCGCGACGAGTCCTCAGGTCTTTACACGGCAGTCGCCGACCCTCGCCGCTGCGCCGTCGCCGATGGCATCCGCTGACCGAATGGACGCGCAATTTTAATGCTGTGAGGTTTGCACCCATGACATCCATATTGTTCAAGAACGCACGAATTTTCGACGGATACAGCGCTGACTGCGCAACTGGCATGCAGGTGCTGGTGCAGGATGGGGAAATCAAGGAAGTCTCCGATCGCGCCATCAGGAGTCCGGATGTGAACGTGCTGGATGTCGGTGGCCGGACCCTGATGCCTGGCCTGATTGATGCTCATGTTCATGCCTATGCCTCCGATGTGGCCGTGCAGAAGGTTGACGGAGCCGGAGATCCGTACCGAACGGCCCACGCCGCCCGCATGCTGGGCCATGCTCTGGACTGCGGATTCACCTCGGTGCGCGACATCGGTGGAGGCGACTTCAGCCTGTGGCGCGCCATCGAAGACCGCCTGATCCGCGCACCACGCTTTTTCTATGCCGGAAAAATCCTCTCCATGACAGGCGGACACGGAGACTTCCGCCAGATGTCAGAGAGCCGGCACAACCATGGCTATTGCTCCTGCGGGGATTTCAACACCCTGTGCGTGATCGCCGACGGCGTCGATGCCTGCATCAAGGCGGTTCGCGAGGAACTGCGGCGTGGTGCCCACTGCATCAAGATCATGGGTTCAGGCGGCGTTGCTTCGCCTACCGACCCGATCTGGATGAATCAATATCGCGAGGATGAGATCCGCGCCATAGTCGAGGAAACGACCCAACGCCGGACCTACACTTCGGCACACTGCCACCCGGCGAGCGCCGTGCGCCGGTGCGTGGAGTTCGGGGTACGATGCATCGAGCATGGCACGCTCATCGATGATGACACCGCGAGGTTCGTGGCACAACAGGGTGCGTTCATCGTACCCACCATGGTGATCGTTTTCGCGCTGGTGGAGCTGGGCCGACAGCTCGGATTCGCGCCGCAGAGCCAGGAGAAAGCGGAGTTTGCCTACAAGCAGGCGTTGGTGGGCATGGAATCGATGCGCAAGGCAGGCGTCAAGATCGGATTCGGGACCGACCTGCTCGGGACGACGTACGTCCAGCGATGCCGTGAATTCACCATCCGCAAGGAAGTCTTCAAGCCCATTGAAATCCTTCGGCAGGCCACCTCGATCAACGCCGATATTCTCATGCAGAAGGATCGCCTGGGGTGCATCAAGCCCGGCGCGCTGGCGGATCTGCTGGTAGTCGATGGGGACCCGCTGGCCGACATCGAGCTTTTGGCCGCCAGCGGCAAGCAATTGCGGGTGATCATGCGTGCCGGGGAACTGATCAAGAACGACCTGAAGTGAGAGTTGGTGCGACTGAAGATGCACCTTCGGGTTTGAGCCGCTTTCGCATGCCTGGCATTGCGGGCGCTTTCACGCTGCAGCGGGTGCTGCAGTTACTGGGCGAACATGGGAACGGCGCACTGTCTCCAGTGACTCACTCCTCCGCCGCCACCGGATTTCGCAGCGTGCCGATGCCCTCGACCCAGGCGGTCATGACATCGCCCGGCGCAAGATAGACGCCGCGCCCCATGCCCACTCCGGTGGGCGTGCCCGTGGCGATGACATCGCCGGGCTGGAGCGTCACGATGCTCGACAGGTAGGAGATCTGCTCGGCCGTGGTCCAGATCATGTCGGCCGTCGTCCCGTCCTGCATCAGCGTGTCGTTCACGCTCAGGCGGAGCTTCAGTGTCTGCGGATCGGGAATGAATCGCGCCGGCACGATCCACGGGCCCAGCGGGCAGAACGTGTCATGATTCTTGCCCTGGAACCAGTCGTGCTTGAACGGGTAGTCGGTGCGCCGGGTCAGATCGCGCGCACTCACGTCATTGACCACCGTATAGCCGGCCACATGATCCAGTGCCTGCTCGGGGCTGATCCGCCGGGCTCGCCGGCCGATGACGGCCGCCAGTTCCACTTCCCAGTCGGCCTGCTGCGTCTCCGGCGGGATGATCACGGTCTCCTCGGGTCCGATGACGCTCGAGAAGGTCTTGAGGAACATGTACGGGCGGCTCTGGGCCTTCGCGGCCAGCACGGTGCCCATTTCGTTCGCATGCTCGATGTAGTTCGAAGCGGCACAGAAGATGCGGGCCGGCCTGAAAGGCGCAGCGAGGGTCGCCGCATCCACCCCGGTCATGTCCAGAGTCCCGGCGGCCAGCCGTTGAGCAGCCACCGCCGCGAGTGCATCCAGCGCTCCAGTTTCACCAGACCAGTTGCCAAGCATCGCTGCCACGCTGGCTTCGGGTCCGAGGGTTGGCCCGGGAGCGCATCGTTGCCGGAGACCGGCGAGGGGGAAGATCTGCCCGTCCAGCACCAGGGCCGGATGAGGGCCATCTGACCCCCGGAAGCTCGCGATTGCATAGGACACGGCAAGGATCTCCGCTCGTTGAACGTACACTATATTGCTAATTAAAATACAATACGAGTACTATGTGTACATTATTGGAAATGGGCGCACGTGTACAATTCCGGCGCATGAACGATCGCCAAGCCGGCGTTCGATGAAGGAAATACGGACGTGAGCGCATCGACCATCAGCGAACGCATCTACGAGGGCCTCATCGACCAGATCATCGCTGGCCAGCTCAAGCCCGGGCAGCGCATCGAGGAGCAGACCATTGCTTCGCAATTCGGCGTGTCCCGCACGCCGGTGCGCGATGCCCTGCGCCAGCTCGCGGGCAGCGGGTTCATCGAATACCGGCCGCACCGGGGCGCGACGGTCACCAACCTGGACCTCGATCAGCTCAGCGACATGCTCGAAGCCCTGGAAGAACTGGAAGCCCTGTGCGCGCGTTTCGCCGCGCGCCGCATGACCGCGGTGGAGCGCAAGCACCTCGAGATCCTCTACCAGCAGCAACTCGAAGCTGCAAGCCAGTCCGACGAGCCGACCTACTGGAAGCTCAACGACGAATTCCACCGGGCCCTGTGCTCGGGTGCGCACAACCGCAGCACCCAGCAGCTGACCGAGAACTTCCGCAGCCGCCTGCTTCCGTTCCGGGCATTCGTCTTTTCCCTCGGGAGCCGTCTCAAGACTGCACCGGGCGAGCATCGCGAAGTCCTCGATGCCATCCTCGCCGGCGACGAGGAGCTTGCGTACAAGGCCATGCGCAATCACGTGGCCACCTCGAACCTGCGCGTCCTGAGTTACCTGCGCACACGCGACGAGCAGGAGCGCGGCCCGGCGGGTCGCCGGACGGCCGCGGCCTCCTGAACGGCATGGGAGTTCGCACCTGAACGCGCTGAACTCCCGTCGTGTGGGCATCTACGGCCTCGGAACCATCGGCCGGCGCGTGGCATCCGCGCTGCATGAGGGCATCGAGGGACTGGAGCTGTGTGGTGTGTGCAGTCAGTCGGCAGACAAGGCCGCCGGTTTCCTCGCGACGCTTCAGCCGGCAGCGGCCGGACGAACCGTCCCTGTGCTGGATGCCGAGGATCTGGCCCGCAAGTCCGATGTGCTGGTGGATTGCGCCCCGGCGGCTGCTTTCCGGACCATTGCAGAAGCTGCGATGAAACATGGGCGAACGCTCGTCACCGTCAGCGGCGCGGCCCTGCTGGATTGTCAGGACCTGATCGAGCACGCCAGGAAAACCGGCGCCCGCATCATCCTGGCCACCGGAGCACTGCTGGGCCTGGATGCGATGCGGGCAGCCGCGGAAGGCCAGATCCACAGCGTACGCATGGTCACCCGCAAGCCACCACGCTCGCTGGCTGAAGCGCCGGTCGTGCGTGCGCAGCGCATCGACCTTGAACGTCTCACCGAACCGCTGTGTCTGTTCCGGGGCAGCGCACTCGACGGCGCGCGACAGTTTCCGGCCAACGTGAACGTGGCGGCGGCGCTGGGTCTGGCGGGCATCGGTCCGGCGCGGACGCAACTCGAGATCTGGGCCGATCCGGCGCTCACGCGCAACACCCACACCATCCACGTGGATGCCGACAGCGCACGCTTCCAGATGACCATCGAAAACATTCCCACGGAGGAACACCCCGGTACGGGCCGGATCACCGCGCTCAGTGTCATCGCCTGCCTGCGTTCGATGACCGCGCCCCTGAAGATCGGAACCTGAGGCCAGACCGTGATCGAGCGTGCGATGAGTGCCGTGACATGAACACACCGTCAGGACCTGTGCGCAAGATGGTTCGCTGGCTCGGCAACCGGGATGTGATCGACCCGCTGGTGTTCTTCGTGCTGCTGCTCATGGTCTGGGAGTTCGGCGTGCGCGCCTTCGGCGTCAAGGGATACCTGCTGCCGGCACCGAGCCAGATCCTGCGCTCGGCCTGGGTGGCGCGCACCACGCTCGCCGTACACACCTGGGTGACGCTGAAGGAAGTGGTGATCGGCTTCGTGCTGGCCACCGTACTGGGCGTGGTGGCGGCCACTGCCATCTTCTTCGTGCCCTTCCTGCGCCGCACCCTGTATCCGCTGTTGATCGCGTTGCAGGGCATTCCGAAAATCGGTCTGGCGCCCATCGTCATCGTGTGGCTGGGCTACGGACTTTCCTCGAAAGTGCTGATGACCCTCCTGTTCGCGCTGTTTCCCATCCTGATCGCAACCCTCGGCGGCTATCGCAGCACGCCCGAGCCCCTGGTCGAGCATTTCGCGGCGCTGCGCGCAAGCACCTGGCAGACCCTGTGGCATCTGCGTATCCCGAGCGCCCTGCCGGGTTTCATCGACGGCTGCAAGGTCGCCATGCCGCTCGCCGTGATCGGTGCGGTGGTCGGCGAGTTCATCGGCTCCTATGAGGGCCTTGGGAACCTGATCATGGTGGCCAGCGGCGCCTCCAACACCGGGCTGACATTCGCGGCATTGGGTGCGGTGACCCTGCTGTCCATCGCCCTGTTCTATGTCATCGAGGGTCTGGGAAGGTTCGTGTGGTGGCAGTCGCGATGAACCCGTCGCAGATGCAGCCTGCGATCACGCTGCGCAACGTGAGAAAACGCTACGGCGGCGAAGACGGCGTGCTGGCGCTGGATGGCATCTCCACGGACATCCGTGACTGCGAATTTGTCTCGCTGATCGGGCCTTCGGGCTGCGGCAAGAGCACCCTGCTGCGCATCATCTCCGGCCTCACCGCCTTCGAGGCCGAGGAAGCGAGCGTGTTCGGGCGCCGCATCGACGGCCCGCCCGACGGGATGGGCATCGTCTTCCAGACCGCAAACCTGCTGCCATGGCGCACGGTGGCGAACAACCTGCGCCTCGCCGTCGACCTGCGCGCCGCCCACCCGCGCGGCAGTTCGGCGGCCGATGTGGCCGCGCGCACCACCGCGATGCTCGCGCGGCTCGGGCTCGAGGACTTCGGTTCACGCTACCCGCATGAGCTGTCCGGCGGCATGAAGCAGCGTGTCGCCATCGGCCAGGCGCTGCTCGCCAATCCACGCGTACTGCTCATGGACGAACCCTTCGGCGCGCTCGATGCGCTGACGCGCGATCACCTGAATGTCGAGCTGTTGCGCATCTGGCAGGCGGAGCGCAAGACCGTCGTGCTGGTCACGCACAGCATCGCCGAGGCGATATTCCTGTCCGACCGGGCATTGGTCATGTCGGCGCGCCCGGGTCGCATCCTCGAGGACATCCGCATCGACCTGCCAAGACCGAGGGATCCGCGCACCACGCGCCAGCTCCCCGAGTTCGGACGCTACGTGGTGCAGCTCGGCGAGCTCATGGGCGTGATGTAGGGGCTTCGCAACCGACGGGTACGTATCCGGGCGAATTGCTCAGTGCGGGCTGGCGCAGCCCGGTATGACGGACGGCCTGCAGGAAGCTCAGCACACTGTCATTGAACTCGATCGGCCTTTCGAAATAGGCCGAGTGTCCCGCGCCGGAGATTTCCACCTGGAACGAGCCGGCCACTTCTCGCTGCAGGGCCCGGACGGCGGCCGGCGGAAACAGCCGGTCATGCTGACCGACCACGAACAGGATGGGCACCTGCGTGCGTGACAGATCCGCGGCGCTGACCTGCGGAGTGAAACTGCCCCGCAGACTGCGCCGGTCGGTGGCGTTGAAGCTGGCGATCTGCGAGTACAGCAGGCTCATTGTGGGTTCACGCCCACGAAACTCATCGCCCAGCACCCGTTCGAGCTGGGAAAGAGGCTCGTTCGCCGCCCGGGCCTGGGCCATCAGGGCGCGATTGCCCTCGGTTTCCTCGATGCCCTGCAGGGTGTCCGCGAGCACCAGCGCCGCCGTGCGCTTCGGGTACCGGCAGGCGAAGCCCGCGACGGTGCCGCCACCCATGGACTGGCCCACGAGTGCAGCGCGCCCGATCTGCAGATGATCGAGCAATGCACGCAGGTCTTCGACGAAGGCGCTGCGCCCATGGCCTTCCGGATCCGTGGAATTGCCGAAGCCCCGATGATCGAAGGTCACTACCTGGTAGGAACGGGCAAGCACTGCCACCTGCTGGAACCAGCCGGCATGGTTCCCTCCCACACCATGAGCCAGGACCACGGCAGGCCCCTCACCATGGACTTCGTAATAGACTTTAGCCTCGGCGATCGCAAGATAAGGCATGGGTCACCTCGTACACTAATCGACTTGTTTTGCATTCATATCGCGTTTTAAGTATACAATACACTCTCAATAGATGCACAAGGCCATCCATGCTTCCCTCTGAACTGTTGTCGAAAGCGCGCGCCCTGGACGAGGCGGACGAACTGTCAGCCTTCCGGGATGAATTCCACCTGCCGACCGGACCCACGGGCCGGCCTGCCGCCTACTTCGCGGGCAATTCCCTGGGTCTTCAGCCCAAGGCAGCCGCCGGCGTCGTGGAAGAAGAGATGGCGGACTGGCGTCGCTGGGGGGTCCTGGGGCACCACGAGGCGCGCCGCCCCTGGGTGAAATACCACGAGTTCCTCACGGAAGTGGGTGCGCAACTGACCGGTGCCGAGCCATCGGAAGTCGTCCACATGAATTCCACTTCCGTGAACCTGCATCTGATGATGGCGAGCTTTTACAGGCCCACACCGAAGCGGTTCTGCATCCTGATGGAAAAGGGATCTTTCCCTTCCGACCGTTATGCCGTGACCTCGCACCTGGGCTGGCATGGGCTGTCCGAATCCGAAGCACTGATCGAGATCGCGCCGCGGGCCGGTGAGACTGTGCTGCGCACGGAGGACATCCTCGAGGTCATCCGCAGCCGTGGGCCCCAGATCGCGCTGGTGCTGTTCTCCGGAGTGCAGTACGCGACGGGTCAGGCCTTCGATCTGCCGGCCATCGCGGCCGCGGGCCACGCCGCCGGCTGCATGGTGGGATTCGATCTCGCGCACGCGGTGGGAAACGTGCCACTCCAGCTGCATGAATGGGACCCGGACTTCGCCGTCTGGTGCAGCTACAAGTATCTCAATGGCGGCCCCGGTGCCGTCGCAGGCTGCTTCGTCCACCAGCGACACGCGCGCGCCTTCGACCGCCCGCGGCTGGCCGGCTGGTGGGGTCACGACAAGCACGAGCGCTTCCGGATGGAACAGCAATTCAAGCCCATGGAGGGTGCGGAAGGCTGGCAGCTGAGCAACCCGCCGGTACTCGGCCTCGCGCCGCTCCTCGCCTCGTACTCGGTGTTCGAGCGTGCCACGTTGCCGCGCCTTCGCGCGAAATCACTTCGCCTGACCGGTTTCCTCGAACAGATCCTCGACGCCACCCTGAGCGACAAGGTCGAGATCCTCACGCCCCGTGACCCGCAGCAGCGGGGTTGCCAGCTGTCCTTGCGCATCCGGGCCGGCCGGCAGCAGGGCCGCAAGGCCTTCGAGCACATGGAAGCGGCCGGGGTGATCTGCGACTGGCGCGAGCCCGACATCATCCGCGCAGCGCCCGTGCCTCTCTACAACAACGCCGCAGATCTGTGCCGGCTGGCCGAGGCGCTCGCCGAGGCCCTGAACTGACCCTCCGATGAGCACTTCGGCCCGCGGGTCCGGCACTCTCCGGACGCTGCGCATCGATCCGTTCATCATCGGGCTGCTCATCGCCGCCGCGCTCGGCTTGGCTGTGCCCGCGCGCGGCATGGCCGCGACCGCGGTCGATGTGCTGAAGGCCATCGCCATCGGATTGCTGTTCTTCCTGCAGGGTGTGCGGCTGCAGCGTGAAGCCATCATCGCCGGCATGACCAACTGGCGCCTGCAGAGCCTGACGCTGGCCTCGACGTTCCTGGTGTTTCCATTGCTGGGCATGCTGCTGCATGCGGTCATTCCAGGACTCCTCGACGAGTCATTGTGGTTCGGCGTGCTGTTCCTGTGCGCGCTGCCTTCCACCGTTCAGTCCTCGATCGCCTTCACCTCCATCGCCCGGGGCAATGTGCCGGCGGCCATCTGCGCCGCCACCGCCTCGAACCTCCTGGGCATCGTGCTCACGCCGGTGCTGGTGACGCTCCTGCTGAACATGCACGCCAGCGCATCGCCAGCCACCCAGATCCAGGCCATCGTGCAGCAACTCCTGCTCCCCTTCATCGCAGGACAAATGCTGAGCCGCTGGTTGCGCGCCTGGGCCTTGCGGCATCCGGTGCTGGTATCCATCACCGATCGCGGCTCCATCCTGCTGGTGGTCTACGCCGCCTTCAGCGCCGCGGTGCTGGCGGGAGCATGGCAGGGACTCGACTGGCGGCAGATCGCCATCCTGGTGGTCTTGAGCATCGTGCTGCTGGCGATGGTGCTGGGCTTCACCGGGCTGAGCAGTCGCGCCGCACGCTTCACGCGGGCGGATGAGATCACGGCGGTGTTCTGCGGCTCGAAGAAATCGCTGGCCACCGGTGTACCCATGGCCAACATCCTGTTTCCCGCAACTTCAGTGGGCCTCGTGATCCTGCCGCTGATGATCTTCCACCAGATCCAGCTCATGGTGTGCGCCGTGATCGCGCGGCGTTACGCGGAAGGGTGAGAACCGGATCGGGTGCCGGTGCGGCCCGCCCTCCCGACCCTACACCGATGCGATGAGCCCGCCATCGATGCGCATCACCATGCCGGTGATGTAGGACGCCTGGGCGCTGGCGAGGAACGCAGCAGCCGCCGCGTACTCCTCAGGCTCGCCATATCGTCCCACGGGAATCGACGCCATGCTCTCGGCACTCACCTCGGCCACGGCACGTCCCTCGCGCTTCGCGCGGGCCTCGTCCAGTGCCTTGATGCGGGGCGTGGCGATGCGTCCAGGAACCAGGATGTTGCAGGTGATGCCCTCGCGGCCCACCTCGCGGGCGAGCGTCTTCGACCAGGTCACCAGTGCAGAGCGCAGCGCGTTCGAAATCCCCAGGTTCGGAATAGGGGCGATGACGCCGGAGGAGGTGCTGGTGAGGATTCGTCCCCAGCGGCGGGTGCGCATGCCGGGCAGCACGCGATCGGTTGTCGCGATGACCGAACACACCATGGAATCGAAATGCGATCGCCATACCTGCGGGCTCTGTCCCGAGGCCGGCGTCGGCGGCGGACCGCCGGTGATGTTCACCAGGATGTCCACCGCACCGAGCACGTTCTCGACCTCCGACACGCGCGCATCGATGACCGAAAGATCGGCGAGGTCCCACTGCAGGGCATGAGCCACTCCTTCCTTGCCGACCGTGGCTGCCGCGGCACGTGCCGCCTCGAGGTTGACATCGGCCAGTGCCACGCGCGCGCCCTCGGCGCCCAGAGCCCGGGCAATTGCAGCGCCCAGGCCACCACCGCCACCCAGCACCAGCGCGGTGCGATCACGTATTCCCAGATCCATTCTCTTGCCTCTTCAAACCCTGTAACGAGAGTCCCGCGCCGCAAGCCGCTGCAGCAGGAAATCCACTTCCGCGCGCGTGGCCGCGCTCAACTGGCTGGCAGGCTTGCGTTGCACATCGCAGGCGATGGCGGCGCGCCGCATCAGCACGTACTTGCGCACCGCCAGCCCCACGCCTGACTGATGTTCATAGCGCAGCAGCGGCAGGTGCAGATCGAACAGGTCCTGCGCCGCATCGCGCTTGCCGGCCTTGTGCAACGCGCACAGCTCCACCAGCATGTCGGGGAAGGCGTAGCCCGTCATTGCGCCATCGGCGCCGCGCGAAAGCTCGAAGTCCAGGAACAATCCACCATTGCCGCACAGGATGGACAGGCGGCGCATCGATCCTTCCTGCTCGAAGTTCCGCAGCGCCACGAGCTTGTCCAGACCCGGCCAGTCCTCGTGCTTCAGCATCACGCAGGAAGGCAGTTCCTGCACGATGCGGCGGATGACCTGCGGACTCATCTGCACCCCGACGGCCAGCGGATGATCCTGCAATACGAACGGCACCTCGCCGCCGATGGCCTCGATGGCCTGCCGGTAATAGCCGACGATCTGCTCATCCGTCCGCAAGGTGCCAGGCGGTGCGATCATGACACCCGCGGCACCCGCATCCAGCGCCGCGTTCGACAGTGCTCGCATGGCGGCAAATCCCGGCGACGACACTCCGGCGATCACGGGGAGTCTGCCCGCCCGCCGCACGAACCGGCGGATCACGGCCACGGATTCCGCAAATTCCAGCTTGGGCGCTTCGCCCAGAATTCCGAGGATGGTCATCCCCGAGACGCCACATCGTGCGTAGAAATCGACCAGCTTGTCGATGGAACCCTCGTCCACCTGTCCATCCGGCTGGAACGGGGTGACGGCCACCGGAAACACGCCGGCGGTCTGGACATTCAAGGTGGAAACGCCCGTGGTCATCAGGCTCCGGCCTTGCGTTCGGCATCGCCGGGTTTCCCGCCGGGGCGCGCCATCTCGCTGTGCGAATACCCGTAGATCCGGTACACCAGCAGGCCGATTACGCACCAGACCAGAAACATGATCTGGGTGAACGCCGACAGGGATATGAAGAGATAGATACAGCCGGCCACCGCCAGCGGTCCCACCAGGATCAGCAGAGGCGCCCGGAAAGGCCGGCGGCGCACAGGCTGTGTGCGTCGCAGCCACATGACACCGCCTGCTGCCATGGCGAACATGAACAGGGTGGCCGCATTGGATAAATCTGCGAGCTCTCCCACCGGGAACAGGGCCGCCGCCACAGATGCGAGCAGCCCGGCGATGATTGTCATCACATGCGGCGTCCTGAACCGGGCATGCACCCGGGCCAGGGCGCCCGGCAGCAACCCGTCACGCGACATGACGAAAGCGATGCGCGTCAGCGCGAAAATGCACATCAGGATCACCGAGGGCAGTGCGAGGAAAGCGGCCACACCCAGAAGGCCCGCGACTTTCGGCCAGTGGATCATCCGCAACACATGCGCCAGGGCCTCGCCACTGCAGGCGAGCGCATCGGGGTGCGAAGCATTGCAGGCCGCCGCCAGCGCAAGGCTGCCCGTGGGATACGCGTGGCCGGTGGCCGGGTCGATGATGGGCTGGGCGCCAACGGCACCAATGGCCCCGGCAGCCACCAGCAGATAGAAGAGAGTGCACAGGAGGAGGCTTCCGATCAGGCCGATGGGCAGGTCCCGCTGCGGATTGCGCGCTTCCTCGGCCGCGGTGGCCAGGGAATCGAACCCCACAAACGCAAAGAAGATCGATGCCGCGGCGCCGCCGATGCCGGCCATGCCGGTGGGCGCGAACGGCACGAAGTTACCGCTCTTCATGACCGGAATCGTGAGCAATATGAATGCCGACAATGCGATGAGCTTGACGGCCACCAGCGCGGCATTGACGCGGGCGCTCTCCCGAGTGCCCACGTACAGCAGGCCGGCGATGATCAGCACGATGACGCAGGCGGGGATGTTGATCAGGCCGCCATCGAAAATGCCCGCGGTCAGATGCACCGGCAGATCCGCATCGAAGAAGTTGCGTATGAAGCCCGTGAAATAGTGGGACCAGCCCACGGCCACCGCGCTGGCCGCGATGGCATAGCCGCTGATTGCCGCCCAGCCCACCAGCCAGGCGATGACCTCGCCGAACACCGCGTAGGAATAGGTGTAGGCGGAGCCAGCCACCGGCACCATGGCGGCGAGCTCCGCATAGCACAGCGCCGTCACCGCGCAGACAAACCCGGCGATGACAAAGGAGACCATCATGCCGGGCCCGGCCTTCTGCGCGGCATACGCCACCAGCACGAAGATGCCGGTGCCGATCATCATGCCCACGCCCATGAACATGAGCTGCCAGGGACCCAGCGTGCGCGAAAGTCCGCTGCGCGTACTGCTTTCCAGCATCCGCTCGACCGGTTTGATGCGCCAGTTCACGTCAATAACCCCGGGCGCGATCCACCTGGTGCGACGGCGCCCGGCCGGCCAGCATGGCGCGTACATTGGCGGCCAGCGTGCGCGCGGCGGTCTTGACCTGGGTGACGGCCGCGATGTGCGGCACGACGGTGATTCCAGGGTCCAGTGCCGCGATCAGATCCTCGTCCACGACGTGCCGGCCCCTCGCCGCGTTGATCAGGAATGCCCCTCGCGGCAGCATGGAAATCGTTTCGCGGTTGATGATGCCATCGGTCTGAGGCGTCAACGGCAGCAGGCACACCAGGATTTCGGTGCGCCGGAGGAAATCCCGCAGTTCCTGTGACCCGGCAAAAGTGGTGATGCCGGGGAACGACTTGCGGCTGCGGCTCCAGCCGGCCACATCGAAGCCGAGTCCTGCGAGTGTCCGCGCGCACAGCGAACCCAGTTCGCCCAGCCCCAGGATGCCGACCGGCCGGTCCTCCGGGAGCGGTGGGACGCGCTGGATCCAGCGATGCGCCCGCTGGTCCTGCTCGTATTCGGGCATCTGGCGGTGGTAGTGCAGCACGCGCATGAGCACGAACTCGTTCATGCCCACCGCCAGCCCCGGGTCGACCATGCGGACCAGTGGCACATCCGCCGGAAGATCAGGGTCGGCGAGCATCGACTCAACGCCCGCGCCCAGCGAGAAGATGGCGCGGACATTCTTCAGCGCACGCAACAGTCCCGGCGGATATTTCCAGACGAAGGCGAAGTCGACGTCATCGAGCACTGCTCCGGGTGAATACTCCCGGATGTCCACTTCGGGCAGATCGCTTCGCAGGGCAGCGAGCCAGCTCTGCGTATCCACACCGAAGCAGGCATACAGGAGTACCGGGCGTCTCACGAGTCCACTCTGGGGCCAGGGCCCCGGTCATTACGGCGCGAAGTTCCAGCGCAGCGTGGCCCCGAAGGTCCGTGGCGGCTGATAACTGTCGAGCAGTGTTGCCGACTGCGACTGGCAGGTAAAGTCCCGGCAATCCGGCGTGTACAGCAACGCCCGCCCCGACACCAGCAGTTCATCGGTCAGGTTCTTGGCCCACACGCTGAGCTGCCAGCGACCGTCGCGGGAATTCACACCCAGGGAGGCATCGAGCCGGGACTCGCTGCCGACCTTGGAGATCGGGTTGTTGTCATTGTCGTAGTAGTACATGCTCGACCAGCGATAGTCGAGCTGGGCGAACATCGAACCGGCATTGCCAATGCCCCACTCGGCACGCGTACCCACCGTGTAGGAGTTCTTCGGAGCGCGCCGGCAGGTGTAACCGTTGATGTCGATCGAGGATCCATCGACGGCCGTGGTCGGCGTGGATGCCGTGATCTTGCAGTCCATGTAGGAATAGTTGCCGTAGACCTGCAGGCCCTTGACGGGAGCGGCAACGACCTGCAACTCGGCGCCGCGCGCACGCGCTGCACCGGCATTGGCCAGCACGCTGGTCGCAATGAATCCCGGCACGACGGTCTGGATCTGCAAGTCCGTGTACCTGGTCCAGTACAGGGTGGGGTTGATGCGCAGCTTGCGGTCGAGCAGGTCCAGGCGCGCACCGGCCTCATAGTTCATCGCGAACTCGGGCTTGAACTGTGCCGTCGCTTCGGCAGGCGTACTGGCGCTGTCCTCGGCGCCGAAGCCACCGCTCTGGTAGCCACGCGCGATCTTGAAGTAGTAGTACTGGTCGGGGTTGCGCTTCCAGTCGATCACCAGGTTGGGCGTGAACGCATTCCACTTGCCGCTGCTGGTGGCGGTGAACCCTTGCGGGGTGGAAATGCCGGGTCCGTACGAACCCGTCAGCGGATACCCGTCGTGCAGGTAGTCCCAGTCCTTCTTGTCATCGCTGAACCGCGCGCCGAGCGTGACACCGACGCCATTGTCCCAGCGGTAGGTGCTTTCGCCGAAGATTCCGTAGCTCCTCCCGGCGGTGTTGCCGATGACCCGGGAGGTTCCCGAGTACCAGAAGATGTCGGTGAACAGGAAATTTCCCAACACGGTGCGGTCGATGTCCTCGTGCAGGAAATACAGGCCCGCGATCCAGCTCAGGGGTCCGTCGGTGTCCGAACTCAGGCGCAGTTCCTGGGAGAACTGCTTCACCTTCTCGGCCTTGTCCTGATAGTAGAAGTCGTCCGGGATGCTCTCGTTCGGCGTCACGAAGGGTTCGATGGCCGCGAAGTCCATGTAGGTGCCGGCATCGTTGTTCTGGTAGAGGATTTTCGAATGGCGGTACGCGGACAGCGAGGTCAGACGGCCCAGTGCGTTCTTCCAGTCGATGCGCAGGCTCGTGCCGTAGTCGTCGGCATCCTGCCGGCCGTCGGCCGGCGCGCAGTTCAGGGGTCCGTTCAACGGGCCGCTGCCGAAATCATTGGCGAATTTCTGGCCGACGAAATCGCTGCACACCGGCCCGCCGACGCTGGCGGCACGCGGTGATGGGGAGATGAAATCCTGGTTGCGTGTGGTGTACTTGAAGGTCACGAGGCGCCCCGTGCCCCGCCGTCGCGTCGCATCGGCGCTGAGCATGATGTCGAGGTCGTCGTTCGGCGTGAAGCGCAGATGGCCGCGGGCCGTCTGCGCATCGACCTGATCGAACCGGCCACCCGTCAGCAGGTTCTTCCCATAGCCATCGTGTGAGGAGGAGCTGAACGAAAAGCTTCCCGCCACCGTGTTGCTGAGCGGACCGCTGACCATGGCTCGTGCGATGCGTGTGTTGTAGTTGCCCAGCGTGAGCTCGGCCGTTGCATAGGGGGTCTGCGTGGGCTTGCGGGTCACGAAATTCACCAGGCCACCGACGGCGTTCTTGCCGAACAGGGTGCTCTGCGGACCTTCCAGCACTTCGACGCGCTCCAGGTCCCACAGGTCGCCGTTCAGTGCCGCGAGGCGCGACAGGTACACATCGTCGATGAACACCGCAACGCCCGGGTTCGAAGCGGAGGTGCGGATGTCGGTGCCGATGCCGCGCATGAACAGGTTCGGCTGGGTGATGTTGTCGGGATTCATCAGGAACCCCGGCATCTTGCTCACGATGTCCTGGAAGTTGTCGACGTGGGCATTGAGGATCTGGTCACCACTGATGGCCGTGACCGTCACCGGAACCGACTGGAGGTTCTCCTTGCGGTGACGCGCCGTCACCACCACCTCTTCGAGGACAGCACTCCCGGCATCGTTCACGCCTTGCGCGGCCGGGCTTCCCGAGTCCGCTTCGGCAGCAATGCCCCATGGCGATCCCACGAGCAGGCCCGTGGCCAGACAGAAAGCAGTCATTGCGCGCATTGATTCCCCTTGAGATACACGGCACGTAGCTATTTGTATACAATATTGCTATTGCATATGCAATTACTTTCCAATGTGCGCGCTTACTGTTATGTGCACACGCGGATCATTGGAGACATCCCTCCGTAAATCCTATCAGATCTGGAATTATTGTGTACATATTTGTATTTTTGTACTCACTATAATATCTTGGCCATACAAAGACCGCCTATTGCTTCGGTTCCTGAAGGTCATGTGTGCAATCCTGTCAGGAGTGATGCCGATTGGCGCCTGCAAGTGTTCAGGGAGCCCTGACTTTCACTCAGCCATGAACCTGAACCGCGGGTTTGCCGGGTGCGAGCCTGGCTTTGCCGGGAACCGACTTCCGAATGAGGTGTACGATCAATGACCAGACTCCGCCACATCGCCATTGCCAGCAAGGATCCGGACGGAACCGCCAGATATTTTGAGAAGGTCTTCGACATGCAGATCCGGGGCAAGATCGACAGCCGCAACGCGCGCGGGTATTACCTGTCCGACGGTGTCATCAACATGGCGATCCTGAATTTCAAGAACGCGCCCGCTGCGGGCGGAAATCTCGACTTCGTGGGGCTGCATCACATCGGCTTCGAAGTCGACGACATCGAAGCCACGATCGCGCGCAGCGAAGCTGCGGGCTGCGGCCCGCGACATGATGTCAATATCGCCCAGGGGCTGGGAGCGAACCCCCACAAGGACAATGCGGAGTTCAAGCTGAGCGGTCCGGAGGGCATGATGATCGATGTCTCGCAGCGCGGTTGGGTCGGCGCGAGCGCCGGCGGGAAGCCCAAGGAATCCTGAAGGCACCCGCGATGCCCATGAGCACGTCCACTTCGGCTGGCAGGCTTTCAGCATGTGCCGGAGTGCTCGTGGCAGCCCTGGCCCTGAGCGCCTGCTCGGATTCTTCGACATCGGCCAGCAGGGTGAAATACAACATGGCCTGGCTCCCGCAGGGCAGCCAGATCGGCGTGATCGCCGCCATCGACAAGGGTTTCTACAAGGCAGCGGGGATCGAGGTGGAGCCGGTGCGCGGATTCGGCGGCATCCGCACCGTCAACGAAATCGACCAGGGGATGTTCGAGTTCGGCTACGGGGATCCGGTTGCGGTCGCCCTGAATCGCGCCAACGGCGGCGGCGCCCGCATGATCAGCGTGATCAACCAGCACTGGCCGGCAGGCCTGTGCTTCATTTCCGGGCGGCATCGCCTGACCCAGCCTGCGGACCTCGCGGGCCTGAAGGTCGGCGGGGGTCAGAATTCACCGGTCCAGGCGTTGCTGCCGGTGTGGCTGAGCCGCAATGGCGTGGATCCCAAAACCGTGCAGATCCTGCAGCTCAATCCCTCGGTCATCGTCGCATCGCTGATCGAAGGCCGGATCGACGCAGCGGAATGCTGGCGCGGCAACAGCTGGCCCCAGTTCCAGAAGGAAGCCCGCCGCGCCGGTCTCGCACTCGACTGGCTCGAATACGGGAAATTCAATCTCGACATCTACGGCAGCGGCCTCGTCACCAGCGACAAGCTCATCCACGACAACCCTGGCCTCGTGCGCAAGTTCGCGGCGGCGACCCTGCAAGGCTACCATTACGCCATCGACCATCCGGTGGAGGCGCGGCAGATGCTGCTGGCGCACTTCCCGATGCTGGATTCCGGCATCACGGATGCGCAGATTCATGAACTGGCGGATCTCATGCGAACACCCGATGCCGCCGGCGGCATCGATCCCGGAAAGATGGAGCGGACCTACGCATTCATCGCGGCCGGGTATCCGCTCAAGGGCAAGGTGACTCCGGGCGACCTGTACGCACCCGGCTTCGCCGTGGACGACCATCGCAACACTGGAGCAACCCCATGAACAAACCGCGCCCCCGTCGTCTGGGTCACCTGGTGCTGAAGGTCCGGGACCTCGAGCGTTCCACGCGCTTTTACACCGAGATCGTCGGACTCACGATTTCCGACCGGATCGGGGACCGGATGGTCTTCCTGCGGGCCGCCAGCGACCATCATGACCTGGCGCTGGCACAGCTCCCTCCGGGTGAAGCCGCGGCGCCGGCGGGACAAGGGCCGGGGCTGGAGCATTTTTCCTACTACATCCCGGACTTCGCCGAAATCGAACAGGCGGTGGAGTTTCTCAAGGCGAAGGGAATTCCGGTCGTCCGCGGACCCGGCAAGCACGGACCCGGCGAGAACACCTTCCTCGTGTTCAAGGATCCGGACGGCAACAATGTCGAGTTTTATTCCGACATGCGGCAGATCGATGCCGAGCGTCCCTACGAACCCAGTGTCTGGCCCGATGCCGTGGAAACACTCGACGTCTGGCGCCTGTCCCGTTGGGCCGTGGAGCCCCCGGAATGGCTGAAGAAAAAGTACGGGCTCAAGGAGCCGGGCTGACTCGCCGCGGTGACGCGCAAGGGCCATTGCAAAGGCCTGGCACATCAGCGCTTCACACGGGCTCCTCCACCGACTTCGCCAGCGGAGTGAAGGTCTTCGGACCCGTTTCGGTCATGGTCCAGCAGTCCTCCAGCCGCACGCCGAACTCTCCCGGAACGTAGAGCCCCGGTTCATCGGAAAAGCACATGCCCGGCTCGAGCGGGGTGCGGTCGTTGCGCACCAGATACGGCGCCTCGTGCCCGTCCATGCCGATGCCATGACCGGTTCGATGTGACAGGCCCGGCAGCCTGTAATCCCTGCTCCAGCAAAGGCCCTCGTAGTACCCGCGCACGGCCCGATCGATCTCACCCACCGGTACGCCGACGCGCGCGGTCTGAAGCGCAATCTCCTGGCCCCGCTTCACCGTGTTCCAGAGTTCGCGCTGGCGCTTGCCGGGCTCGCCGAAGAACCAGGTGCGCGACATGTCCGCCTGGAGCCCATGGAGCTGAGATGTGCTGTCGATCAGGATGGTCGAGCCCGGGCGTACCACCTGCGGCTTTGTGGAACCGTGCGGAAAGGCCGAGGCTTCGTTCAGCAGTACCAGGGCCGGATCCGCCTCGACGCCCAACCGGGTCAATGCATCGACCAGCAGGGTGTTGATGTCCAACGCGCTCATGCCTGCCTCGATCCGTCCATGGACATGGCGGATGCCGGCGAGGGTTGCCTGGTTCGCAGCCTGCATCAATGCGAGCTCGGCGGGCGACTTGTGCATGCGGCAGGCATTGACCAGCATCTCGCCGGATGCGAGTTCACGCGCGCCGTTCAATGCCCTGCCCACCCTGTCCCAGATGAAAAAGCGCGTGGTCGGCTCGACGGCCAGCACACCGCCCGATTCGCCGTGTTCGCGCGCCGCCCCGGCGAGCAGGTCGAAGGGACTCTCGTCCTCCTTCCAGGTACGCACATCGGCACCGACCTGCAGGGTCTCACGGATCGAGGGTTCCTCGAAATACGGCGTGACGATGACGGTCTGGCCCTGCGCAGGGAGCAACGCCGCCGTGGTGCGCTCCGAGCGCCACCATTTCACACCCGTGAAATAGTCCAGCGATGAACCCGATTCCACCAGCAATGCCGTGATCTTGCGCTCGCGCATCAGGGACTGGAGCTTGTCGAGCCGCGCCCGTCGTTCATCGGCGGTGATGGGCTTCACATGCGCGGTCATGGAACGCAGCGCGCCTGGGGTCGGGGCTGGAGCCGGCCTGGCGCGCGACACCTCGGCCAATCCGCCACCCAGGGCAGCGCCACCCAAGACCATCGTCCGGAGAAACCCGCGGCGGAAAGGATCGCTCATGTCAGTTCCCGTGCAGACTGAGGAACCCGGATCATGACGGCCGGCACCTGGTTCGTCCATGGACATCCGGCCGCTCAGGCCTGCGAGGTTCTCCACCCTGCGTGGTAGCTCTCCCGGGCATCCGTCGAATACGGGACCGGCGAGACGCGCACGCGCACGTTCATCTGCTGGTGGCGCTCGACGGTGGATTTTTTCGTCCCGCCATTTTCCTCGCCCCAGACCAGGGTGAGCTCATCGCCAATCTGTACATCCGGATCGACGATGCCCAGCGACAGTCCACAGCGCTCACTGAAGCTGTATCCCCCGAACATCGAGAGTCCCACGGTCTTCCCATCGCGGGCCACCTTGTCATAGTTCGACGAAGCGTAGTTGGCGATGGGCAGGTCGAAGAACTTTCCATTCTGCACATCGCGATCGAACAGCGAGCTGTAGATGGCGGCCAGATCCTTGCCGTTCCACTCGAAGGTCACCCTTTTCCGCTGAGGCGCCTTTTCCATCTTCTCGAGCGCTGCCCGGCCCGCAAACTCATGATCGAATTTCACGAAAGGACCATACCCGAGGGCGTAGGGCGTCACGTAGTAGTCCTCGATATTCGAACTCGCGAACGACCCGCCGATCGATCCGGTCGCTTCGTAGCTGTCCGCAGGGAGCCACTCCCGGTACTTGCGCATGGACTCCCCGGTGTACACAGCAGGCAGCGGAGAGGGAATCCACCCGGATTCCAGCGTGTTGCTTGCATAGGCGCGCGAACCGACCGGCACGAGACCGAATTCCGCTCCGGCCGCGAGGATCGCCTCGCGCACTTCTTCGCCCTGCTCGTAGGGTCCCCAGACCTCCAGCCCCGGTTCACCGGCCATGCCATGACGCAGCGCCTGCACGTTCCGGCCTGCGATCCGGATGGTGTCGAAGTTGAAGAATCTGATCTCCGGGAGCGGCCCGCCATGCAGTCTTGACAGGACCTTGTTGGCGTTCGGGCCCTGGATCTGGAAGCGGTAATGGCGCCGGTGTACGGCCTTGCCTCGCGGATGCGAAGGCGAGCGATCGTCGCGGATCACATCGACCTTGAATTCTCCGGATTCGGCATGGAACTGGATCCAGTTGACCGACGGTGCCCGCCCGACGAACAGCAACTCCTGCTCCGAGATGAAGAACAGGATCCCGTCCCCGATGACGAAACCATCGTGGCTGCAGGGAACCATCTGCTTGGCCTTGCCCGGCGCGAAATTCCTGAAACTGTTGATGGTGCACCAGGACATGAGGCGCAGCGCATCCGGCCCGCGCACCGTCAGCTCCGCCATGTGATGCGACTGGTCGAACAGCACGGCCGTTTCGCGCCAGGCCCGCTGTTCATCGCGCCAGTTCGAGAACTCGCTGGGAACCACCGGATACACGTACGCACCGATGCGCGAGTTCCGCAGCATGTCGACCGGGTTGCCGGCGGATTTCAGGACTTCTTCGAGACTTCGCGGGCTCATGAGGATTTCTCCGGTGGGCAACAGACCCTCGCGTACCAGCCAGGGCATGAGCAGGGTGCCTCTCGTCGGCCAGTCTCTGCAATCGGCCCGACGTTATAGTCGATATGTCGCGATCGCTATGACCCGGCCGGCCGGCTGCCCGGCATGGCGCCCTGAGACCGCGCAACGCGCCTGTCTTCAAAGAGCGAATACACCCGGGATCTCAGCCACTGGCTCCTCGGATCCTGCTGGTATCTGCGGTGCCAGAACTGCTTGAGCGCGATGGTCGGCGGCTCGAACGGCAACTGGATGATCCGGACGCTGGAACTCGTCGAGGCAAAGTGCACCGCCAGCGGATGGGGGACGGTGACCACGAGATCCGACTGAGCCACCAGCAAGGGAATGGTCGCGAAATGAGGCGTGGTCAGCGCGATACGGCGCTGGATTCCCTTCCTGGCCAGGAATCGGTCCATGACCTCCTCCGTCCGGCTCTCGACCCGGACGACGGCATGCTCCAGTCGTCGAAACTGATCGAGGCTCAGGGACTGGGCCTCGATGGGGTGCCCGACCCGGATCAGGCACGCGTAGGTATCATGGAACAACACCTGTTGACCGTAGGAACGGCCGGTGAGGTCCGGGAAGTACCCGATGGCCAGGTCGATGTCACCGCTCGCAAGGCTAGCCCCGACGGCGCTTGCCAGCGGACTGATGGAGCAGACGGCCGCCCGCGGCATTTCATTGCGCAACATGGTCAGGATCTTCGGCAGGAAAACCACTTCTCCGACATCCGACAACGCGAGGCGCACCGGGGCATCGCTCGAAGCAGGGTCGAAATCGCCCGATCGGGCGATATCCCTGTCCACCAGATCCAGGACCTTTTTCGCAGCATCCAGCACCGCCAGTGTGCGGGCGGTGGGAACGAGCCGGGTCCCGCTGCGAAGGAACAGCGGGTCGCCGAACTGCCGGCGAAGCCGTGAGAGGGATGCACTCACCGACGGCTGGCTTCTGCCCAGCATGCGCGCAACGGCACTGACGCTGCGCTCGCGCTCCAGGGCCACAAGGACCCGCAGCAAGTTGATGTCGAATCCGGGCGGCACGGCTTACCTCGTGGAACCGGCCCATCTTAACCTGTCACGCGGCGGTCGCCGATGAGCGTGGAAGTATGGCCGGTCAGAACAGAGCGAGGTCCTGACCGTCGTCAAACATCAGCCGTCGTTCCGGCCAGCGCACCGCACCCAACCGGCACTCGAACGATCCGTTGGCTCCGCGGCTGCGCTCCTTGTGTCGGACACCCACGGCAAAATCCACGCAAAAGGCATTCCTCCGGACGCCCAGCATCTGATTGGGCATCGAGCCGCTGAACAAGTCGGGCTCACCGCGCGAATACTTCGAGCGGGCATCGCTCGAAGGCCAACGCCAATAGTGACCAAACAGAACCGGAACCGGATCGTCGTAAGTCTCCCACCAGGCTACGCGGTCCGTCATGCGCCACTGGCCACTGGCAAAAAACGGACGCATCGCCGCGCACTCTATGCCCGAGGTGACCAAGCGAACCGGATTGCCGGCCTGGAGCAGTTCATCCAGGGTCGCCACACTGGAAAGCAGTGGAACCTCGGCGCGGGAATCCTTCAGCCGATCTGCAAAATCCGCCTTTTCACTGGCAGCACGTTTGTCCAACCCAGAATCCAGAACACGGGCTTTCGTGAGTTTCTCATGTTGACAGTACACATCCAGTACGCTCGTACGGGCATGTCTGCATGCAGCGATCGATGGCGCATCCCAGGCTGCATGCACGATGCGAAGGTCCTCACGCTCGAGTGCAAGCGGAAGCGTGGCGATGAATGAAGCGATGGCAGAGCGGTCGGCAGGAGCCGGCCGCCGCGAATCGGCAAAGTGCCCTCGTGCGGCGTCGTGATCATCCGGAAAGTACCAGCCATTGCCATCCTTGGCAGCCTCCCGCAGGAGATTCAGTTCGTGATTGCCCAGAATGCATTGCGCCAGTTCCCGTTCAACCAGACCCGCCACGAACTCGAATACCGAAGGGCTGTCCGGGCCACGGTCACACAGGTCGCCCCAGACCGCGCAACGCGTCGATTTCTCCGTGAATGTCACCGATGACATCCACAGGGCCGGGGAAAAGTGCAGCGATGTGGCCGTGTGGAGTTTCAATTCGGGTCATTCAACAGTTTCCCCTGGTCCATGAACTTTTCATACCGGAGTTTCAGGAATCGCTTGTCCGGCTTGTGATCTGGCCTGGATGGCAAGACGATAGGCTGCCGATGCAGACCCTGCAGCCCGTGCTTGAGCATGGGTCCATCACTCTCTTCGAGGATATCAGGCCGGATCACGACCTTGTAATCCGGATCAATCGCCAGGAAATGCCGGTCGAAGGCCGCGTGATGCAGCTTGCACATGGACACGCCGTTGCTGGTCACGGGTTCTCCCTCCGGATCGCTGTCGGGAACGATGTGCGCCGCGTCGAGCAGAGCACCATGCTTCAACCGGCACAGCGCACATTGTTCCCGGTAAGCACTCAGCACACGTTCACGAAACGCCTGCTGATGTATCCGCTGGCGCGCAAGACGGGTCACGTAGCCACGCCGGATGGATGAGTCCGTGCGAACGGAAGCATCAGGGCGCACCGTGTCCAGGTTCTGGATCTCCAGTGCATCGTCGACCGCAACCGTGAAGGTCAGCAGGCGCTCGTCATCCCCGACGATGAACACAGGCCAGGACGGGACATAGGAGCCCGGTTTGATCCCATGAAAGTAGATCAATGGCTTGCTTCGCCGCATGCATTCACGCAAGCCCACGTTGTCACGGTGGCGCGGATCAGTTCCCCGGTAGCGGTAGCTGAGCAGCCCGTCCGGCCGAAACGAGTCCGCATACGGACCGCCCGCCACGGTGGTGATGGACAGCGGCAGATCGATGCACCGGGGTTTGAAGATGCCCTGCGGTGCCACCAGCGGGATGCGCTCGCCCTGGAACTCAAACCCCTTGGCCAACAGCGTCCTTTCCAGGGAATACCCGTACAGGTCCGTTTGTTCGTTCAGCCACTCGAAGGCCGCCTGCCTGACTGATCGGTCATCCATGCGCCAGGGTAGGCGGCATGGTCAGCGGAACGCAAATCCGGACCTCATCAAAGCTGCCATAATCCCCCGCAGGAGGTACCCGCCATGTCCATCGGCGACGAACTGTCCAAGCTCCATGACCTGCATCAGCGAGGCGGCCTGTCCGACGAGGAGTTCGCGCGTGCCAAGGCGCGGCTCATAGACGCCCTGCCACGTGACCCCCCGGGCAGCACCATCTCCGCGGCGAACGCCTGGCGGCGCAGCCGTCAGGATGCGTGGTTCGGCGGCGTGTGTGGCGGCATTGCACGCGCCACCGGACTCGAGTCCTGGCTGGTACGCCTGCTGTTCTGCCTGCTGCTGCTGTGTGGCGGCGCGGGTCTGGTCATCTACCTGCTGATCTGGATTTTCGTGCCGGCGGAGTGAGGCATCCACCCCTGACCGGGCGGAATCCGGGTCAGGTTTTCGATGCCTCGTAGATGCTCTGGATGGCCTGATTCAGCGCCTCGTCAAACTGGGCATCCGACTGCTGCGCCGTGAGACCTTCGGTCAGCGCACGCGAAAAACTCGCCACCATGCCATGCTGCTTCGCGAGCTTGCTGTTGGCGTCCGCCCGGCTGTAGCCGCCCGACAGGGCCACCACCTTGAGCACCCGCGGGTGCTTCACGAAATCGGCGAACAGGTCATCCTCGTTGGGCAGCGTGAGCTTCAGCATGACCAGTTGCCCGGCGGGCAGGGCATCCAGCCCTTTCTGGATGGCGACCTTCATGATCTTCTCGGCACCGGCCTTGTCGGGGCAGTGGATGTCCACCTCGGGCTCGATGATGGGTACCAGGCCCGCCGCCACCACCTGCCTCGCCACTGCGAACTGCTGATCCACCACCGCCTGGATGCCGGCGGCATTCGCCTGCTTGATGACCGAGCGCTCCTTGGTGCCGAAGATGCCCTTGGACTTCGCCTTGGCGAGCAGGGCGTCGAGCTGTGGCATCGGCTTCATGAGCTGCACGCCGTTGGCCTCGTTCTCCAGACCCTTGTCGATCTTGAGAATGGGTACCACGCGCTTGACGCTCCACAGGTAGTCTGCGGTCGGCTGGCCCTTGATGTCGCGATCCATGGTGGCTTCGAACAGGATGGCCCCGAGGATACGGTCACCATTGAACGCCGGGCTGGTGATGATGCGCGTGCGCATGGCGTGGATGAGATCCATCATCTGAGCCTCGCCCGAGTAGCTGCCTTCGGCGATGCCATACAGCTTCAGCGCCTTCGGCGTGCTGCCGCCGCTCTGGTCGAGCGCGGCGATGAAGCCGGGCTGGGTGCGGAACTTGGTCTTCTGCTGCTCGGTATTGCTCATGTCCTGCCCTCGAGTGTTGCATCGGTCCTGTGGCGATGCGTGCATTCTAGCCGCTTGCAGGGCCGCTGGCATCCGGGCGCGTTGCGACTCCCCGGTGCGCGGTGTAGGCTCGAGCGCGGCATCCGGCAGCGGCAGCGCGCTCGCCGCGCTTCCCGGGTGCCGGGAGGAAGAGCACGTGAAGCCCGGGCAGGCTGGCGCTTACCAGCGAACGTACGATGCATCGATCCGCAACCGCGACGAGTTCTGGGGCGAGATCGCGGAGCAGATCCACTGGACCCGTCGCTGGGGCCGCGTTCTCGACGATTCGCGCAAGCCATTCTATCGGTGGTTCGCCGGTGGCGAGCTGAACACCTGCTACAACTGCCTCGACCGTCACGTCGAGGGTGGCCGCGCCGGCCAGCTCGCGCTGGTCTTCGACGGCCCGCTGGCCGGAACCGTACGCAAGTTCACTTATCTCGAGTTGCGCGACCTGACCGCGCGTTGCGCCGGCGCGCTGCTGCGGCTCGGTGTCCGGCGCGGCGACACCGTGGTCATCTACATGCCACTGATTCCCGAAGCCGTGATCGCCATGCTCGCCTGCGCCCGCATCGGCGCCGTGCATTCGGTGGTGTTCGGAGGATTCGCCGCGCCCGAGCTCGCCAAGCGGGTCGCCGATGCAAAGCCGCGCCTGATGATCTCGGCCTCGTGCGGGCTCCTGCCCGGCGCGAGTGTTCCCTACAAGCCGATGCTGGACGACGCGCTGCGGATCGCTGGCGCCGAAGACACCCGTTGCCTGATCCTGCAGCGCCCGCAGGTCAAGGCCGGGATGAAGGTGGGTCGCGATGTCGACTGGGCCGAGGCCATGGCCGCGGCCGCGCCCGCCGACTGCATCCCGGTCGCTGCGACCGACCCGCTCTACGTCATCTACACCTCGGGAACCACCGGCAAGCCCAAGGGCACGGTGCGCGACAACGGCGGCCATGCGGTGGCCCTGCGCTGGTCGATGGGCGCCGTCTACGACACCTGGCCGGGCGAGGTCTACTGGGCCGCCTCCGACGTCGGCTGGGTGGTCGGCCATTCCTACATCGTCTACGGGCCGCTCCTGCAGGGCTGTACCACCATCCTCTACGATGGCAAGCCGGTCGGCACACCCGATGCCGGCGCGTTCTGGCGAGTCTGCCAGGATCATGGCGTGAACACGCTGTTCACGGCGCCGACGGCCTTCCGCGCAATCAAGAAGGAGGATCCGCGCGGGGAACTCGTCACGAAGTACGACCTGTCGAAGTTTCGCAAGCTGTATCTTGCCGGTGAACGCGGCGACCCGGACACCATCGAGTGGGCGCGCCGGATCCTCGGCGTACCGGTGATCGACAACTGGTGGCAGACCGAACTCGGCTGGCCGGCCATCGCCAACTGCATGGGCATCGAACCGCTGCCGATCAAGCCCGGGTCGCCGACCCGGCCGGTGCCGGGATACGAGATCGGGATACTCGACGATGCGGGCCAGTGCTGCCCGCCCGGAAAGATCGGCAACATCGTGATCAGGCTGCCGCTGCCGCCGGGGTGCCTGTACACGCTCTGGAACAACGAAACCGAATTCGAAAGCACCTATCTCTCGCGCTACCCGGGCCATTACCTTTCAGGTGATGCCGGCATGATCGACGCGGAGGGTTACGGCTGGGTGATGTCACGGATCGACGACATCATCAACGTCGCGGGTCACCGGCTGTCGACCGGGGAGATGGAAGAGGTGCTCTCGTCGCATCCCGACGTCGCGGAGTGTGCGGTGATCGGTGCGGCCGATCCGCTCAAGGGCCAGGTGCCAGTCGGCCTCGTGGTCTTGAAGGCGGCCGATCCGCTCAAGGGCCAGGTGCCAGTCGGCCTCGTGGTCTTGAAGGCCGGTGTCGTGAAGCCGGAACCGGAAGTCTGCCGCGAGCTGATTGCGCGCGTGCGCGAGCAGATCGGCCCGGTGGCTGCCTTCAAGGATGTAAAGACCGTCGCGCGATTGCCCAAGACGCGTTCGGGCAAGGTGTTGCGGGTCACCATGCGCACCATCGCCGACGGCGTCGACATCAGGATTCCGCCGACCATCGAGGATCCGGCCGTGCTGCCGGAAATCACGGACGCGCTGCGATCGCTGGGCTATCCGCGCACGGGGTGACGTGCGCCAGGCGCACATCACCACCATCACCCGGGTCTTCGTTATACTTCCCCGCCCTGTCCTTCATCGGAGCCCTGCCATGTCCACCTCACACCTGTGCCCGTCGCTGTGCATTTCCCTCGCCTTCGCTGTCGCGGCATCTGCACACGCCGAGACCAGCGCCCAGGCGATGCCCGAGACGATGGACATGCTGCGTCACGCCATCGCCACACAGTCTGTGGAAGGCAAGGGCCAGGTGCAGGTGTTCGCGCAGTATCTGGCCGGCAAGCTCGAATCAGCCGGTTTTGCCAAGTCCGATATCGAGATCATCCCGGTCGGGAACACCGCCGCCCTGGTCGCGCACTATCGCGGCAGCGACAGGAATCTGAAGCCGATCCTGCTATCCGCGCACATGGACGTGGTCGCTGCGAATCCGGCGGACTGGCAGCGCGATCCGTTCAAGCTCATCGAGGAAAACGGCTATCTCTACGGTCGGGGCGTTGCCGACATGAAAACCGGCGTGATCAACCTGGTCGAAACCATGATGCGCTTCAAGCGCGCAGGTTACGTGCCGCGCCGGGGCATGATCCTCGTGTTTTCGGGGGACGAGGAAACAACCATGGCGTCCACGCGCGAGCTGGCCAAGCGCTATCACGATGCCGAATTCCTGCTCAATGCCGACGCGGGCGGCGGCACCTACGATGCCGACATGAAGCCCATCGTGTTCGAGGTGCAGGCTGCCGAGAAATCCTATGCCGATTTCCTGCTCACCGTGACCTCGCCAGGCGGACATTCGAGCGAGCCGAATCCGCCGCACAATGCCATCTACCGCCTGGCCAAGGCGCTGGATCGCGTGGCCGCGTATCAGTTCCCGGTCATGCACAACGAGATCACGCTGGCCTCGCTCAAGGCGACCGGTGATCACGGCAAGGGGCCGCTGGCCGAGGCCATGCGCAAGTT
This sequence comes from Steroidobacteraceae bacterium, assembly GCA_044226785.1. GTDB lineage: Bacteria > Pseudomonadota > Gammaproteobacteria > Steroidobacterales > Steroidobacteraceae > TMP-86. Next base: position 69,087 of record JBGAGK010000014.1, on the reverse strand, counting down.
TGCGGCGAACCCAAGCGATGCCAAAGCCGCCGCCACGATTTCGGCGGATCCGGCCTACACCGGTCAGATCCGTACTACCTGTGTCGCCACCATGCTCGAAGGCGGCCATGCGCTCAACGCCCTGCCGCAACGTGCAACCGCCAACATCAACTGCCGCATCTTCCCGGGCACGCCGATTGCCTCGGTGCAGGAAACTCTTGGCCGGGAAATCAACGATCCGTCCGTGAAGATCACCGTGCAGCCGCCACCGCCGGTCATCAGCCCCGCCTCGCCGCTGCGCAAGGACGTGATGGCCGCGGTGACCCGCGCCATCCACGCGCGCTTCCCCAATGTGGATGTGGTGCCCGGCATGTCTTCGGGCGCGACCGACAGCATGTTCTTCCGCAATGCTGGTGTCCCGAGCTACGGCGTCGCGCCGTTGTTCGCCAAGACCAACGACACCTTCGCCCACGGCCTCAACGAGCGGCTCCCGGCCGCCGAGGTGCCCGCAGCGCTCGACTACTGGCACGCGCTGCTGACCGAGCTGACGAAGTAGGCGATCGGCGCGCAGTCTCGCGCGCCTGCTGCGATTCAGGTCCCCGGACGACGGGAGCTGCGGATGCGCCTGCGCCGCATGTGCCACCAGCGCATCAGGCCATAGGACAGACGCACTTTCTCCTGCCCGACCGGCAGCCCGGCGTGCGCGAAGATCCACGAAGACTTGCTGAAGGCGATCTGTTGTTCGGGATACACGCTGCGATGCCCGATGATCAGGTATGCCGCGACGCAGGCGCCGGTCACGTGCAGCATCGAATCCGCGCCGAACAGTTCCACGCCCATCAGGATGGCGGCAATCGGTGCGTTCGAGGCGGCGGCCACGACGGCCACCAGACCCACTGCCGCGCCCAGAGCCGGTTGCAGTCCGAACAGCGGCGCGAAGGCACTTCCGGCAATGGCGCCGATCACGAACTGTGGTGTCACGATGCCGCCGTAGAATCCCGAGCCGAGCGTGACCGCGACGAGGAGCGCCTTCCACAGGAAGCCCAGATGGGGCATGGTCTGACCCGAAAGTGCGGCTTCCATCGCCGGCAGACTCAGGCCGATATATTGCCTCGGCAGCACGGCCACGAGAATCGCGAGCACACAGCCCCCGATCAGCGGCACCAGCGGTGGCCACAGTGCGTATTCGCGCCGGATCCGGTCAAAGAGGAGATTTGAGCCGCGCAGCAGTTCGACGAACGTCCAGGCCACCGCCCCACACAGGATGCCGATCAGCACCGTCTTGAGGAACAGGAGTTCGGTGAAGTTGCTGACGAAGGCGATGTGGTAGGCCGGATAGGGCACGCCGAGGTGCCGCGAGACTTCGAAAGCGGTCACGCCCGCAACAACCCCGGGGAACAGGAAGTCGTGACGGATACGGCCGATGGCGAGCATCTCGACCCCGTAGATGGCGCCGGCGATCGGCGTGCCGAAAACACTCGAGAACCCGGCGCTGACCCCACATGCGAGCAGGCGTTTTCGCATTTCCGGATTGAGGTGAAGCACGCGGCCGATGCCGGCGGCGAAGCTCGCACCGATGTGGGAGCATGGTCCTTCCTTGCCCGCGGAACCACCACAGGCGAGGGTGATCAGGGCTGCCAGCGGCTTGATCCACAGCGTGCGGAACGGCATGCGCCCATGCTGCTCGTTGACCGCGACGATGGGGCTGTCCGAGTAACCGCTGCGGCTCAGCCGGTATCCGTAGTGCAGCAGCAGTCCGTTGGCGAATCCGGCCAGCGGCAGGCTCAGGGCGAGCAGCCACCACGGCGATGCATACAGACGGCCCTCGCTCACAAGCAATGCACGCAGGAACAGCGTACAGCCCAGACCGACCAGGGCACCCGTGAATATGGACAACACCAGCCACTGAAACACCGTGGCGAGCATCACCAGGAGTTCAGTCAGGTGAAATCGCTGCAACATTGCCGGGCTTCAGATCCGGTCCGCCCGGACATCGCTGCCGACCTTCGGTATCGGTATTTGCGTTCTCAGGCCTTTCGCTGGCGCCAGCCCGCGAGCTGCTGCGCAACCGGAAACTCGCGCACGCGCACGCCCGTGGCCGCGAAGATGGCATTCACCAGCGCTGGTTCCGCGGCGGGTACGCCCGGCTCGCCGATGCCACCGGGCATGCCCTCGCTTTCAACGAGGTGCACGTCCACTGCATACGGCGCCGCGGGAATGTGCGTCACCTCGTAGTCGTTGTAGTTGCCCTGTTCGACCCGGCCGCGCGCGAAGGTGATGCCGCTGTACAGGACATTGCTCATGGCCATCACGATCGCGCCTTCCATCTGTGCACGCGCACGCCCCGGATTGGCGATGAAGCCCGCGTCCAGTGCTGCCGTGGCGCGCGGCACCCGCACGGTGCCATCGTCCTGCACCTCGACTTCGACCACCATGGCCACGTAGCTCAGGAAGCTGCGCATCATGGCGATGCCACGCCCCCGCCCCTTCGGCAGTGGCGATCCCCAGCCTGATTTTTCCGCTGCCAGCTGGAGGACATGCCGGGCGCGCCCGGTGTCGAGCGGATAATCGATCCAGTTGGCGCCGTAATTGCTTGCCGGCGCCACCAGCCCCGCCCTGGACAGGTCCACACGCCGGTCGGTCCCCAGCAATTCCAGCCAGAATTCCAGCGGATCGCGTTTTTGCGCATGGGCGAGTTCGTCGACGAACGAGCCGATGGCAACGCAGATGTGGTTGGCATACACCGAGCGGTACCAGCCGATGCGCACCTGCGCCAGCGCCGGGCAGGCCTCCACGCTGATGTTCGGAATCGCGAAGGGGATGTCGCTGGCGCCGTTGGCCAGTTCATCCGGTTCCGGGCCTTCCACGCCGGGAGCAAACGTCGCGGAAATCGACGGGAACGCCAGGCGGTGGCGCCATGCGATCACCTTGCCGGATGCATCGAACCCGGCCTCGAGGCGCTGGACCGACACGGAGTGGTAGTAGTCGTGCTGCATGTCGTCCTCGCGCGTCCACTGCACGCGCACCGGCGCACCCAGCTCGCGCGCAAGCCATGCCGCCTCGCAGATGAAATCGGGCTTGGACTTGCGCCCGAAGGCCCCTCCCAGCAGGGTCACGTGCACCGTGACCTTCGAAACATCCGTCTTCAGGTACTCGGCGATGCTCTTGCGGGCATCCATCGGGGATTGTGTGGGAGCCCAGGCTTCGATCCTGCCGCCCGATGCAGTGGCCACGGCCGCCAGCGGTTCCATCTGCGCATGCGACAGATGCGGCATGTAGTACTCGGCCGCAAGCGTGCGCGCCGCGCCTGACAGCGCATGCCGCGCATCGCCCACGCTGCGCCCCGCCTTGCCATCACCCTGCACCGATTTCTGCAGGGTCTGCCGGTAGGCCTTTGAATCGTAGGCCGCGTTGGGCCCGTCATTCCAGCTGATGCGCAGGGCATCCCGACCCTTGATCGCCGCCCAGGTGTTGGTGGCCACCACGGCCACGCCTCCCATGGGCAGGAACCCTCCCGGCAGCGGCGAGGAAGGTACCCGCACCACGCGCCTGACACCCGGCACCTGCAGTGCGGCGCTCTCATCCAGCGAGGCAACCGTCCCGCCCCACACCGGAGGCCGTGCAATGGCTGCGGTCAGCATGCCGGGCAGGCGCTTGTCGGCACCGTAGACCGCCGTGCCGACGATCATGTCGGCGAGATCGAGCGAAGGCATGGCCTTGCCCTGCCAGCGACGCTCCGCAGGTGCCTTGAAGCGCACCGTGCCTTTCGCAGGCATCGGCAACTTGCGGGCCGTGGCCACCAGCGCACCATAGGGCAGGCTCCTGCCACTGGCGCCATGAACGACGTGATGTTGCTGCGCCCGTACGCTGCCCAACTCCACGCCCCAGTGCTTCGCCGCGGCCTGTTCCAGAAGCAGGCGCAAGGTGGCGCCGGTCTCGCGATATTGCGGCAGGAAATCCCGGATGCTGGTGGAGCCGTCGGTGTTCTGCGAGCCGTACTTTTCATCGCCATCGGCCTGCTGCAGCCGGCATCGCGCGAAATCGGCCTCCAGCTCGTCCGCGATGATGTAGGGAATGGTGGAACGGATCCCCTGCCCCATTTCCGAACGGTGACAGATGATGGTGACGAGACCCGAAGGTTCGATGGACACGTACACCATGGGCGACCAGGCGGAACCGGCTTTCCGGGGTTGCGCCGCGTCCACGCGGCTGACGCCCGGAACCCCGGCGACCAGCACGAGGCCACCGGCGCTCAGCAGCTGCAGGACCTGGCGGCGCGACGCATCGGCGAGCTGATTGCCCGGCTCTGTCGGCATGCTGGAGGAACGGGAACGAAGATAGGGAATCATGCGGCAGGCTCCTGGACGGGGCATCGGCGAAAGTCGATATTGACCGGCAGGTGTCGCCGTAGCAAGGGGTCATCGGGCCTCACCCCGCACTGTCTGCCCGGTCCGGGCCCCTCGACCCGGTGCGCAGGACCGGGTGCCGCCGATTCCATTAGACTTCGCGTATATGACCCAACGCGGCCGGCTGTTCGTCATCGCTGCCCCTTCCGGAACGGGCAAGACCAGCCTCGTCAGGGCGCTGATGGACAGGCAGCCCCGGCTGCGCTTCTCCGTCTCCTACACCACCCGCCCGCCCCGGCCCAACGAGGTCGATGGCCGTGATTATCACTTCGTGTCCCGCGAGCAGTTCCAGCGCATGGTGGATGCCGGCGAGTTCCTGGAATACGCCCGGGTGTTCGACAACGCGTATGGCACCGGCCTCACGGCGGTGAACGATGCGCTGGCCGCCGGGCAGGATCTGGTGCTCGAGATCGACTGGCAGGGAGCTCGCCAGGTAAGCCGGAAATTGCCAGAAAAATGCAGCATTTTCATCCTGCCACCCTCCAGGGCAGCCCTGGAAGACAGGCTCCGTGCCCGCCGCACCGATTCGGACGAGGTCATCCGCCGGCGGCTGGAGGATTCAGTGACCGAACTGTCGCACTGGCATGAGTTCGACCACGTCATCGTCAACGACCGGTTCGAGGAGGCCCTGGACCGGCTCGAGGACATCGTCATGGGCCGTCCTGTGGCCAGTTCGCCCCGGACGCCCGCGATCGCCGGCCTGGCGGCACGCCTGCTGGCCTGAGGACGGGCCTTTCTGCTACCATTTTCAACCCTTTACCGAGAATCCAGCCGTGGCCCGAATCACCGTCGAAGACTGTCTGCAAAACGAACCCAACCTGTTCAATCTGGTGCTGCTGGCGGCCAGGCGGGCACGGCGCCTCGCCAACGGTGCCGAGCCCACGGTCGAATGGGAGAACGACAAGGCCACGGTGGTCGCGCTGCGCGAGATCGCAGCCGGTACCGTGACTTCCGCCCTGATGGACGAACCCGAGGAGATCGTCGAACAGCCGGTCAGCGAGATGGACATCCCATCCGATTTCCGGGCACCGCAGCTGGGTCTCGGGGACTGATTCACCGCTTTTCCTGCCATCCCCATGAACTACGCCTCGTCCATCCTGGGCTTCCTGCCGGGTGGACGACGCACCACGGGGATCAACCACCTGCTTGAAAAGCTCGAGGGCTACCTGCCGCCGGCGCAGGTGGAGCAGGTTCGGGCGGCCTATGAATTCGGTGCGGAGAAGCACCGCGGCCAGACGCGCATCTCCGGCGAACCCTACATCACCCATCCGGTGGCCGTGGCCGATATCCTCGCCGACCTGCATCTGGATGCGGACACCTTGTGTGCCGCAATCCTGCACGATGTGATCGAGGATACGCCGACCGCCAAGGCCGAGATCGCCGGCCTGTTCGGCCAGGCGGTGGCCGATCTGGTCGACGGGGTCAGCAAGCTGGACCAGATCCAGTTCAAGAACCGCCAGGAAGCGCAGGCCGAATCGTTCCGCAAGATGCTGCTGGCCATGGTGCGCGACATCCGCGTCATCATGGTCAAGCTCGCCGACCGCATGCACAACATGCGCACGGTGGGCGCACTTCCTCCGGTCAAGCGACGGCGCACCGCGCGCGAGACCCTGGAGATCTATGCGCCGATCGCCGAGCGCCTGGGCCTGTACAACGTCAAGCTGGAACTCGAGGATCTGGGCTTCCAGGCCCTGTATCCGCACCGCTACAAGGTGCTGGAGCGGGAACTCAAACGCGCGCGCGGCAACCAGAAGGAGTTCGTCGGCAGGATTCTCGCGAGCTTCCGCGCCGCGCTCACGAAGGCCGGGATCCAGGGCGAAGTCGAGGGACGCGAAAAGCACCTGTACAGCATCTACCGCAAGATGCTGAAGAAGGGCATCTCGATCAACGAGATGGTCGACGTGTACGGGTTTCGCATCATCGTTGACACGCGTGACACCTGTTATCGGGCACTGGGCGTGGTGCACGGTCTTTACAAGCCGATGCCCGGCCGCTTCAAGGATTACATCGCCATCCCCCGCATCAACGGCTATCAATCCCTCCATACGACGCTGTTCGGTCCGACCGGCATGCCCATCGAGGTCCAGATCCGCACCGAAGAGATGCATCGCATCGCCGATTCGGGCATCGCGGCGCACTGGAAATACAAGACAGGAGAGCACGCCAGTGGCGACGAGGAACATGATCGGGCGCGAAAGTGGCTGGCCAACCTGGTGCAGATCCAGGAGGGTGGTTCCTCCGAGGAATTCCTCGAAAGCGTCAAGGTGGACCTGTTTCCCGACAAGGTCTACGTATTCACACCCAAGGGCGAGATACTTCGACTCGCCAGCGGTGCCACGGCCGTGGACTTCGCCTACGCCATCCACACCGGCGTGGGCCATCGCTGCGTGGCGGCCAGGGTGGACCGCAGACTGGTGCCGCTGCGCACGCCGCTGCGCAACGGGCAGACTGTCGAGATCATCACCGCGAAAGGTGCCACGCCGAATCCGGCCTGGGCGAATTTCGTCGTCACCGCCAAGGCGCGCGCCGCGATCCGCCAGTACGTGAAGGGTTTGAAGCGCGGCGAGGCCGCCGAACTCGGCAAACGCCTGCTGGGCCGCGCGATGGAAGAGTTCTCGGTGAGCCTGAAGAAGATCCCCTCGGAACGCATCGATGCGCTGGTGAGCGAGCTGAAACTGGCCAGCGTGCAGGACCTGTACGAGAAGATCGGCCTGGGTGAACGGCTCGCCCCGCTGGTGGCGCGAAGCCTGTTGCCGCCTCAGGCCCAGGAAAGCAGGAAGGGGAAGCTGGAACCGCTGATGATCGCCGGCACGGAAGGGCTGCTCGTCACCTATGCCCGCTGCTGCTTCCCCATCCCGGATGATCCCATCATGGCCTACCTGAGCCCCGGGCGCGGCGTGACCATCCACCGGCAGAACTGCGGCAACCTCGAGGAATATCGCAAGCATCCGGAAAAGTGGATTCCGGTGAGCTGGCAGGATTCAGGCGATCGCCTGTTCACCTCCGAGATCAAGGTGGAGGTCGCGAACACCATGGGCGTGCTCGCCGCGGTGGCCTCGAGCATCGCCAGCACCCTTACCAATATCGATCACGTGTCGCTGCTGGAGCGCGACGGCGACAGCTCGGCCCTGCGATTCGAACTGCAGGTGCGCAACCGCCAGCAGCTCGCCCGGATCCTGCGCACCGTGCGGCGCATGCCCGACGTGCTGCGCGTCTCGCGCACCATCGCCGGCAAAAGCGGTTAACATGCGCGCATGAGCAAACAGATCATTTCCACGGCAAATGCACCGGCCGCCATCGGCACCTACTCTCAGGCCGTACGCGTGGGCAACACGATATGGATCTCGGGCCAGGTTCCGCTGGATCCGGTCACGAAGGAACTGGTGACGGGTGACATGGAGGCCCAGATCCGCCGCGTGCTCGACAATCTCAAGGCCATCGTGCAGGCGGCCGGCGCAAGCTTCGACGATGTGGTGAAGGTCTCGGTGTTCCTGGTGGACCTCGCACACTTCGGACTGGTCAACAAGGTGATGGCCGAGTACTTCCGCGAACCCTATCCGGCCCGGGCCGCCGTGGGCGTCGCAGCGCTGCCGCGTGGCGCGCAGGTTGAAATGGAGTGCATCCTCGCACTGTGAACGGGGAGGGGGCCGCCACTCCCGCGCCGCGGCCCATCACCAGCCTGCGCGGCGTCGGCGAGGCTCTCGCTCATCGCCTGTCGGCTCTGGGGATCCACAGCACGCTCGACCTGCTGTTTCTGCTGCCCGTCCGGTACGAGGATCGCACCCGCACCGTGCCGCTGGGCGAGCTGCGCCCGGGCATGCGGGCCGCGGTGGAAGGCGAGGTCCAGCTCACTGAAGTGGCCTTCCGCGGCCGCCGCCAGTTGCTCAGCAGGCTGTCCGACGGATCAGGCTCGCTCACCCTGCGGTTCTTCCATTTTTCTTCGCAGCAGCAACAGGGCCTCACGCGCGGCACCCGCATCCGCTGCTTCGGCGAAGCACGCCGCGGCAACGCAGGCATCGAGATGGTGCACCCGGAGTATCGTCGCGCAGGACCTGCCGGTGAGGGGAACGAGGATCGCCTGACGCCCATCTATCCGTCCACCGAAGGCGTGACCCAGGGGCGTCTGCGCATGTTGATGAAACTCGCGCTGGCGCAGGTAAATGCGGACGAACTGCGCGACTGGCTCCCAGCGGAACTGCTGCAGCGCGCGGACCTGCCTTCCCTGCACGAGGCGCTGCTTCTGGTCCATCAGCCGCCGGTGAACTGCCCGGTCGATGAGCTGGTGAATCGCCGGCACCCTGCACAGAGGCGGCTCGCCTTCGAGGAACTGCTGGCACACCAGCTCTCGCTGCGTCAGCTCCGCCAGCGCATCCAGTCGGAACCCGGATGGGTCATCGGCTCCGATGGAGCCCTGGCCTCGCGCCTGCTGGCATCGCTTCCGTTCGCGCTCACCGGCGCGCAGCGGCGTGTACTCGGGCAGATCGATGCGGACCTCGCCTGTGAGCGTCCCATGCTGCGCCTGGTGCAGGGCGATGTCGGCTGCGGCAAGACCCTGGTCGCTGCCGTGGCCGCAGCGCAGGTGGTGCAGGCCGGCCGACAGGCTGCGCTGATGGCACCCACCGAACTGCTGGCCGACCAGCATGCGCAGAATTTCCAGCGCTGGTTCTCCCCGCTCTCGGTACCCGTGGCCCTGCTCACGGGCCGGCAGACCGGGAAGGCCAGGCAGTCGCTCCAGAAAGGCATCCGCGAAGGTCATGCGCCCATCGTCATCGGCACGCACGCGCTGTTCCAGGAAGGCGTGCAGTTCGCCAGCCTTGCCCTGGCCATCGTGGACGAGCAGCACCGATTCGGCGTGCATCAGCGTCTGGCCCTGCGCGAGAAGGGCTCGGCCGAAGGCCGCCAGCCGCATCAGCTCATCATGACCGCCACGCCCATTCCCCGGACACTGGCCATGACGGCCTATGCGGATCTGGACATCTCGGTGATCGATGAACTGCCGCCGGGCCGCACGCCGGTAAAGACCATTGCATTGCCCGAATCGCGCCGTGATGAAGTCGTGCAGCGCATCCACGGTTCCTGTCTCGCCGGCCGTCAGGCCTACTGGGTATGTCCGCTGATCGACGAATCCGGGGAGATGCCCTACAGCGCCGCCGAGGAGACCGCACAGACGCTGGCCGCCGCATTGCCGGAACTCCGGGTAGGCCTCGTGCACGGGCGCATGCCCGGCGCCGCGAAGGAGCGCACGATGCAGGAGTTCAAGCGCGGCGCCATCCAGTTGCTGGTGGCAACCACCGTGATCGAGGTGGGTGTCGATGTCCCCAATGCCAGCCTGATGGTCATCGAGAACGCGGAGCGCATGGGGCTGGCACAGCTCCATCAGCTGCGCGGGCGTGTCGGCCGCGGTGAATTTGAAAGCACCTGCGTTCTGCTGTATCACTCGCCCCTGTCATCCCTCGCCCGCGAACGGCTCGCGGTGATGCGGGATACCAGTGACGGCTTCGAGGTGGCGCGGCGCGATCTGGAACTGCGCGGGCCCGGCGAGCTGCTGGGTACACGCCAGACCGGCCTGTCGCAGATGCGGGTGGCCGACCTGTCGCGTGATGCGGACCTGTTGCCCTCGGTGCAACGCGCCGCGCAGCTGCTGCTGCAGCGCTGGCCGGCGCATGTGGCGCCGCTGATCGCACGCTGGATCGGACAGGCGGAGCAATACGGTCGGGTCGGGTAGAAGGTAGAATTGCGCGCATGCCCACTGAATCCACCTCCCCTGCGGCCCGGGCCGAATGGCTGCCGGCTGAGCGCCTGGGCCAGGCGAGCATCGCCGCCAATGTCCGCACCTGCATGATCGGACAGGGCCAGCTCACCACGCGCCTGCGCGAGGCTTGCGGCTCGCATTTCTCGCACCGCCTGGTCGCCCTGTCCAGCGGTGTGCTGACGCCGGAGTTGCGCACCCTGCTGTGCGCGGATACCGCCGGATTGATCCGGGATGTCGGATTGTATTGCCGCGAAACACTCTGGGTGTATTCGCGGACCATCATTCCCGATTCGACCCTGGATGCCCACCCCTGGCTTGCCGAGTTCGGCGATGCTGCGCTGGGCGATACGTTCGAGGCCATTTCCGGTGTCACCCGAAGCACCTTTGAGTACGCATGGCTCGCCGCAGAGCACGAGCTTGCTGCGCAGGCCATGGCCGGAGCCCGGATCAGGCCCGCGGGCTTGTGGGCCCGCCGCTGCCGATTCGCCCTGCATCAGGCACCGCTCCTGGTGCAGGAGCTGTTCTTCCCGGTCATCGGCCAGACCTGAAGGGCAGGCCGGCGCATGCGCATGCCCCGCTCCGGCGTCGAACTGCTGCAGCTGATGGCGCAGCGCTGGCGCTGGTTCGTATACCGCGTACGTTTCCACCCCTTCACCACCCGCCATCTGCCGCGCATCCTCGCCACACTGGCCGAGTACGCCCGGCTCATGCGCCTGGACAAACCCATCGGCATCTGGCTGCTGATGTGGCCCACCCTGTGGGCCGTGTGGATTTCGGGCGAAGGCCAGCCCGATCCGCTGGTGTTCACGGTGTTCGTGGCCGGCACGGTGCTGATGCGCTCGGCAGGCTGCGTGATCAACGACTACGTGGATCGCAAATTCGATCCGCATGTGCAGCGCACGCGCGAGCGGCCGCTGGCGGCAGGCCGGGTCTCCAGCGTGGAAGCCCTGGTGCTGTTCTCGATCCTCTCCCTGCTGGCCTTGATGCTGGTGATGCAGCTGAACCGCCTGACCCTGCTGCTGGCGGTGGTGGGTGCGGTGCTCACCCTGACCTACCCGTTTCTGAAGCGCTTCTTTTCCCTGCCGCAGCTGTATCTGGGCATCACCTTCGGCTGGGGAATTCCCATGGCCTTCGCGGCACACCTGGAAACCGTGCCGCGGGTGGCCTGGCTCCTGCTGATCTCCAACATCGCGTGGTGCACGGTGTACGACACCATCTACGCCATGGTGGACCGGGAGGACGATCTGAAGATCGGCATCCGCTCCACCGCCATCCTGTTCGGTGAATCGGAGCGCCACATCATTGCAGCACTGCAGGCATTGACCCTGTTCGCCCTCTACCTGGTGGGCCGGGAGGCGCAGCTGGGCGGCTGGTACAGGCTGGGGCTGTTGGCGGGCGCCGGCTTCTTTGTGCGGCACCTGTACATGATCCGCAACCGCGACCCGCAGCAATGCTTCAGGGCCTTCCTGGACAACCATTACTTCGGGATGTCGGTGTTCATCGGCATTGCCCTGGATTACCTGTTCAACACACGGTGATGCGCATTCCGGCGGCGGGCATGCCGGCATCGCATCCGCGGGAAGCTTCGTTGTAACATGCAGGCGGGTTTCTCCCGGGGTCATGTTCCGGATGAGCGAAGGATTCGTTTCCTACTCCACGGGTGCAGTCGATGCGCATCGGCGCGTCGAGTTCTGGAATGAGCATGCCTCGGGACTCATCACCAGCCTCAGGGTGCAACCGGACAACGCAGCCCAGTTTCAGGCGAGCCTCAAGGCAGTGGAGTTCGCCGGCATCGGATTCGCCGAAGCGGTCTCGACGCCCACCCGCGTCGTTCACACCCGGGAGCGCACCGGCCTCCCGGCAGGCGCCGCGTACCTGATCCACCTGCAACGCCGGGGCACCTGTCTCAATCGCCAGCTGAAAACCGACGTGATGCTGCAGCCGGGAGATTTTGTCCTGTGCGACAGCACCCTGCCCTGCGAACTGGTACTGGGGGGCGACAACCACATGCTCGTCGTACGGATTCCCCAGGCGACCCTGAAACGCCGGCTTCCGACTCCAGAGCTGTACATCAACCGGTACATGCCGGGCCACAGCGGTGCAAGCAGCCTGGTTTCCCGGTTCCTCAATCTGTTCTGGGATCAGTGCCAGGTCGACCTGGAGCAGATGACGGCTGAACGCATGGCGGACACCATATGCGACCTTCTGGCCACCGCGTTCCTGGATGCATCGAGGCAGCCGGCGGGCGAATCCACCGTACAGACGCTGTGGAAGCTGCGCATCCGGCATTTCGTCGACCAGCATCTGGCGGACCCGGATCTGTCCCCCCCCATGATTGCCAGCCGATTCCGTGTCTCTCCGCGCTACGTTCACAAGATGTTCGAGAACGAGGAAGAGGCGCTGTCCAGGTACATTCTGCGGCGCCGCCTGGAGTCCTGCCATCGCTCGCTCGTCGATCGTGCGCAGGCTGCCAAAACCGTGTCGGTGATCGCATTCGAGTGGGGCTTCAACAGCACCACCCATTTCGCCCGCGTGTTCCGCGAGCGCTACGGCGTCTCGCCCTCGGAACTTCGCCAGATGCAGGGCCCGCGCGCATCCTGAGGAACCACGGCGGGGTTCGTCGCCGGTTGCTCTTTTATTCCTCATTGATTTGGTCGGCTGCAACCGGCATCACTAGTCTTGGGATGAACGAGGAGATGACGATGCGTTTCGAAGGCAAGACAGCATTGATCACGGGCGGCGGCACCGGCATCGGTGCCGCAATCGCGCAGCGTATCGCCGCGGATGGCGGACGGGTGGCGCTGATGGGCCGGCGGCGTGACAAGCTCGAGGCAGTGGCCGGACCCATCGGCGGTCTGGTGGTCGAGGGCGACGCCGCAAACCGGAATCACGTCGCGGCCGCCATCGGGCAGGTTGAAGCCCGCCACGGGCAACTGGACATCCTCGTGGCAAACGCGGGTGGCCATGGTCTGGGCTCGGCGCTGGACACTGACGATGCAAGCTGGGCCGAAGCGCTGCACTCGAACCTCAACACTGCATTCGTCTGCGTGCGCGAATCGCTGCCATCGCTCATCCAGACTCGCGGCAACGTGGTGATCATCTCCTCGATTGCCGGACTGTTTGCCGGCCCGGAAGTGGTGGGATACGTGACATCCAAGCATGCGCTCATCGGCCTCACCCGCTCCATCGCCCGCGACTACGGCCCGAAGGGCGTACGCATCAATGCCCTGTGTCCGGGCTGGGTCCGCACCGCGATGGCCGATGAGCAGATGGAAGTGGTGCGCGAGAAGCATCTCCTGGGCAGCATCGACGAAGCCTACGCACTGGTCACGAAACATGTTCCGTTGCGTCGTCCGGCCGAACCATCCGAGGTGGCCAACGCGGCCTGCTTCCTGGCCTCGTCGGAGGCCTCCATGATCTGCGGCGCCGTCATCTCTGTCGACGGCGGCGCGGGCGCCGTCGACCTGCCGACCCTTGCATTCGCCGACTGACACGGCCCTGATCTGGAGAAATCATGTCCAAGCCCTCCGACTGGAAGAACTACGAAGACTTCGCCGCCGGCATCGACACCAACCGGTTGCCGTTGAGTCATGCGCTGGTCGGCAAATCTCTTTCGATCGCTTTCGGGACCCACGCCCTGCAGCTGCATTTCAAGGCTCTGGACAGGGTGGAGTGGGCGATTGGCACCGGGCGGGGAAACGACTGGTGCGAGGTCATCGAAGTAGCGCCATCCACGTTTTTCGTCGACATGACCTTCGCCAGCCGCCCGCGCGAGGCGCTGACCCTGGTCCTGAATACCTCGAGCTGTCGGGCACTGTCCATCCTGTCTGCGGTTGCGCCAGAGCGTGTGGAAGGCCAGCCTCAGGTCAGCCAGCAATTCGAAGTCGGCGCCATCGAAGGAGGTTCACCGACCGGGATGCGCCCGGAGCCCACGCGCGAACTGATCGGCCTGCGCACCTGGCAGCGTTACAGTCCCCGTCACCTGTACGAACACACCTACCTCAGCAGCGAACGCTATTGCTGGCAATGCCTGATCGGCGAACAACGCGGCCACGGCGACGTGGACCTTGCCAGCTACTACAAGTTCGATGAACAGCAGTACCTCTTCACCTTCCGCGAGTTCCTGATTCCCGTGGCCTCGGTGTTCTACTTCAACATGCGCGATCTGCGTTCGACGGGGAAATTCCTGGGGCTTACCAAGGATGGCCGGATCCGGAACAACAAGGCCGGTGCCTTCATCGAGATCGTCTCGACCACGGTGTATCCGAAGGACGCGGCGCCGGTGTAAGGCGCCCGCCGCGCCCGTACGACGCCGGCCCCAGGCGCCAGCCTCAGCTGCCGCGCGCGGCTGCGGCGGGTCTCAGCTGCTGCGAGCGACTTTCGGCAACGGGCGCGGTGCGAGGAACGTCAGGACCCGCCGAGGATTCTCCACCATGATCCTGTTGATGGCCTCATCGCTCACTCCCTTGACCCTCAGCGCCGGGATCAGCTGGCTGGAAATGTAGCCGAATCCACCGCCACCGTTTTTCTTCAGCTGCATCTGCGTGCAGACGTCATGCCCGACCAGGATGCGGTCGGTCAGTCCCGCGTTGACGAGTGTGGCGATGCTCTGCGCCAGCTTCGCCGTGGCCTCCGGCGTGACGGCCTGTGGCCCGAAGCCCATGAAATCGAACTCGATGTAGGCGCCGCGACCGGTGATGCGCTTCATCTGCTCCACATCGCCCGTGCCGTTGTGACCCATCACGACATGATTCAGGTCGACACCTTCGGCCTCGACGATGTCCATGATGCGCTGCTTTTCCTCCGGCGTGCCACCGCCCATGTGAAAGCTCATGGGCGCGCCGGTCAGGACGCTGGCGCGCGCGCTGGCGCGGGTGCTCTTGATCTCGTTCTCGGTCAGCGGCCGACCTTCTATGCCGATCTCACCGATGATGCCTGAGCGGATGTGGGTGCCCTGGGCGCCCACGGTGATGTCGTGCACGATGATGTCCGTCAGTTCCTCCACCGTGCGCACGCTCATGTCACGCGGATGGAACATCTTCTGGTAATAGCCCGCGCCCATCACCACATTGAGCCCCGAGGCCTCGGAAATGCGCTTCAGGCGCGCAGGATCGCGGCTCAGCCCGAAATTGGACACATCGACGATGGTGCCGCCGCCGGCCTTCCTGAATTCCATGATCTCCGCCAGCTGCGTGTCGTAATCCTCCAGCGTGTTCCAGCCCGGCGCAAAGCCCTTGGCCCAGTCCGGATCATGACCGCCATCCACCCAGTCCTTCGGTGCCCTGGCCAGCGCTTCTTGCGAAAGGATCCTCTGCTGCGGAGTCATCTGGTCGAACTCGCCGGCCGCCGTGGCCGGTGTCCTGAAGTGGATGAAGATGTGCTCATGCATGAGCGTCGGTCCCGCAAGCGCCGGATCGATCGGTCCCCGCACGGTGAGGATCTTCCCGGCGAGGTTCGGAATGACCGCCGGCGAATCCCCCGCTGCACGGGAGTCCGTGGGCGTGCTGGTGCAGGCATTGAGCAGGATCACCAGCAGACCAAGTGCAATTCGCTTCATGTGTTCTCCGGTGATGAGGGATGACAAAGTCTATTGAAGCGCTTTGGCAATTTCGAGCATTGCCACTCTGCGCTATTCTTGCGGACGCAATTTCGCACGGCGAACAGGCAAACGGGGAACCCTCATGAAACAGCAGCCATTGTCAGTGCGCGCAGGAGCATTACCTTGTTCACTCCTGGCACTGTTCTTCTCCATCGCGACCGGACTGGCCGGTTGTTCAAGCCATGACACCGCGCTCGCCGCCCGCGTCGACACGTTGAGCAAGCAACTCGACGAGGCGCGCGCGCAACTGCAGCGGCTGGATGATGTGAAGCAGATCGAGAAACTCACCCGCACCTACGGCTACTACATCGACAAGGGCCTGTGGTCCCAGGTGGTTGACCTGTTCGCGCAGGACGGCGCCGTGCAGATGGGTGGGGCCGGAATATTCAAGGGCCGGAAGGGCGTGGATCAGCTGTTCGCGCAGAGATTCGGTTCAGGAATCGGACGTGGCGCGGGCCAGGACGGACTGCCGGCGGGCGTGCTGTTCAATCACCCTCAGTTCCAGGGTGTCGTCGACGTGGACCCCGACGGGAAAACCGCGAAGGGACGCTGGCGAACGCTGGCGCAGGTCGCCTGGTTCGGCCGGCTCGCCATCTGGAACGAGGGCGTGTACGAAAACGAGTACGTCAAGGAGGACGGCGTCTGGAAGTTCAAGTTCATGAAGTTCTATCCCACCTACTTCACGGAATTCGACAAGGGATGGGCAAAGCAGGGTGTGCCTGAGATCGGCTGGAAAGCCAACACGCCCAACCCGAAGGAGCCACCCGACGAGCTGTCGCCGCCTGAAGTCGCCAAGGGCATGTATCCCAACTACTACGTGCCACCGTTCCACTATCCGAATCCGGTGACGGACAGGGCCATCGTGGCGCCGGCACCGGCCATGCTCCCGAACAGTGGCAAGTCATCGGGGAGCCCGAAATGAGCGCGCGATGGCAGATCCGGGCCGGACTTCCGGCCACCGTGGCCGCGATGCTGCTTGCGGCGTTGCCCGGCCATGCGCAGGTCCAGCCCATGGGTTCGCTGAACGTCACGCAACTGGCGGCCGTCGACAAGGCGAAAACCGTGGTCATCATTCCCGGCGGGATCATGGAGGAACACGGCCCGTTCCTGCCGGCCTACACCGACGGGTATGTCAGCGAACGGCAGACCCAGGACGTCGCGGACGCGCTGGTGGCGAAGGGCTGGCGCGTGCTGGTATTTCCGGCCATCCCGCTCGGCTCGGGCGGAGCCAACGAGCTGGCCGCGAAGTATCCTTTCCCGGGCACTTATGTGGTGCGGCTGAACACGTTGCGCGCGGTGTACATGGACCTCGCCGACGAACTGGGTGAAGCGGGATTCAAGTGGATCTTCCTCATCCACAGCCACGGAGCACCCAATCACACCCGGGTGCTCGAGCAGGCCGGCGACTACTTCGCTTCCACCTGGCACGGCCACATGCGACTGCTGGGCGGACTTTCAGCCTACGGCTCACCTGACAATCCCCGCAATTCCCTGAGCGACCAGGCGCGCAAGGAGGATGCGTTTTCGGGTCATGGCGGCATCGACGAGACGAGCCTGATGCTGTTCCTGAAGCCTGAGCTGGTGGACCCCGCTTACATGAATGCGACGGCATTTCCGGCCATGGGCGACCACGGCATGATCGATGTGGCCAGACAGGCCGACTGGAAGGGATATTTCGGCGCGCCACGTTATTCGACGGCCGAATACGGCGCGAAGCTCTATCGCCTGAGCACCGATGCGATGATCAGGGAAGCCCTGGATACGCTGGGCTCACGCACTCCGGCGGTCACGGGCGGCAAGCGGACCCGACGCGCGGTCGATGATGCGGCCATCAGGCGGGACAGCGCCATCGAGAAGCGCCAGCAGGAGTGGCTGAAGGGCAACGACCGGTAGCGGCCCCGGCCGGGCGGCGCTACTTGCGCGCCGCGATGGCGCTCACTTCGACCTGCAGTCGAGGGTCCGCGAGACCTTCGACGATGGCCAGAGTCTCGGCAGCGGGGTTGTTCTTCAGCGACGGTGAGAGGCGCGCGGCTTCATCGAGGAAGCTGCGGCGCACCCGGGCGATGTCCTGGCCTTTCTTTATGTAGATCTTGTACTTGACCATACTGCCGATGTTGAGGCCCGAAGCCTGCAGGGTGTCGTTGATCTTCCTCGCGGCAATCACCGCCTGGGCTTCGCCGTCGGCGGGGAAAGGCTTGTCGCCATCCATGGCCTCCATGCCGGACAGCAGCACCAGATCGCCCACCGCGACACTGCGGGCGATCTCGCCGGGATGCGCGTACGGAACACGCTTCACCGGGGTCGCGCCCGGCACGGCAACGGCGTCCATTTCCAGCAGAAAGCCGTCAGCAGCCATGCCGTCGACGATGACCAGCGTGCCGACGCTGGGGTCCTGCTTCAACTGCGGCGCCAGCTTGTGGGTGGCCGCATGGAACAGTTCGATCACCTTGTCCGGGTCGGTCCCCTTCCTGACGTACAGGTTGTGGGAGATCATGTCACCGACTCCGAGGCCCGCCCGCTTCAGGCCGCTCTCCAGCTTGCCGACGATGTCATCGACCTGCTCTTCGATGGTGGGCCTGAGCGTCCCGTGCTGAAAATCCATGGCCTCGGTGCCCGCCGTGAACACGAAGGGTTTGATCTCGAGGGATTCGGAGATCTCCGGGGGGCCGTAGGTGAATGGCACCCGCTTGAACTCGGCGCGATCGCCCTTCGCCTTGGGCGCGCCCGCCACGATGTCCAGCATCACCAGGCTGTCCTTGTCCGGAAATTCCGGCAGGCGCACGATGGTGCCGACGCTCTTGAACTGCTTGAGACTCGGAGCAAGGCGGGTCGCGGTACCATGGAAGTGCTGCAGCACGGTCATGGGGGACACGCCGTCCTTGATGTAGATCGTGTGTTGCAGCATGTCGCCGATGTCCAGGCCGCGGGTCGCCAGCGCTTCGTTGGTCTTGCGGATCACCTCTTCGACCTGCGCGACGGCATCACCCTTTGACCCGACAGCGCCGGAGACGAACACCAGGTTGTCCACCGCAACGAGCCGGGCTGGCTCGCCGACCTTGCCCTTGACCCGCACGATCTGCGCCGCGGAAGCGCCCATGGAGGCACAGAGCAGCAACGCGGATCCCAACAAGGCAGTTCGTCGCCAATTCATGGTCAGTTCCTCCAGTCTGGGTGCAGACCCGCCGTGGGCCGGGATTTTCGCGTCTCAAGGCATCCAAGTATGCTCGAATCCGGAAGCTTCAGGAACCGGCGCGCGGCAGCGGTGCAAGAATCGCACCCAGTCGATCGGCTACCGACGGATCGCGTTCGAGCCAGGGATAGCGAAGACCGGTGGAACAGTGGAGCGCAACCTGCCGGACCGCATCGGCGCGCTGCACCGTCAGGGGAAGCGGAGTCTCACGGCCACGACACTCCCGCACGGCATCGAGGAGCGTGGATGGCGTGAAGGTGTGAGCGCCCACGGCGACGATCCGGGTGCCGATGGTCAATGCCGCGTCGAAAGCGGTGGAACCCCAGAGCACTTCGGCAATCGTCCCATCGCCCTTCACCGTCAAGCCGACGGAATGGCTCAGGTCACTCACGCCACGCTGCTTCTCGCCACTCCTGAAAAAGCCGGTCGGAGTGTCCCGGTACACGAGGCGATAGCCGCCTCGCCGGATGCCATCGAGCGGTGCATCGGGGGCGACCTGATCGATCCGCTGACGCAGATATTCCCCCCACTGGCCGGGTGCGACCCGGTTCAGGGTCCGGACGACGTCATCGAAATCGTAGGCCAGTGGTGTGGTCGAGCGATCTTCCACAGCGAAAAAGGCCCGGACGAAATCATCCAGTGACCGCTGCCCACCCGACATTTCGCGCAGGCGGATATCGATGTCGAGCCAGACCAGCTGGCCCTCCAGGTAGTAATCCGCACCCCGCTGCCAGCTCGGCCACGGCTGTGGGCCCTCCGCATAGATGGAGTGATTGGTGGTGTCGAGCAGCGGGCGCCACGCGCGGCCCGGGCGATTCTGCATGGCAGCGGCATTCTGGGCGAAATTCCCGAGTGACTCTTCCACCGTGTGCAGGCCGGCACGGGCTGCCAGCACCGCGCCCAGATAGCGCGTCAGGCCTTCATATACCCACAGCAGGCTGTTGCGCATCGGCACATCGAGCGTTTGTGTCAGCAGGTCGGAGCCCCGGCGGAACTTGCCGTTCCAGCTGTGGGCAAGTTCATGCGGCAGGAGTTCACGACTGGGCGCGGTGTCCGCCCAGTCCGTGAAATAGCCCGGCACCGTGAAGTTTTCGCTGGAGCGGAGATGCTCGGCGCCGAGGCTGCCGATCCTCGAAGTCAGCCCGACCAGGAACACATAGCGTTCGAAATGCCGCGAACGGAACAGCCTGTCCGCCTGTTCGACCAGAGCACGATGCACCGCAATCTGGTCCGGCCGGGCCAGGAGCGACTCCGGGCGATCCGCGAACAACTCCAGCATCACGGGAGCGCCCCGCAGCTCGCCCAGCGGTTCGCTGCGATGGTAGCGGCCCGCGACGATCGGTGAATCCACCAGCGTTTCGTAGCTCACCGGCCTGAAACGGACCACGCCGCCCTGGCTGTCATCCTGCTCCAGTGCAGTGGCGAACGCCCAGCCGGGTGGCAGTCGCACCGAGGCGCGCACGGTCATCTCGCGCGAGGCATGCCCTGCCGGATACGGCGCGAGCGAGGTCCATTGCAGGTCCATCATGTCCTCGCTCATCTCCACCCGTCCCATGTCCGGGCCGGTGGCCGACAGATACTGGAAGCCCAGCCGGATGTCGCGGGTTCCGGCGGGCACGACCATGTGCAGGGCATGCATCATCACAGGATCACGTCGCCAGGGGATGCGCACCCCGTCCGCGTTGACCTCGATTCCGGCGATCCGGCTGATCGGCCCTGAAGGGGCATGATGACCGGGCACCCAGCGGGGGAAGAAAATCGTCAGCGGCCCCGCAGGAGGCGACGGTACGATGAGTTCGCCCCTGAAGATCGCGCGGCTCACATCCGTGGCATCGATGAACAGCATCAGGGTGCCCGGATAGGGATGCTGGACAGGCGCCTGTGGGCGTTCATCACCCGGCAGGGAGGCAAGAGGGCCTGCCGCTGCGAAGGCAACCGCTGTCCATGCAAGCAGCCCCAGCGCCGCGATCAGCGGGTTGAGCCGCACACGCACGGGCGGGTCAGCGGGCGCGGAGGAAGGCCGCGGTCGCCGCCAGGAGTTGCGCGATGTCATCCTCGTCGTTGAAATAATGGATGCTGACCCTGATGCCGCCGGTGTGCGATGTATAGCGCTGCGCCACGCAGATGTCACGCTTCAGCAGGAAGGCAAGGCAGGCCGCGTCGCGCTCACGGCTGCCGCAGGTGAAGGACACGATGCCGGCGCGATGCTCCCGGCCGAACGGCGTCTCGAGCCGGACATCCAGCCGTCGCAGGCCCTCGATCAGGCGGTCTCCGAGATCCCACACCCGCGCGGCGGATCGTGCGATGCCGACGCTGTTGACGAGCTCGACCGACTTGGCGAGGGCAATGGCGCCGGGATAGTTGGCCGTGCCGCCGATCTCGAAACGCTGCGCGGACCTCGAGAAGGAGTAGGAGCGGTCCGGCGTGATCGACGGCGTGGTGAAATATCCTTCCCAGCCGCCCTCGGGCGGTTCCAGGGTCAGGTAGCCCCAGCTCGCGGGTTCGAGCGTATCGAGTACGCGCTGCGAAAGGTACATGAAGCCTGTGCCCATGGGGGAATTCAGCCACTTGTGGCCTCCGGCGACCAGGAAATCCACGTCCGCGGTTTCCACCGGCACCGCCCCGGCCTGCTGGATGGCGTCGACCACCAGCCATGCACCGGCCTTGCGACATGCATCCGCAACGGCCGGAAGATCGATCCGGTAGCCGTTGCTCCATTGCGTGGAACTCAGCACCACGGCCCGGGTACGCGGCGTGATCGCTTCACGAAAGGCCTGCGCGTCGACCACGCCATTGCGATGACGAAGGAATACCGGCCGGACGCCCCGGTTCGCTGCGAGTTTCACGAACGGGATGGCCACCTGGAGGAACTCCAGGTCGCACATAAGCACCTCGTCGCCCGGACTCCAGGGAATGCACTGGGCCGCGATGTTGAGGCCATGGGAAGTGCTTTCGACCAGGGCCACGTGCCGCCTGTCGACACCCAGCAGGGTGGCCACCTGCGGGGCCGCGGCCGCCTTCTGCTCATCCATCCAGACATGGTGTGCAGTCGCGTTGCGTGCGGTCGGTCGCACCAGCTCATCGCAGAACGCCTGAACGGCAGCCCCCGCACTGTGGGGCATGAGACTCACGCATGCCGCGTCGAGGAAAGTCCGGCCTTCCAGCCCCGGGAACTGTGCGCGCACCGCGCTCCAGTCATCGATCGGTTTTGTCATTGGCATCATGAGTGAGGGCAGGCTAACGGCGGGTCAGGCCGGCGGGGATAGGGGATTCCCGAACCGGATCTGGCGTATCTACCGCGAAGGGAGCACGCCCGAGCCCGCGCAGGCCACGGTCAATCCCCAGGCCTGTCGCGCCCCGGCACGCTTCAGCACCCGGGCCAGTTCGGTCAGGGTCGCCCCGGAAGTGGTCACGTCATCGACGAGCAGCAAGGACATCCCCGCCACTGACCGGACATCGAAGGCATCGCACAGGTTGCGTCGACGTTCCGGACCACTCATCAATGTCTGTGGCGCAGTGGCGCGCGACCGTCTGGCCAGTCCGTCACGAAGCGGCAATCCCAGGCCCCGCGCAATGGGCAAAGCGATCTCGCGGGCCTGGTTGAAACCGCGCTCACTCAGCCGGCTTCGATGCAAAGGCACGGGCAACAGGGCATCCACTTCGCCGAATGGCCAATCGACATTTCGAAGCCGGCGAAGACAGGCGAGCCCCAGGATCCGGGCATAATGCACCTGCCCGGCAAACTTGAGCTCGCGGATCATCGCGTCCACCGGGAAGGCATAGACGAAGGCTGACCACCGGGCATCGAGCCCACCG
This sequence comes from Steroidobacteraceae bacterium, assembly GCA_044226785.1. Classification (GTDB taxonomy): domain Bacteria; phylum Pseudomonadota; class Gammaproteobacteria; order Steroidobacterales; family Steroidobacteraceae; genus TMP-86. The sequence continues at coordinate 46,345 of JBGAGK010000014.1, read as the reverse complement.
CCGAGCCGGTGTCCCTGTTCTGCGGCCACCGTGACGACGCGCAGGGGCAACTGCGGCGCCGGCGGCAGATCCGCCTCGCAGTCCGCACACAGGTCGAAGCGCGGCGCCGCGCCCCTGGCCGCGCACAATGCACAGGTGGGCGGGAGCGCCCAGTTCTCCAGGCCCTGGGCCAGTCTGGTCAACCACATGGCATGAATCCGGTTGACTATCATGAGACCGCGCAGAATACTTTCCGGCATGAGCGCCCAGGAAGGCGCAAATGTTCCCTGAACGAGGTGATTCGTGACTGTCACACCCCTGGACCGGAACCCGGTGCGCCATGACTGGACATTGCCTGAAGTGCAGGCGCTGTTCGCGCTGCCATTCATGGACCTCATGTACCGGGCGCAGGGCGTTCACCGGCAGTTCCATGTGCCCAATCAGGTGCAGATCAGCACCCTGCTGTCGATCAAGACGGGCGCCTGCCCCGAGGATTGCGCCTACTGCCCGCAGAGCATCCGTTACGACACGGGTCTCGAATCCGGGGAACTGATGGAAGTGCAGGACGTCGCCACCAGAGCGCGTGCCGCGAGGGACGCCGGCGCGACCCGGTTCTGCATGGGCGCGGCTTATCGGTCACCCAAACAGAAGGATCTGCGAAAGATCGTGGCCATGATCCGCGAAGTCAAGGCGCTGGGCCTGGAGAGCTGTGCAACCCTGGGCATGCTCACGCCCGGGCAAGCCCGGGAACTCAAGGAGGCTGGCCTCGACTACTACAACCACAATCTGGACACCTCGCCCGGGTACTACGAGAAGGTCATCAGCACGCGCACCTATCAGGACCGGCTGGACACGCTGTGTGCCGTGCGTGAGGCCGGAATGAAGGTGTGTTGCGGCGGCATCGTCGGCATGGGCGAGGAGCCCCGGGATCGCGCCGAACTGCTGTGCGTGCTGGCGAGCCTGCCCGAGCATCCCCAGAGCGTGCCCATCAACCAGCTGGTGCAGGTCCAGGGCACGCCGCTCGCCGGCACCGCGAACCTGGACGGTTTCGACTTCGTTCGCACGGTCGCCGTGGCGCGCATCCTCATGCCGCGCTCGCAGGTCCGGCTGTCGGCCGGACGCAGCGAGATGAACGACGAGATGCAGGCGCTGTGCTTCCTGGCCGGCGCGAATTCCATCTTCCACGGCGAGAAGCTTCTGACCACGGGAAATCCGGGCGTGGGTCACGACCAGCGACTGTTCGAACGGCTGGGTCTGCGACCCGAGCCCGCTCCCGTGGCAGCGTCAGCGCCCACGCGAGCGGCAGCGCCCGTCGCGGCGCCCGTCGCGGCGCCCGTCGCAGCGCCCCCCGCCGAGCCTGTGCGTGAAGCCGGCTGACGGCGCCCGGGCCGATCCCCTTTCCCTGCTCGATGCCACGCTGACACGGCGCGCCCACGCGCGCGCCAGTTCCGGATACGACGCCGCGGCGGTGCTGCAGGCGCAGGTGCGCGAGGAACTGCTGGCACGCCTCGCACTGACCCCGCTGAAACCGGCCACGGTGCTCGATGTGGGCGCCGGCACGGCCCGATCGAGTCTTGCGCTGAAGAAGCGCTATCCGAAGGCCCAGGTGCTGGCGCTGGACAGTGCGCTTCCGATGCTGCGCCTGGCGCGCCGGGGCTTCACGCTGATGCGCCGCTTCGGGCGGGTCTGTGCGGATGCCGCCCGCCTGCCCCTGCCGGATGAAAGTGTGGATCTGGTGTTCTGCAATCTCATGCTGCAATGGAGTTCACCGGGCCCGGTGCTTCGGGAATTGCGCCGGGTGCTCAGGAGCGGCGGCCTGCTGGCACTGAGCAGCTGCGGACCTGACAGCCTGCAGGAACTTCGCGCGGCCTGGGCGCAGGCGGATGAACTGCCGCATGTGCTGCCCTTCCTCGACATGCACGACCTGGGCGATGCCATGGTGCACGCCGGATTTTCCGCGCCCGTTCTGGACGTGGACCGCTACACGCTGACCTATCCGGGAGTTCGCGAGGCGCTTGCGGACCTTCGTGCCAATGGCAGCTGCAATCCACTGGAGCAGAGGCGCCGCACCCTGACCGGCCGGGAGCGCTTCGCGAGCATGCGCGAGCATTTCGACCAGCGCCGGGTCGACGGCCGGATCGCCCTGACCTTCGAGATCGTGTTCGCGCATGGCTGGGCGGCCGCGCGCCCGGCGCCGGCAGGCTCCGGCGAGATCCGCATCAGGCTGGATCAGTTGCAGCGCCGGCCGCCGGGAAGGCGCCCGGAGTGAACCGCGGGAGCCCGCGCAGGTTTTTCGTCACCGGGACCGATACCGGTGTAGGCAAGACCCGCTGCGCCGCGGCCCTCTGCCGCGCCCTCGCAGCACGCGGCCTGGCGGTGGCTGCGATGAAGCCCATCGCCTCGGGGTGCGAGCGTACCGCGGACGGGTTGCGCAACGGGGACGCACTCGCGCTTCAGGCGGCGATGACGGTGCGCGCCCGGTACGACGAGGTGAACCCGTACGCCTTCGAACCGCCGATTGCGCCACATGTCGCAGCACGCCGCAGTGGCGTGCGCATCGACCTTGCGCATCTGGATCACGCGTTCGAGCGCCTTGCGCTGCGCAGCGACACCCTCGTGGTGGAAGGCGCCGGCGGATGGCGGGTTCCCGTCACCGACGAGGTGGAATTCGCCGACCTCGCCGCGCGCTGGTCGCTGCAGGTGATCCTGGTCGTCGGGCTGAAGCTCGGATGCATCAACCATGCGCTGCTCGCCCAGGAATCGGTGTTGCATCGGCAGCTGGGATTTGCCGGCTGGATCTGCAACCGCATCGACCCTCACATGCCTGAAGCACAGGCGAGCATCGAAACGCTGCGCCGGCGCCTGATCGCGCCCTGCCTGGGCGATCTGCCCTGGGCACCCGGAGAGACGGCTGACCTGGCAGGCCGAAGGCTGGAAGTGGACCAGCTCGCGGGTACCTGACTACTTCACTACTTCCAGCAGCCGGTGCTGTCGGCCGGCGTGCGCGTGCCCTTGTCGTCGATGGTCAGCGTCAGGCAGTTGGGGTCATCGTTGACCTGGCCGCCCGTGGCCGTGGCCGTGGCCATGTACGAAGTCCCGATGGCGCCCGAGGTCCCGGGTCCCAGCGTGATGATGTAACGGTTATTGGGCGTGCTGCTCGATCCAAGGATGCCCAGTCCCGTGGGGGCCCCGTTGATGAAGTCGGCCGTGTAGGTGTTGTTGCCCAGGAAGAACTTCTCCTCGGCCATCTGGATGCGCAACAGGGTCGCCGTCGCATCAGTCCGGTTGGCCCGCAACCCGTACCGCCCATAGGCACCCACGGCCAGGGTGCCCAGGATGGCGACGACGGTCATCACGGTCAGCAGTTCGACCAGGGTCATGCCCTTCGATCGTCGCGGGTCCGGGTGTGTTCGTTGCTTGATCATGGGGATCCTTGCTCCTGTCATCGGGGAAGGCAGCGCTACTGCGCACTGCCCTCGCGCCAGTAGGTCTTCCTGCGGCGATCGTAATTGGTGCAGGCGTTGAGGACTTCAACACCCTGGAGGCACACCACCGGGCCCCTGCTGCCACCATTGGGTCCGCCGTTTCCATTGCCGTTCGGGTCCGGAGTGCCGGGCGCCGGGAACAGGAAAGTGGTCTCGGGCGCGATGCCGCCCTGGCTCAGGTCGGAGCTCCGTTCATCCACAGACAACGTGCTGTCGTGGTTGCGGTCGATGGCGGCCGCACCATTGAACACGCTGATGATGTAGCTGCGGTTCTGGCCCGATCCCACACCCTCGCAAGGGTCGGCACTGGCCTGGATGGTGGGCGTATAGGTGGTGAAGAAGATGTCGTCGTTGAACGTGCGGGCCGGCACCAGCACCTTCTCCCCGGATGCATGGGTGTTCAACACCAGCTTCCAGCCCTTGGAACCGTAGGGCACGGGCACCACTGACTGCGCCGCCGAGGTGATGTCCTGGAGCGTCGCATCCACGATCAGGTTCGCCGGCAACTCGCCCGTGGTGTAGGCAGCCTGCGTCAACGCCGTGAACGCGTTGTAGTCGCGGACCGAGTACAGCCGGTCCACCGTACCGCTGTCCAGAGGATGACCCCGGTAGCCGGAGCCGATGGCGATGTTCATGAACGTGGGCTGCCCGGTGAGCTGGATGGCCGCCACATCCGGTGCGCTGTAGAAGCGCCGCGTATTGGCCGCCGAGTGCACCACATCATCCTTGGTGCCGAGCGAGGCCATGACACCACCGGCCACCAGGTTGAGGGCGGTCTGCCCATTGTAGATGTCGAATCGCCACAGCTGCGCCGCCATGTCACCCACATACATGCGGTCTGCATACCCGTCACCATTGGTGTCCAGTACCGTGACGGAACTCGGGAAGCTGTGCGTCATGCGGGGCAACTTCAGGGTAGAGGTGCTCGTCGAGTTGCCCACCGACCACAGGAGCGATCCGTACAGCGCGTCCACCATGTAGATATGATTGCCGACGGCATCGGCCGGGACGTAGGTGTAGCCATCCTCCGACGGGTCGTAACCACCGCCCATGATCAGCACCAGTTTCTGCGAGTTCTGCGTCGCACCGTTGATGTTGACGCGCGCCACCTGTGGTGTCGACCAGGCCTGGCCGAGGTCCGGCAGGGTCCCCGGGGTCAGCTTCCACATGAACTTCGGCGCATTCGGATTGGTGACATCGATCGCGTAATACGCCTGCACGTCCGCATTGCGCCCCGTACCGAAGTACAGCAGCACGCGGTCACCATTGGCCGGATCGATGGAACCGTCGCCATTCACATCGTACTTGATCAGGGTCACCTGGCCGTCGAGCCCATAGTGCTTCACCGGCGAGGCGTCATCGGCGTACAGGAGCTTCAGCTTGTTCAGCAGGTCCTGCGGCAGATAGGCCCATTGCTCCACACCCGTGCGGGCATTGAAGGCATGCAGATAGCCGTCATTGGTGGGCGTGAACAACCAGGTGTCATCAGGCCCCGTGCCATAGATCACCACCGCGGGCTGGGCGTGGATCGGGTCACCCATCACGAAGCGCTGATCGGTTGTGCTGCCATCGTTGTTGTCGTCCTGCACATCCTGGCCCATGGCCCAGTTGAGCAGATCGGCACGCGCCGGATCACCGCTCCCCCCGATGTTGAAGTCCGTATCGCTGGCACTGGCCAGCGGTACCAATCCGGCAGGCGAACCGGGATTGGCGCCCAGCCAAGTGTACAGCACGCGGTTCGACGGAATGGGGAGCATGGAAGCCGCGCCGCCCTTGGTGACATCGGCCCCATCCACGACCGTACTCCAGAAACTCTGCGCATTGGAGCGGAAGAAGCCGGTGGACGGATCGACTGCCGAAAGAGTCGGGTTGACCGCATCGGTAATCTGGCCGTTGACCACCTTGTACTTTTTCACATTGCCTGGCCAGTGATAGCTGTCGCTGGGTTTGAACACCGAGACGTACAGGTCATCCAGGGTCTGCGTGCGGTTGAAGGCGTTCACCGCCACGGACGGCGCCGAGAAACTGGTGTTGATGTTCTGCACTTCGTTGAAGATCTGGCTGAACACCGACTGGAGCTCGGTGAGGCTGGTGGCCGTGAAGGCCTTGCCGCCGCCACGGGTCGCGGCATCGTTCAGGTAGTTGTAGTAGGCCGTGGCATTCGGATCGGTCTTGAAGGTGTCGCCGAAACCGATGTAGTACGTGGTGACGTTCTGCGTACCGGCCACGTCGTTGCGCAGGTCGGAGCGGTTCATGTATTGCGACAGGGCCCCCAGACACTGGCCGCCTGCCGCGCCCGGCATCACGGCAGCGTCACAGGCACCGCCCAGAGTCGAGAAGCTGGGCAGAGCCTTGATGACACTGTTGATGGCCGTGTCATTGTTGTTCGACTGACCGTCGGTGAGGAAGATGACATAGTTCTTCTGGCAAGACAGGTCGGCCGGGCTGTCATAGGTGTTGCTCGATGCCGAGCCACCCGTACGGGAGGCGGCGACGCTGTTGAACCGAAAGGAGCTCATGCTGCCGCAATGGATCGCGCCGTTTCCGTTCGTGTAGGTCGAGTTGCAGGTTGTGCTGTACGACGTGTTCCCGAAATTGACACTGCCGCCGGCGAAGTACAGATAGGCCTCGTACAGGGTCTTGACCAGCGGCGTGTTGCCCGCCGCCGCCCAGGAATTCACCATGTTGGTGATGGGCGTGGCATTGCTGGCAATGGGTGCGATGGCATTGGTGATCATGCCGCCGACACCCTTGTAGTCGTAGCGCATCAGGCCGACATTCACGCCCGACACGCTGTTCAGCAGCTGCTTGACGGCATCCTGCATGATCTTGATTTTGGTCTGAGTCACGTACAGCGCCGCGTCGTTCACGTAATTGATGTAGTTGGCGCTGTAGAAGGTCACCGACGTGCCGGTGTTGCCATAGATGGCCCACCAGCTGTCGCTCGCGGAGGACCAGATGCCGTTCACGGAAGCCGGATCCGAATTCTTCGTCGGCCAGAGGTTGGTGACATTCGTCCCGTCGCCATCCACACCGGCATCGCCCAGACATTCCACGTCAGAGCCGCTGCTTACCGTCAGACTCTTGGTCCACTGATAGACCGTGGATTTCTTCTTGCCCGTGCCCGTGGTCACCTTGCCCCAGCGGATGAAAGCATCGCCATACTGGCCAGTGGCGCCCTTGGTATTGCCCAGCTGAGTGGCCGCCGAGGCGCACTTGAACTGCGTCACCGGAACCCGGTTGGAACTGCCGCAGCTGGGGGTGCCCGACGAGCCCCAATACACATAGGCCGGGTCACAGCTGCCGGTGGTCGGATAGGTGGTGGAGGCGTCGTAGTCCGGCGCGGAAGTCACCTCGTCATCCATGCTGCCCGAGGTGTCCAGGATCAGCATGACATTGGCGCCGACATTCGCATTGGACTGGTTGAAGAAGATCTCGGTGTCGTCGGCGCGGGCATTGGTCGAGGCCAGCCCCAGGAACGCCACGACCACGAACAGGTTGAGCAACGATTTCGGTTTCATGTTTCCAGACTCCCTGGCAATCACGGTCAGTTGGCAGTCCGCGATTCGCCACTCATCACGATACGGGTCACGGTCGAATCGGACCGGTTGTAATGGACGGTGACCGGCGTCGACCCCGCCTTGCGCAGCGCCAGCGACATCTGCTGCAGATCGACCTTCCGGCCGTCGAGCATCAGCAGCGGGTCCTTGCCGAAATAGAAAGTCTGTGCGCTGCAGGTGGAGCAGCTGCGCACGGTGATGATTCCGCCAAGGCTCGCCGGCAGGCTCAGATCACCAGCTTCGGCCTCGACTGAAGCCTCGATCAGGATCGTCGGGACCCGCGAAGCAAGACTCAGCGAGGACGCGCCGAGGCCGAGCAGGGCGGACAGGAGGACGATGGATGGGCGATTCATGATGCTCTCCTAGTTCAACGCATTTCCCAGCCCGGCACCGGGCTGCTGGGTCGCCGGATCGAATGGTGCAATCGACACCACGCCCTGGGTGTTGGCGGCCCGGGCGCTTCGCACCGCGGTACCGACGCTGTCGATCTGGAAGTGATAGGACGAGAACGCGTTCCAGCTGTTGCCCCACAACGCCGGCTGCGGCTGGTTGCCCAGCGGCTTGGAAATCGTTGCCGTGAAGCTGTCCGAAGGCGTGTTGTTGCCGTTGATGGTCTCGGTCGCGGTCGCCGCGCCGGCCACCACGAACTGGCCGTTGACCAGGGCGCGCTCGATGCCGGTCTCGGCCGCCTGGAAGGCGTTCTGGCGGAACTGCTCGTTGCCGGCCATGAAGAACTCGAGGCTCGCCGAGTTGACGCCGGAGATGGCCAGCACCGTGAGCACCAGCAGCAGGATCAGGCCGATGACCAGCGCCGCGCCGCGCTGACGCTCTGGTGCACCGGCAGGAAATGAGGTGTGCGACATGGCGTTCATGTTCCCAGCGCGTTGCGGACCTGGAAGGTGCGGCAAACCAGCAGGCGTCGGTACCGCTTGATGGAGGTCAGCGCATTGCTGCCATCCAGCGAGGGCTGGAAGGCCATGCCGCGGCTCCCCACGGCGTTCAGCGTGGATACCGTGCCGTTGGCGATGAGCCGATCGCCGTACTCGTAAGTGCGGGTGTCGATGAAGCCGGGCTCCGGCGCGTCGGCGCGCAACAGCAACCAGACGCGCACCGCGACGATCTGCGCACCCACGGGTACGGCATTGGGATTGACATAGCGCGTGGCAACGCCGGTCGGAGTGACGCCGGTGTCGATACCGAACTGGACCTGCATGTCTTCCACGCCCGCCACGATCTCCTGGTCCTGGAACTGCTTGACAGTGCCGATCGTCACCAGCGCCTTGCGACGCAGGGAGGGCATGCCGTTGCCGTTGGAGGAGTTGTTGTCGACGTAGTAGGCGTTCACGATCAGGTTGTTGACCTGCGCAGCCGGGGCTGCACCACAGGCCGATCCGTCGCTGTACACGCGCGCTGCGGTGCGCGTCGAGCAGATCTGCAACACGTTGACCAGCGACAGCGGCTGTCCACCGGCATCCACGCTGTTCACCGTGGAAGCACGGCGCACCGTGAGCGTATCTGAACTGGTCTGCGGACTGGTGGCCCACCCGGTCCCAGCCACGGTGTTGCAGGCCGCCTGCCGGGTGGGCGAGAGCACATACTGGTTGTTGTCGCCCTGCAGGGTGGTGTTCAGGTCCACTGCAAAGTTGTTGCCGCAGTACAGGACCTGGGAATTGCTGGCGATCGGGGCGACGCCGGCCGACTGGGCAGCCTGGCTTCCGACCAGCGAAGCACCCTTCACCAGGCCCCAGAAGTTCGACATGCGGATGTCGGGCTCGATGACCGACATGGCGTAGCGGGCGTTTTCCTGCAGCCTTGCTACGGTCTCGTTGAGGTTGTACGCATTGCGACTGTCCACGTACACCTGGGTGGCACCGAAGATCAGCACCAGGCTGATGGTCAGCGCCACCATCAGTTCGACCAGCGAAAGGCCCGCCATGCGTTTGAGGTTGCGTGCGTTCATATCTGGAAGGTCATCACGTAGCTCTGGGCGGTACTGGCGTTGCCCGTGTCGCTCCCCTGCTCGTACCAGGTGAGGGTGATGGTGTAGGTGTACGGCGAGCTTGCCCCGGCTGCCACCACCGTGCCGGTGGCATTGGGCAGGATCTGGGTGATCTGGTTGTTCCACAGGAACAGGTCGCTCTGCGCCATCTGCTCGGGGGTGCAGTCCACCACCGCCGCCGTACCGAAGCAGTTGTTGTTCGCAGGTGCATCGTTGTAGAACAGGTTCGCGGTGCGGTTGGCACGGATCCGGTCGGCCATGTCGGTGGCGAGGTTGATGGCCTGCATGCGATAGATCGCGCTGCTCCCCGAATGCAGCGTAGTGACATACAGCCCGGCCATGCCCAGCATGCCCACGGCGAGCACCACCAGTGCCACCAGGGCTTCGACCATGGTGAAGCCACGAACCCGTCCGCGAGCCGTCCAGCGCTTCATGGGCAGGACCCCGTGGATGCGATCGCGGTGTTCACATCGGCGAACAGCTGGGACACCCGCGCCCTCCCGGTCTGGGAGATGAACAGCGCCCGAGCAGTGGAGTTGGTCCCCACGGCCGTGTTGCCGCGGGTATCGCAGATGGTGACGGCCGTGGTGGGCTGCTGGGTGCCACAAACCGGATTGGAAAAGCCGGTGGGTCCGAAGCAGACGATGCCTTTCTGGTTGCTCTTGACCGTATTGGTCGGAGCTGCGCCACCCCGGCCCAGGACGGGTTCGCCATTGTCGTGCACGCCGTTGCTGTTCTGGTCGTAGAACACGAACCACTGCGAGAAATTGCCATAGGAGCAGGCGAGCGAGGCATCGGAAACGGCCGAGGAGGCGTCCGGGGTCGCGCAGACCGACACCGAACCGTTCTGCCGCTTGATCGCCTCGGTCCGCGCCACCTGGATCGAGTGGAGCAGGTCATTGGCCGTGGACGAAATGCGGTTGTTCCACAGGAAGGTGCGCATGTTGGGAATGGCTACCGCGGCCAGGATCGCCGCCACGGTCAGGGTGATCATCAGCTCCACCAGGGTGAAACCGCGATGTCGGCCATGCAGGCGGGTTGTAACCATGGGTGCCACTGTGCAGGGGTGCCTGCAAGGGATCAAAGGCCATGCGACGAGCGGCCAGCCGATACCGATGAATGGTTGGTTCACGACAATAAATCCTGCGGGACTTCACAGGGGACCTGCCTTTCCGCGCAGGAAGTTCGCATCGCAGCGATGCGTGCCCGTGACTGGAGATCGGTGGCGGTTGCCACGGGACCGTCTCCTTACTATGCTAACAAAAGTAAGGAGAAATCATGAATGCCGAAGCAACCTTGACCAGCAAGGGCCAGACCACGATTCCACAGCGCATCCGCGAAGGATTGGGAATCAAGGCCGGCGACCGGATGACCTTTACGCTGCTCCCGGACGGGACGGTCCTGTTGAGGGTCAAGAACATGCCTGTCCGGAGGCTCGCAGGGCGGCTCCATAAAAGAGGCAGAAAACCGCTTCCCGTCAAAGCACTCTCGCGCTGATGATCGGGATCGACACCAATGTTCTGGTGCGCTTTCTGGTGCGTGACGAAGAGGAACAATTCGTGCGCGCGCAAAATCTCATGTGCCGCGAGACCGGCAAAGACGATCCGGTCTTTGTCAGTCTCCTGGTGCTGCTGGAAACGGAATGGGTACTGCGCAGCCGCTACAAACTCGCCAAACAGGAGATCCTGAGCGCCTTTTCGGATCTGCTCAGCTCCGTCGATCTGTGCTTCGAGGATGAAGCCTGCATCGAAGAAGCTCTTCATGTCTGGAAGGACGCGCCCGCCCAGTTTGCCGACTGCCTCATCGGCGCGCATAACCGCTATTGCAATTGCGAGGCGACGGCTTCTTTCGATACGGACGCGCTGAAGTTGCCTGGGTTCGTCGCCGCCTGAGCAGGGCCCGCCGGAATGGCGACAACCACCCGGCACCCTGTGACTGGCCCGCATCTGTCCGCCTCACGTCCCCCGTTCGGAGCGCCACGGTGAATCGGACAAATCAAGGGCTGCCTGCATCATGCAAGCCCATGACTTGCCTGATGAATATGCATCTCTTACGATGTGTGCCGGCCCCGGAGGATCGAGTTGCAACAGCGCATCGTGCTGATTCCCAACTGTTCGCTGACTCCAGCGACGGCGGCGCTGTTCTTTGGCTTCCTGTTCGTGTCCTCTCTTGCTTTTGCCCTGTTTTTCAGCCTGCACGGCCTGTGGCTCGTTCTGCCGTTCTGGGGCCTGGAGATGCTGGTCCTGGGAATCGCCCTGCATCTGTCACTCAGGCGCCGCCATATCCGCCAGGAGCTGGTCCTGACCGATGCGCAGATCTGGGTCACGACTACCTCGACCGCCGGGGAGGAAAAACAACAGTTCTCTCGGCATTGGGCCAGCGTTAGACTACGCAGCCCACGAACCAATCTGCACCCCAGCCGCCTGACGATCGAATCCCATGGGCGGGCTCTGGAAATCGGCCAGTTCCTGACCGAGGACGAGCGGCGCAGCCTGGCGGGGCGCTTGCAGGGACTGGTTGGCCGGCTCAATGAGTCGCCACCGCTGGAATGGTCGCGTACATGAGATCAAGGGGAACCGTCGAGATGAGCCGGATCAGTCGAATCGCAACATCGGGAATCAGCGCGCTGGCGGCATGGGCAGCTACCGCCCGGGCCGCCACACTGAACACATCCAACGGCTACAACATGCCCACGGGCATCAGCGATCTGGCCCGGGAGGTCTACGGCATCCACATGATCGGCCTGTGGGTGTGCGTGGCCATCGGCGTGGTGGTTTTCGGCGTCATGATCTACGCCCTGTTGAAGTTCCGCAAATCGCAGGGGGCCGTGCCCGACACCACGATGGTCCACAGCACCAAGGTCGAGATCGTCTGGACCATCATCCCGGTGTGCATCCTGGTGGCCATGGCGGTCCCGGCCTCCGAGACGCTGATCAAGATCGAGGATACCCGCAATTCCCAGCTGACCATCCGGGTCACCGGCTATCAGTGGAAATGGCAATACCAGTACATGGATGCGGCCGATGGCGTGGGGTTCTTCTCCACCCTGTCCCGGGACTCGAACGAGGCCCGTCAGCTGCGCTCGGGCATCGACCCCTACACCGTCCCCGACTACCTGTTGTCGGTGGATCACCCGCTGGTCATTCCCAGTGGCGCCAAGGTGCGCCTGCTGGTGACTGCGCAGGACGTCATCCACTCCTGGTGGGTCCCTGACTTTGCCATCAAGACCGACGCCATTCCGGGCTTCGTCAACGAGATGTGGATCCGGGTCCCGGCGGGCAAGGAAGGCACCTACCGCGGGCAGTGCGCCGAGCTGTGCGGGCAGGACCACGGCTTCATGCCCATCGTGGTCGAGGTCAAGACGCCTTCCGACTTCGCAGCCTGGGTCAAGGAACAGAAGGCCCAGACGAAGCAGGCCGCTGCCGGCCATGAACCCGTTGCCGTGAAGACAGCACTGAACATCTCCGGCTGATTCCAGGTTTTTCGATCCGTTCAAGCACCCATCGAGACGCATCATGTCCCAAGCCACCGCCGAACACGCCCACGATCATCACGACCAGCCGCCCACGGGGATCAAGCGCTGGCTGTTCACCACCAACCACAAGGACATCGGAACGATGTACCTGGTGTTCAGCCTGATCATGTTCTTCGTCGGCGGCACGCTGGCGATGATCATCCGCGCCGAGCTGTTCAAGCCGGGCATGCAGCTGGTGGATCCGCTGTTCTTCAACGAGCTCACCACCAACCATGCGCTGATCATGATCTTCGGCGCCATCATGCCTGGCTTCGTGGGGCTCGCGAACTGGATGGTGCCCATCCAGATCGGTGCGCCTGACATGGCGCTGCCGCGCATGAACAACTTCAGCTTCTGGATCCTGCCCTTCGCCTTCACCATCATGATCCTCACGTTCTTCGTGCCGGGTGGTGCCGTAGCGGGCGGCTGGACCCTGTATCCGCCGCTGTCGGTACAGACCGGCGCCAGTTTCCCGATGGTGATCTTCGCCATCCACATGATGGGCGCCTCCTCCATCATGGGCGCCATCAACATCATCGTGACCATCATGAACATGCGCGCCCCCGGCATGACCCTGCTGAAGATGCCGATGTTCTGCTGGACCTGGCTGATCACCGCCTACCTGCTGATCCTGGTGATGCCGGTGCTGGCCGGCGCGGTCACCATGCTGCTGACCGACCATTTCTTCCATACCAGCTTCTTCAACGCGGGCGGCGGCGGCGATCCGGTCATGTTCCAGCACATCTTCTGGTTCTTCGGACACCCGGAGGTGTACATCATGATCCTGCCGGCCTTCGGCATCGTCTCGGAGATCATCCCGACCTTCTCCCGCAAGCCGCTGTTCGGCTACGACTCGATGGTGTATGCGACGGCCTCCATCGCCTTCCTGTCCTGCATCGTCTGGGCGCACCACATGTTCACCACCGGCATGCCGCTGGCGGCAGAAATGTTCTTCATGCTCGCCACCATGCTGATCGCGGTGCCCACGGGCGTGAAGGTGTTCAACTGGACGGCCACCATGTGGCGCGGCTCGCTGAGCTTCGAGCCGCCGATGCTTTTCGCCCTGTCCTTCCTGTTCCTGTTCACCATCGGCGGCTTCTCCGGGCTGATGCTGGCCCTGGTGCCGGCCGACTTCCAGTACCAGGACACCTACTTCGTGGTGGCGCATTTCCATTACGTGCTGGTGCCGGGAGCTGCGTTCGCCATCATGGGCGCGGTGTACTACTGGCTGCCGAAATGGACCGGGCACATGTATGACATGCGGCTCGCGAAGTGGCACTTCTGGCTGTCCACCATCTTCGTCAACGTGCTGTTCTTCCCGCAGCACTTCCTGGGTCTTGCGGGAATGCCGCGGCGCATCCCGGATTACTCCGTGCAGTTCGCCGACTGGAACATGGTGTCCTCGATCGGCGGCTTCGGCTTCGGTCTTTCCCAGTTCCTGTTCGCCATCCTGATCATCAAGTGCGTCCGGGGCGGAGAAAAGGCCACGGCGAAGGTCTGGGATGCCAGTCCGACGGGCCTGGAGTGGACCCTGCCCTCGCCGGCGCCGTACCACAGCTTCCAGGTGGCGCCTGAAGTCAAGTGAGTGTGGTCGATGAGCATGCCCGCAGCCGCCGACGCATCCGCACCGGAGCGATCGGTCTTGCGTTGCTGGCATTCGCGCTTTATGCGGGATTCATCGCATTGTCCCTGTATCGGGGTATGCATCGATGAATGACCTCGATGCCTCCAACACCGGCCTGTCGCCCGAACAGCGGCGGAAGGCCAACCGGAGCCTGACGAAGCGGCTGCTGGTATTCGCCGTGGGAAGCTTCGCCTTCGGCTTTGCGCTGGTGCCCCTGTACAGCGTGCTGTGCCGGGTGGCCGGCATCGGCAATGCCGAGGCGAAGTCGGGCCGTGCGGTGGTTCAGGAGGCGGTCGATCCCAATCGCACCATCACCGTGGAATTCATCGCAAACCAGGCATCGGTGGGCAGTTACGAGTTCCATCCGGATGTGGCCTCGATGCGCATCCATCCCGGCAAGCTCTATGACGTGAAGTTCTATGCGCGAAACCTGACGCCCGTGGCATCCGTTGCGCAGGCGGTTCCGAGCATCTCGCCCGGCGAGTCGGTCAAGTACTTCCACAAGACCGAGTGCTTCTGCTTCACTCCGCAGAAATTCAAGGGCGGTGAGGGACGGGAGATGCCGGTCCGCTTCATCGTCGATCCGCATTTGCCGGCCAACATCGATAAACTCACGCTGGCCTACGCCTTCTATGACCTGACCCAGACCGCTTCCCGGTAAGACCGGGCAACACCAGCAAACGAAGAGAGCGCCCATGTCCGACGCACACACTCACGACGCCAGTTCCTACTACCTGCCGCAACCCAGCGCCTGGCCCCTGCTGGGGTCGGTCACGCTGTTCGTCACCATGTCCGGTGCATTTTCCTATCTCAATGACTGGACCTCGGCCTGGTCGCTCCTGCCGGGCTTCGCAATGCTGGCGCTGCTGTTTTTCCTGTGGTTCGGCACGGTCATCGGCGAGAACCAGCGAGGACTGTACAACATGGCGGTGGACCGCTCGTTCCGGATGGGGATGATCTGGTTCATCTTCTCCGAAGTCATGTTCTTCGCCGCTTTCTTCGGCTCCCTGCTGTATGCCAGGCAGTTCTCGGTGCCCTGGCTGGGAGGCGAAGGCACCAAGCCACTGACGCATCTGCTGTTGTGGGATTCATTCAAGGGAGTCTGGCCCTCGAACGGTCCGGCCGCCCTGGGGCCGCATGCCGACGGTTCCTTCGAGACCATCTCGGCGCTGGGCCTGCCCGCCCTGAACACGGCCATCCTGCTCACCAGCAGCGTCACCGTGACCATCGCCCATCACGCGCTGATCGCAGGCAAGCGCGGTGTGCTGAAATTTTTCCTGGCGTTGACCTTCCTGCTGGGCTTCACCTTCGTCCTGCTGCAGGCGCACGAGTACCACGAAGCCTATACCGAGCTCGGCCTCACGCTGGGCACCGGGATCTACGGCTCCACTTTCTTCATGCTGACCGGGTTCCACGGCCTGCACGTGACCATCGGTGCCATCATGCTCACGGTGATCTGGCTGCGCGTGATGAAAGGTCATTTCACGCCGCAGCGCCACTTCGCGTTCGAAGCGGTGGCCTGGTACTGGCATTTCGTCGACGTGGTGTGGTTGTGCCTGTACGTGTTCGTGTACTGGCTCTAGGATCCTGATCCGGAGTGCGGCGGCGGGCGTGAGAGTGCCCGCCGCGCCTCAGCGGTTCGGGCTGATCCAGCCCATCGCATAGGCCAGGATCAGCAGGACGAACAACCCGACCGACAGGCCGATGCGCCAGCTCAAGGAGCGCACCACGGCCTTGCGATCACCCGAGTCGTGCCACAGGTGGAACAGCGCCTTGCCCAGGCTGAACAGCACGAGCAGCAACATCAGCACGATCAGGAATCTGGAATCCATGGTCCTCCCGCAGCAGGTCGAAACCAGTATATCGTGCAGGTGAAAGCCGGATCCCGCGAGTTTGCGCCCAGCCTGTGGGCGACCCTGCTGACACTGGCCCTGCTGGGCTTGCTTGTCAGCCTCGGCCGCTGGCAGCTGCATCGTGCGGCGGAAAAGCAGGTCCTGCTCGATGCCTTCGCCGCGGGAACCGGCACCACCCTGGATGCGGACCACCTCGCCGCAACACCGGCCCGATATCAGCATGTCCAGCTCACCGGACATTTCGACCCCGACGAACAGATCCTCATCGACAACATGTTCGACAGGGGCGGGCGCGCGGGCTACTACGTGATCACGCCGTTCGAGTCCGCCGCCGGTACCTGGTGGCTGGTGAACCGGGGATGGGTGCCGATGGGCCTGGATCGCCGGGTCCTGCCGCCCATTCCGGCCAGCACCTCCGGGCGCACCATCCGGGGCAGGGTCGATGAGCTGCCCCGGCCCGGCATCAAGCTGGGAACCCCCCCACCACTGTCACCACCGTTTCCCATCCGTGCGAATTTTCCTTCCGCGGATGATCTGCATTCGATTCTGGGCAAGCGCCGCTGGTCCGATCGCGCGGAAGTCATCCTGCTGGATGCGCCGGAACGCGACGGATTCGAACGGAGCTGGACACCGCCCGGTTTTCCGCCCATGCGGCACATCGCCTATGCCGTGCAATGGTTCGGCCTGGCGGCAGCGCTGCTGGTACTGTACGTGATGAGGAATCTGCGCCGATGAACCGTGGACAGAAGATGCTGGTCGGAATCGCCGTGCTGTTCATGGCACCCCTGGCGTTGTCCTTCATCCTGTATTACGGCTTTGGCAGCATCCCCTTTTCGCCGTCGGGGCGCCTGAACCACGGTGAGCTGCTTCAGCCTGTGCGGCCGCTGACCCACGTGGACCTGACACTCGTGGACGGTTCACATCCGGGCGGGGAATTCCTGCGGCATCGCTGGACCCTGCTGTTCGTGGGCGAGGGGAGTTGTGACGCGCGCTGTGTGCAGGCGCTGCATGACACGCGGCAGATCCGTCTCCTGCTCAATCGCGACATGGGACGCGTACAGAGGCTGTTCCTCGCCACCGGTCCATGCTGCGATTTGGCGATGCTGAAGCGGGAGCACCCGGATCTTGCAGTGGCCCGGGCAGCACCGCACGATGCACTGCTTGCACAGCTCCCGGGCAAGGCGGGTGACCTGTACATCATCGACCCCCTGGGCAACCTGGTCATGCGCTATGGCCCGGCTGCCTCGCCCAAGGGTCTGCTCGAGGACCTCAAACACCTTCTGAAGCTGTCCCAGATCGGATGAACAACATGGAAAAGCGACTGTCGATTTTCAGGCGCATCGCCCTGGCTGCGGCGTGCCTCGCCGCGCTGGTGGTGGTGCTGGGCGCCTGGGTGCGCCTGACCGATGCGGGCCTGGGCTGTCCGGACTGGCCCGGCTGCTATGGCCATCTGCATCCATCCCAGGCCGCGGGAGACCTGGCGAGCCAGCAGGCCTTCCCGGGCCGCCAGTTCGATTACGCCAAGGCGCTGCATGAGATGGTCCATCGCTACTTCGCCACCAGCCTCGGACTTTGCATCGTGAGCCTGATGCTGCTGGCCCTGTGGAATCGCCGCGATCCGGCCCAGCCCCTGGCGTCCGTGCTGCTGCTGTTCCTGGTGGTTTGCCTGCAAGGTGCGCTGGGTGCATTCACCGTCACCCTGTTGCTCAAACCGCTCATCGTCACCGGCCATCTGCTGGGAGGGCTGACGACGCTGGGCATCCTGGTCTGGCTGTGCTGGCGGCCCGAGCGGCGCGAATCCGTGGATTCCGACCGTCGACTGTGGCGTTTTGCCCTGGTGGGGCTTGCGGTGCTGACCCTGCAGATTGCCCTCGGCGGCTGGACCAGCACCAACTATGCATCGGTGGCCTGCCCGGACTTTCCCACCTGCCAGGGCAGTTACTGGCCGCGCATGGACTTCGGCAATGCGTTCGTGCTCTGGCGCGGCCTCGGCATCGACTACGAGGGAGGCGTCCTTGCGGCACCTGCCCGGGTGGCCATCCATTTCACCCACCGGATCGGCGCGCTGGTCGCCGGCATCGTGCTCGTGATGCTTGCGCTGCGCGCGTGGCTCGGCGGCAGCACCCGCAGGGTGCGGAGTGCGGGCGCAGCCCTGCTGGTCGCGGTGCTGCTGCAGATCACCCTGGGCATTTCCACCGTGATGATGGGCGTGCCGCTGGCGGTGGCGACCGCGCACAACGCGGGCGCGGCCCTGCTGGTGATCACCCTGGTGTGCCTGCTGCGTGCCCTGCGGCCGGAAGCACCCGTCCGCCTCTCGGGCGCCCCGGGCCTGCAGCCTGGACTGGTGTAGACTCCTGACATGTCCGCCAACCCAGACAGCCAGACGATTGGCAACACTGTCCGAAGCAGCGGCTGGCGCGATTTCCTGGAGCTGACCAAGCCCAAGGTCACGGTGCTGATCGTGTTCACGGCCATCGTCGGCATGGTGCTGGCCTCACCCGGCATGGTGCCTTTGCCTGCACTGCTGTTCGGCACGCTGGGCATTGCGCTCGCATCCGGATCGGCAGCCGCGTTCAACCATGTGCTGGATCAGCGCATCGACATCCAGATGGCGCGCACGCGGCGCCGTCCGTTGCCCACCGGACACCTGCAGCAGCGCCATGCACTGGTGTTCGCCGCGGTTCTGGGCATGCTGTCGATGCTGGTGCTGGCTGCGGGTGTGAACCCGCTCACTGCGATGCTGACCTTCGGCTCGCTGATCGGCTATGCCGTCATCTACACGCAGTTCCTGAAGCGCGCCACGCCCCAGAACATCGTCATCGGCGGAGCGGCCGGCGCCGCACCTCCGGTGCTGGGCTGGGCGGCCGTCACCAACACCATCGATCCGCACGCGCTGCTGCTGTTCCTGATCGTGTTCACCTGGACGCCGCCGCACTTCTGGGCGCTTGCCATCGCACGTCGCGATGAGTACGCGAAGGTGGGCATCCCGATGCTGCCCGTCACGCATGGCATCGCTTACACGCGCCTGCAGATCCTGCTGTACACCATCCTGCTGGTGCCGGTCACGATGCTTCCCGTTCTGACCGGAATGTGCGGCTTGATCTACCTGGCCGCTGCCCTGGTGCTCGATGCCCGCTTCCTGTATCTGGCCATTGCCATGAAGCGGACCGGGCGGGCAGATCTGCCCATGCGGATGTTCCTTTATTCGATCACCTACCTGCAGATCCTGTTCGCCGCGCTGATCCTGGACCATTATTTCCCGTACAAGATCTGAGCGCGGCGCGCGCACCCCGGGAGAGACCCATGCGAACTACCGTCCCTGGCCTCATGCTGGCTTTCCTGACCTGCATCGTCCCCCGCGCCCAGGCCTATCCAACCGACGCGCTGGCGCACGACATCTTCAAGGAGCTCATCGAGATCAACACCACCGATTCGGTGGGCAACATCACCACCGCCTCGGAGGCCATGGCTCGGCGCCTGCGCTCCGCCGGGTTCACCGATGCCGACCTGCAGATCCTGGGGCCGAACGAGCGCAAGAAAAACCTGATGGTGCGGCTGCGGGGCACTGGCAAGCACCGGCCGGTGCTGCTGCTCGGGCATCTGGACGTGGTGGAAGCGCGTCGCGAGGACTGGACTGCGGATCCTTTCAGGTTCGTGGAAAAAGATGGCTACTTTTATGGTCGCGGCACCCAGGACATGAAAAGCGGGGATGCGATCATGGTCACCACCCTGATGCGGCTGAAGCAGGAGAAATTCCGTCCCAGCCGCGACATCATCCTGATCCTCACGGCCGATGAGGAAGGTGGCAAGTCCAATGGGGTGGACTGGCTTTTCAAGCACCACCGCGACCTGGTGGATGCCGAGTTCGCCTTCAATCATGACGGCTGGTCGGTGATCTCCAGTCACGGCCAGCCGCAGTTCTTCAATCTCACGGCCACCGAAAAGGTGTACTCCGACTTCCAGCTTTCGACCTCCAACAAGGGCGGTCACAGCTCGGAGCCCAGGCCGGACAATGCCATCTATCAGCTGGTGGACGGCCTTGCGCGCCTGCAGAAGTACCAGTTTCCCTTCGAACTCAATGCTGTGACCCGTGCGTACTACGAGAAGATGGCCGGCATCGAGACTGGCGATCGCGCGGCCGACATGCGCGCCATGCTCGTCAATCCGCCGGACATGTCCGCCGTGGCGCGGCTGTCGAAGGATCCTCTGGACAATTCCACCCTGCACACCACCTGCGTCGCCACCCGGCTGGAAGGAGGCCATGCGAACAATGCGCTGCCGCAGCGGGCTTCGGCGAACGTCAACTGCCGCATCCTGCCCGGCCATCCGCCCGAAGCCATCCGCCTCGAAATCGCGAAGGTGCTCGATGATGCCGGCATCAGCGTGAAGTACGTCGCCGACGACCACGAAGTCAGCGACCATGCTCCGGACCGCAAGGCCTATCCGCCGGGTCCGTTGAGCCCCGCGATCATGAATCCC
The DNA here is from genome assembly GCA_044226785.1 of Steroidobacteraceae bacterium. GTDB lineage: Bacteria > Pseudomonadota > Gammaproteobacteria > Steroidobacterales > Steroidobacteraceae > TMP-86. The sequence goes on along the minus strand of JBGAGK010000014.1, from coordinate 25,852 downwards.
CTGGAGAAAGTGGTCGCGCAGTTCTGGCCCGGTCTGCCTGTCGTGCCCACCCAGGCATCCTTCGCCACCGATGGCATCTACGTCACTCCCTACGGCATTCCCACTTTCGAGATCTCGGGGCTGGACGTGGACCGCAACGACGTGCGCGCGCATGGCCGGGATGAACGGGTGGGCGTACAGTCCTTCTACACCGGCAACGAGTTCTACTATCGCTTCATCAAGGCGATGACGGCGCATTGATGCCGCCAGAAAGGACAGCAACGCCGATGAACCCGGGCGGCAGAGCCACAGTCCAGACAGCAAACACTTACGGCCGCATCTTCAGTGCCATCGTCCTGCTGCTGGTGGGCTATGCGGTCGCGCGAATTCTCCGGCCTTTCATCGGCCCGCTCACCTGGGCGATTTTCCTCGCCTTCCTGCTGCATCCGATCAACCTGCACCTGCGCCGCCGGCTGCGCGGCGAAGGCCGGGCGGCGGCACTGCTCACCGCCCTCACGCCAGTGGCCATCCTGTTGCCGCTGTCTGCGCTCTCGGTCCAGTTCGTGACGCAGGTGTCGGTGTTGCTGCGCACCCTGCAGGCGGCCGCACGCCGGCTCGACATCCACACGCTGCAGGATGTCACCCAGTTTCCCTGGATTGCACATCTGTATCAGTGGATGCAGACGAACTTCTCGGTCAGCGCGGAGCAGATCCAGAACTGGGCGGTGTCAGGCGCACAGGAACTGATGCAGGCTGCCGCCAATGCGGGAGGGTCACTGTTCCTGGGCACCATGAATACGCTGGTCGCGTTCGTGCTGACGCTGTTCCTGCTTTTCTTTTTCCTGCGCGATGGCGATGTCATGTTCTCGCATGTACGCGCCCTGATCCCGCTGGCCGAGCAGCGCAAACAGCACCTGCTGTCGCACCTGGGCGATCTGACCCGCGCCATCGTGTTCGGCACGCTGATTACGGCGCTGCTCCAGGGCCTGATCGTCGGCATCGGCTTTGCCATCTGCGGCCTGCCCTCACCGGTGGTGTTCGGCGTCCTGGCGGCGGTGCTGTCCATGTTGCCCGTGGGTGGTACGGCACTGGTATGGATACCGGCGGTCATCGCCCTGTTTGTACAGGGGCACTGGGGATACGGCACGTTCATGGTCCTGTGGGGAATCCTTTCCTCCAGCGCCGACAACGTGGTACGGCCCATGCTGATTTCCGGACGGGCACGCATCTCCACGCTGGCGGTGTTCATCGGCGTGCTCGGCGGCATCTCCGCCTTTGGCCCGCTTGGCCTGGTGCTCGGGCCGGTGATCCTGTCGCTGGCGCTGGCGCTGATCCAGTTCCTCGAGGACGAGCCGCAGCCCTGAGCCCTGCGCCCTGCGCTTGCGCGCCTCAGGTGCGTTGACGCGCCGGCGCCCGCGGTATCATGCAGGGTGCACGCAGCCCCACTCCGCACTTTGCATCACCCGCAGAAGGAATTCGTGACCATGACACCCGTGAAAACCGTCGGCATTGCCGGCACCGGCCTCATCGGCGCAGGCTGGGCCGCGCGCTCCCTTTTCCGTGGGCTGGACGTGATCGCCTACGACGTCGCCCCGGCCGCCGAAGCCAGGCTGAGGGCACAGATCGACACGGCGTGGCCTTCACTGGTCGCCCTGCTGGGCAAGCCTGCGAAAAAGGGCAAGCTCGGTTTCACCACTGATCTTGCGAACATGGCCTCGAAGGCCGATTTCATCCATGAAGCGGCGCCCGAGCGCGAGGAGCTGAAGATCCGCCTGTTCCGGGACATCGACGCGGCAGCCCGGCCGGAGGTGATCATCGCATCCTCGTCCTCGGGGTTCCTGCCCAGCCACCTGCAGTCACAATGCGCGCATCCGGAGCGCGTGGTGATCGGGCACCCCTTCAATCCCGTCTATCTCCTGCCACTGGTGGAACTGGTACCGGGACAGAAGACCTCACCCGAGGCGATGGACCGCGCTGCCCGCCATTTCGAGCGGATCGGCATGCATGTGCTGCGGCTCAGGAAGGAGATCATGGGCTACATCTGCGATCGGCTGCAGGAGGCTCTTTGGCGCGAGGCGCTGCACATCCTGGACAAGGACATCGGTTCGACCGGCGACATCGATGATTCGATCGTCTATTCCGCCGGCATGCGCTGGGCCTTCATGGGTTCATTCATGACCTATCATCTGGCCGGAGGCCCTGGCGGCATGCGCGATTTCATCAAGCAGTTCGATCCGACACTGGAACTGGACTGGACCGACCTGAAATTCCCCAAATGGAATGCGGAGCTGGAGCGACGCCTCGTCGAGGGTTGTGAAGCACAGGCAGGCGGCCGAAAGGTCGCGCAGATCGAGGCCAGGCGCAACGCCATCCTCGTCGACATGATGAAGCTGTTCCGCAAGCACGGAATCGGCGCCGGCCTCACGCTGGAGCGCGAGATGGGAAAAGGGCGCCCCGGGAAGGCCGCCGCAAAGCCCGCGAGGAAAAAAGCAGCACGAAAGACCGCCCGGAAACCCGCCAGGAGAAAGCCGGCTGGCAGATGACCGGGGTTCCGGGCTGGCACTGTCGTAGCAGTCGATCAGAGCAGCTTCGCCACCACGATATGAAAGCTGCCGGGCAGCGCCACGGGGCGTTTGTCGGGGCCTGCGGACGGCGCGAGCCGAGCGGTGGGAAGATAGGCCACGCCGCTCCCAGGATCGATCGCACCGGTCCGGGCTCCCGGCTCGGTTCTCAGGCTCGTCCTGTGCGTCACTCGGCCAGGCACCGACAGGTCGAGCACATCCAGGTGCCCGTCCATTCCGGCCGGGATCAGCGCAACCCGCCTCGTCGCATCGATCAGCACGGCATCCGGACCGCGGCCGATCGGCACGGTCTGCACCAGCCGCCGCGTCCCGAGGTCCACGACCGCGACCACTCCGTTGGCGCAGGCGCTGATGAGCCGGTCATGCGCCGCGTCGAGCCCGAGTCCGCTCGGCTCCTCGCAGCCTGAGAGCCTGATCGGCGCACCGACCGTGCCGGTGGCCAGATCGATCACTTCGATCTCGTTCGCGTCTTCGTCGTTGACATAGAGCGTCCGGCTGCTGATCGCGGGATACTCGAGACCCGGTTTCACGCGGATCGTGCGAACGACGCGATGTGCTACAGGGTCGATCTCGGCAACCGTACCGCCCCTGGCATTCATGGTCAGCAGGTGCCCGTTGGCCGGATCGACGATGGCCGCATCAGGCCCCGGGTCGACGGCGAGGCTTGCAATCTGCCGCCCGCTCGCCGGATCGAAGAAGCGAACCGTCGAGTCTGCGCCACTGGTGACTGCGAGTTCATGGGTCGCGAGCGGGACCACGGCATGAGCATGCTTGACCGGCCCGAGCGGGGCAAGCGCCTTGGACTGCGCGAGATCGACCACGGCGACTTCATCATCATGCGCAACATAGAGCCTGCGCGCGGACGGATCGACCTGCGCATAATCCCAACCCCCGTCTCCGGGGACGGGAATCGAAGGCGCAATCCGGTAATCCCGCGCCCCGGCTTCCGTGGCGGCGCACAGCGCGGCAATCACCCATGCAATTTGACGAGCAGGTAACATGCTTTGGCTCTCCTTTGGACCGTCGGGCGCGACGTGAAGAATCTTAATCCCCGCGGTGCTCGAGCGACTACAATTCGCGCCCTGATGGACGTATCCCACTTGCTCGATTCCCTGAACGATGCGCAGCGCCAGGCCGTCGGGGCGCCGCTCGCTCCCGCCCTTGTGCTGGCCGGCGCCGGCAGCGGCAAGACCCGGGTGCTGGTCCATCGCATCGCCTGGCTGATCGAGGTGGAAGGCGTCTCTCCACACGGCATCCTGTCGGTGACGTTCACGAACAAGGCCGCCGCGGAAATGCGCAGCCGCGTGGAAACCCTCCTGCGCATCTCCACTGCCTCGCTGTGGATCGGCACCTTCCACGGCCTGGCGCACCGTCTGCTGCGCCGGCACTGGCGTGAGGCGGGGCTGGCCCAGACCTTCCAGATCCTCGACAGCGACGACCAGAGCCGCATCATCAGGAAGGTGTTGAAGAGTCTGGATCTGGACGAGACCCGCTGGGTGCCCCGGGAGGTCCAGTGGTTCATCAATTCCCAGAAGGACGAAGGCCGGCGTCCGAAGGACATCAAGGACAGCGGTGATCCTGCGCAGCGCCAGCTCGTCAGGATCTATCACGCATACGAGGAGGCCTGCCGGCGCGCCAACGTGGTGGACTTCGCGGAGCTGCTGCTGCGCGCCCACGACATCTGGTGCGCGCATCCTTCGCTGCTGGACCATTACCGGGAGCGGTTCCGGCACATCCTGGTCGACGAATTCCAGGACACCAACACCATCCAGTACAAATGGCTCACCCTGTTGGCAGGTTCCACCGGCCAGCCCTTCGTGGTGGGCGATGACGATCAGTCGATCTATCGCTGGCGTGGCGCGCGGGTGGAGAACCTGCTGCAGTTCCGCCGCGACTTTCCCGCCGCGAAACTCTTCCGGCTCGAACAGAACTACCGCTCCACCGGCACCATCCTGAAGGCTGCGAACGCGCTCATCGCCCACAATTCGGGGCGCATGGGCAAGACCTTGTGGACCAGCGGAGCCGAGGGCGAGAAGGTGCGCGTATACGCCGCGTTCAATGAGCGCGACGAGGCCGACTTCGTCGTCAACCGCATCCGCGAATGGGTACATGCCGGCGGGGCTCGCAGCGAGTCGGCCATCCTGTACCGCTCCAACGCGCAATCGCGGGTTCTTGAGGAGGCGCTGATCAATGCACGCATCCCGTATCGCGTGTACGGGGGCCTGCGGTTCTTCGAACGGGCGGAAATCAAGGATGCCCTGGCTTACCTGCGCCTGGTGTCGAGCCGTGACGATGACGCTTCGTTCGAGCGCGTGGTCAACCTGCCCACACGCGGCATCGGCGCACGAACCCTTGAGATCGTGCGCGAGCAGGCGAAGACGGGGAACCAGTCACTGTGGGCCGCCGCACAGACCAGCGTGCAAGGCGCACTGCCGCAGAAGGCGGCGCAGTCCCTGCAAGGCTTCCTCTCGCTGATCGAAACGCTGCAATCGGACACGGCCGGATTGCCGCTGCACGAGCAGGTGGATCATGTGGTGCAGGTCTCCGGACTGATCGAACACTTCCGGAAGGAAAAGGGCGATCGCGGCGAAGCGCGCATCGACAACCTGGCGGAACTGGTGAGTGCGGCGCGCGGCTTCACCGGCGAACCGGGCTCGGAACTTTCGCCGCTGGATGCCTTCCTTGCGCATGCCGTGCTCGAGTCGGGCGAGACGCAGGGCAAGGAATTCGAGGACTGTGTGCAGATGATGACTCTGCATTCGGCCAAGGGGCTGGAATTTCCGGTGGTGTTCATGACCGGCATGGAGGACGGGCTGTTTCCGCACCAGCGCTCCATCGGCGAAATCGCGAGCCTGGAGGAGGAGCGGCGCCTGTGTTATGTCGGCACCACCCGCGCCATGCGGCGTTTGTACCTGACCTATGCGGAACAGCGCCGCCTGCACGGCGTGGACACCTTCGGCATGGCCTCGCGCTTCATCGGCGAGCTGCCACCGGAACTGCTGGACGAAGTGCGTCCGCGGGTGCAGGTGTCTCGGCCGCTGCTCACGCCGCGCCGCCCGGTGGAGGAGCAGTCCGTTCCCGGCATGCGCATGGGCAGCCGGGTGCGTCATGCGAAGTTCGGCGATGGCGTGATCCTGAATTTCGAGGGCAACGGCCCGCAGGCGCGCATCCAGGTCAATTTCGAGCGGGCCGGCTCGAAATGGCTGATGCTCTCCTACGCCCATCTGGAGATCGTTTGATTCGCACGCTGCCGGCACGGGCACCGGGGTCCCATGCAAGACGCGGACTTGACGCCTAGCGATTACGTATATACGTATATACAATTCTGACGTGATATACGAATGGGATGAGGCCAAGCGGGAAGCGAATCTTGCCAAGCACGGTCTTGATTTCGCTGATGCCGACCTGGTGTTGGAAAGTCCCTTCGTTCTGATCAAGGACAGCCCGCGCAAGGGCGAGGTGCGCAAAGAGCGGGAGGCTTACCATGAGTGGCTCGAAGGTGACGGTCAAGAGCAGTGAGCAGATGCGTGCCGCGCGCCGCCGTGGTGGGAGTCGCACCGATTGGGCCCGAGTGCGCCGCGAGGCCGGCAAGGAACCGGGCGCGGCCCAGAAGAACCGCGCCATTGGAGATCTGGTCAAACGCAAGCGGGGTCGTCCCGTTGTCGGGGAGCCCAAGACCGCCGTTTCCCTGCGCGTCCCCAACAGCACGCTCCAGGGCTGGAAGGCGACCGGGCCAGGCTGGCAGACACGCATGGCGGAAGCCCTGGGCAAGGTGCTGCGGCGATGATCCGAGTTCGAAATGGCTGATGCTCTCCTACGCCCATCTGGAGGTCGTGTAAAATAGACCCACTGTGAAAATAATCATCCTGGGTGCAGGGCAGGTGGGCCGGACCGCCGCCTATCACCTGTCCCGCGAAGAGGCCAACGACGTCACGGTCATCGACACCGACGAGACGACGTTGCGGGAACTCCAGGATCGCCTCGACATCCGCACCGTCAATGGCAATGCCGCGAGCCCGGAGACCCTCGAGGCCGCGGGCATCCACAATGCCGATATCCTGGTTGCGCTCACCAACAGCGATGAAGTCAACATGCTGGCCTGCCAGATCTCCTGGACGCTGTACCGCACGCCCAAGAAGATCGCCCGCATCCGTGCTTCCGCCTATACCGAACGCGACAGGCTGTTCGGCGAGAGCGGCGTGGCTGTGGACGTTTGGATCAGCCCCGAGCAGCTGATCACCGAATACATCGTGCAGCTGATCCGTTACCCCGGCGCCCTGCAGGTGCTGGACTTCGCCGACGGCCGTGTGCGCCTGGTGGGCATCCGTGCCCACCAGGGTGGGCTTCTGGTGGGACAGCAACTGCGTGCGTTGCGCGAGCACATGCCGCGCTCCGAAGCCAGGGTCGCGGCCATCTACCGCGCCGGCCGGAGCATCAAGCCCGAGGGTGACACGGTCGTCGAGGACGGGGACGAAGTGTTCTTCCTCGCGGCGCGCAAGGACATCCGCACCGTCATGAGCGAGATGCGGCGCCAGGAAGCCCCCGCCCGCCGCGTGGTGATTGCCGGAGGCGGCAACATCGGGTTTCGCCTGGCCCGGGAGCTCGAGGCCAGGAACCAGGTCAAACTGATCGAACGTGACGGCAAGCGGGCCCGCAAGATTGCCGAACGGCTGCAGAACACCATCGTGCTCCAGGGGAATGCGGCCGACGAGGAGCTGCTGCTGGAGGAGAACATCGACAGCGCGGACGTGTTCGCCGCGCTGACCAATTCCGAGGAAGCCAACATCCTGTCGGCCATGCTGGCCAAGCGCCTGGGCGCGCACAAGACGATGGCGCTGATCAGCAAGCCCGCTTATGCGGATCTCATCGAGAACAGCGCCATCGACATCGCCATCTCGCCGCAGACCGTCACCATCGGCTCGCTCCTCACGCACGTGCGGCGCGGAGACGTGGTGCGGGTCCATTCATTGCGCAGGGGCGCGGCCGAGGCGCTGGAAGCCGTGGTTCACGGGGATGCCGACAACTCCCGGGTGATCGGGCGGCGGGTGGAGGACATCCCCCTTCCGGAAGGCACCACGCTGGGCGCAGTGGTGCGCGGCGAGGACGTGATCATTGCGCACCATGACACCACCATCGTCCCGGATGATCACCTGATCCTGTTCTGCACCGACCGGCGGCACATCAACGCCGTCGAGAAGCTCTTCCAGGGGTCTGCCTCCTTTCTTTGAGAGGGCGGTGTGAAAGACATCCTCCTTCCCGTCGCTCACATTTTCTCGCTGGTGCTGATGGTGTTCGCTGCCACCATGCTGGCGCCGCTGGTGCTGGCGATCTGGGGTCTGGATGCGGCGTTGCGGGCCTTCGTGGAGTCGGCCTTCGCGACCTTCTTCATCGGCGCGATACTGTGGCTGGCCACACGGCGCTTCAAGCGTGAGCTGAAGACCCGGGACGGCCTGGCCCTGGTGGCGCTGACCTGGGTGGCGCTGCCCGCGGTGGCTGGATTTCCGCTCTGGAACTACCTGCCGATCGACTTCACCGACGCCTACTTCGAGGCCGCTTCCGGGCTCACCACCACCGGTGCCACGGTCCTGTCGGGCCTGGAATACCTGCCTCGCTCCATCAACCTGTGGCGTCACCTGCTGTCCTGGCTGGGCGGCATGGGCATCATCGTGCTGGCGGTGGCCATCCTGCCGCTGCTGGGCGTGGGTGGCATGCAGATGTATCGCGCCGAGATGCCGGGACCGATGAAGGACAGCAAGCTCACGCCCCGGATCGGCCAGACCGCGAAGCTCCTGTGGGCGGTCTATGCGGGATTGACGCTGGCGTGCCTCGTGGCATTGCGGCTGGCCGGCATGGACTGGTTCGATGCAACCTGCCACTCGTTCTCGGCGCTGGCCCTGGGCGGCTTTTCCACCTACGACGCGAGCATCGGGCATTTCAATTCGCTGCCCATCGAGATGGTGCTGACGGTGTTCCAGATTCTGGCGGCGATGAACTTCGCCACCCACTTCCTGGCCTGGAGCCAGCGGGGGCTGACAGCCTACCTGCGCGACTCGGAGAGCCGTGCCATCATCGCCGTGCTTTTCACCAGCTGCATCGGCATCGCATGCTTCCTGTACTTCCGGGGCAGTTACCCTGATTTTGGTACCGCGCTCCGGCACTCGGTATTCAATGTGGTTTCCATCGCCACCGACGGCGGCCTGCACACCCAGGACTTCAGCCGCTGGCCGATATTCGCCCCGATGTGGATGCTGTTCATGTCCTGCGTGGTGGCCAGTTCCGGTTCAACCGGCGGCGGCATCAAGATGATCCGGACGCTGGTGCTCGCCAAGCAGGCTCATCGTGAACTGGAACACCTGGTGCACCCCAACATGGTCCGGCCGCTCAAGGTGGGCGGCATGGTGATCGAGAATCGCGTGGTGTTCGCCGTGCTGGCCTTCGTGTTCCTGTATTTCATGAGCATCGTGACCCTGGTGTTCGTGCAGCTGGGCAGCGGACTGGACTTCCTGACCTCGCTCACGTCGATCCTCGCATGCATCAACAATGCCGGCCCCGGCCTCGGACTGGTCGGGCCGGGGAGCAACTACGGCGTGCTGACGGATTTCCAGACCTGGGTGTGTTCAGCAGCAATGCTGCTCGGACGACTGGAGATCTTCACGCTGCTGGTCCTGTTCACACCGGCGCTCTGGCGCAAATGATCGCATTGATCCAGCGCGTGACCCAGGCAGCCGTCCATGTCGATGGCCGGGAGCAGGCGCGGATCGGCCCGGGGATCCTGGCCCTGGTGGCCGTCTTGCCGGAAGACACTCCGGAGCATGCCGCCGGGCTGGTCGACCGGCTGATCCGCTACCGCATCTTCTCCGACAGCGAAGGACGGATGAACCGCTCCCTGGCCGACATCCGGGGTGAATTGCTCCTGGTGCCGCAGTTCACCCTGGCTGCTGACACACACAAGGGTCTGCGACCCGGGTTTTCGGGTGCGGCGCCGCAAGAACAGGGGCGTCAAATGTTTGAACATCTGGTCCGGCAGGCCGTCCAACAGGTGGGGCGTGTCCAGGCCGGTGTCTTTGGCGCCGACATGCAGGTGTCGCTCACCAACGACGGGCCAGCGACGTTCTGGCTGGAATATCCCGCCCGGGCGCGCCAACTGCGACAGGACGCGCAGGCGCCGGCGGGTTGATGCGCCATGATGCCTTTGGCGTATGATGATCTGTCCTCAATCAAGGGCCTTGCGGAGACGAGATATGTTTGATTCCAAAATGCTGCTGGTCATCCTGGCCATCGCACTGGTCATCTTCGGCACCAAGCGTCTGCGATCCATCGGTTCGGACCTGGGCGCCGCGGTCAAGGGGTTCAAGCAGGCCATGAACGAGGGCGAGACGGAAGAGTCGGCCAAGCAGATCAAGCAGGAGAAGGATGCCGACTTCGATGCTGCGCGGCACGAGGCCGACAAGAAGACCAGCAACAGCTGATTCACGCATGCTCGATGTCGGTTTTTCGGAAATCCTGCTCACCTCCGTCATCGCTCTGGTGGTGCTGGGGCCCGAGCGTCTGCCGCGGGTTGCCCGGCAAGTCGGCAACTGGATGGGCCGGGCTCGCGCGATGGCGCGCCAGCTGAGCGAACAGCTGGATCGCGAAGTCGCCGCCGCGGATCTTTCGAAAGAGGTTGCCAAAGCCCAGGCCGCCATCGACGCCACCTTGAACCCCGGGTCTGCACCCTCGCCTGGAATCACATCCCCGGCCGACGGATCCCCCGGCAGTTCCGGATCCGCACCTCCATCAGCCACGAGCGCCGGGTCCGGCCCCGCGACGCCTGGCGCACAGTCCACAGGCGGCGCGCCGAACTCCGGGCATGAGTGAGTCCGACAAGGAAACCGAGAGTCTGGCCGAAGGCACACTGATCTCTCACCTGCTCGAGCTGCGCGACCGCCTGATGAAGGCGTTTCTCGCTGTCGGGATCTGCTTCATTCCCTGCGCAACGTACATGAACCAGATGTTCACGTTCGTCGCGAAGCCGCTGATCGCAAGGCTCCCCGCCGGAGCAACCCTGATCGCCACCAGTGTCGTCACGCCGTTCACGGTGCCCTTCAAGCTGGCGCTGGTAGCGGCGCTGGGGCTGGCCATGCCCTATGTGCTGTATCAGGTCTGGGCCTTCGTTGCACCCGGCCTGTACCGGCACGAGCGCCGCTTCGCCGTCCCGCTGCTCATCTCCAGCATCATCCTGTTCTATGCCGGCGCAGCGTTCGCCTACTACGCCGTGTTCCCCGTGATGGTGAGCTTCTTCGTCGCCACCACCCCGGCGGGCGTGTCGATGATGACCGACATCTCCAGTTACCTCGACTTCATCATGGTGCTGATGCTGGCCTTCGGCGCCGCCTTCGAGGTACCGGTAGCCACGGTGCTGCTGGTCTGGACGGGCCTGGTGAAGTACTCCAGCCTGACCCGCAATCGCGGCATCGTGCTGCTGGGCATCTTCATCATCGCCGCCTTCCTGACGCCACCGGATGCGGTTTCGCAGAGCTTCATGGCGATTCCGATGTATATTCTGTATGAGCTGGGCATCCTGATGTCCCGGCTGTTGCTCAAGGACAAGATCGCAAAACAAGAAGCATCCAGCTCGTGAGTCAATCCTCCGGCGCTGCGCCCGCGCAACTTTTCGGCCACCCCAGGGGCCTCGCCACCCTGTTCTTCACTGAAATGTGGGAGCGCTTCACGTACTACGGCATGCGCGCGCTCCTGGTCCTGTTCCTGGTCGCGGCAACTTCCGAAGGTGGCTTCGGCATCGATGATCGAACCGCCACTGCCATCTATGGCCTGTACACGGCCGCGGTGTACCTGGCCGCCCTGCCCGGCGGCTGGATCGCCGACCGGCTGATCGGCGCACAGCGCGCCATCATCGCCGGTGCTGTGCTTATCTGCATGGGCAACGGCGTGCTGGCGCTGTCGGGCACGCCGAAGTGGTTCTATGCCGGGCTCACCGTGATCGTGCTCGGCGTGGGGCTGCTCAAACCCAATGTCAGCACCATCGTGGCCGATCTGTATCCGGAAGGTGGCGCGCGACGCGACGCGGGCTTTTCCATCTTCTACATGGGCATCAACCTGGGTGCCTTCATCGGCCCGCTGGTCACGGGCTGGGCGCGACTTCGCTTCGGGAGCCGCGCCGGCTTCGCCGCCGCCGGATTATGCATGGCGCTGGGGCTGCTGCAGTTCCTGTGGACCCGGCATCATCTGCACGGTTCCGGCAGCGCCCCGCATGCCCGGCCGGGCGAAGACCTCCGGGCACAGGCGCGACGCGGCTGGCGGCAGCTGTGGATCGGCACGGGGCTGCTGGTGGTCCTGTATGCGGCCGTCACGACCGGTCTGGTTGCGGTGAATCCCGTGAGCCTCGCACAGGCAACCAGCTACCTGATCCTGGCGATGGCCGGCGGATATTTCGGCTATTACCTGGGATTCGCGGGCCTGGACCCGGATGATCGCAGGCGCGGCGTGGTCATGCTGGTGCTGTTCATCGGCAGCGCCATGTTCTGGTCGGGCTATGAACAGGCCGGCTCCTCGCTCAACCTGTTTGCCGAACGCTTCACCGACCGGCACATCGCCTCGCTCGGATTCACCATTCCCACCGAATGGTTCCAGTCGGTCAACTCGATATTCATCCTGATCTTCGCTCCGGTGTTCGCTGCGCTGTGGATCAACCTCGGCCGCCGCCAGCTCGACCCGTCCGTACCCACCAAGTTCGCGCTGGGCGTGATCCTGATGGGCTCGGGATTCCTGGTCATGGCAGCCGCTTCGCAGCTGGTCGCGCGCGGCCACATGGTCGCGCCCACGTGGCTCGTCATGACCTACCTGCTGCACACCCTGGGTGAATTGTGCCTGTCGCCGGTGGGCCTGTCGTATTTCACCAAGCTCACACCCAAACGTTTCACCGGCCAGATGATGGGTATGTTCTTCCTGTCCCTCTCACTCGGGAATCTCGTGGCCGGCCTGATCGCCGGAGAGTTCGACACCCGCAATGTGGCAGCCATGCCCGGCCAGTACCTGCACATCGTGTACTTCACCGTCGGGTTGGGCAGCGCCCTGCTGCTTCTGTCACGACCAGTAAAAAAACTCATGGGGAACCTGCAATGACCACTTTCGCCGCACCGGCACCACAGCTCACCTTCAAGGCCATCACCCTGTCCTTGATACTCACGGTGGTGCTCGCGGCTGCCAATGCCTACGTCGGGCTGTTCGCCGGACTCACCGTGGCCACCGCCATACCGGCTGCGGTCATCGCCATGGCGGTGCTGCGCCTGTTCGGCCCGCCGAATATCCTCGAGAACAACATCGTCGCCACCGGCGCCTCGGCCGGCTCATCGATCGCCTCCGGCGCCATTTTCACCCTGCCCGCGCTGATCCTGCTGCACCACTGGAAGCAGTTCGACTACCTCTGGACCCTGACCATCGTGGGCCTCGGCGGCGTGCTGGGCGTGCTGTTCTCGGTGCCGTTGCGCCGCACGTTGATCATCGACCAGAACCTGCAATTCCCGGAAGGCGTGGCCGCTGCCGAGGTGCTGAAAGCCGGCGCAAATCCCGGCGAGAGCGTGAAGGTGCTGGGCCTGGCGGCGCTGGTGGGCGCGGCCTTCAAGTTCATCACTTCGGGCTTTCGCTGGCTGCCGGAAACCTTCACGTTGCAGAGCTTCGTCGGCGAGCGCGGCATCGCCTATTTCGCCTACGGCTTTTCCCCGGCACTGCTCGCCGTGGGCTACATCGTCGGCCTCAACGTCGCCGTCCTGGTGGCGCTGGGCGGATTTTTCTCCTGGTGGCTGGCGATCCCGGTCTACAACGTTCATTTCCACGACTTCGACCCGGTGCTGGCGCAGCAACTGGTCGGACTCGATCCTGAGGCTGCGGCGGTGGCGATCTGGCGGGCGCAGGTCCGCTACATCGGTGTGGGCTGCATGCTCACAGGTGCCCTCTGGGCGCTGTGGTCGCTGCGAAAGTCCCTGTGGCGCGCTGTCAGGAGCGGACTGCATGTGGGCAAGCAGGCCGCCGAGGTGCCGCATACCGAGCGTGACCTGCCGATGTCGGGCGTGCTCATCGGCATTGCGTTGCTGGTGCTGCCGCTGTTCCTGCTCTACTACGCGGTGGTCGGCAGCATCGGCGTGGGCCTGGCCATGGCGGTGATCATGATCATCGCCGGATTCCTTTTCTCGTCGGTCAGCGGCTACATGGCGGGCCTCGTGGGCTCTTCCAACAATCCCGTGTCCGGCATCACCATCTGCACCATCCTGTTCGCCTCGCTGGTGCTGATGTGGATGCTGGGTGAGGACGCAAAGATCGGCGCCGTGGCGGTCGTGCTCATCGGCGCCGTGGTATGCAGTGCGGCCTCCGTGGCCGGCGACAACCTGCAGGATCTCAAGGCTGGCCGGCTCATCGGCGCAACGCCCTGGCGCCAGCAGGTGATGCTGGCCATCGGCGCACTGGCCAGTGCCGCGGTGATGGCGCCCATCATGAACGTGCTGCTGTATGCCTATGGCATCGGTGATCCCGCGCATCCCGGTGTCAAGCCCCTGCCCGCGCCCCAAGCCAACCTGGTGATGTCGGTGGCCCAGGGCATGTTCGGCGGGAAGATGCCCTCGCAGATGATTGCGCTGGGCGCGCTGATCGGTGTGGTGGTCATTTTCATCGACCTGTACCTCAAGCACCGGCGCTCGCGCTGGAGTGCGCCGGTGCTCGCCGTCGCGGTGGGCATCTACCTGCCGCTGGACGTCTCCACGCCCGTCCTGGCCGGAGGGCTCGTGGCCGAGTTCGTGGACCTCTGGCATCGCCGGCGCGGCACCCCCCCGCAGGAACTCGATCAACGCAAGCAGAACGGCATGCTGTTCGCTGCAGGACTGATTACGGGCGAGGCCATCATCGGCATTCTCATCGCCATGGCCATCTGGGCCAGCAGCAACCCGGATGTCCTGGCACGAACCGGCATCCCGTTCGGGCAATGGATCGCCGCGATCGTGCTGGTCGGCATCTGCCTCTGGATGTATCGCGCGGGCACGCCGCGCCGCACCTGAGTACCCGCCCGACCTGTCTGATCGCGTGACGCGCAATACCCGCCATTCCACACGGCTGACCCTGTCGCTGGCCGCGGTGTACCTGATCTGGGGCACCAGCTTCCTGGCCACCAAGATCGGCATCAACAGCCTGCCCGGCGCACTGTTCTCCGGACTTCGCTTCGTGCTGGCCGGTGCGGCGCTCACTCTTCTCGCCCGCATCCTGTGGCATCAGCGATTCCCGGTGCGCGCCCGGGACTGGCTGGACATCCTGTTCATGGGTCTGTTCACCGTGGTGTTTTCCACGGGACTGAATGTCTGGGCGATGCATTTCATTTCCAGCAGCGAGTCGGCGCTGCTCAACAGCACCGGCGCGCTGTGGATCGCGGTATTCGGCAGCTTCGGCGCGCGCGGACATCCACTGAACCGCATGGCCTTGCTGGGTCTTTGCATCGGCATCGCCGGCACCGCGCTGACCCTGAGTCCGCGATTCTCGGTCAGCGCAAGGGTCGCTGTGCCGTATCTGGTCGCGCTGGTTGCCTGTCTGTCCTGGGCCATCGCCACCACTTACTACCGGCAGATCGACACCTCGATCGGTTCGCTGATGTTCATCGGCCTGCAGATGCTCACCGGCGGCCTGATCCAGGTCGCCGTGGGGGTGGTCTACGGACAGCTCGGTGAGTGGCATGCCAACTCCACTGGACTTCTGGCTCTTTTCTACCTGAGCCTGTTCAGCTCGGGGCTTGCCTACACGGCCTACGGGTGGCTCGCGCGCCATGCCACGCCGGCCATCATCGGCACTTACAGCTACGTGAACCCCGCGGTGGCCGCATTCGTCGGCTGGCTGTTCCTCAAGGAAAAGCTCCTGCCGATCCAGTTCGCCGGCATGCTGGTGGTGCTGGTGGGTGTGGCCCTGGTGACCACGTCGGGCACGATGCCCCGCGACGACCGGGCGCTGGAGGAACCCAGCTCGCCGTGACCGGATGGATCATGAACGCCAGGGTGGATCAGCCGAGGTCAAGAGGATGGGTGATGCGGGTGCCCGATTCAACGCGTACGGTGGGTGTCCTGCAGACGATCATCCGGGTGCCAATGCGATGGGTGGGGGAACGGGCAAGCCGGACGGCTGCATCGCCGAGCATCCGCGACCAGCGTGCGTCCGGGTCCGCCGTCCATTTGGCTTCCATCAGGTCAAGTTGCCCGCCATCGGCCCGCACGAAATCCACTTCCCGTCCCTCTGCATCGCGGTAAAACCACAGGCTGGCCGTCGTTCCCGCCGGGTTGGCCGCGATGGACTTGCGCAGCTCGGCGAATACCAACGTCTCCCAGACGGCTCCGACCAGCGGGCTCGAGGCGAGCGTACGGGCGTCGAGTCCGAGCAGAAAGCACAGCAGACCGGGATCCGAAAGAAACAGCTTGGGTGACTTGACCATTCGTTTGCCGATATTCTCGAAATACGGCTCGAGGAGCACGATCTGGTTGGCCGCTTCGAGGACGCTCAGCCATTCGCGCGCGGTATGAGGTTTGATGCCCACATCGCGCGCCAGATTGGACAGGTTGAGCAACTGTCCCGAGCGGACTGCCGCAGCGCGAAGGAAGCGCTCGAAGTCGCGCAGGTTGCGCACATTGAGAATCTGGCGCACATCCCGTTCGAGCCAGGTCGAGACATAGGAGGCATAGAACTCACTCGCGCTGGCTTCCGGCACTCGCCACAGCTCCGGGTACAGGCCGCGAGCGAGCAGAGCATTCCATTCCGGGACTCTTTCACCCAACTCAGCGACCGAAAGCGGCTCCAGAGTGGCAACTCCGGCACGGCCCGCCAGGCTGTCTGCAACCTCCCTCATCAGCACGAACTTCTGAGAACCCGTGAGCAGGTACTGTCCCATGTCGTGACGTCGTTCATCGATCGCCACCTTGATGAACCGGAACAGCTTCGGCGCGTACTGCATCTCGTCGATGATGATCGGCGGTGGATGCTCCGCCAGGAACTGCTCCGGATCCCGTTCCGCCTGTTCGGCCACGCTGGGCAGATCAAGGCTCACCCAGTCATGGCTCGGAAACTCACTGCGCAACAGAGTGGTCTTGCCGGTCTGTCGCGCGCCGGTCAGCACAAGGGCCGGGAACTGCCGGGCCAGCGCGTGCAGTCGCGACGATATTTTCCTCTTTATAATCATGATATTGAGAATTCTGCCTGTTTAGCGGCAGAATTACAAAGGCCCTGGATGATGTCTCGGGAAACTCCACCGGTCAGATCCTGGATCTGACTGCTACCAAAGTGATATCATACAAATATCAACGGAGGTAACACCATGACGACCCAGGATTCCCTCTCACCATCCGGCGAAATTGCGGCGGGCACCCTCAACGGCTGGCTGATGCTCGCGATCATCATCCTGTGGCTCGCGGCCGCGGCGTACGGCTTCTTCGACAGTGGCAACAGGCAGGATGCGCCCGGCATCGTGCTGTCCATGGCCGCTCTCGCCTTCGGCGCCTTCATGCTGTTCGGCCTGTTCACGCTGCAACCGAACGAAGCGCGGGTGCAGATCCTGTTCGGGAACTACAAGGGCACCGTGCGACGGAGCGGGTTCCATTGGGCAAATCCGCTGTACTCGCGCAGCCGCGGTGGCGGAGCAAGGCTTCAGGCCTCGTTGTTCCAGACCACGGCCCGCAAGGACGGCGCACGCAGCGCCACCGAGCCTGCCTCACCCTCGAACTCCACCAAGCTGTCGCTCCGCGTCCACAATTTCAACAGCGACACACTCAAAGTGAACGACAAGCGCGGCAATCCGGTGGAAATCGCGGCCGTGATCGTCTGGCGCGTGCACGACACCGCCCAGGCCGTGTTCGACGTAGAGGATTACAAGAGCTACGTGCAGGTGCAGAGCGAATCCGCGCTGCGCGGCATCGCCAGCCGCTTCGCGTACGATCACGGCGAACAGCACGAACCCACGTTGCGCGACAGCGCCGATGAAGTGGCGCAGGCCCTGCTCGAGGAGTTGCAGGTGCGGCTCGCCAAGGCTGGTGTGGTGGTCGAAGAAGCGCGCCTGACGCATCTTGCCTACGCGCCCGAGATCGCCTCCGTGATGCTCCGGCGACAGCAGGCCGAGGCCATCGTGGCGGCGCGGCAGCAGATCGTGCGGGGCGCTGTCGGCATGGTGAGCTCCGCCCTGGCCGAACTGGATGCGAAGCAGGTAGTGCAGCTGGATCCGGAGCGCCGGGCGGCCATGGTGAGCAACCTGATGGTCGTGCTCTGTGGCAACTCGGATGCCTCACCTGTGATCAACACCGGTACGCTGTACAGCTGACCGTGGCGGCCGGCGAGCGCAAGAGTTTCCTGCTGCGGATTCCCGAGGATCTGTGGAGGGATGTCGAGAAGTGGGCGGCCGATGATCTGCGCAGCGCCAATGCGCAGGTGGAGTTCCTGCTGCGCGAGGCCGTCAACCGGCGGCGCGGGCCAAAGCCACCGCAGGACCGGAAGGACGAGAGCTGAGACGATGGTTTTCCGACCCGCGCAGAACCTTCAGCTGCGCAGCCTGATCCCGGCCGGATCGAACAGCGGCTGGAGCTTCACCACCGCCTCGCACTCCTGCCCCAGGATGTCGATGCTGAAGGTTTCCCCCTCGCGGGCAAGCGCAGCCGGGACATAGCCGGCAGCCAGGCTCTTGCCGATGCAATGGCCGAACGCACCGGAAGTGACGTAGCCCACGGCCTTGCCTTCTTTCATGATGGACTCGTAGCCGACCACATCGGCGTCCCTGGCCGCCACTTCCATCACCACGAATCGGCGCGTCGCACCGGCCTCGCGCTCGGCGACAGCGGCGGCCTTGCCGGTGAACTGCGCCTTGCCGAAATCCACGAACCGGTCCAGCCCGGTCTCTCCAGCCGTGTAGTCGGGCCGGAAATCCTTGTTGAAGGACCCGTAGCCCTTTTCCAGGCGGAGCGAAGACAGTGCACGGCCACCGAAGTGCGCAAGACCCAGGTCGCGACCCGCCTCGAGCAGATCCTCGTACAGCGTTGTCCCGAAATCCGGGGTGGTCCACACCTCGTATCCCAGCTCGCCGGTAAAACCGGCCCGCACGAGGAGGGCCGGGGAGAACCCGACCGCAGTCTGTCTGACACGAAACAGCGGAAAGGCCTCGCGCGAAAGATCCACGCGCACCAGGCGCTGGAGCAGCGTGCGGGCATTGGGCCCCGCGATGGAAAATCCCGCGAGCGTGGATGAGGCGGACCGCACGAAGACATCGGCCGGCGGCTGCGTGTCATGGAACCAGCGCAGGTGGAATTCTTCCGCGAAGCCCGAACCGAAGATGAGGTAGCGGTCCTCGGCGAGGCATGCGATGGACAGATCGCCCACGATCCGGCCAGCCTCATTCAGCATGGGCGCAAGACCCAGGCGCCCGGCGCCGGGAATGCGCGAGGCGAACACACGGTCCAGCCACGCACGCGCGCCACGGCCGGTGACCTCGTACTTGCCGTAATTCGTGGTCTCGTAGATCCCCACCCGTTCGCGCACCGCGCGGCACTCGGCACGCACGACCTCGAAGGCCTCGGAGCGCCGGTACGTCGGTGTCTCCTGAGGTTCAACGCCGGGTGGCGCGAACCACAAGGCATGCTCCAGGCCGAAGTTCGCGCCCATCACGGCGCCCGCCGCCAGGAGCCGCTCATGCACCGGCGAGCGGCGCAGCGGCCGTGCCGCCGGAAGCTCCTCGTTGGGATAGGCCAGGCGGAACCGGCGCGAATAATTCTCCGGCACCTTGATCGAGGTGTATTTCGGGGTGGCAAAGCTGCCGAAGCGCGACACATCCATGGACAGGATGTCCTGGCCGGGATCCCCTGCCGTCATCCATCGCGACAACACCAGACCAATGCCGCCGCCCTGGCTGAAACCGGCCATGACTGCGCATGCCACCCAGAAATTGGGCAGGCCGCGCACCGGGCCCACCAGCGGATTGCCGTCCGGTGCGAAAGTGAATGGACCGTTGATGGCCTTGCGGATGCCGACCCGCCCGAGTGCGGGGAAATGCCGGAAACCCACTTCGAAATACGGCGCCAGCCGCTCGAAGTCATCCGGCAGCAGCTGCATGGCGAAATCGTCCGGTGTCCTCACCGGCGCCCAGGGGATGCCGTTCGGCTCGTACGTGCCGATGAGCGCGCCACCGCGCTCCTGGCGCATGTAGATCTCGCCGGCGTAATCGGTGGTGTTGACGATCTCCTGGGTGCGGCCTGCGAGTTCCGGGATGTCTTCGGTGATCAGGTAGTGATGTTCCATCGCCAGCACCGGCAGTTCCAGTCCCACCAGATGCCCGATCTCCCGCGCCCACAGCCCGGCGCAATTGACCACGTGGCCGGCGTGGATGTTGCCCTTGTCGGTCACCACGATCCAGGTGCCATCGCGCCGCTGTTCCAGCGCGGTGACCCGCGTGAAACGCTCCACAGATGCACCCAGGGTGCGTGCGGCCTTCGCATAGGCCTGCGTGGTGCCCGAAGGGTCGCAATGCCCGCCATCGGCCCGCCACAGCGCGCCGATGAAATGCTGGGGATCGATGAGCGGATTGAAATGGACCGCCTCCTCCAGGCTGATCATGCGCGTCTCCATGCCCAGGTACCGGGCACGCGAACAGATCAGCTTCAGGCTGTCGAGTTCGCCCTGGTTCGCCGCCAGCATCAGCCCGCCATTGGGATGCAGGCCGCAGGACTGGCCCGAAATCTTTTCGATTTCCCGGTACAGATCGATGGTGTATTTCTGCAGGCGCGAGATGTTGGCCTCGCCGTTGAAGGTGTGCATGCCACCGGCGGCATGCCAGGTCGAGCCCGACGTGAGCTCGCTCTTTTCCACCAGCAGCACGTCCGTCCAGCCGGCCTTCGCCAGGTGATACAGCACGCTGGCACCCACCACGCCACCCCCGATGATCACCGCCCGCGCCGTTCGCTCGCTCATGTGCCCTCTTTCATCACGTGTTCCCGAATACCGTTGCCGGTCCGCAGCGAATGCCTGCCCTGTCCAGAACCTCATCCAGATGTTGCGCGTAGCTCGAAGGTCCCAGCAACAGGATCCCTTCCGGCAGGGCGGCGAGGATCACCGGAACCTGTGCGATGAGGGTCGAGATGGCCCTCCCGGGGCGATCCCAGGCATTCACGCGGCACAGGCTCGACCAGGCCGCACCTGATTCCCGGCTCCGAGCGATGAGCGCCGCATGCCCACCCGACTGGTCGATAATGATGAAGCCCACGCCTTCGGGCGCCACCTGCGCGTGGGGCGAGACCGCCTGCGCACGAGGCGTGGCCGCCTTCACATCCTTCGCCAGGATGAGCATTCTCCCGGGCCGTACACGCAGTACCAGGCAACCCGGCCCTCTCGTCCAGCTTTGCGGGTCCGGAACCTGCGCGCCCAGCGAGTGGATCGCCGCCTCGATGCAGGACCATGAGTCCCGGCCTGCGACCCACTCATGAACGACCAGCGCGCTACGCATGGACACGCGAGTTCCCCGGATCGAACCAGGCCGGGCTCATGACCTCGACCGGCGTCTGTTCATCCCGGGCGGGTGATGAGGCGATCAGCCGTTCACCCATGCGTCGCCTTCCATCGGCCAGCAGCGCTAATCCCACCCAGCCGCGCCGGACCACCGAAGGCGTGGCGGAGGTGACGAACCCGAGGCTGTCGCGCGGCGCGGCATGGCTCACCAGCTGGGCGCCGTTGCGCAACATCGCGCTGCCTTCCAGCGGGCAAACGGCCACCAGTTGCTGCCGCCCTGCGCCGTTCAATCCCGGGCGTGCCGCCAATGCCGCACCGATGAAATCACCGCTGGACTTCAGCATGCGGCTGAAGCCCAGATCGCAGGCGCTGGTATTGCCGTTCAACTCGGCGCCGGTGACATGGCCTTTCTCTATCCGCAGCGTGTTCAGCGCATCCAGGCCATAAGGTGTGATGCCCTCATCGCGACCGGCATCGAGCAAGGCCTGCCACAGTGAGGCCGCATGATGGGCCGGCACCGCGAGTTCATAGGCCAGCTCGCCGGAAAAGGAAATGCGGAACAGCCGCCCGGGGATGCCGGCCAGCCTTGCGGCCGCGACCGCCATGAAGGGAAAGGCGGCATTGGACATGTCCAGCCCTTCGGCGACCCTCTCCAACACCTTGCGTGCCCGCGGCCCCGCCACGGCGACCTGTGCCCATCGATCCCCGACATCGGTGATGGAAAGGTCGTACCGGGGCCGGTACGCCTGCCAGGAAAACTCCAGATGCTCGAGCACGGTGGCCGCATTCAGGGTCGTGGTGGTGAGCAGGAAATGCCGAGGCCCCAGCCGCGCGACGGTGCCATCATCGAGCACCATGCCATCCTCGCGCAGCATCAGGCCGTAGCGCGCGCGCCCCACCGGCAGGGTAGTCATGGTGTTTGCGTAGATGAAATCGAGGAACCCTGCTGCATCCGGACCCTGCACATCGATCTTGCCCAGCGACGACACATCGGTGATGCCGACGCGCTCGCGCACGCCGCGCGCTTCGTCCAGCACGGGTTCCCAGCCAGGTTCGCGCGAGTACACCAGCGGACGCAGCCACCAGCCGGAGTTCACGAAGCGCGCACCGGTCTGCTCATGCCAGGCATGCAGGGGCAGGCGGCGCTTCGGCTTGAAGTGCTCGCCCACCTCGGCACCGGCCAGCGCAGCCAGGGGCGCCGGGCTCACGAATGGCCGCGGTCGGGTCATGCCCACCTCGCGCAATTCGACTCCGCGCGCCTGCGCCAGCACCGCCATGCCGGTCAGGCCGCCGATGCGCCCCTGATCCATGCCCATGCCCAGCGTCGTGTAGCGCTTCAGGTGCTCGGCGTGCTCGTAACCCTCCCGTACGGCCAGCCGCACATCCTCCGTGGTGACATCGTTCTGCAGGTCCACGAAGGCCTTGCCACGACCCGGGACTTCCCAGAGCGGCTCGAGCGGCGATTGCGGTACATCCGGCGGAAACTCCTGTAGCCACGACAGTTCCTTCGACCCTTCTGCACCGGCTGCTGCACCGGGCCAGCGTGCAAGCAATTGGCGGGCTGCGCCAATGCCATCCTGCGCTGCGGCCGCAAGTCCGGAAAGGCCACGCACGGCGCCGGCCGCGCAGGCCAAAGGCCCCGGCAGTGCGGGAGTGAATGCCGCGATGTCCGCCTGCCACTCCAGTGGAGCGCCCATCTGCACGCCCAGGGAACCTGCCGGCGTATGGCCGCCGGACATGAGCAGGGCGTCGATGGAAACATGGTGGCGCGTGCGCCCGTCCTGCTGCTCCACGACGGCGCCGCGCACCCGCTGCCGGCCGCGCACACCGGCAACCCGCGCTCCGGCATGGACCTCGACCCCCAATGAGCGCGCACGATCGGCGGCCGCGGATTCCCGGCGACTGTCCACGATGCCAGCGCAGCGGACACCGGCCTGCAGCAGCGCGAACACGCTCTCATAGGCTTCATCATTGTTGGTGAACAGCAGCGGGCGCTGCCCCACCGCAACACCGAATCGCCGCAGGAAGGCGAGCCCCGCACCCGCCAGCATGACACCGGGCACGTCGTTGCCCGGAAAGGCGATGAGCCGCTCGATGGCGCCCGTGGCCAGGACGACGGCGCGGGCCCGGATGATGTGCAGGCGTTCACGCAATGCGCCGGATTGGGGGCCGGCCTCCTCATGCAGCATCTCGAGGGCGCCGAATACACCGTGTTCGTAGGCACCGAGAACGCAGGTGCGCGGCATGAAACGCAGCTTCGGATACCTTGCAAGCTGCGCCACCACCCGCGTCCGCCACGCATCCCAGCGGGCATCCTGCAGCGTGCCGCCGCCGGCCACTGCATCCTGATCCAGCAGCATGAGATCGAGGCCCGCTCCGGCAAGGCTCAGCGCTGCGCACAGGCCGGCAGGACCCGCGCCGATCACCAGCACA
Organism: Steroidobacteraceae bacterium; assembly: GCA_044226785.1. Classification (GTDB taxonomy): domain Bacteria; phylum Pseudomonadota; class Gammaproteobacteria; order Steroidobacterales; family Steroidobacteraceae; genus TMP-86. Next base: position 2,363 of record JBGAGK010000014.1, on the reverse strand, counting down.
TCGGTGTGATCATGGACGGTCTGCGCAGATTCATGCGCCGCGCCTGCACTGGCCTGCAGCGCGCCGAACCCGGCGGCGCGCCGGATCAGCGGTTCATACAGCCGTTCCCAGGCCCAGCCGGGTGCCATGAAGGTCTTGTAGTAGAAACCCGCCGGCAGAAGGCGACTCAGGCCATCGTTGATCGAGCCGAGATCGAAGGCCAGCGCCGGCCAGCAGTTCTGGCTGCGTACGCGCAGTCCTTCGTACAGCGGCAATGTGGTGGCAAGGCAATTCGGTTCGCGGCCCTGCGGGCCGATCACATCCACCAGCGCACAGGGTTCCTCGGGCCCGGCCGTCACGATGCCGCGCGGCCGGTGGTACTTGAAGCTGCGCGCAATCTGGTGACGGCCGTTGGCCAGCCATGCCGAGGCCAGGGTATCGCCCGCCCATCCCTGCAGGCTTTCGCCGTCGAAGTCGAATGCGACGGCACGCGTGGCATCGACGAGCAGGCCCGGGCCGATCCGACAGGAACCTTGCATCAATCGCGCTCCGCAGGAACCGGCAGCTCATCGCCGGGCCGGCCCACGGCGGCGATCTCGTGGGTCACGGTGTGCCGCAACACCTGAAGCAGTTGCCGGCAGCCGGCCGTGTGCAACCACCATTCCAGATGCCAGCCCCGCGGGTTGGCACGCAGGTAGGTGAAGCGCGCGAAGGCCTCGACACCCGCATCGGCCGACGGCCGCACGAGGCTGGCATCGCCCTTGTAACGAAACTCGATCTCGTCGCGCACCCCGCACCAGGGACAGTCGATCTGCAGCATGGCGTCAGTGGGCGTAGGGAAACGGGCCGATGCCGCGCTCATCGACTGTGCGGCCCGCCGCGAAGCGTTGCAGGTCCAGATGCGCCGCGAGCGGGTGCGGGGTGCCGTGCGCAATCAGGTGCGCCGTGGTCATGCCTCCGGCGGGGATGGCCTTGAAGCCGCCGTAGCACCAGCCACCGTTGATCAAGAGACCGGCCAGCGGCGTGGCGGAGATGATCGGCGAGCCATCCATGGTCATGTCCATGACTCCGCCCCATTGGCGCAGCACCTTCACGCGCGCCAGTCCCGGCATCAGCGTCATGGCCGCCGAGGCGACTTCCTCGACCATGGGCAGGGATCCGCGCTGCGCCCAGGAGTTGTAGCCGTCGATGGCGCCGCCGAACACCAGGCCGCCGCGATCGGACTGGCTGATGTAGAAATGCCCCGCGCCATAGGTGACCACCTGGTCCAGCACCGGCTTGACGGGTTCGCTGACGAAGGCCTGCAGCACATGCGATTCGATGGGCAGTTCCAGCCCCGCCCGCGCAGCGAGTATCGAGGAATGCCCGGCCACCGCCAGACACACGGTATCCGGCTGAAGCCGGTGACCTCGCACTGTTCCACGATGTCCACGCCCGCGCGCGATGCGCCACGCGCAAAACCCCAGGCCACGGCATCGTGGCGCGCTGTGCCGCCACGAGCCTGCAGGAAGCCGCCGATGACCGGGAAGCGGCCGTTGTCCGCGTCGATGAGTGGCACGCGTTCCAGCACCTGCTCTCGCACCAGATACTGCGCATCCACGCCATTCAGGCGCATCAGGTTGGCACGGCGCATGAGCAGGTCACGCTGCCCGTCGGTATGCACCAAGTTGATGGTGCCGCGCTGGCTGACCATGGCATTGAAGTTCAACTGCCGCTCGAGGCCCTCCCACAGCTTCAGCGAGTAGTCATAGAAGCGGATGTTGGCGGGGTGGAAATAGTTGGAGCGGATGATGGTGGTGTTGCGGCCGACGTTGCCGAGCCCGATGGGCCCGCGCTCCAGCACCACGACATCGCTGATCCCGAAGGCAGTGGCCAGGTAGTAGGCGGTCGCGAGCCCGTGGCCGCCACCCCCGACGATCACCACGCGATAGCTCGGACGGGGAGAGGCCTTGAGCCAGGCCCGGCTCCAGCCACGGTTTCCCCGGAGGCCCTCCAGCAGCACCCGCCAGCCCGAGTAGGGGCCAGAGTCGGCACGGGGCGTTTCGCCTGCGGCACTTCGGGAGGGGGCAACCATCGGTAGCCTCATGATAACGTGTACGCAAGGCCGGCGATGGCATTCGGAGAAGGCAAGGACGAAGCGTACAGGTCAGCCACGCCGCCACCCTCTGATGCTGATGTAGGTGAAATGAGCCGCAAGTACGACAAGTAGCGCCGTCGTTCAGCGGTCAGGCCTGTACCCAAAATCGACAGGCATTGGTCGACCTGGTGCCGAACAATGAGAGTCTCAACACTTCCCACTCGCCTTTGTTGAAATTCGTATAGGTTGCTGTTACATCGCACTCATCATTGGCAATGTGAAATCCTTGCTCGCTTAGATGCAGCGC
>JBGAGK010000048.1:0-13556 GCA_044226785.1 Steroidobacteraceae bacterium | reverse complement strand
CAAGGGCGGCGTGCTGGCTCTGACGCGACAGCTCGCCATGGAAGGCGCGCCGCAAGGGATTCGCGCCAACACCATTTCCCCTGGATTCATCAAGACCGCGGCTACATCGCGCCACCTGGCCGCGGACCCGGGTTTCGAAAGGCAGGTGCTGGCGAAGAACATGCTGAAGACCCTGGGAACACCGGATGACATCGCCTGGGGAGCTGTGTGGCTCGCCAGTGACGAGGCGCGCTACGTGACAGGATCGGACATCGTCATCGATGCAGGAGCGACTGCTTGGTAGGCGCCTCATCGCGAATTGCCACCGGGCATCAGGTTTATCAATGACGTGCTCTACGGCAGCGAAACGCCCGAGTGGGATGGCACTCCGTCGAAGTTCGTGTTCATAGGCCATTCGGCCGGTGCACATCTGGTGCCACTTGTCGGCGTCGATGCCGCGATGGCTTCTCGCCTGCATTGATAGATCCGGCGGCGCCGCATTTCCCTTTCAAATCAGGGTAAACGGCCGATTGAGTTTTTCTCAACAGGCATTCATGCCTTTCAAACCTGCCTGACCCGGGCTCCATCAGACTCTCTCCCACGGCAACTGCCGACGGATTCAACTTCACATCAGGAGAGCCATCATGTTTACCGCAGTCAAAAATGGTCCAGTGTCCACTACCGCGCTCCGGATCGCGGGCGCCATTACACTGAGCTTCGTCAGCCTGTTCATCGCGGTCAGCCCTGCCCTGTCAGCGACTCCGCTCGCCGCCGACGGTCCTTCGGTCACGATCCGGTATGCAGACCTGAACCTGGACCGTTCTGACGGGGTGAAGCGGCTGCACAAGCGTCTGCAGATCGCGGCCGAACACGTCTGCGGAGATCCCGTAAGCCTGGGCCGCCGCTTTGTTTCGGACGCCTGGAAGGTGTGTGTCGGGAACGCACTGGACTCGGCGATCACCAAAGTGGATTCCCCGGCGCTGACCGCCTACCATCTGGGTCTTGCACGGAAGGACGCGAACATCCGGACGGCGTCCGCCCGGTGAGACCTGGGAGAGAACAATCGCAAAACCGCCCGGCGGCGGTCGTCGTTCCAAAGCCCCCGCCGCCACCACCGCCCCGTCCCCCTCCACCCGCAGATTGCCGCTTGGCAGTCTGCGGGTGTTCGTCGCGGTCGCCCATCATTTGAGTTTCACGCGCGCCGCAGACGCGCTTGGAGTTTCAGCCAGCGCCGCCAGCCTGCAGATACGCTCGCTCGAGGAGTATCTGCGCCGGCCCCTGTTCCGACGCAGCGGACACCAGGTCAACCTGACGACGGAAGGCGAGCAGTTGCTGCCCCGGGTACGAAAGGCACTGGCCGATCTCGAACATGCCATCGATGACACCCGCGAGGACCGAACGGGAGGTGCGCTGCGGATAACGACCCTGAATTCCTTTCTGCAGCAATGGCTCCTTCCCCGACTGCAACGCTTCCACATGCGTCATCCGGCGATTGACCTCCATGTGCATACGTCAGCGGCAGCCGTGGATTTCGTACGCGAGGAATTGCATGCCGGCATACGTGTCGGTCTGGGCGACTGGCCCAATCTTCACGTCGAAAAGCTGCTCGATGAATGGCTGGTACCCGTCTGTTCACCGGATCTGCTGAAAAAGCACGGTCCCGTGCATGACATGAATGACCTGAAGCGTTACCGGCTCCTTCACAGCACGACCGAACCCTGGACAGGATGGATGCTCGGTGGTCTCGATGATGAGGACGAGCGCTCGGCAGTGACCGGCCTTCGTTTCGATGATTCGGTGGCCGTGGTTCGCTCGGCCGCCAATGGACTGGGCCTGGCACTGGCGCGCTGGAGCCTCGTGTCCAGCGAAATAGCCGCCGGCACACTCGTGCAGGCGAGTCCGACGCCGGTGAAGTTTCGGCGCAGCTACTGGTTCGTGTGTCCACCGCGGAGCCTGCAACGCGACACGGTCGCGCAGTTCCGGGAATGGCTTTTCGCGGAAGCCCGCGAGTTCTGCGACCCGCCAGGTGTCGGGCAAGCCGGCTGACCTGATCGCTCGGCAGGCTCATCAACATTCTCCGGCACGACTAGCCTGGTTCGCCCCACACAACTGACGGTCGAGACGTAATCCAGCGCGTGCGTCGTCGCACCGCTACCGGACTGTCACCTGCGCGCGGTTGTCACTCGAGACGCGATCCACCAGCTCATTGAAGGGATCGATGCCCGCCTCGTATGGTTTACCGCCCACAGTCACGCTGAGCGTGCTGTCCCCGTCCTTGACCTGCACTTTTGCAAGATACAGGGGCTTTTCGTCCTGTTCCTCGCCGTTGGCTGCCTTCGCGAACACGCCGATCCCGATCGGGATGTCCACCTTCCCAGGGGTCTCCTTGCCCTTGCCATCGGCGTAGGACTTGACCGCATGAAGGTGCATCGTGACTTCGTACCTGCCGTCGGGAAGCTTGCGTGCGGTTGCCGACACCATGCGGTCGTCGAACAGGGTGATCCTGTCCAGGAAATCGGTGATCAGGTTCTGGTACTGCGGTCCAGCCTGCGCTCGCAGATCCGCAATCAGTTCCCGGGTGTCGGTGTAGGGCGGCTGCTGAAACCTGACCCTGTCCAGCCAGGTGCGTAGAGCAGCGTTGACCTTGTCCTCGCCGATATAGTCAGCCAGCGCATAGAAGATCACTGACGCCTTGCGGTAATGGATGTAGGGCTGGTCTTCGACCAATGCCATTGGCTCCTCTTCCACCCGCTCGCCGCCACGGCCGGACAGATAGCGGTCCAGCTCGTACTTGAGGAATTTTCGCATCCTCGTCTGACCGTACAGGTGCTTCATCACCATCAATGCGGAGTACTGCGCCAGCGATTCGTCCAGCATGGTCACACCCTGCACACGCGCACCGATTGCCTGGTGTGCCCACCACTGGTGACCGATCTCGTGTGCGGTCACGTAGGTGACGTAGTCGATATCCGATGATTTGCGCAGATCGGCGATGAAGCCGATCGCCTCGGAAAACGAAATGGTATTCGCGAAGGATTGTGCGAACGCCGAGTAGTCCGGGAACTCGAGAATCCGCAATTGCCGGAACTGATAGGGCCCGAAGTTCTGTGTGTAGTAATCCAGCGATTGCTTTGCTGCCGTGATCATGCGCTGGACGTTGTACGGATGTTGCGGATCGTGGTAGACCTCCAGCGCCACGTCGTGCCACTGATCACGCACAACCTCGTAGCGCGCCGACTGGAACGAAGCGAAATCCAGGATCGGCGTGTCCTGCACGTAACGGAAATGGCGGCGGCCGCCCTGCACCCATTCCTTCTGCAGATAGCCTGGCGCCAGCGCGATCTGGTCGGGGCTGGTGGAAAGCGTCGCCTCGAAATGCACCCAGTCCGCGTCACAGGAAATCAGGTTGTTGCCATGGGCCGCCACGTCATTGCGCCTGGGCATGCGTTGCGCTGGCCCGAGGCCGTACTTGCGGCGGTCGTTGTTGTCCTGAAGCTGGCGACCCTCGTCGTAGCAGAAATGCGGAAATGCTTCGCTGTTCATGAACGTGCCATTGTGGACCAGCTGCTCACCAGTCGGCTCATTGGCAAATCCCGGGTACGCGGCATGGACCGGGAAATCCAGGTCGGCCTTGTATTCGCGAGTCTCCGGCACCGGCATCTGTACCAGCAGGGTGTCGATGGGCTCCGGGTGCTTGTTGACCAGCGTGTAGAGCCCGTCGATCTCCATCCGGCGTTGCTGCGGATACATTGCAACGTCGACCTTCACGCGGGTGATGCGCGGCTGCGCAAGACTCCTGTACCTCCGGTAGGCCTTCTCGTAATCGGCGGACAGGCGCTGACCTTCGTCGTATGTCTGATAGTGATACAAGCCGTGTGTGCTGTGGAAGAGGAACACACCGATGGAGGCGAAGCCAGCCAGCGATACGGCCAGCACAGTGCGCGCCGGCGCGCGAAAGCGCTGGATTACCACACGCGTGCGGTCGCGCCAGCCGGTGTTGGTCCCGCGCACCCAGTACAGCGCTGCCGTAACCAGCAGTGCGGTCGCAAAGAGCCCCCAGTAGGCGCGGAACCACAGGGTGCCGATCCAGAACGACCCGAAGCCGTTCATGTCCGAATACGGCGCATCCGGTGCGCTGCCATACAGATACAGGTGGTCGGACAGATGGTACTGCGACAACACGATGCTGGAAATGATGTAGGCAACAAGAAGGCCGTACCCCGCGAACTTGTTGCTGGCCCAGACCTGCAGCACCACTGCAAGGATGCCCTGCAGCAGGAACGCGAGCAGGCCGAACCCGATGTATTGCAGATACAGCATGGGCTGCAGGTGGTGGTAGCCGCGCAGCAACTGGTAGCCCATGCAGTACACGGCACCGATCGCAAAGAACACCACGAGCACGGCGGTCAGCGCCGCCACCTTCGACAGCAGCGGAATCCAGTCCGGTGTCGGAAATGCATCCACGACCTCGCTGATCCGTCCTGTGCGTTCGCGCCACACCAGTTCGCCCGCGTAGAAGCCAACGATGATGAGCAGCAGGAAGGCGAAGCTCTGGTTCATGGCCTGCATCATCAGATGCGTCACGGGCCACGCAGCACAGCGCGCGCATCAAACCATGCAAGATTCAGGAATTGCACGCTGCGTGCCGCGAACCCGGTTCGCAGTAACGTCCGTGGGATCGCCACTGGTGCCGTGCTGGGGGCAGACGGTGGCGGGATTGCAATCGAGGATCCTTTGCGACGAAACCAGCGCAGGCCCTCGCGCTGCGGATTGAACAGCGCAAACGCAGCCACCAGCAACGCGATGCCCGCTGCCAACCAGATCGCGCGGTTCCCCAGCAGATTGCCGGCCAGTTCCGGCATTCGAAGGTTTCGGTCCGCCGGTGTCCAGTAGCGCGTTGCAAAGTCCAGCGCGCCGATTCCGAACGGGTCGATCAGCGCCCCCACGCTCTGGTGCTCGATGTTGCCACCACCCAGCAGCACCGTCGCGATCGTCCACAGCACGAAGAAGGCAATCACTCCGATGTAGGTCCCCAGCATCGAGCGCGTGAGCGTTGCCAGCAGGAACAGAAGCGCGCCAATGAAGAACAGATTGGGCAACACCAACGTCAGCAGCGCCCAGCCGTATGCGTCCCAAGGCGTCGGCCCCAACCGCGCCGGATCCAGCCATGGCATCAGCGAACCCAGCCACATGCCCGCCGCCGTCGCCAACTTCACCAGGACGCTCGCGAGCCAGCCTGCGGCGAAGCGACCGCCCAGGTATGCCCTGCGCGACATGGGTGTCGCGAACACCAATTCCGCGGTGTTATGGCCGAAATCGCGCACCGCCGCGCCGGCGACGAAGATCGGGCACAGGAACATTCCTCCAAGCAGCACAAGCAGGGCCAGCATGTTGATCACGACGTAGGGTGCGTTGCGGTGGATGTTGCCGATCCCGCCGCCGATCTGGATCGTATCCGACGCGGCCGCACTGAATGCCAACGCGCCGAAACCGACCAAGACCAACCAGAACAACGGGCTCTTCAGCTGCTGGCGCAGCTCGAAGCGGAAGATTTCGTAAAGCATGTCAGACCGCCCGGGCGGTGGCGGCATGGTGCAACTGACCGAAATACACATCTTCCAGATCAGGTGAAACGCCCTCGAAACCCTCCTCCGGCTTCGCGCCCGCCAGCACGTGGATCACGGTGTTGCCCGCCGCGAGCCGGGTCGAGAGCACGGTCATGCGCGCGCGGTAATCGGCCAGCAGATTCAGAAAGCGCTGGCGCTCCTCCGGATCGAGGCCAGCGGTGGGCTCGTCCACGATCACGAGTTTCGGATCGCCGATCAGCGCCTGCGCGATCCCGAAGCGTTGTCGCATGCCGCCAGAAAACCCGCCCAGCTTGCGTTTGCGCACGTCGTACAGGTTCACCTGTTTCAGCAGCGCCGCAACCAGGTCGCGGCGTTCGCCACGTCGCGTCACGCCTTTCAGCACCGCAAAGTGATCAAGCATTGCCTCGGCGGTGACCCTGGGATACACGCCGAATTCCTGCGGCAGATAGCCCAGCACACGCCGCGTGGCCGGCTTGACCGCCAGCACATCGAGCTCGTCCAGCCTGATACTCCCGGAATCCGGTTCCTGGAGCGTTGCGATGGTGCGCATCAGCATAGACTTGCCGGCGCCGTTGGGCCCGAGCAGGCCGAACATGCCATTGGGGATGTCCAGCGAGACCGATTGCAGCGCACGGACGCCGTTCGGTAACGGCTACTCTCCCTTCGCGCCGGCGATGCCAAAGGCGACACCCTGAGGGTCCGTGGCTGCAAACACCCATTCCCCGCCGGGCACTTCCATCGGGCCGTAGAGGAGCTTGCCGCCGCCTTTTTCGACTGCCCGCTTTGCGACCATCACGGACTTTACGCCGAAGTAGAACAGCCATGCGGCCGGTGGGCTTCCGGGTGGTTGCTGCATGATCACTCCGAGTCGTCTGCCCCCGTGATCGATGAAGCAGTAGTCGCCCATCTCACCCATGGGCATGACTTCATTGAACGTAAAGTTGAAGTTTTTGGCGTAGAAGCTCTTGGCCTTCGCAAGGTCCGGACTTGCAAGCTCATTCCAGCGCACCCGCTGGATGCCGGCGCGGTCATATGCGTCGCTCACGGCATCCGGTTTCCCGTGCGGCGGGATGGGTGTCATCACGTAGAACACCGTGCCCATTGGGTCTGCCACCATCGCGATGTCGCCCACCGGCAGCGAGATCTTCGGCATGTGCACCCTGCCTCCGTCCGCCGTGATGGCGGCACAGGCGGCATCGACGTTCTTCACATACAGATACGTGAGCCAGGTGGCACGCGCACCGGATGCGCACATGGCATCGCTGAGTTGCATGACGCCACCGGCCTGCCCGCCGTCATCACGACCGATCATGCGATAGTCGCGGCCATCGGGCGGCAGGTCCGCTGCCTTCGGCGCAACCTTCCAGCCCAGCACCGAGCCATAGAAGCTTGTTGCTGCCTCTGCATCCGTCGTGAGCAGTTCGTACCAGATCGGGTTTCCGGAAATATTGGTCATGAGTCTCTCCGTGTCAGTTTGATTTGTTCATCCACATTGCGCCCCAGACGTGGCCGTCCGGGTCCATGAAATCGCGGCCATACATGAACTCGTGATCCTGCACCGGATTTACATCCCCGGTTCCGCCATTCTCGGAAGCGGTCCGGTTCATCGCATCCACATCCGTTCGCGAATCGCATGAAAGAATGAGCGCAACCTCACTCGAGGTCGCAGGCGCGATGGGACGACTGGTCATTGTCCGCCACGCCTCGTGGGTCAGGAGCACGAGGTTGATGGATTCGCTCCAGGCCATGAACACGGCACCGTCCGCGGAGCACTGCGCGTCGCTCTTGAAACCCAGCGCAGAATAGAAAGTCCCGGATCTTGCCAGATCGGCGACGGGGAGGCTGACAGTAATCGCTCGAGGCATATCAGATCTCCTGGCAGTATGTTCAGCGGAAAAGCAATTCGAGATAGCGCTTGAGGTGCGCAATGCCATCGAGCAGCGGCGCGTTATCGCCTTTAGCCTTGGCGAGCACGAAGCCGCCTTGCAACACCGTCTGCGTGTAAAGCGCGAGGCTGTCAGCGCTCACCGACTGGCGCGGCGGATGCTTTTCGATGGCAGCGCTGAAATCCTCTGCAAGCCGCGCCGCATGATCCATGATCACCTTGCCGCAGGCCGCGCGAATGGCTTCGGAGCTGGCGTATGTTTCCTGCACCGTCGTACCGGCAAAACAGGTGATGTCTGGCAGTGATCCTTCTGCCAGCGCGACCCGGAAATCCAGATACGCCAGCACCCGGTCCAGGGGATCGGGAACATGGTGGTAACCCGCTCCCGCGAACAGTGGCGTGGTGACCTCATCCCAGTGCCGGGCCGCTGCCACACCCAGATCTTCCTTCGAGGCAAAGTGATGGAAGAAGGCCCCCTTGGTCACCCCAGCCGCACGGCAGATCTGGTCGATGCTGGTGGCCGACCAGCCCTGCTTGCGCACCAGCGTCAACGTCACGTCGAGCAGCACTTTCCGGGCATCGCCACGGGCCGGGCCTTTGGGCAGTAGATTCATGGGCACAGAGTACATACCAACCGGTCGGTATTCGTCAAGACCAGACAGTTCGCATCAAAACATCTGATGTTATGATGCGGCGATGCGCACGACCCTCGATATTGATTCCTCGATTCTGGGCGCCCTCAAGGAACTGGCTCGGCGCGAAGGCCGCACGGCTGGTGCTGTCGCTTCGGATCTGATCCGCCGCGCACTCACACAACCCGTGGCTTCCGAAGTCCGGGAGCCTCCGATGCGATATGGCTTTCGTCCCTTTGGAGCCGAACCAGCGGGTGCCCGGGTGACCAACGAGCAGGTGAATCGCCTGCGTGAGGACCTTGGCATCTGATGCGTGGACTGCTGGACGTGAACGTGCTGATCGCGCTGCTCGATGCCGGGCATGTGCATCACACGGCGACCCATGCCTGGCTGGACGAACACATTGCCAATGGCTGGGCATCCTGTCCCCTTACCCAGAACGGATGCCTGCGCATACTGTCTGCGGATGGGTACCCGCGGCGTCAGCCGGTCGGCGCCGTGGCAGCGCGGCTCGCCGAAGCAGTGGCCACTCCGCACCATGCTTTCTGGATGGACGCCATCTCGGTGCTGGATGAGGAGCGCTTCGACCACGACCGCTGGCTCTCATCGCGTCAGCTCACCGATGCCTATCTGCTGGCATTGGCGGTACAACACGGTGGAACATTCGTGACGCTGGATCGCAGCGTGGATCGCACCCTGGTGCGGGGCGCGCAAGCCCACCATCTCAAGTTGATCTGAATCAGGCTCACGACCCTTCGGCGGGAACCCGTCGGCATGGTATATGAGCCTTCTGGGCCAAACGATCGGGAGCAAATGATGTCCGGGATATTCCATCGGCTGGGGATCTTGCTGGTGTTCGGATGGGCACTGGGCGTGCCCGCCCACGCAGCGACCGGGCACGATCGCCTGAAGGGGACGGATGCCGATGCGGTGTTCGGCGCGATCTACGCGCAGGCCGAGGATGACTTCAACCGCATCGAAATGAACTACCTTACCGCGCTGGGCTGGACTGCGCGGACGAAGGGTGAATCCGCCATCTGGAATGACCTGCGGTATCAGCTCTTCATCGACCCGGTGGTGTTGAAGCGTGACTATGCGAAAAGCCCCGGCTGGCTGAAGAAGCTGATGGACGCCTGGGCCGATGGTCTGAACTGGTTTCTCGCAACGCACCCCGAAGTACACCCGAAAGTGATCATGCATTTCGAACCCTGGATGGCGTTGAGTTTCAGCGAGGGCAGCATCGGTGGCGACATCGAGTACGTGGATCTGGCGCAGCTGGCCACGTTCTACGGCGCTGATCCGGCAACCACGATCGCGCTCGCGCACACCGATCCGCCGAGTTGGACCGAACCGGCCGGCTCCAACGGCATCGCCATCGCACCGGGGCTGACCGTGGACGGTCACGCGCTGCTGTGGATCAACCCCCACACCTCGTTCTATTTCCGCTCCGAGCTCCAGATGACGAGCGACGAGGGCCTCGATGCTTACGGCGCTGCCACCTGGGGCCAGTTCTTCATCTACCAGGGGTTCAATCCGCATGTCGGCTGGATGCACACCTCCACCGGCGCGGATACGGTGGACGAATTCGCCGAAACCATCGTCAGGCGGGATGGCAGGCTGTTCTATCGGTATGGCAAAACGCTGAGACCCGTCACCTCGCGCAGGATCGTCATCCAGTATCGCGCGGATGACGGCTCGATGAAGACGCGCACGTTCACTGCGTACTTCACACACCATGGACCGATCGTGCGCAGTGACGGGGGCAAATGGATCGCCGAGGCGCTGATGAACACGCCGATTCCGGCGCTGGAGCAAAGTTTCCTGCGCACCAAGGCGCACGACCTCGCCAGCTACATGCAAGTCGCCGAGCTGAAGGCCAACTCCTCGAACAACACGCTGTTCGCCGACGACACGGGCGAGATCGCGTTCCTGATGCCGCAGTTCATCCCGAAACGCAGCAACCGTTTCGACTACACAAGACCCGTGGACGGCAGCGATCCGGCCACCGACTGGCAAGGACTGACGCCTCTGGACCAGATGCCGAACGTCGTGAATCCGGCGAACGGCTGGGTGTTCAACACCAACAACTGGCCCTTTTCCGCCGCCGGCGTGAACAGCCCGAAGCGCGCGGATTTCCCCAGGTACATGGACAGCTTCGGCGAGAACCCGCGCGGCCTCCACGCGCTGCAACTGCTCACCGGCGCCAGCGGTTTCAGCAAGGCAAAACTGATTACCGATGCCTTCGATTCCCATCTGCCGGCGTTTGCACGACTGATCCCGATCCTGATCAGCGACTACGACGCCCTGCCCGGCACCGATCCGCAGAAATCGGCACTGGCCGGACCGGTCGCATTGTTACGCGGCTGGAATTTCCGTTGGGGCATTGCTTCGATGCCGACTTCGCTCGCGGTGTTCTGGGGCGATGCGTTGTGGAACGAAGTCTTGCAGCTGGCGAGCTCCAGCGACCTTGATCCCGACACCGAAGTGACGCGGATGTACGATTTCATGGCTGATCATGCCACGCCGAAAATGCGGCTTGATGCACTGGCGCAGGCAGTCGATCGTCTCACCAGGGATTTTGGAAGCTGGGGCACGGCCTGGGGAGTGATCAACCGTTATCAGCGGCTCGACGATGCGATCGACCCGCACTTCGACGATGCCAGACCCAGCATCCCCATTCCGTTCACCTCATCACGCTGGGGTTCGCTAGCCTCGTTCGGAGCACACCGCTGGGAAGGTACGAAGCGCTTTTACGGCAACGGGGGCAACAGCTTCCTTGCCGCCGTGGAGTTCGGACCGAAGGTTTCCGCACGTGCTGTCACCGCCGGCGGCGAAAGCGGCCATCCCGGCTCGAAGCACTTCACCGACCAGGCGGATCGTTACGCCACCGGCAACCTGCGCACCGTGTATTTCTGGCCGGAGCAGTTGCAGGGGCACACCGAGCGGACGTATCACCCGGGTGAGTAATCGCCCCCTGGCGCTGTTCGCAACCAATGGACCTGGTCCCGCTGGCGATTCCGGCGTGCTGCCCGCCCGAGACTCACATCCACCGTCATGGCAGCAGGTCACATGATGTCCGCGCCGATCAGCCAGTCGGCCTTGTCCATCAGCTGATGTGCCCGCCACTGCCGGAACATTGAGCCAAACACGTCCGAGATGCTCTCGTTGAGGGCACCGGGCTGGCAGAAACGTGCCACTCCGGTGGTCTCGTTGCAGGAAGCATTGATCACGGCGCTCGAGCACAGACGCGCAACACACCAGCCAGATCAGGACCTTATTGGCCCTGCGCGCGCTTTGCTCAACCCAGCGCCGCCAGATGTGTCTTGCCATTCACGATGGGCGGGCACCAGTAATAGCCGCCCGTGATTGGGCGGGTGAAACTGAAAAGAGCATCGGAAATGCCATCATCGTGGCCAGTCATGCGCCGCAACTGCGCTTCGAACGCATCGAAGGATCTGCCAAAGGCCACAAACATCAACCCCGCATCCTCACCGGCCACCCAGGGCATCGAGCGACGCACCACGAATGCCTCTGGATTGAAGTCCTCCTGAGCCGTGCGCTTCACATGGGCCGAGGTCGGTGCATCTTCGAGTTCAACATTGCTCACGCGATCACGACCGATGCACGCATTCTGTTCGGACGGGGTCAGTGCATTGAACTTGCGGAAATCGTGCAGCCACTGCTGCACAGCGACGTAGCTCGAGCCGTCGATGTCAGGCCCCAGCCCTGTGGCGCTGGCCGCCCTGGATGCCGCTTCGCCTTGCGGGTTTTCGGTGCCGTCCTCGTACCCGGACAGATCGCGGTAGTCCTGATGGCGGAAGGCCGCCATGGCATGGCGCAGCACGAAGGCCGGTGCCGCCAGTGCTTCGAGCGCATGCCCGCGCAACAACAAGGTGCCCGGTTCATCGCCGCGCAGCCACAGCCACAAGGCATGCTGGCTCGAGGGGATTCGAGGCACCGCATCCGGCAATGACGGAAAAGACCGCAATCCGGGAATGACAACGTTCAACGCCTGCGCCACGGGCTCACCCAGACCCATGACAGCTGCCTTTCCGTCGCACGCACCGGCCAGCGCCTTCAGCGCCGCGCGCACGGCGCCTGTGGGGGTGAGGTCGAAAAAAAGATGGCGCCCGTGGTCGGGGATTGGCTCAAAGATGGCAGCAGGTGTTGTCATGGAATCTCCGCCAGATTTCCGGCAAATGGATCGAGCACTCGGGTTGAAAAACCAGGGTCTATGGTGCCAAAATTCAGCCACCCCGAGTGGTTATCCGTTCCTGCCTGAACGGAATGCCACCGCGCGCCCGGGCAAATGCCTTCAGCCGCCTCAAACGCCCAGGTCTCCCGCCACCTCGCGGCTGGGGCCACCTTCTCCAGAACCGCGCTTGTCACTATAGTGGCGATGGAAACTTCTTCAAGGCCGGCCCGTACGCCGCCAAGTGACTCAAAAAGTGGATAATGAGGGAGGCAATACCATGCACAACACCGCGATGATCAACTCGCCCGAATCCAGGAAGGCAGTCTTCCGGAGACTGGTCGACCTGTATGCCGTTGGGGACATCGCGGGACTGGATCAAGTCATGGCACCCAACTACGTCGGACACGCGTCAGCAGGTGACCGGAACCTGGAAGAGTTCCGGCAAAGCATCCTGCACTTCCACAGTCTTTTCATCTACACCAAGGACTCGTTCCGCGTAGAGGATCAGCTGGTCGACGGCGAGAAAGTCGCTACCCGCATGACGGCAAGAGTCAGAATACGGGAGACCGGAGAACCCGTCACGTTGCTGGGCATCAACATCGCACGCATCGTGGATGGCAAGATCGTGGAGGAATGGAATACCTGGGAGCAGCCTGTTCGTGTCCGGAATTGTAGCTGTCTGGTTCGGGGCCATTGACCACGGAACGAAGACGCCCCAGATGCAGCCGAGGTCCCAGCGCACGACATGTCACCGGCACAACCCACCGTATACTCAGTGGCTGGCCGGCGGCGGCAGACGTGCGGGGAGACCATGCCGAGACGCAGTCAGGAATCCTTGGATGGGCAGCGCCGCCGCTCTTGCGAGGCTGCGATTCGGTGCTTTCGGTCGCAGGGAGTTTTTGCGACGAATCCCGCCACGATATGTGAGACAGCTGGCCTCAGTGTCGGTGCCTTCTACAAGCATGTTGGAGCGGATCCGATGCCGGCTTGCGCGCCCAGCACCCTCCAGCCCACGATTTCGATCGGCAGGAAACTTCAAGCCAGGGTTGCACCACAGGGCAACTTCACTCTCATGGCACCGGATCTGCCACCCAGAAAGAGCCTGGCTTCGTCCAGGCCAGCGAAGTGAGTACGCCGGCGTACAATTCCCGCACCAATGATGGAGACCGTGATGGAACATCTGTCGGGCAAAGATGTGGTCGTGACTGGCGGCACCGGCGCGCTGGGTGGGGTCGTGGTGCAGCGCCTGGAACAGGCTGGCGCCCGCTGTCACGTGC
>JBGAGK010000013.1:50227-128438 GCA_044226785.1 Steroidobacteraceae bacterium | reverse complement strand
GCCAGGGCCGAGAACGGCGCCTTGTCATCGGCCGGCCGGGTCAGCGGCTCGCCTCGCTCGCTCTGCCCCTTCACCGGCGGCATGTCGGTGGGCGCCGGCATGTAGTCCACGACGGCATCGAGCACCGCCTGCACACCTTTGTTCTTGAAGGCCGAACCGCAGGTGACCAGGCAGATCTCGTTGCGGATCGCGCGAGACCGCAGGCCCCGCTTGATTTCCTCGACCGACAGGTCGCCGCTCTCCAGATACTTGTTGAGCAGGGTCTCATCGCCTTCGGCGGCGGCTTCGATCATCCTGCCGCGCCATTCCTCACAGGACTTGCGCAGGTCCTCGGGAATGTCGCGGTACTCGAATTTCATGCCCTGGGTATCATCGTCCCAGCGGATGGCCTTCATCTTCACGAGGTCCACCACGCCGACGAAGGAATCCTCGGCACCGATGGGCAGCTGGATGGGGACCGGATTGCCGCGAAGGCGTGTGCGGATCTGCTCCACACAACGCAGGAAACTGGCGCCGGCCCGGTCCATCTTGTTCACGAAGGCCAGGCGGGGAACACCGTACTTGTTCATCTGCCGCCACACGGTCTCCGACTGCGGCTGCACGCCCGATACGGCGCAGTACACGGCCACGGCCGAATCCAGCACACGCAGGGAGCGTTCCACTTCGATGGTGAAGTCGACGTGGCCTGGTGTGTCGATGATGTTGATGCGGTGTTCGGGGAAGCTCTTGTCCATCCCCTTCCAGAAGCAGGTGGTGGCAGCGGCGGTGATGGTGATGCCGCGCTCCTGTTCCTGCTCCATGTAGTCCATCACGGCGGCGCCGTCATGGACCTCACCGATCTTGTGGGAAACACCGGTGTAGAACAGGATGCGTTCGGTCGTGGTGGTCTTGCCCGCATCGATGTGCGCGGAAATACCGATGTTGCGGTATCGCTCGATTGGGGTCGTACGTGCCACGATCGTGTCCTCGTTGCGGTCCGCCCCGCGAGCCGCTCCCAGGCTGCGGGGGAGCGCCTACCAGCGATAGTGCGCGAAGGCCTTGTTGGCCTCCGCCATGCGGTGGGTGTCCTCGCGCTTGCGCACGGCTGCACCCCGGTTCTCGGACGCTTCGAGCAACTCGGCCGCAAGCCGGTGTGCCATGGACTTCTCGCTCCGGTCAGATGCCGCATCGATGACCCAGCGCATGGCCAGTGTCTGACGGCGGTTGGCGCGCACTTCCACCGGTACCTGGTAGGTAGCGCCGCCAACACGGCGTGATTTCACCTCAACCACGGGCTTGACGTTGTCCAGTGCCGTCTGCAGAACGTCGATCGCCTCGCCTCCCGCGCGGCCGGTCTTCTCGCCGATGCGGTCGATGGCTCCGTACACGATCTTCTCCGCCACGGACTTCTTGCCGCGCTCCATCACCATGTTGATGAATTTGGCGAGCATGTCATTGCCGAACTTCGGGTCGGGAAGGATGTGTCGTTGCGGGGCTGCTGATCTGCGGGACATGATGAACCTGCTTTATTTCTTGGCGCGCTTGGCGCCGTACTTGGAGCGGCCCTGCTTGCGGTCGCTGACCCCGGCGCAATCCAGGGCGCCGCGTACGGTGTGATAACGCACACCGGGCAGGTCCTTGACACGACCGCCGCGGATGAGCACCACCGAGTGCTCCTGCAGATTGTGGCCCTCGCCACCGATGTAGCTGGAAACTTCGTACCCGTTGGTCAGACGCACACGGCAAACCTTTCGAAGGGCCGAGTTCGGCTTCTTGGGCGTAGTCGTGTAGACGCGGGTGCACACGCCGCGCTTCTGGGGCGAAGAGGCCAGGGCTGGAACCTTGGACTTCCACGCCGGCTCCTTGCGGCCGGTGCGAATCAACTGACTGGTCGTCGCCATACTTCCCTTCTGATCAAAAAAATCGAGGCCGCCTGCAGGCGGCCCGTCCGGAATTTGAAGATGTTGCGCCGACAGGCCTGTATGCCCTGGCGACAAAGGCCGACGATTGTAGGAATCGCGCCTGGAGGTGTCAAGAAGATTGGTGCGATGCGGCAGGAATTGGGTGCCCCGATCGGAGCCGGCGCAGTCACCGAATGCCGGACTCATGCATCGCCGGCCGGCATCCCCACGCGCAGACGGGAAAGATAACTGCGCACCGCTTCGCGATACCCTTCGCTGCTGGTCACGGTCCGGCCCCCGGCCAATACCAGGATGAAATCACCGCGCGGTGTCCGGCTGACCTCGCGCAGGTGGTTCACGTTCACCAGGCAGGAACGGCTGATACGCAGCATGGGTTCGGAGCGCACCGCGTGTTCGGCCTGGGCCAGCGTGCTGCGCACGTGAAAGGCATCCTGGCCCACGGCCAGCTTCACGTAATTGCGATCGGCCTCGACCAGTTCCACCTGCGCAACTTCCAGCATTCGCATGCTGCCGCCCGATTCGACCATGATCCGGGGCCGCGCATCAGCAGCGCCACGAAACCGGGCAAGCCGTTCCACCAGCTGTGCCAGCTCCTGTTCACGGCTCGATCCTCCGCCCGCTCCGGCACGCCGGCGCACCCGGTCCATGGTCCTGGCAAAGCGCTCCTCGTCGAATGGCTTGAGCAGATAGTCGGTGGCACATACCTCGAATGCTTCCAGCGCGTGATGGTCGTAGGCGGTCACGAAAACGATGAGCGGCAGGGCATGCGAATCGAGTTCACGCGCCAGCGCAAGACCGCTCATGCCTTCCATCTGGATGTCGAGGAACAACAGATCCGGCGGCTGGCGGCGGATGGCCTCCAGCGCCTTGCGCGGATCACCGAACTCGCCCGTCAGGAGAAGGTCTGGCGCCCGCGCGCAATACTCGCGCAGCACGCGCCGCGCAGCGGGCTCATCATCCACGATCATGACGTTCATGCCCGCACCGGAGCGGCATCGCGCAGCTGCGGCAGCACGATTTCCGCCTTCCATTCGGCAGCCGTCCCGGGCCCGGCAACCAGCCTCGCCCTCGATCCGAACTGCACTTCGAGGCGTTCACGCACATTGCGGATTCCGATGCCTTCGCCGTGAGCCTGGCTCGCACCCACCATGGTGTTGATCACCCGCAACACGAGTTCCTCCCCCACCGGTGAAGCCTCGACCCGGATCGACACGGCACCATCATGCCCGGACAATCCGTGCACCACTGCATTTTCCACCAGCGGCTGCAGGATCAGGCTGGGAACCCAGACAGGAGGCAGTGAATCACGCGCCGGCAACTCGACACTCAGCCGGTCGTGGAAACGTTGCTGCTGCAGGTCCAGGTACATCTGCACGAACTGCATCTCGTCGGCAAGCGTGGAGAATTCGCGATCGCCTGCCCGCAACAGGCGCCGCAGCAGATCTCCCAGCTTCACCACCAGGGACTGGGCGGCGCGGGGGTCCCAGGCAATCTGGCCATGGATGAGGTGCAGGAGGTTGAACAGCGTGTGCGGCGAGAACTGCAGCCGCAGGCTCGCGAGTTTCGCCGCATTGAATGCCTGTTCGAGCTGCGTCACCTTGAGTTGTGCCTCGGCAAACCGCCGGTACAGTGAAAAGCCGGTGACCAGTGCCAGCCCGAAGCCATACGCCAGGAACATGCTGGTGGCGCTGGCGATCCACAGCGACCGGTTGGCCGGATCGAACCAGGCCACGAAGGTGACCAGGATGCTGCCGTGCTTCATGTCATCGTGTCCCAGAAGGGCTTCGGCGAGGGTTATCGCAGGTGCGCCCAGCAGGGCAAAGGTCACGGCCACTACCAGTTGCATGACCAGCGTCGGCAGCAGGGGCCGCCAGCCGATCCTGAGCGAGGCCCAGACGCTGGCCAGAAGCGCTGGAAACAGCACCACATGTTGCAGCAGCCGCACATCCCAGGGGGCAAAGTGCGATTCCTGGCTCATGCCCCGGAAGTTGGCGTCCATCGCGTCGGCGTACAGGATGTTCGACAGCGCCACATAGAGCCAGTACAGGGACAGGATGCCGGCCAGCATCCTCAGGTTGGCGCCCGACCCAGGTTCATGATCCGTTCGCATGCGCCCAGATTAAGGCATGGCTGACCGGGTGCGGCGGGGAAAAACCCGCTGGCGGGACGAACTCGTCGAAGCGGGGGACGAACCCGGGGCACAGCGGCTGATCGGCCCAGCCGATTGCGGTTTCATGTACCCATCGCAGATCGCGATGCCACTACAGACACTCACGGAGAAATCCCATGACCAACCCGACTGCAATGAGGAAGCTGGCAGGCCGCGCAGCCCTCGCCCTGCTCGCACTGGGAGGCCTTGCCGTTTCGGCGGGCATCGCCCAGGCCGCCAATCCCGCCGATTTACCGACCGCTCGCGTATCCTTTGCCGATCTGGATCTGTCCACCGATGCGGGTGCACGCACCCTGTACCGACGCATCCAGGGCGCCGCCAGGAACGTCTGCCCCATCGTGGACATACGAGACCTTGCCCGCTCCATCGAAGCTCGCGCCTGCCGGCGTGAGGCAATCGACCGAGCGGTGCTTGCGGTGGGCAGCCCCAGGCTTGCAACCGTGAGCCTGGCTGCGACCAGGCGCGGATGAGCCTCGGGGAACCGGGCCGCGTTCGTCAGCGCAGGGTGGGCATGACGAACGCGGCCTCACCTTCGGGAGGCGCCGGCCAGCGCTGGGTCACGCATTTCATGCGCGTGTAGAAGCGCACGCCTTCCTCGCCGTAGACGTGATGATCGCCGAACAGCGATGCGCGCCAGCCGCCGAAACTGTAGAACGCGATCGGCACGGGGATGGCGACGTTCACGCCCACCATGCCGACTTCGATCTCGGTAGTGAACTTGCGGGCCACTTCGCCACTGCGGGTGAAGATGCTGGTGCCATTGGCAAAGGCATGATGATTGATCAGGTCGATCGCAGCCTTCAGTGTGGGCACACGCACCACGCCCAGCACGGGGCCGAAGATCTCTTCCTGATAGATGCGCATGTCAGGCTTCACGCGGTCGAACAGGCAGGCACCCAGGTAAAAGCCCTTGAGCCGCGCAAGCTCCGGAGAGTTGCGGCCATCCACGGTCAGCTCCGCCCCCTCCTTCACACCCAGTTCCACGTACCCGCGGACCCGGTCACGATGCTGTGCCGTGACCAGCGGTCCCATTTCCGTCCCAGGTTCGTCGGGCGCTCCGACGCGCAGGGTTTTCAGGCGCTCGCGGATGCGGCCGATCAGCGTATCGGCCAGGTCATCGCCCACGGCCACCGCTACGGATGTGGCCATGCAGCGCTCGCCGGCCGAGCCATAGGCGGCACCGACCAGCGCCTCGACGCACTGATCCAGGTTGGCATCGGGCATGATCACCATGTGGTTCTTGGCGCCGCCCAGCGCCTGAACGCGCTTGCCGCTCGCACTGCCCCGCTGATAGATCGTGCGCGCGATGGGCGTGGAGCCCACGAAACTGATGGCAGCGACACCGGGATGATCGAGCAGCGCTTCCACCGCCTCCTTGTCGCCATTGACCACGTTGAACACACCGTCGGGCAGGCCCGCTTCCTTCAGGAGCCGGGCCAGCATCAGCCCCGGCGAAGGATCCCGCTCCGAGGGCTTGAGAATGAAGGTATTGCCGCAGGCCAGGGCCATGGGGAACATCCACATGGGAACCATGACGGGGAAATTGAACGGGGTGATCCCGGCCGTCACGCCCAGCGGCTGGCGCAGGCTGTAGGTATCGATGCCGGTGCCCACGTTGTCGCTGAATTCGCCCTTGATCAGGTGAGGAATGCCGCAGGCGAATTCCACGACCTCCAGACCCCGCACCACCTCGCCATGGGCATCGCTCACGGTCTTGCCATGCTCGCGCGAGACCAGGCGCGCCAGTTCGTCGGCGTGCGCGCTGACGAGTTCCTTGAATCGCGACAGGATGCGCGAGCGGCGCAGGGCCGACGTGCCGGCCCAGCCGGGCAGCGCCGCGGTGGCCGCCCTGACCGCCGCATCGACCACCGTGGCATCCGCCAGGCTCAAGGCGGCCTGCACCTGGCCGGTGGCAGGATTGTAGACATCTGAAATCCGGGCTCTGGCGGGCACCTGCAGCGCGCCGCCGATGAAGTGACCGAGGGTGGGAATCGCGGACTGGATATTGGGTTGTGTGCTCATGAGGCCCGCCATTTTCCGCCCTGGAGCACACCGACACAAGGGTTTGCGCCCAATGCGTAGCAAAGTTCCGCAGGCCGGCCGATTTTCCAGAACGAGATGTCTGCGCGCAGCCCGGGAGTCAGCCTGCCGCGATCCGCAAGACCCAGCGCAGCAGCGGCATGCCGGGTGACGCCGGCCAGCACCTCGTCCGGCCTCATCCGGAACAGGGTGCACGCCATGTTCATGGCCAGCAGGAGCGAGGTGCACGGCGCCGTTCCCGGATTGCAGTCCGTGGCCACGGCCATCCGGACGCCCGCGCGCCGCAGCGCCGCGACCGGCGGCGGATGGTCCTGGCGCAGGGTGTAGTAAGCGGCTGGCAGCATCACCGCCACCGTACCGGCTGCGGCCATGGCCGCGATGCCCTCCTCGTCGATGAACTCCAGGTGATCGGCGGACAGGGCGTCGTGATGCGCAGCCAGTTGCGCCGCACCCAGGTCGCTGAGTTGCCCCGCGTGCAGGTGCGCACGCAGGCCGTGCGAACGCGCCGCGTCAAGGAACTTCGCGGTCTCCTCTGCACTGAATGCGATGCCCTCGCAGAACGCATCCACGGCATCGGCCAGTCCCTGCCGCACCACTTCATCCAGCCAGGGGCCGGCAACCGCCTCGACGAAATCCGCGCGGCGCTCGCGCAGTTCGTTTGGCAGGGCATGAAGACCCAGAAACGTGGTGCGCACCGTCAACGGCAGTTCGCGACCCACGGCCCGCCCGATGCGCAGGAGCCGCAATTCCTGATCGAGGTTCAGGCCATACCCCGACTTGATCTCGAGGGTGGTGATGCCTTCGGCGCACAGGCGCAACGCGCGCTGCACGGTGACCTGCAGGAGTCGCGCATCGGTGGCCGAACGGGTGGCATTCACCGTTGACTGTATGCCGCCGCCGGCACGCGCAATCTCCTCGTAACTGGCGCCATTCAGGCGCTGCTCGAACTCGGCCGCGCGATCGCCGCCGTAGGCCAGGTGAGTGTGGCAGTCGATGAAGCCTGGCATTGCCCAGACGCCCTGCAGATCCCGGGTCGCGGCACCTGTGCGCGCCGCGAGGGCCAACCCTTCCTGCACCGGTCCCAGCCAGGCGATGCGATCTGCGCGGACGGCGATGGCCGCATCGCGCATCTCGCCCAGCCCGGATGCCGCATCCAGAGTCGCCAGATGCACGCCATGAACCAGAAAATCCCAGGGAAGCTGATCGGAGCCCATGAATTCACGCTAGGCGATGCGCACAGGTATAGTCAAGCCGATGAACCACTACCGCCTGCAACACGCACTGCTCCCGGACGGCTGGAAACATGACCTGCTGGTCCAGACGGATGCACATGGCCTGATCACGGCGATCGGCACGGGCGTGGCAGGAGCGGGGGCGGAAGCCGGAGCTGATCTGCAGCACCTGAGGGGTTTCGTGGTCCCCGGCATGCCCAATGCGCACAGCCATGCATTCCAGCGCGCCATGCGTGCCGACACCGAGTTCCGCAGATCCGCGCGGGACAGCTTCTGGACCTGGCGCAATGCCATGTATGCGCTGGCGAACAGCATCACGCCAGCGGAACTCGAACTGATTGCGCGGCAGCTGTTCATCGAGATGCTGGAAGCCGGCTACACCTCAGTGGCCGAATTCCACTACCTGCACCGGCGCGAGGACGGGAGCGCCTTCGGGGGCGATGCTGCGGCAAATCCGCTGCATGGGGCCATCATGTCCGCGGCCCGCGACACCGGAATCGGACTCACCTTCCTGCCCGTGCTCTACCAGCACAGCGACTTCGGCGGAAAGCCGCTGCGCGAGGATCAACGCCGATTCCGGCTGGGCAACGCGGAATTCGTGGATCTGTTCCGCGCACAGGCACGACCTTCGCATCCCGCCAGTCCCTTGCGCTGGGGAGCCGCCTTCCACAGCCTGCGCGCCGTGGGCCCGGCAGCGCTGCACGAGGTGAGCGCGGCCTTGCGCGAAATCGACCCCGGCATGCCCATCCACATCCACATCGCCGAACAGGTGCTGGAGGTCAAGGCTTGCCTTGCGGCCACGGGCATGCGCCCGGTGCAATGGCTTCTCAGCCAGAAGCTGCCCGACCCCCACTGGTGTCTGGTCCATGCCACGCACACCGATCGCAACGAGTTGCGCGGCATCGCCTCGAGCGGCGCCAGCATCTGCATCTGTACCACCACCGAGGCCAATCTCGGGGATGGCCTGTTCGACACCGGTTTCTTCCTGAAAGCAGGCGGCGCGGCCTGCATCGGGTCCGACAGCGAAGTGTGCGTCGATCCGAGCGAGGAATTGCGCTGGCTGGAATACCAGCAGCGGCTCAGGCGCCGGCGCCGCGCGGTGCTGGCCAGCAAGGACAGGCCGCATGTGGGCGAGATGCTGTGGACCCATGCGGCACGCACCGGTGCACAGGCACTCGGCCAGCCGGTGGACGGGATCCGGGTCGGTGCCCGTGCCGACTGGCTGGTGCTGGATCAGGACCATCCCGCGATTGCCGGTGCCGCTCCGGAAAGCATCCTCGACCGCCTGGTGTTCGGTGATGGGCGCGCCGCCATCCGCGATGTGCTGGTGGCCGGACGCATGGTGGTGCGCAACGGCCGGCATGGCCTGCGCGAGGACAGCCGGCGTGCGTTCAGCGAGTGGATGGGAAGGAAGGGCTGCTGAAGGAGCACGGCCCCGTTGCGCAGGTGGACAGCACCGCAGCATTTCGGTGCCCTGTACGAGATCCTTGGGGTCTTCCGGGAAAAGACGGTAATATATGACCACAGTAGTCATATGGGAGGCGCGCATGCGCAGAATCCAGTTGAAGGACGCCAAAACCAGGTTCTCGACTGTCGTCGATGATGCCATTCGCGGCAAGCCATCAGTCATTACCCGCCACGGTCGGCGTGAAGCCGTGCTCCTGTCCTACGAAGAATTTGAACGGCTCTCGCGAGTCCCGTCGTTCGGAAGGCTGCTCATGTCGGCTCCGCTCGCGGATATTGATCTTCCGGCACGCCCGCAAGTGCCGATACGCGATCCGGGACTGTGACCACAGGATTTCTTGTCGACACGGACGTACTCTCGGCTGGCTCACCATCGAAAGCACGGCCAGAGACCTCGTTGATCGAATGGATGGACCGCAACTCCGCCAAGCTTTACCTGTCGGTCATCATGATCACCGAGGTCGAGGATGGAATTGCAAAATCGGCGCGCGAAGGAGCCACCCGAAAAGCAGCGAAGTTGCGCGATTGGCTGGAAACACTGATCCACCTGTACCGTTCGCGCATTCTGCCATTTGATCTCGACGCCGCACGCATTGCAGGATCGCTATCGGATCAAGCACGTGGTCGTGGGCACACCGCCGGATTCGGCGATCTGGCCATCGCCGCGATTGCAAGAAATCACGGCCTCACGATTCTGACGCGCAATACGAAGCACTTTGCCCTTCTTGAAGTGACTGCGCACGACCCACTGGTGCAACTGCCGATGGAGTAGTGCCACCGCGCGCAGTTCCGGGTTCCGGTTGACCATACCTGTATATACAGGGTATTCTGTGCGCCATGACCCACACCGCGTCCCAGCCGCTGTACCTGAAGGTCAAGCGCCACATCCTCTCCCATGTCTCCTCCGGCAAGTGGGTCGCGGCCAGCCGCGTCCCTTCAGAGAACGAGCTGGTCAAGGCCTTCGGCGTGTCGCGCATGACCGCCAACCGCGCGCTGCGCGAGCTGTCGGACGAGGGCGTGCTGGTGCGCATCGCCGGCGTCGGCACCTTCGTGGCGCAGGGCGGCGCGCATGCGCATCCGCTGCAGATCCGCAACATCGCCGACGAGATCCGCGAGCGCGGCGGCACCCACCGCGCGCAGCTGGTGTCGCTGGAGAAGGTGCGGGCCGTGGGGGAGCTGGCGGCTGATTTCGGGGTGGCGCCCCGCGCCCTGCTGTTCCGTTCAGTGATCGTGCACCACGAGAATGAGCGGCCGATCCAGCTCGAGGAGCGCTGCGTGCTGCCGGCCATCGCACCGCATTATCTGCAGGTGGATTTCACCCGCACGACGCCCAACGAATACCTGATGCACACGGCGCCGCTCCAGGAGGCCCAGCACGTCCTGCGTGCCGTCGTTCCTCCCGAAAACGTACGCCGCCTGTTGAAGATGACCCGGCACGAACCCGCGCTGCTCGTCCTGCGACGCACATGGTCTGCCGGCGCCATCGCCTCCGTTGCCCGTCTGTACTACCCCGGTTCCCGTTACGAGATGTCCGGGCGGTTTCGCCCGTAAGGAATCCACCATGACCACGATGCACCGCTCGAAACCCGTCCGCGCACCGCGCGGCACGCAACTGCATGCCCGCCAGTGGACCACCGAGGCTCCCCTGCGCATGCTGATGAACAACCTCGACCCGGAAGTGGCGGAAAACCCTTCCGAGCTCGTGGTCTACGGCGGCATCGGCCGCGCCGCGCGCAACTGGGAGTGCTTCGACCGCATCGTCGAGACACTCAAGACCCTGAGCGACGAAGAGACCCTGCTGGTGCAGTCCGGGAAGCCCGTGGGTGTGTTCCCCACGCACCGCGATGCACCGCGCGTGCTCATCGCCAATTCGAACCTGGTGCCGCACTGGGCCACCTGGGAACACTTCAACGAACTGGACCGCAAGGGGCTGGCCATGTATGGCCAGATGACAGCCGGGTCGTGGATCTACATCGGCAGCCAGGGCATCGTGCAGGGCACCTACGAGACCTTCGTCGAGATGGGCCGGCAGCACTTCGGCGGCAGCCTCACCGGCAAGTGGATCCTGACCGGAGGTCTGGGCGGCATGGGCGGCGCGCAGCCGCTGGCCGCCACCATGGCCGGCGCCAGCATGCTGGCGGTGGAATGCCGGCAGAGCAGCATCGACAAGCGCCTTCAGACGCGCTACGTCGACACGCAGGCACCGACCCTGGAGGCAGCACTTGCCTTGCTCGACCATGCGCGCAAGGAGGGCAAGGCGCTGTCCGTGGCCCTGCGTGCCAACATCGTCGATGTGCTGGCGGATTTGCGCCAGCGCGGCATCCGCCCCGACGCCCTCACCGACCAGACCTCCGCGCACGACCCGGTGAACGGATACCTGCCGCAGGGCTGGACCGTGGAGCAGTGGGATGAACGACGCGTCCGCGATCCGGCGGGAACCGCAGCAGCCGCCAGCGCCTCGATGGCAAAGCATGTGCAGTACATGCTGGAATTCAAGGATCAGGGGTTGCCGGTGTTCGACTACGGCAACAACATCCGGCAGGTGGCAAAGCAGCAGGGCGTCGCGCGCGCCTTCGACATTCCCGGCTTCGTGCCCGAATACATCCGCCCGCTGTTCTGCCGGGGCATCGGCCCATTCCGATGGGCTGCGCTGTCGGGCGACCCCGAGGACATCTACAGGACGGACCGGAAGGTCAAGGAGCTGATTCCCGACGATCCGCATCTGCACCGCTGGCTCGACATGGCGCGCGAGCGCATCGCCTTCCAGGGTCTGCCGGCTCGCATCTGCTGGGTGGGCCTGGGCCAGCGCCATCGGCTGGGCCTTGCCTTCAACGAGATGGTGGCGCGCGGCGAGCTGTCGGCACCGGTGGTCATCGGCCGGGATCACCTGGACTCGGGTTCGGTGGCCAGCCCCAACCGCGAGACCGAGGCCATGCGCGACGGTTCCGATGCGGTGTCCGACTGGCCGCTGCTCAATGCCCTGCTCAATACCGCCAGCGGCGCCACCTGGGTCTCGCTCCACCATGGCGGCGGCGTCGGCATGGGCTTTTCGCAGCACTCGGGCGTCGTGATCGTCTGCGATGGCACCGAGGCTGCCGGCAAGCGCGTGGCACGTGTATTGTGGAACGATCCGGGCACAGGGGTCATGCGACATGCCGATGCCGGCTACGAGATCGCCATCCGCTGTGCGCGCGAACAGGGCCTGAAACTGCCGATGATCACCGGGTGATGCCATGAGCCAGAAACTGACACTTGCCTCGCTGCGGCGGATCCATGAAAGAGCGGCGTCGGTGGCGCTCGACCAGGCCGATCGTGATCGCATCAACGCCTCCTGCGCGCTGGTGGACCGCATCGTGGCCAAGGGTGATGCGGCCTATGGCATCAACACGGGCTTCGGCCTGCTGGCCCGCGAGCGCATCCCATCCCATGAGCTCGCGCTGCTGCAGAAAAATCTGCTGCTGTCGCACGCCGCAGGCGTCGGCGAACCGCTCCCGGATGCAGTGGTGCGTCTGGTGATCGCGCTCAAGATCCATTCCCTCGCACGGGGCTATTCCGGCGTGAGTCTCGCGGTCATCGAGGCCCTGAACCGGCTGCTCGAGCACGAGGTCTATCCGCTGATCCCGGCGCAAGGTTCGGTCGGTGCATCCGGGGATCTGGCGCCGCTTGCGCACATGAGCGCGGTGCTCCTGGGCGTGGGGCAGGTGCGCCACCGTGGCCAGGTGCTCGATGCAGTCCAGGGCCTTGCGATCGCAGGTCTTGTGCCCATGACGCTGCGTCCCAAGGAGGGGCTGGGTCTGATCAACGGCACACAGGTCTCCACGGCGCTCGCCCTGGCCGGCCTGTTTGCCGCGGAGAACGTGTTCGCCGCGGCCGTGGTCGCCGGCGCGATGTCGGTGGATGCCCTCAAGGGGAGCGATGCCCCGTTCGATGACCGGGTCCACCAGGTGCGCGGACAGCCGGGCCAGATCGATGTTGCAGGTGTCTATCGCACCCTGCTACAGGGAAGCCCGATCCGCGCCTCGCATCTGGAATGCGAGCGTGTGCAGGACCCGTATTCCTTCCGCTGCCAGCCTCAGGTGATGGGCGCTGCGCTCGACCTGCTGCGTCAGTGCGCCCGCACGCTCACCATCGAAGCCAATGCCGTGACCGACAATCCACTGCTGTTCCTGGACAGCGGCTCCGTGATCTCCGGAGGCAATTTCCATGCCGAGCCCGTGGCCTTCGCGGCCGACCAGATGGCGCTCGCACTGGCCGAGATCGGCAGCCTGTCGGAACGGCGCCTGGCGGTGTTGGTGGATCCGAAGATGAGCGGCCTGCCCGCCTTCCTGGTCGAACACAGCGGCTTGAACTCCGGTTTCATGATCGCGCAGGTCACGGCCGCGGCGCTGGTATCGGAGAACAAGACGCTCGCGGCACCGGCCAGCGTCGATTCCATACCCACTTCCGCAAACCAGGAAGATCACGTCAGCATGGCTACGCATGCGGCGCGGCGGCTGTTGCGAATGACCGACAACGCCTCGGCTGTGATCGGTGTGGAACTGCTGGCGGCCGCGCAGGGCATCGATTTTCACCGGCCTGCCCGCACCACGTCCGCGCTGGAGGAGGCACATGCGGCCATCCGCGCCGAGGTGCCCCACTATGCAGCCGACCGTTACTTCGCGCCGGATATCGCACACGCACGTCACTGGGTGCAGTCGGGCCGGTTCAACCATCGGGTATCATCGCTCCTGCCGTCCTTCCAGGACTGACAAGAAGAGCCATGAACCCATCGCCGTTCCGATTCGAGCCGGGCCGCAGCGCACTGCTGATCAGCGTGCCGCATGCCGGAACCTGTGTCCCGCCAGAGATCCAGGCGCGTCTGACCCCCGCCGCGAAGGACTTGCCTGACACCGACTGGCATGTACCCAGACTGTACGAGGCCTGCCGCGCACTGGGCGCAACATTTCTGGTGGCCGAGTATTCGCGATACGTGGTGGACCTGAACCGACCGCCGGATGGCACGCCGCTGTACCCGGGGCAGGCCGAGACCGGCGTCTGCCCCACGCGCACCTTCGCCGATCAGCCCCTGTATCCCGACGGCCGGACACCGGATGCCACAGAGGTGCAGCAACGCATCCTCGACTACTGGCGCCCCTATCACCTGAAACTGGCCGACGCCATCGATGCCATCCGCACCGAGCATGGCCACTGCATCCTGTGGGACGCACATTCCATCCTGTCGCGGGTACCGCTGTTCTTCGACGGCCGGCTGCCGGATCTCAACGTCGGCACCGCCGATGGCCGGAGCTGCTCGCGCACGCGTGCCCAGTGCATCATGAAAGCCCTGGAAGCGCAGCGCCGCTTCAGTGTCGTACACAACGGCCGGTTCAAGGGCGGCTACATCACCCGGCATTACGGCGACCCTTCACGCGGCGTGGATGCCATACAGCTGGAAATCGCCCAGTGCGCCTACATGGACGAGACCCGGCTGCAGCACTTCGACCCGGCACTGGCTGCCGATCTGTCCGTCCTGCTCAAGGAACTGCTCTCGGCCGTGATCAAGGCCTGAGATGAAAAACCGCCTCACCTTCTACGTGGTGCTCGCGATGATCGTCGGCCCGCTGGCCGGCCTGTTGCTGCATCACTGGCTCGGCGAAGGCGAGAGTGCGAAATCAGTGGCATCGAACCTGTCGTTGGTGACCACGGCCTTCCTGCACCTGATCAAGATGATCATCGCGCCGCTGGTGTTCTCCACGCTGGTCGTGGGTGTGGCGCGCATGGAGGACACGGCCTCGATCGCACGGGTGGGCCTCAAGACCCTCGGCTGGTTCATTTTCGCCTCGATCGTGTCCATGACCATCGGCCTCGTCCTGGTGCAGTGGTTCAAGCCCGGCGCAGGCCTGCCGCAGCCGCCGGTAACCGCCGGCGAGATCCCGAAGGCAATCACGCCGCAACTCAAGGATTTCATCGACCACATCATCCCCAGCTCCGTCATACAGGCCATGGCGAGCAACGAGATCCTGCAGATCGTGGTGTTCTCGCTGCTGTTCGGCGCAGGTGCCGCAGCCCTGGGCAAGCGGGTCAGCGCGCTGATCGACTGGGTCGACGAGCTGTCGATGATCATGCTGAAGATCACGGGTTACGTGATGGCAACGGCGCCAGTGGCCGTGTTCGCCGCCCTGGCCGGTACCGTGTTGTCGCAGGGCGTGGCGGTCCTGGGCGTGTATGCGCGCTTCGTGGGCGGCTTTTATGTTGCGCTGATCACGCTGTGGGGATTCCTGTCGCTGGCGCTGTGGCTGAACATCGGGCGACGTGCAGGCGTGCTGCTGAAGATGATCCGCTCGCCGGTGCTGATCGCCTTCTCCACCGCAAGTTCTGAAGCAGCCTACCCGCGCACCCTGGAACAGCTGGAGAATTTCGGAGTCAACCGGCGCATCGCCTCCTTCGTGCTGCCACTGGGTTACTCCTTCAACCTCGATGGCTCGATGATGTACTGCACCTTCGCGGTGCTGTTCATCGCGCAGATATTCCAGATCGAGATCACCCTGCAGCAGCAGGTGGTCATGCTGATGCTGCTCATGGTCACCAGCAAGGGCATGGCCGGTGTGCCGCGCGCCTCGCTCATGGTCATCGCCAGCACCCTGGCCTACTTCGGTCTGCCCGAATCGGGGCTGGTGATGATCATCGCGGTGGATCACCTGCTCGACATGGGGCGCAGTGCCACCAACGTGGTGGGCAATGCCGTGGCCTCGACACTGGTGGCGAAATGGGAAGGCGAACTCAGCCAGCCGGAGGGTGCCTTCGCCCCGGGCGGCAAGACCGCGGGGACTTGAGGGCGAAGGGAGGCCAAGGACACGCAGGTCCCTGAAGTCACAGGATCAGGACATCGTCACCATAGGCTGCGAGGGCCCTGTCATTGGTGAGCAATGTCAGACCTTCGGCCCGTGCCTGGGTAATCAGCATGCGATCGAAGGGAACCCAGGGCTCAGCGCTCCACCCGGTCGATTCCCAGCAACTTCAGCATGTATTTTTCGTACACCGGTTCCGCATTCCCGCTCTTCATCTTGTGCAGGAAGTATTTCTCGAATCCGATCTTCGCCCAGTGCACCCAACGCCCCTTGCGGAACCAGTTGACGTTGCGCGGCGGCATCTGTGGCAGCGCCACGAACGCCGCACCGGTATTGCCCATGTCAGCCAGACAGATCGCGTTCCAGGATCCTTTTGCCCCGGCCGGTCTGCCCGCAAGGTCCGCCTCGATATTGCGCACGATGGCCGTGACCATGGTCTCGATCATGTATCCGGTCTTCGGAGCGCCCGTGGGCACCGGCGTGACCTCCACGGGCGGTATGGCGATGCACACGCCCGCGGAAAAGATGTTGCGGTATTTTCTGCTGCGCTGATACTCATCCACGATGACGAAGCCGCGCGGATTGCACAGCCCGGGCACGGCCGCGACGGCATCCACTCCCTTGAAGGCCGGCAGCATCATCGAGTACTTGAAGGGGACTTCGTGCTCCTTCACCGTCGCGCCGTTGGCATCCACCTCCGTCGCGAACAGCTTGCCCGCTTCGACCCTCGTGGTCCTGGCATTGGTGATCCAGCGGACGTCATTGTTGCGCAGCTCGCTCTCGAGCACCGACTTGGAGTCACCCACGCCAGCGAGGCCGAGATGACCGATGTACGGCTCGCTGGTGACGAAGGTGATGGGGACCTTCTTGCGCAGACGCCGCCGCTTGAGGTCCGCGCTGGCAATGAACACGAACTCGTAGGCGGGTCCGAAGCAGCTCGCGCCCGGCATGGCGCCGATGACCATGGGACCCGGATCCTCCAGGAACTCCTGATAGCGGGCCCAGGCCTGTTCGGCATGGTCGACCGTGCAAATCGATTGCGTGTGATTCGCAGGCCCCGAACCCGGCACTTCCTCGAAGGCCAGCCGCGGACCGGTGGTGATGATCAGGAAGTCATAGCCCAGGTTCTGGCCGTCCTGCAGAGCGATGGAGTTGCCTTCCGCATCGATGCCGGTGACCGGACTGGCCACGAAATCGATGTTCTTGCGCCTGAAGTGCTGGCCTATGGGCAGCGTGATGGCGTCGCGTTTGCGCCAGCCCACGGCGAGCCATGGATTGGATGGCACGAACTGGAAATAGTCAACCGGATTGACCACCGTGATCCGGTGTTCCCTGCCCAGCGCCGCACGCAATTCGTACGCTGCCGATGAGCCGCCGATTCCCGCTCCGATGATGACGATGTGTGCCATGTGACTCTCCGCATGATGTTCCCGAACGTTTACCTCTCCTGGAAACCTCCGCAGGCGAACTCGCCCCTGACTGCGGCTTCCATGGATCCTGCATCCAGCGTTCCTGCTGCCTCGGAAAGGCGCAGGATCGAAATGAGTCCGGCGCAGCGCGCACGCGCAAGGTCCGCTTCGGCCTGCAGGGCCGAGCCTTCCGCGGAAAGCAGGTCGAGCAGGGTGCGGGCGCCGGAGTCGAAGCCGATGCGGGTGGCATCCAGCCGGCTGTCGGCCGAGAGCTTCACACGACGCTGTGCCTGCAGACGCGCGTGCGCGGTCGAGGCGGCAAGCCAGGCCGTGCGCGTGGCCAGCGCCACCTGCTGCCGCGCCGATTCAAGATCCGCTTCGGCTGCCCTCTCACCGGCCTGCGCGGCGCTGCGCTGCGCCGCCCTCATCCCGCCGGTGAACAGCGGCACGCTGGCCTGCAGGCCGATGCTCGCCACCCTGTTGGTGATTCCGGAAGTCCCGTAATCGCCGCTTCCCGAAAGCCTGTCACTGCCGTACTGCCCGACCACGTTGAGCTGGAAGCCGTCCAGGCGCGACCAGCGCCGCGCCTCGGCCTGGGCCAGCTCCAGCTGCCCGGCCTGCAGGGCCAGCGCAGGGCTCGAGTTGCGCGCCTTCTGGAGCCAATCGTTCAGGGACCCGTCGATGGCAGCGGGCGCGACATCCTCAGCGGGCGGGGCCTGCGCTTCGCTTGCAGGGGGCGACAGGCCGGTCAGATCGGTGAAATCCGCACTGGCCACCGCCAGCGCCTGCCGTGCATCGAGTTCGTGAACCGCGAGTTCATCGAGCCGGGCCTCGGCTTCACGCCAGTCGGTGACCGGTATGTCCCCTTCCTCGTAACGCGCCTGCGCAGTGTCGCGCGCCCGCGCAGCCGCCTCATGCTGACGCCGCAGGGCACGGAAGCGCGCATCGGCTTCCACCACCGCGGCCAGACTCTGGGCGGTGCGCACCATCAGGCCCTGTTCGGCGCGCCGGAACTGCGCCTCCGCCATGCGTGCACGCGCCATCGAGAGGCGGGTATCGGCCACGCGGCCCGCATCGAGGAGCGGTTGCTGCAGCACGAACGCCCACTGGCGCGCCGTACCATCGTTGATGTGGGTCCGGAAATCCACGCCGTCGCTCGTGCCGAATCCCGGCGCCGAGAATTGCGCCCCGGTGGTTTCGCTCCGAAGGGTGCGCAAACCGATGCCTCCCTGCGCGCTCAGGGTGGGCATCCACAAGGCGCGTGCAGCCGATTGCGCAGCCGATCCCATATCGCGCCGCGCCCGCGCGGCCGCATATTCGGGGCTCTGCGCCACGACGCCCCGCCAGGCGGCGAGCAGCGCCGGCTCATCGTGCGCATCCGATGCCCCGGCCCGGCACGGGATCATCGCGGCCAGCAGCCACAATGCGTATACGGCCCCCTTCATGCCGGTTCTCAGTTGCCGGTCTTCAGGCCCACGGCACGGAGCATCCGCTCCATCAGGCACCAGCGGGTCAGCCCGCTCTGCAGCAGGTTGATGCCGACGAACGCGGTGAACCACAGCCAGTTCGTGCTGTGGAACAAGGGGCTCCCCTGAACACCCAGGGCCAGGGACAGCAGCACGAAAGTGCCGGCGACGATGCGCGTCATTTGCCATGAAGTCATGATGATTCTCCTTTGATCGGGCCTGGGACGGCCCTTCGGTTGTGGACAGCGAAATAAAGCAGGGGAATGACCAGCAGTGTCAGCACCGTGGAAACCAGGATGCCGAAGATCAGCGAGATGGCCAGGCCGTTGAAGATCGGATCATCGAGGATGAACAATGCACCGAGCATCGCGGCGAGCGCCGTGAGCGCGATCGGCTGGGCGCGTGTGGCCACCGAGGACATCACCGCGTCGGCCAGCGGCACGCCTTCATCCAGCTGCAGCTGGATGAAATCCACCAGCAGGATGGAATTGCGCACGATGATGCCGGCGAGCGCGATCATGCCGATCATCGAGGTGGCGGTGAACGGAGCGCCGAGCAGCGCATGGCCGGGCATGACACCGATGATGGTGAGCGGAATGGGCGCCATGATGATCAGTGGCAGGCCGTAGGACCCGAACTGCGCCACGACCAGCAGGTAGATCAGCACCAGCCCGACTGCATAGGCCAGACCCATGTCGCGGAAGGTCTCATAGGTGATCTGCCATTCGCCATCCCACTTGATCCAGTAGCCGCGATAGGCATCTTCCGGCTGGCTGATGAACCGGTCGCGTACGGGCTGCCCGTCGATGCCGCGAATCCTGTCGATGGCACTGCGCATCTCGAACATGCCGTACAGCGGACTGTCGAGCTTGCCGGCCATGTCGCCGATGACGTAGGACACCGGCAGCAGATCCTTGTGGTACAGGGGTTGCTCGACGGTGGCGGCCACCGGACGAAGGAGGGACCCTGCCACCACCGTCGAGCCGTCTCCCGCGCGCACCCGAAGTGAGGACGCTGCCGCGAGGGACCCTTGCGTCGCCGGCGGCAGGCGCAGGCGGATGGGAACCGCATACTTGCTGCCATCGTGCAGGAAGCCGGCATCCTCGCCGGCAAGGCCGGCGTGCAGCGCACCGACCACTTCGGCCTGCGACACTCCCAGACGTGCAGCCTGTGCACGATCGACCGCCAGCAACTCGCGCGGTGCGGTGGCAATGGTGCTGGAATCCACATCCACCACACCCTGCGTGGCGGCGAACACCTGTCGGACCTGACCGGCAAGCTGTTCACGCCCCACCTCGTCCGGTCCGTAGATTTCCGCCACGATCGGCGCCTGTACCGGAGGACCGGGCGGCACCTCGACCACCTTGAGGTTGGCGCCATAGCGATCGGCGATCCTGGCCAGGACTGGTCGCATGCGCATCGCGATGACGTGACTCTGATCGCTTCGGTGATGCTTGTCGACCAGGTTCACCTGCACGTCACCGAGTTCACCGGATGCACGGAGATAGTACTGACGCACAAGGCCGTTGAAATTGATGGGCGATGACAGACCCGCATAGGCCTGGTAATCCTTGACATCCGGCATGGTGGCAAGCCGGGCACCCAGGGCATGCAGGACCTCGGCGGTGCGCTCCACCGGTGTGCCCACCGGCATGTCCACCAGGACCTGGATTTCCGACTTGTTGTCGAAGGGCAGCATTTTCAGCACCACCAGCTTGAGCATCGGCAGGGCCAGCGAGACGAGGATCAGCCCGCCCACGGTCGCCCACAGGAGCCGCCGGTTGCGCTGCCCGCTTGCGGGGTCGAGAAATCGTGGATAGATGCGCCTTACCCAGGGCATGAGCCGCGCTGCCGCGCCGCCCGGCGTTGCACCGCCGTGGGCATGCCGGAACAGTCTCAGCGCCAGCCAGGGGGTGAGAACGAAGGCCACGGCCAGGGAGATCAGCATGCCCATCGACGCATTGATCGGGATGGGGCCCATGTAGGGACCCATGAGGCCGGTGACGAACGCCATGGGCAGGAGCGCCGCGATCACGGTAAGCGTGGCGAGGATGGTGGGGCCGCCCACTTCATCCACCGCTCGCGGGATCAGCTCCAGAATCGGCGCATCGGGTTCCAGCAGCCGGTGCCGATGGATGTTCTCCACCACCACGATGGCATCGTCCACCAGGATGCCGATGGAAAACACCAGCGCAAACAGCGAGACCCGGTTGAGCGTGAAACCCCAGGCCCAGGACGCGAACAGGGTGACAGTCAGGGTGAGCGCCACGGCCACGCCGACGATCAGCGCTTCGCGCCGGCCCATGGCAAAGAACACCAGGGCCACGACCGTGCTGGTGGCGAACAGGAGCTTTTCGATGAGCTTGAGCGCCTTGTCATTGGCGGTCTGGCCATAGTCCCGGGAGATCGCCGCACCCACGCCTTCGGGAATCAGTGTTCCGTGAAGACTGGCTACCCGCTCGCGCAGCTTGCGCGCCACATCAACCGCATTCTCGCCCGGCTTCTTGGTGACGCTGATGGTGACGGCCGGATACTCCGCCGCATGCTCTCCCGCCGTCCCGTACCACACGTAATGCACTGGCCGGGGCGGACCGTCGGTCAGGCGGGCCAGATCGCGAAGGTAGACGGGTCGGCCATCCCGCACTGCCACCACCAGTTCTCCCAGGTCGGCGGCGTCCCGGAACCACTCGCCCACATCGACGGGCACGCTGGCATTGCCGGAGACCAGATTTCCTGCGGCCATGCCGCCATTGGCCGAGCGGATCGCCTGGCTCAATTCGCTCAAGGTCACGCCGGAGGCACGCAGTGCGGCCGTATCCACATCGACATTGACCGCCCTGCCCGGCCCACCCAGCGTGGTCACCTCGCGTGTGCCGTGCACGCGCTTGAGTTCGATCTCCATGGCATGCGCGATGCGCTCCAGGTCGTAGGCGCTGCCATCGTGACGCTGGTCATACAGGGTGACGGCCAGGATCGGTACGTCGTCGATGCTCTTGGGCTTGACGATGGGTTCGCCCACACCCAGCCCCCGCGGCAACCAGTCGCGATTCGCGCTCAGCGTGTCGTGCAGGCGGACCAGCGCCTCGGTGCGCGGCACGCCCACCTTGAACTGCACGGTGAGGATGGCCATGCCGGGTCGCGACACGGACATGACATGCTCGATCCCTGCGATCTGCGACAGCACCTGCTCGGCCGGCCCCGCCACCATCTGCTCGACGTCCCTTGCCGATGCGCCCGGAAACGGAATCAGCACATTGGCCATGGTGACGTTGATCTGTGGCTCTTCCTCTCGCGGTGTCACCAGGACTGCGAACACCCCGAGCAGCAGCGCCACGAGGGCCAGGAGCGGGGTGAGCCGCGAGTCCTGGAAGAGGCGCGCCAGCCGTCCACTGATTCCCAGCGCGGCGGACGGAGCGTGCCCGTTCTTCATGGAGCAGGTCCCGCGGCCGGCGGCTGAAAACGTGCGGCATCACGGACCACCTGCTCTCCGGCCTCCAGGCCCGCCAGCACCTCGACCCAGCCGCCCTGCCTCTCGCCCAGCCTGACCTGCCGCAGCTGCATGCGACCCCCGGATGCCTCTACATAGACAGCATCCAGCTCGCCCCTGTGCACCACCGCCGTGTCCGGAACACTCAGGGCATGACGGTCCGTGCGCATCGGAAGGGCAAGCCTGACCACCACGCCGGGCATGCAGTCGCGCAGCGCAGGCAGTTCCACGCGCACACCGACACTGCGGCTGCGCGTATCGACCGCCGGAACCTGCGTCCAGGAAGCGACTTCCGCCGGTGCCGAGGCACAGGTACCGGTCGGGAAGGACAGGCGCACGGGCCTGTCAGTCACCAGTTCATGCGCAACGTCCTCGGGCACATCGGCCAGGATCCGCATCGGTCCGGGCGCATAGACCGCCACCAGCGACTGCCCGGGTTGCGCCAGGTCCCCCACGGAAACCCGCACAGCCGTCACCCAGCCGTCGTAGGGCGCACGCAGATCCTCCCAGCCGGCCATTTCCCCTGCCGCACGGGCCTGAGCCGATGCAGCAGCGGCCTGCGCTTCCACGGCATGCAGTTGTGTCCGGGCATGCTCGAGCGCGGCATCGCTCAGATATTTCCGCTCGTGCAGACGACGGGCCCGCTCGAAATCCGCGCGGGCGCTCGCCAGTGCGGCATCCGCCGCGCCGGACTGGGCAAGGCTGGCCTGGGCACCGGCGCGCGCACCCGGCGCATCGATCCGCAGCAACACCTGGCCTCGCCGGACGGCATCGCCGCTGCGCACCCCGACCTCGGTCACCCGCCCGCCGGCCTGCGCACCCAGTTCGGCCTGCCCGACCGCCACCAGCTGGCCCGGCGTCTCGAAACGGCTCGCGCCTGTCCTGGCCCCGACCTGGAAGGTGGCGGGGTCTGCAGCGAAAGCAGTTCCGGCCCAGAGCAGGAGGACCCATGCAAGCGGGCGGCGCGATTGGTTCATTTGTGGCGACTCCTCAACCCTGGTGTTATATTACCATTTAGTAATATAGCGATCAAGCATAAAGGTGATACAGTTGCATCGACCCCCACAACGGTACTGTGACCTCATGAAAGACCTGGATGATCGCGCCCTTGCCCATATCGCGGACTACTTCAGTGCGCTGTCGGAGCCGCTTCGGCTGAAGATCCTGAACGAGTTGCGCCGCGGTTCGCGCAACGTGACCCAGCTCAGGGAGTTGCTGGCCTGCAGTCAGGCCAACGTTTCCAAGCACCTGGGTATTCTGGCGCGGCTCGGCCTGGTCACACGGGATGCACAGGGCACCTCGGTCTTCTACCGGATCGCGGACTCCACCGTCCATGAACTGTGCGATCTGGTGTGCGGGCGCATGGCCAGCCATCTGAAGTCCCAGGCTGAGGTGATGAAAGCGTTTCGCACAGCACCCATCAGGCACTCCCGCACGGTCAGCCCACGTCCGCGATGAACATGGCGGGCGGCACGGTGCAGCCGGGCATCGCCCGCAGCTCGACGCGCGCGCCGGCCCCGGCGATGATCGTGTCCCGGACAGCAGGATAAGCGGTCTGACCATCCGCCAGTACCCGGCACGCGCCCTGCAGCACAAACAGGATCAGAGTGCCGCGCGCGTGCAGGGTCAGCGTCGCATCTATCCGCGCGATGCGGCTGGAGGTGGCGATAGGATCGCGCACCATCAGGTTGAGGTCCGTGCAGGGTCCACCCAGCAGATCGCAGTGGATGCGCAACGCGCCGTCGAAGACCTGCGCATCGCCGCCCGGACGGAACACACGATCGGCGAGGTCTGGACTGCGCAGCACGAAACCCGCACCGTCCAGCAGCAGCATCGTGCGCCGATAGCCCGAGAAATCCGAAAACGGACCCGGGCACTCGATGCGTGCCATGCTCAGCCGCCAGTCGAAGACATCACCTTCAACCGGCATCCGGGCGATCTCGTGCGTCACGCCACCGCCGTTCTTCCACGGCATTGAGCGATAGTCCGCACTGCGCAGGAGCCGCAGCCGGCCCGCATCCAGTCCGGCGGGCGGTTCGTGGCTGGGCGGGTCTTTTCGCATGGAGCCATCCTCGCAAGGCAAGGCAGACATTCTAGCGGCAGATATCCGGGGTGGCAGCACGCGGTGCACCCTCCCTGGCGCACCACTGCAAACAGGTCGGGCTCCGGCGAGCCCCGGCCTGCATGACGAGCATGGACCGGATGCGGACATCAGAATGTTAGAATTGCCCGACGGATTGCAAACAACTGCAACGCCGACAGTGGAGCAGTCACATGGACCGCCCGGGCGGTAATATTGGGATCATGCGTATTGCGATCCTGGAAGACGATACCGGACAGGCCGATGCGATACGGCATCTGCTGGAGTCGGCCGGGCACAGTGTTCACGTCTTCCTGCGCGGCCGCGCTCTGCTCGGCAAACTGGGACATGAGAGCTTCGACCTGCTGATCATCGATTGGGAGATACCGGATGTGAGTGGCATGGAAGTCATGCAGCGGGCCCGGGCCCAGCTCGCCCCGCGCACGCCCATCCTGTTCCTGACCCATCGGGACAGCGAGCATGACATCGTGCAGGCCCTTGAAGCCGGGGCGGACGACTTCCTGGTGAAGCCGCCGCGCGAACACGAGTTCCTGGCACGTGTGCACGCACTGGGACGGCGTGGTGGCGCAATGGTCTCCAGGGACATCGTGATGGGACCTTACCGGGTCGATCTGGCGCGCTCGGTGATCGAACGCGACTCGAATCCGGTGAACCTGACCCGGCGCGAATACGAGCTGGCCCTGTTCCTGTTCCGCAATCCCGGAAAAGTCGTGTCGCGTGCGCACATTCTGGAAAGCGTGTGGGGACGCAGCAGTGAGGTCACCACACGTACCATCGATACCCATGTCAGCCGTCTGCGCAATGTGCTCGGCCTTTCCAGCGCGAACGGAGTGCGTCTGACCCCGATCTACGGATACGGCTATCGGCTCGAAGCCGTTGCACCGGCCAGCGGATGAGGCTTGCAGTGAGCATCGCCCCTGCGGTGATCGTCCTGGCGGGCATCCTGCTGGCTCCGGTTGCCCACGGCGCAGCCGGGCCTGACCCGGATCCGGCCGCGGACGATTTCATCTACTACACACGGCCCGGGGAC
Organism: Steroidobacteraceae bacterium; assembly: GCA_044226785.1. Classification (GTDB taxonomy): domain Bacteria; phylum Pseudomonadota; class Gammaproteobacteria; order Steroidobacterales; family Steroidobacteraceae; genus TMP-86. The sequence continues at coordinate 103,311 of JBGAGK010000013.1, read as the reverse complement.
ACCCTGATCGGTCTGGGCCGCCGGCTGCTGATCGACCCCGGCCGCTGGCGCGGATTGCAGGGCCGCAATGCCATCCTGCAGCCGCGTCGCATGCCCACCGGCACCGCATTGCGTGTCCCCCGGGCATGGCTCCGGCAGGAAGTCGAACGGGTCACCGTGATATCGGTCAGCGGAACTGCCAGTCGCGACGGAAACCCGGTGAAGCCCGGCGATGTGCTGGGACAGGGCGCGCAACTGGCCACCCGGAACGACGGGTTCCTGACGCTGAGACTGGCCGACGGTTCCCTGATCACACTCGATCCCGACGGCACGTTGATCCTCGAGCGGCTGGTCCGGTATGCCGCCGGGTCTCGGGACACCCTGCTGCACCTGCAATCCGGGCGTGTCGAGACGCGCGTACAACCGCAGGGAAAGTCGGGACGGTTCCAGATCCGCACACCCGTGGCCGTGAGCGCAGTGCGCGGTACCGAGTTTCGCCGCGGTGTCGATACCGCCGGCATCGACCGCACCGAGGTGACGGGTGGAACCGTCGCGGTGAGCGGCGTCAGCAGAAACCTGACAGTGGAAGTGCCGGTGAATTTCGGCACGCTGAGTGATGCGGCCGGGCCTCATCCGCCGGTGAAACTGCTGCCTCCTCCGGATCTCGGTGCCGCGCATTCGATGGACGATCGGCAGGCGATGATCGACTTTCCACCCGTCAATGGTGCCAGCGGCTACATCGGCCAGGTGGCCGTCGACGAACGGTTCGAACACATCGTGGCCGAAGCGCAGTCTCCGAAGCCACCCGTGAACTTCGGTGCACTTGTCGACGGCAACTACTGGGTCCGCGTACGCTCGACCGATGCGCAAGGCCTCTCGGGGCCGGACGCGGCAGTGCCGGTTCAACGACGTCGGCAACTCGATGCGCCTGCGCCGATGGTCCCGGACGGGCCGGACGTGCACACCGGAAGCCGCATGAAACTGGCCTGGGAGCCCGTCGAATCGGCTTCGGCATACCGGGTTCAATGGGCGAATGGAGTCGATCCCGGTTCGCTCACCGATGTCCACGAGTCGCGGGTTCAGGAGCGGTCGGTGGAAATCCCGCTCGATCCGGGCCGCTACGGCTGGCGGGTCGCGGCGGTGGATGCTGGCGGCCGGTCGGGAAAGTGGAGCACGACGCAATTCATCACGCAGAAGCCCGAAGCCCCACAGATCCGGCGCGTCCTCGCCAACCGCAGACAGCTGCGGATCGAATGGACCGAACAGCCCGGTCGTGAATTCCGGGTACAGGTGGCGCAGGATGCCGCATTCGAACGGCGGATCGTGGACCAGCTCGTCGCCGGGTCATCCGTGGATCTGCCTTCACCCGGTGCCGGGAATTTCCATGTGCGTGTGCAGCGAATCGATGCGGATCAATATCACAGCAGCTGGTCGGATCAACGGAGTTTCACGATTCCGCCGCCCTGGTGGGTATTCGCCGCACCATTCCTGCTGGCATTGCCGTTCCTGTGAGCCCGGCGACACCGGATCAGGGCAGGAGCCGGGATCCGTTCTTGCGCCAATGGCTGTCCATGCTGGGACTGCTGGGCGCCGGCCTCGTACTGGCCATCCTGTTCCAGTGGTTCTGGCGTGAAGACCTGCTGCTGTATGACGCGCAGTTGCCCGGCGGGCCCGCCCCCGCGAATGTCGTCATCGTCGCCATCGATGATGGCAGCCTCGAGCAGATCGGTCGCTGGCCATGGCCGCGCGCACTGCATGCCGCCCTGCTCGAGCGGTTGCGTGAGGACCATGTGCGCGGGGTTGCCCTCGACCTGGTGCTGACAGAGGCGTCCCGCGACGGCTGGCGGCCGGGCGAACAGGGACGCTCCGACGACGATGGGCGCCTGGCCGCCGCCATGCGCCGCGGTCCGCCGACGGTCCTGCCGCTGATGGTCGACTGGGGGCATCAGGGCGGACCTCCATCGGAGATCCTGCCGGCCGAACCCCTGGCATCGGCTGCGGCCGGCATCGGGCACGCGCACCTGGAGATCGACCGGGACGGGATCGCTCGCAGCGTTTACCTGCGGGAAGGGCCGGGCCGCGCGACCCGCTCCCAGCTGGCTCTGGCCCTGATCGAGACCGATCCGGCCTGGCGGGGAATCCGGCTGCCCGGACAACGCGCCCCGACGCCGCCCGACCCGAATGCCTGGGTGCGTGACCATCACCTGTTGATCCCTTTCCTGGGTCCCCCGGGTCACATCACCCGACTGTCCTATGTCGATGTGCTGAAAGGGCGGGTGGCGCCAGAGGCATTGCGTGACAAGTGGGTGCTGGTGGGCGCCACGGCACAGGGCCTGGGCGATGCCTATCCAACGCCCCGTTCGGGTCATGGAGTCTCCATGCCGGGCGTGGAGATCAGCGCCAACATCCTGGCGGCATTGCTCGCAGGCCGGAGCATCACGCCACTGCCGCGGGTTGCGGTGATCCTGTTGTCGCTCCTGCCGCTGACGGCCGGATTCGCAGGCTTCCTGCGCCTGTCGCCACGCCAGTCGTTGCTGCTGATCATGGCCCTGTCGGGCATGACGCTGCTGGGCAGCTTCCTGCTGCTGCGCTTTGCGCAGCTGTGGTTTGCTCCCGCCGCCGCGCTGGCTGCCCTTGTCGCGGCCTATCCGTTGTGGAGCTGGCGGAGACTGGAAGCCACGCAGCAGTTCCTCGATCAGGAACTGGCGCAACTGGAACGTGAACCGCTGCCGATCGAACCGGCCAGGAGCGGTTCCGGTCGCCCGCTGACCCTGCACGACACCCTGCAGGGGCGGATCGACCGGGCCCGCGATGCCACGGCACGGCTCCGGCATCTGCGTCAGCTTCTCAGCGACACCATCGCCAGTCTTCCCGATGCCACGCTGCTGATCGACAACCACGGGCGCATCGAGCTGGCCAATCATGCTGCCGCCGAGCTGTTCGATGCCAGATCGGGACAGGCACTGCAGGGAACGCCGGTGCAGGGACACCTGGATCCGCTTCTGGAACCAGTGGGCGAAGGCTTCGACTCGCTGGCACGACGCGCACCGGCCAGCACCGAATTCCAGGACCGGCGGGGCCGCATGCTCATGCTGCGCATCAGTCCCTTCCACGACACGCAAGGCGCGCATCGCGGCTCGGTGCTGGATATCGCCGACATCACCACCGTGAAGAATGCGGAACGCGAGCGCGACGACATGATCCGGTTCCTGTCCCACGACCTGCGCAGCCCGAGTTCCTCGCTGATCGGGCTTGCGCAACTGCTGCGCGATCCGCGGCGCGCGCCGCCCCCGGATCAGGCGGCGGTGCGCATCGAGACCCTGGCCGGCCGTACCCTGGCTCTGGCGGACAGTTTCATCGCCCTGGCACGCGCGCAATTCATTTCGGCCAGGCGGTTCGAGCCCCTGGACCTGCGTGATGCCCTGCAGGATGCGCTGGATGAACTCTGGGCGAGCGCGACTGCGCGGAACATCCGGCTGGAGGCACGCCTGCCACAGCAGGCGGCAACAGTCATGGGAGACCGTGACATGCTGGCCCGTGCCCTGATCAACCTGCTGGGAAACGCGGTGAAGTTCTCACCGGAAGGCTTGCCGGTCAGCGTGAGCCTGAAACGCAGCGGCGCGCGCTGGGAAATCCGGGTACAGGACCGGGGACCAGGCATCCGCGCCGACCGGAAGGATCAGCTGTTCGAAAGGTTCCAGCGGGATCTTTCCGCGGGCGACAACGACCCGGGTGGCGCAGGGCTTGGACTCGCGTTCGTGCGCGTAGTGGCACAGAAGCACGGAGGCTCGGTACGCTACAGCGCGGTGGATGGCGGAGGCGCGGAGTTCTGCCTGAGCCTGCCGCCCGCCGGACAACAGGCGTAAGCCGGCATCAGACCGCAAGGGCGGGCAACTGCTGCTGCCCGCCCCTTTCTCATTCTCATTGCGCGTGACCCGGAGGTCGTCGATCACTCCGTGACTTCGGACTCCCCGGCCGACACCGGCTCATCCGCTTCAGCCAGCCCGCCGCCCATGTCCATGAAGCTGCTGCGCCGGCCGTCATCCGCGCTGGCCCGACGCTGCGAATGGTAGGCAAAACCGGTACCCGCCGGGATCAGCCGGCCGACGATGACGTTTTCCTTCAGGCCACGCAGACCGTCCTTGAGACCACGCACCGCGGCCTCGGTGAGCACCCGGGTGGTCTCCTGGAACGAAGCCGCGGAGATGAAGGATTCCGTCGCCAGCGAGGCCTTGGTGATGCCCAGCAGCATCGGATCCCAGGTCGCCTCTTCCTTGCCGGCTGCCTTCTGCTTCGCGATGACCTCGAGCAGCCGGCCACGGTCCATCTGCTCGCCGCGCAGCAGGCTGGAATCACCCGGACTCGTGACCTCGATCTTGCGCAGCATCTGCCGGACGATGACCTCGATGTGCTTGTCGTTGATCTTCACGCCCTGCAGCCGGTACACATCCTGGATCTCGCGCACCAGATAATTGGCCAGCGCCTCCACGCCCTGCAGGCGCAGGATGTCATGCGGGTTCGGCTCGCCATCGGCAATGACCTCGCCCTTCTCCACCTGCTCGCCTTCGAACACGTTGAGGTGCCTCCATTTCGGGATGAGCTCCTCGTACTTCTCCCCGGACTCGGGCGTGATGATGAGCCGACGCTTGCCCTTGGTCTCCTTGCCGAAGCTCACCGTGCCGGAACGCTCCGCCAGAATGGCCGCATCCTTCGGCTTGCGGGCCTCGAACAGGTCGGCAACCCTGGGCAGACCGCCGGTGATGTCACGGGTCTTGGAGGACTCCTGCGGGATGCGCGCAATGACATCGCCCACCGACACTTCGGCGCCGTCCGCAAGACTCACGATGGCTCCGGCCGGCAGCGCATAGACCGCCGGGATATCCGTGTTGGCGAAGGTGACTTCCTTGCCCTTGCCATTGATCAGCCGCACCACCGGGCGCAGGTCCTTGCCACCGGATCCGCGCTGCTTCGGGTCCAGCACCACGGTGCTGGCAAGGCCCGTCACATCGTCCACCTGGCTGGTGACCGTGATGCCGTCGACGAAATCGGAGAACTTGATGAAGCCCGCCACCTCGGTCACCACCGGGTGGGTGTGCGGATCCCAGTTCGCCACGGACTGCCCCGCGGCGACCACATCACCGTCGTTCACGACGATCGTTGCGCCGTAGGGAATCTTGTAGCGTTCGCGCTCGCGGCCGAACTCATCCACCACACCCAACTCACCCGAGCGCGATACGGCGACGAGGTGTCCCTTTTCGTGTCGCACGGTCTTGATGTTGTGCAGGCGGATGGTGCCCTTGCTCTTGACCTCCACGCCATTGGCAGCTGCGGCCCGGGAGGCCGCTCCGCCGACGTGGAAGGTACGCATGGTGAGCTGGGTTCCAGGCTCGCCGATCGACTGCGCGGCGATGACGCCCACCGCCTCGCCGACGTTGATCCGGTGTCCACGGCCCAGATCCCGGCCATAGCACTGGGCGCACACGCCGTACCGGGTCTGGCAGGTGATGGGCGAACGCACCATGACCTGGTCGACACCCATCTTCTCGAGCAGCTTCACCAGCCGTTCGTCGATCATCGTGCCGGCGCTCACCAGCACTTCGCCGGTGCTGGTCAGCACATCCGCTGCCGCGACCCGACCCAGCACCCGCTCGCCGAGACCCTCCACCACGTCACCACCTTCCACGATCGGCGTGATGGTGAGTCCCTGGGTGGTGCCGCAATCGATCTCGCTGAGCACGAGATCCTGCGCCACATCGACCAGGCGGCGGGTCAGGTAACCGGAGTTGGCGGTTTTCAGGGCCGTATCGGCCAGACCCTTGCGGGCACCGTGAGTGGAGATGAAGTACTGCAGTACGTTCAGCCCCTCGCGGAAATTGGCCGTGATCGGCGTTTCGATGATCGAGCCGTCGGGCTTGGCCATCAGGCCGCGCATGCCGGCGAGCTGGCGGATCTGCGCCGCCGATCCGCGGGCGCCGGAATCGGCCATGATGAAGATGGAGTTGAAGGATTTCTGCCGGACCTTGGTGCCACGGCTGTCGGTCGCCTCTTCGGAACCGAGCTTTTCCATCATCGCCTTGGCGACCTGGTCGTTGGTGCGCGACCAGATGTCGACCACCTTGTTGTAGCGCTCGCCATTGGTCACCAGTCCCGAGGAATACTGCTCCTGGATCTCCTTCACCTCGCGCTCGGCGCCTGCGAGGATCTTGCCCTTGTTCTGCGGCACCACCATGTCGTCGACGCCGATGGACACACCGGCACGCGTGGCGTAGTGGAACCCCGTGTACATGAGCTGATCGGCGAACACCACGGTTTCCTTCAGGCCCACGTTGCGGTAGCAGGCATTGATGGTCGCCGAGATGGTCTTCTTGGTCATGTCCTGGTTGATGGCATCGAAGGACAGCCCCTTCGGCAGGATCTCCGACAACAGTGCCCGGCCCACGGTGGTATCCACGACGCGAATCTTCTGCACCAGATCAGCATCCCTGGCTTCGCGCACAAACTCCTTCAGCCGCACCTTGACCCGGGCCTGCAGGTCGACGTTGCGGCTTTCGTAGGCACGATGCACCTCGGCCACGTCGCTGAAGAACATGCCCTCGCCCCTGGCGCCCACGCGCTCACGGGTCATGTAATACAGTCCCAGCACCACGTCCTGCGATGGCACGATGATCGGATCGCCATTGGCCGGCGAAAGGATGTTGTTGGAGGACATCATCAGCGCGCGCGCCTCGAGCTGCGCCTCGATGGACAACGGCACGTGCACTGCCATCTGGTCGCCGTCGAAGTCGGCATTGAAGGCCGTACACACCAGCGGATGGAGCTGGATGGCCTTGCCCTCGATCAGTACCGGCTCGAAGGCCTGGATCCCGAGGCGATGCAGGGTCGGTGCACGATTCAGCAGCACCGGATGCTCGCGGATCACCTCTTCGAGGATATCCCACACTTCCGGGCCTTCGCGCTCCACCAGCCGCTTGGCGGCCTTGATGGTCGACGCCTCACCGCGGATCTGGAGCTTCGAGAAGATGAACGGCTTGAACAGCTCCAGCGCCATCTTCTTCGGCAGGCCGCACTGATGCAGGCGAAGCGTCGGGCCGACCACGATCACCGAACGGCCGGAGTAATCCACGCGCTTGCCGAGCAGGTTCTGGCGGAAGCGCCCCTGCTTGCCCTTGATCATGTCGGCCAGCGATTTCAGCGGCCGCTTGTTGGTGCCGGTGATGGCGCGCCCGCGGCGGCCATTGTCCAGAAGCGCATCCACCGCTTCCTGCAGCATGCGCTTTTCGTTGCGCACGATGATGTCCGGAGCGTTCAGCTCCAGCAGGCGCCGCAGGCGGTTGTTGCGATTGATGACCCGGCGATAAAGGTCATTGAGGTCGGAGGTGGCAAAGCGCCCGCCATCCAGCGGCACCAGCGGCCGCAGATCGGGTGGCAGCACGGGCAGCACCGTGAGCACCATCCATTCCGGCTTGTTGCCGGACTCAATGAAGGACTCCACCAGTTTCAGACGCTTGGACAGGCGCTTGATCTTGGTCTCGGAGCTGGTGTTGGACATGTCCTCCCGGATCTTCACCACCTCGGCGGGCAGGTCCATGGATTTCAGCAGTTCGTGCACCGCTTCGGCGCCCATGCGCGCATCGAATTCATCGCCATGTTCCTCGATGGCCTCCAGGTACATCTCGTCGGTGAGCAGCTGCCCACGCTGGAGCGAGGTCATGCCCGGATCGACCACCACGAAGGCCTCGAAATAGAGCACGCGCTCGATCTCGCGCAGCGTCATGTCGAGCATCAGGCCGATGCGCGAAGGGAGCGATTTCAGGAACCAGATGTGGGCGGTCGGGCTGGCCAGCTCGATGTGTCCCATGCGCTCACGGCGCACCTTCGACTGGGTCACCTCGACGCCGCACTTCTCGCACACCACGCCGCGATGCTTCAGGCGCTTGTACTTGCCGCACAGGCACTCGTAGTCCTTTACCGGCCCGAAGATCTTGGCGCAGAACAGCCCGTCCCGCTCCGGCTTGAAGGTGCGGTAGTTGATGGTCTCGGGCTTCTTCACTTCGCCGTAGGACCAGGAGCGGATCATGTCCGGCGAGGCGAGGCCGATCTTGATCGAATCGAAGTTCTCGACCGGCACCTGCTGCTTGAACAACTTGAGTAAGTCTTTCATCGGGATCAACCCTCGCTCTCGAGTTCCATGTTGATGGCGAGGGAGCGGATCTCCTTCACCAGCACGTTGAACGATTCGGGCATGCCGGCCTTCATCTCGTGATTGCCATCGACGATGGCTTTGTACATCTGCGTGCGGCCGTTCACGTCGTCGGACTTGACGGTGAGCATCTCCTGCAGCGTGTACGAGGCGCCGTAGGCCTCCAGCGCCCACACTTCCATTTCGCCGAAGCGCTGCCCGCCGAACTGCGCCTTGCCACCCAGCGGCTGCTGCGTGACCAGGCTGTAGGGTCCGGTGGACCGGGCATGCATCTTGTCATCGACGAGATGGTTGAGCTTGAGCATGTACATGTAGCCCACGGTCACTTCGCGCTCGAACCGCTCACCGGTGCGCCCGTCGTGCAGGACGGTCTGTCCGGACGGCGGCAGTTCAGCCAGCTTCAGCAGGTTCTTGATGTCTTCCTCGCCGGCACCGTCGAATACCGGGGTGGCCATCGGCACACCCTGGCGCAGATTGCGTGCCAGTTCGACCACCTCGGCATCGCTGAATCCGGAGATCTGCTCCTTCTGGCCACCGGTCTCGTTGTAGACCTCGCCCAGGAACTTGCGCACCTCGACCAGCGCGGCCTGCGCATCCAGCATCCGGCCGATCCGGGCGCCGATGCCTCTTGCTGCCCAGCCCAGGTGGGTTTCCAGGATCTGGCCGATGTTCATGCGCGAAGGCACGCCCAGGGGATTCAGCACGATGTCCACCGGCGTACCGTCCGCCATGTAGGGCATGTCCTCGACCGGCACGATGGAGGAGATGACGCCCTTGTTGCCGTGACGGCCGGCCATCTTGTCGCCCGGCTGGACCCGGCGCTTCACCGCCAGATACACCTTCACCATCTTGAGCACGCCGGGAGCCAGGTCATCACCCGCGGTGATCTTGGCCTTCTTCTCCTCGAACCGCTTTTCGAAATTCCTGCGCTGCGCACGCATGCGCTCGGCCACGGTCTCCAGCTGCGAATTCAGCTCCTCGTCCTTCAGCCGGATCTCGAACCACTGTTCGCGCGGCACCTCGCCGAGGTATTCCGGGTCGATCTTCGTGCCCGCTTTCAGCTTCTTCGGTCCGCTTTCCGCGGTCTTGCCCGCCAGCATGCCCAGCACGCGCTGGAACAGGTCGTCCTCCAGGATGCGCTGCTGGTCGGCGAGATCCTTGCGTACCCGCTCCAGTTCTGATTTCTCGATGGACAGTGCACGCGAATCCTTTTCCACGCCGTCCCTGGTGAACACGCGCACGTCGATGACGGTGCCATCCATGCCGGGCGGCACCCGGAGCGAGGTGTCCTTCACGTCCGAGGCCTTCTCGCCGAAGATGGCACGCAGGAGCTTTTCTTCCGGCGTCAGCTGGGTCTCACCCTTGGGCGTGACCTTCCCGACCAGGATGTCCCCCGCACGCACCTCGGCACCGATGTAGGCAATGCCCGCCTCATCCAGCTTGGCCAGCGCGGTATCGCCGACATTGGGAATGTCAGCGGTGATCTCCTCCGAACCGAGCTTGGTGTCCCGGGCGACGCAGGTGAGTTCCTCGATGTGGATGGTGGTGAACCGGTCCTCTTCCACCACACGTTCGGAGATCAGGATCGAGTCCTCGAAGTTGTAGCCGTTCCAGGGCATGAAGGCCACCAGCAGATTCTGGCCCAGCGCCAGTTCACCCAGGTGGGTGGACGGGCCATCGGCCAGCACGTCGCCGCGCTGGATCGAATCGCCCGATTTCACCAGCGGCCGCTGGTTGATGCAGGTGTTCTGGTTGGAACGCGTGTACTTGGTGAGCGAGTAGATGTCCACGCCGGGCTCGCCCGCCGTCGTCTCGTCGTCGTTCACGCGCACCACGATGCGCCACGCATCCACGGAATCGACCACGCCACCGCGGCGCGCCACCACGGTGACACCGGAGTCGATGGCCACGGCGCGCTCCATGCCCGTCCCGACCAGCGGCGTCTCCGAACGAAGGGTCGGTACCGCCTGACGCTGCATGTTCGAACCCATGAGCGCGCGATTGGCATCGTCATGTTCCAGGAACGGGATCAGCGATGCTGCCACCGAGACGATCTGCTTGGGACTGACGTCCATGAAGTTGATCTTCTCGCGCTCGGCCAGCATGAACTCGTTCTGGCTGCGGCAGGAAACCAGTTCATCCACGAACCCGCCCTTGTCGTTCAGCTGGGCATTCGCCTGGGCGATGATGTACTGGCTCTCCTCTATGGCGGAGAGATAGTCGATCTGGTCGGTGACGCGGCCATTGACCACGCGCCGGTAGGGCGTCTCGAGGAAGCCGTAGTGATTGGTACGCGCGTACACCGCCAGCGAATTGATCAGGCCGATGTTCGGACCTTCGGGCGTCTCGATCGGGCACACTCGGCCGTAATGGGTCGGGTGCACGTCACGCACCTCGAATCCGGCACGCTCGCGCGTCAGGCCGCCAGGTCCGAGCGCCGAGACGCGCCTCTTGTGGGTGACCTCGGACAGGGGGTTGTTCTGGTCCATGAACTGGGACAGCTGCGATGAGCCAAAGAACTCCTTGACCGCGGCCGCCACCGGCTTGGCGTTGATCATCTCCTGCGGCATGATCGGCTCGCTCTCCGCGATGGTCAGCCGCTCCTTGACGGCGCGCTCGACGCGCACCAGGCCGATACGGAAGGCGTTCTCCGCCATTTCGCCGACACTCCGGACGCGCCGGTTCCCCAGGTGATCGATGTCATCCACGTGGCCGTTACCGTTGCGGATCTCGATGAGCGTCCGCAGGACCTCGATGATGTCCTCCTTGCTCAGCACGCCCTCGCCGGTGATCTCATCCCGGCCCACGCGGCGGTTGAATTTCATCCGCCCCACGGGGGAAAGATCGTAACGCTCGGAATTGAAGAACAGGTTCTGGAACAGGTTCTCGGCCGCATCCTTGGTCGGCGGCTCGCCCGGACGCATCATGCGGTAGATCTCGACCAGCGCCTCCAGGCGCGTCTTGGTCGGGTCGATGCGCAGGGTGTCCGAAATGTACGGACCCCGGTCCAGATCGTTGACGAACAGCGTGGCCACCTGGGTGATGCCGCTCTCGATCAGCTTGCCCACGCTGGGTACGCTGAGCACATCGTTGGCCCTGGCCAGAATTTCTCCGGTCTCCGTATTGACCACATCGGCCGCCAGGATCTTGCCCTGCAGGTATTCGATCGGCACCGGCAGGCGCTTCACGCCGGCATCTTCCAGCTCGCGCACGTGGCGCGCCGTGATGCGCCGGCCTTCCTCGACGATCACCTTCTTGCCGACGCGGATCTCGAAGGAAGCGGTTTCGCCGCGCAGGCGCTGCGGGATCACCTCGAACTCGATTTCCTTGCGGGACAGGTGGAACACGTTCTTGTCGAAGAACATGTCCAGCACCTGCTCCTCGTTGTAACCCAGGGCGCGCAGGATGATGCTGACCGGGAGCTTGCGGCGCCGGTCGATGCGCGCGAACACGCAGTCCTTCGGATCGAACTCGAAGTCCAGCCACGAGCCGCGGTACGGGATGATGCGGGCGGAGAACAGCAGCTTGCCCGAGGAGTGGGTCTTGCCACGATCGTGATCGAAGAACACGCCCGGGCTGCGGTGCAGTTGCGAGACGATGACCCGCTCGGTGCCGTTGATGACGAACGTGCCGTTGTCGGTCATCAGGGGAAGTTCACCCAGGTACACTTCCTGCTCGCGCACGTCCTTGACCGGCTTCTTGGCGCCGCTGGCTTCCTTGTCCAGCACCACGAGGCGCACCTTGACGCGCAGCGGGGCCGCGTAGGTCAGGCCGCGCAGCTGGCATTCCTTCACATCGAACACCGGCTCACCCAGACGATAGCTCATGTACTCGAGCGTTGCGTTGCCTGAGTAGCTGCTGATCGGAAACACGCTGGCGAACGCCGCGTGGAGACCGAAATCCCCGCGCTGCGATTCCGCAACGTCGGCCTGCAGGAATCGCCGGTAGGAATCCAGCTGGATGGCCAGCAGATAGGGCGTGCCCAGGATGCTCGGCCGCCTGCCGAAATTCTTGCGGATACGCTTTTTCTCAGTGAATGAATAGGCCATGTATGTACCCTGCGCGCTACGCGTGCTTCAAGGCGCTACGCGCCGGCTTGCCGGACGCTTCGCGCCGACCTGCCAGATGCTTTGCGCCACTGTCAACGGCGTCGAAGCGACACCGTCCCATTCGCCCGCTTCGCGGGCGAAAAACGGATGCGCAGGCCGGCTGGCGCCCGACGGCGCCAGTCGGCCTGATCTCGCAACTCTCGAACGCCAATGCCGCATCGGCCTTCGGAATGCCTTCCTTCACCGTCGAGGGCGCACCCTCGACCAGGTCCTTGGCCTCCTTCAGACCCAGGCCCGTGATCTCGCGGATGACCTTGATGACACCCACCTTGTTGGCGCCGAATTCGGTCAGGGTCACAGTGAACTCGGTCTGCGCCTCGGCTGCCGGTGCCGCTGCACCACCGCCGCCCGCGGCAACCGCCACGGCCACCGGAGCGGCCGCCGTCACGTTGAACTTCTTTTCCATGTCTGCGATCAGTTCGACCACCTCGATCACGGACATCCTGGAAATCGCCTCGAGAATCTCGTCTTTGGAAACAGCCATTGAAATCTCCTGAAAAAATCCTGTTGAGCTTCGCCCTTCCCGGTCTGCGGCCGCGGCATGCGCCACGGCGGCAGTCCGATCCGGCTCAGCCCGCCGCCTTCTTCGCGTCGGCCACGGCCTGAAGTGTCCGCACCAACTTGACGTTGGCCGCGGCCAGGGTGCCGACCAGTTTCGCAATCGGTGCCTGCAGAACGCCGAGCAACTGCGACAACGCCTGTACCCGCGTGGGCATGGAAGCCACGCGATCCAGATCCTTCGCGGGCAGCATCTGCCCGCCCAGGGAAACCAGTGTCGCCACCAGTTTCTCGTTGTCCTTCGCAAACGTCTTGACGATGCGCGCCGCCGCGCCTGGATCGTCCTGCGAGAATGCGAGAATGATCGGTCCCTTCAGCGCCGGAGCGATGCACTCGAACGACGTGCCGGCAAGCGCCTTGCGCGCGAGCGTGTTCTTGACGATGCGCACATGGACCCCGTCCTTGCGCGCTCTGGCGCGCAATTCGGTCATCTGCGTCACGGTCAGGCCACGGTTCTCGGCGCCAACCACGGAAAGCGCTTTCGACGCCACCGCGTTGACTTCCGCCACCACGACTTTCTTGTCTTCCAACCTGAGTGCCATCCGGTTCTCCCGTTCAGCTACTACCCACCGGCAATTCACACGAGGCGAACATGCCGGACCCTTGCGGCGGAACCGTTTCGGAAATCTCCAGCTACGGGTCCCACCATCTGCGCAGGCGATCGATTAAGAGCCCCGACGGCTCACCTGCGGTCTTCGACGGTGGGCGCATGGCACGAGAGACTCGTGCCGGTGCAACCCTCCATCAATTCGAACATCCGGTACCAAAATGAAGCCCTACAAGCTCAGTGACGACTGATCGACCGGAACTCCCGGTCCCATGGTCGAGGACAGCGTCAGCTTCCGCAGATAGATGCCCTTGGCAGTGGCCGGCTTGATCTTCTGCAGGTCTGCGAGCAGTGCCAGCAGATTCTCCTTGAGCATCACCGGCTCGAAGTTCGCACGGCCTATCTGCGCATGCAGCACGCCACCCTTGTCCGTGCGGTAACGCACCTGACCGGATTTGGCATTCTTCACCGCACCGGCCACATCCGGCGTCACGGTACCCACCTTGGGGTTGGGCATCAGGCCGCGCGGACCCAGGATCTGGCCAAGCTGGCCGACGATCCGCATGGCATCGGGGCTGGCGATCACTACGTCGAAATCGATCTGTCCGCCCTTGACCTTCTCGGCCAGATCATCGAATCCCACGACGTCAGCACCGGCAGCGCGCGCCGCATCTGCATTCTTGCCCTGGGTGAACACCGCCACACGCACGGTCTTGCCCGTACCGTGCGGCATGACCGTCGAGCCACGCACCTGCTGATCGGATTTGGACGCATCGATGCCGAGGTTGACGGCCACATCCACCGATTCGTTGAACTTTGCCGTGGCCAGTTCCTTCACCAGCCGCAAGGCATCATCGATCGGGTACTGCTTGCCTTGCTGGAGCTTGTCCTTCCAGGCTCGGGTCCTCTTTGCCATGGCGCTCATGATTTCAACTCCTCGACGTCGACGCCCATGCTGCGGGCGGTGCCCGCGACGGTGCGCAGGGCCGCGTCCATGTCGGCCGCGGTCAGGTCAGGCATCTTGATCTTCGCGACATCCTCGAGCTGCTTGCGCGAAATCCGGCCGACCTTGGAGGTATTGGGCGCACCGCTCCCCTTCGGGATCCCCAGTGCCTTGCAGATCAGCACCGAGGCTGGCGGCGTCTTGAGGATAAAGGTGAAGCTGCGGTCGCTGTACACCGTGATCACCACGGGCGTCGGCAGGCCCTTTTCCAGACTCTGCGTCTGCGCGTTGAACGCCTTGCAGAACTCCATGATGTTCACGCCCTGCTGGCCGAGCGCAGGCCCCACGGGGGGACTCGGATTCGCCTGGCCTGCAGGAATCTGCAGCTTGATATAGCCGGTTACTTTCTTTGCCACTGATCAACTCCTGGGTGCCAACGCTTCCCTCGCGGGAAGCTCCCCGATAAAAAAGTCAGCCTTTCTCGACCTGGGAAAAATCCAGCTCCACGGGGGTCGAACGCCCCAGGATCTGCACCGCCACCTGCAGGCGGTTCTTTTCGTAGTTCACCGACTCGACCACACCGTTGAAGTCGTTGAACGGTCCGTCCGTGACCCGCACTACCTCGCCGGGCTCGAACAGAACCTTGGGCTTGGGCTTGTCCACACCTTCCTCGACACGGCGCAGGATGGCCATTGCCTCCTTGTCGGTGATCGGCGCCGGCTTGTCGCTGGTTCCGCCGATGAAGCCCAGCACCTTGGGCACTTCCTTCACCAGGTGCCAGGTCTCTTCGTCCATTTCCATCTGCACCAGGACGTAGCCCGGAAAGAACTTGCGGTCGGACTTGCGCTTCTGGCCATCCCGCATTTCCACCACTTCCTCGGTGGGCACGAGGATCTCGCCGAACTTGTGCTCGAGGCCGGCGCGCCTGACGCGCTCCTTCAGCGACTCCGACACCTTGTGCTCGAAGTTGGAGTACGCATGAACCACATACCAACGCAGGGACATAATTGCTCCTGAAGCCCGCTCAGCCCTGACCCGTCATCGTCTGGGTGAGCCAGGTCAGCACCCAGTCCAGCGCCCAGAAAAACACGCCCATGATCCCCGCGAAAATGAACACCACATAGGTGGTCTTCGTGGTCTCCTCACGCCCGGGCCACACGACCTTGCGCAATTCGATGCGCGAACCGAGTGCGAACTGCTTGAACTGCCGGCCATACCAGGACAACCAGATCAGTCCCGCAGCCACCGCCAGGGCACCGACGAACATGCCGACGCGCTCGAGCAGCGCCAGATCCTCGAACCAGTAGAACGCGACGATGCCCGCCAGCAGCGCCAGCCCCGAAAGGACCAGCAGCGCGGTGTCCTTCGCCGTCGCATTTTCCGTAGTCTGTACTTCCGCCATCGTCAAAAGCACCTGCTCAATCTGGCAGGCCAGGAGGGAATCGAACCCCCAACCTGCGGTTTTGGAGACCGCCGCTCTGCCAATTGAGCTACTGGCCTGTTCTAGCGCTGACGCGCGGGTTCAACGGGGTCGAAACAGCCGTCATTCCCGCGGTCAATCAGTTCACCGGGGTCGTTTCGACCCCGTATGAGAGCAGCCCGCTTACGCAGGCTGAAATAAAAACCTCTTCAAGTTACGCAATCACCTTGGACACCACACCGGCGCCCACGGTCTTGCCCCCTTCGCGGATCGCAAATCGCAGCCCCTGCTCCATCGCAATCGGACTGATCAGCTCCACCACAATCTTGATGTTGTCCCCGGGCATCACCATCTCCGTGCCCGCCGGCAACTCCACCGCTCCCGTCACATCCGTGGTGCGAAAGTAAAACTGCGGCCGGTAACCCTTGAAAAACGGCGTGTGCCGCCCGCCCTCCTCCTTGGTCAGCACGTACACCTCCGCCTCGAACTTCGTGTGCGGGGTGATCGAACCGGGCTTGCACAATACCTGCCCTCGCTCCACTTCCTCACGCTTCGTGCCCCCGCAGCACCCCCACGTTGTCCCCCGCCTGCCCCTCGTCCAGAAGCTTTCTGAACATCTCCACCCCCGTGCAGGTGGTCTTGCTCGTGGGCCTTATCCCCACAATCTCCACCTCGTCGTTCACCTTGATCACCCCGCGCTCGATGCGCCCCGTGACCACCGTGCCCCGACCGGCAATGGAAAATACATCCTCCACCGGCATCAAAAACGCCCCGTCCACCGCACGCTTCGGGACCGGGATGTAATCATCCAGCGCCTGCACCAGCTTGAGCACCGAAGGCACCCCGATCTCGCTCTGGTCCCCCTCCAGCGCCTTCAGCGCCGATCCAATCACAATCGGCGTCTTGTCCCCGGGAAACTTGTACGAACTCAACAGGTCCCGTACCTCCAGCTCCACCAGCTCCAACAACTCCTTGTCGTCCACCATGTCCGCCTTGTTCAGGTACACCACGATGTACGGTACCCCCACCTGGCGGGCCAGCAAAATGTGCTCGCGCGTCTGCGGCATCGGTCCATCCGCCGCACTGACCACAAGGATCGCCCCGTCCATCTGCGCCGCACCCGTGATCATGTTCTTCACATAGTCCGCGTGCCCAGGACAGTCCACGTGCGCGTAGTGACGCGCCTCGCTCTGGTACTCCACGTGCGCCGTGGCTATCGTGATCCCGCGCGCACGCTCCTCCGGTGCCTTGTCAATCTGGTCGTAGGCCTTGAACTCCCCGCCAAACTTCTCCGCCATCACCTTGGTCAACGCCGCCGTCAGCGTCGTCTTGCCATGGTCCACATGACCAATCGTCCCAACGTTCACGTGCGGCTTGGTCCGCTCAAACTTCCCCTTCGACACTGACGTTACCTCTCGATTTCAAAAAACTGGAGCCCACGAGCGGGATTGAACCGCTGACCTCGTCCTTACCAAGGACGTGCTCTACCAACTGAGCTACGTGGGCCACATCCATCATCTGGAGCGGGTGATGGGAATCGAACCCACGCTATCAGCTTGGAAGGCTGAAGTTCTACCATTGAACTACACCCGCCTGATCCGTACACCTGAAGATCGAGCCCCCTGGCCCTCGGCACGCTGGTGGAGGGGGTAGGATTCGAACCTACGAAGGCATAAGCCAGCAGATTTACAGTCTGCCCCCGTTGGCCGCTTGGGTACCCCTCCTCAAAATGAGCCGCGTATTTTGCGGTGCGTGCTTCGCAGTGTCAATGAAAATGGGGCAGCCAGAGGCGCAGCACTGCACTGGAGGCTGCGCGTGAGAGAGGAACGACTACCGCATTTCAGATCTGGATTGGGAAGGCGGGCCGTCCGAAATGCGGCCGCGGGCGCCATGGAGCAGTGTAACCAGTCCGGCTTCGGTCTGGCTCAGCCCGAACTGCCGCTCCAGCCGCACCGGATCGACACCCTGCCGGGCGCTGTCGATGGCCCGGTCAAAAGATCGACTTTCGGGACGCAACTCCATGATTTCCAAGCGCTCAGCCAGATGCCTGGTGGTTCGCTCGATGCGGCCGGCCTGTGCGCCCAGCTTCCCGCAGATGGCCGCAAGCCGCTCCATTTCACGCAATGCAGCGGCCAGGTCTGCCGTCAGTCCCTGATGTCTTGCCTGCATCCGCTGGACCGCTCGCATCAGGACTGCCAATGCCGCGAAGCTCGACATCGCAGCCAGCAGGATCGCTCCGCCGATCCACCCCGGGAGGGCGAACATCACGCGTACTCGTCGATCAGTGCATCGGGGCGGCCGGCGCCGGAGGCACCACCCGCATCGGGCCGGGCCGGATCACGCTCCGGGCTGCGCCCGGGACCTCGACCGTCCGTGCCGGCCGAGGAAGACCCTGGTTCTTCCCGGTTACGACGGCGATCGGTCAGCGCCAGCGCCGGATAGGTTCCGGACGTGCTCAGTCGGTCCACTTCGCTCATCTTCATTCCCCTGTTCATGCTGAAACCCGGATCATTGACGGGTTGAGTCGGCGGCCCCAGCCGGGACTTGACCCTCCGCAAGCACGGTCGGCGACCTGGGCCCGGCCGGCCCTGAAACCGCATCCGCCCCGGCTGCAACCGTTGCAAGCTGGGAAACCGCCGCCGGCGCATCGGGCGGCGCCGGCTGATCCGCCTGGATCCGCTTCTGCGGCACCTGAAGGATCAGGATGGCCACGCGGCGATTGGCATTGCGGCCCTCCTGGGTCGAATTCGGCTGGCGCGGGTGATATTCCCCGTATCCGACGATCTCCAGGCGCAAGGGGTCGATACCCGCACGCGTGAACTGGTGGACCACCGAGGCCGCGCGTGCCGCGGACAGTTCCCAGTTCGAGGGGAATTCGGCTGTCCTGATCGGTCGATTGTCGGTGTGCCCTTCGACGCGGATGGAATTGGGAAAGGGTTTGAGCACTCCGGCCAGCCGATCGAGCACCTGCGCCGCCTTCGGCGTGAACGCCGCGGCTCCGCTTGGAAACAGGATGTCGGTATTGATCTCCACGACCAGGCCCAGGCCATCATGGTGCACCATCACGAGGCGCGCATCGATCAACTCGCGCATCGCCTTCTGGACTTCCTTGCTCATCTGCTGCAGGACCGCCTCGCCGCCATCGAGCACTCCCTTGCCGCCGGAGCCCTGGCTGGATTCGGGGCCGGCCACCGCCAGGACCTGCTGCATGTTGTTGATTCCCACCTTCATGAGCGTGGTGGGTCTTTCGCCCAGCATGCGCCGGTCGGCACCCGCGGGCTTCCTGTCGCCGATATTCACCGGCGAAATGGTCTTGGGAGCTCCGCGGAATGCTGCAACCATGGAATCCGAGAGGATGCGGTACTTGCCCTCATTCACCGACGACATGGCGTACATCACCACGAAGAACGCCAGCAGCAGGGTGATCAGGTCACCGTAGGGGATTGCCCAGGCCTCGGCGTTGACGTGCTCTTCGTGTTTTTTCCTGCGTGCCATGCCCGGATGCGATCAGTGGTGAACGTAGCCCTTGAGCTTGCTCTCGATATTGCGCGGGTTCTCGCCCTGCGCAATTGCAATCAGACCTTCGATCGCCATCACGCGAATCTGCGTCTGCCCGTGCACGATGGCCTTGAGCTTGTTGCCCATGGGAAGGAAAAGAAGATTGGCGAAGCCGATGCCGTAGATGGTGGCAACGAATGCCGCGGCAATGCCATGACCGAGCTTGGACGGGTCGGCCAGATTCTGCATCACCGCCATGAGCCCCATGACAGCACCGATGATGCCCAGCGTGGGCGAATAGATTCCCATGCCTTCGAATACCTTGGCCGCCTGGGTATCGAAGTGCTCCATGGTGTCCAGTTCCACTTCCATCGTCGAGCGGATGGCATCCGGTTCGCCGCCATCGACCAGCGACTGCAGACCCTTCTTGAGGAATTCGTCCGATTCCTTCTCCACCGCCGATTCCAGACCCAGAAGGCCCTGCTTGCGGGCCACGTTGCTCCATTCGACGATCTTGTCGACCAGGGCTTCGGGATTGACCGCCGGTGGCTTGAATACCCAGCCTGCGATCTTCCATGCACGGATGAAGGTCGGGAGCGGCGTCTGCATCAGGCTGGCAGACAGCGTGCCCAGCACCACGATGACGAATGCGGCCGAGCCGACCAGCGCGCCGGCACTGCTGCCCTTGAGGATGGCGCCGCCGACGATCGCGATCGCAGACAGCACCAGGCTGATGAGACTCAGGATGTCCACGATCCGTCAGTCCGCCTGCAGCCATTCACTCATTCGGGCGCGCAGGCGCACCAGCGCCTGACCGTGGATCTGGCAGACCCTCGACTCGGAGACCTCGAGTACTTCGCCGATCTCGCGCAGATTGAGCTCGTCATCGTAGTACAGCGACAGGACCATCTTCTCGCGCTCCGGCAGGCCTTCGATTGCCTGCACCAGCGCATCCCGGAAGCCGACCTGCTCCATGGCTTCGAACGGTCCGGGCCGCTCGTCCCGCGCGCGATCGGCGGGGCTCGACTCGTCATCGCCGGTGCCCAGCTGGTCGAAACTGAACATGCGGCAACTTGCGGCGTCCTGCACCAGCTTGTGGTATTCCTCAAGTGACTGTCCCAGCCGCGCGGCGATGTCAGCCGGCTTCGCATCGTGGCCCCGTTCGTTCTCGAGCTGACGCACCGCATTGGCCATCTCGCGCATGCCCCGGTGCACCGAGCGGGGCGTCCAGTCGGACTTGCGCACCTCGTCGAGCATGGCGCCCCGGATGCGGATGCCCGCATAGGTTTCGAAGTTGGCGCCCTTGCTGGCCGAATAATGTCTGGCGGCATCCAGCAAACCGATCATGCCTGCCTGGATCAGGTCATCGACCTCCACGTTTGGCGGCATCCGGCTGACCAGGTGATAGGCGATGCGCTTGACGAGCTCGGCGTGCCGCACCACCAGGTCGTGCTGGGGCATCCGGCCCATCGGACTTTGATCGCCTGCAGCGCAGTGGCTGCCTTGTGACTGATTCGAATACTGTGTACTTGCTCTCATTGCAATACCGCAGAAGGACCGCTCCGTGCCCCGACCAGGCGCTCGACAAAAAACTCCAGATGCCCCCGCGCACCCTGGGGCATCGGCCACTTATCGGCCTTGTCAGCCAGATTCTTGAATGCTCCGGCGGACTGCGAACCCGGGAATGCCTCGACCACCGCTGCCTGCTGCTGCACCGCGCGGCGCAGGTAATCGTCAAACGGCACCGAACCGGCAAACTCGAGTGCCACATCGAGAAACCGGTCACAAACCCGGCTGATTTTTCCGAACAGGTCCAGCCCCTCGCCCGGCCTGCGGGTCTGGCTGGCAAGGATCTGGAACCGCGTGATGCCGTGCTGTCTCGACAGCACCTTGATCAGCGCATAGGCGTCGGTGATCGATGCCGGCTCATCGCACACCACGATCAGCACGTGGTGTGCCGCGCGGGTGAAGGTCACTACACTGTCGTGCAGCCCTGCGGCGGTGTCGATGACCATCACGTCGATGCGGTGATACAGATCGCTGAACGCACGTATCAGGCCGGCACTCTCCGCTGCGGACAGGTTTGCCATGTGCGCAAGCCCCGAAGCCGCCGGCACCACCTGCAATCCTCGCGGCCCGGTCACGATTGCGTCTTCCAGCGAACAATCGCCCTTGAGCACATGCCCGAGGTGAAACCGCGTATGCAGCCCCAGCATCACATCCACGTTGGCGAGCCCGAAATCCGCATCCACCAGCAGCACTTCGCGTCCGCGTGCCGCGATGGACATCGCCAGGTTGGCTGACACGGTGGTCTTGCCCACGCCGCCCTTGCCACCCGTCACCGCGATAACCTTGACCGGATGCGCATCGCGGAGCCTTCCCATGCCGCCCGCCTGGGTGCGGTGGAAATCGAAGTCACGCATGGGCCTGCACCTGCGGGAACTTTCGCACCATCGAAGCGCCATCGTGCGGCCCGGCCTTTTCCTTCAGGGACAGGGCTGCTCGCAACAACCACACCCGCTTCGGCTCGGCCGCATGCAGATCCTCGGGCACGCGCTGCCCGTTGCAAAGCCAGGCAATCGGCAGACTGGATCGCAATGTCGCCGAAAGCGATCCTCCCAGGCTTGCGGCCTCATCGATCTTGGTGAGCACGCAGGCATGCGGTGCCGCCCGTGAATACGCGGCGATGATTTCACCCAGCGCACGCAACTCGCCCCCGGCGGGTACCGCCAGCAGCACGCGGGCCTTTCCCAGGCCGAGCCGGAGCGATTCGAGCTGCGAGGGGATCCGTACATCCCGCTGGCTCATGCCAGCCGTGTCGACCAGCACCAGGCGCTTGTCCTTCAGCCGTCCCAGCACCTGTCCGAGCTGCCTTCCGCCTTCAGCGGTGTACATCGGGACATCCAGGATCCGCGCATAGGTCAGCAACTGATCGCGCGCGCCGATGCGATAGCCGTCGGTACTGACCAGCGCCAGGTCCTGATTGCCGTGACGCAGACACCATCGCGTCGCCAGTTTGGCGATGGTGGTGGTCTTGCCCACGCCGGTCGGTCCCACCACCGCCACCACACCCCCCTCGGCACAGACATCATCGGTCACCATCGGCAGGTGCTTCATCAGCAGCGCCATCGGTATGTGCCCGGGCACCTTCGCATCCGTGCGCCGGGGCAGGAATCGCGCCAGCCGCTGCGCCACATCGGGTGCCAGGTCCAGCGCAAGCAGCTCATCGAGCACCCTTGCCTGGAACGGATTGGCTTCGCGCCGGGTCTTCCAGCCCATTGCAGCCAGCTCATGCTCGAGCAGATGCCGCAATCCCTCGAGCTCGCGCTGGAGCCGCGCATAGCCCAGGTCCCGGACCTCGAGCCGGGGCGGCTCAGCAACGGCAACGGCCGGTTCAGCCGCCGCCGGCGGCCGTTCGGCCGCGGCTTCGGGGACAGGTGCCACCGGTGCCCGCTGGGGCGAGGGGGCCTGTCCGATCAGCGTGGCGTCGTAGTCGACGGCCGAGACCACCTCCACGCCGGCTTCGAGCCGGCGCGTGGACAGGATCACCGCCTCCTCACCCTGCTCGGCGCGAATCATGGCCAGCGCCTCGCGCATGCTGGCAGCCGTATATCGTTTGAGTTTCATGGTCACCTCGTCTGGAAGGTCATCGGCCCACCGCGGCAACGACGCGGACACGGCGGTTCTCCGGAATTTCGTTGTAGGCCAGCACGTTCAGCGTGGGCACGGAATGCCGCATCAGCCGCGCAACCCAGGGACGGACCTTGGGCGCTACCAGCAGCACGGCAGAATCACCCGCCGCTTCCTGGCGCCGTGCCCCGTCCGAAATGGCCTGATGAATGCGGTCGGCGAGTCCGGGCTCGAATCCGGGTGCGGATTCTCCGCCGCTGCTGACCGAATCCTGCAGCATCTGTTCGAGTTGCGGATCCAGCGTCATCACCGGCAGTTCCGGTTTCAGGCCGGAGATCTGCTGCACGATGCTTCGGCCCAGCGCCACGCGCACGGCTGCCACCAGCGCCGCCGCATCCTGCGTCCGGGATGCATTTTCCGCCAGGGTTTCACAGATGCCACGCAGGTTGCGGATCGGGATCCGCTCCTGCAGCAGGCACTGCAGCACCTTGACCACCACGCTCATCGGCAGGAGCTTCGGCACCAGGTCCTCGACCAGCTTGGGCGTGGACTTGGCCAGACGGCTGAGCAGTTGCTGCACTTCCTCGTGTCCGAGCAGCTCATGCGCGTGGGTCTGCAGAAGATGACTGAGGTGGGTGGCGATCACGCTGCCGGCATCGACCACGGTGAATCCCATGCCCTGCGCCTGTTCGCGCCGCGCCTTGTCGATCCACACCGCTTCCATGCCGAAGGCCGGATCCCTCGTTGCCGTGCCGGGCAGGATCCCGGTGATGCCGCCGGGATTGATCGCCAGCTCACGATCCGGGAACACCTCGGCCTCACCCACCGGAACACCCAGCAGCGTGATCCGGTAGGAATTGGGCGACAGCTCGAGGTTGTCGCGGATGTGTACCGGCTGCACGAGGAAACCGAGTTCCTCGGACAGTTTCTTGCGGACGCCCTTGATGCGCGTCATCAGTTCGCCGCCCTGATTGCGGTCCACGAGCGGAATCAGCCGGTAGCCGACTTCAAGGCCGATCAGGTCCACCGGTTCGACATCGTCCCAGGAAAGCTCCCGGTTCTCCGGCGCGGGCGCAGCAACTGCAGGCGTCTCGGCCCTGGCCTGTTCCTGCACCGCACGTGCCCGGCTCAGCGCATATGCGCCATACCCGCACAGCGCCGCGACGCCCAGGAATACGAGGTTCGGCATGCCGGGTATCACCCCGAGCACACCGAGGATGCCGGCAGTGATCGCCAGCGCACGGGGCTGTCCCAGCACCTGCGACATGATCTGCTGGCTCATGTCGTGCGGGCGCGAGACGCGCGTGACCAGCACGGCCACTGCCACCGACAGCAGGAGCGAAGGGATCTGCGCCACCAGGCCATCACCGATGGTCAGCAGCGCGTAGGTCTTGCCGGCATCGGCCAGCGACAGACCGTGCTGTGCGGTGCCGATGATGGTGCCGCCGAACAGGTTGATGAAAACGATCAGGATGCCGGCAACGGCGTCACCACGCACGAACTTGCCGGCACCGTCCATGGCGCCGTAGAAGTCGGCTTCCTCGCGGATCTCCTGCCGCCGTGCGACCGCATCGGCCTGGGTGATGATGCCGGCATTGAGGTCCGCGTCGATGGCCATCTGCTTGCCCGGCATGGCATCCAGGGTGAAACGCGCGCTGACCTCGGAGATGCGTCCGGCGCCCTTGGTGATGACCACGAAGTTGATGATCACCAGGACGATGAACACCACCAGGCCGACGGCATAGTTGCCGCCCACCACGAACTCGCCGAAGGCCGCGATCACATGCCCCGCCGCATGCGAACCGTTGTGGCCGTTCATCAGGACCACACGCGTGGAGGCGACGTTCAGTGCCAGCCGCAACAGTGTCGCAGCCAGCAACACCGTGGGGAACGCCGCGAATTCCAGCGCGCGGCGTACGTAGATCACCGCCAGCAGGATCACCAGCGACAGCGAGATGTTGAACGTGAACAGCAGGTCGAGCAGAACCGGCGGCAATGGCAGCACCATCATCGACAGCATCACCATCACCAGCAGCGGCACGCCCAGGCCGTTGCGGGCGAAACGCGTCAGGCTGATGCCCACATCCCGCGCACTCATGATGCGTCGAACTCCTCGCCCACATCAGGGTCGGGCCGCGCCATGCGCGCCGCCTGGGTCGGATCGAGGCTCCTGATCCGGAACAGGTAGGACAGGACCTGCGCCACTGCCAGGTACAGGCCCGCGGGGATCTCCTCATTCAGGTCCGTGCTTCGATACAGGGCACGTGCCAGCTTCGGGGATTCGAACACCGGAACGCGGTTTTCCTCGGCGATGCGCCGGATGTTGAGGGCAATCAGGTCCACGCCCCTGGCGACCACCCGCGGCGCCCGCATCCGGGCCGGCTCATACCGGAGCGCGACCGCGAAATGCTCGGGATTGACGATGACCACATCCGCGGTCGGAACCGCCTGCATCATGCGGCGGCGTGCCAGCTGCTGCTGCATCTGCCGGATGCGCCCTTTCACTTCCGGGCGGCCATCGGTTTCCTTGGCTTCCTCGCGCAGCTCGTGCCGGCTCATCTTCAGCGAACGCCTGTACTGGTACAGCTGCAGCGGCACATCCACGGCGGCGACCACCGCCAGGGCGGCGCACAGCCATACGAAGGCACGCGACATCAGCGCAGCGGCATGGCCGATGGCGGCCCTCGGCGCCATGACCGACAGATGCAGCACATCCCCTGACAGCCACCACACCACCATGGTGCACATGCCACCGACCATCAGGAACTTGAGCAGGGCCTTGCCCAGTTCGCCCAGGCCATGCAGCCCGAACATCCGCTTCAGACCGGCGGCGGGGCTCAGACGGGAAAAATCGAACGCAACGGCCTGGGCACTCACATTCCAGCCACCGAGTGCAATGGAGGCCAGGAGCACCAGCGCCAGGAGCACCGCGAACAGGGGGCCCAGAGCCCACACGGCCGTGACGGCCTGCGAGGACAGCAGTCGCGACAGGGCGGCCGGATCGTCCATGTCGGCCGCATCCAGGGTCATGGAACGGCGCATGATGCCCGCGAGACAGGCGGGCAACGAGGAACTCATGGCCAGCAATGCCAGGCTCCCGCCGATCATGGCGGCAAAGCTGGTCAACTCGCGTGAGCGCGGCACCTGCCCGCGCTCACGGGCCTGTTGCAGGCGGCGCTGGGATGGCTGTTCGGTGCGCTCGCTGTCCTCTGAGGCGGCCATCAATGCACACCCATGTCAACGAGACCTGCGGCCGTCTGCAGTGCATCCTGCAGCAGGTTCAGCATGCCGCCAATCAGGCTGTCGAGCCCGGCCATCAGTGCGAAAAATCCGGCCAGCATGGTGATCGGGAATCCGATGCCGAACAGATTCAGCTGAGGCGCCGCACGGGTCACCACACCCAGCGCCAGATTCACGATGAGCAGTGCGACCGTGACCGGCAGGGCGATCAGCAAGCCCGCTTCGAACACCCGCGCGCCCCAGGCAGGAACGGCACCCAGCAGACCGCCCCCCAGTCCATCCGCAACGACCGGAATGGTCTGGAAACTGTGGGCCAGCGTCCCGATCAGCCGAAGATGGCCATCGACCGACAGGTACGCCAGGGTTCCGAAAATGGTGAACATCTGGCCCAGCACCGCCGTGTTGGCACCGCGCTGCGGATCGACCAGCGTGGCGAATCCCAACCCCATGGTCATGGAAGTGGTCTGGCCGGCCAGGGCCAGCGCATCGAACACCAGCTGCACCACCAGCGCGATGGCGATGCCGATCAACAGCTGGTTGACGGAGGCCAGCACCCCCGCGGCCGAAAAGATCGACAGGTCGCGCGGCACCGATGCGAACGGCGCCAGCATCAGGGCCAGAGCCACCGAAAGGACGATACGGACGGTCCTCGGCACCATGGACGAGCCCAGCACCGGTGCGACCAGCATGAAGCCGCTGACGCGCAGCAGCGGCCACCAGATGCGCAGGAGCTGCCCGGCGACTTCGCCTGCGTCGACCTGAATTTCGCTCACAGCCATGCTGCGCCCTCAGCCGATCATTCCGGGAATGCTGGTGAACAGGTCATGCGTGTAGTCGACCAGCACCCGCAGCATCCACGGTCCGGCCACGAGCAGCGTCAGCACCAGCATCAGCAGTTTCGGGATGAAACTCAGCGTCGCCTCGTTGATCTGGGTCGCAGCCTGCAGGATGCCGATGAGAAGACCCGCGACCAGGGCCATCAGCAGGAGCGGGGCTGCGATCATCGAGGTCACGAGCAGTGCCTGATGCCCCAGATCCATGACGGTGGCGGGAGTCACGTATGAAAACTCGATGCAAGGGTGCCGAGCAGCAGCGTCCAGCCATCCACCAGCACGAACAGCATGATCTTGAAAGGCAGCGATACCAGCATGGGAGAGAGCATCATCATGCCCATCGACATCAGCACGCTCGCCACCACCAGATCGATGACCAGGAACGGGATGAACACCATGAAGCCGATCTGGAATGCGGTCTTCAGTTCGCTGCTCAGGAACGTCGGCAGCAGCACCGACAGCGGCACATCGTCGGGACTGCTGAACGAGCTCCTGCCCGACAGGCGCGTGAACAGGGTCAGGTCGTTCTCGCGTGTCTGCGCCATCATGAAGCGCTTGAGCGGCTTGACGGCCCGCTCGATCGCCACCTCGCCGGCCAGCTGACCATCCATGTAGGGCTTTATCCCCTGGGTGAACGACTGGTTCAGGGTGGTGCTCATCACGAACAGGGTGAGGAACAGCGCAAGGCCCATCAGCACCTGGTTGGGCGGTGTCTGGGCGAGACCGAGCGCCTGTCTCAGGATGGACAGGACGATGATGATGCGGGTGAAGGCGGTCATCGACAGCAGGATGGCGGGCAGGAGCGTAAGCGCCGTCATCAGGATCAGGACCTGGAATGTAAGCGAGTAGGTCTGCGCGCCGCCGGCGCCGGTCTTCACCGTCAAGGCCGGCAGCACCGCTCCGGCGGCCGGCAGGGCTGCATCCGCAGCCTGTGCGCTGACGCCCCACAGCAGCGCCAGCACCAGCACCACCGGTAGCGTGATTCTCACGCGCCGCTCCCGGGACGCTGCAGGATCTCGCGCATGCGGTCGGCGAAACCCGGTGTATCGGCCGGCGGAAGCTCGACGGGAGTGGCCAGGGGCACCGGCGCAGTGAGACCCGCGGAGCTCACACCCAGCAGCCATTGCGACTGCCCGACCTGCATGAGGATCACGCGGTCGCGCGGACCCAGCGCCATCTCGTCGATGACGCTCATGGCGCGGCTGCGACGTGGCCTGACGAGATGGAAGCGCTTCACCACCCAGGTGATCGCGAAGATGAGCGCCACCACCAGCATCAGGGTCGCCGTCAGCTGCAGCAAACCCGCACCGGGCACGCTGATGGCGGAACCGGGGGGCGCTGCGGTCATTGCACCTGTTCCATGCGCTCGGACTGGCTGACGACCTCCGTGAGCCGGATGCCGAACTTGTCGTTCACGACCACCACTTCGCCCCGCGCGACCCGCACGCCGTTCACCAGCACGTCCAGCGGTTCGCCGGCCATGCGATCCAGCTCGACGATGGCACCAGGGGTCAGCTGCAGCAGGTCACGCACCGACATGCGTGCGCGGCCCACCTCCAGTGACAGCGTCACTGCGACGTCGAGGATCAGGTTGATGTTCATCTCCTTGCCGCCGGTCGCAGCACCCGCACCCAGTTCGCCGAACTCTGCGCGGGCAGCGCTCTCGGGCCGTGTTTGCGGAGAACTCATGTGTTTGCTCCTCGAAGTATCTTCAATGCATTGTGGCCCTGGGACACGCCGAATCGGCCCAGCCAGATCGGCACGTCCTGCGCCATCAGCACCGCCTGCTCCGGCGCATCGATGGGGATCACGTCACCGGGCGAGAGCATCACCAGCTCGCGCAGGCTCATCCTCGCGGAGCCCAGAACAGCCCGTGTTTCCAGTTGCGCGGCATGCAGGGCAGTTGCCAGGATCGGAGCCCACGAGGGCTGCTCACCCGGCTGCTGTGCATGGCCGTCTGCCGCCAGGATCTCGCGGATCGGAGCGATCTGCGTCTCGGGCAGCATCCAGTCGAGTGCGCCCGAAGTTCCGCAGAACTCGACTGCGTAGCGGACCACGATCATGGTGTCGGATGCCGCACCGAGCTGGATGAACCGCGCATCGTGCTCCTGCTTCACGATTTCCAGCTGGACGGTGTTGACCGGTGCCCAGGCCGCGTTGAATTCGGGTGCCAGACGCTTGAGCATGCTTGCGAAAAAGCGCTGGGCCGCTCCGGATGCTGCCGCCATCGGATCGGCGGACACCTTGCCGCTGCCGCCGAAAAAACCATCGAGCAGCGCCAGCAGGAGCTTCGGATCCAGTGTCAGCAGACCCTCTTCGGGAAGCGGCGCGATGCGCAGGACGGCAAGCGCACCCGGGTTCGGCAGCGCGGCCAGCACGTCGCCGGACTTGCGCCGGCCCAGTGCATCGAAACGCACCGTGACCTCGCGCCCCAGAAAGGCGCCCATCGCCGCCGCGGCGCGTGGCGCAAGTCCCTTGGCCACGTACTCGAGGTTGGGCAGGCACATGCGGTTGATCCGCTGGGCGCACAGATCGTAGGGGCGGATTCCCCCACCCTCCTCCTGCAGGAGCGCCGCCGTCTCGCTTTCGGTCAGGACGCTGTCCGTTGTTTCCTGCGCGGGCTCATCTTCCGGCTGCGTCATCACTGCACCACGAAGCTGGTGAACAGCAGGTCGTCGATGGGTGGAGTGCCTTCCTTCGTGGTGATCTTGCGCACCTCGGCGAGCGCTTCGCCGCGCAGCTTCTCCTTGCCTTCGCGCGACATCAGGGTCTTGTAGTCGCGATTGCTGATCAGCATCAGCAGGTTGTTGCGGATCAGCGGCACGTTCTTCTGCACGCCGTCGATGGCCTTCTGGTCTCGCGCCATGACCTCGATGGTGACCTGCAGGAAGCGCACGGCCGAGGCATCCTCGAAATTGACCACCAGCGGCGGGTCTATGGCGTAATAGATCGCAGCCTTGGCGCTGTCGCCATGCTCGCCATGCGCGCTCTTCTCGGGCGGTATCGGCATGATCCTGCCATCAGCGCCCAGTTTCAGGGCCGGCATCGGATGCAGGGAGGCATTGATGAAGCCACCGGCCACCACGGCGCCGAGGCAAAGGACGAATATCCCGATCGCATTGATGAGCTTGCTGCCGGCACCCTGGGGTTTCGGTGCGGCGACGGGTGCGCTTTCGGCTTCTTCTGCCATGGGTATGAATCCTCGTGCGAAAGGTCTCGCTCAAGGCTGGCAAGCAAGATCCATACCACTCCACGAAGCGGGAGAAAAACCTTTCTTGTTCAAACGCTTGTGGAATGCCCGCCGGCCTGCCGGATGGCACGTGCCGGATCCGGCGTCAGAAATTTGGCGCGGCGTGCGCGGCGGGAAACCGGATGGTCACGATCAGGCCGGGATGCGCATCTTCAAGTTCCAGGCGGGCGCCGTGGAGCTTGGAGACTGCCGAGACGAGAGACAGGCCCAGACCTGACCCAGGCAGCCCGCGCGCGGTATCCAGCCGGACCCGGCGCCCCAGCGCCAGCTCGCGCTTGTCCTCGGGGATCCCGGGTCCGGTATCGGCAATGCTGACCTGAGGCCCTTCGGGCCGCAGCTGCAGGCAAATGCGCACGCGCCCCCCGGCCGGCGTGAACTTGATGGCATTGTCGAGCAGGTTGGCCAGCGCCTGCGCCAGCAACTGCCGGTTGCCCTGCACGCTGACCGATTCGGCGATGTCCTGATCGAATCCGATCTGCCGCTCCTCGATCAACGGCCCGTACAGTTCGGCGACACTCTCCACGAGGCTGGAAAGATCCACGGTTTCACGCGCCACCGTACCGGTCTCGGCGAGCGCGATGCGCAGCAATGCATCCAGCGTGTCGCGCATGCGATCGACTTCCACACTCACCTGCTCCAGCACCTGGTGGGCGGGAGATGCCGCGGGTACCACGGCCATGCCGGCCTCGGCACGTGACTGCAGCCGGTTGAGCGGTGTCCGCAGGTCGTGCGCAGCGCTGTCCAGCACGGTCCGCATGCCCAGCGTGAGCTGTTCGATGCGATCCAGCATGCTGTTGATATCGCGGGCCAGCCGGTCGATTTCGTCATCCGTATCCTGCACCGGCAGGCGCTGGGACAGATCCCCGCGCATGATCTGCTGCGCGACCGCGGAGACAGCACCCGCCTGGGCCAGAATCCGGCGGCCCATCCAGAAGCCACCGCCCAGCCCCAGCAACAGGGTCAGCAGCACCGCGATCACCAGGCCACGCAGCATCACGTTCTTCACGTCGTGCCGTTCCTGCACGTCGTGCCCGACCAGCATCCGATAGCCGCCCGGCAACACGAACCGGCGGGCCCGCACGTCGTGCTCACGCATCTGCATGCCAAAGGGTACGGATACCTTGAATTCCAGCCACTTGCCAGAGGATGTTCCGGTCTGCGGCCATTCCGGCAGATTTCCGGCGATCGGCCGGTTCTCGGGGTCCACCATCAGGTACACGGCACCTCGCACGTCCTGCGCCTGCGAACGCTGTTCGATGAGTTCGATGAAATCATCGCGCGACAGCACGCGGTACTGCTCACGCAGTCCCTGCACTTCCGCTTCGATCAGGTTGTCGGTGCCGCTCTCGACCACGTTCGAGACGGCCAGGTAGACGATGGACAGCAGCAGGGCCGCACCCAGCGAGAACACCAGCGAGTAGGCGATGGAAATGCGGAACCGCGAGGTGGCGAGCACGCCGGCGAAGCGGCGCGAGCTCTTCACCCCCTATTCCTCTTCGCGCAGACTGTAGCCGGCGCCGCGAACGGTGTGCAGGAGCGGCCTGGTGAAATCCTTGTCGATGGCGTGTCGCAACCGGCTGATGTGCACGTCGATGACATTGGTCTGCGGATCGAAGTGATAGTCCCAGACGCCTTCGAGCAGCATGGTGCGAGTGACCACCTGGCCGCTGTGACGCATCAGGTACTCGAGCAGCTGGAATTCGCGCGCAGTCAGTTCGATCCTGCGCCCCGCACGGCTGACCCGGCGCGTCATGCGGTCCAGTTCCAGGTCGGCAACCCGGAGCCGGGTCACGATCTCACCGGCAGCCTGGCCGCGACGTGCCAGCGCATCCACCCGTGCCATCAGTTCCGACAGGTGATAGGGTTTGGTGAGATAGTCATCGCCGCCGGCCCGGAGCCCCGTGATGCGGTCGTCCACGTCGCCGAGTGCGCTCAGGATCAGCACCGGAGTCCTGTGACCGGTGGCGCGCAACGAGGAAATGAGCGCGAGCCCATCCAGTCTGGGCAGCATCCGATCGACGATCATCACCTCCGGGGCATTCGAAGTGGCCAGATGCAGGCCGTCCAGGCCATCGGCCGCAGTGTCCACATTGTGCCCCGCCTCGCGCAGCGCCCGCGCCAGGAACTCCCGCGCGGTCTCGTCATCTTCTACAACCAGGATATGCATGCGGGCCAGAAGAACTCCATGCCCGCAATGGTATCAGGCGTAGGCGTCCAGTGTGCCCGGCAGGGACCTCGCCCGCACGGCTTCGCCCGCAACCGGGCCCTGCAGGCGTTGTTGCGTGCTGGTGTTCCATTGCTGTCTGGGCATGCTCCGTTCCTGGAACGAACGGTGCGACACATCGACACTGACCTGGGTGAATCCATTCGCGCCCAGCACTTCGCGCAGGCGCGGCGTGGCCGCTTCGAGCGCATCGCGCGTGATCAGGCTGTGCGTACTGAGCACGATCTGTGCCTTGTCGCCGCTGACCTCGACGTGGACCTCGATGGGACCGAGTTGCGGAGGATTGATGGACAGCTTCGCCGAGCCGACGTCCTTGTCGATCATGAAGGCGACCTTGTCCGACAGTGCCTGGGCGAAACCAGGTGTGTCGATGGCGGGGTGTATCCCGGAAGATACCGGGGCAGCCGGCTGCAGATCGGGACGGGAGGTCAGAGGCATGGCCAGCGGGGATGAAGCATCAGCCGCAGCGGACGCGACAGGACCGGGCCTGTCGTTCTCTCCATCCCTGGCATGCCCGGGAGCATTCGCCGGGTTCGGGGTGGGCGGGGGAGCGTCGGTCACCGCCCCGGCCGCGGACATCGATGCCGTTCCAGCCGGATTGACCTGTGCCGAAAGCACGGGCACGGGCGCCGGGCTGCCCGATCCGGAAGGCTGATCCCTGGCGCCGGGCATGTTTCCCGCCTGCGGGTCAGCGCTGCCTGCATCCCCGAGTCCCGCGAGCAAACGCAGATCAGGAACCGGCGATGGCCCTGGTGCCGGCGACATCGGCGGTGGCGCCTGGGTGCCGGCAGATGATTGTGCCGCAGGAGCCGCTCCGGATTGCGAGGGTATCGAGGCAGGGCCCGTCGATGAGATGCCTGCGCCGGATCTGGCGTGAAGATCCTGCGAAGCCTGCACCTGCGTCTTGAGCAGGCGGGCAAGCGAATCCTGCAGGTTGCCCGATGGTGGCGTACCGCCGGGCAGCCCGGGCGAGTCTGCCGTGGCGGGCCTGGATGCATCCGGCCCCGTGGATGACGCGGAAGCTGCCGGGCTGGCCGAAAGCTCGGCGGTCGTCCCCCGGATGAGGTCCTGCAGCAGCAACATGTCCGCCTGTGAGGGCGTGGAGGGCATCGCCTCCGGCGCAGCCGCGGGATTGGCCGGTGTGGTGCTGAGCGGTGCAGCCGCTGCGGGAATGGCCGGAGCAGGCGCCCCCGACTTCCCGGAGCCGGTCGGCATCGGGGTCTGTGATGCAGTGAAAGCGGGCAGCCCTCCGGCAGCGGGTGGCAAGTCGTTGCCGCTGACTGGCAGATCCGCTCCGCCCGGAGCCTGCGGCTTGCGCCCGCCGGATCTGCGCCCGGAACGTTCGTGCGGCCGGTCCGGCTTGCCGGTATCAGCCGCCCGCGCAGGCTCTGCAGATGCATCGCGGTCCGCGGGTCGGGGCGCGCAACGGGATTTCTGGAGCGTGACCGCGAATTTTTCCGGCGCGCTCGCTCGCGTTGCACCGGGTGAAGGGGACACCGTGGTGGGCACCCCGACTGGCAAATCGGCCGCTGCAGCGGTGGTCGTCATTTCCATGCAGGAAGTGGATGCATGGCCCGTGCCAGCAGGCTCGACTCATGCCTCGCGGACCCTGAACTCGCGGACCCTGGACTCGACCTGCTGCAGGGCTTCAGGTTGATCCGGGGTTGGCGAGCGCAAGACGCCGCATCGTGGCATCGTCCGATTCGTTCTGCTCGCGCCGGTCCTGGGTCAGGCGCTCATCCTGCCGGAATCGCTCCACTGCCTTGCCCAGCACCTGGGCCTCGACGTGCTTTGCCGACCATTGCCGGTGGCGCCGCTCGTACTCGGACCGGGCCTTTTCCACCGCTTCGCCCTGCAGGCGGATGGCCTCGGAGAGCCGGCTCAGAAAGGAGCGGAAATTCAGAAGACGCACCGTATCGACGCTGCTGGCCGTCGGGCCCGAGTTCGCGATGTAATCGCCCCGGTAGCGGGTGAGTTCGGCCAGTTGACGCTCCATGTCGGCAAGGTGCCGCTCCGCATCGGCCATCGCCAGCTGCAACCCTTCGGCAGCATTGCTGGCGATATCGCGGATCGGCTCGAATCGTTTCGATTTCAGCATCACGGCCGCGAGACTATGATCCGGCCAGCGGGCCGACTGCCAAGAACTGTGTCACGAGTTGCTTCAAATCCTGTTGGCTGCGCTCGAACCCGATGGACTCGTACATGTCCTGACGGAGGAATTCCTGCAGGCGGGGCCACTGATCCACGGCCAGGTCCAGGCGCGCATCGGCGCCGCGCCGCCAGGCGCCGACACTCACCAGATCCCGGTTCTGCTGCCAGGTCGACAACACCTGCTTGAACCGCAGGGCCAGGTCCAGTTGCTCACGGCTGCAGATCTGATGCATCGCGCGGCTGATCGATGCCTCGATGTCGATGGCCGGATACAGCCCGTTCTCGGCAAGGCGGCGTGAGAGCACGAAATGACCATCGAGGATCGCGCGGGCCGCGTCCGCGATCGGATCGTTCTGGTCATCGCCCTCGGTCAGCACCGTGTAGAAAGCCGTGATCGATCCCGGACCCCGGTCGCTGTTGCCCGCACGCTCCACCAGTTGCGGGAGCCGCGCAAACACCGAGGGCGGATAGCCCTTGGTGGCCGGCGGTTCACCGATGGCCAGGGCGATCTCCCGCTGCGCCTGCGCAAAACGGGTCAGGGAGTCCAGCAGCAGCAGCACCTTCTGGCCGCGGTCCCTGAAATATTCGGCAATCGCGGTCGCAAGCCAGGCACCATGCATGCGCATCAGGGGCGGATTGTCAGCCGGGGTGGCCACCACCACGGCCCGGCGCATCCCGTCCGGTCCCAGTGTATTGCTGACGAACTCCTGCACCTCACGGCCGCGTTCACCGATCAATCCGACGATGGTCACATCCGCCCGGGTGTAGCGGGTCATCATGCCGAGCAGGACGGACTTGCCCACTCCGGATCCCGCGAACAGTCCGATGCGCTGACCGCCGCCCACGGTGAGCAGGGCATTGATCGAGCGCACTCCGACATCGAGAGGATCCCGGATGGCCCAGCGGCGCAGAGGGTTCAAGGGTTCTCCGGTCAACGGAACGCGCTCACTGCAGTGGATCTCACCCATGCCGTCGAGCGGGCGGCCGGCACCATCCAGGACGCGGCCCAGCAGCGCATCGCCCACCATGACTTCCGAGACCCTGTGCGTGGGTACCACCCGGGCACCGGGCATCAGTCCACGCACGTTGCCGGTGGGCATGAGAAAGAGCTTTTCGCCCGAAAACCCGACCACCTCGGCCTCGACCTGCCGTCCTTCCGATGTATCGACCAGGCACCGGCCGCCCACCGCGGCCTCGCAGCCCACTGCCTCCAGGGTCATGCCGACCATGCGGCTCAATGTGCCTTCGACCATCAGGTCGCGCATCTGCGTCATGCGTTCCCGCGCCCGGACCAGTCCCTCCACCCATTGCTTCGGACGCGGGCGGGTGATGCCGGGCAAGGCAGTCATGGCGCCCGCT
Source organism: Steroidobacteraceae bacterium (assembly GCA_044226785.1). Classification (GTDB taxonomy): domain Bacteria; phylum Pseudomonadota; class Gammaproteobacteria; order Steroidobacterales; family Steroidobacteraceae; genus TMP-86. Next base: position 67,370 of record JBGAGK010000013.1, on the reverse strand, counting down.
CGCTGGCGTCGCTCCGTTCAGTGCCCAGCAGCTCGCTCAGGATGGCACCCAGCCGGGTCTCCAGACGTGCATCCACGCGCGAGGCATTGGTGGTCACCTGGCAGCCCCCACGCGCCATGACCGGATCCTCGACGATGGCCCAGGCGCGCTCGCGTTCGGTGGGCGCGAGATGCTGGCGCACCACGGCCGCATCCTCCGGATGCAGATGGACGCGCACCTCGCGTGATGCCACCGGGAGCGCTGCAATCGCTTCGCGGATGATGCCGATGATCTGGGTGGGTTCGCTCCTGAGTTCGCGCCGCACGATCTGTCGGGCCAGGGCCATCGCCAGGCTCAGCAGCTCACGCTCCACCTGCTCGTCGAGTTCCTCGAACGGTCTGACCAGATCGAAGAGAAGACCGGAAAACCGCTCCACCTGCTGCCGGACCTCTTCCCGGCCGGCCACCCGTCCCTCCTCCAGACCCTGCTGGAATGCCTCCTGGTACGCTTCGGCCTGAAGATCCGCCAGCCCGCTCACCGTCGGCGGCCCGCGCTCCGCGGCGATTCCCACATCGGGAGCCACCCAGGGACGCGCCACGGCGCCCGGATCAGACATAGTCATCGCCTCCCTTGCCGCCCAGACTGATGGCGCCCTCTTCGGCCAGGCGTTGTGCGACGGTGATGATCTCCTTCTGCGCGGCCTCCACCTCCACCAGCTTCACCGGACCGCGGGCCTCCATGTCGTCCTTGAGGATTTCGGCCGCGCGCTTGGACATGTTCCTGAATATCTTGTCCTGCACCTCGGGCTCGGCACCGCGCAGGGCCAGCGCCAGTTGATCGGAACCGACCTCGCGCAGCAAGGTCTGGATGCCACGATCATCGATACCGAGCAGATTGTCGAACACGAACAGCATGTCCTTGATCGTCTGATGCAGGGTATCGTCCGCCTCCTGGATCCGGCCCATCTCCGCGGTGATCTGCTCGCGTTCCATGGCATTCAGGATGTCCGCCACCGTGCGCGGACCCCCGACGCGACGCACGCTCGCGGGCGTGCTCACTGCCGCCTGCTTTTCCACCAGCAGGTCGAGTTCGGTGAGCGCGGTCTGCGGGACCTCCTCGAGCGTGGCAATGCGCATGAGAACTTCGGTACGGGCCGAAGGACCGAGCAGCGGCAGCACCGCGGCAGCCTGGTCGGGCGGCAGATGCGACAGCACGATGGCAATGATCTGCGGGTGCTCGCCACCGACGATCTGCGCCACCGTCCTTGCGTCCATCCACTTGAGTTGCTCGATGCCGGCACCGGCTCCACCGGTGACCAGCCGGTCGAGCAGCATGTCGGCCTTCTGCTTGCCCACGGCCTGGGTGAGGACGCGGCGCACGTACTCGAGGGAGCCCGAGGCGACGCCCGCGCGGCTGTCGGCGGTGCCGATGAATGAGTCCAGCACCGAGGTCATCTGGTCACGGGAAACTTCCGAAAGCTCGGCCATCGCAGCGCCCACACGCTGCACATCCCCGGCATCCAGTTGCTTGAGCAGGGCGGCAGCATCCTGCTCGCCCAGGCTCATCAACAGGATGGCGGCGCGTTGCGTGCCGGACATGTCGGAAGGCTTGCTCGCCATGCGCCCGGCTCAGCCGTCCTTGGCCACCCAGTCCTTGACGACCTGGGCGGCACGCCTGGGATCGGTGCCGACCAGCGAGCGTGCGGCGGCGACCTGCTGCTCGAAACTGGGCTGCAGCTTGATGGCACCCGCCGCCGCGCCACCACTGGCTCCCGCCTGCGCCCCTGCCCCTGCCTCCAGTCTTCGTGGCGTTGCACGGGTGAGGTGATTCATCAACGGCCGGAGCACCATGAAGGCCACCAGCAGCACCAGACCCACTCCAACCGCCTGTCTGGCAATCGATGCCACCCAGGGTTGCTGCAGGATTCCAGGACCTTCCACCGGTCCGCCGGGAATGCCGGTGCGGAAGGACTGGTTGATGACGCTGATCTGGTCGCCGCGGTCCGAGCGGAAGCCGATGGACTCCCGGACCAGCTCGGTGAAGCGCTTTATGTCGGCATCCGAAAGCGGCGTGGCCGTGACCTTGCCATCGGCATCCACCTTCTGCCAGTCATCGACCACGACACCGACGGACAGGCGCCTGATGGTACCGATCGGTGCCTTGATGTAGGAGAGCACGCGGTCGACCTCGAAGTTCTTCGTGCTGCGCGAGGAACTGGAGCTCGGTGTGGTTGCCGAGGCGGTGGTCTGCGGCTGGCCGGCCGGCGGCGTGCCCGCGGTGCCGGGCGGCTGGTTGGTAAGCGCACCGGGAATGCCCTGCGACTCGGCACCGCCCTTGCGCTCGTCGTTGGCGAGCTGCTCGCTGCGCACGGCCGTCTTCTGCGGATCGTAGTTCTCGCGTGTCTGCTCGGTGACGGTGAAATCCATGTCGGCGGTGACCGTGGCGCGCACCCGGCCCGGCCCCAGGATGGGCTCGAGGATGTCGACCACACGCTGCTGCAGGCTCTCCTCGATCTTTCGCGTGTATTCGAACTGCCTGTTGCTGATCGCCGCATCGCCGTTGTCGTCCGGCGAGCTGAGCAGCGTGCCTTGCTGGTCGACCACGGTGACGTCCCGTGATTCGAGCTCGGGAACGCTCGATGCGGTCAGATGCACGATGGCTGCCACCTGACCCGGATCCAGCCGGCGGCCCGGATACAGCTGGAGCATCACCGATGCGGTGGCGCGCCGCCTGTCGCGTACGAACACGCTGGGTTTGGGCAGGGCCAGATGCACCCGTGCTCCCTGGACACCCTGCACCTTGTCGATGGTACGGGCCAGTTCGGTCTCGAGGGCCGACTGGTAGCGCGCTGCTTCCATCAGCGAGCTGGTGCCCAGCGCCGAATCCTTCTGGATCATCTCGATGCCCATCGCATCGCTTTGTGGCAACCCCTGGCTCGCCAGCCGGATGCGTGCCTGCTGCACCTTCGACTCGGGCACGGTGACTGCACCGGAAGGACTGAGCTTGAACTCGATGCCCGCAGCGTTCAGCGCATCCATGATCTGCCCGGTCTCGCGCTCGGACAGCTGTCCGTACAGCACGGTGTATCCCTGCCCCTGCGACCACAGGACCAGCCAGACCGCTGCGGCGATCGCCAATGCCACTCCGGCCAGCAGCACTGTCTGCCGAAGACCCGGAACGGTGTCGAGCACCCCGCCTGGAACCGTCAATGCGTTTTCAGCCATGAGCCTAGACCTGCATGTTCATGATCTCGTGATACGCATCGATCAGCTTGTTGCGAACCTCGGTCATGGCGCGAAACGCAAGACTCGCCTTCTGCGTCTCCAGCATCACGCGGGTGAGGTCAACCGACCGATCGCCCGATTCGAAGGCGCTGGCCAGCGCCCTGGCCTGCGACTGCATGCCGGCGACCCGGTCCACGGAGCCCTTCAGGAGCGTGGCGAAGTCCGATCCCGGCGCCGCTTCGGTGGCAGGCGTGGCGGTCGGGCTGATGCGCGCCTGCAATGCACGCATCTCTCCCAGCACCCTGCTGATGTCTGCACTCATGGCACGCTCCTCGCGCAGGCCCCACGCCCTGGAATCTCGATGCCGGCCGCCCTGAACTGCTGCAGCTTGTGACGCAAGGTGCGGGCGCTGATGCCCAGTTGCTCGGCGGCGCGCTTGCGGCTCCCGGCGGTGGCTCGCAGCGTGTCGAAAATCAGCTGGCACTCGCGGGCCCGAAGATCCAGATCCAGGAGCGATCCGCTCGCGGGGGGCGAATCCGCCACCGCTGCGACCGGCTCCGGCAGGCCCAGGGCCTGTGCATCGATCCGGGTGCCTTCACACAGCAGGGCGGCGCGCTGCACGGTGTTGCACAGCTCGCGCACGTTGCCCGGCCAGTCGTGGGCCAGCAATGCCGCACGTGCCGTCGCGGAAAACTGCAGCTCTCCACGCCCGCAGGCCTTGAGCGCGCACTGCGCCAGCGGCAGGATGTCGGCGCGCCGGTCCGCCAGCACTTCCGCGGCCAGGTCGCGATTGGATGTGGCGATCACCCGCACGTCCAGGGCGATGGTGCGATTGCCGCCGACCCGCTCCACTTCGCGCTCCTGGAGTACGCGCAGGATCTTGGCCTGCAGCGCCAGATCCATTTCGGAAATCTCGTCCAGCAGCAGTGTGCCGCCCTGTGCCTGCTCGAACTTGCCCGCACGGGCAGCGAGCGCTCCGGTGAATGCACCGCGCTCGTGGCCGAACAGCGTGGCCTCGAGCATGTTCTCGGGAATGGCCGCGCAGTTGATCGCCACGAACGGCGCGTTGGCACGCGCAGAGCGGTCGCGGATGTAGCGGGCAAAGACTTCCTTGCCGGTGCCGCTGGGTCCGGTGAGAAGCACGGTTGCATCGCTCTGTGCGATGCGCGCCGCCAGTGCCAGAACCCGCTGTGATTGCGGATCTTCCGCGACCAGACCGGCGGGCGCCTCCCGGGCGGCCAGAAGGCGGGCGGCGAGCTCCACGAGCCGGGGCGCATCGAAAGGCTTCACGATGTAGTCCACCGCGCCCTCGCGCATTGCCTCCACCGCCCGCGCGACGCTGGCGTGGGCTGTCATCAGTACGACGGGCAGGTCCAGCCATCGGCCCCTGCTCCAGAAGGCGCAATGCATCGGCGGCATCCGCAGCGCCCTGCGCCGTGATGCCGGCCGCGCGCAGCGTGTCGGTCAATGCCTCGCGCAGGTCCGCATCATCCTCGACGATCAGCACCCGGGTCTCGCTCATGGCGCGGCTCGCGTCACTCATCATCCCGCTTCCGCCGGCAGTTCGATGATGAAACAGGCACCACGGCCTGGAGTCTCATCCAGCCGCACACTGCCGCGGTGCGCCTCGATGATGGATTTGACGATGCCAAGACCAATGCCGGTGCCGCGGGCGCGCGTGGTGAAGAAGGGTTCGAACACCCTCGTACGCAAGGCCTGCGGAATACCGGGCCCGTCATCGCATACGCGGATTTCCGCTCCACCGCCTGCTGCGCGGCGCGCCAGCAATTCCAGCTTCAGCTCACCGGTCGCTGCCTGAAGCGCATTGGTGGCAAGGTTCAGCAATGCCGAGACCAGCGAAGGTGCATTCCCCGCGACCGACAGATCGGTTGCCTCGGTCTTGATGGTCAGCACCATGCCGGGGCGAAGGAGCGGCCGAATCCATTGCGCCACCTGCTCCAGCAGCGCATTCACGTCCAGCGGTTCGATCTGCGAATTGCCGCGTGCAAACGCCAGCATGTCGCCGATGAGCCGGTCCAGATTGCGCAGCGCCTCCGCCGCTTTCGTGCCACAGCGGCGCAGATCGGAGAGGTCCTGGCCCGGCATGCCCATGCGCGTCGCATACAGCAACGCTGAAGCCAGCGGTGTGCGGATCTGATGCGCAAGGCCCGCCGCGAGTTCGCCCAGGGTCAGGAGCCGCTGCTGCCGGTCGAGCACGGACTGCATCAGGTGCGCCTCGGTCACGTCGGTCAGGAGCACGATTTCACCCTCACCGGCAGGGCGACGTGCCAGGCTGACGAACCGGCCGCCAGTCAGTTCGATGTGCCCGATCAATGCATCCGGGCCGACGCGCCGCCGGGCCAGCAGTTCATCGAAGCGCTCCTGCGCTTCAGGCTCTCCCAGCAGATCCCGGGCAGCACGATTGCATTCGATGACCCGCCCGCGCTCATCGAGCAGCAGAACACCCGCCGGCAGGCCATCCATGATGGCGTGCAGCCGTTGGCCCTGCCGCTCGCATTCGGTCCTGGCCCTGGCCAGTTCCTCTTCCAGGAGGCCGGTGCCAGGCTGAGCAGCGCCGGCCACTGTGGCCACATGCCTCAGTGCGGTTGCATCGACGACACCCAGGGGCGTCCTGTGCGCCCTGGATGCGCCTGCGATGAGGTTGGCGGAACTCATGGAAGCAGCATGCAGCAACTTTCGTGCCGTACACGCATTCTTCCATGCCATCAGCCAGTTACGGGTTGCAGGGCGACGAGCGCTGATCCCGGTGTCAATTTCCCGTCGCCCGGATCATTTCTTTTTCATTTCCCTCCAGCACCGCGCCTTCCGGGGTGAGATCCCGGCTTCCCTTGCATTTCTGGAGTGTCACTCCATGATTGCACGGATGATCTCCCGTCGCCTCCTTGCGGACCTCGGCGCCGCCCTCACCGAAGTCCCGGCCGTCGCGCTGCTCGGTCCGCGCCAGGCCGGCAAAACCACACTGGCCCTCGTGGCCGCCAAAGCGCGACCCTCCCTCTACCTCGATCTGGAGTCCGAAGGCGACCGCGCGAAACTCGCTGAACCGGAACTCTATCTCGCGCAGCACGCCGACAAGCTGGTCATCCTCGACGAGATCCAGCGCACCCCGCACCTCTTCCGGCACCTCCGCGGGCTCATCGACAAAGGCCGCCGCGGCAAGCGCGGCCTCGCGCCGCGGCTGGAGCGAGGTTTTCATCTGGCCTGTGAATCGGTGCAACCGGAGCGACGGCTGATCGTGTACGGCGGGAAGGAGCGCTTTGCGCTTGCTGCAGATGTGGAAGCCGTTTCGCTGAACGACCTGTGCGAGGAGCTGTCCGTCGTATGAGCGAATGTACGTCGACAAACGCACAGTCGCCGTTCAGTCGCATGGACCATGCAGCCGCGCCGGCAAATGAAGCGCCGATCAGGCGTGCAGGCGGTACTTGCGCAGCTTTTCCACCAGCGTGGTCCTGCGGATGCGCAACAGGCGGGCCGCTTCAGCCACCGTACCGTCGGCTTCCTGCATGGCCCGGCGGATCAGGCCGATCTCGATGGTGGAAAGATGATCCTTGAGATCGAGTCCGCCCCGGGGCAGATCCATGTCCTGCGATGCGGGCATACAGATTGCGGCCGGTACTGGCTCAGGCACCGGGGGCTGCGGTTCCACCCGCACGCCGCTTTCGAACCATGCCGCCGGGTCGGTGGCGCGATAACGTTCCGGCAGGTCCGCTGCACCGATGCGCTGGTCGGGGTAAAGGATGCCCAGGCGTTCGAGCAGATTGCCCAGTTCCCGCACATTGCCCGGCCAGCGGCAGCGCATCAGGCAGTTCATCGCCCCGGTATCCAGATGCACTCGACGATTGCCGATCCGCTGGCCGCGCTCGAACAGATGCTCGATCAGCTGCGGCAGGTCCTCCAGCCGCTCGCGCAGCGGGGGGATCTGGATGGGAAACACGTTCAGCCGGTAGAAAAGGTCCTCGCGGAAGCGGCCCTCGCCGATGGCGGCATCCAGATCGCGATGTGTTGCCGCAATGATGCGCACATTGCAGTGAATGGTGCGGTTGCTCCCGACCCGCTCGAAGCTTCGTTCCTGCAGCACCCGCAGGAGCTTGACCTGCATCTGCAGCGACATGTCGCCGATCTCGTCCAGGAACAGGGTTCCGCCCTCGGCGAATTCGAACCGCCCCATGCGGGTGGTGAGGGCCCCGGTGAAGGCGCCCTTCTCATGACCGAACAGTTCGCTTTCGAGCAATTCCGCCGGAATGGCTCCGCAATTCACGGGGACGAATGGCCTCGAGGCCCGTTGCGAGATCTCGTGAACATGGCGGGCGACCATTTCCTTGCCCGTTCCGGATTCGCCGAGAATGAGGACATTGCTCTCGGCAGGGGCGACCTGCTCGATCAGGCGGATGATCTCCCGGATGGAACGCGACTGGCCGCAGGGCCTGAAATGCGTGCTGCTCGGATCCGTAACCGGACGATCCCCTGCCAAGTGCGGCCTCCTGACCATGCTCCAATCAGGCGTCTACCCCTTGATCTTGTGATCTTGGTTGAGACTCAACGCCTAACCTATTGACACTGCTCATTCAATGTCAGTCACACGGATATTAGCCAACTGGTTTGCCGCCATGCACATAGGGAATTGCTGTAACCCGTGTAAGGTTTTCTCTTAATTCATGCGCAATGAAAAACTGAGGCGCCGCCCATGAGAAGCATCGACGAGACTCTGCCGGCCGGGGAACGTCGGGATCAGGCGTGTCGGGCCTGCGCCACCAGACGACGATGCTTGCGGAAAATCAGCTTCGACATGTGATCGGCGACGATGTCGCTCAATGAATCGAATCGCAGATACACGATGCGGCCTGTGTTCAGCACACTCTCCTTTTCGACCCATGCCTGGAAGCGCAGCGCATGGGGCAGCGAGCGGTTCACATACAGTTCCAGCACGCCCCGCTCCCCCTTCTTCATGGAAGGATCGGCCAGACACTCGACACCGGCTGCCGAAATGCGCGCCAGCCGTGGCGCCGGGAGCTTCTGCTCGCGCGCCAGCAGATCGCCACAGATCTTCAGCAACAGGTTCAGTTTCAGATCCAGCCGGTGCAGTTCCAGGGCCAGTTGGGGTGACTCGTCCTTGAGAGCCTCGAGACCCATGCTCTCGTCCAGCGAGGCTTCCGCCACCAGCACCTGGGCGTTTTCCGCATCCGCCACGGCGGCTGCAGCCGGATCAGGCGTCAAGCCCGGATGCCAGCGCAATGCATAGGCACCCTTCACCGCCAGCACGTTGTCGAAGACTCCGGTGGACTCTTTCAAGGATTCGGTGGCGGTCATTCGCACACTCCCTTCTCTGGTACGGTCCTAACGGCTCTGCGCCTGCACGAGCGAATAGGCAGCAACGGCGCGCCGACCTCTCCTGGCCTGGTCAAACCGGTCTGCCGTGTCACGCCGCTGTTCATCGATCCTGGCCAGGCATTTTTCATTCAGCTGCGCGATATCCTGCAGGAGCGATGCCTCTGCAGGTCCGATGCTGGAACGACCATCCAGGTATTGCCTGAGCAGGACGGCTCGCCTGGCATCCAGGTCGACGACGACCGACAGGTCACCCAGCTGCGCAGCCTCCACCAACTCGCGGGACAACTCCAGTGCACGCACCACGGATGGATGCGGCGCGATGCTCATGCGCCGGTTTCCACCAGTTGATCCCATCCGCTCTTGATCTCGCGGACCAGGCTGGAGACTTCATCGACGATTCGCACGTCGTCGTGCAGGTTCGCATCGGTCATGCGGGTCATCATGTAGGAATACAGGGCCAGCAGATTCCCGGCGATGTCCTGTCCGCGTTCCAGGTCCAGGCTCGCGGACAGTTCGCCCAGGATCCCATTGACCTTCGCCACGGCCCTGCCCTTTTCGATGACATCGGCAAGTTCGCGTTTGTGGCGCATCCGCTCCATGCAGCCGCGGGCCACCGCAAGCTGGCCGAGCAGGTGTTCATAGGCCAGCTGGATCAGGCGGGTCGGCCTTGCGTCCGTGACCGCTCCCTGACTTTGAACCGAACGATATTGCGCCATGGCTCCACGCGCGTTCATGCCTGCTCCCGGATTCACGGCGAGTTCTTCTGGGCCGTGGTGTAGGTCTGGAAGGCCTGTGTGATGTAGGTCTGCGTCTGCTTGAGCGCCGCGACCGCGGCATCCATGGCATTGAACTGCCGGGTCAGTGTGGCCGAATAGGTATCGAGCCGCGCCTGCAGGTCCGTGCGTTTGCGCCCGATATCCGACAGCCCGCTGGTCAGACCCGAAGTGATGGTGTCGAGCAGGCCGCCGCCCTGGGTGTACTGGTCAAGCAGGTTGTCCAGCTGGGTGGCAAGCCCGTTCTGGCCTGACAGCAGACCGGTTACCGCACTCAGGTTCGCGCTCAGTGCCGTGCCGAGCCTTGTGTCATCCTGGCTGAACGTGCCGTCCAGACTGGTGGTAATGCCCAGATCGGCCAGCGATGTGACCGATCCGTTGGTGCCTGTGCTGCTCTGCCCGAGGACCTGTCGAAGCCGCGACATCAGCGTATTGACCGTGGAATTGCCGAGCAGTGTGCCGGCCGTCCGGGTGCTGGAGTCGTAACTGGTCAGCGCCTTGACGCTGGTCACCAGTGCGTTGTAGGCCTTGACGAAGTTGCCCACTGCCGAGCTGCTGCCGCTCTGGTCGTATCCCACGGTGAGGGTGGTGGGTGTGCTGCCCGTGGCCTTGAGAAGCGTGAAATTCACTCCGCTGATCACGCCGGTCACTTCGTTGCTGGCGGAGGTCACGGCGAAGCCGTTCAGTGTGAACTGCGCATCCGCGGGGGCCTGCGACTGCGTCAGCTGGGTGTTGCCATTGGCCGGGTCGTAGACGAGCGATGCCAGCCCGCCGTCTCCCCCACTCTGGGTGACGGTGATGCCATTGGCCGCCCCGGTCCTCGTGCCGTTGAGAACCAGGCGCGCACCGGCCGCCGTGTTGATGATGGTGGCATTGATACCGGGATTGGCGGGCGCCGAGTTGATGGCCGCTGCGATTCCCGAGAGCGTATTGTCGGTGGAATCGATGGTGATCTGGGTGCTGACCCCGCCCATGGCAATGGTCAGCGTCCCGGTGCCCACCGCGCTGTCCGCCGAGGCGATGGGACCGGACACAAGGCTTGCCGCCGTGGCCAGGGATGCCACGCTCAGCGTGTAGGTGGCGGGAACCGCGGCGGATGATGCGGTGGCCGAAGCAATGGTCGTGTCGCCCAGCGTGGCAGCGCGTCCCTGGAGCGCATTTGCATCCTTCAGCGAGGTGAGTGTCGCCTGCACCGCTTCGAGCGCGGCCCGGAACGTGCCGAATGCCGAGACCTGCGCCTTGAGGCTGCTCTCGCGCGAATCGAGCTGCGCGTTCTGCGCCGCGCCTTCGGCGATCGTCAGCTGCGAAACGATGCTGCCGATGTCAAGGCCGGACCCGATACCCAGCGTTTGCAGCGTCCCTGCAGTCGCGGTACTCGCCAGGGCAGAGCCCGTGGACCCTGACCCCGCTGCCGGGTTGTTCGAAGACACTGGACTGGTGATGGACATGCTGTTCCTGAAGTCGGCCGGCTCCGGCCTTTCTTGAAGCAATTAGCGCGCCAACTCCGATGCCGGGACAGGGTCCAGTGGCCGCAGGCGCCCATCGTCGTGGCATGCCGCGCCTTCCGGTGCGGCGCGGACATCGGCACCGGTCCCGGTACCGCCGCTCAGGCGCGATGGTCGATCAGGGACCCTGACAGGCCCAGTCCCCTGGCCAGGGACATCAGGTTCTCCGGGGTGATTTCAGCAATCACTTCGCCGGAATCCGGGTCGATTTCCTGGATCACCGGTCGCCCCCCGGCGCTTTCCACCTTGAAGCTGACCGGCCGGCCCGACTCTCGCAGGAAATGTCCGATCCGATCCGCAAGTTCGGCCAGCGCCGCCTGCCTGGCGCGGCTGGATTCCTGCTCTTTCCTCCGATCCACCCGCGGATCGGTAACGGCAGGGCGCGGCGGCATTTTGCCACCGGCTCTGGTTTGCGGCCCGAGATTGCCGCTCGCATCAGTTGCGGTTGTTGGCGCCCGACCTCCTTGAACGGGGCGCAATGCCGGAGTGATTCCGGGCAGCACGTCGTTCGCCATGGCCACACCTTGGTTGTCGTAAGGGTTATGTGCTCTTCAATGTCCCGCTTTGAAAGGCTGCGGCCCGGGAGCTATCAGCCTCCGGGCCGCAACGGTTGCTTTCAACGATCCGTCAGGACCGGTCCTGTTACTGCAACAGCTTCAGGATCGACTGCGGAGCGGCATTCGCCTGCGCCAGGACCGAGATGCCGGCCTGCTGCAGCACCTGGGCCTTGGTGAGGTTCGCGGTTTCAGCCGCGAAATCCGCATCCAGGATGGTGCTGCGCGAAGCCTGCAGGTTCTGGGTCACCGCCTGCAGGTTCGAGACCGTCGAGGTGAATCGGTTCTGGATCGCACCCAACTGGCTCTGGAAGCCGCTGACCGTGGTCAGCGCCGAATCCACCGCCGCGATGGTCGCATTCGCTGCCGCCACCGTCAGGACGTTGGAATTGGCCAGCGTCTGGGCACCCAGCGCGATGGTGCCTGCCGTGAAGCCGATGTCGGCCGCGCCGGCGCCGCCCACCGTGATGTTGCTGGACGCGGACAGGGCGATCGTCCCCTTGGTCGTGGCAACCACCGAAGAATCGACACCCGTGCCCGACGCGCCGGTACCCAGGGTGATGGATTGGGTGACTGCGATGTCGCGGCCGTCCGCGGCGGTGAAGCTCAGCTTGCCGCCACTGACACTGGCCGTGACACCGGTCTGCGAGGAGTACAGGTTGACCTGGGTGGCCACGTTGGCCGCCGTGACGGTCGCGCCCGCGGCCACGTTGCCGGTGCCGGAATAGATCGCGATGCCGTTGATGGTGAGGTTGAAAGTGCTGGCCGTGGTTCCCGACGCGCCACCGACATCCGAGAACGCAGTCCCTTCGGTCGCGGTCGTGGTCGCACTGGCCGTGAGGCCCGAGACGCCCGACGCATTGATCGCCTGCACCTTGGCATAGGCGGACGAAGCCGACTGTCCGGCCGCGGCGCCCGCCGCAGTGGAACCGATGGTCACCGCCGCACCCGAACCCACCTGGAGGGTCAGCGCATTGCCGCTGCCCAGGGCATTGGCGGTCACCGCGGTGCCGGTCTGCTGGGCGACCTGGCCGATCTGGTCGGCACGAACACCCTGTGAGTAGTTCACCGAAATGGTATCGCCGACATTGGCGCCCACCTGGAAGGTGGAGGTCCCCGCCGTGCCATCGAGCACGCGCAGGCCGTTGAACGTGGTCTGCGAGGCAATGCGGGTGATTTCAGCCGAACGCTGCTGCACTTCGGCATCCAGGGCCGCACGGTCCGAGGAGCTGTTGGTGCCGTTGGCCGCTTCCACCGCGAGCTGGCGGATGCGCTGCAGGTTGTCGGTCAGCGTGGCCAGCGCGCTTTCGGCGGTCTGCGACTCGGAAATGGCGTCATTGGCGTTGTTGATCGCCTGGTTCAGGCCATTGATCTGGGTCGTGAAGCGATTGCTGATGGCAAGACCCGCGGCATCGTCCTTGGCGCTGTTGATGCGCAGGCCCGAGGACAATCGCTGCAGGGCTGTCGCGAGGCTCGACTGCGAGCCGGACAGGTTGCGCTGCGCATTGAGCGAAGCGATGTTGGTATTGATCGTCAAAGACATTGCGAATCTCCTGAAGTAGTAAACTCACCGGCCCGCCTTGGGCCTTCACTGTTGTGGCCCGCTGCTCCCGCCTCTCGCGAGCCGGCCGGTGACCACCTTCAGGCCTGTATCGGTGTCCCCGGCGCATACTTGAGCCCCGGGTCCACAGCCCGGATGACCGGTATGCGACCCCCGTCACGATCCTGACCACCGGCTGCTTGTGTGCGATCCGATTGACGCTGCCGGGCAAATTGGGCATCGTCTGCCCCCCCGGCCCATGAACACCCCGCAAAACCCGAAAATCGGCTTCGTCAGCCTCGGCTGCCCGAAGGCCCTGGTCGATTCCGAACGCATCCTCACCCAGCTGCGGGCACAGGGATATGAAACCGCCCCCGACTATGCCGGCGCGCACCTCGTGCTCGTGAACACCTGCGGCTTCATCGACTCGGCCGTGCAGGAGTCGCTGGAGGCCATCGGCGAAGCCCTGGCCCGCAATGGCAAGGTGATCGTCACGGGGTGCCTGGGCGCCCAGCCGCAAAAGATCCTCGAACATCACCCGCAGGTCCTGAAGGTGACCGGCCCGCAGCGCTACGAGGAAGTCATGGCCGCGGTGCATGAGCATCTGCCGCCCCGCCATGAACCCTTCCTGGACCTCGTACCGCCGCAGGGCATCAAGCTGACTCCGCGGCATTACGCATATCTGAAAATATCCGAGGGCTGCAACCACCACTGCAGCTTCTGCATCATTCCCTCACTGCGGGGCCGGCTGGTCAGCCGGCCCGTGGGCGAAGTGCTGCGCGAGGCGGAAGCGCTGGCGCGCGCAGGCGTGAAGGAACTGCTGGTGATCTCGCAGGACACCAGCGCCTACGGGGTGGACCTGAAGTTCGCAGCGCAGGATTGGCGCGGCCGGGAACGGCAGGCACGTTTTTTCGACCTGTGCGAGGCGCTGGGAGAACTCGGCATCTGGGTGCGGCTGCACTATGTGTACCCCTACCCGCATGTGGACCGGATCATCGGGCTGATGGCAACGGGGCGGATCCTGCCGTATCTGGACATTCCCTTCCAGCATGCCAGCCCATCCGTCCTGCGCGCGATGAAGCGCCCTGCCGCTGCCGAAGATACGCTGGCCCGCATTCGTGCCTGGCGGACGGCGATTCCCGATCTTGCCCTGCGCAGCACCTTCATCGTCGGCTTTCCCGGCGAGACCGAGTCGGACTTCGCCACACTGCTCGAATGGCTGGAGGAGGCGCAACTCGATCGCGTCGGCTGTTTCGAGTATTCGCCCGTCGAAGGCGCGGCAGCCAATGCGCTCGCCGGTGCGGTGCCGGATGAACTGAAGGCCGAGCGCTACGCCCGGTTCATGCAGGCCGCCGCGCGCATCAGCGCGGCGAGACTGGCCTCGAAGGTGGGGCGCGAAATGCGCGTCCTCGTCGACCGGATCGAGGGCCGGAAAGCCATTGCGCGAAGCGCGGCCGATGCGCCGGAGATCGACGGCGTGGTCCGCATCAGCGGCCGCGGCACCGGCAAGCTCGAGGCCGGAGACTGGGCCGACGTGACCATCACCGGCTCGGATGATTACGACCTTCAGGCTTCACTTCGAGGAACCACGGCATGATGATCGAAAAGGACCGGGTGGCATTGATCCACTACACCCTGACCGACGATGGCGGATCCGTCATCGACAGCTCCAGCGGTGGTGAACCGCTGGCTTACCTGCATGGGCGCGGGAATCTGGTGTCGGGCCTGGAGGCTGCATTGCAGGGCCGGAAGGCCGGCGACGCCTTCCAGGTGACGGTTCCTCCGGCGCAAGGGTACGGGGTTCGAGACGAGCGCCTGGTCCAGCGTGTGCCGAAGCGCTCGCTCGCCCGCGCCGGCGAGATCCGCAAGGGCATGCAGTTCCAGGCCCGGGTGGGGGATGCGATGCGCGTGTTCACCGTCACCGGTCTTGCGGGCGACATGGTCACGCTGGACGGCAACCACGAACTGGCCGACCGGAACCTGAATTTCAGGATCGACGTGGTCGAAGTGCGCGAGGCCAGTGCCGAGGAACTGGATCACGGCCATGTGCACGGACCGGGCGGTCATCACCACCATTGACCGCCGCGCCTGATGGCGCGACTACAGGTATTTGAACAGCGACAGACCCTGGGTCAGGGTGTAGGACTGCATGGCCGCCGACAGGCTGGTCATCTGCTGGTTCAGGTTCGTCAGCGCGGAGGCATAGTCCAGATCCTGGAGCTGGGAAATCATGGACTTCAATTGCAACTGCTGGTTGCCACCCAGTTGCGATTGCGCGTCGATGACGTTCAGCCGCGCACCCACCGAGGCGCGCACGTTGGACGCCTGGTCCAGCGCACGGTCGATGTTGTTGATGGCCGTGCCGATGGCGTTGTTGAGCCGCGCCGTACCGGCAGGCGAACCGGTGGCAGTGCCCAGCGCATCGAGCAGGTTCTGCATCGTGGTGAAAATGCCCTGGGCGGATGAGGCGGCCACGGTAAAGCCGTCGTTCGCAGCGGGCGCACCGGTGAGGTTGACCTGCACGCCCCTGAAGCTGATGGCCTGCCCGGAGGTGTACGTGCCGGACGCGATCAGGGTGTTGCTGGCATCCCGCACTTCATAGGCAGTCGGCGAGGTGAAGGTGATGCCGTAGGTGCCGCCATCCCAGGCGGACGGGTCTTGCACGGTGGTCGCACCGATCACGGCCGATCCGGTGTTGCCCGCGAGGGCGGACGCCTGGAACGTGCCGTTGCCGGTTGGAATCTGCTCAAAAACGATCGAGCCATTGTCGCCATCGGCAACCGTCTGTCCGACGGCGATCTGCAGCTGGCGCTGCCCCTGGTCGCCGGCGTAGGCGGCACCGGTCGCGTTCAGCCTGAACGGCTGGGTCTGGCTTGCGTACCCTGCGAACAGGTACTCGCCGTTCCCATCCTGCGAGTTCGCGATGGACAGCAACGTATCGCGCAACTGCTGGACCTGTACGGCAATCGAAGCCCGATCCTGATCGCTCATCGGCGAATTGTTCGCCTGCAGCGCCAGGTCCCGGATGCTCTGCAATGCGCTCTGGAACTGCGACAGTGCATTGTCTTCCAGCCCCAGCCGGTTCTGCGCGACATTGGCATTGCGGTCGAACTGCTGGCTCTGCGCCAGCGCCAGGCTGTAGCCGTTGACGTTGCCGGCCGCCACCGGGTCCTGGGAGGGCGTGGTGAATCGCTGGCCGAGCGAAATCTGGTTCTGGGTCCGGGCCAGGTTCGACTGCATCTGTGCCACGGCCGCCAGGAACTGCGACTGCATGTAGCTGTTGGTGATGCGCACGTCCCGCTCCTCAACCAGCCCGCACGGCGGCGATCAGGGTATCGAACAGGGAACTGCCGATCTTGAGCGCCTGCGCCGCCGCCTGGTATGCCTGCTGCCATTGCAGCAATGCTGCGGCCTCCTCGTCCAGGTTCACACCCGAACGGGACTGCACGGCCTGCAGCGCGGAGTTGTTCACCGCGGTCTGCGCGCTCTGGGCGGTCGTGGTCTGCTGTGCAATCGCACCCACCTGGGTCACGAGTGACCCCAGGGCACCCGAGATGCTGACCGCACCGCTCCCCAGTACGTTCTGGTTCTGAAGCGCAGCCAGCGCCAGCGCATTCGTATTGTCGCCCTTGCCCGAGATGTTGCGCGAGACCGCGAAGGTATCGCCCGCGGCCGGCGTTCCGCTGATCTGGACCTTCCAGCCATTGGCCGTGATGTCCGCGCCGGGTGTGTAGGCGAAGCTCCCGCTGCCATTGATGCTGTAGGTGGTGGCGCTGGTGAACGCGATGCTGGCCGGCGTGAACAGATTGGCGTTGGCCGGATCGACCACCGAGGCCGGGCCGATCCGGCCACTGCCGGTATTGGTGTTGCCGGCTGAACCGATGACGGCGCTCGCGGCTGCGATCTTCGAGCCGTCACCCTGCACGACGCTGATGCTGCCCGCTGCGGCGGAAGCCGGCTGGATCAGGAATCGATCGCCATTGGCAGGAGCACCACTGATCACGATGGACAGGCCGCCCGCCAGCAGTGGACTGGCCGCGGTACCGGCTCCGGTGGTGGCTACGGTGCTGCCGTCGGACATGCGCGTGAGCACGTAGCTTCCGCCCTGCCAGGCAAGCTGATAGTCATCGCCCCCCAGGGCACCTGGGTCTGACAGACTCACTGCGATGCTGGCACCGCCCGTGTTGTGGCTGGCGGCGACCGCCTGCGGGCCCGTGAAAGC
>JBGAGK010000013.1:0-50208 GCA_044226785.1 Steroidobacteraceae bacterium | reverse complement strand
TGATTCACGCTCTGGGCGATCGCCACCGTGAGCTGCCCGAGCTTGCTGCGCACGGGACCCGTGAGCTGGGTACGTGCGGCGAGCAGACCACCGATCTCGCCACTGTTGATGCCGGCGCTGATCGAGTTGCCCGTGGGCCCGTAGCCGACGTCGATCTGGCTGGCATTGAACTCGCCGGGCAGCGTGATCAGGGCATTGGCCTGTCCCTGCACCACCAGGCTCTGGCCGTTGCCGACGAATACATTGAGCGCACCATTGGTATCGCGCGTGGTGGTGACACCGATCAGGCCGGACAGTTTCGTGACCAGCGCGTCCCGCTGGTCGAGCAGATCGTTCGGTTGCTGACCCTGCGAGGCGGCAGCAGCGTGGACGATCTGCACGTTGAGTCCGGCGATGGCCTGCGCATAGCTGTTGACCTGGGCCAGATCCGCAGCCAGCCTCGTATTGATGTCCGTGTCCATGCCATCGATCTGCTGGCTGGCATTGCGGATCGAGCTCACCAGGGACTGCGCCTTGCCGAGCAGGGCGGTGCGCGCGGCCGCGGAGGTCGGCGCATTGGCCACATCGGAAGCCGCAGCAAAGAAGCCCTGCACGGCACTGGTGATTCCTGCGCCCGAAGTCCCGAACAGGTTGTCGAGGCCGTCGGCATAGCTCTTGAAGGCATTGAGTTGGCCGAGCGCGCTCTGCGAGGTGTTGAGCTGGTTGACGCTGGCCTGATCGAAGGCGCGCGTCACGCCCACCACGTTGACGCCCGAGCCGACCCAGCCGCCGCCGAAGTACTGGGGCACACGCGTGGCCAGATCCACCGACTGGCGGTTGTATCCAGGGGTATTGGCATTGGCCACGTTGTTGCTCGTGACATTGATGGCCTGCTGGAACGCCTGCAACGCCGAGATGCTGATGTCGAACAGGTCTGCCACTCAACTGCCCCGCAAATGTTCTGGATGCGATACCGCTCCACCGGGTCCCGTATCGGCCACGGTGGTCATTCCTGAAGCGACGCGGTGCGAACCGGAAAGGCTTCGCGCATGCGGGCGCTGCTCAGTATGCGATTGATTTTGCTCGCATATTCCGGATCTGTAGCATAACCTGCCGCGGCCAGCGACCGGGCGTAGGCGAAGGGCGATCGGCCACTGGCCAATGCCTGCGCATAGCGGGGCGACCCGCTCAGCAGCTGCACGAAGTCGTCCACGCCTTCCTCCATCGATGCATAGGAGCGGAATGACTCGGTGCGCCTGCGCGCCGCCGTTCCATCGAACTCCAGCGTCACGGCCGTGGCACGCGCGCCGCGCCACCCGGCGCCGGCCTTGACGCCGAACAGGTTATGGCTGGAGCTGCCATCGGCGTTTCGGGGAATGCGTTGCCCCCACCCGGTCTCCAGGGCGGCCTGCGCCATCAGTCCGCGCGCGTCCACGCCGAGCTTGCGGGCCGCGGTCCTGATGGCCGGCAGGATCCGCGTGATGAAGTTCGAGCGATCGACATCGGCCGTGCCAACTCCAGCGGCGGATGATGCCGGGCTGGCGACGCCCGCTGGCGGCTCCAGCCCGCCGGAAACCGGCAGACCGGGCAGCGCACCCGGGTCCGCGCTTCGCGTGTGCGAGAGCTGACGCATGAGCATCGCGGCGATGCCCACGTGCTGATGCTGGCTCATGTCCAGCGCGATCTGCTTGTCGAACATGTCCTGGTACAGACGCCCCTCCTGGCTGTCGAAGATGCCATCGCCCTGGCTGGCATCGCGCATGCTCTTGAGCATCATCTGCAGGAACATGGCCTCGACTTCCTGCGCGACGCGCTGCATGGCCTGCGGCGAGGAGCTGTCGGCCTTGAGCGCCTCGAGTCCCTTGATGTCAGTCCATGCGCGCCCGCCCTGCGTACCTGGAACGGCAGGATCAGCGAGCCCGGCGATTGCAGTGAGCGGCATCTGCAGGGTCATCTCGTCCTTCCCTTTCAGATCACGATGAGTTCCGCGCGCAGCGCACCGGCCTCGCGCAGGGCTTCCAGGATGGCCACCAGGTCGCCGGGAGCCGCGCCCACGTCATTGACCGCGCGCACGATCTGTTCCAGCTCCACACCCGGCTTGAACAGGAACATGCTGTGCGAGCCCTGATCCACGTTGATGGTCGAATTGCTGATCACGGCGGTCTGTCCCTGGCGTGAGAAGGGCGCCGGCTGGCTCACCGACTGCTCTTCCTTGATAGTCACCGTCAGCGAGCCATGCGACACGGCCGCGGGGCTCACGCGCACATTGCTGCTGATGACCACCGTGCCGGTCCGCGAATTCACGATCACCCGGGCCGCCGCATCGCCGGGTTGCACCTCGAGATTTTCCAGCGTCGAGAGGAACGCCACCCGTTGCGTGGCATCCAGGGGCGCGCGCACCCGCACCGATCCGCCATCGAGTATCGATGCCGTGTCGGCTCCCAGTGTCTTGTTGATGCTGGTCACCAGGTGACTCGCGGTCGTGAAATCCGCCTCGTTGAGATTCAGCACCAGCGAGTCGCCCTGCGCGAACTGCGTGTTCACGGCGCGTTCCACGGTCGCGCCATTGGGAACGCGTCCCGAGCTGGGGATATTCACCGAAATCTTCGAACCATCGTTGGCCTCCGCACCAAAACCACTGACGATGAGATTGCCCTGCGCCACCGCATACACCTGGCCATCCAGTCCCCGCAGCGGAACCATCAGCAACGAGCCGCCGCGGAGCGATTTGGCATTGCCCAGGGAGTTCACCGTGACGTCGATGGTCTGTCCGGGCTTGGCGAACGGCGGCAGGACGGCGGATACGGACACGGCGGCAATGTTCTTGAGCTGCGGAGTGACATTCGACGGCATGGTCACGCCGAGTTGCGCCAGCATGTTCTTGAGCGACTGCACCGTGAAGGGCGCCTGGCTGGTCTGGTCGCCCGTACCATCCAGCCCGACCACGAGGCCATAGCCCACCAGCTGATTGGTGCGCACGCCCTGGACATGCGCCAGGTCCTTGATGCGATCGGCCTGGGCCGAAGCCGCCATCAGCAGTGCGGACAGGAGCAGGAGCAGCCGGGATGTCGCAGCGCGCATCTTCTAGAACGGCGCCAGGCTGGAGTTGAAGAAGCGGGCCAGCCAGCCCATGCGGTTGGCGGCGTGGACCGCGCCTTTGCCGGAGTAGCTGATGCGGGCATCCGCGATCTTGTCGGAGCCGACCGTGTTGTCGGTGGCGATGTCGGCCGTGCGCACGACGCCCGCGATGCGCACGTACTCGTCGCCCTGATTCAGCTGCAGGGACTTTTCGCCTTGCACGACCAGGTTGCCGTTGGGCAACACATCGGTCACGGTCACGGTGATGCTGCCGGCCAGGCTGTTGCTCTGGGTGCTGGACCCTCCTCCGTCGAACGCATGCTTGCCGTCCAGTGAGGCATTGAGGATGGGCACGCCGTTGCGGGTGTAGGTCTTGCCGAACAGCGTGGGGCCGGTGTTGACCAGCGATGTGGTCTTGCTGGTCTTGGTCACCGCGTTCTTGGTGGCGTTGGTCGACTCCTGCAGCCGGATGGTCAGGACGTCGCCCACATGCCGGGCCTTGAGGTCCGCGAACAGTTCCATGCCCTGCCCCGCCGAATAGATGGCGCCGGCGGTGGGCGGTGCGGGTGCTGCGGCCTGGCGCGCGGTGGGCTCGAAAGTCCGCGCGGGATGGGGTGCGAGCAGGCAGCCGCCGGCGCTGGTTGCAAGCAGGGCGATCAGAAGCGCTCGGAATGGGGTGTTCATCAGACGTTGTTGGTCAGGTACTGCAGCATCGCATCGGTGGTGCTGATGGCCTTGGAGTTCATCTCGTAGGCGCGCTGCGTCTCGATCATCGATACCAGTTCCTCCACCACATTGACGTTTGAAGTTTCCAGCGACCCCTGCTGCAGGGTGCCGAGGCCATTGGTGCCGGGCGTGCCGACCTGAGGCGCACCGCTGGCTGCCGATTCGATCAGCAGGTTGTCGCCCCGCGGCTGCAGGCCGGACGGGTTGATGAAATCGGCGAGCTGGATCTGCCCCACCTGGGTGGGGGCACTGTTGCCCAGCGTGGTCACCGACACCACACCGTCGTTTCCGATGGTGATGGTCTGCGCATTGGCGGGGATGGTGACTGCCGGGGAGATCGCATAGCCATTGACGGTGACGAGGTTCCCCTGGGCATCCATCTTGAACGAACCGTCCGAGGTGTAGGCCAGCGTGCCATCGGGGAGCGTGACCTGGAAAAAGCCGCGGCCGGTGATCGCCACGTCCAGACTGTTGTTGGTCTGCGAAATGCTGCCCTGCTCGTATATCTTCTCGGTCCCGGCGATGCGCACGCCGGTGCCCAGCGTCAGCCCGGTCGGATACTGGGTGTTCTGCGAGCTCTGCGCACCGACCTGGCGGATGTTCTGGTACACGAGGTCCTGGAACGCGGCGCGGCCTTTCTTGAAGCCGGTGGTGTTGACGTTGGCAAGATTGTTGGAAATGACTGCCATGCGCGTGTTCTGCGCATCCAGCCCGGTCTTTGCCGCCCAAAGTGCGAGATTCATGTGACTGCTCCCCGGTTCATTGCATCAGGCGCTCGGCGCTCTGACTGTTCTGGTCGACGGTGCTGATGCCCTTGATCTGCATTTCATACAGGCGCTGCAGCTCGATCATGTTGATCAGCGAGGCTGCCATGTTGACGTTGCTGGACTCCAGCGCGCCCGAAGTGATCCGCACATCGGGACTCGCGGCCGCCCTGGCGCCGCTCTTCAGGCGGAACAACCCATCCGTACCCTTGACCAGATCCTTCTCGGGCGGACTGACCAGCTTGATGCGATCGACCTGCGATGCAGCCGCGGGGGACAGCCCGAGCGGCACCACGGTGATGGTGCCATCGCCGCCGATGCTGACCTGGGTGGAGGGAGGAAGCGTCACGGGATTTCCGTCCGACATCACCGGAAAACCGCTGGCCGTCTGCAGCAGGCCCGTGGCCGTGATCTGAAGATCGCCCGCACGGGTGTAGGCTTCCTTGCCATCGGCCCCCTGCACCGCGATGAACCCCTTGCCATTGACGGCGATGTCCAGCTCCCGGCCGGTATCGCTGATCGTGCCCGAGGACCAGTCGGTGCCCGCGTCCGCGGCCACGGCGTTCACGCGGGTCGGATAGCCCACGCCGTAGATCGGCAGACTCATGAACTCGTGCAGGTCCTGCCGGAACCCGGTGGTGCTCACGTTGGCCAGGTTGTGGCTGTTGACCGCCTGCGCCTGCATGATCTGCTTGGCGCCGGTCATGGCGACGTAGAGTGCGCGGTCCATCAGCGGATGTTGATGATGGTCTGGGTGATCTGGTCGGCGGTGGTGATCATCTGCGCATTGGCCTGAAAGCTCCGTTGCGCGGTGATCATGTCGACCAGCTGCGTGGTCAGGTCCACGTTGGAGGATTCCAGCGCACCGGACTGGATCTGACCGAATCCCCCCGAGGCGGCCTGGCCCATCACCACATTGCCGGATGCGAAAGTCTCCGACCAGGTGGTATCACCGAGCTGGCGAAGACCCTGCGGATTGGGAAAATTCGAGATGGCGAGCTGCCCGAGCTGGGTCGAACGTCCGTTGGAGAACACTGCCGAGACCACGCCCGTGCTGTCGATGGCCACATTGCTGAGCTGACCCGTGGCATAGCCGTCCTGGGTGATGGAACTGACGCCGAACTCCGAGCCGTATTGCGTGGTCTTGCTCAGGTCGAAGGTCATGTTCATGGGATTGGCGCCGTTGGGCGGCGTGTAGGCCGGGAACACCACGCCGCCGCCGGCCGGAACGGTCACCGCACCGGTGCTGCTGAAATTCAGCGCCTGCGGGGCGCCGACCTGTGTGCCATCGACCGTCAGCGCCACCTGCCACTGGTTCGGCGTCGCTGTCTTGATGAAGTAGAACGTCGCGTTCAACTGGTTGCCCAGCGAGTCGTACACGGAGGTCGTGGTCGAGTTCGTGTAGGTCTGGGAATTGGTCGGGTCGAACACCGCCACGGCCGGGACCGTCGCATTCGCCGGCAGATTCAGGATCACGGTGCCGGCGGTGGTGGCATTGGGCTCGCTCTGCGCGGTCTCCAGGTTCAGGTTGGTCAATGCCCCGGTATTGAATCCGCCCGAAGCCAGCGGCGGATAGACCTGGAGCTTCTGTCCTGTCACGCTGACCACGTCCCCCGTCTTGTCGACGCTGAAGGCACCGTTGCGCGAATAGACATATCCGTCCGGACTCCTGAGCGTGAAGAAGCCGTCACCGCTGATCGCGAGGTCCAGGTTCGAGTTCGTGGAGGTGATGTTGCCCTGCTTGAACAACTGCGCGGTGTCGGCGAGCCGGACGCCATCGCCAGTGGCGCCGGTGTTCAGGCTCTTGGCCCCGGCCGCGTACACATCAACGAATTCGGCGCGCGAGCCCTTGAATCCGATGGTCTGCGCATTGGCGATGTTGTTGGAGATGATGTCCAGCTCCGACGAGGAGGCGGTCAGGCCGGACAGTGCAATGTTGAATGACATGTAATGCTCCTGGGAAAGACTGTCTTATGAAATCCGGCGCACGTTGCTGAACGGTACGCTGCCGGCCCCGGCAAGCTCGAGGGTGAGGCCGCTGTTGCCTGCGCCCATGGTGACGCTCTGTACCGTGCTGTTGATCAGCGTGGTGGCCGAAACGGCCTTGCCATCGCCGCCCGCGTACTGCGCTCCGATCGAGTAGGTGCCTGCAGGCGCCCGCGCACCATTGGCCAGCCGGCCATCCCAGGTGAAGTCGGCCAGACCCTGGGGCTGCGCGCCCAGATTGATCTGCTGGACCAGCGCACCCGAAGCATCGAAGATGTTCACCGCCACCCTGCCGCTCGATGCCGGCAGGTCCACGGCACCGGTGACGCCACCGCTCGAACCCAGCAAGGCGCTGCCGCTGGACACCAGGGCGCTGCGGCCCAGGAGCGAGGAAGCCTGCAATGCCTGATTCGAGGAAATGGAACTGGCCAGGCTGGAGAAGGAATCGTTGAGCTGCGCCAGACCCTGGACCTGGGAGATCTGGGCGAGCTGGCCGAGGAAGGTGGCGCTGTCGACCGGCTTGGAAGGATCCTGGGCCTTGAGCTGGGCCAGCATCAGGGTCAGGAATTCGTTCTGATCGAGCGTGGCTGCACGGCTCAGGCTCGATCCGGGCGTGGCATCACCCGCGCCTGAAGTGCTGCGGGTATTCTGCGTCGCCTTGTTGATCAGATCGAGCGTGCTCTGGGACAGGGACTGCGTGGGATTTCCGGAAACCTGCATGGTCATGCTCCTAGCGGCCCATGGAGATGGTCTTGAGCAACAGGTCGCGCGCCGTGTTCATGGCGTCGATGTTGGTCTGGAAGGAACGGGAGGCCGAAATCATGTTGGTCATTTCCTCGATCGCATTGACGTTGGAATTGAATATGTAGCCGTCCTTGTTGGCGAGCGGGTGGCCCGGCTGGTACTGCATCTGGGGTGGCGTCTGGCTCTCGACCACGCCGAGCACCTTCACCCCGACCGCCGCGGCGTTGTCGTCGGGCAGGCTGTAGTCATCATCGGGCGCAACCATCGCCTGGAACACCGGGTGACGCGCCCGGTACACCCGGGCAGGATCCCCGCTCACGCTCTCGGCGTTGGCGAGGTTGCTGGCCGTGGTGTTGAGCCGGATGGACTGCGCATTCAGCGCGGTACCCGCCACATCGAACACATTGAACAAGGACATGGATCAGGCTCCACTGATGGCCAGCTGCAGGCTGGCAATGGTCTGGTTGATGAAGGTGAGGCTCGCCTGGTAGCGCACCGAGTTCTCGGCGAAGTTCGCCTGTTCCACCGGCGCTTCCACCGTATTGCCATCGAGCGAGGCCTGATAGGGGTTGCGGTACTTGAGATCCACGCCCGCATCGCCCTGCGCGCCGGGGGCCAGATGCCCGACCTGCGTCACCGCGAGCGGCAGCGGGGCTTCGTCGATCCCCGCAAGCGTGGCGTAGAAATCGAAATCGCGGGCCTTGTAGTTGGGCGTATCCACATTGGCAAGGTTCGCCGCGAGCACGCCCACCCGCTGTCCCCTCAGGAGCAGCGCCTGTTCGTGAATCCCGAAGACGTTGTCGAACATCATCCACCTCGCCTGCGGCTGCTGGTGCCGCAGGATATCCATGAGCAACTTGCGTGCCAGAACGGGCCAATCCGCCCGGGGACGCCCGGTTGCGTCATCGCAGGCCAGGCAGGGACGGCGGGCCACGGCCTGGAATTGCCGGCTGCGGAAGACGGCGGCAGGTTCCTGCCGCCTTGTGGCCATTGGCATGCCGATTCGCCTTCGCTCCGGATGGCACGCGAGTTGCTACGGATCATGTGTATGGGTCCTTCCGCGTCAAAAATCCGTCAGGCCGGCCTTCTGGCCCTGCTGGCAGGCATGTCCTGTCTGGCGGGGGAGATCGAGCCCCTGCAGCACATCGAATCGGCCGCTCGCGATTTCGCTGGCCGGGAGCTGGGCGCACCCGGGCAGGGACAGCGCCTGGAGGTCGGTCCCCTGGATGGCCGCTTGCGCCTGCCCAAATGCGAAGGCGCGCTGGGGGCCGTGCGGGGCCCGGGAACGGTGCTCAGGGACCGCGCGCTGGTCGAGGTCATCTGCCGCAGCCCGCAATGGCATGTGTTCGTGCCTGCGCGCCTCCAGGGATCCGCAACCGTCGTGGCGCTGAAGCGTCCCCGGATGGCCGGTGACCGGCTGGAGCCTGGCGACCTCGTACTGGTGCAGGCCGATCCCTCCAGTCTCCCGATGGGCTATTTCACCGAGCCCGCGGAGATCACCGGCACCATCCTGAAACGGGCCCTGGGATCCGGAGTGATCCTGACCAATCAGCTGCTGCAGTCGGCACAGGGCATCGTGCGCGGCCAGGCCGTGACACTGCTGGCCGAAACCGGCGGCGTGGAGGTCCGCATGAAGGGGCAGGCGATGAGTGAGGGGAGCATCAACCAGCGCATCAAGGTGCGCAATGAATCCTCGGGAAAAATCCTGGAAGGGGTCGCCCGCTCGTCCCAGCTGGTGCTGGTGAATCCGTGAAGTCCTTCAAGAAACCAGGCCATGCGCCGATAATCCGGCCGGCCCGTTCCTCGGTGTCGACTTGACTTATCCGGGTTAAAGTTCGCCCGGCGCCGGACGATACAATTGTCTGGAGAGTGCAACTGCCTTGTGGAGACCCCTCCGTGCCCAACAAGATCGATGGATACAAATCGTCGCAACCTCTGCCGAATACCTCGGCGGGGACGAAAGCCGGTGCAGCCGGGACGGGTTCGTCGCTGTCGAAGCCGGCTGACACCGCCAGCGCCGATCAATTGACGCTGACACAGTCGGCGCGCGAGATCCAGCAGGTCGCGGCAGCCATCGCAAATGCGCCGGTGGTCGATCCGGGCCGGGTCGAGTCCGCAAGACGCGCCATCGACAACGGCACTTATCAGGTCAATGCCGGAAAGATCGCCGACAGCCTCCTGCAGCTGGACAAGCTGCTCCGGTAAATCCGGAAGTTGCCCGGGCCAGCCATGAATCCGGTCTCCACCACACGCATCGAGCAGATCCTGGACCAGCAGATTGGCGTGGCCAGGGATCTGGCGGCCTCGCTGGAAGCCGAGCGTGATGCGCTGACCGGCACTTCCGCGGCCCCGCTGAGCGAAAACACCGCTCGCAAGTTGCATCTGCTGGGACAGCTCGAGCAGCTCGAACACGAGCGACGCCGCCTTTTCGAGGAATCCGGCTACAGCCAGCCGAGGGACGATGCGCACCCTGCGGGAACTCCGCTCCCGGTCGCGCAGCGATGGAATTCGCTCCGGGGTCTGATGATCCAGTGCCGCAAGGCCAATGAGACCAACGGCCTGATACTCAAGCTCAAGCAGGGTCAGGTGCACCAGTTGCTGGGAATCCTGCGAGGAGCTCCGTCAATCACCTACGGCCCTGGCGGACAGACCTTCGCGGCCGCCATCCGCCCGCTTGCGAGGGCCTGAATTCCCATGCTGGTCCTGAGCCGCCGTGCCGACGAGTCGATCGTGATCCAGCCCGCTGAAGGCACGGATGGCGCGATCACGCTGGCCCAGCTGTTTGCCAACGGGCCCATACAGATCACCCTGCTCGGCTGCTCGGCGCGCCGCGCGAAAGTCGGGATCGAGGCGCCGGAATTGCTGTCGATCCGCCGCAAGGACAGCGATTAGACAATAACCCGGGAGCCCTTCGCTTCCCCTTGCCTGCTGTGCATAATGGCGTCGAGACTTTCATTTCCGCCGTCAACTGCAAAGCACAGGATATGGAGCGCCGCCTTCACACACGTCACCGTGCCCGCACCACCGTGTACGTGGTGATGTCTGGCCGCAAGGGCCGGATCTGCAAGGCCAAGAACCTGAGTGCCAACGGCGTGTTCGTCGAGACGGACAACCTGGGCCTGCGCAAGGGTCAACAGGTACAACTGGCGTTTGCGATCAATCTCGGACTGGTGACCAAGCTCCACCGGCGTACCGCCATCGTCGCCCACGTCACTCGCGGCGGAACCGGGTTGATGATGGAGCAGTACGCCGGCCGCTGAGTGCCAGCAGGCGAACCGCCGGACATCACCGCCGGTCCGGACGTTGCTCCCGTTCATGGCGCATTTCGGGCATGCGCGGCTGAACAGGCCTGGGTTGCTCGGCGCGCTGCTGCTCCACACGCTCCACCGGCGCGCGCTGTTCCTGACGTTGAATCACCGGACGTTGCTGCTCGCTCCGCTCCTGCATCTGCCGTTGCTGCTGCTGCATCTGCTGCTGTTGCTGTTGCAACTGCTGCTGGCGCTCCAGGGCCCGCTGGCGGTAAAGCTCCTGTTGCTCGCGAAACCGGGCATCGCTCGAACCCGGACCAGCGCCGGCGCGCGGCTCGATGATGGCTGGCCGATCCGTCCGCATCGGTTCGACGGCACTTCGTTCCACCGGACCTCGCTCGACGGGGTTGCGCTCCACCGGAGCACGTTCGATCGCTCCGCGCTCGACCGGCCTGCGATCGACTGGAATGCGCTCCGCAGGAGCCCGTTGCTCAGGCGCTGGCATGACGCGTCGATCCATCGGCCGCTGAACCTCGGGGGGACGATCGGCTCTTGGTGCGGGACCAGGCACACGTGCGCCTGGAGCGTTCTGCAAGGGCATGGTCTGTCGGCCCTGTGCCGGCATTTGAGAACGCTCCCTGGGACCCTGTTCGGACATCGCAGGACGCACGATTCGCACCGGCACGTTGCCGTAGGTCCGTGGATTGCCGTCGATGCGCGATGAACTGGCCTGGCTCACCGGTACCGGCCGCGAGCCATTGGCGATCACCGCCCGGCGTTGCGCCTCGAAGGACGGCGCGGCTGGCAACGGAACCCGCCGCGTGACGATCGGGCGCTCGAACACCGCAGGCGCAGGCGCGACGGTTCGCGCCGGGCGCCCCTCGTCGTGATGCATGCGTGCCTGGCTGCGCAGGGTCGGCGCGATGGCGATCGCCGCCGTGCTGGCCGTGGCCATTGCCACGGCGCGCTGGTTCAGCGGCAACATGTTGGGCCTCACGGGCCGTGCGGTGACGAATGCATCCCGCGATACGGCAGCCACTGCACCCGGGACGCGCTGATTGACGTAATGCGGCTCGCGCTCGGGACGGCCATTGTTGATGATGGTGGTGGTGTTGTTGATGATCGTCGTGTTGTTGATGTACGTGTTGGTCACATTCACATTGCGGATGTAGGTGTTGCTGACCCGGTACGCCGGCCGGTACACCTCGTTGTAGCCCAGCGGGAACCAGGCGACGCCGCCACCACCCACCGACAGGGAAGCCGAGAAGCCGGCGCCTCCCACCCAGGCCACCAGCGCCGGTGCATACACCGGACGCGCCACGACGCGCCCGGGCGACCAGCACCAGCGGCTGCGCGCATAGACCCATCGACCGTAGTGGAACGGGGCAAAGCCCCAGGGCTCGTTGTCCATCCAGGTCCAGCCCCACGGAGAGACCCACACCCAATGCCCGAAATGATACGGCGCCCAGCCCATGACCACCCGGGGAGCCCACAGCGGGCCATACATGGGATCATCTTCCCAGCTTCCGTAGTCGTCCAGATCCTGGTAGCCCGGCACATCGGAAGACACGTACTGCGCCGACACCGAACGCTCCGCACGTGCATCGCGCTGCTCGGCCCACAGATCGAGCGCATCCGGTCCGATCAGATCGCCGACATCCGCGCGGATGTCGTTGGCACCATTGAAATCACCCCGTTCGCGCGGATCGAGCCGCCAGGTGTCGTTTGACCCGGTGACGCTCGCCTGCCCGCTGATCACCGCGACCTGGGTATCATCGCCGCTGTCATTCACATCCAGCCGGTATTCGCCGGGCTGGAGCAGCGCCACCGACACGTTGGGCGTGTCGATTTCCACGCTTTCGTTCGGCTGGAGTGCTCGCACGCGGATACTGAGCGAGCCGGCCGTGAACCGCAGTTGCAGGACCTGGTCACCGAGATTCAGCCACTCCACGCCCGTCTGGGCACCCAGCCTGAAAACCGTGGAGCCGGCACTCATCTCCGCACGGGACGAGGTGTCCACCCATACCTTGTCACCCGTGGTCAAGGGGCGATTGAGCACATCCGGGGTCCAGCTCGTATCCCCGGCCAGCTGCACCGAAGCCTGCCCCTCGATGATGTTCACGCGGGCCACCCGCCCTGGAGGATCGACCTCCTGGGCCGAGGCCGCACCCGCAGCCAGCAATGCCACACACCCCACCCACCAGGATGAAGGCCGGAAACCCATGTGTTTGACCGTCATGATCGTTCACCTGCAAGCCGATACACCATGTTCCCTACGCCTTGCATGCTACCCTTGGCAGACTGAATCAAACCTGAATGGCAGGATTGCCGTCCGTCCCGGGCGCAAATCCGTCAGGAAATCAGGCCGTCAGGAAATCAGGACAGTGACAATATACCGGGGAGTGGCGACGTGCTGGTACTGAGAAAGCCTTATTTGCTTTACGTGGGTGATGCCGCATCCAAGACCGAGTGCAAGACAGCCTTTGGACTGCGGGACTGGTGCCCGGAAAGTGTGATCGGCGAATGGTCGCGCCCCGGCGCAAAGGTCACCCTGGGTTTGCCGCGACTGTCTCCCGCCGAGGCTGCCGCCAGGGGCGGCGGCTCGATCGTCGTCGGGGTGGCGCCCGTCGGCGGGCAGTTGCCGGACCTGTGGGTCTCCGATCTCGAAGCGGCGGCCGATGCCGGCATGGATGTGGTGAGCGGATTGCATACCCGGCTGACAGGCATTCCGCGACTGGTGAGTGCGGCCGCGCGCCGTAACGTGAAACTGGTGGACGTGCGCGGCAGTTACGCGCACCAGACCGTGGCCACCGGGCGCAAGCGCACGGGCAAGCGCCTGCTGACCGTGGGAACCGACTGCGCCCTGGGCAAGAAATACACCTCACTCGCCCTGACGCGCGAATTGACGGGACGCGGCGTGGCGGCGACGTTCCGCGCCACCGGCCAGACCGGCATCATGATCGGCGGGAGCGGCATTCCGATGGACGCGATAGTGTCGGATTTCCTGGCCGGCGCGGCCGAGGCCCTCTCGCCCGACAATGATCCGCAGCACTGGGACCTGGTCGAAGGCCAGGGCTCGCTGTTCCATCCCGCTTATGCCGCAGTCACCCTGGGGTTGCTCCATGGCTCGCAACCTGACGCCATCGTGCTGTGCCATGCGCCGGATCGGGTGCACATCGAGGAATATCCGGACTTTCCCATCCCGCCCCTTCGGGAAGTCATCGACGCCTATCTCGCGGCAGGCCGGCTGACCAACCGGGCCATCCGTTGTGTCGGCCTGTCGATCAACTCCTCGAGCCTGGACGATGCCGCCTGGCATCAGTACCGCACGCGCCAGGAGCGCGAACTGCAGATGCCCGTGTGCGATCCCATGCGGGGCGGCGTGGCGCCGCTGGTGGAGGCCCTGCAGGCGATCTGACCGGCTTGCAGCCGACGCAGGGGACAGCCAACAAATCCGCGTGGCATTGCCTTAGAGTGGGCACATGCCACCGTTCGATCCTCGCCGCCCGGAGTACATCCGGATTCGTGGCGCTCGCCAGAACAATCTGAAGAATCTCGATCTGGACCTGCCACTGCGCGAACTGGTGGTGGTCACCGGCGTGTCCGGCTCGGGCAAGTCCTCACTGGTGTTCGACACCCTCTATGCGGAAGGCCAGCGCCGCTACGTCGAGACCTTCTCGCCTTATGCGCGCCAGTTCCTGGACCGCATGGACAAGCCACAGGTGGAGCGCATCGAGGGCATTCCACCCAGCATCGCCATCGACCAGAACAACCCGGTGCGCACTTCGCGCTCCACTGTCGGTACGATGACGGAGCTGAACGATCATCTGAAGCTCCTGTTCGCGCGCGTGGCACAGCTTCACTGCCGCAGTTGCGGCCAGCCGGTGCATCGCGACAGTGTGCAGAGCATCGCGGGCAGCATTGCCAGACGCAGCACCGCGGCCGGCGATCCCCGCCTGCTCGTCACCTTTCCCGTACCGGTGCCCGACAACTTCACCCAGGCCGAGGTGCTTTCCCTGCTGGAACGGCAGGGATACACGCGAATGCACGATAAGGGTGCCAAACGTCTGGTCGTGATCCAGGATCGGCTGCGCTGGAGCAGCGCGGATCCTGCGCGTGTGGCCGAGAGCCTGGAAGCCGCCCTGCGCGTGGGCCGGGGACGCGTCGATGTGTTTGCGCTCGACGATCAGGGCCAGGCCGGTTCGCCCTGGCGGTTTTCCTCCGATCTGCACTGCGCCGACTGCGACATCCACTACCATGAGCCCAACCCCAGCACCTTCAGTTTCAATTCGCCCCTGGGCGCGTGTGAAACCTGTCGCGGATTCGGGCGAATCATCGGCGTGGACTATGGCCTGGTGATTCCCGATGAAGGCAAGACGCTGCGCGAGGGGGCCATCAAGCCCTGGCAGACCGATTCCTACAGGGAATGCCAGGACGACCTGATGAAATTCGCCCGCAAGCGCGGCATTCCCATGGACATACCCTGGCGTGAACTCACCGACGCGCAACGCCACTGGGTCATCGAGGGCGAAGGTGAGTGGACCCGGAAGGTCTGGTACGGCGTGCGGCGTTTCTTTGCATGGCTGGAGACCAGGGCATACAAGATGCACATCCGCGTGCTGCTGTCGCGCTATCGGACCTACACGCCGTGCACGGCCTGTGGCGGCGCGCGGCTCAAACCCGATGCGCTGCTGTGGCGCATCGCCACCACACACCGCGACCCTGGTGCCGCCATGCCCGGCTACAACATCCGCGACATCATGCTCATGCCGCTGGAGCGCGTGCGCAAGGTGTTCGACGACCTGCAACTGCCGGCGCCGCTGGATGATGCGGCGGATCTGGTTCTGGGCGAGATCCGCACGCGCCTGCGTTTCCTGGTCGAGGTTGGCCTGTCGTACCTGACGCTCGACCGGCAGTCGCGCACACTGTCAGGTGGCGAAGTCCAGCGGATCAATCTCACGACGGCGCTGGGCACTTCGCTGGTGAACACCCTGTTCGTCCTGGACGAACCCTCCATCGGCCTGCATGCGCGCGATGTGGGCCGCATCGTCGGTGTGATGCAGCGGCTGCGCGATGCGGGCAACACGCTGGTGGTGGTGGAGCACGATGCGCACGTGATGCGTGCCGCCGACCGCATCATCGACATCGGCCCGGGCCCCGGCGAGCACGGTGGACACATCATCTACAACGGTCCGGGTTCGGACCTGGTGCGTGCGAAAGGATCACTCACGGCAGATTACCTGCTGGGCCGCAGGTCCTGTGATGTGGCTCCCGCCGACCTCCCCGTGCCGGCGCAGTGGTTGCGACTGCGCGGCGCGCGCGAGCACAACCTGAAGAACATCGACGTGGACTTTCCGCTGCAACGGCTGACGTGCATCACCGGTGTGTCCGGCTCGGGCAAGTCCACGCTGATGCACGACGTGCTGTACGCGGCACTGCTTCGCGCCAAAGGCAAACCGACGGAGTCGCCGGGCGCGATGGACTCGCTGGAAGGAAGCGGACTCATCGACGCGCCGATCATGGTGGACCAGAGTCCCATCGGCCGCACCACGCGCTCCAATCCGGCGAGCTATGTCGGCGCCTTCGACGCCATCCGTGCGCTGTTCGCAAAGCTTCCCGAGAGCCGCAGGCGCAAGTACACGCCCGGCACCTTCAGTTTCAACGCGGGCAACGGCCGCTGCCCCGCCTGCGGGGGAAACGGCTTCGAGCATGTGGAAATGCAGTTCCTGTCGGACGTGTATCTGCGCTGCCCCGACTGCGACGGGCGGCGTTTCCGCGCCGAGGTGCTCGAATGCCGATTGCAGAGGCATGCAGGCGAACCAGGGGGCGGCGAGAAGAGCATTGCCGATGTGCTGGATCTCACCGTCAGTGAAGCACTGGCTTTCTTTTCCGGGGATGCCGAGGTGGTGCTGCGCCTTCAGCCGCTGGCCGATGTGGGCCTGGATTACCTGCGCCTGGGCCAGCCGGTGCCCACGCTTTCAGGTGGCGAGGCGCAACGCCTGAAACTGGCCGGCCACCTGGCTGAAAATGCAGCGCGTGAATCCGCCCTGCGCAAGGGCGCGAGCCGCACGCAGGGCTCCCTGTTCCTGTTCGATGAGCCCACCACGGGACTGCATTTCGATGACATCGCGAAACTTCTGCGCTCCTTCCGCCGCCTGATCGACGCGGGGCACTCGCTGCTGGTGATCGAGCACAACCTCCAGGTCATCGGTGCGGCGGACTGGATCATCGACCTGGGGCCCGAGGGCGGCGATCGCGGCGGCGAACTGGTGTGCGTGGGCACGCCCGAGGAGGTGCGGCGCGTGCCGCGCTCCTTCACCGGGCAGGCACTGGCACTGTCGGCGGTCCCCGCCATGGTGAAGGCGACCGAACCCGTGGGTGTGCGGGATGCGGCCCGTTCCCCCGCGCCGGCCTGCATCGAGATCCGCGGCGCACGCGAACACAATCTGAAGGACGTGGACATCGACCTGGAGCGTAACCGCTTCACCGTCATCACCGGTGTGTCAGGCAGCGGCAAGAGCACGCTGGCTTTCGACATCCTGTTCGCCGAAGGGCAGCGCCGCTACCTGGAATCCCTGAACGCCTATGCGCGCCAGTTCGTCCAGCCGGCCGCCCGCCCCGATGTGGATGCCATATTCGGTATCCCGCCCACCGTGGCCATCGAGCAGCGCACCAGCCGCGGCGGCCGCAAGAGCACCGTCGCCACGCTCACCGAGCTGTATCACTTCCTGCGGCTGCTGTACGTGAAGCTCGGTGTGCAGCACTGCCCCACCTGCCACATCCCCATCGAACCGCAGTCGGCAGAAGCCATCGCCGCACGTGTACTGAAGACCTATCGCGGCCGCGACATCGAAGTGCTGGCTCCGCTGGTGGTGAGTCGCAAAGGCCTGTACACCGAGCTGGCACGCTGGGCCAGGGGCAAGGGCTTTGCGCACCTGCGCGTGGACGGCGAACGGCTCCCCACCTCGCGCTGGCCGCGGCTGGACCGGTTCAGGGAGCATGACATCGACCTGCCGGTTGCAAGCCTGCGGGTGGGACCGCGCGCAGAGGCAGCCCTGCGCGAAGCGCTGGACACCGCGCTGGAACATGGCAAGGGCGTGATCAGGATCCTGGACGAAAAGCCGATACGCGGCACACCGGATCCGGCCGTATTCTCCACGCGGCGCGCCTGCCCGCGCTGCGGGAAGGGATTCCCGGAACTCGACCCGCGCCTGTTTTCGTTCAATTCGCGCCATGGCTGGTGCGGGCACTGTCATGGCACCGGCGTTGAGATCGAGCACTTCGACGAGGAACAGACCGGCGAGGAAGCGAACTGGCTCGAGGCGGGCCCCGAAGATCTGGCGCCCTGCACCGACTGCGGCGGCGAGCGACTGAACGCCGTGGCGCGCAACGTGCTGTTCCGTGGCCGCTCGATCTCCAGGCTCGCCGAACTGCCGGTTGCCGGATTCGAGCGCGAGATGGGCACTCTGCGGCTCGCCGGGCGCGAACGCGACATCGCCCGCGACATTCTGGCCGAGCTGACCAGCCGAACCGCCTTCCTGCTCGATGTCGGGCTGGGTTACCTGCAACTGGGCCGGCCCGCGCCCACATTGTCGGGTGGCGAAGCACAGCGCATCCGCCTCGCCGCGCAGCTCGGCTCGAACCTGCAAGGCGTGTGCTATGTGCTGGACGAGCCCACCATCGGCCTGCACCCGCGCGACAATCGCGTGCTGCTGGACACGCTCGATCGATTGCGCGCCAAGGGCAACACGCTGGTGGTGGTGGAGCATGACGAGGACACCATCCGGCGGGCCGACCGGGTCATCGACCTGGGGCCGGGGGCCGGCACGCTCGGAGGTTGCGTGGTTGCCCAGGGTACGGCCGTGCAACTTTCGAAGCAGCCCACTTCGATCACCGGCCGGTTCCTGTCGCAGCCGTTGTTGCATCCGCTCTCGCCTCGCCGCGCCGTGAGAAGCGATACACCCCGCATCGAAATCCAGGACGCATCCCTGCACAACCTGCGCAATGTGGATGCACACATTCCTCTCGGTCGGCTGAGCGTGATCACCGGAGTTTCCGGCTCGGGAAAATCCTCTCTGGCGCGCAACGTGCTGCTGGCCAACCTGCTCGCCCTGGTCGGACACAGACGGCAAGGCGCGCCACGGCTGACCGGTTGTGCCGGCATCACGGGCTGGCAGGGCCTTTCACGGATTCTCGAAGTGGACCAGACACCCATCGGCAAGACACCGCGTTCGTGCCCCGCCACCTACATCGGCTTCTGGGACAACATCCGCCGCCTGTTCGCCGGCACCAATGAAGCCCGGCTGCGCGGCTACACCGCCAGCCGCTTCTCCTTCAACACCGCAGGCGGCCGATGTGAAGCTTGCGAAGGCCAGGGCATGCAACGCATCGAGATGAACTTCCTGCCCGACGTGCGGGTGATGTGCGATGTCTGCGCCGGCAGGCGCTTCGACCCCGAGACCCTGTCGGTCCTGCTCAGGGGAAAGAGCATCGGCGATGTGCTCGCCATGAACGTGGACGATGCGGTGGAATTCTTCGCAAGCCACGACAGCATCCACCATGCGCTGACCCTGCTGAAGGACGTGGGCCTGGGCTACCTCACCCTGGGCCAGCAGAGTCCGACCCTGTCGGGCGGCGAGAGCCAGCGCATCAAGCTGGTGACCGAACTGGCCAAGGTGCGCACCGACCTCGTGGGTCGCGACCGCGCGGCGCGTGAAGGCGCGCACACCCTGTATGTCCTGGACGAGCCGACCGTCGGACTGCACATGGCCGATGTGGAAAAACTCATTCGCGTGCTGCACCGGCTGGTCGATGCCGGCAACACCGTGGTGGTGATCGAGCACAACCTGGACGTGATGGCCGAGGCGGACTGGATCATCGACCTCGGCCCCGAGGGCGGGGAAGGCGGTGGGCGCATCGTGGCGCAGGGCGCACCCGAAACCGTGACGCGCAGGGCCGGAAAGAGCCACACGGCCGGCATTCTCGGGCCCTTCCTTCGGCAACGCCGCGCAACGGGCTGAGCCGGTCACCGGATGCGCTGCAGGTCCTCGACGCTTCGCAGGAAGACCGGGTGTGCCGGAGAAGAAAGGCATGGGGACGAGGCACTCAACGTATCGATGAAAGCCAGGGCAAGGCGGGTCTGGCAGGCCTTGAAGTCACTGAGCGTCGAGTGGCCACTGTCACCGATGATGGCCAGGGTCGAATTCGGCAGATCAGCCGCCACTTGTTGCGCATAGACCTTCGGGGTCATGGGATCAAACCGTCCCGAGAGCAACAACGCCGGCAGCCTGGACCGCACCGGCGGGAGGCCTGCGCGGAAATCCCTCGGGATTCCTGCACATGCCCTGGTCATGAACGAGGTGATCGAAAACCCTCCATAGGCCGCATTCGAGGACACCTGCCGGCGCGGGGTCCTGCCCACATACTGATCCTGGCACACGAAGGCAAGGAACGCCGGTGTCGGAGCCGATGCACCGTTTCGCAGCGCTGGAAATACATGGTCCATCACATACGCAAGCGTGCGATAGTCACCACGCCAGGTACGGTCGATGAGCAAGGGCACCATCCGCAGCGTCTGCGCGTTGTACAACATCCAGTGGATGCCCCCGAGGAAATCGTACCAGTTGACGACCATGTCGATCCGCCCCTCGACTCCCGGACCTGCGACGGTGACGGTCACCGGTTGCTTCTTCAGTCTCCCGATCACCTCTCTCAACTGTCCGCCGGGATCAGGAAAATCCGCAGCGCAGGCGGCATCCGCCACACAACTCTCAAGCAGGCTGTCCAGCCCTGCCGAGAAGTTGCGCGCGCCTTCACTCATGAACAGGTCGCTCTGCGGCGAGACGACTGAATCCATTATCAGGCTCCGTATTCCGCGCTCGTCGATGCGCGCAGCCTCCAGCGCGATCAATGTGCCGTACGACACGGCGAGAATGTTCCAGTGCCTGATGCCCAGCGCTTCACGCAGGTCGCGCAGGTCGGCAGCGGCCTGCATTGCCCCGTACGAAGACAGATCCCGCCCCGCCGCCGCAACTTCGTTCAGGCACTGCCGTGCAGCCGCGGCGATGCGGTCATTCCGTGTGTCGAAATCGATGGCTTCGGTAAACAGGGTTCCCAGGGAAGGGTTCAGGGCATGACAGGCAAGCGGCGGCAACGTCTGAGCCGAGCCCCGCTGATTGAAAAGAACGATGTCGCGGCTGGCCGCAAACGGATGCGCTGCGAAGCGTTCGATGGTCCTTCCTGATTCGAGCGGAGCCGCCCCGGGCCCGCCGTGCAGAAACACCACCGGATCGTCATGCATTCCGGATTTTTCGGCACGGATACGCACGACCGGCAGTCGCAGGCGTTGCCCGTTCCGTTTTCCCCGCGTCTCCGGCACATCGAGATAGCCGCAGGTCAGCCTGGATTCCGGAACCGCGCCTGTCGGAAACGGGCACGGGGCAACCTCATCGAAATGGGCAGGGGCAGTCCCCGCCCCCGCCCTGCTGAGGTTCACCGCCAGGAGGACGATGAACCCCAGCCCATGGGCAGTGATGCCCCATCTCATGTCGCACTCAGAAATCGTAGGTCAGGATTGCTCCAACCGTACGAGGCTGGATG
The DNA here is from genome assembly GCA_044226785.1 of Steroidobacteraceae bacterium. Taxonomy (GTDB): domain Bacteria; phylum Pseudomonadota; class Gammaproteobacteria; order Steroidobacterales; family Steroidobacteraceae; genus TMP-86. Next base: position 29,084 of record JBGAGK010000013.1, on the reverse strand, counting down.
ACGCTGGCTGTGGCTCGAATGAAACCCACCGCCGGGCGTGCCGTACCACTCGAGTATCCGTACTTGTCGAACAGGTTGGTGGCGTAAGCCGAGACACCGAACCTGCCGTGCTTCACGCTCGCTCGAAGATCGGTAAGAAGATTGCTGTCCAACTGGAAGTTGTAGATCAGGGGCGTGATTTCCGTGCCATCCGAACCCATGCCACCCCTGAACCCCGTCCCCTCGTTGCCCGTGTAGCGAAGCCCGAGGCCGACGGTCAGCACCGTTCCGCTTTCGAAGGCAAATGACCGATCCCCACGCAGGGCCCAGGTCCACTGTGGCACCCCGGGGAGTTTCTCGCCCGCAACTGCGCCAAAGGAAGATGTCTCGTCACTGTCCAGCGTGCTGTGCGTGTAAGCGAGGCTTGCCGTGATCTTGAAATCATGGATCGGTGTGTAGCCGAGCGCACCTTCAAATCCGTATGCTGTCACGTTGCTGTTGGCATTGCCGCCCGTCATGGCACCATTGACATAGATCCGGGCCTGCAGGTCTTTCCATTTGAGCCACCAGGCCGCAACATCATAGGTAAGCCGACCTTCGCCCACGTAGCCCTTGGCGCCTGCCTCGTAGCTCCAGAGCGTATCGGACTTGACCATCACCGGCGCCACGTTGTTGCCATTGACGTCACGAAGCGGCAGGTTGGCTGCGGCCGGGCGATAGCCACTCGCCACACGCGCGTAGAAGGAAAGCGAATCCATCGGGCGATAGCGCGCCGAGAAGCTGTACGTATCGACGGTGTCGTTTGCATACGTCGGAGGCGTGTCACCGAGCAGGATTTTCGGGCCGTCAGTGATGGCAAGCGAGGCCTTGACCTTGGCCACGCGCAGGCCGGCTGTCACGTCGAACCTTGGCGTGAAATAGTACGTCACGTTGCCGAATCCGGCCGTTTCCTCGAGCTTCGACGGAATGTTCACGTCCAGAAGGACGAAGTTCGTCGGCAGGCCTGCAAGACGCTGGCCATTTCCGCTCTTTTCATCCGAATAGATGGCGCCGATGCTCCAGTCGATGTTGCCCGCCGCTCGCGGCTTTTCGCGCGAGACGAGCCGGACTTCCTGGACGAAGCGGTCGGTCGAAGTGGATCCCGTGAACGGGGCGTTGTTCACCGTGCACTCGCAGAACAGTGCCACCAATGGTCCGAAATCCGCGACCAGGTCCGTCGTCGAGGTTACAAGCCGCTCCTGGTAGCTGGTCGAGGAGATCAGGTTGGCAAAATCGAACTGGTAGTTCAGGGTTCCCGCCAACAGCCAGAACTTGCTCACGTCGACCGAATACGCCGTATCGGTATCGAATCGTCCGTCTGCAGGGACGAACGGCGGACCATTGAGCGCGATGATATTGCGGCCGTTGAATGTCGTCTTGTCGCGCAAACCCAGGAGCGATGCACTGAACCGGTCAGTGATGTTCCCTGACAGCTTCAGCATGCCTCCGTAGTTCTTGTAGCCATTCACGTCCTGGGCGGCGCCACTGGCCGACGAGGGAATCCGGTCGATGAATCCGCCGACATCCTCGTAGTAGCCCGACAGACTGACTCCGAACCGGTCTGCCACGATCGGCGCCTTCAGCCGGCCGGTATACCGCTCAGAGGAACCGCCGTGATCAATGGCTCCAAAATCCGCGCTGACCGATCCACCGAATTCGCCCTTCGACGGATCAGGTGTCACATAGCGAATCAGGCCGCCCATCGACGAGGCACCATAAAGCGTACCCTGGGGCCCCTTGATCAGCTCGACCCGCTCCATGCCGGCCTTCATCACGTCCAGCATCGATGACGCACCATCGGCGGATCCGTTGCCGGAACCGATCGGCACGTCATCGATATAGACACCGACCGTCGGTGCCGAGGTGAAAGTCGAAACGCCGCGCATGGTGATGCCGTTGTCGGTCGGCGCACTGCCTCCATGAAAATAGACGCCTGGCGAATAGTTCACGACATCCTGCAGTGTCGTGAGGCCGCCTGAAGCCAGGGTCTGCGGATCAACCGTGGAAACGGCCAGTGCCGTATCCTGCAACGTTTCGGCGCGACGGGATGCCGTCACGACCACCTCGTCGATCTCGGTTGCTGCATTGTCTGCCGCCACTGAAATCGTCACACCGCACCATGGCGCGACCAGAAGGGCTCCCGCCGCCTGAAACACCCATCTTGAAAACGGCTTCATTATATTTTCCCCTGTTGACACAATATGGCAGTATTTTTCTGTCATGAGAAATTCTCGCGACAGAAATATCATATTGCGTGGATTTGTCAACCATGGAATGGGTGTCGCATCAGCGCAACGCGCGCGAGACGGCAGCCTCGAAGAATCGGGACACCTTCCGCCGTGCACGGGCCGATTCGGGCAGCTCCGGCGCAATCGCCTGGAACGAATGCGGCATCCCCTCATGGACATCCAGCTGTACCGGGCATCCAGCCTCGTCCAGACGCCGGTACAGCCTGACGCAATCGGACAGCAGGATTTCGCGCGTCCCGCACTGGATCAGGGTCGGCGGAAACGTCGCGTCATAGCGGGCGTGGATCGGCGAAACATCCGGATCGCCGTGGCGCTGCGAGGGCGCGTAGGCCAGTGCAGCCCGCTCCAGACTGCCCGGATAGCGAAGGACCGGATCGGCTGCCGCGAGCCAGCGATGACTCGCGCCTGCTGCAGTGACATCGCACCAGGGTGACCACAGGGCCAACGCGCGAGGCCTCGGCCCGCCTGCCCTCAATGCAAGCGTTGCTGCCAGTGCAAGGCCGCCACCGGCCGAGTCTCCGACGAGCAGGACCTCGCCCGCATCAGCCAGCAGGGCAGCAAGCACGCGGGTCACGCAGGGAACCGTGGTATCGGCTTTCGAGCGGGGCGCGCGCGGATAATCGATGGACCAGAGTTCGAGCCCCAGGTCATGCGCGAGCGGCACGGAGGCGAACAGGCTTGAATGCGCCGAAAACAGGGCATAGCCGCCGCCATGGAGAAAGATGATCCGCGCGCCAGTCGCCGCGGCACCCACCGGTGTGACGACCACGATGTCCACGCCGGCCACCTGTCGGGTGCGAAGCCCCGGGCTGTAGCGCTCGAGCGTCCGTGCATTGAGCGCGCCGACGGCGGCTTCCTGACGCCCGAAGATCTCATCCCAGCCCGCCTGGTCATCCGGTGCCGGCAGATCGTCCGCACCTGCGATCTTCGCCTCCATCGTCGCTATCGCCGCAGCCGCCTCGCTCGATATCGTCCCGGACATGCAAGGGCTCAGACGATCGACCTCAGCGCGGAATACAGCCTGCAATAGCGCTGGAAATGCTCGTCGTAGATGGCTCCCGACTGCCCCGGCTCGACGACCCGCACGATGCGGGTCATGGTCCGCGCCGCATCCGGGATGCTCGCGAATGCACCGGCGCCGACCGCCGCGAGGATGCCGCTGCCGAGGCACGCCGCCTCGGTCGTATGCACCAGACTCAATGGCATGCCGAGAATGTCGGCATGGATCTGCAGCCAGACGTCGGACCTGGCAACTCCGCCCGCCACCGTCAGGCCCTCCACGACACAACCATTGGTGCGCATGGTCTCGATGATGAGGCGCGACCCGTACGCGACAGCTTCCATGATGGCGCGCAGCAGGTGACCCCGCTGATGGCGCAGGGAAAGTCCCGTGATCGCCCCGCGCGACAGCGGATCGGTGTGTGGCGTGCGATTGCCCTGGAAATGCTCCTGCACCAGCACGCCCTCGCTGCCGGGCGGTACTGCCGCCACCTCCCGACTCAATTCCTCGTAACTTGCATCACGGCCAGCAAGTGTCCGGAACCAGTTCACCACCGAGCCGGTGGATGTCTGCCCGCCTTCGACGAGGTGAAGCCCGGGAATCACGGCATCGGCGTAGGTGCCCCAGATGCCGGCGCCATGAAAGGCCTGCGTGCTCAATCCGAGCTGGAGGTGCGATGAGCCGGTGACCAACGCCATGGACCCCGCATCGACCACGCCCATGCCGATCATGGCCACCGAGGCGTCCGACCCACCCTGCACCACGAGGGTGCCGGGGGCGAGTCCAAGGTGAACCGCCGCCTCCGCAGTCAGCGGCCCTATCGGCGCTCCCGGTGGCAGCACCTCCTGCGGCCACTTCCCGGCCAGCTCGGGCATGTCCATCGCCTGAAGCAGACTCCTGGGCAGGCCCCCATCACGGGCCCTGTAGTGCCAGCGGACCGACAGATTGTTCAGGCTCGCAACGCATCGGCCGGTCAGGTGCAGGTTCAGGTAGTCCTGGTATTCGCAGATCGTCTCTGCTGCATTGAACGTGCGCAGTTCGTGCGCCTTGAGCCATGCCGCCTTGGGCAACATCCATTCGGCCGACACCGGGCCGCGCCCGTTCCCGTTGATCACAAGCGCCGGATCCCCGGTGGCTGCCACCCGCTGCGCCTGGGCCTGGGAGCGCACGTCCATCCAGATCATGGCAGGGCGCAGGGCCGTGCCGCACTCATCCAGTGCGACCACCGAACAGCAGGTGGTATCGACGGCCATTGCACCGATGTCCGCCGGGGCCACGCCCGAAGCCTGCACCGCCCCGCGCACCGAACGGCCCAGTGCGCTCCACCACTCGGCCGGCTGCTGCTCGGCCCAGCCGGATTGCGGAAACGTGGTCTGGTATGCCGTCGACTCGAACGCGAGCGCATTGCCCTGCAGGTCGAAAACCCCTGCGCGCAGGCTCTCGGTGCCGCCATCGACCCCGATGACGTACCCAGGCATGTCAGCTGCGCTCCTCGAGAATCCGCACCCTGAATCCGAGACGCCGGCTCAGGTCGGCCATCTCGTGAAAGATGTCACCATAGGCCACCGCGACGTGATTGCTCCAGTAGTGCGCCATCAGGGTGTCGCGCCCGATGCCGAGGTCGGCCACCATGAGTGGCCACTCGCGCGTCGTGCTCTTCCACCACGAATCACGCTTCTCGGGAGGCAGGCTGACGACGCTGCCTCGACCGATGTCCATCCACAGCTCCCCTCCTCGAAGGTAGGCGCGCGACCAGGTGATGCCGCCCGCAAGGCTCTCGCCGGCGAACGTGCCGCCCGGCACCGGAAAATAGGTGGAGGGCTGGCGCCAGGAATGCACGCCGCGCAGGGAGTCCGGATCGTGATTGAAGGCGTAGGCTCCGCTGGATCCCGAGTTGAGCAGGACCCAGAGAAACCGGCCTTCGTGACTTCCGCCCCAGCGGATATCGTGGAAGAACACGGCCTGGTGCAGGCCCTTGGCCTTGAGGAGCCTCTTCATCATTTCCATCGGCAGCACATTGCCCTGGTCGGCTTCCGTCGCATCGACGATGGTGTCGCCGTTCGACTCAGGCCGGCAGGTCGAATTGAACAGTCCCTCCGCGAAGTCCGATGGCGGACGCGAGCGGATCAGTCCCAGCTGGTACTGCCAGCCGATGCAATCGGCGCGAAACTCCGAGGCGAGGTCCAGAACGGCGAGATAGTCCCGCAGCTGCTCCCGCGTGGCATGCACATCGTAGTCCTGGGCGTTTTCGATGCCGTAATGAAACACCACTCCCTTGTCACGCACGAAGTGCAGCGCGTCGTCGATCCGGCGCTCGTCGATGTCCCTGCCGCGTTCGATGATCCAGGCCTGGTCCACCTTGTGCTCGGCAAAGCCCACCCGGTTCAGCCAGCGCGGACCCAGGTAGCCGTTGATCATGCCCATCGACGTGTCGCCGAGCATCAGCACGAGCGCGCGACTGCGCCGGAACTCCTCGTACACCTGGCCCGCCAGCGTCGCCGCATTGGCAGGGATCTCCCCCGGCTCGTGCAGTGCGTGGACGGGATATCGCACTTCGCCCTGTTCACACCAGGTGGCGAGGCGCTCCATGAACACCGCATCCAGGCTCCAGTCCTCTGCATCGGTCCAGACACGGCTTGCACGCCGGTCGACGCTCTCCAGACATGCCGCCGTATTCAGCAGGCCGACCAGGCCTGGCCATGTGCCGGAGAAATTGCTCGCAAGCAGCAGTGGCGTGTCCCTGCCCACGACACCGTCGGTCGTATGCGGCCCATACACCCAGTGGGCATACACGCCGATCAGGGGCTCTTCGATGGGCCCAAGCGCTTCGATTGCTTCGTGCGGCCGGGTCAGCATGCCGGTGACGCGCCGGTGACGGCGGCCGAGACGGTCGAGCGCACGCTCGATCTGCCGGGTCGACTCCTCCACCAGAGGCAGCGCGAGTTCATTCGGGCGCGGCCGGTAGTCGCCAGGCCAGAACAGATGAATGGTGTCAGTCATGATCCCCCCAATTCGGTTCAGGATGCTGCGGGCAAATCCTTGAGGCGCGTGGCCGCGTCCGGAATGGCGGGCAGCGGCCCGGATGGCGTCGCCTCGTACCAGAAGGTCGCGCAGGACCAGTCGTCCTGGCGCTCGTACAACTCCGCCATGTAGTCGGCGATCGAGCGTGCATTGCCGGTGGGCGAGTGGCCAATCTGCTGAATGGCCACCCGCATCTTTCGCTCGCACAGCAGTGGATCCGGAAGGTGCCAGCGATAGATCGAGACGGCACCGGTCGTCGTCGCATCATCATGCTCACGCCAGCTGGCGCCGTGGTAAAGGAAGGCATTGGCCTGGATGCCCCATGACAGACCCACGTAATCCTCGGTACCCGTACCGACGATGGTCGCGAAAGCTTCATCACCGTCGATCCAGGCCTTCATCTCGCCCTCCCCCCACCAGCGCGGATCGAGAGGTCTCACGCCGATCACGCTTCCCAGGAAACGGATGCGGCCCCGCCTCTCCGGAAGCAATTCGAAATCACGCCCTGGAGTTGTCGGATTCTCCCGGCGGAACAGCACGTGCAACCGGCCAAACCCCGCCGGATGCTCATCACCCAGCGTGTAATCGATCTGGTAGAAGAACGGCAGGCGCATCGGGGATTCATTGCACAGTTCCACGCGTGCCCGGCGCGCAAACGGCATCGGCAGCCAGATGTTCATGCCCAGTGCGCCACCCACCGAATGCGCACAGCTCTGGAAGGCATTCGTGCGCCCGTGCGCAAAACCGAAGAAGTCGCCCAGCGGCGCCTCGACACAGGGGTGCGACTGGTCATCCCAGCAGATGCGGATCAGGCAGCCGCGCAACATTTCGGGCCTGGCGTGCGTGGTGGCCCAGATGTGGCGAATCGTGCCGGAGCCCCGAATGTCCGCAAGCACGATCGACTCCCCGGGGTGCACATGGCGCACGGCCGAGCCTTTCCGGCCTGGACCCAGCGGACTGACCGCCTGCCCTCCCGCACCCGGCGCACCGGTCGGATTTTCGAAGCTGATGGATCGGGTGACCAGTTTCGTGGCGAGATCGTAGGGTGGCAGGGACGGAATGATCATGAATGCAGCCTTGGGATTCGTTTGCCGCGGTCCAGGTACTGGTGCAGCGCGTGGACATAGCGCGCGGCCAGGTGGATGACAATGATGGTGAAACTGGCCGGAATGATCACGACCACGGCCGCGCTGTTCCACTCCAGCGTCTCGGTAATCCGGTGAGCGTGCCGCTCGAGGAAGCTCGGCGCGTAGTACAGAACCGGCGCCGCCAGGGTCAGCACGGCGGCGGCTTCGATCGATTTCGTCAACAGCATCCGTCCAGGCAGCCCCCGGGTATCGAACCGTCTCATCACCGGATCGGCGCCGCGATAGTAGGCCATGGCCGCACCTGTCATGGCAGCCCAGATCATGGCGTATCGGGCCAGTTCCTCGGTCCACGCGGGCGGCGAATTGAATATGTACCGCGCCACGACCTGCAGGAGCACCGACAGAAGCATGACATGCAATGCAACGAATGAAATGAGGGTGCAAGCCCGGTCCAGCACCCGCGACAGTTCCGTGAGCCTTTGGTCCAAGGCTGCGATCACGGCATCCCTCCTGCCCTGCCCCGATCCCGCGTGGAATCGAGCATCGCCTTCAGGCGCGCTTCGGCTTCCGGCGTCTCCCATCGCGTGCGCTTGATGTGGCGGGTCAACTCGCGCCATTCCGTGCGCGCCGCCGGGTCGATCTCGAGCCACTTGATACCGGTCTTCTCGAGCAGGGCCCGCTCACGGGGAATGGCTGCCATTGTCCATGCACGATTGGCGGCACGTGCCTGGCGAACGCCGGCATCGAAGGTCTTCCTGAACTGCGGATCGAGGCTGTCGTACCAGCGGCGCGAGGCGACGATGCAGCGCGCGGAGGGTCCCAGGCGCAGATTCGTGAAATAGTTCAGGACACTTCCATGACCAAACATGACCGCGACGATCGGCGGGTTCAGATAGGCATCGACCATGCCCGTCTGCAATGCCTGCGCCACTTCCTCCCATGCCACCCGAACGCCATGCACATGCCAGGCGGCGAGCAGGTTCAGATCGTCCGCACTGATGATGCGCAATCGAAGGCTGCGCAGATCCTCGATGCGGTATACCGGCTTGCCGCGGGTGAACAGACCCACCATGGCGCCCGTGTAGGCGAGATCGAGCAGGATCAGGTCGTTGTTTGCCAGGTCCTGGTTCACCTCGGCAAGGAATGGCGTGTCCTCGATCAGACGGCTCATCTGGTCATAGGACTCGATCTCGAACGGACGCATGGCATGGAACAGCGGCGACAGACGCGCAAGCTCGTCGCCACCCGTCTCGTTGACCTCGAGCAGGCCAATGGAGACCTGGTCCATCCGCTCCTTCTCGCCGCCAAGGGCGCTGTTCGGATACACCCTTACCTGCACATCGTCGCTTTCGATCGCGCTGGCCAGGGTCTTGATCCACACGTACGAGCCGTTGCGCCGGGCATCGAGCGGCGTGGACATTCCGATCTTGATTTCCCGGACTTCAGCCGATCGCGCGGCCGGAGGTGCAATCGCCGCACCCAACAGCAGCAACGCAAAATCGCGCCGTCTCATCGCAGCATCCCGAGCCAGCGTGGCAAGGCCAGCGACAGGTCCGGAAACAGGACGATGAGCACCAGCACCACGAGTTCGGCAAACACGAACGGCATGATGCGCTTGCACAGCGCCCAGTAACCCTGCCCGGTAATGGACGCGACCATCATGATGGCGCCGCCCATGGGCGGAATGATCAGTCCAAGCGTGAGGTTCAGGCAGACCATGATGCCGAGTGCGACAGGGTGTACGCCCTGCTGGATCGCCACGGGAATGAGGAGCGGTGCTACCAGCGTAAGCGAGATCATGGTATCGACCCCCATCCCGAGGACGAGGAACACCGCCATCAGCAGCAGCAGGTACCAGACTCCGGAAAGGCCGAATGACTGGACGAATGCGGCCACATGATCACCGAACTGGCTCAGCGCGACCAGGTAGCTGATCAGCGATCCTGCGGCCAGGAAGATGAATATCACGCCGCTCAACACGACCGTGCGCTGAACGGATTCCACGAACTCCGCCCGCGTAAGCTCCCGTGACCATATTCCGAACACCACCGAGGCGGCGACCGCAACCGCGCCAGCCTCGATCGGCGTCATGACGCCAAAGACGATGCCGCCCAGAATCACCGCCGGAAGCACCAGGGCGGGAAGCGCCATCTTCAGCGTTGGCCGCCAATCGGGGATGTCCGCAGCGGTTCCGCCCGGATGCCCCTCGCGGTGCGCGATCCAGGCATTGATCACCATCAGGGCCACGGCGATCAGCAGTCCGGGAATCATGCCGGCGGCAAAAAGCGCCGCCACATCGGTGGACAGGATGGCTCCGTACAGGATGAAAATGATCGATGGCGGAATGATCGGGCCGATCACCGAGGCCGCCGCGGTCAGAGCCCCTGCATAGACCGGGTCGTACCCGCGCTTTTCCATCTGGCCGACGAATGTATTGGTGAGCGCCGCAATATCCGCCGCAGCGGAACCGCTGATCCCCGAGAAGAACACCGAGGTGAGGACACTTGCGTGACCCAGGCCTCCGCGCACACGCCCCACCAGGAGCATGGACAGATCGATCAGGGCGCGCGTGATGCCGCTGCGGTTCATCAACTCGCCGGCCCAGATGAACAGCGGCATCGCCATGATGGCAAACACGTCCATCTGGCTGAACATGCGTTGCGGAATGACCGCGAGATACTCGGCGCGACCCACGGCAAGGAATGCCACGACCGCGGCCGCGCCAATCACGTAGGCAAGCGCGACCCCACCGGCCAGCAGCAGCGCGATGACCCCGATGATGATCAGGGCGCTCATCAGATTTCCGGCATCGACACGTCATCGAGCGGCCAGATCGGTCGGGACAGCCGTCGATAGGGACGCTGGGTCACGTCATTGTTGAGGGTTCCGGGAGCGTCGCAATAGATGATTGCAGCCGCACGTTCCGAAAAGCCCGCATAGAAATGAAAAGAGGACTTCACCACCACGATGCGCTTCTGCCAGACATCGATGCCGGCCGCGGCGAATGCTCCGGGATGAAATGGCTGCTGACGGATCTCGTTCAGCACGATGCTGACACCCTCAGCTTCGATGACGGCGGTGCGTCCGAGTTCCACGGGATAACCGTCCGCTATATGCGGCTGCATGGCATCGGTGCGCAGATGAAGCACCGTCGCATCGACATCGAGGGGAATGCCGGAGGAGGGTCCCAGCTTGCCTCCGATGCGCATCGCAATGTGCGCACCCTCCCCGGCTGCGAATGCGATCCGTACGGCGACCGGGTCCCATACCAGTCCGACGACCACATCGCGGACCTTTCTTTCCAGCAGCGCCCGGATCAGAAAGGTGGAGTCTGACGGCGCTCCTCCCCCTGGATTGTCCGACATGTCGGCAATGACCACCGTGCCTGATTCGTGCCTGAGCGCTTCGTCGATCGCCGAGGCCATGTCATGCAAGGGCACCTGGGCCCTCGAGCGCAGCGCGAAGAACTCCCTGGCGGTACTGTCCGCCAGCTTGCGTGCCTTTCCCGGATCGTTGTCGGTGACCGCAATGACCCCGGCGCCGGCGCCCGGAAAGTCGGACCAGGGAAACCCGTGCGCAAGCGTGATCGACAGGACTCCGGGTTCCCGCTCGCGATCGAGCAGGCCATCGACAAAGCTTCGCATGGGCTCGCGAGTCGTCTGGAACAGCCCGAGCATGGGTACACGGACAAACTCCATGACCGGCCGGATCCGTCCCTGCGCCGTCGCGGCGATGATCTCGTACAACTCGCGTGCACGCTCGGCGAAATCTGTATGCGGATATTCCTTGCAGGCCTTGATGGCAGTGGCATTGGAGACCATCGTCGGCGTGATGTTGCAATGCAGATCGAGCAGGACACCCACCGGTACCTTGCTCCCGACGATCTCACGTACCCGCTTCAGCACATCCCCTTCGCAATCGTCATAGCCCTGCGCCATCATCGAACCATGCAGCATGAGAAGCACCATGTCGACCGGCATCGCGGCACGAAGGCCCTCGAGTATCTCGTCGCGCAGGGACTCGTAGTCGTTGCGCCGGCAGGGCAGGCTCGGTTGGGCGATTGCACACAAGCCAACGACCGCCACGTCGTTGCGGCGCTTTGCTTCCGCGTAGAAATCGGCCACCCCTTTGAGCAGGGAGATGTGCTGGTCGGGCGGGCCCACCGCTGGCCGGTAGATTCCGGCCTCCCCGAAACTCGACAGATCCGTCGGGATGGGCGAGAACGAATTGGTCTCGTGCGCCAGAAAAGCCATGAAGCATCTCATGGTCGAAAATTATCATATATGAAAATTTCATGCTAAATTTTCGTACCTGACAAGCGACGGGAACAAGGTCGAATGCATATCGTAGTGGTCGGCGCAGGCCTGATCGGCGTCACGTCCGCCTACCGGCTGCGGCAGGCAGGCCATGCGGTGACCGTCATCGAGCAGGAACCGGCCGTCGCCCGGGGCGCAAGCTGGGCCAACGGCGGCTTGCTCATGCCCAGCATGGCCGATCCCTGGAACGCGCCAGGCTTCTGGAAGCACCTGGTTCGATCCATGGGAGACACTGATGCGCCGCTCCTGCTCCGGCCGCACGCGATCCCCTCCCTTCTGTCCTGGGGCCTGCGTTTCCTCAGCGCATCGACCTCCAGTCGCTATGCCGAAAACACGGCGTGCAATCTCAGACTCGCCGCGTACAGCGTTCACGGCATGGATGCATTGCGGCGCACGGAGCATCTGAAATACGGTGCCACCACGCACGGCACCATGAAGATCTACCGCGACCGGGAGTCATTCGAAGCGGGATCTCGCAAGGCCCGGGAGTACAGCTCTGCAGCCGAAGTCCGCCCACTCGATGCCACCCAGGCCATCGCCCTGGAGCCCGCCCTGGCCGGCATCGAAGACGATCTTTCCGGCGCCCTTCATTTTCCAGGCGACGAGGCCGGTGACGCGCGGAAATTCACCGAAGCACTCAGTGAAGCCGCGGAGCGGCAGGGGGTACATTTCAGCTTCGGGATGCATGCCACCGGAATCATCGCGGACAGCAAGATCCATGCGCTGAAAACCAGTGAGGGCGAAATCGATGCAGACGCACTCGTCGTTGCCGCCGGCTGTCATTCGGCAGCGCTTCTGCGCGATATTGGCATCAGACTGCCAGTCGTCCCGGTGAAGGGCTATTCGCTCACCTGCGATTCTGCAACAGCCGGTCCCCTGCCCTCACTGCGGATTCCCGTCGTGGATGACGCCCTGCACGCAGCTGTCACTCCTCTCGGGGACCAGATCCGGATCGCGGGCACTGCAGAATTCACCGGCTTCGATACGCGACCGTCCGTGGCGCGTATCGACAATCTCCGTCGCCTGCTCCGCTCGGTATTGCCGCGTCATGCTGACCGCCTGCTTTCGGGCACGGTAACGCCCTGGGCAGGGCTGCGCCCCATGAGCGCCGATGGTGTGCCATGCATCGGGCCCTGTGGCCCGGCCGGTCTTTTCGTGAATACGGGTCACGGCCATCTCGGCTGGACCATGGCAGACGGTTCGGCGCGGCTGCTCACCGATCTGATCGATGGTCGCCTGCCGGCCTTGCCGGTCGACGACTATTCTCCGCGGCGCTTTGAATGAACCTCGTGCGCAGGACTCGTCATCACATTGATAACGCGCGCAGGTTTGTTGCCGATTGCACGCAGGTTGTGCGCCATCGAGGAATCGATGTAGATGCTTTCACCGGCCCGAAGGACGGTGGGCTCGTAGAATTCGCTGATGAATTCCACCGTTCCCTGCAGCACGTAGATGAATTCCTCGCCCTGATGGCGGATCAGTTCCGGCGTGTGCCCCGCCTTGACCTCGAGAACGGAAGGCTGGAGTTTTCGCCGGAGGAAGTCGCTGGCGTGGTGTTCGTAGACCGACATGTCGGTTTCGACCCGGCGTGCCTGGCCCTTGAGAGTCAGACTGCGCCGCCCGGTCACCACCGTACCGGCCTCGCGTGTCATGGTGGAGCCTTCGTTCGGCGCCACGAGCTGCATGACATCGACACCCAGCGCGGCGCACACCTTGAGGAGTTTCTCGATGTTGAGGGAAATGCTCCCGGTTTCCACCTTCGACAGGGTAGAAAGCGGAATCTGGGTCGCTTCGCCCAGCCGCTTCAGCGTCCAGTGACGGGCGCGCCGCAACTGGCGGATCCGGGCACCGATTGCCGAGGGATGCTCGCGCGACACGTCCTCCGGGAGAGGCGCGCTGACGGCGTTCGGAGTACGGTCCGTGATCATGGTTTGCCGGTGCAAGATATTTCCATATAGAGAAAACTGCCAGATGGGGAAAATACCGAAAATGCTCACCAAACGCCACAGCACCTGCCTCGGGGCCCTCCTGGCCGTCACCGCAATGCCTTCTGCGGGACTTGCGGCGACACCACTCCAGCCCCCGATCGACGCCGCCAGTGTCACCAGCTGGGCCAATGAGACATTCCCGCAGGCTCTGGCGCGGCATCAGTTCTCGGGAGCGACCGTCAGCGTGGTGGCCAATGGCAGGATCATTTTCTCGAAGGGTTATGGTCGCGCTGACTTTACCCACCCGGAACCCGTGGACCCGGAGCGCACCCAGTTCCGGATCGGTTCGATCACCAAGACCTTCACGGCCACCATGATCGCCCAGCTCGTGGAGGAAGGCCGCATCGCGTCACTGGATGACCCCGCCAACAAGTACCTGAGTGATTACCGGCTTCCTGACAATGACGGAGTCCCGATCACTCTGCGCCATCTGCTGACGCATACCGCGGGATTCGAGGATGAGTTCTACTTCATCGGCTCGGACAGGCCGGTTGCCACCCATCCACCCGCAGCGGTTTTCGACTCACTGCGCCCTGCATATGTCAGACCGGCCGGTACACGGGTCGAGTACTCCAACTTCGGCATCGCGGTGCTCGGGCGCATCGTGGAGGATGTCACGGGACTTGGGATCGCAGAGGCCATGCAGCGGCGTGTCCTGGGGCCGGTGGGCATGCGCCATACGGTCCTGATGGATGACATCAACGAGCCCGCCGCACTCGGCAAACCGGCCACCATCCTTCCGGACGGCACGTATCGTCCGACGAAGTTCACGGCCATCAACCCACCCATTGCCGCCGCGGGCAGCATCGCAAGCACGGCCGGCGACATGGCACGCTACATGCTCGCCCAACTCGGCGAGAGCCCGGATGTGCAGGCAGGACAAGCGCCTGTCTTCAGCGACGCCGTGCGCAGAATGCTGCACACGCGCCTGGCTGGCAACGCGCCCGACACGACCGGCCTTGCGATGGTGTTCTTCCTTGACGACTGGGCAGGCCTGCAGACGGTGGCGCACGGCGGAAACTGGGAGGGATTCCACAGCTGGATGACGTTGATCCCGGCTCGCGACACCGGGATTTTTGTCTCACTCATGAGCGAGGCGCCCGGGCCCACGACCAGCACCGATTTGCATGCGCTGTTCATGCCCTGGACTGCTTCGGCTCCATCACCGGCGATACTGTCGGGCGATTTTTTCGTCAAGTCGTTCCTGAACCATTTCCTGGGTGAACGGCGCGCCCTGCCACCCCCGGCCACTGGAATCGACCCTGCGGTTGCGGGCTGGTATCGGCTCGACCGCCGGCCCTTCACGAGCGCGGAATCCGTCAGCGATCTTTTCTATCTGGGTGCGAGCGTTTTCCCTGTCTCGACGGGTGCAGCAGGTCTTGATATCGGCGGCGCCAAACCCTGGCGAGCGGCAGGAAACGGAGCATTCGTGCTCGATGCTCCGAACCGTGACAGAACCGTGATCCGGGAAGACCCGCGGGTCGGTACGATGGTACTCATTCCCGATCTCGGCCTGTACACGGCCACGCGCATCCGCTGGTATCAGCATCCCCGCCTGCATGTCTACATCGCGCTGGCGGCGCTGCTCGGTGGCTGCGTCTCGCTCGCCCTGCTTTACCGACGATCGTCGCGCGCATCGCCGGCAGGACAGGCGTTTGCATGGCTCACGGTCCTGTCGGGCGTTGCGCTGGTGCCCGTTGCAATGTACGGACGCGCTTCGGGAACCAGCATGCTGGAATTGCTCTACGCCGGGCACTCGGGCCGGCTGATCGCGTTCGTCATCCTGGCAAACCTGGGACTTGCGGGAGCCGCGTGCACGCTGATCGTGTCATTGAAGTCGCGGGTTGCCGGTCACTTGAATCGTCCGCTGCTCACGATCAGCCTCTGCGGCCTCGCATTGAGCGCAATCCTGGCCGTCTACAATGTCATCGGCTGGCATGTCCCGGGATAGGCATTCGGCGGGCTCGAATGCAGGCCCGGTGAAAGCTGTGCGCGGTCAGGCGCGTGCGCGATATTCGCCCACCCACAGCACGCCTTCCGCCCAGGCGCCGCGATGCCGCTGCGCGGCGATGGGGGCGTCGTCGGCGCTGTAGCCCGCACGGCCGGGACCGAATCGATCGCCACCACGCCGCGCAAACCCTCCAGTGCGATCTGCGGCTCCTCGAGTCGAGCCAGACTGCGAGGATTCCCGAGATCGAAACAGCGTGCGGATCCGCCCGGCACCAATTCACGTGCCAAGGTGGTCTTGCCGCTCTGCCTCGGTCCCAATAATGCCACGACCCGACTGCGCCTGGCACCGCACGAGCCCCTGCCGTGTGCGGGGTCATGGCATTGCAAATTGACAACTCGGACCGAGGATCCCCGGACTATCCCCGCAAGTACCGGCAGGGCTGTAATCAGGAAAGGAGTGCACCGACCGTGAATCGGATACTTTGCGCACTGCTTTGTGCCCTCCCCCTGCCAATGGCGTACGCCGCGGATGTGTCCGGACAGGATCGCGCATTGGCGGTGGGTGAAGCGCTCATCGGTACGCCGGCGCCCAGACTCACGCTCACCACCCTCGATGGGCAACAGATCGATCTTGGCCAGTATTACGGCAAGCGGCCGGTGTATCTCAAGTTCTGGGCCACCTGGTGTGTGCCTTGCCTTCAGCAGATGCCGCATTTGAAGCATGTGTACGAGACCGCACCGAAGGATCTTGTGGTCATCGCCGTCAACACGAATTTCAACGAAACCACCGAGGCGGTGAAGAACTACCGCGAGCGCCAGGGATTGAAGATGCCGCTGGTGATGGACGATGGCCGTCTGGCCTCCGCATTGAACCTTCGCGTCACCCCGCAGCATGTGCTGATCGCCCGCGACGGCCGGATCGCGTATGTGAGTCATCTGGCCGATGCGGCGCTGGATGAGGCACTGGCTGCCATCGAACGACCGGGCTCGCACGCCCCGAGGTTCGCGGCATCGCATGCAATCCATGAAGGCAAGCCGCGCGCCATGAGAACCCTGGCCGGTCAGGACTTCATCCTCAAGGATCCAAAGCACACGGCCACCGTGCTCATGTTCCTGTCGACCTGGTGTGAGGGATATCTCAAGGACTCCCGTCCCGAAGCCTCGACGCAATGCAGGGCAGCCCGCCTCAAGGGCGAGCAGCTGACCAAACGGAGTGACCTGCGAATCCTCGGCATTGCCTCGGGCCTGTGGGCGAACAACGCCGACCTGCACGAATATCAGAAAGCGAACGACGTGCACATGCCGCTGGCGCTCGATGCATCGGGCACCGCCTTCCGCGCCTTCCAGGTCAAGCAAGTGCCCGCTGTCGTGATCCTTGGATCAGACGGGCGCGAACAGCTGCGATTGAGCGGCGACCTTTCAGGCCTCGATGCCGCGCTGAGAAAAATGCAGGGCGCCACTGGCGGGTAAGCGAATTCGCGCCACCCGGGAACGAAAACAACAACTCGAGGGATCGCAAATGGATCGCATGTACCCGATATGGCTGGCTCTTGCCATCGCTTGCCTGTTCACCGGAGGGAAATACTGGATTCATGCGGCCTCGGGTTCGTGAGAACCGATCTTCGCGAATCCGATGGTCAGATCGAATATGCAGGCGTCATCAGCAGCAATGGACACATCGCGCTTACGCTGGGATTTGGCAAATACGACAATTGCTCTGTCCTTTACAGGGACCGCAAATTCACCGTGGTCGATGGCCCCGGCGGATCCTTCTTCGTTTCCGGGCTCAACAGACATGATCAATTGACCGGATACGTGCCTACGATGATTGCCGGATCTGTCGGGAGCGGAGCTCCTTGCCCTGCAGTCGACTCCGCGTTCTTTTGTGACCCGACCGCCATCAACGATCGCGGCGATGTCATTGCCAATGCCCTGGACATGCTCGATTCCTCGATGGACGGCGCCTATCTCTGCCACGCGGGAAGCTGGATACCACTCGGTACACTGGGAGGCAGCACCTCCGCCACGGCATTGAGCCGCTCGGGAAGAATTGCCGGAGTCGTTACCTTGGGCGATGGTGACACCCATGCGGTCGAATTCATTCACGGCGGCATTCGTGACATCGGAACACTGGACAATGCGCCGGGGTCGTTCAGCCATGCCACCGGCGTGAACGATGCACACATCATCATCGGCTTCGTCGCACCATCCATCGGATCGGCCGCCGCCCGCCCTTTCCTTTGGGTCAACCATCGCATGGATGACCTGAACGATCTCATCGATCGCAGGGACCCCCTCGCGCGATCTGTTTCATTGGGCGGTGTATCGGTGAGCCCCTTCGATGGGCCGTATATCAACGAGCCGGGCGAGATTGCCGTGCTGGGGATCGATCGCCGTACCGGTCGCCAGCATGCCTACCGGCTCCGGCAGGTCGATTGCGGTCGGCGTTGAATCCGGCTTGAGGGAAATTTCAGGTCGGCTGGAACTGATATGCTCGGAAGCATTGTCGTTCCATCAACGAACCAGACCCCGGGGGAAACACATGACAAAGGTATCGATCGGCGCATCCATGCTGGCCAGCGCCAGTCTACTGCTTGGATCATCCGGCATCGTTGCCGGCCCGGCCGCCCCGCTCCCCAAGCCGGCACAGCACCATTTCGCCATGAAGAGGGATGGAAAGGAGATCACCGCCGGTGGCAATTCGTTCGTGGTGAAGCTGGGGGCCGCAGATACGGAAGGCCGCTACACCATCCAGGATGAAACATGGCCCACCAGCTTCAAGGTCGGACCGCATTACCACAAGGAACACGCCGAGACGTTTTACATGCTCGACGGACAGCTGTCCTGGACGGTGGGTGGCGAGACACGGATCATTGGTGCTGGAGATCTCGTCTACATCCCGCCGAATACCGTGCACTCGGTTTTCGTGGTGGGCTCGAAGCCGGCGCATGTGCTGTTCATCTACAGTCCGGGCGGTTACGAACACAATGAAGAGCGCGAGCGGGAGTACACCGCGGAGCAGCTCAAGCAGCCCGAAATCCAGCGCAAGCTGAACAAGGCCAGCGACTTTAATCCCGTCGGACCGCAATCACCGTAGTGCGGGACGGACCGGCAAGATCCCCATTCCGGCGAATCGCATGGTCGCTCCTGGCCATCGCGAGTCTCGCGAGCCTCGGCCATGCGCGGGATGTCGGGCCCGTCTCCTGGCCGGGCGGTCGCCTGGGCCGGGTCGAGGCGCTTGCGGTGCTTCAGTCCCTCAACGCGGAGCTGCTGAGCCACGACAGCGCCACGGCAACGCTCGAACACTGGTGCAGCGTCCATCATCTGGCGGATCCACCCGTGGTCGTGGCCGAACGCATCACCGGCGCGGAGCTGCCGCCAACGCCTGAACAGCGGCGCGAACTGCGCGTGAGCGACACGCAGATCGTGCGCCATCGCCGCGTGCTGCTGCGCTGCGGCGAGGTGGTCCTGTCCGAAGCCGACAACTGGTATGTTCCGGACCGGCTCACCCCACAGATGAACCGACTGCTCGACCAGACCGACATGCCCTTTGGCAAGGTGGTGAAGCCACTGGGATTCCATCGGCACACGCTTGGCGTATCGCTGCTCTGGCGGCCGCTGCCCGAGGGTTGGGAGCACGTCCACTCGTTGCCCTCCTCGGGCCGGCTGACACTGCCGGAGCATCTGCTGCAACACCGCGCGCTGCTGCAATTGCCCGACGGAACTCCGATCAGCGAGGTGATGGAGACCTACACGCGCGAGGTCATGGCGTTTCGCGTCGCGAATTGACCATCCGGCTTCGAAACGTCAAGGATTCCCTCTCCGGAAGGCCGTAACTGCATTCCGATCAAACGGTGACGTAGCGGTGCACGCCGGGTGGTCCGCATGCCCCACGAATGAAATGCACGACACCTTGCAGGATCGACCCTCGTTCATGCGTATGATTCGCTCATGACGGAACGGCGCTGGTTGCTGGCGGTCATGGGCACGCTGCTCATCGTGATGAGCGTGGGCCTGTTCGCACGCAGTTTCTGGACGCCGGATGAGCCGCGCGAGGCGGACATTGCCTGGCGCATGAGCGGTCAGGACCTGAAAGCCGTTCCGTCGCTCGCGGGTGACCCGTTCTGTGAAAAGCCGCCGCTGGCCTACTGGGCCGCGGCGCTGCCGGTATCGGTGTTTGGATTCTCGCCCTGGACCGTGCGGTTGCCGAATCTGCTCTACGCGTTGGTGACCGTGCTCGCCGTCGGCATTCTGGCGCGACGGCTGGCCGGTCCCGTGGCAGGCCTTGCGGCGAGTGCTGCCATCGGAACCTTCCTGCTCGGTTATCAGACGCTCATCTGGCTGGCCACCGACGCGCCGGCGCTGGCCTTCGTGAGCCTGTCGCTGTTGGGGTTGATCCTGGGGTTCTACGCCTCGGGCACGCGCGAACGGCTGGGTGGCTATGCGCTGATGCATCTGGCGCTGGCGGGTGCTTTCCTCAGCAAGAGCGCGCTTGCGCTGCTGGTACCGGCGCTCACATTCGCCACATTGATCGTCCTCGAGCGGCGCTGGCGGGAGTTGCTGCGCCGGGAACTCTGGGCGGGTGTGCCGCTGTCGATCGGGCCGGTGCTGGCCTGGGTGTGGGCGGTTTACACCGGCCCCGATGGTCTTGCCAACCTGAAGGTTTTTTTCTGGAACAATCTGGTCGGACGACTGGCCCTCGTGGACGCGCCACCGCAACTCCAGTACGCGCTGGCGCACCGCAATTCGCCGGGCAAGTACCTGCTGGAACTCCCGCTGTATCTGTGGCCCTGGACGTTGATGGTGGTTGCGGCCATATGGCGTGCCTGGCGGACTCGTGGATCGGCCTCCTCACGCACCACACGCGTCGCGCTGGCTGCCAGTGTTCCGTCCGTCGTGGTGCTGTCCTTCGCTGCAACTGCCCGCAATGTCTATCTGGCTCCGGCCCTTCCGGGCTTTGCCCTGCTGCTGGGATGGTGGGTGAGCGGGCTGGCACAGGGTTGTGGCCGCTGGGACGTGCGGGCGCTGCGCGCCACCTCGGCGCTCATCATCATCGCCACGGTGCTGGGTGCGGCGGCCCTGACCATCCTCGCGTTCGACTCGCCGAGCTTTGCGCAGATGAAACCCGCGTTGATGATCGTGGCCGCGGCCGGCATGGGTCTTGCGCTGTATATGGCCATCGATGCCTGGATGAATGCCTCGCGCACGCCCCTCATGTCGGCAGTTTCGCTGTTCTTCGGTTTCTGCTGCCTGCTGTCGGCTCCATGCTGGCTGGGATATGCGCAGATCAACCGCTGGCAGGACCTCTCGGTCCTGGGTGCGCAGATTCGCGCCGATCTCAGGGATACGCCGCTTGCGCTGCTGGCTCCTGATGAAACCACGCGCGCGTTCGTCGACTTGTATGTGGGTACCCGCGCATCGGCAGAAAATCCCGACTCCGGCGCCTCGCAACCGGATGCCGGCACTCTGCGAAGGATCCTGCATGACGGACGGGGCACCGCGGTCCTCGTCCAGGTCGATGGCCGCAGCTACAGCCCCGGTCTGCTGCGGCTGAACCGCGCACTCGGGCGGCGCGAACCGCGCAGCGTGGATCAGGAACTGGCGTGGGCGGAGTCAGCCGGGCTGCGGCCATCACATATCTATGCGCTGCCCAACGGGAGGCGCTACGCCCTGTTCGAACCGGCGCTCGCAGAGCTCGTGTTCTGATCTGCCGCCCCTGGATCTCGACGAAAATGGTTTGATATGGCACCATCTGTGCGCCAGGGGGACCCCGGCGTCTGCAAGTTCAACCAACTGGAGAGTGTGTGGTGAAGACATTGCGTTTCGGCCGGATCCTCAACCTGACCATGTCGGGCCTGTTTCTCCTGCTTGCGGGCAGCCCATTCGTCCAGGCCGCTTCGAGTTGCGATCGCGAATGCTTGAAGGGCCACGTGGACCAGTTTCTCGATGCCATCCTGAAGCACGACCCGGCCTCCCTGCCCATGGCACCGGATGCCACCGTGCTCTACAACGGCAAGCCCTCGAAGCTTGGGGCGGACGACATCTGGACGGTGGTGGACAAGATCCCGTTTCACCAATACGCGATGGATCCGACCTCCGGCGAGGTCGCATTCTTCGGTGTGGCCGATGAGGCGCACAAGCGCGGCACGCTGTTCGTGCGGCTGGCGATCAAGAACCACAGGATCACGCTGGCGGAGATGATCGCCGGGGAACGAACGCTGGATGGCGTGCCGGGACTGATCTCGCCCAATCCCTTCTTCGATTATGTGCTGCCGCCCTCGCAGCGCCGCTCCCGACAGCAACTGATTGCCATTGCCGACAGCTATTTCGAAGGCCTGGAACGCCACGATGGCAGCAAGGTACCCGTCAGTGCGGATTGCCGCCGGTTCGAGGACGGCGTGCAGACCTCGCTCAACCAGGTGTTCCTGCCGCTGGCCTGCAACGACTTCGCGCCCTTCACCTACATGGACAAGACCGCGTTCCGGCTGTATCCGGTGGTGGATGTGGAGCGGGGTCTGGTGCTGGGCCAGATGGTGATCCAGGTGTCGCAGGCAGCGGGGCCACCCTCGGCCGGACCGCCGGGTGGGTCGCCCGCGTCGCCCGCAAATGCGCCCCATCGGGTCAATCCGCTCACCGGCATGGTCATGCCCTACAACGAATTTCGCGGCAAGCCGCATGACACCATCATCCACGAACTGTTCAAGGTGGTGGACGGCAAGATCACCGAAATCCAGACCATCCGCCTCGACCGGCCTTATGGCTGGGGCGGCGGCTGGGCCCATTGATCAATACGAGATCACCATGACACGAACATCCCTCTTCGCAAATCGCCGTGCCGCACTGACCACGATGGGCCTTGTTCTTGGCGCCCTCTGCACGGTCTCTGCCTTCGCCAATGAACGGGCCCGGGATCTGGGCATTCCCTTCGACGGGACTCCCGGTCCGTTGAATGCCATCACGGACGTCAAGGGTCTGGAGGTGGGCTACACCACGAATATCCGCGGCGAGGGCAAGCTCGTGGTCGGCAAGGGCCCGGTCCGCACCGGCGTGACGGTGATCTTTCCGCGCGGCCATCAGGATCCTGCACCGGTGTATGCCGGCTGGTTCTCGCAGAATGGCAACGGCGAGATGACCGGCACCACCTGGATCGAGGAGTCAGGATTGCTCGAAGGACCCGTGGCCATCACCAACACCCATTCGGTGGGACTGGTGCGCGACTCCATCATCGCCTGGAGCGTGGATGCCGGCCGGCTCACCGAGCAGCCCTGGATGCTGCCGGTGGTTGCCGAGACCTGGGATGGCGCACTGAACGACATCAACGGCTTTCACGTGAGCAAGCAGGATGTCTACGCGGCGCTGAACTCCGCCAGGGGCGGCCCGATCGCGGAAGGAAGCGTCGGCGGCGGCACCGGCATGGTCTGCTATCAATTCAAGGGCGGCACGGGCACTTCCTCACGCATGGTCGCCGAAAAATACGGCGGCTACACAGTGGGCGTGCTGGTCCAGTGCAATTGCGGCTTCCGGCAGCAGCTGACCATCGCCGGTGTGCCCGTCGGCAAGCTCATCCCCACCGCCCACCCGGAGGAACTGTCCTCGGTGACCGGCAAGTCGGATCAGGAACTGGGCTCCATCATCATCGTGGTCGCCACCGACGCGCCGCTCCTGCCCGATCAGCTCAAGCGTCTGGCGCGCCGCGCCACCATGGGCCTCGCGCGAACCGGTTCGACGTCGGGCAACGGATCAGGTGACATCTTCATCGCCTTCTCCACGGCCAATCACAATGCGGCGCATGAACCAGGGCCGAACTCGGTGCTGACCGTGTCGAACGAGCGGATCAGCCCGTTGTTCCAGGCCACGGTCGAGGCCACCGAGGAAGCCATCGTCAATGCCATGACGGCGGCGAAGACCATGACCGGCGCCAACGATCTGACCATCGAAGGCATGCCGCATGAAAAGGTCAGGGCCTTGATGAAGCGTATCGTGCGGTAGCAGTCACCTCAGACCGGCAATGCGGGCTGGTCATTCATGAGTTGTGCCAGTCCTGGCAGCGCAGGCCAGGCACGCGGGCAAACTCGCGTATGTTGCGCGTGACCAACTCAGCATGATGCCTCAGCGCAGTCGCGGCGATCAAAAGATCATGCGGGCCAATGGGCGCGCCTTCAGCCTCCAGCGCGACGCGAACGTAGCCCTGCACCCACCCACCCCTCCAGCACCGCTCTTTCTAACGGGCCGGGGTCTTCCCGCCCGAACGCGGCATCAACCCGTCGACGAAGACCTCGATGAACCGGTCGGCGATCTGCTCGGGAGTGAGCTCCGCGTCGGCGCGGTGCCAGTGCGCAATCCAGTTCATCGCGCCCGCCAGCGCGAAGGCCGTGATCTTCGG
Source organism: Steroidobacteraceae bacterium (assembly GCA_044226785.1). GTDB lineage: Bacteria > Pseudomonadota > Gammaproteobacteria > Steroidobacterales > Steroidobacteraceae > TMP-86. The sequence continues at coordinate 5,071 of JBGAGK010000013.1, read as the reverse complement.
GTCGCATCGACGGATCGAGCCATCCGCGATGCCCTCCTCGATCAGGCGCCGCAGGCCCTGGTCGATTTCCTTCTTGAGCGCATTGACGCGCCGGCTCATGACGGGGCTCAGGTCCTGGTCCTCGGCCCTGACCATGCACCAGCCGAACTCCGAACTGATGGCCTGCGCATAGCGGCGTATCACCGCCGTCAGGCGCGCAAGGCCCGACTCCTGTGAACCGCGGATCTCGTCGAACGCGCCGCGGATCTGGTCCAGCCCGGTACGGAAGCACTCGAACAGGATCTCTTCCTTGTTTTCCAGGTAGTGGTAGATGGTGGGCTTGGTGACGTTCAGGATGGACGCCAGATCGTCCACCGAGGTGTTGTGATAGCCGCGCTGCCGGAACGCCCGTGCTGCCGCCAGGATCACCGCATCCCGCTTGATTTCGCGCTGCCGGGCACGATCCGCACTCGGACGCCAGGGCGAATCGGCCGTTGAGGGCTTCAGGCGGGCGGCTCTTGTGGCCATGATCGGTTCAGGTTGCCTCGACTCACGGATACGCTATATACTGGCCAGTATACAGTTTACTAATCAGGAAAGCGAGCCGCCATGAGCGCTTCAACTGCCATCGCCGGGTTGCAGGGAACACTCCCCGGAGAATCAACGGTCCCGCTGCGCTTCGTGTCAGCGGCCTCGCTGTTCGACGGCCACGATGCGGCCATCAACATGATCCGCCGCCTGCTGCAGACGCATGGCGCCGAAGTGGTTCACCTGGGTCACAACCGCTCGGTCGCCGACATCGTGCGAGCCGCCATCCAGGAAGATGCAGATGCGATTGCCGTGTCCTCCTATCAGGGTGGGCACAACGAATATTTCACGTACATGGTGGACATGCTGCGTGAAAAAGGCTGCGAGCACATCCGGGTGGTCGTGGGCGGTGGCGGCACCATCGCCCCGGATGAGATCGCCCTGCTCCAGCGCCATGGCGTCGAGCGGATCTACACCCCCGAGGACGGGCGCACGCTCGGGCTGAATGGCATGATCGAGGACGTGTTCCGTCGCGTGCGAGCGGCCCGCAAGCCCGCGTTCACGCCGGGCCCTGTGAGCTGCCGCGACCCGATCACGCTCGCCCGCACCATCACTGCGCTGGAACAGTCGGCCGGCCGGGATGGCGCGCCGGATGCCCTGCGCAAAGCCCTGGGCCGTGCGAAGCATCGCGCGCCCGTCATCGGCCTGACCGGCACCGGAGGCGCCGGAAAATCCAGCCTCAGTGATGAGCTGCTGGCGCGCTTCGTGCGTCATTTCCCCAAGCTCCAGATCGCGGTGGTCGCCATGGACCCCACGCGACGCCGGTCGGGCGGTGCGCTGCTCGGCGATCGCATCCGCATGAATTCCCTGTCCAGCGACAACATTTTCATGCGCTCCCTGGCCACCCGCCGTGAGCACATGGCCACCTCCGCGGTCCTCAAGGAGGTGATCGACCTGTACCAGCTCGCCGGGTTCGATCTGGTCCTGGTGGAGACCGCCGGCATCGGCCAGTCCGACACCCAGATCACCGATTTTGCCGATCTGTCCCTGTACGTGATGACCAGCGAGTACGGCGCCGCCAGTCAGCTGGAAAAGATCGACATGCTGGACTTCGCCGACATCACGGTGCTGAACAAGTTCGAAAAGCGCGGTGCCGCCGATGCCTTGCGCGATGTGCGCAAGCAGTGGCGGCGCAATCATCCGGCGCAGGCGAAGATCGCGGATGAGCAGATTCCGGTCTTTCCCACCATCGCCAGCCGATTCCATGATCCGGGTGTCAACCGGCTGTTCGGCGCTCTCTGCGAACGGCTGGCCGGGAAATCCGTCGAGCTGGCGCTGGGTGATGGCTCGCAATGGCGGGTCGATGATGTAGGTCCCACGGAATTCACCACGCGTGAACCGCTGATTCCGGGCCAGCGCGGCCGTTATCTGGCCGAGATCGCGGAAAGCGGTCGCCGCACCCGCGCCGACATCGAAGCGCGCGTGGATGCAGCACGCCGCGCCTTCGGTCTTCATGAGTCCCTGAAGGCATTGCACGATGCGCCGCTCCCCGCACCGCTGGACCGCTACCCGCAGGACGCATTGGGCGCGACGGATGCCGACGCCACTCGGCGGGAACTGCGTGGCGCCTACAACCATGCGCTGGATGACATCGGCGCGGAAGGCCTTGGCGAGCTGAAGCGCTGGCCGGGGAGACTGCGCGCCGTCACCGAGCCTGCCTACACCTATCTGGTGCGCGGCAAGGAGGTCACCGGCGACAACTACGTCGAGACGCTGAGCCACCAGCGCATTCCCAAAATCTCCGTGCCGCATTTCAGGGACTGGGGTGAAACCCTGCATTTCCTGCTCACCGAGAACCTCCCGGGCGCATACCCCTATACCTGCGGCGTGTATCCCTACCGGCGCACGGAGGAAGAACCCATTCGCATGTTCGCGGGCGAAGGCGGTCCCGAGCGCACCAACCGGCGCTTCCATTATCTTGCGCACGGGCATGCGGCCACCCGCCTGTCCACCGCCTTTGATTCCACCACGCTGTATGGCGAAGACCCCGACACCCGTCCCGACATCTACGGGCGCGTCGGCAACTCCGGTGTGTCGATCGCCACTCTCGATGACATGCGCCGCCTGTATTCGGGCTTCGATCTTTGCGAACCGACCACCTCGGTGTCGATGACCATCAACGGGCCGGCGCCCATGATCCTCGCCATGTTCATGAACACGGCCATCGACCAGAGCGTCGAGCGTTTCCTCAAGGCGCAGGGTCGCTGGGCGGCGGCACAGGCCAGGATCGATTCCCTTCACGGCGAACTGCGCGCGGCAGGCTGTGATGTACCCGTGTACCGGGGCGCACTGCCCGAAGGACACGACGGCTCGGGTCTTGCCTTCCTGGGATTTTTCTCCGAGCGCATGATTGCTCCTGGTGTGCTGGACCAGGCCGAGTACGACCAGATCCGCGCGACCACGCTGTCGCAGGTCCGGGGCACCGTCCAGGCGGACATCCTCAAGGAAGATCAGGCCCAGAACACCTGCATCTTCTCCACCGAGTTCGCGCTGCGCATGATGGGCGATGTGCAGGCCTGGTTCAGTGAACACAAGGTGCGCAATTTCTATTCGGTGTCGATCTCCGGCTACCACATTGCGGAAGCCGGCGCGAACCCGATCAGCCAGCTGGCATTCACGCTGGCCAACGGTTTCACCATCGTCGAGTACTATCTCGCCCGTGGCATGAAGATCGACGATTTCGCGCCCAACCTGTCGTTCTTCTTCTCCAATGGCATGGACCCCGAGTACGCCGTGATCGGACGGGTGGCGCGGCGCATCTGGTCGCGCGCCATGCGCGACCTGTACCGGGCCAGCCCCCGCAGCCAGATGCTGAAATATCACATCCAGACCTCGGGACGCTCGCTGCACGCGCAGGAAATCCAGTTCAACGACATCCGCACCACGCTCCAGGCGCTGTACGCGCTGTTCGACAACTGCAATTCGCTCCATACCAATGCCTATGACGAGGCGCTGACCACGCCCACCGAGGAGAGCGTGCGTCGCGCCGTGGCGATCCAGCTGATCATCAACCGCGAACTCGGGCTCAATCAGAACCAGAACCCCTGGTCAGGCTCCTTCCTGATGGAAACGCTCACCGACCTGGTCGAGGAAGCGGTGTTCAAGGAATTCGAATCCCTGTCCGAACGTGGCGGTGTGCTGGGTGCGATGGAGACCATGTACCAGCGCGGCAAGATCCAGGAGGAGAGCCTGTACTACGAGACCCGCAAGCACGACGGGAGCCTGCCTCTGATCGGTGTGAACACCTTCCTGGCCCCGGCCGGCGCGGTCGAAGAACACAAGCTGGCCGAGCTGATCCGCTCCACCGACGAGGAAAAGCAGCTTCAGGTGAGTGGAGTCCGCGCCTTCCAGCAGCGAAACCACTCTTCAAGTCCGGCGGCCCTGGAGCGGCTGCAGCAGGTGGCCGCGCACGGCGGCAATCTGTTTGGCGAACTGATGCAGACCGTGAGAGTCTGTTCCCTGGGCCAGATCTCCACGGCCCTGTACCAGGTTGGCGGTCAATACCGGAGGAATGTCTGACCATGTATCGAGCACCCATTCGAGATCAACGCTTCGTCCTGCATGAGTTGCTCGGCGAGATCGCCATGCACCCCGGCCCTGCGTATGCCGATTTCAGTGCCGAGACCGCCGATGCCATCCTCGAGGAAGCCGGCAAGTTTGCCGCCGCTGCGCTGGAGCCGCTGAACCGTCCGGGCGACACCACCGGCGCCCGATGGACACCCGAAGGGGTGGTCAGCGCGCCCGGATTCAAGGCGGCCTACCGGCAGTTCGTCGCTGGTGGCTGGACGCAGCTGGTCGCCGAACCGGAGTTCGGCGGGCAGCGGTTGCCCAAAGTGATCAACGCCGCGCTGGAGGAGATCTGGGCCGGTTCGAACCTCGCTTTCGCACTCTGCCCCATGCTTGCCCAGGGCGCCATCGAGGCTCTGACCCGATGCGGAAGCGATGCGCAGAAGCAGCGATTCCTGCCGAAGATGGTCAGCGGCGAATGGACCGGCACCATGAACCTCACCGAACCTCAGGCCGGCACCGACCTGGGTTCGATCCGCACGCGCGCGGTACCGGACGGCGATCATTACCGCCTGTTCGGCCAGAAGATCTTCATCACCTATGGTGATCAGGACTACACCCCGAACATCGTTCACATGGTGCTGGCCCGCATCGAAGGATCTCCGGCCGGCAGCCGGGGCATCTCGCTGTTCATCGTGCCCAAGGTCCTGGTGAATGAAGATGGGTCGCTGGGCGCACGCAATGACCTGCGCTGCATTTCCATCGAACACAAGCTCGGCATCAAGGCCAGCCCCACCTGCGTGCTCGCCTTTGGCGAGGACAAGGGCGCCATCGGATATCTGGTGGGCGAGCCCAACCGGGGTCTCGACTACATGTTCATCATGATGAACGCGGCGCGGCTTGGCGTGGGCATCGAAGGTTACGCGATGGCCGACCGCGCCTGTCAGCATGCGATCGAGTGGGCGAATACGCGCATCCAGGGCAAGCCGCCGGTGCC
>JBGAGK010000012.1:0-137278 GCA_044226785.1 Steroidobacteraceae bacterium | reverse complement strand
GTGTTCCACACGCCCAGATGCGCAAAGACCGCCCGGGCATGGTGGCGCGGACCGATGTCGTTCCAGATGTCGGGCATCGGCAGCGCCGTCTCGATGGCAAAGCGGATCTCCCCGCCATGGGTCTTTTCGGTCCGGGAGATGGCCGCCTCGATGGCATCGAGCGTGGCTTCCGGAAACAGCCGGCGCGCATTCCAGTGCGGGACCAGCAGATGACGCAACATGCGACGGGCTTTCATCACCAGCCTCCTGAAGCGCCGCCGCCCCCGAACCCGCCCCCGCCTCCGCTGAAACCTCCGCCGCCCAGACCTCCGCCGCCCCAGCCGCCACCCAGCCCGCCGCCCAATCCACCCCAGCCGCCACTGCCCCAGCCTCCGCGGTTCGACCATCCTCGCGAGGAGCCCAGTGCGAGCGAGAACAGGAATGCCAGGATCCCGGCGCCCAGGCCGATGGGCAACCAGTGACTGAGCACCCAGGCGATGAAGCCGGCAAGGCCGCCGGTCGCCACCGATCCCAGGCCTCTGCCCAGGATGGCCCGCAGGATGCCGCTGGCAACGAACACCACCACCAACAACAGCGGCAGCAGGTTCGACAGGCCCTTCTGGTTTTCCCAGCGCTTGTCCGGCTCGGGGAGAGGTTCGCCATTGACCACGCGGATCATCTGATCGACGCCGGCTTCGATGCCTCCGTCGAAGTCACCCTGCCTGAAATGCGGGGTGATGATCTCGGAAATGATGCGCTTGGCAGTGATGTCGGGCAGCGCACCTTCCAGTCCGTAGCCGACTTCGATGCGGACCCGCCGGTCGTCCTTGGCGACGATCAGGATCGCGCCGTCATCCACGCCCTTACGCCCCAGCTTCCAGCTCTCCGCGACGCGAATTCCGAACTGCTCGATGTCCTCGGGCTGCGTGGTGGGCACGATGAGCACCGCGATCTGACTGCCCTTGCGCGCCTCCAGGTCCTTGAGCTGGGCCTCGATGCGCGATACCGCATCACCGGACAGCGTGCCCGTCAGATCCGTGACGCGCGCGCCCAGCGGCGGGACCGGCACCTGGGCCTGCAGCGCAGAGCCACACAGCAGGAGCCACCCGCCGATCAGGCCTGCCAGTCGCATGCGCATGGATGTCCGCAACACGGACTTGCCGCTTGCCGCCCTAGCGCGACGGGGCCGCGGATGGAGCTGCCGCCGGAGCCGACCCGAAATCCACCGATGGCGGCCGGGAGATGGCCGCTTCATTCTCCACGCTGAAGTTCGGTTTCGGCTTGTAGCCGAAAATCATGGCGGTCAGGTTCTGCGGGAACGATCGCACGCTCACGTTGTACCGCTTGACCGAGTCGATATAGCGGTTGCGGGCCACCGTGATCCGGTTCTCGGTGCCTTCGAGCTGGGCCTGCAGATCCCGGAAATTCTGATCCGACTTGAGCTGCGGATAATTCTCCGACACCACCAGCAGGCGCGACAGCGCACTGCTCAGCTCGCCCTGGGCCGCCTGGAATTTGGCGAACGCGTCGGGGTTGTTGATCAATTCCGGTGTGGCCTGGATCGAGCCCACCCTGGCGCGTGCCTGGGTCACACCGAGCAGTACGGTCTGCTCCTGCGCCGCATAGCCCTTGACCGTATTGACCAGATTGGGAATGAGGTCGGCACGCCGCTGGTACTGGTTCAGCACTTCAGACCAGGCAGACTTGATCTCTTCGTCCTGGGCCTGGAAGGTGTTGTAACCGCAACCCGTCAGGAGGGTCGAGAGCAGCAGCAGGGGTAACAGTGCAAGTCGGGTCATAGATCCTCCGTGGCTTTCCGTAAGATGAGGGTGCTCGTCGGGAATTCATCCCGCAGGTCACGAGAGGCAGGAATTACACGCGAAGCCTGTACTGGCCGTCAACCAGCGCGAATGGTGGCGTCGACACGGGCTTGTGGCAGGCGGTCGAGTACGTGCTCTCGGCTGGACGAAAGAATGGTGCCGGTATCACCTTGCACCGGAATCCAGTTGGCCAAAAAAACCCCGGGATTTTGGGTCCCGGGGCATGAGGTGCGGACTTGAGATGAAGGGAAGTAAAGTCCGCCAGGGGATTCAATGCAACTGTTGCCACTGCAGGACCTGGATGTCCTCCGCCTGCAGGTCGAAACTCCGGGCCAGCACTCGGGCGATCTCCTGGTCGCCGTCGACCTTCTCCGGCCGACCGCACAACTCCACCACGCCGCGGTACTCCTCGTAATCGACCGCTCCGCTTTCCTGCGAGATGAAGTGGGTGTAGTACTTGACGCCCATGAGTCCGCAGCTTAAGGACATATATAACGGTGTTCCGTGAAGCCCGACACATTGGCGCCAGGCACATCGGGACTTGAATCACGGGCTTGCAACGCCAGGAATCATGCATGACACGCTACCGGCCACCACAGCCAGCAGGCTCCAGATACATCACACCCGAAGGCGCCCGCCGGCTGCGCGAAGAACTGGACCAGCTTTGGCGCGTGGAACGCCCGCGCGTCACCCAGTCGGTGGCTGAAGCGGCTGCGCAGGGCGACCGGTCGGAGAATGCGGAGTACACCTATGGCAAGAAGCGCCTGCGGGAAATCGACCGCAGGGTGCGCTTCCTGCGCAAGCGCCTCGAGGGCATGACCATCGTCGACCCGGGTGCCACGGTCCGGCGCGATTCCTCGCGTGTGTACTTCGGCGCATGGGTGAGGATCGAAGACGAGCAAGGCAGCACCCGCTGGTGTCGCATCGTGGGACCGGACGAGTTCGACCTGTCCCCCGACTACCTCAGCATGGACTCCCCCATGGGCAAGGCACTGCTGCGCTGCGCGATGGACGATGAGGTCCGCGTGGATCTGCCGGGGGGAGCGCGGCGATTCATCGTCACCGCAATCGCCTATGGCAGCCGACCTGACCCATAGACGTACGCATCAGGGACGGCAGGCTCTCCTCGCGCCTCCGGATGCGCGCGGCATTTCGACCCTCAGACCACCCGGATGTTGCGGAATTGCCAGGGATCGGAAGTATCCAGGTCCTCCTTGAACAGGCGCTCACGCTGATGGAGAGGAGTCCAGTCGCTGTACGCGCCCACCACGGGACCCAGATAGGGCATGCAGATCTGCAGGATGCGACGATAGTCCAGCTCGTCCGGTTCGACCACGCCTAGGTCGGGATGCTCCATCGCGTAGATCATGCCGGCGAGTGCCGCGATGGTGACCTGCAGGCTGGTAGCACTGTTGTGAGGTGCGAGCCGGCGGGCCTCCTCGATGGACAGCTGCGACCCGTACCAGTAGGCATTCTTCCTGTGGCCGGCCAGCAGCACGCCCAGCTCATCAATGCCACCGATGATGTCCTCGTTGAGGATGCGCTTGCTCTCCTGCATCACCCAGTTGCGCCCGGCCAGTTCATGAACCGAGGTCACGGCCGCATTGCAGGGGTGATAGGCATAGTGCACGGTCGGGCGGTAGGTCACCTCACCAGCCTGACCCACCGTGAAGTAATCGGCGATGGAGATCGACTCGCCATGGGTGATGAGAAATCCGTGGAAGTGCCCGGCCCTGGGAGTCCAGGTCCGCACCCTTGTGGCGGCGCCGGGCCGGTTCAGATAAATGGCGCATCGGGGACCGAAATCGAAGCGATTCCCGTCCGGAGGAAAGCTGTGCTCGTGGGAACCCCAACCGAGCTCTGCCGGCTGCGAGCCCTCGCTGACGAAGCCATCCACCGACCAGGTGTTCACGAATTCATTCATGCGCTTGGGCACGTTGGTGACCTGGGTATCCCGCTCGGCGATATGTACGACCTTCACCCCCACCTGCATCGCCAGTCGTGCCCAGTCCTCCCGGCTGCGCGGCTCGGCCGCTGCAACACCCGTGTCACCGGCGATGTTGATCAGCGCCTGCTTCAGGAGGTGCGACACGAGGCCAGGATTGGCGCCGTGCGTAAGAACCGCCGTCGGCGCCCGGCCCCTGGGAGAACGGAGCTTCAACGCTTCCTCCCGCAACGCATAGTTGGTGCGTCGTGCCAGGGAAATGCCCGGATCCGTGTAGCCTCCCGGCCAGGGCTCGATGCAGGTATCGAGGTACAGGGCACCGCGTTCACGGCACAGTTCGATCAGGGCGACGCTGGAAACGTCCACTGACAGGTTCAACAGGAAATCGCCCTTCGAAAGCCGCGGTTCGAGCACCTCACGGTAGTTGCTCCGCTCCAGCGGTCTGACCAGGTATTCGACCCCGAACTCCGCAGCCTCGGCACGGCCGGAATCATCGGCGGTGATGATGCAGATTTGCTGTGCCGCCACACCGACGTGCCGCAGGATCAGCGGCAAGATGCCCCTGCCGATGCTGCCGAAGCCCACCATGACGATCCGGCCCGGAAAACGGGTATGCACGACGTGTTGCGACATCTGAATCCTCTCTGCTCTGCGTGCGACCCGTGACATGGGCCAGGAATCAAGGGTACCTGTGGCGGCAAGCGCCGCTCAAGTACCCGGTACCGTGACCTCGCATGGCGGGCGGCCGCGCCAGGCCCGGCTATCGCCAGTGCGGAGGATAGGTCTGCTGGTAGCCGGGCAAGGCCTCGATCCGCGCGATCCATCGGGCCAATGCCGGATAGTTGCGTTCCATCGGCAGGAACCTGGCGCTGAGTTCGCGGGCCTGCGGCCGGGCCAGCGCCCGGCGCAGCAACTGGATGTCCGGAAAGATCACCATGTCCGCCGCTGAATACTGCAGGCCGACCACCCAGTCCTCCCGGCTCAGCCTGCCTTCGATGGTACGCGCCTCGCGCGCCACCACGTGCATGGCATCGGACAGTTCCTCCAGGCGCCCTTCCACCTGGTTGGAGAACACGGCATTGCAGATATTCAGCAACGCAGGCTCCGCATAGGCCTGGAATTCCAGGCAGACGCGCATGATGACGCCGGCCTCCTGCGGGCTGGTGCCGAAGATCGGCGGATCGGGGTGCCTCAGGTCCAGGTAGTACAGCACCGCCAGCGATTCGAAAACCACGTAGTCATCGTCCTTGAGCACCGGGACGCGGCCCCGGGGGTTCAGCTTGAGCATGTGCGGCGACTGATGCTCCTGCTTGTCGAAATGCAACTGCTCCGATGTGTAGGGCAGGCGCTTGTGTTCCAGCGCAAGCATCACGCGCCAGGAAAATGGACTGCCACTGCCCCAATACAAGGTCAACGCCATGCGCGGATTGTAGCGGATCGCGGCAATGCCATCGGTGCAGCCGCCCTGCTCATTTACTTCACGGACCGATTTGCTATCTTTCGCGCGCGATGAACACTTCCTCAAAGCGCACAGGCGCCAATCTGGGCTGGAGCACGGCAGACGCGCTCGATCTGTACCGGACCGATGCCTGGGGGAAGGGGTATTTCGGCATCAATGATCTGGGTCATGTGGTGGTGCGCCCGCACGGCAACCCATCGCAGGAAATCGACCTGTTCGAGGTGGTGCAGGGACTGGCCGCGCGCGACCTGGCCACACCCGTGGTCATCCGCTTCTCCGACATCCTGGCCAATCGCCTGCGCCAGCTCTCCGAGGCGTTCGCCAGTGCCATCTCGGAAAACGACTATCGCAACCGCTATGCCGCCGTCTTCCCCATCAAGGTCAACCAGCAGCGCCTGGTGGTCGAGGAAGTCTTCCGCTACGGGCGCGAATTCGGATTCGGCCTCGAGGTGGGCTCCAAACCCGAACTGCTGGCGGTGATGTCCATCACCGAGAATTCGCCCGACCGGCTGGTCATCTGCAACGGGTTCAAGGACGAAAGCTACATCGAGGCGGTGATCCTGGCCACCAAGCTCGGCCGCACCATCATCCCCGTCGTGGAGAACTTCGAGGAAATCCACCTGATCCTGAAACAGGCCAGACTTCACGAGGTGCGACCGCGCATCGGCGTGCGCGTCAAGCTGGCCAGCGAGGGTGCCGGCCGCTGGCGCGAATCGGCCGGCGAGAAATCCAAGTTCGGGTTGTTCATCACCGAGATCCTCAACCTCCATGCGCTGCTCGCGCAGCACGACATGCTCGACTGCCTGCAACTGGTTCACTGCCACACCGGCAGCCAGCTGCAGGACATCCGCCGGGTCAAGGACGCCATCAACGAGCTGGCTCATGTCTACGCCGAGCTCAAGAGCATGGGCGCAGGCCTGCAGTACATCGACATTGGCGGCGGCCTCGGGGTGGACTATGACGGCAGTGGCACCAACTACGAATCCTCGATGAACTACACGCTCAACGAGTACGCCAGTGATGTGGTGTACCGGATCAAGAGCGTGTGCGATGCCCGCCGGGTTCCGCACCCGATGCTCATCAGCGAATCCGGCCGCGCCATCGCCGCTCACCACAGCGTGCTGGTGTTCGATGTGCCGGGCCGGTCGCAGCTCGACCAGATGCGGATCAGCAACGGAGGCAGTGACGAAGCGGTGGATCGCGACGCACTGCCCGCACCGGTAAGGGACCTGTACGACAGCTTCCGAACCGTCAGTGAGCGGCGCCTGGTGGAGTGTTATCACGATGCCTTCCAGGCGCGCGAGCAGGCACTGCAGATGTTCAACCTGGGTTATCTGAACCTTGAGTTCCGGGGTCTTGCCGAACGGCTGTTCTGGGGCACGTGCGCGAAGATCCGGGACCTGTGCCGCAAGCTCGACGAAATCCCCGAGGAACTCGCGGATCTCGAGGTCATGCTCAGCGACACTTATTTCTGCAACATCTCCATATTCCAGTCCCTCCCCGACAGCTGGGCCATCGGGCAGCTGTTTCCGATCATGCCCATCCACCGATTGAACGAGCGGCCGACCCGGAATGCGGTGCTCGCGGATATCACCTGCGATTCAGACGGCAAGATCGATCGCTTCGTCCATCCGCGGGAAACCAAACGCACCCTGGAGGTGCATGACCTGGTTGCCGGGGAACGCTACTACCTCGCGGCATTCCTGGTCGGCGCCTATCAGGAGACCCTGGGCGACCTGCACAACCTGTTCGGGGATACCCACGTCGTACATATCCGCCTGCACGACGAAGGCGGCTGGTGGATCGAGGAAATCGTCAAGGGCGATACCGCCAACAGGGTGCTGGAATACATGGAATATGACACGGACGAACTGTCGCCACGGCTGGCACGGGACTGCGAGCGGGCGGTACGGGAAGGCCGGATCAGCCTGGCGCAGAGCCAGGCGTTCAAGCGGTTCTACGAAACCGAACTGGATGGCTATGCCTACCTTGAGGGTGACTGAGCGCGCAGCGGGACATCCTCACCGGACCCCTCTCAGCGACATCCCTGGATCGTTGCGGACCGCCCCGGATGGGGACCTGGCCAGAGAATTGAAAAGTGCCATACCCTGGCGTAGCATCGAGCGTGAATGAGACTGCGCAAGGGTGGCCAAGGGGGTCCAGCCGCCTGCGTCGGAAAATTTGCCCAATTAACTGAGAGAAGGTGAATGACGACGATTTACGTGGGGAATCTGCCGTTCTCGGCAACAGAAGACGAATTACGCAAGCTGTTCGAACGGCACGGAAAGGTCGAATCGGTAAAACTGGTGATGGATCGTGAAACCGGGCGCCCGCGCGGATTCGGTTTCGTCGATATGGCAGCCAGCGATGCCCAGACAGCCATACAGCAAATGAATGGTTTCCAGATGGGAGGACGTCCTCTTCGTGTGAACGAAGCGCAGGAGCGCCCAGCCCGTGCTCCCCGCCCGCCCGGTGGCGGTGGCGGGGGTCCGCGCCGTTGGTAGTGCGCCCGTGATCACCGCTCACCCCCGACGTGGGCGGAATCTCCCCCTCCTCGCCCTATGCCTGTCGGCCGGGATGCTTGCCTGCCTGGGCGCTGTCGCATCCGGATCGGCCGCTTCAGGCACCGATGCAGCGACACTCCAGCGGATCGACACGGCACTGGCCGGGGAACAACGGTCCAGCGAAAACAGGGCCCGGGATGTCTACCGTCACCCGCGCCAGACGCTGCAGTTCTTTGGTCTGCGCAGTGACATGTCCATCATCGAGATCACACCCGGGGGCGGCTGGTATGCCGAAATCCTCGCTCCGGTGGTCAAGGATCATGGTCACTATGCGGCAGCCCTGGCTCCGCCCAAGTCCGCCGGTGCGGAGGATACCCAGAGCCTGAAGGCCTTGAAGGCCCTGTTCGCCCGTTACCCGCAGCTGATGGGGACCCTGCACACGGTTCCTTTCGGACCGTCTGTGACCGAGATGGCTCCGGCTGGATCGGTGGACATGATCCTGACCTTCCGGAATCTGCATAACTGGATAGAAGGTGGCTGGGCGGACAAGGCCCTGTCCCTGATGTTCAAGGCACTCAAGCCCGGCGGGATCCTGGCCATCGCCGATCATCGTGGAAATCCGGCCGTGCCTCAGGATCCCAAGGCGAAGTCCGGCTACGTCAACGAGGATTACGCCATCAAGCTCATCGAGGCCGCTGGTTTCAGGCTGGCCGGTCGCTCGGAAATCAATGCGAATCCTCGGGACACCCGGGACTACAAGGAAGGCGTGTGGACCCTGCCGCCCACACTGATGCTCGGCGAGAAGGACCGGGACAAATATCTGAAGATCGGTGAATCCGACCGCTACACCCTGAAATTCCGCAAGCCCTGAAAAGCAGCGGAATCCGCGGCTCGTCGCCAGACGGTCCGGCTCACCACATGTCCTTGAGCCTTGCGGCCACATCGACGCTGGCAGAATCCGATGCCTGCAGATTTTCAACGCCCTGCAGGCTCCGGTAACTGGTCTTCTCGAGCGTTTCCATCACCTTGTCAGTGAAGAACCGGCTCCTGGCGCCATAGACATGCGCATCGCCGTGCCTGGCCTGCTGGGTCACGAGGTACTTGAGCGGGGCACATACGTGCAGCTCGTTGCGGGCACGGGTCATCGCCACATACAGAAGCCGGCGTTCCTCTTCGATCATTTCCGGCTTGCCGGTGGAGAATTCGGAGGGAAAATTTCCATCAGCGACGTTCAGCAGGTACACCATGTCCCATTCCTGCCCCTTGGCTGAATGGATGGTGGACAGGATGACATAGTCCTCGTCCTTTGACGGCGCTCCGGCCTGGTCGCTGCTGACCACCGGCGGATCGAGCGTCAGTTCGGTCAGGAACCTCTCGCGCGTCCCATGCTGGGCGCCAATCTGCTCGAGTTGTTCGAGATCACCCAGGCGGGTCCAGGCAGCATCGTAGATCCGCTCGAGCTGAGGCTTGTACCAGTCGCGTACCAGGCGAACCTGGCCTGCCCAGGGCGTATTCGGGTCGGCCAGCGTCGTCATCAGGGTGCAGAACGCCTTCCAGTCGGTTCGTTGGGTTGCCGTCACCGGAAACCCGGGCAGCGCATCGAATCTCCAGTTCCCCGCCTCCAGATGAGCCAGTGCCTGGCGAGCATGGGCTGGTCCCATGCCCGGGACCAGCTTGAGTACCCGGAAGCCCGCGATTGCGTTTCCCGGATTCTCGGCCCAGCGCAGCACGTTGATCAGGTCCTTCACGTGTGCAGCTTCCAGGAACTTCAGGCCGCCGTATTTCACGAACGGGATGTTGCGCCGGGCCAGTTCAACTTCCAGCACATCGCTGTGATGGGTGCTGCGAAAAAGGATCGCGTGCCGGCGCAGGGAACCGCCGATCTCGCGCGTTGCCAGGATCTTGCTGACGATGTACTCGGCCTGCCCCTGCGCATCCTCCAGCATTATGTACTGCGGTTTCGTGGAGGACTGACGGGTACTCATCAGCGCCTTGCGATGCTGGCGGGCGCCCTCGGCCATCAACGCGTTCGCACTGTCCAGGATCTGCTGGGTCGAGCGGTAATTCTGCGCCAGGACCGTGATCTCGGCCTTCGGGGTGAAGCGGTTCGCGAACCCCAGGATATTGTCCACCGCGGCGGCACGGAACGAATAGATGGCCTGCGCATCATCGCCCACCACCGTCACGCCGCTTCCATCAGGCTTGAGCGCGTGCACGATCTCGCCCTGCAACCGGCTGGTATCCTGATACTCGTCCACCAGCACATGATCGAAATTGCGTGCCAGGCTCTGCGCCAGCGTGGCGTTCTGCATCATCATGTGCCAGTACAGCAGAAGGTCGTCGAAATCCAGGACGTTGTTCTTCTGCTTTCGGGCCACGTATTCCCGGTACAGCTTTCCAAGGTCCTCCACCCAGTCACGGCACCAGGGAAACTGCTCCTCGACGGTCTGCTTCAGGGAAAGCCCGGTGTTGACCCGGTAGGAATAGATCGCAAGGCACGCGTCCTTGCGCGGAAAGCGCTTCTCCCTGGCCGAATAGCCCAGCTCGTGGCGGATCACATCCATGAGGTCCGCGGCATCTGCCCGATCCATCACCGAAAAGTTGGTGGACAGACCGAGATGCCGGGCGAACAGCCTCAGGATACGGCTGCCAACTGCATGAAAAGTTCCTGACCAGACCAGCCGTGAGGCAACACTGCGATCGCCCAGCTTGCCACGCTCCGACATCACCTCGGACACGATGCTCTGGGCACGCCGGATCATCTCCTGGGCTGCGCGCCGTGTAAAAGTCAGCATCAGGATGCGCGCCGGATCCACGCCGTTGATCACCAGATGCGCCACACGGTGCGCCAGTGTCAGCGTCTTGCCCGTGCCGGCACCGGCGACGATGAGCAGCGGGCCGGATTTGAACCCCTGGCCTTCGACACTGCTCCCGTAGGTCACTGCCTTGCGCTGCGCAGTGGTGAGGTTGTCGAAGGAACTGGGCCTGGACTTGATCATGCTGAGCACTATATCGTCAAACCTGTATGGATATCCAGACAAGGAGTCATTCAGATGTGGCTTCGGAGCATGGCCTGCGGCTATCGTGTCTGCGACGAGACAGATCACAGGGGAACCCCGCCGATGAGTCGATCCAGCCACAAAATGGCATTGAACATTCCGCTGCCCGAGCGCGGACAGCTCGATCCCGACATGCGCAAGTATTTCGATGTCTGCGACGAGAAACTGGGTTTCGTGCCGAACGTTCTTGCCTGCTACAGCTTCGACCAGGCCAAGCTCCGCACGTTTTCGGCGTTCTACAACGACCTGATGCTGGCCGAATCCGGACTGAGCAAGTGCGAGCGAGAGATGATCGCGGTGGTCGTGTCTTCCGCCAACCACTGCTACTACTGCCTCACCGCGCATGGCGCCGCCGTGCGAAAGCTTTCGGGCGATCCGGTGCTCGGCGAGATGCTGGTGATGAACTACCGCGCGGCCGATCTTCCTCCCAGACAGCGGGCCATGCTCGATTTCGCGCATCACCTGACCGTGAATCCGGCGGAAACCGGCGAGGAGCATCGTCAGCGGCTTCGCGATGCGGGCTTTTCGGAGCGGGACATCTGGGACATCGCCGCGGTCGCGGCCTTCTACAACATGAGCAACCGGCTGGCATCTGCCGTGGATATGAGACCCAACGGGGAATATCACAACCAGGCGCGCACCACGCCTGATCCGTCCGGAAAGACTGCCCCTGGACCGCGGCAGCGTTCATGATCAAGCCGCTGCAGATCGCAAGCCGTGAGCTGCACCAGGGCCGGGTCGTCAGGTTCTGCCAGGACCGCCTGCGCTTCGCCAACGGGCAGGAGTACGACGTGGACATGATCCGCCACCCGGGCGCCGCCGCCATCGTGGCCGTTGACTCGCAGCGCCGCGTCTGCCTCGTGCGGCAGTACCGGCACGGCGTCGAGGATTTTCTCTGGGAGATCCCGGCCGGCAAACTCGATCATGGCGAGCCGCCCCAGACGGCCGCGGTCCGGGAACTGGCCGAAGAAGCCGGCGTCACCGCCGGTCACTGGGAATCACTGGGCGAGTTCCTGCCGGCGCCGGGCCTGATCACCGAGCGGGTCCATCTGTACCTGGCCATGCGACTGACCAAGGGAGAGGCCGCGCCCGAAAGCGACGAGGAGCTGGAACTGCAGTGGCTGCCCCTGGAGGAGGCCATGCGCAGGGTCGTGGGCGGCCAGCTGGACGATGGCAAGACGGCGCTGGCATTGATCCGGGCCCACGGCCGGCTGCAGACCTGAGGGCGGACAGGCGAATCGAGAACCGGCCCGCAGAATTTGCCCCCTTCATCAGGCCATCCGCACCGAAGGCGCTAGAGTCAGGACCGGGATCCACCCTTTAGCTCATGACCCAGACCGGGCATGTCACCTTCGATGACCGGAATCACGCAGTGTGGAAATGGTCTGAATCGCAGCAGCTCGAAGGGGCTGGACTTTCGCTCGCGGATTCCGGCCTGCGCACCGCCAGGGAGCCATCCGGGAAAATCGAAAGCGCACTCGAGGGATATGACCCCTATCAGAGTGACCTGTCGGCGAACGGAGGCGGCGTCAGACGCCAACGGCGCGATCTTCACCGACTGGACGAGTGGATCAGACAGGAAGACTGATCCGGGGCCTGCCTTACGCCACTCCCTGCGCATAATCGAGCTTTGCGGCATTGCCCAGACGATAGAACCTGCGCAACTCCCGCAGCAGCTCTTCGATCCGCGCCCGCCCCCTGCTCACGAACCTTCGCTCGAGGAACCGGCAATATCGCGCTGCGCTGGCATGCGCATCCTGATAGCGGGCAAGCTGGGCCGGAGTGAGCCTTGCGTCGAAGCGCGCAGCGTCGAACAGGCGGGCAAATGCAAAAGCCGGGTATGCGCCGCGCTGACAGGACAGCAGCAGCACCGCCACGGCGAACTTGTCGACCTCCGCCTGGGTCTCCAGCTCCAGCAATGACAAGGCATGATCATGACGCAGACGCCAGGCTGCGTAGATGAAGTGGCTGACCCCCTCGAGCACCGTGCAGAAATCCGCAAGGTTGCGCTCGCCAAGTCCGCACTCGGGATCGAGCCGTTCCAGGCGCTCGAGAACGGCGCCGTCAATGTACAGGCTCAACGCCGCGCCCTCCTCGGTCTGCGCCATCAACAGCTGTTCATCGAGACATCGGGTGTCGTTGACAGGAACGATGTCGTGGAGCTGGTCGCGATCGGTCACCAGGAAATCATTCACCGCGCAGCCCGGTTCCAGGTCGTAGACCGCCTCGATCAGCATCTGCAGCCGGCGGGCGATCATCGGAAC
This sequence comes from Steroidobacteraceae bacterium, assembly GCA_044226785.1. GTDB lineage: Bacteria > Pseudomonadota > Gammaproteobacteria > Steroidobacterales > Steroidobacteraceae > TMP-86. Next base: position 124,248 of record JBGAGK010000012.1, on the reverse strand, counting down.
GGCTAATGTTCGCGCCGCAGTCCGGCGGCACTGACTGGCTGCACTCCCAGCTGGCCGAGCAGCGCGCGGGCGCGCTGGCTGCCGGTCTTCAGCCAGACCTCGTACAGCCGCAGGATATCGGCGTCGCTGTGCCTGCAGGACGTCTCGCTGACCTCGTTGAGCGCATCGACGAGCCCCTGGAACTGCTGCGCAAGCTGCGCGTAGACCTGCGCAGCCGCCCGCCCGCGCGCCGATTGACGCAGCGTTTCGGCCAGACATCCGTACGCATTGCCACCCATGGCAATGTGGTAGTCCACGTCGATGAGCTTGCGTGCGAAACTGCGCACGAAGAATCCCGCGATGAACAATGACACATCACCCAGGCGCTGCAGCGCCGCCTGGCGTGCCACCGGGTTCGGGGCCTCCACGGCATCGGCCAGCATCAGAGCCAACGGGCGCAGGCGCAGCCCCTCGGCGGTCGGTTCGTACAGCGCCTCGACCCGCGAGAACAGCGTCAGCAAACTGACCACATAGGCTTCGACGCTTTCGTCGATGCGCAGGCGCTGGTGGACTGCAGCAGCATGGAACGCATCGCGGAAATACTCCTTGAGAGAACTGACCGCGACCAACGAGCCCTGATTCGACGTGTGCATCGGATGGCCACCTGTTCCAGAGCGAAGTCTCGATTCCGATCCTATCGACGGGCCAGGGTGGAAATGAAGCGACACAGTCGAGGTTTTTCCCATCGGAGGATCGTCAGCACTCGGGCCAGATGGCTGCCAGCACGTGCCGTGTGTCTGAAGGGTGCGTTAGACTTGCCGCAAATGAACATGAGACTTCGCGCTGCGACGGTTCTCCTGCTGACGGGCCTTGCGGTGTCCGGGACTCTCCACGCGACCGAGCGACAGCCTTTCAGCGTGCTGGATCTGGTGACCTTGCATCGGGTCGCTGATCCGGCGGTCTCACCCGACGGCAAGCGCCTGACATTCACCCTGCGCAGCACTGACCTGTCCGCCAACCGGGGTCGCACCGGACTGTGGCTGCTGGACCTGACACGGCGTCGCGCGAAACCGGAACCGCTCATGCCCGACTCGGGCAACGACAGCGCTCCGCAATGGAGCCCCGATGGCACGCAGCTGTATTTCCTGTCCTCGCGCAGCGGCATGCGGCAGATCTGGCGAATTCCTGTCACCGGCGGTACGGCCATCCAGGTGACGCACTTTCCCGTCGAAGTGGACAGCTTCCGTCTCTCCCCGCGCGGCGACCGTTTGTTGCTCAGTGCGGAAGTGTTCGCTGACTGTGCCGACCTCGAGTGCACGGCAGCGCGCCTCCAGCGCAATGCCGGTCACGTGGCCAGCGGCATCCTGCGCACCCATCTGCCGGTGCGTCACCGGGGATTCTCGAACGACGGGCGGCGATCGCAGCTGCTTTCCGTGGCGCAGGATGGCGGGCTGCTCACCGGTCCGGTCGTGAATCTCACGGCCGGGCTGGATGGAGACGTACCGCGCGAGCCATCCGCCGCCAGTGAGGATTACGTGTTCAGTCCGGATGGCACCCAGGTCGTTTTCGGCATTCAGGTCGCACCAACTGCCCGGCCTGGCGCTGCGGCATGGACGAGCAATTCCGACCTGTACGTCGTTCCTGCCGCCGGTGGCCCGCCGCGCAATCTCACGGCATCAAATCCGGCAGCCGATACTCAGCCCCGGTTCTCGCCAGACGGGTCGCATCTTGCGTACCTTGCCACAGAACGGCCGGGCGACGACTCGGACCGCAGACGCTTGATGATCCTCGACTGGAAAAGCGGCACCGTACATCCGCTGACCCAGGACTGGGACCGCAGCATCGACCGGTTCTCCTGGCTGCCCGGCGGCAAGACCCTGGTGGCGCGCGCCCGGCATCTGGGCCAACGACCGCTGTGGCTGATCGATGCCGCCAGCGGCCGCGCATCGGCCATCTCCGGCTCTGGCACGGTCGGGGATTTTTCGGTGGGCAACAACCGCATCGTCTACGCGTCCGACGATCTGGCCAGTCCACCGGACCTGTATGCCGTGGCGTTCACCGGCGGTCGCGTGGTGCGACTCACACACGTCAATCCGGATCTGCAATCACGCAGGATGGGCGAGTCAGAGCAGTTCGATTTCAGTGGTGCACAGGCGGACCGGGTGTTCGCTTATCTGGTGAAGCCCGCGCAGTTCAGGCCCGGCCGGACCTTTCCCCTGGCAGTACTGATTCATGGCGGGCCGCACGGCAGCATGGCCAACGGGTGGCAGTGGGGCTGGAATGCCCAGGGTTTCGCGGGCGCCGGGTATGCCGTGCTGCTGATCGACTTCCACGGCTCCAGCGGTTATGGCCAGGCATTCACCGACTCCATCCAGGCTGACTGGGGAGGCAAGCCGCTGGAGGATATCCAGAAAGGCATCGATGCAGCGCTCGCACGCTACAGGTGGCTCGATGGCAAACATCTGTGCGCCCTGGGCGAGGGCTATGGCGGTTACCTGGTCAACTGGATCGCAGGCAACCTGCCCGATCGCTTTTCATGCCTGGTCAGCCATGCGGGCGTGTTCGACAACCGCTCCCTGTACTACTCGACCGACCGGCTGGCCTTCCCGGAATGGGAATTCGGCGGACCGGAGTATGCCAACCCGGCGGCGTATGCACATCAGAACCCGATGGATCATGTGAAGGACTGGAAAACGCCGATGCTGGTGATCCACGGCGGGATGGATGACCGCGTGCCATTTGCCCAGGGCCTGGCCGCATTCACTGCCCTGGAGCGGCGCGGCATTCCGGCGGAACTCCTGGACTTTCCGGACGAGAGCCACCGGATAACAAAGCCGGCCAACAGCATGCAGTGGTACGAGGTCGTGATCGACTGGCTGAACCGCTGGGCCGGAGATTCCGCGGCGACTCCGTGAACCGGGGCCGCCGCAGCCCTGCCCCGGGAGATCAGGATTCCAGCATGCGCCATGCCGCCGGGTAATGGGCGCCCAGCTGCATGATCCGATGCAGCAGCTCACCGTAACCCAGGCCCGCCTTGAGAGCAGATCGCGCAAAGTCCTCTTCGGCGGCAAGGTTGGGATTGGCATTGGCCTCGAGCACGTACAGCGCGCCATCCGCGCGCAGCCGGAAATCCATGCGTGCATATCCGGTCAGGTGCAGCGCGCTGTAGATGCGGCGCGACAGCTTCTCGAGGCGCGCCTGCGTGCCCTCGGGAAGGTCTTCGGCCGCACCGGTGGTCACACCGTATTTCTGCTGGTAGCGGCGGTCCCATTTTACCTTGCGCGTGGCGATGGCCGGCAGATTCTCCGGCAACGATCCGAAACTCATCTCCCACACAGGCAGCACGCTGAGGCGGCTGTTGCCCATCACGCCCACATACAGCTCGCGCCCCTCGATGTATTCCTCGATCAGCGCATCCGAACTGGTCTGCTCGTGGATGAATTCCACACGCTCGCGAAGCTGCTTCTCGTCACGGACCACCGAGGCATGGGCAATGCCGAGCGAAGCATCCTCGGTGGCCGACTTGACGAACATCGGGAAGGCAAGCCGTGCGGGCAGGCGGAATTTCCTGCCGCGTGGCGCCAGCATGAACTGCGGCGTCGGAATGCGGTGGTAGGACAGCAACTGCTTGCACAGCACCTTGTCACGCGAGAGCAGCATGCCGCGCGGATTGCAGCCCGTGTACGGCTGGCGCATCAGTTCGAGGTACGCAACCACATGCTGGTCGTAGGTGACGATGCCGTCGAATTCCTCCAGCAGGTTGAACACGACTTCCGGTTGCCAGTCGGCAATGGCGCTGCGCAGTTCCGACAGGCTGTCGCTGATGCCGAGCGGCCGCACCTCATGGCCGGCGCCCTTCAGGTGCGAGATCACGTCGTATTCCGTTCGCCACTCCTCGATCTGCTTCTCGGTGTGACCCTGAAGGGATTCCGGTGGGACCAGGGTGGAGTGGACGAGGACCAGGATCCTGGATTTTTTCACAATGAAACGCGCGGCAGCTGACGCACTTCGTGCAAGCGGGCCAGGCGCCCGATGGCCCAGAGCAGATGGCCCTTCAGTTCGCGGCGCGGGCCGCGCAGGTACAGGGCCAGCGATTCGCAGCGCTCGATGATGAGCCGCAATTCCTGGTGGACGAGGTACTCGCTGAACGCGCCCGAACGCACGATCTGCCGGCGCAGCCCCTGACGCATCTCGCGCACCACACTGGCGGCACGAGGCACCGAACGGCGCGAGGGATGCTGGGTGAATATCCTGCACAGCAGGTCATCCGCGTCGGAACGTCGCGGCACGCGGTAGCGGGCATGCTTCTGCTCGAAATGCTGGCGCAGCGTACGCGTATCCTCACGCACATCCTCGACGGTGGCGCGCAGTTCAACCGGCGCCCTGCTGCCTCCGCACTCGGCCACGATTTCGTCGATGAACTCCAGCTTGGATAATGCCGGCCAGTCGATGTACTCGCGCCGCCAGGACGAGTGGGGCTTCAGCCATACTGCGAAAGTCTCGGCGAAATCCTCGGTGGGATGCGCCTGCGCATACCATGAACCCAGGTGCTGCACGAATCGCCGGCTTCCCGGTCGCGGCCGGTAGGAATCCGGATACGGAAGTGAAGCGGGCCCGAACACTTCGCGCCAGTGGCGCCGCCGGCGCAGGCGATATGCCGTATCGAACGCATGCCCTGCCTCATGTCGCAGGATGCGCATCCGCCAGTTGAGATTGCCGCCCTCGACTTCCCGCATGAATCGCCGCTCCAGGCGCGCAAGACGCGGGTGCGCGAGATAAAACGGGATGGCAATGCCGGGAATTCCGTCCGGCGAAAACCACTCCTGCGAAAACCAGCAGTGGGGCCTGAAGCGGATCCCGCGGGCCTCCAGCTCGCCATACAGCCGCTCGACCGAATCCTGGACCGGCGTGTCCTCCACCTTCAGATGAAGATCGCAGAAACGCAGCGACAGGAGTTGCTCGTCGTTGAGCAACTCCCAGGAATGGCTGCGGCGCAGTCGGCCCCGCGAGCGTGTTGGGGGGAGGTGGGCGGGCATAGGAGCCGGACCAGTATAAGTCCTCGCCCGGTGCGCTCAAGTGGCCGGGCGTTCTTCGGCTGCCTTCAGGAGCTTGCGGGCAGTGGACTCGAGGAATCGACGCCTGAGGATTTCGGCCCGCCATTCGGCCGGGATGGCGTCGACCCCATGGACGATGCCCGCCAACTGACCGTACAGCGCACCCTGGATGTCGGACAGCCCCCCCAGATTCACCAGCCGCAGAAGCCCTGCCCCGAAATCAGCCTCGTCGCCCAGAATCCACAACACCCGGTGGATGGCCGATACCGCCACATGGGTGCCCGGCACAGGGGCATTGGTGGGCAGGATGGTGGACGCCGCCAGTGCGGCGACGGGAGGTTTCAACGGTTTGTCCCAATGCTGGCTGATGAGCCGCGAGGCTTCCAGCGCCAGATCCTGTCGGGCTGCTCCGGCAAGAGCAGCCAGCAGGACGGCCGCCCAGTACCGGCAGGCATCCAGCACTCCGGGGGACTGATGCGTGATGCGCGAGGACTCCGCCGACCAGCCGATGGCCACCTCTGGCCGCCGCCGGGCAAACAGGACGACGGAACAGACCCGGGTCAGGCTCTCGGCATCCCAGTTGCGCGGGTCATGCGGGCCGGAATTGGGATTTCCCGACCAGCGCGTTGCCGCCAGCGCCTTGGACACATCGGACACCTTGCCCAGCGGCTGGCCCGTGGCGGAATAACGGCCCTCCTGATGCCAGTCCCAATACAGGGAAGCCTGATGCGCGGCATCGAAGTCGCCCCGCTCCACCAGACTCTGCGCCAGGCACAGCATCAACGCCGTATCGTCCGTCCAGGCGCCTGGCGGCAAATTCATCGATCCCCCACCGGTCATGCCACTCACCGGTGGAAAGTGTCCGGGCTTCCTGCCCCGTACGATCGAGCCCAGCGCATCGCCGCACGCCCCACCCAGCACCGCGCCGAGATACCTTGATTCGAACACATTCACCGCAGCGCTTGCAGACTTGCGGCGACCCGGGGGAGCCGCAGCCTGCCCGCTCGAATCGACCCAGGTCAGCACGAACTGCTCCTGATGGAATTCGGGGACCCTGGCCCAGTTCCGGGAGCGGGCATTGGCCTTCCAGAGCCTGTTCAGCCGCTTCATCGCCATCGGCCCGGTCAGCCCCTGGCGCCGCAACCAGCATCCGGTCACGGTATTGGTGCGGCCGATACCTGCATGACAATGCACGTAGATGATGTGACCCTCACCTACGGCCCGTTCCATGTCATCGAGGATGGCACGCATCTGCTCACCGGATTCAGGCAGGCCGTGATCCTCGATCGGCCGGCGCACATGGACCAGTCGTGGCGTCTCCTGTCCGCTGGGCGCCCGGTCCCGGCGCAGCAACGGCAGGAGCGCATCGTAGGGCGGCAATTCACCGGATTCAGTGAGGTCGAGAAAGAAACTGACCCCCGCCTCCACCAGCGCCTCGAGACGCTCGCGTGTCTCATCGGGATGGGGCACCCCCGGATATTCTCCGGCCAGGAGCCTTCCGGGCTCGACCCAGAAGCTGTTGGGGAAAGGCGTGGGAGGAAAGACCTCGCGCGTGAACATGCCCTCAGACCGGCGACTCCACGCCGTCCTCCCACACGGGAAGGGCCGCGAAAGGATCATCTGCGCGCGCGCGCCGATCGAGGCCTGCGAAATCGAAGACTTCCGGATCGAGCAGGTGCGACACCGATACATGGCGCAACGAGGAAAAGATCGTCTCGATGCGACCCGGAAACTGCCGTTGCCATTGCGCCAGCATGGCTTTCACCGCGAGTCGCTGGGAATTCGGTTGAGAGCCGCACAGCGTACAGGGGATGAGGGGAAACGCGAGTGCCGCGGCGTAGCGCGCAATCAGCGCTTCGGGAATGTATGCGAGCGGGCGGATGACCACGTGTCGCCCATCCTCGGACAGCAGCTTTGGCGGCATGGTCTTGAGCCGGCCGGCAAAGAACAGGTTGAGAAACAGGGTCTCGACGATGTCATCGCGATGATGGCCCAATGCGATCTTGTCGACCCCGTTTTCCGAAGCAAACCGGTACAGTGCGCCCCGGCGCAGCCTCGAGCACAGGCCGCACATCGTCCGGCCCTCCGGAATCACCCGCTTGACCACCGAATAGGTGTCCTGGTCAATCTGATGGAACGGAACCCCCAGAGCCCTGGCATGGGCCGGCAGCGTGTCGGGGGGGAAACCCGGCTGCTTCTGGTCGAGGTTGACGGCCAGCAGTTCGAACGGGACCGGCGAGGAGCGTCGCAGGCTCAACAACAGGTCCAGCAGCGTGTATGAATCCTTGCCCCCGGACAGACACACCATGATCCGGTCGCCGGGCGCGATCATGTCGAAATCCGCGATGGCCTTGCCCGCAAGACCGCGCAACTGTGCCTTCAGCTTGTTGAAGGTGTTCGAACGGATGTCCATATCGGCGCTCATGGAAGCGCCAGTTTACTCAAGTTTCCAGGTACTTGGTCTCGAGATAACGAAGGTATGGCGCTGCCGTCAGCGGCCGGCCAGTGGCTTCCTTCATCAACTCCTGCACCCGCAGCCGCGCACCCACGTTGTGAACGTTGTCACGGAGCCAGGCCAGCACGGTCTCGAATTTTCCCTGCGCGAGCTGATCGTCGAGTTCGGGATGGGCTGCACGCAGTGCCTCGTTGAGCTGGCCAGCGATGACCGCACCCAGTGCATAGGAAGGAAAGTAACCGAAATGTCCGACGGCCCAGTGGATATCCTGCAGGCACCCCTCCACGTCATTCGACGGCCGGATTCCGAGCCGCTGTTCCAGCAGTGAATTCCAGGCCTCGGGCAGTTCGTTCACCGAGAGCGCACCATCCAGGATCTTCTTCTCCAGCTCGTAACGCAGCATGATGTGAACCGGATAGGTCAGCTCGTCAGCATCCATGCGAATCAGGCTCCGGCGCACGCGCGCGAGATTCCGGTAGACGTTTTCCTCCTGCCACTCCGGTCCGCTGACCTGGAAATACTTCTCCAGCAGCGGCAGCAGATAGCGCACGAAGGGACGGCTCCGGCACAGGCTCATCTCGAACAGCAGCGACTGGCTTTCTTCCAGCGCGAGCCCCCGGTCACGACCCACCGGTTGATCGCGCCATTGCGAAGGCAGCCCCAGGTCGTACAAGGCATGGCCGGTCTCATGCACCGCGCCCAGGAGCCCGGAAAAAGGATCCGCCGGATCGAAGCGCGTGGTAATCCGGATGTCGCCCGCAACACCTTCCGTGAAGGGGTGTTCGCTTTCGTCGAGCCTGCCCCGGTCGAAGGGGAAGCCCATGGCCTTCAGCACCTCGGTCGCGAGCTGCTTCTGTCGGGAAACGCTGAACTTGCCCGTCAGCGGCAGGAGTGGCTTTGCAGCCTGCTGTTCGATGGCATCGTTGATCAGACCGGGAAGCTTGCGCGTCAGCGCCTTGAAAATCGTATCGATGTCGCCGGTGGATATGCCCGGCGTGAATTCATCCACCAGCGCATCGTAGGGCGCGAGGCTTCGCGCCTGACCCAGCAGCGCCGCCTTGTCACGCACCAGGTGCACGACTTCGGCAAGGAGCGGGGCAAACAGCTTGAAGTCATTGGCCCTGCGCGCCTCCACCCAATGCACTTCCGCCCGTGCACAGGCCTTGGTGAGCCGCGAAACCAGAGACGGGGGTGTAGCGATGGCATGTTCGCGCTGGCGGCGCATTTCCCGCAGGTTGGCGAGCTGCCAGTCCTCCAGCTGAGCCGCACCCGCCTCAGCCCGCTCGATCAGCCGGGCCACTTTCGGTGTGGTGAGCAGTGCATGATGTTCGGTCTCCAGCGCTGCCAGCTGATCACCACGCACATCGGCGCTGCCGCGCGGCATCATCACGGCCGCGTCCCAGCGCAGAAGCGACAGGGCACCGCGAAACGCATGCAGGCGGCGGAATTCCTGTTCGAGCTGCTGGTAGGGGGTCAGAGCCATGATTGTTTACCGCTGCGGGTCCCTTCCGGTGGGGAGCTTTCGCGCACCGCCAGCGCAGGCGATTTCGAGGGCCTCCATCAGCCAATCGGGCCGCTGCTGGGGAGAGCGCTGCCGGAACGACCACCGTCGCAGTCGCTCGGCGCTTTCAAAGCTTCCCATGCTCCCGGGGCGGGTGTCCTGCGACTTCGCCATCATCGGGTACCCTGCGCGGCAATCTCGATCAACCGCTCAACATCTTCGAGATCCCGGGGGCGGCCGGCGGCTCGCTTGCTGGCAATCAGGTGTTCGAGGCTTGCGACCCTCACGCGCGTCCCCGTCAACAGAAATTCGAAATCCATGGGGTACTCGGAAAATATGTCGACTGTCGGGCGCCGGTGCTCCGGATCCCGGAAACTCAGGACAAGCATACCCGAGTCCTGTTTCCAGCGGCTGCGAACGCCGGCGTCGGCGAACAGCCGGCGGTCAGCCGGTCCACACCATGGACCAGCACAGCAAGGCCACCGACGAGTACATGGCGGACCTGCGAGCGTTCCAGCAATTCCAGCACGCTCAGGAAATCAGTGGGCATGCAGGCTCACAATGTCTCGGCCGACCGCGAACCGCTCAACGAATACACGCCATTCTCGTGGAAGGGGATGGAGCGCATGAACGGAAGGTCCACGCTGACCTTGCCGTCCAGCTCATAGTTGATGGCACTGTGTCGATCCTGGCTGCTCGACAGGAGCTTGAGAACACCCACGGCCAGGTTGGCATTGACCCTCAGCTCGAATTCGGACTCCCCGAGTGCCGGTACCGTGAACGCCCGGCTGGTGACTCCGCTGGCGAAGGGTTCCCCTCCGACCTTGAGGTCAGCCCACAATCCCTTGACGGGCAGCGCCTGATCATTGGGGTTCTGGATGCGCAGCGTGACGAGGAAGGTCTGGGAAAACAGGTTCCCTTCCAGCATCCGGATATCGGATACCGCAAGGCTGGGCTTTTCGAACTTCGGCCCCAGGACGGCACAACCCCACAGCAGCAGCGCCGCCGTACCCAGAACGCCGTTGCGCAAGGCCTGCCAGCAAGGCGCGCAGCGCCATGGCAAGATGCGCTCGATATGTCGGATCCCGATCATGCTGGATCGATCATACCGGGATTCAGGGGCCGGTCCGCAGGACAGGTGCGCAAATTTGGCGGAGGGATTTTCCCTTTTTGTTTCATGCAGTTAGCTCTCGTCTCCGCCCCTGGAATACCGTCGCAGGCCGCCGACAGCGCCCCGGGCCCTCTGGCCGTGTCCTGTTTGCCGGAGGGAGTGGGCTTTTTCAAGGCGAGACTCCAGGGCGCCATCGACACGCAGATCGACTGGCCCAATGCCGGGACCCGCTGCGAGGGGGAAGAGCGGCCCAGCCACGGAGGCCTTCGCCTGTCGTTCCGGCGGGATCCGGCCACCGCTCCGGATCTGCTGTTCGTGTTCGGCATTTCGAAGATCCGCGAAAACCAGGCGGGCCAGGGCGTGGCGGTGAATGTGACCATCATCGAGCAAGGCGGCAGCCGGATATTCGCCACGCAGGGGGACGGCCGCTGCACCATGGACTCGCTGCGCCAGTGGCGCCTGCCCGAGACCCCGACGGCAGCAGCGGAACCCAAGGCAACCAGCCCGCCACCACGACGATACCGGGTCGAGGGGCGCGGCTTTTGCACCAGTCCCGCCCACGCCGTGCATGACAAGGGCTCGGTGCTGCTCACCACCTTCGATTTCAGCGGTGTGGTCCGCTTCGATGGGCAGGAGCAGAGTCCATGAAATCGAGGTGGCGTCCAACGACGATGCTTGCCGGGTGGTGGCTCGGTGCGATGATGACCATGCCCCAAGCGCTGGCACAATCCGCACCGGAGCCCCTGAGCGCATTCCCCAGGAGCCTGATCGAGATCCGCACGCAAGCCGGCAATGTCCATGCCATCAGCGTGTGGATCGCGGACCGGCCGTCGCGCCAGGAGCAGGGCCTGATGTTCGTCCGTGACCTGCCTGCCCATCAGGGCATGCTGTTCGTCTATCCGCACGAGCGCCGGATCTCGATGTGGATGAAGAACACCCTGATCCCGCTGGACATGCTGTTCATCCGCCCGGACGGCACCATCGTGCACATCGCACATGGGGTTCCGGAGTCTCTGGACATCATCACCACCCCGCAGCCAGTGCGGCTGGTGCTGGAGATCGCCGGTGGACAGGCTGCGGAGCTGGGCATCCGCGAGGGAGATCGGGTGTACGGCGAATCGCTCGACACACCGCCGTCCCAGCACCCCTGATCAGGCTGACACGACGTTGCCTACACGCAACATGGATGATTTCTGACACATTCCGCATCCGGGATCGGCTATCATCCGCCCGATTTCGGCCGCGCCGGACGTTATGTCCGATGTTGGATTTCCGCAAATGCGTAAGAGTAAGGAGAGCTTGGCGATGAAACGAATCCTGCTTGGAACCGCTTTGTGCGCGCTGGGCGCTGCACATGCCGCACTGGCTGCCGACGATACCGGTGCCTGGTACATCAGTCCGATGGCGCAGTGGACCCTGCTGAACCAGCATCGCACTGCCGAGGACGGCGCCGGATTCCAGGTAGGTCTCGGATGGAACGTGGCAGAGAACTGGGCGATGGAAGCGGCCATATCGCAAGCTTCATTCGAAGCGTCCAATGGCGGCCAGTTGAAGCTTTCGCAGTACAGTCTGGATTTCATCCGCAAGTTCAGTCCGCTGCCCGAATCGCATATCAAGCCCTACCTCCTGTTCGGACTTGGCGGCATGGACGACAGGCTGACCGGGGCTTCACGAGCCAGCGGCCTCATCGGCGAAGTGGGTGCTGGGCTGCTCTGGAATCTCGGGCCCTTCAACACTTCTCAGCGGTTGGCAATCCGTACGGAAGCCAAGTACCGGCGATACGACGGCACCACGCCATCCGGCATGAGCAATGCCGGTGACACGATCTTCGGTGTGGGGCTTCAGTACATGTGGGGCCTCCCGGTCGCCGCCGCGCCCACACCGCCGCCTGCGCCGCCGCCCCCTCCGCCACCTGCACCACCGGCCGACAGCGACCATGACGGCGTACCGGACACCATCGACCAGTGCCCGAATACCCCGCCCGGCGTCAAGGTGGACGCCAAGGGTTGCGAACTCGACAGCGACGGCGACGGAGTGCCAGATTCCAGGGATCTTTGCCCCAACACACCCAAGGGAGACAGGGTCGATGTGCACGGCTGCACCATCAAGGGTGAAATCAGTCTCCCCCGGGTGCATTTCGCCACGGACTCTGCCGTGCTGACGGCTGACTCGTCTGCGGAGCTGGACGACGCGGTCGCCACGCTCAAGAAGAATCCGGATCTGGTCATCGAGGTGCGGGGACATACCGACAGCACCGGAACCAAGCGACACAACCAGATTCTGTCCCAGAAGCGCGCGGAATCGGTGGAGGCGTACCTGAAGGAACATGGCGTGACCAACAAGCTCACGGCTCGTGGTTTTGGTCAGAGCGAACCGATCGCCGACAACAAGACCGAGGAAGGGCGGCAGAAGAACCGCCGGGTCACGCTCAAATTGGAGTCGGGAAACTGATGACGGAATCTGCCCTGCCGGTCGACGACGCGCAAGTCCGCGCGCTCGTCGACGCGGCAGAGCGTTCATTCGCGGAGAACCAGCTCGAAGAAGCTGATCGGCTGGTGGGTCTGGCGTCCAGCATCGCGCCCGACCATCCGTTGGTGCTGGGAACCCGGGGCGCCCATGCGCTGCGCCGGGGTAATGCTGCACAAGCCATGCCCCTGTTGCAGCGGGCTGTTGAAAAGGACCCATCGAACCCACGTCCTTACCTCAATCTTGCTTCAAGCTTGCGTGCCCTGGGGAATGCCGAGGGTGAAATGAAAGCGCTGGAGACGGCGTTGACCCTCGACCCATATTTCACCCTGGCGCTTCTGCAGAAGGCCTCACTGCTCGAGCAGCTCGGCAAGACCAGGGAATCGGCGGGCGCTTACCATGCTGCATTGAGCTCGATACCTCCAAACTCGCCGGTGCCGGCGTCATTGCAACCGGTGATCGAACGGGCGCAGCAGGCAGTGCGCAAACAGCGTGACGACCTGGAAGCTCTCCTGAATGATCGTCTTCGCGACCTCCGGCGGGAATTGGGCGACCAGCCGCAGGACAGGGTAAATGACTGTCTCGCTGCGCTGCTGGGAAGAAAAAAACTGTATGTCCAGCAGCCCACCTTCATGCACTTTCCACGCGTCCCTGCGATCGAGTTCTATGATCGCGACCAGTTCCCCTGGCTGCTCCAGCTCGAGTCCGCCACCGAGTCGATTCGCGAGGAAGCATTGGCACTGGCAGACAAGGCGCGGGAAAGATTCAACCCCTATGTCAATCACACGCCGGGCGCGCCGCTCAACCAGTGGCGTGAGCTGAACAACTCACGCCGCTGGAGCGCCCTGTTTCTCTATCAGGACGGACATCCGGTGGAGCAGAATCGCTCGGCCTGCCCCGAGACCACCAATATCCTCGAGAAAATGCCCCTGGCCCGGGTACCTCAAAGGGCGCCAGCGGCATTCTTCTCGCTGCTCGAACCCCGCACCCGTATCCCGCCCCATACCGGCGTGACCAACACCCGGCTCATCGTCCACCTGCCGCTGGTGATACCTGCAGGATGTGGATTCAGGGTGGGCTCTGATGTTCGTGAATGGAAAGCCGGCTCAGCGTGGGTCTTCGATGACACCATCGAGCATGAGGCATGGAATGACAGCGGGGAGGATCGCATCATCCTCATTTTCGACATCTGGAACCCGTTCATGTCCGAAGCTGAGCGCATGCTGATCTGCAAGGCCACGGACGCGATCACCGAATATTACGCCAGCTGACGGCTCAGCCGGCAGTGGCGTCCGGCACGACATCGAAGGCAACGGTGATTCGCGGGTCACTGCCCTGGATTGGAATGGTCCCGTGCCACATATAGGACGGGAACAGCACCAGACGGCCCGCCCGGGGTTGCACGCAGCGCTCGACACCCAATCCTTCAACGGGAAAGCAGAACTCGCCGAACTTCAGCCATCCGGATCTGGCCGAAGGGTCGTTGACCTCCGGCGGCGTCTGCACGTAGTACGCAGAACTCAGCCACCCATCCGGATGGATGTGATTGACATGATACCCCCCCTGCCTGAGCCGCACCGACCAGGCACCTGTAAATCTGGATTTTCCTCGATTCCGGGCCGACAGCGGATGTGATTCGTCCTCACCGAGATCCCTTCGATACCGGTCCACACATACACGAAACGATTCGATCAGGGATTGGATGACCGGATCAGGATCATTGACCAGATTGCGCGCAGTCTGTGTCCCGTTGCGCAGGGTCTGATCCAGCGGGTGGGCACTGAAAGGGTGGCGTGTCGCCAGCACACCCAGCAGCGCCCGATTGAATTCCGCGAGCGATGACCAGCCCGGCGGAACTGGCAGATCGAACGGAACGACCAGACGGTCGAAATCATACAGCAAGCGGTAGTCGCGCCCGTCGATCAGGCGGGAGGCCACGGCCTGATAGGCAAGCCATGCCTGGGAGAGCGGCCGGATGCGCCGCTGGGATGTGATGAAAGGCAGGGCATCCTTCGGCCGCAGCCGCGCAAGCAGGATATTCACCAGGATCTCCGTCGCCTGGGTATCTCCCGGGGCAGCGGCCACTGCATCCAGAGCGTGATGCTCCGCCTCGACCAACCGGTTCTGTTCCAGCAGGATGCGGGCCAGTATCGAGTTGAATCCAGCCTCGGGACCCATGCGTCGGATCAGATCGTGGACCAACGCCTCGGCTGCCAGCAGATTGCCGGCGCGCCATGAGACCTCCGCAAGCAGCAGTTGAAGCTTCGGATTTCCACGCTCCCGCTCGGCGGCGGACGCCAGAGCGCGTGCGAACTTGGGGTCTCCCAGCGCATGGCGCACCCGCGCAAGATTGAGCTGCGCATCGATGTTCATCGGATCGAAATTGATCGCGCGCTCGAACTCAACCTCCGCGGCCGCGACTTCATTGAGTTCAAGAAGCGCGCGCGCACGATTGTAGGCAAGTTCGAACCCGTCGGCTCCCAGAACTGCTGCCCGGTTCAGCAGGGGAAGCGCCGCCTCGGGGCGCCCCGCGCCCGACAGCAGGGCACCCAGGTTGTGGTGGGCGACCCGGTTTGCAGGATCCAGGCGGATTGCCTCGCGATATGCGTCTTCGGCGAGCTCCTTGCGATCCTGGGCAGCAAGTGCCATGCCCAGCAGGATCCAGGCCTGCGAGTCTGCCGGGCCATCCGCGATCAATGTCCGACAGAGGGATTCGGATTCACTGTTTCGTCCCAGATCCTGGAATGTCAGCGCGAGACTTCTGGCCGCTGAGCGGAATTCTGGGGAAATGCGCAATGCAGACTGGTAAGCGAGACACGCCTCGTCGAACCGCGACATGTGGCGAAACAGATTGCCCAGATTGGCATGGAACTCCGCGCGGTCCGGTTCGAGATCAATGCTCCGGCGCAACCATTGCTCGGCCTGAACCAGCTCGCCCGCCGTCTTGAGGCACAGTCCGTGCAGTTGGCAGGCAACGGATGAATGTGGTGCCTCGTCGAGGAGATCGCGGCTCGCCTGCACGCTCAATGCCACCTGCCCACGCTCAAGCAGCGTTGAAACGCGATCGGCCTTTTCCTGAAAGCTCACCACCATATGTCGACCCTGTGTAAATGTGGAGTCATGTTGCAATGATGCAACAAACAGGGTCTGAGATTGTAATATCTCCTAACTTGATCATCTTGAATGGTAAAGAGTATAGCGCTGTCCTGATTGGGATCGCCCTCCGGTTCAAATAAAGCTTTCATTCGCGTTTTCACCACGGTATCCTCGCACGCATTAAGCTGTCCGTCAGCCCGCATTCCAGTGTTGGAGAACTGATGCGGCATGGGGATCGGGTCAATTATTTCAGACGGACAGCCCATCATCATCTTTCTGGATACTGACTTTTAGGGAGTAGTAAATGTCCAACAACGAAGTGTTGCGGCGCGCTATTCGATATGCGCTTTTCGCGAACCTGGCAGGCGGCGCGGGCTTGTCGACCGCAATAGCCCAGGATACCGGCAACGATCAGGCGGTAGCCTTGCAGGAAGTGGTCGTCACGGGATCGCGCATCGTGCAGCCTGGCCTGCAATCGATCAGCCCGGTCACCGTGGTCAACGCGGACGAGATCAAGATGCAGGGTACGACCCGCATCGAGGACATGCTGAACAATCTGCCGCAGGTCTATGCGGATTTCGGCAGCAACCTCTCGAATGGCGCCACCGGTACTGCCACTGTCAACCTGCGAAACCTGGGCGCACAGCGCACGTTGGTACTCATCAACGGTCGACGTCTGATGCCCGGCGACCCGACGCAGAACGGCAATGCCACACCTGACCTCAACCAGATCCCTGCCGCGCTGGTCAAGCGGGTCGATGTGCTCACGGGCGGTGCCTCGGCTGTGTATGGTGCAGATGCCGTGGCCGGCGTCGTCAACTTCATCATGGATGACAATTTCCAGGGTGTGCGGATCGATGCAAATGGTTCCTGGTACAACCACAGGAACAACGATTCCTATTTCCGGAGCCTGAATGACGCTCGCGGGTTTGCCGTGCCGGACAGCTCCGTGAACGATGGCGTGGGCAAGGATGTCACCTTCATTCTGGGTGGCAATTTCGCCGACGGCAGGGGCAACGTGACCGCTTACGCGGGTTACCGGAAGATCAACCCAGTGACACAGGCCGCGCGTGATTTCAGTGCCTGCAATCTCAATGGTGGAACCACTTTCGTCTGCGGTGGCTCGAGCACCACGGGCACTGGCGGATTTTTCACCGCGGACGGCAAGCTCACGGTTGGCCCCAACAGCGAACTCATTCCTTTCAGCCAGGGACCCGGCGCCTACAATTTCGCGCCCACCAACTACTACCAGCGTTCCGACGAACGCTACACGGGCGGGGTGTTCTCGCATCTGGACATCAACAAGCATGCCACGGCCTACACTGAGGTCAGCTTCATGCACGATCAGTCGGTTGCCCAGGTGGCGCCGAGCGGAGCGTTCCTGGGGTCAGGAACCGGCGTGGACGCCAACGGTATCCCCGACGGCACGTGGCTGGTCAACTGCGACAATCCTCTGCTGTCGGCTCAGGAAAAGGGCGTACTCTGCAACGGCCTTGGCCCGACCGACCTCGCGCACGTGATTTTCGGCCGCCGCAATGTCGAGGGTGGACCGCGTCAGGATGATCTGCAGCACACCTCGTTCCGTGTCGTCGTTGGCGCCAAAGGCGAGATTTCCGAGGGCTGGAATTACGACGTCTACGGCATGGTGGGCAAGACACTGTATGAGGACTACTACATCAACGATGTGTCGAAGTCCCGCCTGACGCACGCCCTGCAGGCTGTTCTGGACCCCGTCACGGGACAAATCGTCTGCAAGGCAAATGCCAATGGCGGTTCTGGCGCTCCGGGATGCGTGCCATACAACATGTGGACGCTGGGTGGCGTCACACCCAACCAGGTGGACTATTTCTCGGTGCCCAGCTTCAAGACCGGCTCGACAGACGAACGGGTGCTGAGCGGATCGATCACTGCGGATCTGACCCAGTATGGCGTCAAGCTGCCGACCGCCGAGTCCGGCCTGGCACTGGCCTTCGGCGCCGAGTATCGCCAGGAGCGCATGCAGCTCAAGCCCGACATCGAGAACATCTCGAACGATCTGGCAGGCCAGGGAAATCCGGTCTATCCGCTGTCTGCATCCCTGAAGGTCAAGGAGGGATTCTTCGAGGCCCGCCTGCCGATCCTGCAGGACAGGCCGTTCGCGCATGAGCTCAGCACCGAGGCTGGCTATCGATTCTCGGACTATGATCTGGGATTCTCGACCAACACCTACAAGTTCGGTGTGGACTGGGCGCCCACCGAGGATGTCCGCCTGCGTGGCAGCTATCAGCGCGCTGTCCGCGCGCCCAACCTGCAGGAATTGTTCCTCGGGAAATTCGTCGGCCTCGACGGCAGCGGCGATCCCTGCGCCACCTCGTCGGGTTATGCGCCGACCGCAACGCCCGAACAGTGCGCCAGAACCGGCGTGACCGCAGCCCAGTACGGAAACATCATCGGCAATCCGGCAGCCCAGTACAACGGCGAGTTCGCCGGTAACCCGCACCTGAAGCCGGAGGAATCGGACACCAAGACCTTTGGCATCGTGATCACGCCGCGGGCCATTCCCTCGCTGGCTGTGACCCTGGATTACTTCGACATCAAGGTCAAGAACATCATCGGGACCTACGGTTACGACTACACGCTGACCCAGTGTCTGGCCGGGACGGGCACGGGTGTCTTTTGTCCACGCATCCACCGTGCAGCCGGCACCGGTTCACTGTGGCTGTCGCCCTCTGGCTATATCGAGGATGGCAACCTGAATCTGGGTTCGCTGCACACCAAGGGCGTCGACCTCACCTCAAGTTACCGGCTGGACATGGGCGCTGCAGGAAAGCTGTCCTTCGACCTGATGGGCACCTATGTCGACAAGTACATCAACGAGCCGGTTCCGGGCTTCGGGTCCTATGACTGCGTTGGCCTGTACGGGAACACTTGCGGCACGCCGATTCCGAAGTGGCGGCATCGCCTGCGTACAAGCTGGCAGACCCCGATTCAGGGATTCGACGTTTCGTTGCAGTGGCGTCATCTGCAGAAGGTGGATCTGGATGCCACCAGCTCCAACCCGCTGCTGACGGGCGATGTGCCGGCAACCGACAAGGTCATGGGTCAGCGCGACTACATGGACCTGTCCATGTCATATGCAACCGGCTCGCATGTGACACTGCGCCTTGGCATCAACAACCTGTTCGACAAGAATCCGCCGATCGTCGCAGGCGGGGACTTTGGCAGCGTATATGTAAACGGCAACACCTATCCACAGGTCTACGATACGCTGGGACGTTATGTGTTCTTCAACGTCACCGCGGACTTCTGAGACCCGGCTGAAGAGTTGACCTTCTTGAAGCGGGCCTCAGGGCCCGCTTTTTTTTTGGAGAGTTTCTTGTCCGACCCTGATGAATCCGGATCTCCTGCAATACGGCTTCAGGCTGCCAGGGATCTGCGCAAGGCGGGCCGATGCGCTGATGCTCTGGGGATCCTCGGCGATCTTGCAGGACAACACCCGGTAAATGCCCGGGTTCACGAAGAACGCGGTCATTGCCTGCACCAGCTCGGCCGGTCCGCCGAAGCACTGGATGCCTTCCAGAAGGCGGTGTATCACAACGACACCCTGGAGGAATCCTGGCGCGCCATCCAGGATCTTGCAGCCCGGATGAGGCTTCCCTCCCAATCAGAGGCCGCCGTCCTGGCTCTGCAGCGGCTGGCGAGGCTCCCGCCTGC
Organism: Steroidobacteraceae bacterium; assembly: GCA_044226785.1. Taxonomy (GTDB): domain Bacteria; phylum Pseudomonadota; class Gammaproteobacteria; order Steroidobacterales; family Steroidobacteraceae; genus TMP-86. The sequence continues at coordinate 104,893 of JBGAGK010000012.1, read as the reverse complement.
AGTGGTCAATGCTTCGAGCCATCTCAACGACGGAAGGCTGGATGAGGCCGAATCATTGATCCGCCAGTTCCTGCAGAAGAGTGGCCCTCACCCCGCCGCCATGCGGGTACTTTCGCAGGTTGCCGTCAGGATGCACGTGCTCGATGACGCAGAGATGCTGCTGGAGAATGTGGTCCGCATGGACCCGCTCGATCTGGATGCCCGCTTTGAATTCGCTACTGTGCTGCTGCAGCGTCGCCGGTTTGCCTCTGCCTTGGCCGAGGCTCGCACGCTGCTGGCAGCAGATCGATCGAACCTGAATTACCGCCGCCTGTACGCCCAATGCTGCGATGGCGCCGGACTGATCGACGAAGCTCTGGCTGTCTACCGCAAGTTCCTTGAAGAGGATCCATCCAATGCTGAGGTGCGCATCATGATGGCCTATCTGCTGCGCACCAGTGGTGATATCGAGGAATCCATACAACAGTTCCGGATTGTCGCCGGACTGTCACCTGCAGGTTTTGCCAGGGCCAGTTGGGGTCTTGCAAGCCTGAAGACCTACCGATTCAGTCCGACCGATATCGAGTTGATGCGTCGGGCTGAAGGATCGGGAACATCGAATACCCAGGACCGTTACTCGCTCTGCTTTGCACTCGGCAAGGCGCTGGAGGACCAGCACGAGTATGTGGAATCATTTGAATGCTATCGACGTGGCAACGCGTTGAAACGTTCCGAACTTCGCTACGATCCCGCAAAGTCCCGGCAGCAGATGCTGGACATGGCATCGATCTGTACGCGAAGTTTCTTCGCCCAGCGCAGCGCCTGGGGCTGTCCAAAGCCGGATCCGATCTTCATCGTCGGCATGCCGCGCTCCGGTTCGACGCTGCTCGAGCAGATCCTCGCATCGCACTCCAGAGTGGACGGCACTCTCGAACTTCCGGATATCCCCCGCCTGGCAAACCTGTATCGTGCACGGCAGGGAACATCGCGACCGGGATATCCAGCCAATCTCCCCCTCCTTGAACGCGCCCAGCTCCGGGAACTGGGCGAGATGTATCTGGAAGAAACCCGGATCCACCGGCGCGGTGCCCCGTTTTTCATCGACAAACTGCCCAACAACTTCCGCGAAATCGGTTTCATCCACATGATCCTGCCCAATGCGCGGATCATCGATGCGCGGCGAGGCGCAATGGCCTGCTGCTTTGGCAACTTCAAGCACCTGTTCGCCGCCGGACAGGAGTTCAGCTACGACCTCAGGGAAGTGGGCGAGTTCTATGGCTTGTATCGGGATCTCATGGACCACTGGGACCATGTGCTCCCGGGGAAAGTGCTTCACATCCAATACGAGTCCGTGGTTGCCGATCTTGAATCGAATGTGCGGCGAATCCTCGAATTCTGTGGACTGGAATTCGAACCCGCCTGCCTCGAATTTCACCGCTCGGCGCGCAGGGTGCGTACCGTCAGTTCCGAGCAGGTTCGACAGCCGATCTACCGGGAGGGGGTGGATCAGTGGAAACACTACGCAGAGTGGCTGGGCCCCTTGAAAGACGCGCTCGGGCCGCGTGCCGACGACTAGCGTACGCGGCGTACGCGTGTGCCCCAGCGCTTGCCGGTCATCAGCCAGATCGAGCCCAGCGCACCTTTCTTTATGGTAACCGGGTCACCCACGGCAGAGGGAAACCCGCTCCTGGATTCGTTTTGTACCCAGACCTGGCCATTGTCGAGCTGAAACGACAACCTGTCATCGGCCAGGGTCGAAACGCCCGTCAAATGTGCCTGGACTGTTGGAGCGGGAGCCGGCTTTTCTGAACCTTCCCTTCGCAGTGGGAACGGTTCTCCGGCTGGCTCCGCTTTTCGCTCCTGCCCCGCAGAAGCGGCTTCAGCGCGCCACACCGAAATCTCGTGATCGAAACAGCGAAGCCGGACATCGTCATTCCGCTCGTCCGCACAACGAGTCAGCCCTGCGGGAAGATCGCCTGCACCCGCCGTGACTTGCCAGGACAGGTTGCAAATCAGGCTCCAGATGGCAATCGATGGCAAGCCGCGACACTTCATTTGACGGATACTACCGCAGTATCATCGTCTTCAAGGCTTCATGAAATATCCGGCACCTGCGCCGGGTCCTTATCTTCCGACACTGGAGGTCCATTGAACCCATGAACAAGATCAACGGCTCCACCCTCGCCGCCGCCGCAGCGCTGATCCTTGCCTCGGGACTGCCTCTGGCGGCCACGGCGGCTGACTCCGCCAAGGTCCACTGCGCGGGCGTGAACGCCTGCAAGGGCACTTCCGAGTGTTCCACCGCAAAGAACTCATGCGCGGGACAGAACGCCTGCAAGGGACAGGGCTGGATCTCCCTGACCCGGGAGGAATGTGCGCAGGCACAAGCCAGGGTGAAGGAAGAAAAGCCGGATACCGGCGTGAAGTCCGACCGTCCCTGAAGACTCTCCGTTCCTGATCCTGGCAGGCACGCATGAGCATCAGCGGGTTTGGTCTGGGGCTTCGCAGCGACCATTACCAGGCGCTGCTCGACTCGGCGCCGCGGGTGGACTGGCTGGAGGCCATCACCGAAAACTACCTGGTACCCGGGGGTCAGCCCCTGCGATTCCTGGAGCGCATTCGCGAGCGCTTCGATCTGGTGCTGCACGGAGTGTCGCTGTCCATCGGCAGCATCGATCCGCCTGACCGGGAGTATCTGGCTCAGGTGCGGCAACTGGCCGACCGCTTCCAGCCGGCATGGATTTCGGACCATCTGTGCTGGACGGGCATCGATGGCATCAACCTGCATGACTTGATGCCTTTGCCGTACACCGAAGAAGCCTTGCGCCTGGTGTGTGCTCACGTAAGGCAAGTCCAGGATGCGCTGGGCCGGCAGATCCTGATGGAAAACGTGTCCAGTTACCTCGAGTACCGTGAATCCAGCCTGACCGAGTGGGAGTTCCTGCGCGCGGTGGCCGAGCAGGCGGACTGCAACATCCTGCTGGATGTCAACAATGTGTACGTCAGCAGCGTCAACCACGGCTTCGATCCGCTGGACTACCTGCGGGCACTACCCAGTTCGCGCATCCGCCAGATCCACCTGGCCGGTCACAGCGACAACGGCAATCACCTCATCGACACCCACGATCAGCCCATCTGCGAGGAGGTATGGCAATTGTATGGGGAGGCCGTGCAATTGTTCGGCGCGGTGCCGGCGATGATCGAGCGGGACGACAACATCCCTCCGCTGGCCGAGTTGGTCGATGAGCTCGACATGGCGCGTCGCGTGGCCGGCGCGGCATTGTCCCGGGTGGCGTGATGTCCCTGCGCGGACTGCAGGAGCGGTTCCAGAGCGATGTGCTGGGCAACGGGGAATCGTTGTGCCCATTGATCGCGGACCGGGCGCCGCTGGCGCCGGCCGAGCGGCTCTCCATCTACAGCAATGCCTACCGCGCACGTCTCGCCGAGGCCCTGAGGGACACCTATCCAAAACTGCGGCTGGCGCTGGGCGATGAGGCTTTCGAGGAGTGCGCAGCGGGTTTCATCGCAGCGCATCCTTCCAGCAACCGGTCCATCCGTTGGTTCGGCGCGCAGATCGGGGAGTATCTTTCCCGGACACCGCCCTTCTCCGACCAGCCCGTCCTGTCGGAACTCGCGCGATTCGAATGGACTTTGGGCGAATGTTTCGATGCGGCGGATGCACCGGTGCTCTCGCGCGAGGACCTTGCGCGCACCGCGCCGCAGGACTGGGGCTCGCTGCGTTTCGCCTTCCATCCCTCGCTGCGAACGCTGAGTCTTGCCTGGAATGCGGTGGAAATCTGGAAGGCGCTGGATGCCGCGCCGGAAGCGCCCGCACCCTCACCGGCCAGGTCACCTTCGCATCGAACCTGGCTGCTGTGGCGCCAGGAATTCCAGAACCGCTTTCGCAGCATCGACGGCGCCGAGGCTACCGCACTCGCCTGGGCCATGGACGGCGCCAGCTTCGGTGAGGTCTGCGAGCAACTCGAGCGGTTGCTGCTCCGGGAACAGGTGCCGATGATGGCGGCGACGCTGCTCGCAAACTGGGCGGACGCGGGGCTGCTCAGCGACCGCCTCCCCGAAACCGGGTGAAGCAGGTGATTTACACCGATGTCTTACATGTGTATAAATACACGTGTGAAGCACCCTCTGTTCAATCCCGGTGCCCGACGGTCCACGGTCAGCCTGACGCTGAATTCGGATCTGTACGCCAAGGCGCGGCAGGCCGGCATCAATGTGTCGCGCGTGGCCGAGCAATCTCTTGCCGAAGCTTATGCGGCACATCGCACTACGCTGCTGCGCCGGGAACTGGAGCAGGACCGGAAAGCCATCGATGAGTACACCCGGAATGCCGGGTCGTTTGCGGATTTCGTACGGGCACATTACGAGAAGCCCGATGAGCCAGTTTGACGTGTACGTCAACCCCATCGCGCGCGCACGGGCCGCCTATCCGTTCCTGTTGATCATGGAGTCAGACATTGCCGCAGGAACGAGCGAGCATGTCGTTGCACCGCTGGTGGAACGTTCCCGCCTTGGCATCATGCCGGGTCACCTGGCTCCGGGAGTGAAGGTTCAGGATGTCGAGCATGTCGTCCTGATTCCCGCCCTGGCCAGCATGACCCGCCGTGACTTGCGCGAACCCGTGTGCAACCTGTCAAAGGACAGGTCCGCCATTCTCGCCGCCGTCGATTTCCTTTTTTTCGGGGTTTGAACGAGCCTCGCTTACAGGAGCGATCCCGAGTCCCCCATCATCTCGTGCCGGACCTGCGGCACTGCCGGAGCGCCGTAGGACAGGAACTTGTCGTGGAATGCCCGCCAGGCCTGAATGTCATCGCCGGCATGCGGCGGATTCTGGGCGGCGAGCCAGTCGGTCCGGAGCTTCTTGATCATCAGCTTGCCCAGCGTGTAGTACAGGTAGCCGGGATCATAGGTTCCGCGGGCCGACTGCTGGCGCGCATTGCCCAGATCCTGGAAGGCGCGCTCGCGGAACATCTTTTCCGAATCCGCGACGCTCATGCCGTGGGTGTGCATGCCGATGGAAGAAATCAGCCGCACATCGCGCAGAAGCGCATCCCGCAATTGCGCGATGCGCACTTCCGGATCGCCGGCACCCAGGCCCTCATCGACCATCATTTCCTCGCAATAATGTGCCCAGCCTTCCGCGTAGGCGTAGCTCCACCACAGCGACAGGATTTTCGACGGGTTGGCATTGGCGTGCAGGCCCTGCAGGAAATGGCCTGGCCAGACTTCATGCACCGAGGTGATCAGCAGGGTGTCCTTCCCGGGAATGTAGTCCTGCTGCACCGCCTTGCTCCAGGTCGGGTCGGGCGGGGCGATGTTGTAGATGGAGGCAACTCCGTGATCGTAGGGGCCGGGGATATTGATGTACGCGAAGTTCGCCGAGTTGTACGGCGGCGCCAGCGCCACCTTCGCCTCCTCCTGGCTTGGAATGGATACGACCTGGTGCTGCTCGATGAAGCTCTTCAGGGTCTTGAGCTGCTCGCGGGCTGCCTCCACGACTCCACCCCTGGGCTTGTCGGCGGACATCTTCGCCATGCAGGCCGCAAGTGAACCGCCGGGGAGATATTGCGCGCAGGCCTTGCGCAGCATGTCGGTGTTGCGCTCCAGATCCGCCTGCCCCGCGGCTTCGATCTGCGCCACCGGGATATTGATCCTCTCCGTGGCCTCTAGCATGGTGGCGTACAAATCCGGACCGATGGCAAACCCTTCGGTGGCGCCCTTGCGCTGGGCGCTCATCCAGCGGGTCAGCTCCTGCATGGCCGTGATGGCGGCCGCGTTGGCAGCCTTCAGGTCCTTCTGCAGCTGTGCATCCTTGACGCTTGCGAAGATCTTCGGAATGTCATGCTGGTAGAAATCCGCCATGCCGCCAAAGGCCTTGATGCCATATTCGACATAGGTCCTGGGGAGCGGGGTCTGCAGATTGGCACGAATCGCCGCCACGATGCCGGGCACGGCGCGTGAGTACCCGATGAAGCCCTTCAGGCGTTGATCCAGCGGCGCATAGTCCCGGCTGAGATAGACATCGGGGTCGAGCTTGTCCAGATACCAGGAGGGATTCCTGAACGGCCATCTCGCCTGGTCAAGCCAGAACAGGTCGCGATCGGAGACATTGAGCAGCACATCGCGTTCCAGTTGCTGGGTGGGCGTGAGGCCGGCCGGGTCAAAAGCGGCCAGTTCCTTGCGCGCCGCCTGCAGGCGGGCCACTTCATGCGCGATGCCGGCGGCGGACAGGTCCGGCATCTGACCATCGAATTCATGCCGGCCCGACTGCACCGCGAAAAAGGGTTGTGCCTTGAAGTAGTCCTCGACGAAACGGTTGGCGATGTCTGGCCAGGCGGCTTGTGCAGCCGCGGCTGGCGGGGTGGTCGGTGCAGGGGCTGGTGCCTTGGCGGACTGGCCGCATCCAGCCAGCAGCGCACTGGCGAGCAACCCCGGGATCAAAAGCCTGGATACTGATTTCATCGGGAATCCTGCGTGAATTTCGCGAAGCCGGCATGATACCGCAAAAGCCGGTACCGGCCCGCCATGGGCCGGTGCGCCATGCGATCATGCGGCCATGTCCGACACCTCCGATCGACCACGCGCACGCTCGTTGAGTCCGCTGCGCGCCTTGTGGCCCTTCCTGACGCCCTATCGCGCCACCCTGATCACGGCGCTGATGGCGCTGCTGCTCGCATCCGGCGCGATGCTGGCCCTGCCCATGGCCTTTCGCCAGTTGATCGACCATGGTATTGCAGCCCGGGATGCCTCGACCATCAATCGGTATTTCGTCGGCTTTCTCGCCGCCGCGGTGGTGTACGGGGTGTTCGCGGCCTTGCGATACTATCTCGTCACCTGGCTGGGCGAGCGCGTGGTGGCGGATATGCGCAGTGCGGTCTATCGACGCGTCATCCACCTCGACCCCACGTTCTTCGAGGTCACACGCACCGGCGAGATCCTCTCGCGCCTGACTACCGACACTACGCTGGTGCAGGCCATTGCGGGTGTCAACCTGTCCATCACCCTGCGCTCGACCATCAACCTGGGCGGTGCGCTGGTCATGCTGGGCCTGACGAGCGCACGACTTCTGGGGCTGATTCTGCTGGGCATGCCGCTGGTGCTGGTGCCGCTGATCCTGGTGGCGCGCCGGGTGCGCCGGTTGTCACGCGAATCCCAGGATCGCATCGCGGATACCAGCGGCCTGGCCGATGAGACCCTGAACGCCATCCAGACCGTCCAGGCATTCACGCTCGAGGATCTGCAGAGCCGGCGATATTCGCAGGCGGTGGAGGCCAGTTTCGAGGCCGCTGTCCGCCGCACCCGCATGCGGGCGTGGCTCACGGCCGCCGGGGTGGTGCTCGTCTTCGGTGGCATCACCTTCGTGCTCTGGGTGGGCGCCCGCGCGGTGCTGGCCGGGACCATGACGGGCGGACAGCTCGGCCAGTTCCTGCTGTATGCGGGCATCGTCGGGATGTCGGCCGGTTCCCTGACCGAGATGTGGGGAGAGGTGCAGCGGGCGGCGGGCGCCATGGAACGTCTGGCCGAACTCCTGGCGGCCGAACCCGTGCTGCGTGCGCCGGCACAGCCTCTTGCGCTGCCACCACGCCTCACGGGACGCGTGGAATTCCAGTCGGTCACTTTCCGTTACCCCTCCCGGCCCGAAACCGCGGCGCTGGCGGATTATTCGCTGCGGATCGAGCCGGGTGAGACGGTCGCACTGGTTGGTCCTTCCGGTGCAGGCAAAAGCACGGCTTTCGCGCTGTTGCTGCGATTCTTCGATCCGCAACAGGGTGTCATCGCGCTCGATGGTGCCGACCTTGCGCGCTGTGATCCGCAGGCCATTCGCCGGCAGATTGCGCTGGTACCGCAGGACACGGTGCTGTTCGGCACCAGTGCGCGCGACAACATCCGCTTCGGCCGGCCCGAAGCCAGCGACGCGCAGATCGAGCAGGCGGCGCGCGCCGCAGCGGCCGATGAATTCCTGCGCCGCTTGCCGCAGGGGTACGATACCTTCGTGGGAGAGCGTGGTGCGCGTCTGTCGGGGGGACAGCGTCAGCGCATCGCAATCGCCCGTGCCATCCTCAAGGACCCGCCCATCCTGCTGCTCGATGAGGCCACGAGTTCCCTGGATGCCGAATCCGAGCGACTGGTACAGGAGGCGCTGGAAGTGCTGATGCAGGGGCGAACCACGCTGATCATCGCCCATCGACTGGCCACGGTGCTGTCAGCCGATCGTATCGTGGTGATGGATCATGGGCGCATCGAGGCGGTGGGCAATCATGCTTCGCTCCTCGAGACCAGCCCGTTGTATGCAAGACTGGCCGCCTTGCAGTTTGGCGCCTGAGGAACGATCGATGTTCGCAACGTTGAGCCCATCCGAGCGGGAGCGATACCTTCGCCACATCCTGCTGCCGGAGATCGGCGAGCAGGGCCAGCGCAGGCTCAAGGCCGCGCGCGTACTCGTCGTCGGCGCGGGAGGTCTGGGCTGCCCGGCCGCCCTGTACCTGGCAGCGGCAGGTGTGGGCGGGATCCATATTGCCGATGGCGACCGCGTAGAACTGTCGAATCTGCATCGGCAGATCCTGTTCGGCACGCGGGATCTGGGCGAGCTCAAGGCTGAAGTCGCGGCCACAAGGCTCCGAGACCTGAATCCGGAAGTCGATGCCAGGGCCCTGGCCTTTCAGGTGAACGCCGACAACGTCATGGAACTGCTCCGCGACGTCGACATCGTACTCGACGGCAGTGACCGGCTGGCAACCCGATACCTTACCAACGATGCCTGCGTCATCGCCGGGCGCCCCTGGGTGTCGGCGGCCATCCACCGCTTCGAAGGCCAGTGCATGGTGTACGTGCCGGGCGCGGGCCCCTGCTACCGCTGCGTCTTCCCGCAGGCAGAGGATGATCTGGTGCCCAACTGCGCCGAAGCCGGGGTTCTCGGCGTACTCCCCGCGGTGATGGGCTCCCTGCAGGCGACCGAAACGATCAAGCTGATCCTGGGACTGGGCCGATCGCCGGCGGGACGCTTCCTGACCTACGATGCCCTGGCGATGTCCTTTCAGGAATTCACTGCGCGCCGGCGCGCGGACTGCGCGGTATGTGGCGAACGGCCCACCATCCTGGCACCCCAAAAGCCCGCATTCCGGCTTCGACCCAATGACGCCACGGGTGATCCGCCCGGCTTGCGCCGGCTGAGCGCGAGCGACCTGGCACGCATGCTGCGCGATGGAAATTCCGGTGCCCTGACCCTGATCGACGTGCGTGAACCGCATGAATTCGCAGCAGGCCATATGGCCGGCACCTGCAACATTCCCCTCGGCGCCCTGGAGGCGCGCTGGCAGGAAGTGCCGGCCGATGCCTGTCCGGTCTTCGTCTGCCGAAGCGGGGTACGGAGCCTGACGGCCTGTGCCATCGCTGCTCATCGGGGACTGCCCGGATTTGCAAATCTTGAAGGCGGCCTGCTCGCATGGGCCAGGGATATCGACAACACACTGAAGGTCATCTGATGAACGCACCGGCCACCCCGTCCATCGTCACCCTGCAATCGCACATCCTCGAGCAGCAGGACAAGTTTCCGGAAGCCTCCGGCACCCTGTCATGGGTGCTGTCGGCACTGTCGATCTCCACCAAGGTCATCGCAGACAAGGTGCGCCGGGCGAGGCTCGAAAACGTGCTCGGGAGCATTGGCAGCGAGAACATCCAGGGCGAAGTGCAGCAGAAGCTCGACGTCATCGCCAATGAAGTGCTGCTGCGCACGCTCGGAGGTCGAGAAGGTGTGGCCATCGTCGCCTCGGAGGAAAACGAGGAGCCTGTCATCCTGCGCACTCACCGGAGCGGCGAGCGCCGTTACTGCGTCCTGTTCGATCCGCTCGATGGTTCATCCAATCTCGACGTGTGCGGCGGGGTGGGCACCATCTTCAGCATCCTGCGCCATGATCGCCGCAGCGAAAACGAGGCCGCGTCGCTCCTGCAACCGGGAACCCGACAGGTTGCGGCCGGTTATGTGCTGTACGGCTCGTCCACGGTTTTCGTCCTCACTCTGGGTCACGGCGTGGACATGTTCGTCCTGGACCCCGGAATCGGCGCCTTCATGCGCGTGGAGCGCGGACTGAAGGTACCCGCTTCCTGCAAGTCCTATGCGGTCAACGAAGGCAATCGCAAGAGTTTTCCCGAAGGCTTCCAGCGCTACCTGGACTGGGCTCAGAGTCATGACTATTCGAGCCGTTACGTGGGAGCGATGGTAGCTGACGTGCACCGCATCCTGTTGAAGGGTGGCGTGTTCATGTACCCGCCGACGAAGAAGGCACCCAACGGCAAGTTGCGCCTGATGTACGAGGCCAATCCAATGGCCATGATCATCGAGCAGGCTGGCGGCAAGGCGCTGTGCGCGCCGGAGCAGCGCGTGCTGGACGTGGTCCCCACCGACATCCACCAGCGCACCACGGTGATTCTGGGAAGCGCCAACGAAGTGGACCAGGTGGCCCGACACCTGTCGTAATCGGCTCACGCATGCAGGTTGAGCCGGCAGACATCGGCCTCAATGTCCCCCCTTCACGAACAGGCCGGCGGCGGTCAGTGCCTCGCCGAGCCGGATCTCGATATCCGCCGCTTCGGCGCGCGCGATGTATTGCAAGTGGTGCACCGGACCTTCGAGGACTTCCAGCCCGCGCCGCCTGACAGCACCGGCGCTGCGGATGCCGGCCTTGTGCTGGTCGAAGCGTTGCACACCGGGATAGCGGCTCATGCCCACGTATACACCGAACCCGCTGCCATGCGCGCTGCTGGACACATCGGCGGTGCTGGCCGGTGGCTTGTCGCGGTAGTCGAGCAGCGCCAGGTACAGATGGCTGCTGCCGCGCCGCCTCGCCTGGAATCGCGAGCAGACCTCGTAGCACAAGGGGAGCCACTCGACGTAGTTCATCGGCAACCAGTCAGGAACCGTGGCCGCCGCGGCGTCCCACAGGCCGCGCAGCGCTCGTTCCACTCCCGCCGCCAGGTCACCACGCATCCAGGTTTCATGCACACAATGCGCGCCCCGCAGGCCATCGGCGGCTTGCAGTGCGCACTTCAGCCCCTCCTTGAGCTGTTCCGGGCTCCATTGACGCAAAGGACGCGCGGCTGGTGATGCCTGCCAGTCGGGATCCTGCGCTGCACTCACGCCCGGCGGGTGGTTCCGTGACGGATCACATCGCCGCGGGTGCCGCGGGTGGTGCTGCGCCGTTCACAGAAGTCACCGGGAACTTGTCGAAGATGAGCTTGACCGCCTGATCGATGGCCTGACGCGGCTGATCGAGCACCTTCGAATCCAGCGTGCGCGAAGCCGACCCGGTCCACACCATGGCATTGCGGGCGCGATCGACGACGTCGATGGTCAACATGCCTTCGGTCACGGTCTCGACGTCGCGCGCTCCGTACATGAAGTCGTACCCGTAGTAAGAGCGCCAGCCCCAGCCGCCCCAACCGTAGCCCACACCCATGGCCGCGCCAGGCCTGCTTTGCACCTTGTCACGGTTGGCGATGTGGAAGTTGATCTTGAGGTCCGGACTGCTGGAGCTGCGCACGTAGCCGCGTTGCCGCATCTCACGGTCCACGGCATCCTCGATATTGCGAGTGGTGATGGTCATGTAGCCGCGCCGGTCCGTGCTGGGCTTGTCATAATAATCGTAGGTTCTGTACCGGGACAGATCCGCCCCCGGCGCCAGTTCGGTCCTGATCCTTGGCAGGGTCTGACAGGCTGTCATCGCCAACGTCAGCAGCACTGTGGTCCCGAGAGCCATCTGCCGGAATCTGCGCTTTGTCATGTGAATCCACCACCTTGCTGTCCTGGCAAGTTTGACTGTCCGGTGCCTCGAAGGGTTCCGCAAAGAAGGGTCAACCTCTGTCGGCATCGGCCCTGTATACGTTGCAGTATCATGCAGCGCACCCATTCGAGGAAGACTTGCGCATGCAGAACCTGAAATCCGCCATTTTCCCGCTGTCCATGACCGTCGAACGCGAGCAATGGCGGCTGCGGGAACCCTTCAAGATCACCGGCTGCATCATGGAGGAGCTCGAAGTCGTCCTTGTACGCCTCGAGGATGGAGATGGCAATGTGGGCTATGGCGAAGCTGCAGGGGTGGATTATCTTCCTGACGGATCCCTGCATTCGGTCATCCGGCAGCTGGAGCAGGTTCGCAGCCAGGTGGAAGCCGGGCTCGATCTGGAACGATTGCAATCGCTTCTGCCGCCCGGCGGCGCCCGCAACGCGCTGGATTGCGCACTGTGGGACCTGCTGTCCCGGCGCAGCGGATCCGCCGTGTGGCAGCTCGCCGGTCTTTCGGCGCCGCACCCCCTGCTGACCACCTACACCATCGGTGCCTCGGATCCGCAGAGCATGGCGGACCGTGCACGAGGCTTCAGCGCGGCCCGCGCCATCAAGCTCAAGCTCCTGGGCGAGGCGGCGGATTTGGAGCGGGTCCGGGCCGTGCGCGCCCAACGGCCGGATGTATGGCTGGGTGTCGATGCCAACCAGGGTTGTTCGCGATCGCATTTCCAGGCACTTCTCCCCACTCTCATGAAGGAGCGGGTGTCGCTGATCGAACAGCCGTTCAAGGTCGGCGATGAACCGCCCCTGGCCGAACTGGAATGTCCGATTCCCATCGCCGCCGACGAGAGCATCCAGAATCTGGCTGACATGCACCGGCTGCGCGGCCGGTTCGATGTCGTCAACATCAAGCTCGACAAGTGCGGCGGCCTGACCGAAGCGCTGGCCATGGCGCGGCAGGCCCCGTCAATGGGGTACTCGGTCATGGTCGGCAACATGGTCGGAACCTCGCTGGCCATGGCGCCGGCATTCGTGGTCGGGCAACTGTGCCAGGTGGTGGATCTGGACGGACCCATCCTGCTTCTGGGTGACCGGGCACAGCGTGCAGAGTACAGGGACGGCCGCATCTCCTGCGGGCGTGAAGTCTGGGGTGGGGGGTGACGGGGCCAGTCCAACGAGCCAGCCCTCAGTCGTGAATGCGTACTTTGGTGCGCGGATCCAGCGTGTCAGCCACCTGGACATGTGAGTCTGCAAATCGACCCGGCATTCCGGCCGGGTCGACCCTGAATCAATCCATCAATGCATCCTCTGTCACCAGAAGACTGTTGCGGCTAACGCCGCCACCGCGTTCACATATCCGTAGCCGGAATCGAAGTCGAAACCGCGGCTGCCGAACGGGAACGGATACGGCGCCAGTGCGCGCCCCGCTGCGAGGTGCATGTCGCTGGCCGTGAGTTCCAGTGTCCGGTAGATCCTGTCCGGCGAGGGTTTGCGGCCCGTGCGACGGCGATACTGGTCAACCATCAGCGCTGCGATGGCCGCCACGTGAGGCGCGGAGGCCGAAGTTCCGAAGAAGTTCGGAAATGCGTCCGGTTCAGTCGACCCAGGGACCTGGTAGTTGAACAGCGAATAGAAGAAGGTGGTGTTGCCGCCATCCGGGCCCACAACCTCGGGCTTGCGCCGCTGTTCGGGGAAGCGCAGGCGATTGCCCTGCTTGTCGAAGAATGTGGGCACGCCGCCCGCAGAGGAGAAATACTCCAGGCAGGCCGGGTAGCACTGCCCGGGATGCAGGGCCGAGTTCCAGGCAGCGGTGTTGTACCAGGCCGCAGCGCCCACGGCCTCGGCGCCTGCTGCGATCGGGTGGCCGTAGGATGAGCCGCTCTGCGTATCGTATTCGTCAATCGACATCGTGCCGCTGCCGAAATCGAAGTACACATACTTGAGATAATGCGGTGCGGGTCCCTCATAGAGCTCGATACTGACCTGCACCTGCACATCCTGGTCGCTGGTGTTGAGGATGTCACCTTCCTCCAATGCATCGCCGCCGATGTTGCTGTTGACACCCGCGAACTGGCACACCGCCGGCTGCAGGTTTTCGTCGCAGGGCGGGACCGGGTTTCCGTCCATGTCGTAGTAGATCAGATCCACGTCCGAGCGCGACCCCTTGCCGCCGGCCGACTTGAACGGCTCGTCCCAGTTCAGGAACAGCGCCTCGATCGCCCCCGCTGAAAGCGTGATGGTTTGCATCGAATCCGGTTTCTTGCGGGTTCCGAAATTGTGTCTCACGCCGCTCAGACCCATGTCCCCTGAATTGCGGAACGCCGACTCGTAGGATTCACGCGCGCTGTTGCCCGCGGAGGAGAAGTAGGCAACACCGCGCTTTTTCACCGCATCGACCGCTTGTGCCACGATGCCGTCCTGGAACATGGGCTCGTCGAAATAGCTGACGTCGTCCACGATGATGTCCGCACCGGCATTGGCCAGGTCGATGATGCCCTGGGCGAAATCCGCCTCACCGTTGAAAGCCGAGTGGTAGAGGATGGAAGCACCCGGTGCCACATCGTGGATGATCTGGGCAATGGCGCGTCCCTCGTCATGCGAGCTCGAGCAATCATCGGCATCGCTGAGTATCCGGACGTTCGCCGGCAGATCCCCGTTGGCGATGTCCTGTGCCATGGTGGTGAACATCTGGCCATCGAATATCGGACCGGTCAGGCACGAGAAACTGTCGGACAGCACGCCTACCGTGACACCGCGCCCGTCGACATTGAACAGGTTGCGGGCGATCCCGGAAAACTGCGCACGGTCTCCCTGCGAGGTCACCAGGCCTGCGTGGGTGGTCGCCAGCGCCGGCCGCAGCGCATGCACACCTGGCATCGTGGCCATGGCCTTGAGCGCGGAAAAGGCCGCTCGGCCCGAAACCATCGAACCGTACACCCTGGCGTGCGTCAGACCCAGGGTCTTGAGCTGTGCCGCAACCGCATTGGCATCGCCATTTGCCACCACGTTCACCGCGACGTCTGAATGAGAGAATTGCGGCAACCGGCGGGCGAGGTTTTCCCTGGCACCCACATCCTGCCTGCCATTGACGATGGCCCGCAGCATGGGATGGAGCTTCACGTCATCCGTGGCCCGGATGTGATGCATGTGATTGATGAAATCCTGGCGGCTGCCCGCCTGCGCTGCGGAACACAGCAGCAAACCCGCTCCAATGCCATAGACGACAGATCTGAAACTACCCATGTTGGATTCCCCGTTCGTTTTGATTGGCGTGACCGGCGATGCACTCCCTTGCGATGACCCGGGCAGGCAGCACCACACGCGATGTGCTCAAACATACTCCCCGTGTCAGCGAAGCGCCAGCATGCGCACAGGAAGAGGAATCCGGCACGATTCCGCGGGCTCGTTATGTTCAATACGCCGGCGCAGCAAGGCGCACCAAAGCAAAAACCCCCGCCGGCAGGGCCGACGGGGGTTCTCAACATGGCAAATCAAAAGCCTGGCAGTGACCTACTTTCGCATCGACAACATCGACACTAGCATCGGCGCGGAGCGTTTTCACTTCCGAGTTCGGAAAGGGATCGGGTGGTTCCCACTCGCCATTGCCGCCAGACAAACCTGTTGCGATCGGGGCGGACCTCACGGCCCGCCCCGCGCGCGAATTCGAGCAATCTGTTTTCGACAATCGTCGCATTCGATCCATCACGGATCCACTCCGCACGATCCGCCAACGTCAGGACAGATCGCTTGGGTGTTATATGGTCAAGCCTCACGGGCAATTAGTACTGGTTAGCTGAACGCATTACTGCGCTTACACACCCAGCCTATCAACGTCGTAGTCTTCGACGGCCCTTCAGAGACCTTATAGGTCTAGGGAGAACTAATCTTGGGGAGGGCTTCCCGCTTAGATGCTTTCAGCGGTTATCCCGTCCGAACATAGCTACCCGGCAATGCCACTGGCGTGACAACCGGTACACCAGAGGTTCGTTCACTCCGGTCCTCTCGTACTAGGAGCAACTCACCCTCAATTCTCCAACGGCTACGGCAGATAGGGACCGAACTGTCTCACGACGTTCTGAACCCAGCTCGCGTACCACTTTAAACGGCGAACAGCCGTACCCTTGGGACCTGCTACAGCCCCAGGATGTGATGAGCCGACATCGAGGTGCCAAACTCCTCCGTCGATGTGGGATAGCAGGAGGAATAAGCCTGTTATCCCCGGAGTACCTTTTATCCGTTGAGCGATGGCCCTTCCATACAGAACCACCGGATCACTATCACCTACTTTCGTACCTGTTCGACATGTCCGTCTCACAGTCAAGCACCCTTATGCGATTGCACACAATGCGCGATGACCGACCGCGCTGAGGGTACCTTTGCACTCCTCCCGTTACTCTTTGGGAGGAGACCGCCCAGTCAAACTACCCACCATACACTGTCCCCGACCCGGATAACCAGGCCAAGGTTAGAACTCCGAAATTGTCAGGCTGGTATTTCAGCAGCGTTGCCTCCATGAGGACTAGCGTCCCCACTTCACAGGCTCCCAGCTATCCTACACAAAACAAGTTCAAAGTTCAGTGTAAAGCTATAGTAAAGGTTCACGGGGTCTTTCCGTGCTTGCCGCAACTACGCCGCATCTTCACAGCGATTTCAAGTTCACTGAGTCTCGGGTCGAGACAGTGTGGCCAGCGTTACGCCATTCGTGCAGGTCGGAACTTCATGATTTCCACGGTTACCCGTGGCATAGACTATACGTTCATCTGACTTCGATGAATTGAGTGGTCTTCATCGATTTCTTTCAGTCAGAGCCGGCGTGTTATGGCTTTGCGGCCATCTGAGGATCTCAACCCTCAAGTCGTTACAGGAAACCAGAATCGCGTCGCACGCAACCCGAATCTTACCCTCGGTATTGCCACGACGCACTGCACGTTGTCGCTAGGGTTCCACCGATTTGAGCCGGTCATACGGAACGGTGTCGCCACCGCCCTGGGCAATGTTACTTACCCGACAAAGAATTTCGCTACCTTAGGCATTTTGTTAGCTTGGTGTCGCCATCAAGATCGGACTATATCTTCACCGCTTTGGGAAAAGCGGGTTTGGCGTGTAGTCTCTGAGGATTCTTTCAGTTATCTCCCCGATTGGTCGCCGTCGCTGCTTGCCCGCCATGTTCATTTGGTAGGCTTTTGAACGATTTCGACCAGGCCCAGGGGATCATGATAGCGTTTGCATTCCATGGCCATCACGATTTCACGAAACAGACGTAACTCCAGCGTTTTGAACGAGAACGCCGTAGCGTTCCAGAAATGGCAGCACGCGACTCACAATGATCCGACGACTGATGATCGAAAAGATCAACACGTCTTCGTTCCCTTGTTTGGGCCGAATACTCCCGTGCTCAGAAGCACGCCTTGCGCAAGCTCGAGCAGTCCTCGTCTGATTTGGTGCTGGTAGATGAAAAATTCAGGCTGTACCAGGTAACCAAATTTCAACGGTTCATGCTTTTTGATCGAAATGCAAAGACTGCCTTCGCCTTCGATCGAAGCCTGCCAGAAACCAGCATCTCTTCTCGTCGAACTGAAGTCTTTCCTGCTGATTGGCTGCACTGGACGGATTGTCACCTCGTGATTCCTTTGCTTGGTACCGCCAGATACTCAGCTGTTCCAGCATATAGCCGATTACAACGGCCGCTAAGAGGCAGCTCTCACCATTGCTGGTGCAAACATTTACTTATTCAACCGTTCTTGATGTTACGAACCGAATGCTGATGCACTCTGGCTCGCGAAGACAATCAAAGTTTTGCTTTGATTGCTTCCTGCATCGCCATACGGATCGGACCTATCTCATCTCCCAGAACGGGAGCTCGGCGTATAGTCTCTGAGGATTCCCGGTGGAGACCGGTCTTTCCTGCTGATTGACTGCACTGAAAGGATTGTCACTGCCGCTCGATCGAGCAGTCAGTACCCTCAGATACTCAGTGTTTCCAGCATATAGCCAAGTTTATTTACGTAACTGGCTTTAAGTTGGGTATACGGATTGTGCACTCAACAAGGAATTCCGCGATCGATTTCTGCTTTGCTTACGGGACCACGTCTATAGTTACGGCCGCCGTTTACCGGGGCTTTAGTCAAGAGCTTCGCCTTGCGGCTGACCCCATCAATTAACCTTCCGGCACCGGGCAGGCGTCAGACCTATCATCCACTTTCGTGTTATGAGAATCTGTGTTTTTGATGACAGTCGCAGCCACCGATTTTCTGAGACCTCCATCAGCTTCCGGGAGTAAATCCCATGACAAACGAAGCACACCTTCTCCCGAAGTACGATGTCAAATTGCAGAGTTCCCTTAACCCGAGTTCTCTCAAGCGCCTTGATTTTTCTCCTCTTACCAGTGTCGGTTTGCGGTACGGACAACTGTTGCCTGAAGCTTAGAGGCTTTCACTGGAAGCGTGGCATCGACGACTTCGAACTCGAAGAGTCCTCGTGCTCACGTCTCGGTGTTGAATGGACTTCCGGGTTGCCGATACACTACCTGCTTGAACCGGGAACCAGCCCCGGATCGTCTAGCCCCTTCTCCGTCACCCCATCGCAGCAACAATTGGTGCAGGAATATTAACCTGCTTTCCATCGACTACACCTTTCGGTCTCGCCTTGAGATCCGACTCACCCTCAGCTGATTAACACGCTCAGGAAACCTTGGGTTTTCGGCGTGCGGGTTTTCACCCGCATTAACGTTACTCATGTCAGCATTCGCACTTCTGATACACTCCAGCAAACCTCGCGGTTCGCTTCACAGGCTTACAGAACGCTCCCCTACCGCGTACCCCGAAGGACGCACACCCATAGCTTCGGTGCCCGGCTTGAGCCCCGTTAAATCTTCCGCGCAGGCCGACTAGACTAGTGACTATTACGCTTTCTTTAAAGGATGGCTGCTTCTAAGCCAACCTCTAAGCTGTTTTGGCACACATCGTTTACCATAGCCGGAACTTTGGGACTGTAGCTGATGGTCTGGGTTATTCCTCTTCACGACGGACGTTAGCACCCGCCGTGTGTCTCCCGTGATAACACTCCCTGGTATTCGGGTTGCATAGATTTGAGTAGGGCAGGATGTCCCCCTAGTCTAAACAGTGCTCTACCCCCAAGGGTGAATGACACGAGGCACTACCTAAATAGCTTTCGGGGAGAACCAGCTATCGCCAGCCTTGATTAGCCTTTCACTCCTATCACACCCTCATCGACGCACTATTGCAGCAGCGGTTCGTTCAGGGCCTCCGGTAGGTGTTACCTACTTTCACCCTGGACATGGATAGATCCTTTGGCTTCGGGTCTATTCCCAGCGACTTGACGCCCGATTAAGACTCGGTTTTCCCTACGGCTCCCCTATTCGGTTAGCCTTGCCACTGAAAATAACTCGCTGACCCATTATACAAAAGGTACGCAGTCACCCCTTGCGGGGCTCCCTGCTTGTACGCACACGGTTTCAGGTTCTATTCCTCCCTCTCGGGGTTCTTTTCGCCTTTCCCTCACGGTACTGGTTCACTATCGGTCGATAGAGAGTATTTAGCCTTGGAGGATGGTCCCCCCATGTTCAGGCAGGATTACGTGTCCCGCCCTGCTCTTCGTTCCTCACACGCTCATCCTTTCATGTACGGGGCTATCACCCGCTATGGCCAGACTTTCAGCAGACTGTTCCACCAGGACTTGCGCATTTACCAGAACTGGAGGCTTTTTCCGCTTTCGCTCATACTACTAACGGAATCTCGGTTGATTTCTATTCCTCCGGTTACTGAGATGTTTCAATTCACGGGTTTACCGCTTCTGCGGCTATGTATTCAGCTGCAGATACCGCCGAAGCGGTGGGTTTCCCCATTCGGACATCTTCGGATCAAAGCCACATCATGCCGGCTCCCCGAAGCTTTTCGCAGGCTACACGTCCTTCATCGCTATCGCCAAGGCATCCACCATGTGCGCTTCTTCGCTTGACCATATAACCCGGCGATCTGGAGTCATATCTAAAGATCTATACTGGTTCTCGAATGCGACATACATGCTCGAAACCCACCGTCGTAAGACAATGGTTTCAAACATGATTTGTCAAAAACAAATTGCCGAATTTTTAAAGAACACAGTGAGACCGCGTCACATGCCATGAGTCATGCACACGCGAACGTGCGGCGCATGACTCATGACACGCCTCATTGCTGAAGTGGGTGGTGGAGCCAGCCGGGATCGACTTTCAGCGACCTTCTGGTTGCAAACCAGACGCTCTCCCAGCTGAGCTATGACCCCTCGCGAAACGCATTGACGACGTCATTGCACCCACATGCGCGCTGTCATCGCCTGGCCACCGAGCCGTGGTGGGTCTGGGAGGAGTTGAACCTCCGACCTCACCCTTATCGGGGGTGCGCTCTAACCAACTGAGCTACAGACCCCTGCTGAAGCTGTGAAGTGGCGTCGGGTTGCCCGTGCAGACCTCTTGGAACAGGAAACTTGTGAGGGAACTCATCCAGTTTCGTGGATGCCGGTCTCTTTAAAGGAGGTGATCCAGCCGCACGTTCCCGTACGACTACCTTGTTACGACTTCACCCAGTCATTGAACACACCGTGGTAGGCGCCCTCCTTGCGGTTGTTACCTGCTTCTGGTGCAATCAGCTCCATGGTGTGACGGGCGGTGTATGCAAGACCCGGGAACGTATTCACCGCAGCAATGCTGATCTGCGATTACTAGCGATTCCGACTTCACGGAGTCGAGTTGCAGACTCCGATCCGGACTACGATAGGCTTTATGGGATTGGCTCCACCTTGCGGCTTGGCGACCCTTTGTACCTACCATTGTAGCACGTGTGTAGCCCTGGTCATAAGGGCCATGATGACTTGACGTCATCCCCACCTTCCTCCGGTTTGTCACCGGCGGTCTCCTTAGAGTTCCCAACTGAATGATGGCAACTAAGGACAAGGGTTGCGCTCGTTGCGGGACTTAACCCAACATCTCACGATGACACGAGCTGACGACAGCCATATGCAGCACTGTTCTTAGGTTCCCGAAGACACTCCACGTCTGCAGGATTCCTGGGATGTCGAGACCAGGTAAGGTTCTTCGCGTTGCATCGAATTAAACCACATGCTCCACCGCTTGTGCGGGTCCCCGTCAATTCCTTTGAGTTTCAACCTTGCGGCCGTACTCCCCAGGCGGACAACTTAACGCGTTAGCTGCGACACCGGAAGGCAGACCGTCCCAACATCTAGTTGTCATCGTTTTTTATGGCGTGGACTACCAGGGTATCTAATCTGTTGCTCCCCACGCTTTCGCACCTCGAACGTCAGTACTGGTCAGGAAGTCGCTTTCGCCACTGGTGTTCCTTCCGATATCTACGCATTTCACCGCCACCAAATTCCACTTCCCTCTACCGTACTCTAGCCAAGCAGTATCAAATGCAGTTCCCAGGTTGAGCCCGGGATTTTGCATCTGACTTACAAAACCGTCTACGCGCGCTTTACGCCCAGTAATTCCGATTAACGCTTGCACCCTCTGTATTACCGCGGCTGCTGGCACAGAGTTAGCGGTGCTTTTTTCTGTGGGTTAAATCAAGACCAGATGGTGTTAGCCCCTGGCGCATTACACTAAAGAAATTAGCACACAAGCCCGCAGGCCTTCATTGCACGGCGTCGCTGGATCGGGTTTCCCCCATTGTCCAATATTCCCCACTGCTGCCTCCCGTAGGAGTCCGGACCGTGTCTCAGTTCCGGTGTGGCTGGTCGTCCTCTCAGACCAGCTACGGATTGTCGCCTTGGTGAGCCATTACCTCACCAACAAGCTAATCCGACTTTGGCTCATCCAATAGCGCGAGGCCTTACGGTCCCCCGCTTTCCCCTCTCGGACGTATGCGGTATTAGCCAATCTTTCGACTGGTTATTCCCCACTACTGGGAAGATTCCAAAGCATTACTCACCCGTTCGCCGCTCGTCAGCACGTATTGCTACGCCTGTTACCGCTCGACTTGCATGTGTTAGGCACGCCGCCAGCGTTCAATCTGAGCCAGGATCAAACTCTTCAGTTAAATGCTTTCGACTGAAGTTTTTGAGCCCAGACTCTCAAGAAGTTCCGCATCGAAATGATGCAGGAACGACTGGTCGTCTGGAACTCGATTCAAAGGCATCACCGATGCCTGAACACGAGTCCCCACACAAGTTACCTGTTCGATTTGTTAAGGAGCGTCCCGGGCAACAAAGGTCCGGGAAAGACTTTCAATTATAGCTCGAAGTGCGTCGCCGTCAATGGGCGCGAAACCGCGATTCGAGACAACCAACTGGAAGGGCGCGCAGTATAGCTTCAAGGAGCGGGGTGTCAATCAGGGTTTTTGTTTCTGTACGTGCACCCTGGCCAGCGTCCGTCTGCCCACCGACAGAACCACACGCTGCCCGGCAGAAAGAGCGGCCTGCCGGTCATTGACTTTCTGCTGGTCGATTCGGACCGCGCCCTCGTCGATCTTGCGCATCGCCTCTGAAGTACTGACAACCAGCCCAAGCGCCTTCAGAGCCGCAGACAGACGGATGCTGCCGCCCTCGATCATCAGTGTCTTTTCCTCCAGATTTTCGGGCAAGACGCCTTGCTGGAACCGGGCAATGAACTGCCGTTGCGCTTCCTCGGCGGCAACCCTGGAATGAAATCGGGTGACAATCTCCTGCGCCAACTCGAACTTCACATCGCGCGGATTGCGCCCGTGCTGCACTGCCACCTGGAGAGCTGCGATCTCGGCACCCGGCCTCAGACTCAGCAACTCGAAATATCGCCACATCAGCGGATCGGAAATGGACATGAGCTTTCCGAACATCTGCTCGGCGGGCTCATGGATGGCCACGTAGTTGCCCAGGGACTTGGACATCTTCTGTACGCCGTCCAGGCCTTCCAGCAAGGGCATGGTCAGCACCACTTGTGGCTCCTGACCGTAGGATTCCTGAAGCTGCCGACCCACCAGCAGGTTGAACTTCTGGTCCGTGCCTCCGAGTTCAACGTCAGCCTTCAGGGCAACCGAATCATAGCCCTGCACCAGCGGATACAGGAATTCGTGGATGGAAATCGGCTGGCCGGACTTGTACCGTTTTTCGAAATCATCACGCTCGAGCATCCGCGCGACCGTGTGTCTGGCCGCCAACTCGATGAGGCCGGATGCACGCATCGGTCCCATCCAGCGGGAATTGAAATCCACGGTCGTGTGCTCGGGATCCAGGATCTTGAAGATCTGCTCCCGGTAAGTCATGGCGTTGGCCTCGATTTCCTCGGTGGTCAGACGCGGACGTGTCGCGTTCTTGCCTGTAGGATCGCCGATCATGCCAGTAAAATCGCCGATCAGGAAAATCGCCTCATGCCCCATCTGCTGGAACTGGCGCATCTTGTTGATCAGGACTGTGTGCCCCAGATGCAGGTCTGGCGCGGTCGGATCGAATCCTGCCTTCACCCTCAGGGGTTTGCCTCGGCCTATCTTGCGCAGCAGATCTGCTTCGGTGATGAGGTCAACCGCACCGCGGCGCAGTTCCGCCATCTGCTCGCCTGCGGAGCACTGAAGGGCTGTCATTGGCTTGTCCACGGCCGCGCACTTTACGGGGCGCCTGCGCCTGGGCGCAACGCAAGATTGTGTCCGAAATCATTGACCCGGACCGAATCCCCTCGTTAGCCTTCACATAACGTCTTTCCGGATGGCTCTCATGACCGACTCATCATCCAGCGTTCGCCCCACGGCGAATGAGTCCAGGCGCATGCGCCATCTGGCCCTGGCTGCCTGCCTGCTGGTCCTCGTGCTTGCGGCCATCAGATTGCTGCCCGCCGGCCTGGGCGCCAATCCTTCGCTGCCTGTCGCTGCAAACCCCGCGCCGCCTGCACAGGCGCCAGATCCATCCCAGGTCACGACGCCCCGGGCACCTGAACCTGCGCAGGCGAGCCTTGCCGCAAGCATCGAAGTCGTGGTGCACCGCAATGACACCCTGGACCGGATTTTTCGCCGCCTGTCACTGGACCCGGCGGATCTGGCGCGAATCCGGGATCTGCCGGGCATTCGCCAGAGCCTTGATTTCCTGAAGCCCGGGGATGCCATCCATTTCACACACCTCGAAGGAGCGCTGAATTCATTGACCCGCAAGGTCAGTGAAACACAGACTCTCGAGGTGACCCGCGCACCAAGCGGTTTTTCGGCCCGGATGATCGACAACCCCGTGGAGCAGCGGGTGCGCATGGCAACGGCCACCATCGATTCCTCGCTGTTCCAGTCGGCTGATGCGGCAGGCATATCCGAGCAGCTCGCACTGCAACTGGCCAACATCTTCGCCTGGGACATCGACTTCGTATACGACCTGCGGGAAGGGGATTCCTTCAAGGTGATCTACAACCAGGTCTTCCAGGACGGACACTACCTGCGCGATGGGGAGATTCTCTGCGCAGAATTCATCAATGCCGGGCGTGTGTACCGGGCGGTGCGCTTTGATCCGGGTGATGGTCGTACCGGGTTTTACGACCCGAAAGGCATGCCCATGCGCAAGGCCTTTCTGCGCTCACCGGTGGAATTCACGCGCATCAGCTCGCGTTTCAACCCGCATCGTCATCATCCCATTCTCGATCTGATCCGCGGTCACATGGGTACCGATTATGCCGCCCCCACCGGCACACCGGTCCGTGCCGCCGGCGATGGCCGCATCAGCTTCCGTGGCCGCAAGGGTGGCTACGGAAACGCCCTGATCGTGACACACACCCGGAGCATTTCAACCCTGTATGGCCACTTGTCGCGCTTTGCAAGAGGCCTTGGAGAGGGGAGCCGTGTCCGCCAGGGCCAGGTCATCGGCTATGTCGGGATGACCGGCCTCGCCACGGGCCCGCATCTGCACTATGAATACCGGGTCAACGGCGTGCACAAGGACCCCGAGCGCGTGCGCCTGCCGGCGGCCGAGCCGCTTGATGCCAGTGCGCAGGTACGATTCGCCGCCGTCGTAAGGCCCCTGCTGACACAACTGGATGCGGCCGTGCCGGTCACCCAGGCCACACCGAGCCTTGCCACCACCGTGCCCGCCAGGCCCGACCCCGCAGCAACCGCCTCCTCGTCTCCCGCAGGGAATTGAGCACCCCGGGCTGGCCGGCCGGCTCTGCTCAGGGCGATTGCAACGGACCTCGAGCGACATGAAGGCAACGGAAGCAATGCAGGACACTGCGATGCCTTCGCCGAGGGACACCCGGTTGTTCGTCAATCGCGAGATGTCGTTCCTGGAATTCAACCAGCGGGTCCTGGAACAGGCCCGGGACCCCCGGGTTCCGCTGCTCGAGCGCCTGCGATTCCTGTGCATTTCCTGCACCAATCTCGACGAATTCTTCGAAATCCGCGTCGCAGGCATCAAGGAATTGCTGGAAGCAGGAGCGGTGCAATGCGGGCCCGACGGATTGTCATTGCCCGAGCAACTGGCCGCCATCCGTGCCCGCACCGTTCGGCTGGTCGAGGATCAATACCGGTTTCTCAACGACGTCCTGATGCCGGGACTGTCCGGTGCCGGCGTCCTGTTCATGGATCCCGGCAACTGGAGCCGTGATCAGGCCAGGTGGCTGGAACGCTATTTTCTGGACGAGGTCATGCCGGTCCTGAGTCCGATGGCGCTGGGCCCGGCGCGGCCCTTTCCCAGGATCCTGAACAAGAGCCTGAACTTCGCCGTCGCCGTGGAGGGTGAAGACGGTTTTGGCCGAAATTCCGGGCTTGCCGTCGTCCAGGCGCCGCGCTCCCTGCCGCGGGTGATAAGGCTGCCCGACGGACCGGGTGGCCGTGGGTTCGTGTTCCTTGCAACGCTGGTGGAAGCATTCGCATCGAAGCTGTTCGCGGGCATGACGGTACGAGGTTGTTACCAGTTCCGGGTCACGCGCAACAGTGACCTGTTCGTGGAACAGGAGGAAGTGGACGACCTGCTGCGCGCCGTCGAAGGCGAGCTGGCTTCTCGCCGATACGGCGACGCCGTGCGGCTGGAAACCGCCCAGGACATGCCGCAGGAGATCAGCAATCACCTGCTGGCGCAATTCCAGCTGGCCGAGGCGGACCTGTACCGCGTCGCCGGTCCGGTGAATCTCAACCGGCTGATGGCTGTGTATGATCTGGTGGACCGTCCGGAACTCAAGTATCCGCCCTTCTCCCCGGGTGTACCGGAAGGACTGGGAGTGGGCTCCGATGTCTTCGCCACCCTGCGCCTGGGCGATGTACTGCTGCACCACCCGTTCGAGGCGTTCACCCCGGTGGCCGCATTCATCAAGCAGGCGGCCGCGGATCCCAATGTGCTCGCCATCAAGCAGACCCTGTACAGGACGGGTCCGGATTCGGTCTTCGTCCAGGCGCTGACCGAGGCCGCACACGCCGGCAAGGACGTCACCGCCATCATCGAACTGCAGGCCCGCTTCGACGAGGAGGCGAACATCAGGCTGGCCAATCAGTTGCAGGACGCCGGCGTGCACGTGATGTATGGCGTATTCGGCTACAAGACCCACGCCAAACTGATCATGGTCGTGCGCCGCGAGGAAGGCAGGCTCAGGCGCTACTGCCATCTGGGTACCGGCAACTACCACGTTCGCACCGCGCGAACCTACACCGACTATGGTCTGCTGACCTGCGATGATGACATCGGTACCGACATGCATGAGATATTCCTTCAACTGACCGGCCTGACCAGGGTGCCCAGCCTTCGCAGGCTCCTGCATGCACCCTTCACCCTGCACCAGGCAATCACTGCGAAGATCCAGCGGGAGATCGACCACGCTTCACGCGGCCGGCCGGCACGCATCATCGCCAAGCTCAACGCCCTGACCGAGCCCAGCATCATCCTGGATCTGTTCCGGGCATCGCGCGCCGGAGTGAAGATCGACCTCATCGTCCGTGGCATCTGCTGCCTGCGCCCCGCTGTCGGCGGCATATCGGACAACATCCGCGTGGTATCAGTGGTTGGAAGATTCCTCGAGCATTCGCGGGCATACGCCTTCGAGAACGGCGGTGAACGCGAAGTATTCTGTTCCAGTGCCGACTGGATGGACCGGAATCTTTTCCGGCGCATCGAAGTCGCCTTTCCGGTGGAGGATCCGACGCTCAGGATGCGCGTCTGGGAGGACCTTGAGCTGTATCTCAGGGATGATATGCAGTCCTGGGACATGCTCTCCGATGCTCAATACCAGCGGGTCAGCGGCAGCGGTCGGACATGTGCCCAATCGCAGCTGCTGGCCACCTTCAACGGGCGCCTTTCACTGACCGAGGGATAGGCGAAACCCGGCGTCCTTGAGGTATGCGCGTTCCTGTTCCAGATCCTCGAGCGTCAGGGGATGGCCCTTCATCCAGCGAATCGGCAGTTTCAGCGCCACTGATCGGCCTTTCGCGCTCAGACGTACATCCGGCAGCGGCTGTGGGCTGCGGCTGCGGTGAAGGAGTATCGCCAATCGCAGTATCACGATCAGGAATCCAGCCCTTGCATCCCAGGGCGGCACCAGATCCTCCAGGGTCGAAAGAGCCAGCGCCCGCCGGTGATTGCCGACCAGCGCCGCAAGCAGCCATTGCTCCTCCCGAGGAAAACCCGGCATGTCTGCATGCTCCAGCAGGTAGGCACCATGACGGTGATAACGGGCGTGTGCGATATCAAGCCCGATCTCATGCAGGCGTGCCGCCCAGGCCAGCGCATTTTCCGCCAGGGGGTCATCCAGCTTCCAGGGTCCGGCCACCTGCGAAAGAAGGGCCAGCGCGGTCCTCTCGACACGGTCCGCCTGCGCACGGTCCACGTGATAGCGCTTCTCCATGGCCCGCACGCTGCGCAGACGCGCATCCTCGTTGGTGAACCGGCCCATCAGGTCATACAACAGCCCTTCCCGCATCGCTCCTTCGGCAACACGCAGGCGATCGATCCTCAGGGTCTCGGCCAGTTCGAGCAGGATCGCCAGACCACTGGGGAACACCGGTGCCCGCTCGGCATCCACTTCCGGAAGATCCAGGTCATGGATGTGGCCCGCGTCGATCACATGGTCGGCGAGACTGCGCAGGTTGGCCAGGGTGATCATGGATTCATCGGGCGCCAATCGGCGCAGGACCTCGCCGATGACACGCACGGTGCCCGAGCAGCCAAGAGCCTGCTGCCACCCGAACTTGCGGTATGACTGCATGACCGGCTCGAGTTCCATGCGGACCGCGGTTCGCGCCCGCTCGAAACGCTTGCCGGAAATCCGGCCATCGTCGAAATACCGGCCCGCAAGACCCACGCATCCGACGGACAGGCTTTCCAGCAGATGGGGTTTGAATCCCTTGCCGATGATGATTTCGGTCGAACCCCCGCCAATGTCCATGACCAGGCGCGGATCTGCCGTCATGGGACTGGTGTGGGCCATGCCCGAGTAGATCAGGCGCGCTTCTTCCAGCCCCGAGATGATCTCGATGGGATGTCCCAGCGCCGCGCGTGCACGCTCCAGGAACCATCGCTTGCGCCTGGCCTGGCGCAGCGCATTGGTTCCCACCACCCGGACACCGTCAGCGTGAAGGGCCCTCAACCGCTGTCCGAAGCGCTGCAGGCAACGCAAGGCGCGCCCGATTGCATCCCGATCGAGCCTGCCATCCGGAGACAGGCCGGCGGCGAGGCGGACCATCTCCCGCAAGCGGTCCAGAATGACGAGTTGCCCGTGCGCATGCCGGGCCACCACCATGTGAAAGCTGTTCGAGCCCAGATCGACGGCCGCAAGGACGTCCGGAATGACGCGCCGCTTCAGGGACACCTGTCAGGCGGAAAACGACGAGCCACAGCCGCAGGTCGTCTTGGCATTGGGATTGCGGATGACGAACTGTGCGCCCTGCAGATCTTCCTTGTAATCGATCTGTGCGCCTGCCAGGTACTGGATGCTCATGGGATCCACGAGCAGAGTGACTCCGGAGTTCTCGACTTGAGTGTCACCTTCCTCGACCTTCTCGTCGAAAGTGAAACCATACTGGAATCCCGAACAGCCGCCGCCGGATACGAATACCCGGAGCTTGAGGTTCGGATTGGCCTCCTCGCGGATCAGCGTCTCGACCTTGGCGGCGGCAGCATCGGTGAACAGCAGGGTCGGCGGCGAACCGCCCGTCTCGGTTTGTGCACTCATGGAGTCATTTTACGCTCATCGGGCAAACGCTGAAATGTCAGTCCTCGGGATCCGGCTCCCTGGGTTGCGGTGCGTGGTGGATCAGCTTGCCATTGATCTGGGCGCCAACCGCCGTTTCAATGACCGCGTAATGAACATTGCCATGGACCTTGGCCCGGGGCCCCAGTTCGACCCGGTCCTCGGCCGCTATGTCACCCTTGACTACGCCGTTGAGCACGATGGAAGGCACACTGACCGAACCTTCCACACAGCCTTGCTCGCTGATCGACAACATGGCGGCAGCACCGTTTTCGGCCTTCACATTCCCGTTGATGAAGCCATCGAGGTGGAATCCGCCGGCAAAGATCACATCGCCATCGATGCGGGTCTTGGGCCCGATCAGCGTGTCGATCTTCGACTGCTTAGTCGGTTTCCGCTTGAACATTCAACTTGTCCTTTGTCTCTGTTTCCACAGAAATGCCCTGTGTCTTCCACACGAAGGCCTGGCGAAAGCCGTGACCGGTGTCCCGACCCGCATGGATTTCCACACCGACCCGCGTCGCTTCGAACCCGGACGGCAGCTGCACCAGTTCGTCGAAATCCTGAAAGTACCGGAACGAATACGCAAGGCTGACCCGCTTCCTGGGCGAGATCCTGTCAAAACTCAGGTTAAGCGGTTTACCCCCGGAAATGCCCTCGATGCTGATCACAGTATTGCCGTTGATCGATCGATCGGAGCGGCCCACCCGCATCAGCACGAACTTGAGCCGATACTGGCCCGCAGTCGCCTCCGGGACGATCTGCATGCTCTGCACCTTGACTCCCACACCGGCCTCCGGCTGCACCAGGCCACGATAGAACGAAAGGTCCTGGTTCAGGCGGGCTATCTGGCTTTGCATGTCACCCAGGCTCTTTTCCACCTGCGCATAACCCTCGCGGTCCACCCGGCGGGCCACTTCGGCCGCCTCGAGCTGCTGGTGCAGGCGCGCATTGTCCGCCTGCAGCTCGCGCATGCGGGTACCGGAGGTGAATGCGCCACGCACGGCATCCAGCACCCGATAGCCGGCGTCATAGCGTCCCAGTTCGAACATGCCATACAGGAGCGCGATGCCAAGCACCGCCAGCGCTCCTGCAACCCATGCGCGCTTGCGGGGCGAGTGTGCCCGTACGACCAGTCTTTCGAAGGAATCAGCCATGAATCAAGTCTGGCAGCAGATCCCCGCCGCCACCGTGACGGGGTGACCAGCTATCATCGCTCCCTGCGCTGGACCACGAGGATGAAGCATGATCTGGATCAAGGCCTTGCATGTGGTTGCCATGGTCACCTGGTTTGCGGGCCTGTTCTACCTTCCACGACTGTTCGTTTACCACGCCGACACGCACGATGAAGCGGGTCTGGGACGCTTCAGGATCATGGAGCGGCGCCTGTTCGTGATCATGACCATCGGTGCCGTCACCACCATTCTGCTCGGATCGGCCTTGGTCCTTCTGCAGCCATCCTTCCTGCAACAGGGGTGGCTGCACGCAAAGCTTGCGCTGGTGGCCGTGCTGATCGGGTATCACGTGTTCTGCCATCGGCTGATGCTGGATTTCCGCCATGACCGGAACCGGCGCAGCGCGCGCTGGCTGCGCGTGTTCAACGAGGTGCCAACACTCCTGCTGGTGGGGATCGTCCTGCTGGCCATCGTCAAGCCGGCATTCGCGTGAACCGGATCATCCGCCACGGGGTCGCCGCGACCGCCGCCGGGCGGTTGTGCCAGCCGAGCCTGCACCACTCCACCAGTCCGGATAGGCTGGCACCGGCAGCGAACCCACGAATTTCGCAAGATCATGCAGCGCGCGTACATAGACCCGCCGCTTGAAATACACGACTTCGCGCACCGGAGTCCAGTAATCCACCCATCGCCACGTGTCGAATTCGGGAATGCCCGCCGCATCGAAGCGCAGCTTCGACTCATCCCCGAGGAACCGCAGCAGGAACCACCTTTGCTTCTGGCCGATGCAGCGATCGCGGATTTTCTGTCTTGGCAGCTGGTAGCGCAGCCAGCCGCGGGTGCTGCCCAGGACTTCGACATCCTCGCGATCCAGTCCCACCTCTTCATGCAATTCCCTGAAAAGCGCATCCTCCACACGCTCTCCGTGCCGCACGCCGCCCTGGGGAAACTGCCATCCGCGCCCACCGATGCGGCCGCCCAGGAATACTTCGTACGGCGAGCGCATCAGGACGATCCCCACATTGGCCCGATACCCTTCGGGGTCGATGTAGTCTGCGGGTTGATCTGGCGGCATACGGCGGATTGTTCCATATTGGACTCATGAAAGCCCGCTGGCTCTTGCCCATCCTGGCCCTGACTGCCTGTGCGAGCCTGCTGCTTGCGGTCACCGTCGGCAGTACCCACATCGGCGCCGGCAAGGCATTGGGTGCGTTGATCAGTGACCAGGATCCCATGGTCAGGCAGATCATCCTGGAGTTGCGCTTGCCGCGCGCTTTGAATGCCTTCTGCACAGGCGGACTTCTGGCCCTGGCAGGCGCACTGATGCAGGTGTTGCTGCGCAACCCGCTGGCCGACCCGTTCGTGCTGGGCGTTTCCGGGGGCGCCGCCGTAGCCGCACTGGCGGCCATGCTGGCAGGGCTTGGCGGGTGGATGATCGACGCTTCTGCCGCCGGAGGCGCGATGACGGCCACGCTGTTGGTATTCGGGCTGTCACACGGGCGTGGAGGATGGACGCCCCAGCGGTTGCTGTTGACGGGAGTGGTGGTTGCCGCCGGTGCCGGCGCAGTGGTCAGCCTGCTGCTGTCGCTGGGTGAGGACACTCGCCTGCGCGGCATGTTGTTCTGGCTGATGGGCGATCTTTCCTTCGCATCCTTCTCCTGCACCCCGCCGGTCGTGCTGCTGGTCGTCGGCGTGCTGGCCATGGCTGGCGCACGCGACCTGAACGTCCTGGCACGCGGCGATCTGGCAGCGCAATCGCTTGGTGTGCCATTGCAACCAGCCCGCATCGCGCTGTTCTGCGCCACCAGTGCATTGACCGCGGCGGCAGTGACCACGGCCGGAAGCATCGGCTTCATCGGGCTGCTCACCCCGCACCTGGTACGACTGATGTCCGGGAGCGATCACCGTACGCTGGTGCCGGCATCCATTCTGCTCGGCGGCGTATTGCTGACCCTCGCCGACGTGCTGGCGCGAGTGGCCGCCGCACCCCGACAATTGCCCGTCGGCGCGTTGACGGCCATCATCGGTGTACCCCTGTTCCTGTTCCTGATGCAACGCGAACGGCGCGTTTCGTAGCGCCGGAGCTATCCGCCGGTGCAATGCACCCGATTGCGCCCCAGGGTCTTGGCCCTGTACAGGGCCGCATCCGCATCGGCAAGCAGGTGGTCAGCCAATGCCTTCAGGTCTGATTCCTGCCGTGCCGGTGCAATCGCCGACACACCGATCGACAGCGTCAGTGACCGCTCGGCCTGCACCGTGAGCCTCACGGGTCTGGCAGCCACCGCCTGCCGGATGCGCTCGCCGAGCCTTGCCGCATCCGCCGCACTGGTTTCCGGAAGCACGATGGCCAGTTCATCGCCACCGAATCGCGCCGCCGTGTCCATGCTGCGAATCTGCGTCTCGACCCGGTGCGTCACCTCCTTCAGCGCATTGTCCCCCGCCAGATGACCGAACCCGTCGTTGACGTCCTTGAAGTGATCGATGTCCAGCATCAGGCAGGCCACACTCGCCTGACGACGCTGTGCCCGCGAGATTTCCTCCTTGAGCCGCTGCTGAAGATAACGCCGGTTATGCCAGCCGGTGAGAAAATCGGTGATGCCTGCACGAATCAGCCGTGCACGATTCGTTGCGTTTTCCAGGCAGATGGCCGCAAGCGCGCCCAGATGGGACAGGAAGTCGGTGGCGTGGTAGCGGGTGAACCGCGCCGGGTCGCTGCAACCGAAGCACAGCACGCCGGTCAGACGATCCCCGCGCGGCAAAGGAATCAGCGCGATGCTCCGCAGGCGGTCGCCGGCGAACAGGGATTGATGATCAGCGGGCTCGTATGGTCCCAGCCAGGGTCGGTGCAACCCTGTCAGCTGCGGCGCCAATCCGGCCAGGGAGTCCACGAACTGGACATGAGTGAATGCCTCCGCCCCGTCACTGGCCAGAAGGTGTCGCACTTCATGCTGTGGATCCAGAAGGACCAGGGTCACCGCCTCCAGGCCGTAGGATTCCTTCAGGCCCTCGACCAGGGCACGCAGGATCTGCGGCAGCGTGTCCGCTCCGAGCAGGGAAAGCTCGCGGTCCTGCGTGCGCTTGAGCAGCACGGCGTTGTGGGCCGCCTCGCCCGTCAGCATGCGCAGCCGCGCCCGAAGCTTCTGGTTGTCCCTGGCCAGCGCATCCGGATCGAAAGCGTGCTGCGTATTTTCCTGCATGATCCAACCCTGCCTCGACCCTTGTCCGGGTACCTTCAGCCTTTCACCGTGGTACGGCCTTGCAGATAGGTGCGGCCCTGCCGCATCAATGCCGTGAAACCACCCTCATCACGAGCCCGGACCGTCCCGACCAGCTGCTCCACCGAATGACGCAGGGCTTCCAGGGACTCGGCGCCGTACTCATTGAGACTCTGGATCTCGTAGTACAGTTCCGGGCTCTCCCCGGCCACGCAGGCGGCAACCTCGAGTTGCGAATCGAATGTGGTGCTCGACATGCGCGCCAGCCTCGGTGCCGCCTCACCGCTCTGCGCCAGCGCCGTGAAGAATGCGATGTTCACGGCGTGCGACAGACCCAGCACATACGCGATGAGCCGGTCATGTTCGTCCAGGCTCATCACCACCCTCTCTGCCATGGTGGGTCCGAACAGTTCCTGCGCATCCCGCAAGGCCTGCTCATGACCCAGGTCGATGAAAATCACGTGCCGTCCCGACAGGAGCGTGGTATCTGGCCCGAACATCGGATGGAGCGAGCTCACGCGGCAACCCGCAGCCCTCAAGGCGGCAAGACCATTGCGAAGCGGGGTCTTCAGTGAACCCAGATCGAATATCAACCCCGGTGGCGCCCTGTCTGCCAGGTCTTTCAGCACCTGTGCAGTAATGCCCAGCGGTGTCGCCAGCACGATCACATCCTGATCCAGCCGGTCATCCTCCCAGCGCGGGATGCGCGAGAACCCATGGGAGGAGGGAGTCGGGTCAGCGAGGGTCACCTCGAACCCCTGCGAGGCCAGGAATTCAGCGAACCATCCGCCCATCTTGCCGCTGCCGCCGATGATCAGGGCCCGCTTGCCGCTGCCGATGCCCGATGCAACGACCCCGGCCTGCTCCTGGGTGGCCAGGGAGGAATCGATGAGCTGGCGCAGGACCGACTCCGCGAGCGCGGGCGCGAACTTCAGTCTTTCCGCCTGCTCGCGGGCCCGCAGGATCACTTCCCTTTCGCGTGCGAAATCCCGCGTTGCCCGTCCGGTGGCGCGTTTGACCTGCGCCACCTGCTCACTCAACCGTTGCCGTTCTGCAATCAGTTCCAGGATCCGGGTATCCAGGGCCGTCAGACCGGCGCGAAGTTCGTCCAGCGTCATCGTGAGGAGCATCTCCGAAGGGTTCCGGCGCTCCTCGAATCTGACTGGCTCGGCTCAGGGCAACTGGAACTGGAGCACCAGGCCCGGGACATCCAGCCAGACACCCCAGGATGGCGGAGCGTAATAGCCCGGGGAATAACCGTAGGGCACATCATAACGCGGCCCATAGGCGTAGTAGGGCGCGTAGTAAGGAGCCCGGTTCCAGCGGTAGTACCCCGGGTATCCGTGATATCCGTATCCGCGATGACTCCGATAAGCGTACGGCGCAGGAGAACGCCCGTCGTACCGGCGCCCGTCGTACCGGCGCCCGTCGTTCCAGTCCCTGCCCTGGCCGTAACCGTGCGAACTGCGGGTATCGCGGGACCAGTGCCCGCCCTGCCAGCTTCGATCGCCCGCCTGGGCATGTGCCGCAAGCGCTGCACCGATGATTGCCATCCCGGCCAGGATCCTGATGTTCATACGAGATTTCATGGAACCTCCCTCCACCCGTGACGATTCGACTCGAGGGTGATCATCCCCCGGGGCGGCTGAACCAAGGCTGAATCGGCTAGAATCCGCCCCATGGATATACCTGCCCAGCCCCTGCCCGATCCCCTGCCGCAGGAACCGTTCACCCTGGCCGCCGAGTGGCTGGATCAGGCCATGAAGGATGTCGTCCAGCCCAACCCGAATTCCATGGTGCTCGCCTCTGTGGATGCGCAGGGCCACCCTTCCGCCCGGGTGGTGCTGTGCAAGGAGCTGCTGGTCGGGACCGGTGGCGTGGTGTTCTACACCAACTACGAGTCCCGCAAGGGCCGGGAACTCGACTCGACCGGGCACGCGGCCGCGGTATTCCACTGGGACTACAGACATCGCCAGGTCAGGATCGAGGGCAATGTGGAACGCCTGCCTGCATCTGTCAGCGACGCTTATTTCGCCAGTCGACCCTGGCAGAGCCGTCTCGGCGCATGGGCCAGCCGGCAGAGCCAGCCGATCGGCTCACTGGCGCAACTGCGCGAGCGCGTCCGCAGCACGGCCCAGCACTTCGACATTCCCTATGAAGGGCCAGGCACGCCGGAGCCAGCCGAGATCAACGTGGAAATACCCCGGCCGCTGCACTGGGGCGGTTATGTGCTGGTGGCCTGCGCTGTAGAGCTGTGGGTGGAAGGGCCGTACCGGATCCACGAACGGGTACGCTGGACGCGGACCGGCCGCGACGGCGAATGGAGCCACGAGCGCCTGCAGCCCTGATTCCCCGTTCCCGGTGGCAGCCTGACCTGCAGGACCCATGAAGAGTCCACCCCCATCCGCAGAACAGTTGCGTGCTTCCCGTCGCCAGGCGCTGCGCGCCCTGAGGACCCTTGTCCTGCTGACCATCCTGCTGATCGTCGCCGTTGGCGCCTGGCACGAGCGCTCGCGCAGCCGGAGCTGGCAGCAACCCCTGTATGCAGCCCTGTATCCTCTGGCGGCCGATGATTCACCGGTGACCCGTGCCTACGTCGCATCGCTGGATACGGCTGCCTTCACGGATATCGACCGGTTCATGGCCAACCAGGCACATCGATATGGCTGCGGGCTCGAGGCGCCGATGAAGACCCGCCTGAAGCCGTCCCTGTCCCGCCCGCCGCCCGCGCGAGATCAGGGTGCCGGCATGCTGGGCACCCTCTGGTGGAGCCTGAAGCTGCGCGCCTATGCGTGGCGTCAGACACGAAATGGCAACGAACCGGAAGACATCCGGGTCTTCGTGCTGTATCACGACCCGACGGGCACTCGCACCCTGCCACACTCTTCAGGGCTGGAAAAGGGCCTGATCGGCGTGGTCCATGGTTTTGCACGCAATGACATGGATGGCAGCAACAATGTGGTCATCGCGCATGAGATCCTCCATACACTGGGGGCCACGGACAAGTATGACCCCGCCACCGATGGCCCCCGCTTTCCCGACGGCTATGGTGATCCCGGGCAGGTCCCCTTGTACCCGCAGCGCAAGACCGAACTCATGGGCGGGCGACGAATGATCGATGCACATCACTGGGAGCAACCCGAAAGCCTCGCCGATGTCGTGATCGGGCCGCAGAGCGCAGGGGAAATCGGCTGGAGCACCCATGCTCCTTGAATGCCGCAGTCTGGGGATCGCCGTTTCGGACCGGATGCTGATCCGGGAGCTCGACCTGGACGTGAAACCCGGGCAGCTGCTTGCA
Source organism: Steroidobacteraceae bacterium (assembly GCA_044226785.1). GTDB lineage: Bacteria > Pseudomonadota > Gammaproteobacteria > Steroidobacterales > Steroidobacteraceae > TMP-86. The sequence continues at coordinate 68,298 of JBGAGK010000012.1, read as the reverse complement.
ATCCTTGGACCGAACGGTGCCGGCAAGACCCTGCTGATGCAGACGCTGGCAGGCATCCGCCCCGCCACCTGCGGCGAGGTGCGGATCCAGGACCGCACATTGCGTGACTGGCCCACCCGCGAGCTGGCAAGGCGGGTGGCGCTGTTGCCGCAGAACATAGAGGATCCCTTCCCCGCCAGCGTGCTGGAGACCGTATTGCTGGGCCGCCATCCGCATATTTCCCGGTGGAAGTGGGAAGGCCCCGAGGACCTGCGCATCGCACGCGCTGCACTGGCAGCCGTGGGACTCGCCGGATACGAACAACGCGAAACGCTCACGCTGAGCGGCGGTGAGCGGCGGCGGGCGGCGATTGCCGCGGTGCTGGCGCAGGCTCCCGCGCTCTTCCTGATGGATGAACCCACCAATCACCTGGATCCCGGTCACCGGCTCGAAGCCCTGCAGCTGCTTCGGGAGCGCGCAGATAACGGCGCCGGCGTGCTGGTGAGCCTGCACGATCCAAACCTGGCTGCACGGTTCGCGGACCGCGTGCTGTTGATCGACGGGCGCGGTGACTGCAAGCTTGGAGACACCCGGGACACGCTCACGGCCGAGCATCTTGCGGCGCTGTTCGAAACGGGATTCGAGTGTCTGGAACGAGGCGGTCGACGGCTGTTCTTCCAGGCCTAGGAGGACAGGCACATGCTTCCTGATATCGCCTCGACCCCGGTCCTGAGCGTGGCGTTGGGCATCAGTCTCGCAGCTGCGACGGGTTTCCGGGTATTCCTGCCGCTGCTTGCGGCCGCACTCGCGGCGCGGGCAGGCTGGATCCCGCTGAACGAAAGCTTTGCCTGGCTGCAGGAAGACGCTGCCCTTCTGATGCTGGGCAGCGCCACCCTGATCGAAGGCCTGGCGTACTTCATTCCCGGCCTGGACCACATGCTGGATCTGATTTCGGCTCCCGCAGCGCTGATTGCCGGCGCCTTCATCAGCGCCGCGGTGATGACCCGGCTGCCACCCGGGATCCTGTGGCCACTGGCTCTGGTGGCCGGCGGTGGAGTCGCCGCAGTCACCAAGGGCAGCGCCGCCCTGGTACGGGCCAAGACGGGCTTGACCACCGGCGGACTCGGGAATCCACTGATCGCTGCGGGTGAAACCGTCGGCTCCATGGGTCTGTCCCTGCTGGCGCTTGCATTGCCCCTGGTGTGCCTGCTCATCGTTCTGGCACTGCTGGCATGGGCATTGCGACGCCTGATCCGACGACGCATCCAGGCAAGGGACGCGGGGAAAGGCTCCCCGCGCGGCATCGGCTAACCGGTCGTGAACTTCCCGGGCCACTGTGCCGGCTCGTGCTCCATCACCTGCACGGCCACCACCTGGGCCGTTGGAGGACCCTGCCACAGCCAGCGGATGAAGGCTTCGACCTGCACCTGCTCACCGCAGGCCAGCACCTCCACCGAACCGTCGTCGAGATTGCGCGCATGCCCGGTGATGGCGAGTTCGCGGGCGCGCTTCTGGGCGCTGGCGCGATAGTACACACCCTGCACCCGGCCGCTCACCCTGCACTTCCTGGCGATCATCCGATTTCCTTCAGGACAGCGCCTTCAGAACCACACCATGCAGCGCGGGGGTCGCCGCCAGTACCGAGGTGGTGTCCTGCGTGACCGGCCGCCCATCCAGGTCAGTGAAAATTCCGCCGGCCTCGCGCACGATCACCACCAGCGCGGCGATGTCCAGGATGTTCACGTCAGACTCGATGACCGCATCGATCTTGCCGGCAGCAAGCAGGTGATAATGCAGGAAATCGCCGTAGCCGCGGATGCGGCCCAGTCGCGAGACGATGGCACCATAGCGCGCCCAGCGTGGGCTGCATGCCAGGGACTTCAGGTTCCCCGCGGACAAAGCCGCGGCTTCCAGCGTATCCACACCGCTCACCTTCAGCGGTGAGTCGTTCAGAAACGCCCCGTGACCTGCCTGCGCATACGCCAGCTCCCCATACACCGGCGCGCTGGACACGCCCAGCACCAGCTCGCCCGCGCGCATCAGCGCGATCTGGGTGGAGAACATCGGGTACTCGCGCACGAAGGCCTTGGTGCCGTCGATTGGATCGACCAGCCACAGCTGCTCGGCATCCAGCCCTTCGGAGCCCGTCTCCTCGCCGTGAAAACCATGGCCCGGAAAGCGCGACTTGAGGATTTCGCGGATGGCAAGCTCGCATTGCACGTCAGCCTCGGTCACAGGTGACTTGTCCTGCTTGACGCGCACGGCAAGATTGCGCTGATACATCGAGCGCGCGACGCGCGCGGCGGCTTCGGCCGCGTCGAGCGCGGCCTGCAGTTCGGGGGAGCGGGACATCGGGCATACGTTGCACCGACCCGAGGCTCAGTGCAACTTCATTGCATCGGCCGGATCATTCCATGTCCGGGTACGGTCCCCTGCCCCCCTCGGCGATGAAACGGTCGATGCGCGCCTCGAGTACCGGCAACGGCACGCTGCCCAGCTCCAGCACCGCATCATGGAAAGCGCGGATGTTGAAGCGCTCGCCCAGCGCGCGCTCGGCCCTGGCGCGCGCCCCCAGGATCGCAGTCTCGCCCAGATAATAGGACAGCGCCTGGGCCGGCCAGGAGATGTAGCGATCGACTTCGGTCTCGATCTCATGGGCGGACAGCGCCGTGTTTTGCGTCATGTAGTCGATGGCCTGCTGACGCGTCCAGCCCTGATCGTGGAGCCCTGTGTCCACGACCAGGCGTGCCGCACGCCAGATCTGGTAGCCCAGCATGCCGAAGCGATCGTAGGGCGTTTCGTACAGACCCATCTCCAGCCCCATATGTTCGCAATACAGCGCCCAGCCCTCGCCATAGGCAGAAATGTAGGTGTTCTGCCGGAATTCCGGCTGGTCCTTGTGTTCCAGCGCGATCGACAGCTGCCACGAATGCCCGGGTGCGGACTCGTGCAGCGTCAGTGCGGTCAGGTTGTAGGTGGGACGACTCGGCAGATCGGAGGTGTTGAGCAGATACTGGGTCGGACCTCCCCGGCCGGCCGTGTAGAACAGGGCGAGATCGGGCGGTACCGGCACGATGGCGAACCGCGCGCGCGGCATGTAGCCAAAGTACAGCCCCGCCCTGCCGTCGAATCGCTTGGCGATCCAGGCCGCACGCATCAGCAGATCGTCGGCGCTCGAGGCCGTGAAACGGGCATCCGTCCGAAGCCTCGCGATGAATGCCTGCAGATCGCCATGGAAGCCGACCTCTTGCATGATCTGCGCCATCTGCGCACGGAGCCTTGCCACCTCCTGCTCGCCGAAGGCGTGAATCTGCGCCGGTTCCTCGTCCAGCGTGGTGAATTCGCGGATCTTGGCGCGATAGTAGGTGCGCCCGTCCGGCAGGTCGCTCGCGGCCAGCGTGCGCCGCGCACCGGGCACATAAGTGTCGCGCATGAAGGCCAGCACCTCGCGGTAGGCCGGCTGCACCTGATCGCGGATCACCGCCACGGCCCGCGCGCGCAGATCGGCCTGCACCGCCGGGGCAACGCCAGGCATGTCCCTGAATGGCGTGTACAGGAGCGTCTGTTCCGGGCTCACGCCGGTCACCGCGCTGAGCGAGGCATCGCGGCCGCGCAGCGTGACCTGCGGCGCAGTGAATCCGCGCGCCAGGCCCGCGCGCATCTGCCCCATCTGTTCGCGAAAGTAACGCGGGATGTCGCGCATCTGCGCGATCCAGTTCTCGTAATCCTGACGTGTGCGGAACTGCCTCTGCGCAGTGCCGCCGACATCGGTCCAGAACATGGTGTCGGCATTGACCGGCATCTGGTAATCGCGCAGCTTCCAGGAGGTGATCAGCGTCTCGATCTGTGGAACATAGACGTCGTAATTGATCTGTTCCTTGCGGGAGAGCTGGCTCCGGGGAATGCCGGCCAGTTGCCGGCGCACGTCCTCCCAGCGTGCAAGTCGCGCCTGCTGGGCGGCATCATTGACCCGCGGCAGATGGTCGGCCACGGGCCGCGAGGAATCCTCATCGTCGGCGAACTGTTCGCGCCGCCAGTTCCACTCGGCCGTGTAGATGGCTCGCAGGCGCTCATCGGCGGTGGGCCCGGCGGCATGCGAAGATCCCGGGCTGATCAGTGCGCTGGCCGCGATGGCCAGCATCAGGGTACTTCCGCAAGACCTGGTTCGCATTTCACGGCTCCCGTTGCGCGTCATGGCGCGCGTCGCCCGCAGGACATATGTCGGCAGATCCCCTGCGCGGCTGGCACAGGGCCGCGAATTATCCTCCATATGTCAACTGCAGGTCAGTACCGCTCATCTGGTGAACATCCGTTATGTGACGACCAGGCAGCTTGCCGTGGTGAAGCCGCGTATAAAGGATTCCGGAGGGCATCTTTCGAGGTACCCGCTCATGCGCAAGCACAGGCCGAACACCGCTCGCAACGACTCGCCGCACCAGCGCAGGCTGGTCGCAATCGCCCTGGCGAGCCTGATAGCCGGTACGACCGCCGGGGCAAACCCTCCGCTGATGAACATCACCCGCGACGCGAACCGTGCAGCCCACCCTGTACCACGGACCGCCGCAGTCCGCGGCATGGCCCGGGGTGCGGCGTCATGGCGCACCGCTCCTGTGGAGTCGACGGCCAATCCGGGGGCCCAGCCCTATCCTCCCAGGTTCTCCGGGATTCCAGACCTGCATTCGCGCAGCTATCTGCAGGAACTGTCGATACCCACCCTGGGCGGAGACGGGCGCGGGATCCGCGATCAGTCGCCCACCGAGCAATTCATCCGGCAGGCGCGCAAGGAGGGCCTGCCTCTGGCGCGTCTGTGGCAGAACGACCAGGCATTGCTGTCACTGGGCCTGAATCGCAAGGGCAAGCCCGGCCTGTGGATCATCCAGAAGATCCGATAGGTCATCACGCAGCCAGGCGCACGGAAGATCATCACCCTGCATTTCTTGACAGCCTGCTCATGCACCGCCTACCGTCGCGGACATGGGACACCGACTCAGCAAGATCTACACGCGCACAGGCGACCAGGGGTCGACCGGCCTGGGTGATGGCACTCGTGTTTCCAAGGAGCACGTGCGGGTCGAAGCCTACGGCACCGTGGACGAGACCAACAGTTTCATCGGAGTGATCCTCGCCGTGTCAGGGCTTCCTGACCCGATCCGGCGCTGCCTGATCGAAGTGCAGCACGACCTGTTCGATCTCGGTGGAGAGCTGTGCATTCCATCCCACCGCGCCATCACCTCCGAATACGTGACACGCCTGGAGCATCAACTGGACGAATTCAACGAGACCCTGCCGCCACTGAAGGAATTCATCCTGCCTGGCGGTGGACCCGCCACAGCGGCCGCACACGTGGCAAGAACCGTCTGCCGGCGGGCGGAGCGGCGCACCTGGGCCCTGGCGCGCACCGAAACCGTTTCAGCCGAATCGCTGCGCTACCTGAACCGGCTGTCGGACCTGCTGTTCGTCATCGCACGGGTGCTGGCGCGCCATGAGAACGGCTCGGAGATCATCTGGGATCGAAAGCGCCTGCCGGGCTGAAGTGCCCTCCGGCGCGGCGCGGGACCGGGAGATCAAAGGGCCTGCACACCCAACATCGACCGAAGAAGTGGCCAGTCGAACACGGGTCCCGGGTCGCTCTTGCGGCCAGGAGCGATGTCGCTGTGTCCGACCACCCGCCCCGCATCCAGCGTCGGATAGGCCCGGCACAGTGATCCGATCACCGCAGCCAGTCTTGCATACTGGGCAGGTGCATAGGGGCGATCATCGCTCCCCTCGAGTTCGATCCCGATGGAGAAGTCGTTGCAGGCCGGGCGCCCCTGGTAAGACGAGCGCCCCGCATGCCAGGCCCGATCATTGAAGCTCACGTACTGCACCAGCCCGCCGCGGCGCCTGATCAGCACATGCGCCGAGACCCGGAGACCTGCGATCTGCTCAAAATACGGATGCGCATCCGGTGGCAGGTCATTGCGGAAAAGCCGGTCGATCCACGGACCACCGAAGCGGCCCGGCGGGAGGCTGATGCCATGCACTACGATGAGCTCGGGCCGCATGCCGGCCGGGCGCGCATCAAAATTCGGTGAAGGCGACTGGCGCGCTTCGCGCAACCGCCCGGTGAGGCCATCCACCCGGCAGGTCATCGGCAATCCAGCTTTCCGTTTCACAGGCACCTCGCGCGTGTCTCGGGCATTCCCAGCATATGCGACAATGCAGGGCGTATGTATTCCCTCCGCATACCCGCTCGCGGCAGCCTGCCGAAGTGAGGACCGCGCGCCTGCATGTGCCGGGTGCGCTGGCAACAGGCACCCGGATCGATCTGCCCGCCGCCGCCGCCGCACACATCGCCCGCGTGCTGCGCGCCCGGAGCGGTGACCCCCTGATCCTGTTCAACGGAGATGGTTGCGAGTATCACGGCAAGATCGACAGCGTGCGCGGGAGCCGCGTGAGCGTGACACTGGCCGGGCAGCGCGCGGTGGATCGCGAATCGGCGCTGCGGATAACTCTGGTGCAGGCCGTGGCACGGGGCGAGCGCATGGATTTCGTGATCCAGAAGGCCACCGAACTCGGTGTGTGGCGCGTCGTCCCCGTACTCAGCGAACGCAGTGTGGTCCGGCTGGATGCCGGACAGCGGATGGCCAGAGTGGAGCATTGGCATTCGGTGGCCGCCCACGCATGCGAACAATGCGGCCGCAACCGTCTGCCGCTGATCGATCCACCGATGGACCTGCGTGAACATCTGGCGGCCCGTGAGCACCCTGATGTGCGCTTCATTCTGGACCCCGAAGCCGGTGGCACCGCCCTCCAGGCGACCCTGCCTGGCTCGGTGGAAATCACCGTGGGGCCGGAGGGCGGCTTTTCGGCAGGCGAGATGGAGGCAATGCATCTGGCTGGCCTGTCGAGCCTCCGATTCGGCCCGCGCATCCTGCGCACCGAGACAGCTGCACTGTTCGCGCTTTCCTGGCTGCAGGCATGCTTCGGGGACATGAGCCCGGTCATGCGCCGCTGATCGTGCACCTTGCTGCCCGGCAGGGACTTCAGCCCAGAATCGATGTCTCTTCGGCGATCATCTCCTCGAGCCGGTCGAGGTCGGGGATGAGCGGTGTCTCGTTGACCATGCGGATCTGGCAAATCACCGGTGAACGCTCGGGAAAGCCGCGCGACGGGTCGGCCCGTACCACATCCGCATTCACCCGCACGAGTTGCGGAAAGCCCTGTGTCATCAGGCCGAAGAATCCTGACTGGATCCTGCCGCTGGCGGCATGGAATATGACGATGCGCGTGCGGCCCGTGGGAGAAGGCATGACCTGCCCGAACGCACCCTCGAAGGACACGACGGGGACGCTCCGGCCATTCCAGCTGACCAGGCCCGCATACCAGGGCGGCGCATTGGTCATCTCGGCCAACGGTTGATAGCCGATGACCTCCGCCACGCAGGCGCGCGGCACGATCAGGCGCTCGCCGACCAGGGGAACCAGCAGGCTGTACAGTTCATCGCTCAGGTCGGACATGGTGCGTCAGCCCTGTTGCGCCAACTGCGTGCGCCGGCGGTCGATCAGCGGCTCCATGGCATCGAGCAACTGGCTTTCCTGATAGGGCTTGCCGAGGTAATCATTCACGCCGAGCTCGATCGCACGCGCACGATGTTTCTCGCTCACGCGCGAGGTGATCATCACGATGGGGATCTCCTGCAGGCGCGGGTCATTGCGCACGTGCGCGGCGACTTCGTAACCATCCATGCGCGGCATTTCGATGTCGAGAAGGATGATGTCGGGCAGGTTCTCCTGCAGCACGGATATCGCATCCACGCCATCCTTTGCAGTCAGCACGCGCATGCCGTTGCGCTCCAGCAGGCGCTGGGTGACCCGCCGCACGGTAATCGAATCATCCACCACCAGTGCCAGCGTCCGCCGGTCCCGCTGGTCGAGCACCACGGTTTCGGCGGGTCGGGCGCGCCACTCGGAACGCACCAGTGCACCCATGTCCAGGATCACCACCACCCGCCCGTCGCCCAGGATCGTGGCACCGGCAATTCCCCGAATGGTCGAGATCTGCGGTCCCACCGACTTGACGACGATCTCCCGGCTCCCGATCAGCTCGTCGGCCACCAGTGCGGTGGAATGTTCGCCGGCACGGATCAACACCACCGAAAGTGACGCATCGCCCTCCGGCAGGCGGGTGGGGCCCAGGCCCACGAAGGCACCGAGTTGCTGGAAGCGGTACTTCTGTGCACCGTAATCGAACAGCGGTGCGTCCCTGGCCAGGTGGCGGGCGACGATATTGCGCGGCAGGCGCACCACGCCTTCCACCGTGGCCAGCGGCAATGCATAGAACTCGTCGGCCACCCGAACGATCAATGCCTGGCTGATCGCCAGGGTGAAGGGCAGCCGGATGGTGAAGCGCGTGCCCCGGCCTGGACTGGACTCGATGAAGAGACCGCCGCCGAGCTTCCTGACCTCGGTGGCCACCACGTCCATGCCGACACCCCTGCCCGCAGCCTGGGTGAGGTGTCCTGCGGTGCTGAATCCGGGCTCGAGGATCAACTGCATGGCCTCCTCGTCCGTGAGCTTGCGCGCAGGATCGGCAAGACCCAGCTCAACAGCCTTCTCCCGGATCGCCTTGATGTCGATGCCGCCACCGTCATCCGCCACGATGATGACCACCTCGGCACCATCGCGCTCCAGACTCACCGAAATGCGACCCACCTCGGGCTTGCCGGCGATGGCGCGACGCGCGGGCGGTTCGATGCCATGCACCACGGCATTGCGCAGCAGGTGTTCCAGCGGGGGCACCATCCGCTCCAGCATCTGACGGTCCAGTTCCGCCGCTGCCCCTTCCACCGCAAGTTCGGCGCGCTTGCCCGTGTCGTTCGCGGCCTGACGCACCAGCCGGGTCAGGCGCTGGACATGCCGCTGGAAGGGCACCATGCGCGTGCGCATGAGGCCGTTCTGCAGCTCGGTGATGACCCGCGACTGCTGGGTGAGCAGGTTCTGTGCCTCGCGCGTCAGGGACTCGAGCAGGTTCTGGATGCTGGCCACATCACTCGAGGTCTCGGCCAGGGCACGCGAATACTGCTGCAGTGACGAATAGCGGTCCAGTTCCAGCGGATCGAAATCCACATGGCGCGGCTGGGCTTCCTGCTGACGGTGCAGCACCTGCGCCTCGGTCTCCATTTCCAGCGAACGCAGTTGCTCCTTCAGCCGTGTGACGGTACGCGCCAGTTCCGCAAGGTTGAAATCTATGGAGCTGATCTGCTGATCGAGTCTGGCACGGAAAATGCTGACTTCGCCGGCATTGTTGAGCAGGGTATCGAGCAGCTCCGCGTCCACGCGCGCCATCTCGGTCCGCTCCTGGGGCTGTGACTCGCGGCCCGGCAGCACCGGCGCCGCGGACAGCTCCATCGGCGTCATCGAGCTCTCCAGGACATCGGCAGCTTCGGCAGCTCGCGGCAATGGACGGGCATCGGCGGGCGGCATGGATATCGATGGTGCCCCCTCCTGGTCCGGAACCTCGGGCTCCGGCCAGGAAGTCTGCGCTTCGACCGCGACTCCGGTGGCGACCGGGCTTGCCGGGACCACCGGTGGAACGGCCTCCGGGTGCAGGTCAGGCACCGCTTGCGGCGGTGCCTGCGCTCCGGCTGGTCCCGGAAGATCATTGCCATCGAGCAGCGAATGGATGCGTTCGATGAGCTGTGCTGCGGGCATGACACGCTCCGCCCTGCTCACCTGATCCCTCATGTGCGCAAGCTCATCCAGGCTCGCCTGCAGGATGCCGGCAGCCTGTTCATCAGCGGGTACGGCACCGACATCGATCTGCACCACCAGGGTTTCCAGTTCGTGACTGAGGGCACCCATGGCCGTGATCCCGGCCATGCGCGCGCCACCCTTGAGCGTGTGCAGCTGCCGCTGCAATGCCGCGAACGGGCTCCTGTCGGCGCGATCGAGATTCCACGATGCCAGGGCGTTCTGCGCGCCCTCAAGCAATTCGGTGGCTTCCTCGCAATAGATGGCGGCAATCTCCGGGTCGAACTCATCGCCGGCTGGTGCCCCAGGCGTCGGCCCGGCAGCCGGTGCGGGGGCCGGAGGCGGCGCGGTTTCAGCCGCAGGACCGGGATGTTCCTCGTCCTGCACCGGCGGCTGAAGCGCCGGCATCATGGCCGATGAATTCACCGCCTCGGCTTCCTGCGCAAGCTGCGCATCGAGTTGCGCCTCCAGGGCACGGAGCCGCTCCACCAGGGACGGCTGCTCGCCAAAGAAATTCGTGGCTTCGTTGATGTGCTCCACCACGTCCTCGATGGCGCGCACGGAATCGGCCAGCGCCGCCAGACCCGAGTCGGTCAGGCCGTGACCGCTGTCGTACACCTTGCGCATGTACAGATTCAGCGGTTCGGTGATGCGTATGCCGTGGCGCGCCTCGGCCATTTTTGAGCTGCCCGACAGGGTGTGGATGGCGCGGTACACGTTTTCCGGCAGATCGTGGGGCGCGGGCTGATCGGCACGTCTGCGCAGATAATCGCGGATGACGTTGAGATGCCCTTCGGTTTCCTTGCTGTAGATGTCGTGAAGCACCGGATCCATGGGCGTACGGGCCGGCGCCTCTGCTGCTGGAGGAGGCGCCGGGGCTGCCCGCGCGGGCGCGTCCTCGGCTGCCGTCGGACTGGGCTCCTCGCCCTGCGCACAGGCAAATGCCTGCGCCATCAGGCTGTCGACCGGCCCGGCAGGCTGGCGCCCCGTTTCCAGCTGTTCGATCAACTGCGGCAGCACGGCCACTGCACTTCGCACCACGCTCATCTGCGCAGGTGAACGGGTGCGGGTCTTGTCCAGGATCCTGTTCAGCAGGTTTTCGATGGACCAGGCGAATTCACCGATCAGGCGCGCGCCCACCATGCGCCCGCTGCCTTTCAGGGTGTGGAAACTGCGCCGCAGGGTCACCAGCGCATCGGTGTCCATGGGATTTTCGTCCCATTGCGGGAACACCTTCCGGATGGAGGCGATCTCCTCCTTGGCCTCATCGATGAACAACTCCAGCAGTTCCGGATCCAGACCGGTCTTCACGATGACCGGAATCGCTTCGACTGCCGTGGCGGGCACCGCCTCAGGCGCGGCAGCATCTGCGGACGGCAGGACCAGTGTGGCTGCATGGACGGCAGGACCGGCGACGTCGGTCCCCGTGCCGGTCGTGACCTGCACGCCCGGCGGTTCGCCATCCAGCTTCACCGTGGCGCCAGCATCGAACATCGCAGGGCGTGGCGCGAGCAGGGTCGTCATGGCCGGCTCGCCAGAGTCAGGCACGGGGGGCGCCGCATCGATCGCCGGGATACGCACCGAGTCGGATTCCAGTGCCTTGATGCACGTCTCGGCGTTGTCGAGCATGTACCAGGGATCGGTACGCCCGCTCTGCAGGGTCTCCATGTAGTATTCGATGCTCACGATCGCATCGGCGATGCGTTCCACACGTGCCGGCTCGGGTGCTTGCGCACCAGGTTCCAGCAGGGAACGCACCTGCCTGCCGATGGAATCCATGATCTCCACCGCCCGGCCCTTGCCCAGCATCAACAGCCCGGCGGTGATCCCGCGCAGAAGCTGCGGCACGTTGTCGAGCCCCTGTGGAACGGACTCCGCTGGTTTGTGGACGGCAACGGATACGGCTTCCTTGATCCGCGCCAGATTGACGATGCACTCGCGCAGCACTGCCTCCGTAACGGCGCGGAAATCCACGTCATCGGCACCGGACGGCACCGAGCCTGGCGCAGCGGCCGGCAGGATCATCCGCACCAGCTGATCGTCGAGACTGTCTTCCACCGACAGGAGTGTCGCCGCCATGCGCAGCAGACTGTCCTCCGGCGGTGTCTGACGCTTTTCGACCCAGCCGGCCAGCGAATCGGTCTCGGATTGCACCTGCTCGCGCAGTTCGCCCAGACCCAGCACGCCGAGGGTGTCGCTGATCTTCTTGAGCAGCTCGAGCTGCGGTGCCAGTTCATCGACATGCCCGCCTCCCCGGCGGGCAAAGATGTCCAGCACATCCTTGACGCTGGACAGATCCTCCTTGATGGCCGCTGCCACGGTATGCATGAGCTTGACGCTGGGTGCCGACAGGCTCTCGCGCTCATGTTCGACGGAATCATCCACCGGCAGCAGCTCGGTGAGCTTGAATGATGCGCGCACCGCGCCCACACGCCCGCCGGTTGCGGTGGCGCGCGCGACGTAATACAGGAGGTTATTCATCAGGTCGATGGGCGGGCTTTCGCAATAGCGCGCCTCCCCCAGTTCGTAAAGGCGCTTGATCTGGCGATCGGCATGGCCCAGGAGGCGCTTGAGCGTGGCGCTGGTTTCCAGTCCGTTGCTGCGCATCGCCTCGATGACCGCTCCCGTCACCCACCACAGCTGGAACACCGGCTGTGTGGTGGCGACCTGCTCAAGCTTCTCGGCCACCCGGGCCAGGATTTCCAGGTTCTGCTCGACCCGCTCACCACGAATGATGCCAAGCAGCCCCACCTGGAAGCGCGTGCGCAGGCGCCGCGCCCACTGGGTGACGGTGAGCGGCGCTTCGCCTGGTCTGACGGGCTGCGGCTGCGCCGGCTGGTCCGACCTCAGATTCAGCAGCAGCAGGGTGCCTTCGGACAGCAGCGGACTGCCCCGGACCGCACGCAGATCATTGAGCAGAGGCAGCAGCACCAGCGCGAGGTCCCTGCCACCGGACATCACGCGCTCGAGGTAGGCGGGGAGCTGCACCATGGCGCGCATCAGCGCATCCAGTCCGTCGACCTGGGGCTTCCGCTCGCGATCCGCCTCGATCAGATGCCGGGTGACCTGCACCATTTCCTCCGCGAGAAGCGCGGCGCCGTAGACCTCCACCAGCCGCAGCACACCCCGCGCCAGATGCAGGCATTGACCGCATTTTTCCAGAAGCCCGGGCTGATCAGAGTGCTCGGAATAGGATTCGAGCGCCGCCCTGGCGTCATTCAGTGTCGCGCCAAGCTCCCTTGCGACGACATGCAACGTCTGCGGACTGACCTCTGTCATGATCTCAGGCGCCAAGCCCGCTCACCTTGCGCATCCTGTCGCTGCTTCCTGCATCGCCCTGTGCGCCCACCTGAACCTTGCCTGAGGCACTGGCGCCGGCCGGGTTGCGCGGTGCATCCGGTACCGCCGATGGCGCCGCAGGTGCCGCCTTGTGCATCGGCGGGGCATCGGCATCGATATGGGCAGTCGAGGCTCCGAAGTCCGGCAGCCTGAAGCCACTGACCGACTTGCGCAACTGCGCCGCCAGCACCGCCAGCTTGCCGATGGAATGCGAAGTGACCGACGAGCTCTCGGCTGTCTGGGTGGACAACTCGCGTACCACCTGCATGTTCCTTGAAATGCTGCCGGAGGCCTGCGCCTGCTGGCGCGCACTGGCCGAGATGTTCTGGACCAGGCTTGCGATCTGGTTGGACACCTGCTCGATTTCCTCGAGCGCAGCGCCGGCATTTTCCGCCAGCAGCGCCCCGCCCACCACGTCAGTGGTGCTGCGCTCCATGGACACAACCGCTTCATTGGTATCGCTCTGGATGGTGCGCACCAGCACCTCGATCTGCTTGGTGGCGTTCGCCGCCCGCTCGGCCAGCCGCTGCACCTCATCGGCAACCACCGCGAAACCACGTCCCGCCTCACCGGCCATGGACGCCTGGATAGAGGCGTTGAGCGCCAGGATGTTGGTCTGCTCGGCGATGTCGTTGATCAGCTCGACGATGTTGCCGATTTCCTGGGAGCTCTCGCCCAGACGCTTGATCCGTTTGCTGGTTTCCTGGATGGTCTCGCGAATGGCATTCATGCCGTCGATGGTCCGCCGCACAGCGTCTCCGCCCTTGTGTGCGATGTCCACCGAATGGCGCGCCACGTCGGAGCAGCGCTCGGAATTGCCCGATACCTCCTCGATGGAGGATGCCATGTCTGCCATGGACTCGGTCGCAGAGGCGATCTGCTTCGAGGTCGCATTGGATGCCTTGGCCATGTGATTCGCGGCGGCCTGCGTCTGTTTCGTGGCTCCGTCGAGCTGCAACACCGTGTCATTGATGGTGGTGACCAGATCGCGCAGCGCTTCGATCGCATAGTTGATGGAGTCGGCAATGGCGCCCGTGATGTCCTCGGTCACCGTTGCCTGCACCGTGAGATCACCGTCGGCCAGACTGGTCAGTTCATCCAGCAGGCGCATGATGGCCTCCTGGTTCCGCTCGTTCTCGCGCACCCGCTGTTCCACCGACCGATTCGCCGTGGCGCCGCGGCGATACAGCCACACCAGGGCACCCAGTGACAGCAGAGCAGCAACCAGCGACAGCACGATCCAGTAAGTCAGCTGTCCGGAGGTTCGTGCTGCTGCGGGTTCTGCGGCGAGCCTTGCGCTGATTCCGCCGGTGAGGGCAGGCAATTCACGTGCTGCCGACTGCGCCCTTGCGATGGGCTCCGCCGCAGTAATCGCCTTGCGGACCACGGCTGCCAGCTGCTGATAGCGGGCCGACACGATCTTGAGGCGCTGGTCGTTGTCCGCGCCGGTCAGATGCGGCATGGAAAGCCCGGTGTTTTCGCCAGCCAGCGTGCGAATGACCTGGTTCAGGAACTCCAGGCTGTCGGCAAGTCTCTGCGCGGCGGGCGCTGCGCTCGTCAAGCCGCTGGAAAGGCCGCTGAGGTCCTGCTGGATGCGCTGCACCGTGAGCTCGAACCGGTCCAGATAGCGCCCCAGGCCGTCCTGCTTCTGCGCACCGGCACCGCTGGCCAGATCGCCCATTTCCGACAGGAGTTTCGGCGCCAGATCCTGCATCGAGGCCACCGCCTGTTCCACGCCCTGCACGGCCATGCGTGCGTCCAGCACCGTACCGACCCGCTCCTGCAGTCTTGACCAGTCCGCCTCGCCAGCCGCGGCGGGCGCCATTTCGGCACGCAGCGTCTTCGCCCGGGCCATCGATCTGGACATCGCATCGAATGCGTCGATCTCCCCATGCAGGGCGGCCTGCGCCTGCACCGGAACCTGCTGTGCGACCAGCGACAGTTGTTCGGCAGAAGGTGTTGCAGGTGCCGTGCGATTGAGCATGGCCATCAGCGCTGCAAGCAACAGCAACACCACCGTAAGGCCGAACACCCACGGCAGCGCCTGGCTGCCGGGGCTGGAACCCTTGTTCGTGTTCATTGCGTTCATCTGCGAGGACTCTCTGGCGACGCCTAGTGCGCCGCCTGCATGAATTGTTGACTTTCCACCAGGGACCTGAGGCTCAACACCGGCCAGACTTCCGTGCCGCGCCGGAACGCACCGGCCAGAAAGCTGTCGCATCGAATCACCGTGGGCGGCGGCTCGGCATCGAATTCGCGCTCGGCGAATCGCCGGAAGCCCAGCACCTCGTCAACCATGAGGCCCGCCGGAATGTCCCTGTGATTGACCACCACCACCCGGGCATTTCGCGACATTGTCGTCAGCCCGCTGCCCAGGAACTGGCGCAGATCGACCATCGGCAACAGCTGCCCGCGGACGTTGGCAAGGCCCTTGACCCAGGACCGGGCGCCGGGAACCCGGGTAATTGCAGTCGGGAAGCCCAGCACTTCCCGGGTTTCCTCGCGTGCCACCAGGAAGGTCTCGCCGCCCATGCGGAAGGCCACGCCTACCCACTCGGTACCGGGCGCCGGTTCGCGATCTGCAGGGTTCATCGAGTTGCGGGAACGTTTCTCGATCGCCCTGAGAAGTTCGAAGGGCCGGTCACGCAGCCCTCGCACATTCCCGCCGTCCGCACCCGTGCCGGTCATGGCGCGAGAGCAGCCTGCGCCTTCTCGACCAGCGCCTGGGCCGTCACCGGCTTGACCAGGTAATCCACTGCACCCTGCCGCAGCCCCCATACCCGGTCGGTCTCCTGTCCCTTGGTGGTCACCATGATGATCGGGATGGCCCGCGTCTCCGGATCCGCGATCAGGGTACGCGTGGCCTGATAGCCGTTCACCCCGGGCATGACGATATCCATGAAGATCAGGTCCGGTTTCATCTGTCTGGCCATGCGGATGCCCTCCGCGCCATTCTGCGCGGCAGCCGTCTGGAACCCGTGTTTCTCGAGCGCCTTCTGCATCACATGAACTTCTGTCGGTGAATCATCGACGATCAGGATCAGCGCCATGGTCGAACCTCGCAGCTTACTTGCTCACATGCGCCTCGATGGCGCCGAGCAATTCGTCCTTGGTGAATGGCTTGGTCAGGTAATGCTCGGAACCCACGATGCGACCCCGGGCGCGATCGAACAGACCATCCTTGCTCGACAGCATGATCACCGGGATCTGCCTGAATACCTTGTTGTGCTTGATGAGCGAGCAGGTCTGATAGCCGTCCAGCCTCGGCATCATGATATCCACGAAGACGATGTCGGGTTGATGGTCGGCGATTTTCGACAGGGCATCGAATCCATCGATGGCCGTGAACACCTCGCAGCCCTCCTTGGTCAGCAAGGTCTCGGCCGTCCGCCGGATGGTCTTGCTGTCGTCGATCACCAGGACCTTGAGTCCTGCCAGTCTGGGCTTTGCCTGGGTTGCCATGCTCTCCATGAAACTTTCCTCGAAGTCACCGCTCTGGCTCTTCGTGTCGTGCGTATGTGCCGGAAACTCTGGGCGTTTTAACATATCTGCCCTGTCGTGACCACGGTGAAGGGTGGTCAATTTGGAGGCAGTTCACATTGCCACGCTCGGCACCGGTTCACAGTTTGCCGGCCCGGAGGCCGGCGGCGGGGACCAGCCATGCGCTAGACTTGAAACATATGGCCGCACCTCGCAGTCTGATCGTCGTCATGGACCCCATCGGGCACATCAAGCCAGCGAAGGACTCCACACTGGCCATGCTGCTTGCAGCCCAGGCACGCGGGTGGAAAATCCGCTACTCTGAGCTTTCCGGGCTGTTTCTGCGTGACGGAGAGGCTTTTGCCAAGACCGCGGATCTGGCCGTGTTCGACGATCCGGTCCGCTGGTTCGAACATTCGCCCGGACAGACCGTCCGGCTGGGTCCCGGTGATGTGGTGTTGATGCGCAAGGACCCGCCCTTCGACACCGAATACATCTATTCCACCTACATCCTGGAACGCGCACAGATCCAGGGTGCCCTGGTCGTGAACCGCCCCGGTGGGCTGCGTGACATGAACGAAAAGGTATACACGGCCTGGTTCCCCCAATGTTGTGCACCCACCCTGATCACCCGAGACATGGACGACATGGCCGCTTTCCTGCGCGAGCACGGCAAGGCCGTGTGCAAGCCGCTGGAAGGCATGGGCGGGAAATCCATTTTCGTACTGGAGCAATCGGACAAGAATCGCAACGTGGTGTTCGAGACCCTGACCGGCTATGGTCAGCGATATGCCATCGTGCAGCGCTACCTGCCGGAAATCGTCACGCAGGGCGACTGCCGGGTGATCCTGGTGGATGGTGAACCCGTTCCCTTTGCCCTTCAGCGCATGCCGCAAGCCAGCGATCACCGTGGAAACCTGGCCGCCGGTGCCAGTGCCCAGTCGCGACCGCTGAATGAACGGGATCGCTGGCTCTGTTCGCAGATCGGCCCGGTCATGCGGGAGCAGGGGATGCTGTTCGTGGGCCTGGACGTCATCGGCGAATACGTCACCGAAATCAATGTCACCAGCCCCACAGGGATCCGCGAACTGGACAGGAAGCATGGTCTTTCCATCGGCGGTGATCTGATGGACGCCATCGCGCGGCGGTTGTGAGCGAGGACGCCATACCGGAAACCTTCGCGCGGCGACTGCCGCCCGTGAATGACCGGATGTTGACCACGGCCTTCCTCGCGTTGCTCGTTCACGGCATCGTCATTCTGGGCGTCTCGTTCAGCCTGCCGAGGCGGCCTGCAATGCCGGAGGCCCCCAGCCTCGAGGTCACCCTGGTCAGCGACCTCGCACCGCGACTCCCGGAGAACCGCCGCGCGCACTATCTCGCCCAGCGCAACCAGCATGGGTCGGGCAACACACAAAGAGAGCGTACCAGCATCCCCCGGTCTTCACGGGTCCGCGGCGAGACTCTCGGGATTGACGGGGCTGGCGGATCCACACCGGCAATGCCAGGCTCCAATGGAGGCGCGCCCCGGATGCTGGCCAGCACCGGCTCCAGCGCCCGGATTCTGTATTTCGCACAACCCCGGCAGCCCGACCAGGCCGCCCGGCTTCCGGAACTGCTGCAGGACAAACCCAATCTGGGCATCGAGCCCAATTCCGATGACGATGCCCTTCGGCTGCGCGGTCAGACCCGCGGTGAATTGTGGATCACGGCCGATACCCGGGAATCCGACATCGCCCCGTACCTGGATGCCTGGCGCCGCAGGGTCGAAACCGTGGGCACGCTGAACTTCCCCACCGTCGCTCACCGTCAGGAATTGTCAGGCACACCCGTGGTGGAAGTGGCCATCGCAGCCAGCGGCAAGCTGGCTTATGCAGCCATACGCCGTTCCAGCGGCTTCCCCGAACTCGACCAGGCTGCATTGAGCATCCTGAAAATGGCAGCCCCGTTCGACGCCTTCCCGAAGAAGCTGAGCCAGGCCCACGACCAGATCCGCTTTGCCTATGAATGGCAGTTCCTCAAGGGGGTGGCGCAAGGTTCCAGCATGATTGCCACCACCGACCAGCCGGCGGGGGCCAGGCCATGAGCAACGCCCTGGACCTGACCAACCAGCTGCTCATCGCCATGCCCTCGCTCGGTGATCCCAATTTCAGCCAGACCGTGGCCTATGTCTGCGAACACAGCGAGCGTGGCGCGTTGGCACTTGTATTGAACCGGCCGCTGACCATGCGGTTGGGCGAGGTATTCCAGCAACTGGATATCAGGATCCCGGAAGGCCCGCTTGCCGAAGAAGCGGTCCTGCGAGGCGGACCCATGCACACGGACCGTGGGTTCGTGGTGCACCGGGCTTCAGGCGAGTGGGATTCGACCCTGAAGGTCTCGGACAGCATCCATGTCACCACCTCACGCGACATACTCAGCGCCATTGCGCATGGTGACGGACCCAGCCCCGCATTCGTGGTATTGGGCTATGCAGGCTGGGAGGGCGGGCAACTGGAAGACGAGATCCGGGCCAATGCGTGGCTGACCGCGCCCGTCGACCTTCGCATCGTGTTCGAACTGCCCTTCGAAGAACGCTGGGCGGCAGCTGCAAGGTTGCTGGGCGTGGACCTGGCACGCCTTGCTTCCGTCAGTGGCAATGCCTGAAACCGCCACCGACCATCCTGCGTCGGGGCGACCCCTCATCGTCATCGGTTTCGACTACGGGCGGCGGCGCATCGGTGCAGCCCGCGGCGACACGCTGACCCGGCGTGCGTCGCCACTGGCAACCGTGGACAATGGCCCCCGGGAACCGGACTGGGGTGCCATCGGCCGCCTGCTCGCACTCTGGCAACCCGCACTCATCGTGGTTGGCCTGCCCTATAATGCCGATGGTTCCGAGGGCCCCATGGCAGATGAAGCGCGTGAATTTGCGCTCGCACTGACCCGGCGTTTCCCCCTGCAGGTCGAGTTCGTCGATGAACGTTACTCCTCGCTCGATGCGCAGGAACGGCTCACGCAGGCCCGCGCCACCGGCAGTCGCCGGCACAGGGTGGACAAGGTGGACATCGACGCCGGGGCGGCTGTCGTGATCCTGGAGAGATGGCTGGATGCGTTCACAACTGGATGAGTACGGCGGGCTTCGCCACCTGATCACGCTGGACGGGCTGAACCGCGACGTGATCACCGCCATCCTGGACCGCGCCGGGACCTACCGGCGATTCCCGGGGCAAAGCGCATTCGAGGGCCGGGAGCTTGCCGGCATGACGATCGCCAACCTGTTCTTCGAGCCCAGCACCCGCACTCGCGCCTCCTTCGACCTGGCTGCCCGCAGACTCGGCGCACACGTCGTCAATCTGGAGACCCAGTCCAGTTCGCGTGTGAAGGGTGAGTCCATGCTGGACACGATCTACACACTGGAGGCGATGAACACCGACGTGTTCGTGATCCGGGATTCGGAGGCCGGGCTCCCCGAATTCCTGATCGATCATGTCGCCGAGCACGTGGCCGTGGTCAGCGCCGGTGAGGCACACCGGTCACATCCCACGCAAGGTCTGCTGGATGCCCTGACCATCCGGACGCACAAGCGCCGTTTTGCCGGCCTCAAGGTCGCCATCGTCGGCGACATCCGCCACTCACGCGTCGCCCGTTCATCGGCACGTGCCCTCCTCACCCTCGGCACCCCGGAAATCCGCCTGGTCGGTCCGGCACCACTCCTGCCTGAAGAGGACGAATTCGCCGGGGCGCAGCGCTTCGTGCATGTCGAGGACGGGATAGCCAACGCCGACGTGATCATGATGCTGCGCATCCAGAAGGAACGCATGGAACGGGCGGCGGACCTTGACGACACCCGGTACTTTCATCAATACGGCCTCACCCCGGCACGCCTCGCGCTCGCCGCTCCGGATGTCATGGTCATGCACCCGGGGCCCATGAACCGTGGCGTCGAGATCGCCACGGAAGTGGCGGATGGGCCTCATTCCGTGATCCGGGAGCAGGTCAACGCCGGAGTGGCCGTTCGCATGGCCATACTGGCGATGATCGCAGCTACCCTGACGCGGCGGCGAAAGCCCCTGTGAGTATTGCTCCGGCGCGACCGCATCGCGGCACCATCTTCCTCGACGATCGGGCGGAAGTCCTGGATCAGAGACAGTTTCCGGGAAACCAGCACATCCTGCGCATGCGATCCCCGCGATGTGCGTCAGCAGCGGTACCCGGAAGCTTCGTGCATGTACGCTGCAGCGAATCGCTGCCGATGCGCCGCCCGCTGTCCATCATGCGCGTCGATGTCGAACGCGGCACGCTGGACATCCTCTACAAGGTGCAGGGACAGGGACTGGCGCAACTGGCGCAGTGCCGCGCGGGGCAGACCCTGAGCGTGCTGGGCCCGATCGGCAACGGCTTTGCGCTGCATGCCCGACGTCGCCATGCCCTGCTCATCGGGGGCGGCGTCGGCATTCCACCGCTGATCTTCCTGGCGGATCGGCTGCGCGCAGACATGGACTACCGGTCAATCGCATTTTTCGGATCGGAACTTGCGTTTCCCTTTCCCGTGCGGCCTTCGAAACTGGTCGTGCCTGGCATGCCGGTGGGTGCCATCGCCACATTGCCCATGCTCGAAGATCATGGCGTACCCTGCCGGCTGGCCAGCCTCGCCGGCTTTCCAGGGTGTTTCGAGGGCTATGTCACCGATCTCGCCGGGCACTATCTGCAGGCCCTGGATCCGACCGCTCGCGGGAACGTGGAGCTGTTCGCCTGTGGCCCGACGGTCATGCTGATGGCGGTGGCCCGCCTTGCACGGCGTTTCGACCTGCCGGCCCAGCTGTGTCTTGAGGAATTCATGGCCTGCGCAGTCGGTGGCTGCGCCGGATGTGCCGTCAGGGTCGAGGGCCCTTCCGGCATCGCGATGAAACGGGTCTGCGTCGACGGGCCGGTATTCGAGGCCTCACAGGTGTTTGCCGCCGGTAGCAACGGCTCTGTCACAACAGCGGGCGCGGTCAGCCGAAGTTGATCCTGGTTTCCAGGTTGGTGCGCGAGTCGGCACTGTTCAGTGCCTCCTCGAGGTCGATCTTGTCCTCGCGCACCAGGTTGTACAGGGCCACGTCGAAACTCAGCATGCCACGTTCGGTGCCGGTGCGGATGGCTTCCTTGACGCCGATGACGTCCCCCTTCTTGATCAGTTCGGACACGTGCGGCGTGTTCATCATGACCTCGCAGGCAGCCACGCGCTTGCCGGTCCTGGCCATGACCAGGCGCTGGGACAGGATCGCCCGCAGGTACTGCGACAGGTCCAGAAAGATCTGGTTGTGCTGGTCCCGGGGAAACATGTTGATGATCCGGTCGAGGGTCTCTGCGCAGTTGTTCGCATGGAGCGAAGCGATGCAGAGATGGCCGGTACCGGCCAGCGCGATCGCCGCTTCCATGGTTTCACGGTCACGGATCTCGCCCACGAGGATCACGTCCGGCGCGGCGCGGACCGCACTGCGCAACGCGCGGGCGAACGACTTGGTATCCAGACCGACTTCACGCTGGTTGACGATGGACTTGCGGTTCGAATGCAGGAATTCGATCGGATCCTCGATGGTCAGGATGTGGTCGGAACTGGTCTCATTGCGATGGTTGACCATGGCCGCCAGAGTGGTGGACTTGCCCGAACCGGTCGCACCCACCATGAGGACCAGGCCGCGCTTGAGCATGGCCAGTTCCTTGAAGATCTCCGGCATGCCCAGGTCATCGAGCCGCGGCATCTCTGCGGTGATATAGCGCAGTACCATGGCCGGGTAGCCACGCTGGTAGAACACATTGACGCGAAAGCGGCCCAGCCCCGACTCCGATATGGCGAAGTCGATCTCCAGTTCCTCGTTGAAGTGCTCGATCTGCTCCTGGGTCATCAGCCCGAGGGCGGCCTGCCGGACCGTCTCGGGGGAGAGGATCTGCTTGTTGACCGGAAAGATCTTGCCTTCGATCTTGATCTTCACCGGCGCATTGCAGGTAAAAAACAGGTCGGAGGCCTTCTTCTCCACCATCAGGCGGAAAAGCGGCTTGGTATTCAGGGACTGCGCTGGAGTGTCTGCTGACATGAAAAGCCGATCAGAAGACCTTGCCTTCCTCTTCCTCGAGAACTTCCAGCGTCTGTCCGCCGTCGTCGGGGTTCTTCATTTCGCGTTTGCTTTCCAGCTTTACCCGCAGCCTCAGCTCGTTCTTCGAGTCCGCATTGCGCAACGCATCCTCGTAGGAAATGGTTCCCGATTCGTACAGTTCGAACAGTGCCTGGTCGAAGGTCTTCATGCCGAGCCGGTTGGACCGGGACATGACATCCTTGATCTTGGTCACTTCGCCCTTGAATATGAGGTCCGCAATCAGGGGTGAATGCAGCATGATTTCCATCGCCGCGATCCTGCCTGCGCCGGATTCACGGGGAACGAGCCGCTGCGAGATCAATGCGCGGATGTTCAGGCTGAGGTCCATCAGGAGCTGTTCGCGACGTTCCTCCGGGAAGAAGTTGATGATGCGGTCCAGGGCCTGGTTGGAGCTGTTGGCATGCAGGGTTGCCAGCACCAGATGCCCCGTCTCTGCGAACTGGATGCCGTATTCCATGGTCTCCCGGTCGCGGATCTCGCCGATGAGGATGACATCGGGCGCCTGGCGAAGGGTGTTCTTCAGCGCCACGTGCCAGCTGTCGCAGTCCACCCCGACCTCGCGGTGCGTGACCACGCAACCCTTGTGGCTGTGCACGTATTCAACCGGGTCTTCGATGGTCACGATGTGGCCGCGGGTCTTCTCATTTCGATAGCCGACCATGGCGGCCAGCGTGGTCGATTTGCCCGAGCCGGTGCCGCCGACGATGATGACGAAACCCCGTTTGGCCAGCACTACGTCCTTGAGGATGGGTGGCAGTTCCAGTTCATCGAAGGTCGGGATCTTGGCATTGATGGCGCGGATCACCGCGCCGATCTGCCCCTGCTGGATGAACGAGCTGACCCGGAACCGGCCGATGCCCGGCGGCGAAATGGCGAAGTTGCATTCCTTGGTCGCGTCGAATTCCTTGGTCTGCCGGTCGTTCATGATCGCGCGGACCAGGCTTCCCGCCTGCTCGGCGGTCAAACCCCGGTCCGACTGCGGGCGGATCTCGCCATCGATCTTGATGGCGGGAGGGAAACCCGCGGTGACGAACAGGTCGGAACCCTTCTTCTCGACCATGCGACGCAGCAGGTCCTGCATCAGTTTGATGGCCTGGTCACGCTCCATACACGTTTCCCTCGAATTGAACGCCAGGGGCTGGTCTTTGCACTTTCAGACGCTGTCCTTGTTCTGCGCCTTGTAGCGCGCTTCCTCGCGACTGACCATGCCCTTCTGCACCAGCTCCTGCAGACACTGGTCAAGGGTCTGCATGCCATGGGCCTGGCCAGTCTGGATGGCCGAATACATCTGGGCGATCTTGCCCTCGCGGATGAGGTTCCGGATGGCAGGCGTACCGATCATGATCTCGTGCGCCGCGATCCGCCCGCCGCCGACCTTCTTGAGCAGGGTCTGGGAGATGACTGCACGCAGGCTCTCCGAGAGCATGGCGCGCACCATTTCCTTTTCGGCCGCCGGGAATACATCGACGATCCGGTCGATGGTCTTGGCGGCCGAACTGGTGTGCAGGGTGCCAAACACGAGGTGCCCGGTTTCCGCGGCCGTCAGTGCCAGGCGGATGGTTTCCAGGTCGCGCATTTCGCCGACCAGCACCACATCGGGGTCCTCGCGCAGCGCCGAACGCAGCGCTTCGCTGAAACCCAGCGTATCGCGATGCACTTCCCGCTGATTGACCAGACACCGCTTGCTCTCGTGGACGAATTCGATCGGATCCTCGATGGTGATGATGTGTTCCGGCCGGTTGTCATTGCAGTGGTTGACCATGCCTGCCAGCGTGGTGGACTTGCCCGAGCCAGTGGGTCCCGTGACCAGCACAAGCCCCCGGGGCAGCATGCACAGGTCCTTGAATGTCTTGGGAGCGTTGAGATCGTCCAGCGTGAGGATCACCGAGGGAATGGTCCGGAAGACCGCCCCGGCGCCGCGGTTCTGGTTGAAGGCATTGACACGAAAGCGCGCCAGTTTCGGGATCTCGAACGAAAAGTCGGTCTCGAAGAACTCTTCATAGGCCTTGCGCTGCTTGTCGTTCATGATGTCATACACCATGCTGTGCACTTCCTTGTGCTGCAACGGCGGCATGTTGATCCGCTTCATGTCACCGTCGACGCGGATCATGGGGGCTACGCCAGCGGACAGGTGGAGGTCCGAGGCGCCGTTCTTCACCGCAAAGGTGAGCAGCTGTGCAATGTCGACAGCCATTCAAGGCTCCTGATCAAGTTGCCGGATCGATGTAATAGAATCCCGGCGAAGTATATAAGAGAGTATCGGCTGCCTTTATGTTAACTGGTCCGCAGAATTTGCCCTCCCGTCTCTCGGCTGTGAGGGCACGGATCGACCGTGCCGCCCGGGATGCAGGCCGCGATCCGTCGGGCATCATGCTGGTCGCGGTGAGCAAGACCAAGCCTCCCGAACTGGTCCGGGAGGCGGCTGTGTACGGCGTCACGGAATTCGGGGAGAACTATGTGCATGAGGCCACCGGGAAGATGTCCGGGCTCGAAGACCTGCCAATTCATTGGCATTTCATCGGTGCGGTGCAGTCGAACAAGACCCGGGAGATTGCCACTCACTTCGACTGGGTCCACGCCATCGACCGCCTGAAAACCGCCCAACGTCTGTCCGACCAGCGTCCGCACCATGCACCACCCCTGAATGTGTGCATCCAGGTGGCACTGGTACCCGAGTCTGGCAAGTCCGGCGTCGCGCCTTCGATGGCATGCGAGCTTGCGAGCCGGGTGGCCGGGCTGACGCGCCTGCGGCTTCGCGGACTCATGTGCATCCCGCCACCCATGACCGATGCCGCACTGCAGGAGTCGCGCTTTCGTGAATTGGCGCAGTTGCAGGCGCGCCTGAACGGCAGCGGCCTTGCCCTGGATACGCTGTCGATGGGCATGAGCGAAGATTTCGAGATCGCCATCCGGGCAGGCGCGACGATTGTGCGCATAGGCTCCGCAATATTCGGCGCCCGCTGATTTCAGCCCATTGAATCCAGACACTTGAATCCAGACACTCCGGGGATCCCCGAATGCACGAAATACGCAAATTGAGCTTCATCGGCGGTGGCAACATGGCAGCGGCGCTCATCGGCGGCCTGATACGCAAAGGCATCGCTCCAACGAACCTGCATGTGGCCGATCCCAACGCCGACACGCTGGCCCGGTTGTCGAAGGAGTTCCGGATCACCGCCTGCGCCGACAACCTTGAAGCGGTGCGCGATGCCGAAGTGGTGGTGATCGCGGTCAAGCCTCAACAGATCCGGGCCGTCTGCCAGTCGCTGGCGCCAGCGCTCCAGCCCCGGCCGCTGGTGATTTCGGTGGCGGCGGGCATCCCGCAAGCGGCCCTGTCGCGATGGCTGGGCACTGGAGTGCCGGTCGTCCGGACCATGCCCAACCGGCCCGCACTGGGCGGATTCGGTGCCACCGGGTTGTATGCACCGCCTTCCGTCGGAGCAGCGCATCGGGCATTGGCCGAATCGATCCTGGCGGCGGTCAGTGCCACCGTCTGGGTGGATCACGAATCACAGATGGATACGGTCACCGCGCTGTCGGGCAGTGGGCCCGCCTATTTCTTCCTGCTCATGGAAGCTCTCGAGTCGGCGGCGCGCGAGCGGGGGTTGCCGGGCGAGGTGGCGCATCAACTCACCTTGGCCACCGCGTACGGCGCCGCGCGCATGGCGCGCGATTCAGCCGAACCGCTGGCGGTCCTGCGCGAACAGGTCACCTCGAAAGGCGGTACCACCGCCGCCGCACTCGCAGTCCTGGAAGAAGCCGGGCTTCGTGCTATCGTCGCGCACGCCGTGGCAGCCGCCGACCGCCGGTCGGCGGAACTGGCTGCGGAATTCGGTACGGGCTGAGGCCGCGAGGATCATCAGTGGACGCGATTCGCTACATCGCAGATATCCTGTCCTGGCTGTTGCTGCTGGCATTCGTGTTGCGGCTGATGCTTCAGCTGGTGCGGGCGGATTTTCGCGACCCGCTGGCCGATGCGGTCGTGCGCGTCACCAACTGGCTGGTCCTGCCGCTGCGGCGGGTCCTGCCTCCTGCCGGCAGGATCGACACCGCCACGGTCGTTTCGGTACTGCTGATCTCGCTCGGGCGAACCGCCCTGCTGTTGTTGCTCGCCGGGTATGGCACCCTGCCGTGGCTCGCCGGGCTGCGCCTGACCCTGACGGACCTGGTTACACTGGTGCTCAAGATCTACCTGTTCGGGTTGATCGTGTATTGGCTCATCGGCTTCATTGCGCCGGCAGGGTCTTCTCCGGGTTCGCGCCTTCTCTCGCAGCTGTGCGAACCCGTCCTGCGGCCCGTGCGGCGGCTGATCCCCCCCATCGGCCAGATCGACTTCTCGCCGCTGTGGGTATGCATCCTGATCAGCGCGGCACTCCTCCTGGTGCGCTGAAGGCACGCAAGCAATAGCCTCTAGCGCACTGAAAATCCAGTGTGTGCGAACGATGTCCCTCCGCCGAGCCTTGATTTACAGGGCTGCGCGCACAATCGGTTCACAAAATATTTCCTGGCAATGTCAGCCATCGGCTTTTTTCTGTGTTATTTTCCGCCCCGAATGAAAAAACAGGCGAAAAGCAGCGATGCTTGCCTGGCATACAACCCTTTTGGACCTTTAGGAGATTGATATGGCGAAAAAGAATGCCGCCCCGACCAAATCCGAGATCCTTGCGACGATTTCCAAGGACACGGATCTTTCAAAGAAACAGGTCGGAGCCGTATTTGACTCCCTGTCTACCGTCATCAAGAAGAGTCTGCGCAGCCACCAGCTGTTCACCCTGCCCGGCCTGTTGAAAATGAAGGTCGTCAAGAAGCCTGCCACCAAGGCGCGGGAAGGGGTCAACCCTTTCACCGGCGAGAAGATGATGTTCAAGGCAAAGCCGGCCAGCAAGAAAGTGCGGATCGCTGCTCTGAAGAATCTGAAGGAATTCGTGAACTGAGCGATTTTTCAATCACCGGAGCGGCGCCCGTCGCTCCGGATCCCTTCCGTAACGGCGGCTTTGAGTTCGATCAGCTTGCCGTGAAAGAAGTGGCCCGCGCCGGGCAGCAATACCACTGCCGGCGGCCGTGGGCGGGATCTGGCCCAGTTCAGAACCTGGTCGGCCGGGACCACTTCGTCATCCTCGCCCTGCACCACCAGCCAGGGGCAGTCCGGATCCGCAAGTGCAGCAAAATCAAAGTGTGATACCGCCGGCGCCACCAGGATCAGGTGGCGGGTCCGTCTCGCCAATGCCAGCCGCAGCGCCACGAATGTTCCAAACGAGAAGCCGGCACTGACCAGGGGCAGTTGCGGCCAGCGTGCATGTGCCCAGTCCGTCACTGCCAGCGCATCCGCGGTTTCCCCCTCACCGCCCCCATAACTGCCCGCGCTGGTTCCAACGCCTCGAAAATTGAAGCGCACCGTGCTCACACCCTGTTCCTGCAGGGCACGCGCGACACTGACCACGACCTTGTTGTCCATGGTCCCGCCATGCAACGGGTGGGGATGGCAGATGACGGCAAACGCGCTCGCCAGGGCGCCGGTGTCCTCCACGATGGCCTGGAGCGGACCGGACGGCCCCGGGATGTCAATGCGCTGGGAGATTGATGCACGCATCGCGGTATGAATTGTCCCGGTCAGCGTGCTACAGGCGCAGGATTCCTGCAAGGGCAATCGTGATCGCAACGAAGCCTGTCACTGCGACGACAATATCGCGCCACAGACCGGCCCAGAGGTGGCGCACTGCACCTGCTGCGTCATCAAGTTCATCGGCCACCTGCAACATCCACTCCATCGCGAATCAAGGCTACAGTGCCCTGGCAATCGGCAACGTGAGCCGCCTCACAGGGTTGGCCTGACCGGACATGCGCGCCATTGTTGCGCTGACCGCATTGATGCGCGTAAATTTAAGTTAAATGCAGCGTATCCTGGTGCTGAATCCCAAGGGCGGGTCGGGCAAGACGACCATCGCCACCAATCTGGCGAGCTATTTCGCATCCAGTGGTGACCGCCCGATGCTGCTGGACAACGATCCGCAGGGTTCGAGCACCCGTTGGCTGAAGAAGCGCACTGCGGAGCAGCCGCAGGTCTATGGCGTGGCCGCATTCGACCGGACCTCACGCATGACACGTGCCTTCCAGATGCGGGTGCCGGAAGGAACGGAACATGTGGTGGTCGACACTCCGGCGGCCGTTTCCAGCCAGGATCTGCCGGAACTGACGCGCACCGCCGATGCCATCATCGTGCCGGTCCTGCCCTCCGACATCGACATCCATGCCTGCTCGAAGTGCATCGCGGACCTGTTGCTGATCGCAAAAGTAAGAAGGGATGAGCACCGTATCGGCGTGATCGCCAATCGCGTCCGCCGAAACACCCTGATCTACCAGTCCCTGCTGCGGTTCCTGCAGACGTTGCAGATTCCCGTGATCACGAGTCTTCGTGACTCACAGAACTACGTCCGGGCGGCCGAGAACGGCGTGGGCATCCATGAAATGAAGCGGCATGTGGTGGAAACGGATCTGGAGGAATGGGCTCCGCTCCTGGCGTGGCTGAAGGCCAAGGAGGCGCTCATCCAGCCGGTTCAGCCGGATGTTCCTGGACATGACGCAGCGGTCGCCGCAGTGGTTCCGGTGTCGGTCTAGCCGGGCGCCCGGCCGGTTTGTGCCGGATGGCTCCCGGCCAGGTTCATGAGCTCAGCGCTTGCGGTCCTTGTCGTCCCAGTCGCCGCGAACCTTGTCAGCCCAGTTCTTGTAGCTGTGCCAGCTGTAGAGACTCTTGGTGATCGCAGCATGGCGGCCCGTGCCCTTGTGGCCTCGCATCAGCCAGCTGCTGACCGGATCATTCGGATCCCGGTCGCTGTTGATGCGCCTGTCAACTGCTGCCAGCCGGTCCGGAATCTTGGTGTCGTTCATGTGAGTGCTGCCTTCGAGTCGATGGCGAAAACGTTAAGCCGCGCGCCTGTCCGGCCGAAGGAACTGTGTCACATGCAACCGGCGCCCGAAGAAGTCGCGCACCGCTCTGCGATATGCATCTCCGAATTGTCCGCAGAAAGTTAAATGATCGGTGCGGGCCAGGATGGCCTATGCGACCAGTCGGTAACAGGGCTTGTATCCAGCCCCCGCGATCTTCATCCGGCCCTGCGCGACGAACGATCGGAGCAGGTCGTCCAGCGGATTCATGATGGCCGGATCCCCGGCCAGCTCGAACGGACCATGACGTTCGATGGCGGCCACGCCGTATTCCTTGACGTTGCCGGCGACGATGCCGGAGAAGGCACGACGAAGGTCCGCCGCACGGACATGCACCGGCGCCTCCATATCGAGGTTCAGGGCGCGCATCGACTCGTGCGTGACCTCGAAGGGCCGCTGGAATTCCATCGGAATGTTCAACAGCCAGTTGAAGCTGTATGAATCGGCCTTCGTGCGCCGGTACTTTCGAACCGCCTCCAGACCCTCCACCATCGCCCGGCCCACACTGGGCGGATCATCGACGATGATGCGGTACAGGGATTGCGCCTTGCTGCCCAGGGTCTGCCCGATGAACTCATGGATCTTGCCAAAATACGCGGCTGAATCCGCCGGTCCGGTAAACACCACCGGAAAGGGAATTTCCCGATTGGCCGGATCCAGAAGGATCCCGATCAGATAGAGGATTTCCTCCGCCGTACCCACCCCGCCCGGAAACACCACGATGCCGTGTCCCACCCGGACGAATGCCTCCAGACGCTTCTCGATGTCCGGCATGATCACCAGCTGGCTGACAATCGGGTTGGGCGGCTCCGCGGCGATGATGCCCGGCTCGGTGATGCCCAGATTCCGGCCATTGAAGATGCGCTGCTTGGAATGGCCAATGGTCGCACCCTTCATCGGCCCCTTCATCGCACCGGGTCCGCAGCCGGTGCAGACGTCCAGACCACGCAGGCCCAGCTCGTATCCCACCAGCTTGGTGTAATCATATTCGTGCCGGCTGATCGAATGCCCGCCCCAGCAGACCACGAGGTTGGGGTGCATGTTGTGCTCCAGCACCCGGGCATTGCGCAGGATGTGGAACACCGCATTGGTGATGGCCGCGGATGAATCAAGGTCGAATCGCCCGTCCAGGATCTCGTTGGACATGAACACGACGTCACGCAGGACTGCGAACAGCTGTTCCTTGATGCCCCGGATCATCTCCCCGTCCACGAACGCTGCAGCCGGTGCGTTGTGGATCTCCAGCTTGATGCCCCACGCCTGGCGGACGATGCGCAGATCGAAATCCCTGTATTTCTCGAAAATCACCCGCGCATCGTCGATGGTACTGCCCGCATTGAGCACCGCCAGTGCACACTTGCGGAACAGCGGATACATGCCACCCTGCCCGGTGTCGAGCAGCTGACCAATCTCCTGCTGCGACAGATGTTCCAGGCTCCCCTTGGGAGCAACCCGGGCATCGACCAGATCGGTCGAGGTTATCGAGGTTTCCAATTCCGGCATCCGGGACTAGGGGTAGATTTCGATCGGGATGTCATCCTGGGTGCGCATCCAGACCTCGACCATGTCGGAATTGGACAAGGCGATGCAGCCATCGGTCCAGTCCGTCTCGGCGTAATACAAAGGTGAGCGGCTGGGTACGTTCGGCTGCCCGTGGATCATGATGGCACCACCCGGCGCCCAGCCGTGCCGGCGTGCGTTGCGCACATCCTGCCGGTTCGGATAGGAAACCTGGATGGCCAGGAAGTAGTCGCTGCGTGTATTCCGGCGGGACAGGAAATATCGACCCTCGGGCGTGCGCGAGTCCTTCTCGCGCTGCTTGGGTCCCAGAGGATTGAGTCCAAGCGCGATCCTGTAGGTGCCCAGCAGCTGATCTCCGTGAAACAGGAGCAGCTTGCGCTCGGACTTGCGCACCACCACGTGGTCGGCCAGCGTCATCTCCGTGGTACTGGCGCGAACCGCAGGCAGCAGGCCGCCAGCGAGCAGCGCGCCCGCCAGGATCGATGTCAGGATCTGACCAGTCCGGGTCTTCATGGGGCGAAAAGTATACCGGTTGATTGGAATGCCTGGATCCTCACCAGTTCACTTTTGTGAATGGCTGCGCGACCGGACTACTGGCGGTTGGCCTCGGTGACCCGGGGCAGGTTGATGGCATCACCACTGTGAAGATCGGCAAAATCCACACGCGGATTGTATTGGCGGATCAACCAGGCTGGCAGCGCGGGCCGCGCCTGGCGGATGGTCCACAGGGATTCGCCCTTGCGGATCATCCAGGTTTCGGTGCCACTGATGCGGTGCGAAGCGAAGTATTCATCCTGCAGGGATCGATGATAGGCACGGCGCGCCGATTCGAATCGCGCGATGTCGGGCCTGGCGATGGGGAGCCTGAGCCTGCGCCCCATGCTCACCGTGGAACTTCGGTGCAGATGGTTGGCAGCGCGCAGCATGCCGATCCTGATGCCCGACCAGTCCGCGAAATGCCCGAGGGTCTCCTCGGCCTGCACGATGATGGTCTGATCAGGCGCCACAGAATAATCGGCAGGATCCGCACTGGCTCTGGACAGTGAATCCTCGAAAACGGAACCCGCTTCGGGTCCGGGCGCATCGACTGGAATCACGGGCATGACCGGCGCTTCGAACTCCGGTCTGACCTCGAACCCCAGGGGCGTGGACGTCGTCCCGGACGTCCGGGCGGTGAAGGCGGTCTCTTTCGCATCAGTACCTGTCGCAGGCTGTCCTGACGCACGCGGGCCTGGCGCGGGAACCGCGGTCGCCGCCACCACCACCGGAGCAGTCGAGCCAGCGCGTGTGTCCGGCGCAGGCAACTGGACCCATTGACCGGCCTGGAGCGGGGTCAATGCCCGCAATCCATTGAAGGCCATGAGCCGTTCCAGGTGAACTCCGCTGCGCCGGGCGAGGCTCTGGAGTGAGTCGCCACGCCGCGCGCGATACCGCTCCGGACTTCGCTGTGCCAGATAGCGCTGACTGAGGGGAATCTGCTCCAGCGATTTTTCGATCTGCCCCTTGTCCACGGCACCCGGCAGGCGCAGCGCATACCCGCGGGGTACAAACCGCGCGCCGCTCCAGATCGGCGGCCGCAGGGCGGGATTGAGCGAGCGCATCGCGCCCTGATCCACCTTGAATGCCGCGATCAATGCGCTGACGGGAATGTAGTCCGGCAGTTCCACCGTCGTGCTCTCGGCATCCGGTTGCCTGGGGATGCGCCCGAAGTACTTTTCGGCGTCACGATCCACCTCCAGGGCCGCCAGGAACGCCACGTAGAAATTCCTGGAAGCGAATCCGAAAGTGCTGCCGTTGTAGCGCCGCACGATGGTGGCGATATTGCTCGTCCCCAGATCGGTCTGCGCCCTGAGCAGACCTCCGGGACCGTGATTGTACGCAGTGATGGCCAGCGGCCAGGTACCCAGGAGGCGATAGTTGTACAGAAGCAGGTTCGCTGCGGCTTCAGTCGCCGTGAAGGGATCGAGGCGCTCGTCCACCAGCGAATCCACCCGCATGTAGCGCCTGGCCGTGGATGGCATGAACTGCCACAGGCCCGCAGCCCCGACCTTCGACCAGGCCGCCGGGTTGAACGAGGACTCCACATGGGGGAGCGCCGCGATTTCCGCCGGTACGCCACGTGCCGCCAGGGTGCGTGCAATGTGCGCCTCCCAGATGCCGGCGCGCATGAGTCCCTCACGGAAGCGGTTGGCCTGGCCCAGCTGGAAACGCACATGATCGCGTGCATCCGTGAACACGGCGGCCGAGGCCACAGGACCGAACGCATCGTGGATCCGCTGCTCGTCCGCGTCGAGCCCGCCGGTGTCACCGGAGGCAAACCGCGCCAGCAGGGCGCGATAATGCTCCTTCTTCTGTTCGATGATGCGCGCCCGCTCGCGCGGCGGATCCTGCGGGCCGAAGGTCAGCTTCTCGTAGACGACACCCAGATTCCAGTCATCGTGCAGCAACCCCTGGTCGGTGGTGACCTCGGTGTAGATGCGGATCCAGAACTGCACGTCGCGCTGAAGCTCCGGCGGGCACTCGAAGGGCGAATCCGCCCATACGGTCCAGCTGGCAAACAGCGCAAGGAGCAGCAACCAGCGGACACATGCCTGCGCGGGCCGCAGCCCCCCTGGCCCGCCAGCCCGCACTCTCAACTCAACCGCACTTGGACTCACCGCAGTTGAGGCAGGTCATGCAGCCGTCCATCATCACGACCGCTGCGGTGTTGCACTTGTTGCACAGCTGGGCGCCTTCCGGGAAATGTGACTTCGAGAAAGCGTCAGCCTGACGGCTTCTCGCCTCGAACTCCGCACGCTTCTCCTCCACCAGTTTGCGCTGGTGCTCGTCGAGCTCCGGGCGCTTGAGCATGCCGATGGACTGCAGGTGGCGTTCGATCACATGGCCGAGTTCCGCAATGGTCGAAGGCATGAACTTGCCCCCCGGCTGCCAGTAGCCGCCGCGCGGATCGAACACCGCCTTCAATTCGTCCACCAGGAAGGTGACGTCACCCCCCTTGCGGAACACTGCCGAGATGACCCGGGTCAACGCCACGATCCACTGGAAATGATCGAGGTTCTTGGTGTTGATGAACACCTCGAACGGCCTGCGCTGCTCGTGCGGTGTGCCCTCGTTGAGGATGATGTCGTTGATGGTGACATACATCGCATGATCCGACACCGGTGTCTTGATCTTGTAGGTGGAGCCGATCAGGACATCGGGACGCTCGAGCTTCTCGTGCATCCAGATCACGTTGTCGTCCGGTTTCGGAGCCGCTGCCGGCGGCGTGGCGGCTGGAGCCGGAACATCCGCAGCTTCCGTCGCCGGAGCCTGCACGCGGTACTTGGTGATCTTCCCGTCGATCTTGATCGTGGACATGGTCAGAATTTCCCGTAATAGCCTTCTTTCAGGGCATCGAACAGATTCGCGGCCGTGTGCATTTCACCGTCGTACTCGATCTGATCGTCGCCACGCGCCTTGACTTCGCTCCCATCCTCCAGGGTGAACACGTACGTCGTGTTCCTGAGGTCCTGCTCCTTGACCAGCACACCCTGGAACGCCTCCGGATTGAACCGGAACGTGGTGCAACCCTTGAGGCCCTGCTCATAGGCATAGAGGTAGATATCCTTGAAATCCTCGTACCGGTAGTTGGTGGGCACATTGGCTGTCTTGGAAATGGAGGAGTCCACCCACAGTTGCGCCGCCGCCTGGATATCCACGTGCTCCTTTGGCCCGATATCGTCGGCCGAGATGAAGTAATCCGGGAGCTTCTCTCCCGGGGCGCTGGAGTTGGGCATGGCCTGCGGATTGACCAGCTCACGGTAGGCCAGCAGCTCGTAGGAGAATACGTCGATCTTCTCCTTGGTTTTCCGGCCATTGCGGATCACGTTGCGGAAATAGTGGTGGGCAAAGGACGGCTCGATGCCGTTGGATGCATTGTTGGCCAGTGACAGCGAGATGGTGCCGGTGGGCGCGATCGAGGTGTGATGGGTGAAGCGCGAGCCCACCTCGGCCAGTTCCTCCACCAGCTCCGGTGCGGCTTCGGCAATGCGCTGCATGTAGCGGCTGTAGCGCGCATGCAGCACACGCCCCGGAATCCGGGCACCCTCCCGCCAGCCGTCCCGCACCATCTCGGGACGCTTGCGCAGCATCTCGGCGGTAACCGCGAACTCCTCGTTCATGATGGGCGCGGGGCCTTTCTCCCGTGCCAGTTCCAGGCCCGCCTCCCAGCCGGCGATGGCCATCTCGCGCGCCACGTTCTGGGTGAACGCCACCGACTTCTTCGAACCGTACTTCATGCACAGCATCGTGATGGCCGATCCCAGCCCCAGGAATCCCATGCCGTGACGGCGCTTTCGCAGGATCTCGCGGCGCTGCTGCGGCAGGGGCAATCCGTTCACCTCGACCACATTGTCGAGCATGCGTGTGAACACCTTGACGACCTGACGGTAAGTCTCCCAGTCGAAGCTGGCCTTGTCGGTGAACGGATCGACCACGAACCGCGTCAGGTTGACCGACCCGAGCAGACAGGACCCATAAGGCGGCAGGGGCTGTTCGCCACAGGGATTGGTCGCACGGACATTCTCGTCCCACCAGTTGTTGTTCATCTCATTGACCTTGTCGATGAGGATGAAACCCGGTTCCGCAAAATCGTAGGTCGAGGACATGATCAGGTCCCACATGCGGCGCGCCGGCAGGGTCTTGTAGATCCTGCAGGCGACCAGGCCCTCGTTGTTGACCACATATCCTTCGGTCTGTGGCCACTCGCGCCAGATGAACCTCGATGCATCCGAAAAATCGAACTGCTCGGCCTCATGTTCCACGCGGGTCACCGGAAAGGCCAGCTTCCATTCGCCATCGCTCTTCACCGCCTTCATGAATTCGTCGGTGATGAGGAGCGAGAGGTTGAACTGGCGCAGGCGGCCGTTTTCGCGCTTGGCGCGCACGAATTCGAGCACGTCCGGATGGCCGACATCGAACGTGCCCATCTGCGCACCGCGCCGGCCACCGGCGGAGGAGACGGTAAAGCACATCTTGTCGTAGATATCCATGAAGGACAGCGGCCCCGAGGTATGCGCGCCGGCGCCCGAGACGTAGGCCCCGCGGGGCCGCAGGGTCGAGAATTCATAGCCGATGCCGCAACCGGCCTTGAGCGTGAGCCCCGCCTCGTGCACCTTGCCCAGGATGTCGTCCATCGAATCGCGGATGCTGCCCGAGACCGTGCAGTTGATGGTGGAGGTGGCCGGTTTGTGCTCCAGGGCCCCCGCATTGGAGGTGATGCGCCCTGCAGGAATGGCGCCATTGCGCTGCGCCCACAGGAAGGCCTCATACCAGGTCTGGCGGTCCTCGGGGTTTTCCACGTCCGACAGGGCGCGCGCCACCCGCTGGTAGGTCTCGTCCATGGTCGCATCGATGGGCGTACCGTCCTTGGCAGTCAGCCGGTACTTCTTGTCCCAGATGTCCAGCGATGCTTCCTGGAAGGCAATGCTGTTGAGGGTCTTGTCCTGAATCTTTACCACCGTGTTCATGAGTTTCCGATCTGCTCCTGCAATCCCGGGCGGCCTTGTAATTCAAAGAGCGCGGGTGGAGCAAGGCGCCACCAACGCTCGCGGATTTTCTGACTGCGTAGCGCCGGCGGCGGACTACTACATCTTGTGTCAGGGCGGACAAGGTTATGTCGCGCATCCGCCATGCGTCAAGAACTTGTTTTGCCTCGAACGAGGTCAATATCATCTTTTATATTCAGCGAGTTACAAGAATCACTCGGGAAATTTCGATGGGTCAGCGCTGCGATTTTTTTGCGTGGGCGCCATAGCGTCGAACGCAACATCTTGTGTCTTCACGCGTGGACCGCATCCTGTACCCGGATCGGCTTGACGGGCGTCGATGGACGGAAAATCCGGCCCGCCGAAGGTGTTGAAATCCCGAGCACGGACCACACTTCGTGACCATCGCGACCATGTTCGCAAACCTTTTTGCAGGAGACCTTCAATGTCAGTACTTCGCTACGAGCCCTGGGCTCTGCGCTTCATCAACAATGGCCCGGGCATCGCCGCGGATTCCGGCGCATGGATTCCGGCGGCGGATATCGCCGAGGAGACCACCCGCTACGTGCTGCAGCTGGACCTGCCCGGCGTGGATCCGGCCAAAGTGGAGATCACCGCCGACCAGGGTGTGCTGACCATCCGTGGCGAGCGCGACATTCCCCGCAGCGATACGAAGGAAGGGTATCGTCGCACCGAGCGTCTGAGCGGACAGTTCCAGCGGCGCTTCACGCTGCCGGAGACTGCGGACGAGCAGGCCATCCAGGCACGTGCCAGCCAGGGCGTACTTGAAGTGGTGATCCCGAAAGTGGCGCAGGTGCAGCCCCGGCGGATCGAGGTGCGCGCCGCCTGAGGCACGGTCTGGCAGCTGCCATCCAGGCGTAGCGGCAAGCACGCGCGTGTAAGATAAGGGCCCGGGTGGAACTATCCACCCGGGCCCTTGTCCGTCTCGGGCATTTGATACAAAGGTTTACTCGAGGATCATTCATGAGCATGCGCAAGTCTCCAGTCGCGTTGGGCATCCTGCTGGCGTCCTGTGGCGTCTTTTCCGCCTCGCTTTCCGCACAGCCCGCGAGCACGGAGCTCCCCCTGCCATCGCTTGCGCCCATGGTCAAGCGCGTCTCGCCGGCGGTCGTGAACATCGCCACGCGCGGCACCATCAAGGAGCAGGGCTCGCGCAATCCGCTGCTCGATGACCCGTTTTTCAGGCGGTTTTTCGATGTGCCACCTGACCAGGGGCCGCGCGAACGCAAGTTCCAGAGCGCAGGCTCCGGGGTGATCGTCGATGCAAAGAACGGCTATATCATCACCAACCATCACGTGATCGAGAACGCCAGCGAGATCACGGTCACCCTGCTCGACAACCGCAGTTTCACCGCCAAGGTCATCGGGAGCGACGAGGGCTCGGACATCGCCGTGCTGCAGGCGAAACAGCCCAACCTGACCGCGATGTCACTGGGTGATTCATCCAGGCTCGAGGTCGGCGACTATGTGGTTGCCATTGGCAACCCGTTCGGTCTGCAGCACACGGTGACCTTCGGCATCGTCAGCGCACTGGGCCGCTCCGGCATCAACCCGGACGGCTACGAGGATTTCATCCAGACCGATGCATCGATCAATCCGGGCAACTCCGGTGGTGCCCTGATGAACCTGCGAGGCGAACTCGAGGGTATCAATTCGGCCATCCTGTCGCGCAGCGGAGGAAACATCGGCATCGGGTTTGCCATTCCGGTGAACATGGTCAAGAGCGTCATGGATCAGCTCGTCAAGTACGGCAAGGTCAAACGTGGAGTGCTCGGCGTCAACATCTACGATGTGACACCGGACGTTGCCAAGGAATTCGGCCTCAATGAATCGCGCGGCGCACTGGTGGCGAGTGTCATACCGGGTTCGGCCGCGGACAAGGCTGGCGTCAGGACGGGTGACATCATCATCTCGATCAACGGCACCAACACCAAGGGCGCGGGCGAGCTGCGCGCCACCATCGGGCTGCTGCGCGTGGGCGACAGGGTCGACATCGGACTGTTGCGGGATGGCAAGCCACTCAGGGTCACGGCCATCATCGGTGAGCGATCCGATGCCGAGGCGGACGATGCAACAGCGGTCAATCGCGCGCTCGAGGGTGCTGACCTCGCCGATGCCGGCAACGAAGGCGGTGTAGTGGTTCGCTCGGTGCAGGATGGCAGTCCAGCCGCCCAGGCCGGCCTGCGCAGCAACGACATCATCATGGCAGTCGGCCGGACCCGGGTGGCCAACCTCAAGCAGTTCCGTGAGGCGATGAAGGGGGCCAAGGTTGCGTTCCTGAACATCAGGCGTGGCAATGCCACGCTGCTGGTTCCGATACGCTAGGAGTCGACCGGCATGCACCCATTGTCGATCTGCGTACTGGGGGGAACCGGCTTCGTCGGAACGCGACTGGTGTCAAGGCTGATACGGGACGGCCATCGCGTCACGGTGCTCACCCGCAACCGCGAACTGCACAAACATCTGCTGGTGCTGCCGGGCCTGACGCTGCTGGATTGCGATGTCCATGATGCCGCCATGCTCAGCGAGCATTTTCGCGGCCAGGACGTGGTGATCAATCTGGTCGGCATTCTCAACGAGCGGTGGTTTGGCGGCGCAGGTTTCAGGCGCGCCCACGTGGACCTCACCCGCGGTGCCCTGCAGGCCTGCCGTTCCGCCAATGTCACCCGGTTCCTGCAGCTTTCCTCGCTCAAGGCCGACGTCGATGCGCCCAGCCACTATCTGCGCTCCAAGGCAGAGGCCGAGCAACTGATTCGAGGGCAGGCGGGCGATGTCGACTGGACGATCTTCAGGCCCTCGGTGCTGTTCGGTCCCGGCGATTCATTTCTCAACAGGTTCGCCTTGTTGCTGGAACGGATACCGCTGGTCTTTCCGCTGGCCCGTCCACAGGCAAGACTCCAGCCCGTGTTCGTCGACGATCTCGTCGAGGCGATGGTGCGGGCGCTGCACGGCGGGACCACGAGCCGACAGACCTTCGAACTGGGCGGCCCTCACCAGTACACCCTGAGGCAGATCGTCGAGCTGGTGGCCGGCCTGAGCCATCGGCGCCGGTGGATCATGGGGCTTCCGGATGTCCTGGGACGCCTTCAGGCGTTCTGCATGAATTTCGTGCCTGGCCGGCCATTCTCCAGTGACAACTTCAAGTCGCTCACCCTCGACAGCGTCTGCAGCGAACAGGGATTTGCAGCCCTGGGCCTGACTGCGCAGGCCATGCCGGGTCTGGCGCGGACGTATCTGGGCTCATTCGAGGACAATGCGCGGCTTTCCGAGTGCCGGCACGGCGGCCGCGCAGACAGCGCAGCCGGACAACGCCCCTGATCGTCGGGCCGTCGAATCCCCGGCCCGCCGCAATCATCAACCGCCTGCGCACACCTGCTGATCCCGTTGCGCCGCGGGCATCCGCGCAATGCTGCGCACGCGTTCGTAGAACCGGGGAAGCTCGCCACCGGCCTCATGCAGCAGACGCACGAATCCCGGTATGCACCGGTTGTAAGTCGCCACCGCCGCAAGACTGGCATTGTTGAGCGGCTGGGCGAACCAGGCCTGGTAGGGAGCCTCCCGGCCCCAGTCCGCACTGAGCGTCACATACTCCTGGGTGAGGCGTTCGAACCGGCCATCCTTGCGCTGGAGCATCTGCGCTGGTGAAAGCCTGAGCGAATACAGCCGCGCCAGATCGCTGCGGGCGGACCCGATCAACTCCATCACCTGTTTCGTCCGCGCCTGCCAGAGCCGGCTGGCCTGCAGGTCCCGGGTGCGCCCCGCCGCCGACAGCCAGCGCGTCACACCCTCCTGCTCGACGGTCGTGGCCAGCGCCTCGTTGAAGGCCGAGTCCCCACGCACATAGATGAGCTGATGGGTGAGTTCGTGGAAGATGATGGCGGCCAGCTGCACGTCGGACCAGCCCAGCATGCTGCTGAGGATGGGGTCATCGAAGTGTCCAAGCGTGGAGTACGCCGCGACACCTCCCACCGTGACATCGAAGCCGCGTCTGGTCATGCGACGGGCAAAGGAACGTGCGCGAGCCTCCCTGAAATAGCCACGATAGGCCACACAGCCGGCGACCGGAAAACACCATCGCTTTGGCTGAAGCGAGAATTCAGGGGCCGCCACCACATTCCACACCACATACGGACGACCTATGTCTGCGTACTTGCGATAGCTGCCATTGTCAGGAAGATCCAGTTCGCGGATCGCGAACTCACGGATGGCCTCCACCGAGGCGAGCCGGGAGCGC
This sequence comes from Steroidobacteraceae bacterium, assembly GCA_044226785.1. Lineage (GTDB taxonomy): Bacteria > Pseudomonadota > Gammaproteobacteria > Steroidobacterales > Steroidobacteraceae > TMP-86. Next base: position 27,410 of record JBGAGK010000012.1, on the reverse strand, counting down.
ACCGACTCAGGTGTGGTGGGATCGGCCAGCACGTGCTCGATGGGCGCTCGCCGGGTCATCACTGCCAGCTGCCCGCTGGCCGCCTGCATGACATAGCAGCCCGGAAGCAGAGCTGCCAGCACCAGCACAAGGGCGGCACGGGCCGGCAGCACGATGCTGATACCATTCATCCATGCAAGTGTATCTGGTCGGTGGCGCGGTCCGGGATGCTCTCCTGGGCCTGCCGGTCAAGGAACGTGACTGGGTAGTGGTCGGTGCCAGCCGTGAACAGATGCTGGCCGCGAACTTCCGCGAGGTCGGACGGGATTTTCCGGTGTTCCTGCACCCCCGGACGCACGAGGAATACGCGCTGGCCCGCATCGAGCGCAAGACCGCGCGCGGGTATCGGGGCTTTGCAGTGGAGGCCGGACCCGGGGTCACGCTCGAGCAGGATCTTGGCCGGCGCGACCTGACGATCAATGCCATTGCGCAGGCGCCCGATGGCACCTGCATCGATCCGTATGGCGGGCGGGCGGATCTTGAGGCGCGCGTGCTCAGGCACGTGTCTGCTGCGTTCGCCGAGGACCCCGTGCGCATCCTGCGCGTGGCCCGCTTCGCGGCCCGGTTTGCACCGCTGGGCTTCACCGTTGCCGGAGAAACCCGCGAGCTGATGCAGCGCATGGTCGGGGACGGCGAGATCGATGCACTGGTTCCCGAACGGGTGTGGGCGGAGACCGCAAAGGCGCTGACGGAAGCGATGCCCTCGGTGTTCTTCCGGACGCTGCGCGAGTGCGGTGCACTGCGTACCGTGTATCCGGAAATCGATGCGCTGTTCGGTGTGCCTCAACCTCCCCAATGGCACCCTGAAATCGATACCGGTGTTCACACCCTGATGGTGCTGGACATGGCAGCCCGCCTGTCGCCCGACCCGACTGTGCGATTTGCCGCGCTCACCCATGACCTGGGCAAGGCCACCACCCCGCCATCCCAATGGCCGAAGCACCATGGCCACGAAACGCGCGGAGTGCAGCTGATCGAATCGCTGTGTGAACGACTGCGGGTGCCGGGCAACCATCGTGATCTCGCCGTGCTGGTGGCACGCCATCATGGGCAGGTTCATCGTGCTCTGGAGCTGCGGCCATCGACGCTCCTCGAACTGCTCGAACAGACCGATGCATTCCGGCGCCCCGGGCGATTCGCGGATCTGCTGCTGGCCTGCGAAGCCGATGGCCGCGGGCGTACCGGTTACGAGGACCAGCCCTACCCGCAACGCGAATGGCTCGCGCGTGCGGCGGCGATCGCCGCCGCGGTAAAGCCCGATGCCCGGTTGACCGAGGGCCACAGCGGAGAGGAAATCGCGCGGGTGCTGCGAAGCCGGCGGCTCGAGGCCTTGACCCGGATCAAGGCAGGGTGAGGCATCGAGGCCGGATCAGCCCGCCGTTTTTCCAGTGACATCGAACAGACTGGTGGCCACCAGGCGCATCACGGCGATGCCCTCCTGGTTGTCGAACTGCCATTCCCAGCGGACCACGCCCGTCGAACCTGACTTCGACAGCTGCGAATCGAGCACGGTCACCCGCAGGCGAAGTTCATCTCCGGGACGAACGGGGTGAAGCCACTCGAGCTTGTCGATGCCGGGCGAGCCGATGGAGCCGGAACCCTGGAGGATACCCGGCACCACCAGTTCCATGGCCATGCTGGCGGTCATCCATCCGCTGGCGATCAGGCCGCGCCAGCGGGTCGCTGCTGCTTTCGCGGGATCGACATGGAAGGGCTGCGGGTCGTATTGCCGCGCAAAGGCAATGATTTCCGCCTCGCTCACCCGGCGAGGCCCGAGTTCGATGACCCGGCCCCTGGTGATTTCGCTGAACTTCATTCCGGTATCATAATGCCATGCGTACGAGTCTTGCAGAGCTTCTGACCACCGGCCGCCCGTTGCTTGCCGACGGCGCCACCGGCACCAACTATTTCCTGCGCGGCCTGGATTCGGGCCATCCGCCCGAGTTCTGGAATGTCGAGCGCCCGGAAGAAGTGACCAGGCTCCACCAGCAATTTGTCGAGGCAGGCGCGGACATCATCCTCACCAACACCTTCGGCTGCAACCCACACCGGCTGAAACTCCACCAGGCGCAGGGGCGTGCCCGCGAACTGGCCGCCGCCGCGGCTGGCCTGGCGCGCCGCGTGGCCGATGCCAGCGATCGGCCGGTGGTGGTGGCGGGATCGGTGGGGCCCACTGGCGAACTGTTCGAGCCCATGGGAGCACTCACCCATGCCGATGCCGTGGCTTCATTCAGCGAGCAGATGCACGGCCTGAAGGAAGGCGGTGCCGACGTCGCATGGATCGAGACCATGTCCTCCACGGAGGAAGTCAATGCAGCCAGGGAAGCTGCACGTCTGACGGGGCTCCCGTGCGTGGTGACCTGCTCGTTCGACACCGCTGGCCGCACCATGATGGGGCTGCTGCCCGGCGCCCTGCCGGCGCTGTTCGACGGCGCGCATCAACCGCCGCTCGCCATCGGTGCGAATTGCGGTGTCGGCGCCTCCGACATCCTGGTCTCGCTGCTGGAAATGCAGGGAAGCAGGATCCCGCTGGTCACCAAGGGGAACTGCGGCATTCCTCATTTCGAGGGCACGCAGGCGGTCTACTCCGGTACACCGGAATTGATGGGCCGCTATGCGGAGCTTGCCATCGATGCCGGGGCGCGCATCATCGGCGGCTGTTGCGGTACGACTCCGGAGCATCTGGCCTCGATGCGCAGGGCCATCGATGCCCACACCCCGGGTGCGCGACCCACCCGGGAGATCATCGTCGCCAGCATCGGGCCCCTGACCAATGCGGCCCCTTCGCAGAGCGCAAAATCCACTGAGCGCCGGACACGCCGCCCGCGAACCTGAGGCTCAGTCCACAACGCTCCCGGTTCCCGACGGTTGCGAGAGCCGCTCGGAGTCCGCCTGCTTCTGCGCCCAGAGCCGCTCCTTCGGATCATTGCTGGCATCGATGATGCGGTTGTAGGCGGCTTTGGCGCCGGAGCGGTCGCCTGCAGATTCCCGGGCTCTCGCCAGTGCACCAAGCAGCGCTGTATTCCGGGGTGCGCGCCCCAGCGCTTCATTCAACACCGCGCTCGTGCGCGCCTGATCGGTGCCCGTCTCCACCCGGGCATTGCTCCAGATGGCGACCGCCTCCAGCGACGGGTTAGGACGGCTCACCACCGGATCCAAAAGCTCCGCTGCTCTCGCGGGAGCCCGGTGCAGGGCGCTGTCATCACTGAGCGTGGCCGCCAGATCGATGCGCATCTGCTCATCCGGGCGGTGATCCTGCAATTCCGCGCTCACCAGATCATCCACCGCCACCGGCTTGCCATTCGCAGCAAGGTACCGCGCCTGTTGCGCCCGGATCTGCGGATTGTTGCTGCCTGATTGCATCGCTTCATCCAGCAGCGCAGAAACAGCCGCCTCGGGCCGATCGAGGTCGAATACCAGTCGGGCCATGCGGGCGTCGGCCTCCGGCCGTGACATGGCCCTGATCGGCGCCTCGTCGATCATGATGGCCCGCGGGATCTCCAGCCGCTTGACGTGGATGACCTGCCGGCGAAGGAGTGTCTTGAGTGCCTTGTCCAGATCGGCCTTGCTGAACGGGAAGCTGGCCTCAAAAGCCTCGGGTTCAGTCAGGCCTGCATCGAGCTGGCTCAGATATTTCGAAACGGGCTCAAGATACGTCTTGTCGTCGAACAGCAGCATGTGCACCAGAGCCCAGGATTCGCCATAGAACTGTGGGGTCAGGCCTTCCTTCCTGAAGTCCGGATCGGTGCGTTTCAGGGCCAGAATATGCTCGACCGGCATCCAGTCCCCGGCCGTGATGTACAGCGATCTGGGTTCCTCACCCACATACAGGGTCTGGTTGCGCAACAGAAACGAACTGAACAGGCAGGCATACCCCTCGACATACCAGGGCGGGTAGTGCCGGGAACTGCTGTTGGCCTGAATGAAGTGCGTATATTCATGGAAGATCGCCTCGCGCAACTGCGCGAAATCCAGGCTTCCATCGACCGCGATGATGTTCTGGAACTGCAATTGCTTGAAGAATCCGGCAAGACCCCTGCCTCCAACGGCATGTTTCCTGAAATCCGGCCCGTCGAGGATGTAGACATTGGTAGGCACATCGGGCAGCGGATCATGTCCCGCAATGAAACGCCCCACCGTATCCCGGAAGGCCTGAAGCTGCCTTGCGACCTCACGGGTATCCCGATCCTGCAGGGTGCTGTACAGGTGAAATCCCGCAACCGACATTTCGCTCCAGTCGGTTCGGGCGGCCTGCGCGGGCAGCGCCGCCAGTGCCAGGAGAATCAACGTCCATCGAACCATTCCGTGCATGGCAGCTCCTGTCGATCCCTCTCGTTCCATGGAACGTACACCCAGTATCCGACGCCATTGTATTTCGCTTTCCGGTACCGGGAAAATCGCTACAGCGAACAAGTCAGATCACGTATCCCGAAGCCCATCCAGGGGCCCTCCACGCCCTTTTCCCATCCCATGACCTTGAATCGCTCGCCCATTTCCCCGGGCAGCATCAACTGCTTCGCCTCACCGGCGAGGCGGGCATGGCGCCGGGCATCGCCTCCGGCCAGCGCCTGCATCTCGGCATCGAGCCCGCAGCCGGCCAGGAAATGCCCCTGGGTGGAAAACCCCGCGATTTCGAACCCGGCCGCAACACCGGCTTCCGCCAGCGCGGTGAAATCCACCCAGGCCGTCAGGTCCATGAGCCCAGGACAGCACAGGACATCCAGGATCATGCGCTGGCGGAAATGCGCCACCAGCGTGCCTTCAACGCGTTCGGCCAGGTAATACTGGGATCGCGGCAGCCCGTAGTCGATCCACAGGGCCAGGCCGCGGCGAAGGCCGCGTGTCAGTTCGGCAGTCAGGGCCGGCAATCGCGGGCAGTATTCGGACTGATAGCCCTCCGGCCACGACCGGCCGGCGGCCTCGAACAACTCCTGACAGCGGAGCTGCATGGCAGAGGATGCCGGCCGCTCTGCCCATCGAAACCCCGATCCGACCGGCTCGACCCCTCGCTCCATCACCGCACCTTCCTTCCAGCGGAAGCAGCTGACCGGCAGGGCATCCAGCACTTCATTGGCGAGCAGCACGCCCTGAAAGGCCTCGGGCGGCGCATCCAGCCAACCCACCCGATCCACCAGCGCCGGAATTTCCCGTCGCAGCAGGTCCTGCTGGCGTTCACGCAGGTCGGGACTGACCTCGAGGATCCAGTAGTGTTCCGGCAGTCTGTCCAGGGATGCAAGCCGCCGCAGGACATCTGCTGCCAGACGTCCGGAGCCCGCCCCGACCTCCAGGATCCCGCCCGAACCCAGCGCCCCCAGCACCTGCGCGCATTGCCGGGCCACACAGCCGCCAAACAGCATCGAGACTTCCGGCGCTGTGATGAAATCTCCCCCCTGGCCGAGCTTGCTGGCGCCGGCCATGTAGTAGCCCAGCCCGGGCGAATACAGCGCCAGTTCCATGAATCTCTCGAAAGACATCCAGCCACCGCAGGCAAGCGCCTGCTCGCGAATGCATCCCGCCACCTTCAGCCCATGCGCCGACTGATCCGCGGACAGCAGTTCACCGATCAGCCGGGCTGGAGTATCGTCATCGCGCATGAACGCCAGTATCGACGCATCCGGACTCGAGAACAAAGTCGTGCTGGTCACGGGCGGCGCAAGGCGGGTGGGCGCCGCCATGACGCGGGCGCTGCATGGCGCGGGCGCATGCGTGGTGATCCACTACCGCTCGTCCGCCGAACAGGCACATGCGCTGGCCGCCGAACTCAATGCCGCGCGCATGCACTCGGCCTGCGTGTTCGGTGCCGAACTTCTGGACGACACCCAGGCGCACACCATCGTGGGCGCTGCGCTGGCAGCTTTTTCACGCCTGGACATCCTCATCAACAACGCCTCCACGTTTTATCCCACGCCGGTCGGGCAGATCACGACCCGGCACTGGGATGACCTGATGGGCACGAACCTCAAGGCGCCGCTGTTCCTGTCGCAGGCCGCGGCCCCTCATCTGCGCGCCACCCACGGACTGATCATCAACATGGTCGACATTCACGCGGCGCGCCCGCTCAAAGGTCATCCGGTGTATTGCGCAGCCAAGGCGGGACTTGCCATGCTGACACGTTCGCTGGCGCGCGAACTGGGTCCGGAAGTGAGGGTGAACGGCATTGCACCCGGTCCGGTGCTATGGCCTGAACAGCCCATCGGCGAGTCCCTGAAGGCCGAGATCATCGGCAAGACGGCGCTGAAGCGCCATGGCTCACCGCAGGACATCGCGCGCACGACCCTGTTCCTGGCGAAGGATGCGCCCTACATCACCGGCCAGATCATCGCCGTGGACGGCGGCCGCAGCCTTTGAAACGCCGCGGCGATCAAAACGAATAGCCCATCGACAGGACGAAGGCCCGGGGTCCGAAGCTGATGTGCGAGGTGCGGATCAGACCGGCGGTATCGGCCTTCAGGTCACTGGCCACATGCGACATCGAGTACGAAGCGTACAGGTGCCAGTTGTCTTTCATGCGGTAATTCAGCCCTACGGTACCGGCAATGCCGGTCGAAGCGGTGAGCGAGATCCGGGTCGGTCCGCCCGCGACGGCATCACCGGCAGCCGTCGATCGCCGTTCATAGAAGGCCGTGTGGTTCATGCCGACGCCGATATACGGACGGAACCGGGCAGTTTCGTCGAAGAACACATAGTTCAGCAGCAGGGTCGGCGAAGCCCACTTGGCTGAGGAGATCTCCACGCCGTCGTACGGCACCGAACCCACCGTCGCAGGTCCCGATCCCTTGGTCTTGGTGGTGGGGGGCACACCGAAGGCCAGCTCGAGTTCGAAGTGCTTCGACAGGGTGCGCACATACGCCAGATACAGGGTCTGGTTGCTGACGAGTCTGGTGTTCAGGCCTGGCGGCGTCATGGGCCCCGAGATGTCCGACCCGCTGGAATGGTACGAGAGGAAATACACGCCGATGCGCGCGGAGTTCATTGGCACCGGGTCCTGTGCCACGGCAGTGGCAGACGCCAGCGACAGCGCACCGATGATGCCCAAGTGGATTGCCTTGATATTCATGGAGCTGCTCCCTCAAAAAGCCGCGAAGAAACCGCGGGCAGCCACGGTGCAGAAAGGTGCCACGGCCGTGTGGTATTCCTGGACCAGCCTGGCCTGAGCTTGTTGTGGTGTCAGCGACCCTCCATCTGCGCTCTGCAGGAACGCAAACTCCTGCGCCTGGGATTGCTGGAAGGCGCCCTGCAATGGCGCAAAGGGTCCCGCCGGAGTGCCATTCACATCCAGCACACTCAGCAACCCGGGCGGGAGCGCTGCCCAGAAAGCCTGCATGGTGCCGGTGTTCACACTGAAGAACACGGTCGGGTCCTGGTCCCCCCCGCACAGGAGCATGGGCGAGGCCGGATTCCAGTCGCCATTGCGCAGGTCGTTGGTCCACACCGCGTGACGCAGCCCCTGCTGGGGTGCCGCTGCCAGCGGCACGCCAGCCGAGGGGGTCGGTACAGCGCCGTCCGGATCGGCGACCGCATCCAGCACATAGCTCAGACGATAGTCGTTGTTCACCAGATAAGGATCACCGAATCCAAGAGAGAACAGCGGGTCCGCAGGAACGGCGAGTGCCGCATCGAGAGCCGGATTGCCGGTCACGGGCGTCGTGCTGTCGAACAGCTGTGTCAGCGGAAGCTTGTTTTCGCTGAAGATCGTATCCAGCGGTTCGGTGCTGGGCAGCAGGGTGTCGATGCCGGTGGCGTAGGTCTCTGAGAACAGATCGGTCGGGGCGCTGTAGATGTCGCCATAGGCCCTCTGGTAGCTCTCCGCCAGGAGCGGCGAAAACACCGTGGCCCCCAGATCCACCTTGCCGTAGAAGATGGCGTCGGTAAACGCCTCGAGCGCGTAGGGACCGGACATGGGCGCACTTGCCGTCACGGTCTTCCCGGACGACTGCAGCGCACGCACGGTGGCCATCGCCACGTGGCCACCCTCGGAATATCCGGTGACGAACAGCTTGCCGCTGTCGGTGGTGGTCTTTGCGAAGGTATTGGGGAGTGCCGCGCGCGCGGCTGCCAGTGCGTCGATCATCTCCCCCGACTGCTGCCGGGCATTGAGATAGGGGTGATAGCTCAGTTCCGACTGATCGTAGCCTGCGTAATTCGGCGCCACCACGATGTAACCCTGCGCGGCAAATACGGCGGCAACGAGGGCACCTTCGGCATTGGCGGTGTTGGTGATGTCGGCGATGTTGTAGTTCTTGTCCGTACTGGTGCCGTGCGCATACAGCACGATGGGCCGCGCACCCGAACAACCCGGAGCAGCGCCGGTCGGCACCATGAGTGCACCGGTGGCCGTGGTCCGCTCACCGGCTCCCCCGGTCGTGCGGTACTTGATGTAATAGAAATCCACTCCACAGGCCGGGGAGCCCGCGAGTTGCAGGAGTCGCGCACCCGAGCTGCTGGCTCCCAGTTCAGCACCCAGTGCCGTGGCATCGACCGACCCCACGCGCAAGGGAGGATTGACGATCAGGGTGCCGGCTGTTTCGTCGTTGCTGACCGACGAGGTTGGTGTGCTGGAGCCACAGGCGCTCAGCAAGCCTGCGATGGCCAGCAAACCGAGGGTTCTGCATAGACGGGCCATGATGATCCTCCCATTGCGTCCGAGCCCTGGATACGCGTCTGCGCGCGTTTGATCACTGAACCGGAAAGTAACACGAAGTTGTTCTTGAGTGACAATATACTGCGGCGCACGAGGAGAAAACATACGTGGTTTCCATACAACGGCTGATCGGATCACGGCAGGTGACCGCCATCGGCTTTGGCTGCATGAATCTGAGCCACGCCTATGCCAGCCCCCCGCCACTCCGGGATGCCCACGAGGTCGTCCACCGCGCGCTCGATCGGGGCGTGACCCATTTCGACACGGCGGCCCTGTACGGATTCGGACGGAATGAATCCCTGATGGGTGAAGTGCTGGCCCCGGTTCGCTCGCGGATACATCTGGCCAGCAAGTGCGGCATGACCGGCGTGGACGGTCGACGCGTCATTGACGGCAGGCCGCAGACCCTGAAAGCCACGATTGACATCTCCCTTACCCGTCTGCGTACCGACGTCATCGACTTGTACTATCTGCACCGCTGCGACAGGAACGTCCCCATCGAGGACAGCGTCGGAGCGATGGCCGACATGGTCAGGGCGGGCAAGATCCGCGCCATCGGCCTGTCCGAGGTTTCAGCAGCCACCCTGCGCCGGGCGCATGCCGTGCATCCGGTCTGCGCCGTGCAGTCCGAGTATTCCCTGTGGAGCAGAAACGTCGAGCTGGCCGTGCTCGAGGAAACGGCGCGCATCGGCGCAAGCCTGGTCGCGTTCAGCCCGCTGGCCCGCGGCTTCCTGGCCGACAGCGTGGATCCGGACAGGTTCGAAGCCAGGGATATCCGGCGCACCATGCCGCGTTTCCAGGAGCCTCACTGGTCCATCAACGTACAGCGCCTCCTGGTACCGTTCCGGCAACTGGCTGCTCAGGCCGGTTGCACGCCGGCACAGCTGGCCCTCGCCTGGCTGTTGCACAAGTCGGTCCACATCATCCCGATTCCGGGCACCACCTCGCCGGCACACCTCGAGGAAAACATGGGCGCATTGCAGGTCAGGCTGTCGAGCGATCAGATACAGCGGATCGAAAAGCTGATCGACCAGCGGACCGTGAGCGGTGCCCGCTACGCACCGGGCGTGCAGCAGGAAATCGACACCGAAGAGTTCGCCTGATGAACCGCGACCCGCGGGATGTACCGCACCCTACGGCACATTGCCTTCCACGTGGCGCAACAATCCCGCCAGGGCCTTCTGCCCCTCCATCAGGTCGTAATGTTCGACTTCCCTGCCCGCACCTTCCTCGCCGACCATCAGGGTCACGTGCCGGCTGGTGGCAATGGCCCTGAACAGCTCGCGCGTCGCCGCATAGGCCGCGCGCGGAACGCGTTCCTTCCCTGGTGCCAGCAGGGTTCGGTCATCCGGCAATTCCGGTGGAAACACCGGCAATGGCTGCAGGTGGATCACACGGTCATCCAGCGTGATGGTCAGCGGCTTGTCCAGCGAAATCTGCTCCGTCCACGCATAGGCGACCAGATACTGGCTCAGGTTCCCCACGTGATCCCGCTCCAGCGCCGTGAGACTGATGAACTGCATGGGTCCGTTCCAGCTGGCCACGCGGCCCACCGGGAAAACCAGCGGATCATGAACCACGATGAACGTGGCCCCGGTGCGCTCCTCGAAGATCTCGCGTGGCTCGACCGCTGCCCGCGCGGTCGACGCCAGGCATATCAGCAGCACGCCCCAGAGGGCCGCATGTCCGGGGATGCTCACGATTCCAGATCCACCACGCGCATCGGATGCTGCTGCCGGTCGAATTCCGCCCACAGGCGGCCGATGCTTTTCTTCAGCGCCGGATGCACCACATCCGCGGCAATGTCCGCCAGCGGGCCCAGCATGTAGGGTCGCCTGATCAGGTCCGGCCTGGGCAGCGTGGCTTCCGGAAACGATCCGGCCAGATCGCCGAACAGGAGCATGTCGAGATCCATGGAGCGGGGTGCCCATTTCGGCGCGCCCGGAGGCCGGCCGCACAATGCTTCGATGCGGCGCAGTTCTGCGATCACGCCGCGAAGCCCGAGGTCGGTCTGGAAACCCACCACCAGATTGATGAAATCCTCGCCCTCGAACCCTACTGCGGCATTCTGATATGCAGGTGACGCGCGCAGGTCCGGAAACACACCACGCAGTTCCCGCAGAGCGCGGCCGATGTTGCGCCGCGCATCGATGTTGCTGCCCGCCGCGACGTAGACCCGCCTCACATGGCCTCTGCGCCAGTGCGTTCGATGATGATGCCCACACTCTTCGATCCGCGGATTGCACCCGGCTTGTTGAGGGTCACCTTGACCCAGGGCACATGGAATTCGTCGATGACCACACGGGCGATCTGCTCGGCCAGGGTCTCGACCAGATGAAAGGCCGACTGGTCGATGAACTCCTTGACGCGCTTGGCCACACGCTTGTAGTTGAGCGTATCCTCGATCGAATCCGTGGCGGCGGCCCTGCGCACGTCGACGGCCATCTCCAGATCGATGAGCACGGTCTGCCTGACCTGTCGCTCCCAATCGAAAATGCCGATGATGGCTTCGGCCTTGAGTTCCCTCAGGAATATCCTGTCCATGTACACCTTCGATCAAGCCTGTCGTTCGTTGGCCAGTGCCCACCGGGCATGCGCGTTCACCGCGAGGTCGGTGGCAACATGTCCGGCCTGCAGCCGATGGCAGCCCGCCACTGCAATCATGGCGCCATTGTCCGTGCAAAACTCGGGGCGTGGAAAATGTATCGTGCCACCTTCCGCCTTCACCATGTCGGCCAGCGCACAGCGCAGGGGCCGATTGGCAGCGACACCACCCGCCACCACCAGCCGGGTCAATCCGGTGGATCCGAGCGCCCGCCGGCTCTTCTCGACCAGTGTATCCACAACAGCGGCCTCGAATCCGCGGGCGAGGTCCGCCCGGACCTGATCATCGAGCGAACCTGAAGCCTCGCACTCGCGCAGCGCCATCAGCACGGCGGTTTTCAGCCCGCTGAAACTGAAGTCCAGACCGGGCCGATCCAGCATCGGCCTGGGAAACCGGAAAGCATCCAGCCGGCCCCGTTCCGCCAGCCGGGACAGCAAGGCTCCGCCCGGATAGGGAAGTCCCAGCAGTTTGGCCGTCTTGTCGAAGGCCTCCCCGGCCGCATCGTCCAGTGATTCGCCCAGCAGCCTGTAGCGACCCAGCCCGGCCACCTCGACCAGCTGGGTATGACCCCCGGATACCAGCAGGGCAAGGAACGGAAAGGCCGGAGAATCGGGCTCCAGGAGCGGCGCCAGCAGATGCCCCTCCAGGTGGTGCACGGGCACGGCTGGCACTGCCCAGGCGAAAGCCAGGCTCCTCGCGAACCCCGCCCCGACCAGCAAAGCCCCGATCAGGCCCGGTCCGGCCGTGTACGCCACCCCGTCGATCTGCCCGCGACGGGTATTGGCCTCGGCCATGGCCTCCCGGACCAGCGGCAGCAGATGCCTGATATGGTCGCGCGAAGCCAGTTCCGGCACGACTCCCCCGTAGTTCCGGTGCAAGGCGACCTGGCTGTGAAGCCGATGTGACAGCAGGCCCGTCGTGGCGTCATAAACGGCCACGGCGGTCTCGTCACAGGAGGTCTCGATGCCCAATACCCGCATGATCAACCCTTGCTCGAAACACCCATTCCGTCGCTCCCCTGCACCCACTCTTCCAGTTCTTTTGCCTTTTGGCGGGCCCGCAATTAAAATGCGCGGCCCGGCTGCCCGTGGTTACGGCAGCTGTCCGCACCAACTTTCAGAGGTCTGAATGCCCAGCGTCCGTGTCCGCGAGAACGAGTATTTTGACGCAGCATTGCGCCGGTTCAAACGTGCTTGCGAAAAGGCAGGAATCCTGACCGAACTTCGCCGGCGTGAATTCTACGAGAAGCCGACACAGGAACGTAAGCGCAAGAAGGCCGCGGCTGTGAAGCGGCACCTCAAGCGCGTGTCACGCGATGGCGGGCGCAGCACCGGCCCGTCCAGTCCCGCGTCCCCCCGCTTCTGAATCAGCCCATGTCGCTCAAGGAGCGAATCACCGAGGACATGAAGGCAGCCCTGCGCGCCGGCGAGAAGGAGCGGCTGGGCGCCATTCGCATGATCACGGCGGCCATCAAGCAACGTGAAGTGGACGAGCGCATCGCACTGGACGATGCCCAGGTCACCTCGGTCATCGAAAAGATGATCAAGCAGCGCAAGGAATCCATTGTGCAGTTCCAGTCCGGCGGCCGGCAGGATCTTGCGGACAGGGAAATCGCGGAAATCTCGCTGCTGCAGACCTACCTCCCGGCGCAGCTCTCCGACGCCGAACTCGACCATCTGATCACCGAGGCCATCGCCAGCACAGGCGCGACCAGCATCAAGGACATGGGCAAGGTGATGGGCATCATCAAGACCCGTGCGGCCGGCCGTGCCGACATGGGTGCCGTCGGGGCCAGGATCAAAGCCAGGCTCGGTTCCTGAGCAAGCGCGGTCCATGGCCGGCCGCATTCCGCAAGGCTTCATCGACGAGCTGGTTTCCCGTTCCGACATCGTCGAGATCATCGGCGCACGTGTCGCACTGAAGAAGTCGGGGCGGGAGTTCAAGGCCTGCTGCCCGTTCCACAACGAAAAAACCCCGTCGTTCTGGGTGAGCCCCGACAAGCAGTTCTATCACTGCTTCGGCTGTGGCGCGCATGGCACTGTGGTCGGGTTTCTCATGCAATACGAGAAGCTGTCCTTCATCGAAGCGCTGGAGGATCTGGCGCAGCGCGCCGGCCTCGAGCTGCCCGGAGGCTCGCACGAAAGCGCGAATGCCCCGGGATTCGATTTGCATCAGGTGCTGGGACAGGCCGCACAATTCTTCGCCCAGAACCTGCAGGACTCGGAACGGGCGCGCGCTTACATCACCCGGCGCGGCATCGAATCCCACACCGCGAAGAAATTCCTGCTCGGCTATGCCACGGAATCCTGGAACGCCCTGCTGAACCGTTTCGGCCAGCAGCCCGCGGACCGGGAGCGACTGCAGCTGGCGGGGCTGGTCATCGAGCGCGAGCGCAAGGCCGGCGAACGCGATCCGGGATTCTACGACCGCTTCCGCGACCGGCTGATGTTCCCGATCCGCGATTCGCGCGGCCGTATCATGGGTTTTGGTGGCCGGGTCCTGGATCAGGGCGAACCGAAATATCTGAACTCGCCTGAGACGCCGCTCTTCCACAAGGGCCGGGAATTGTACGGTCTGTACGAGGCAAAGCAGGCCCGGAACGATTTCAGGCGCGTGATCGTGGTCGAGGGTTACATGGACGTGGTCCGCCTGCATCAGGCCGGGATCACCTACGCGCTGGCCACACTGGGCACGGCCACGACGCAGGAACACCTGAACAGGATTTTCCGCCTCACCAGCGAGGTGGTGTTCTGCTTCGACGGTGACCGTGCCGGCCGACAGGCAGCGTGGCGCGCCCTGGAAAACGCATTGCCGCTGGCCCGGGACGGCCGCGAACTGCGATTCCTGTTCCTGCCCGAGGGCGAGGACCCTGACTCCCTGGTGGGCAAGGAGGGGCAACAGGCCTTCGAGGCACGCATGGATCGCGCCATGCCCCTGTCCGAATACCTGGTCACCCAGCTCGTGCAGCAGACCGATCTGTCCCACGCCGATGGCCGGGCAAGACTTGCCGCCCTCGCCCGTCCCCTGTTCGGCCGTATGCCGGATGGGGTACTCAGGGAGCTGATCGCAGATGCGCTGGCCGAGCAGATCCGCATGCCGGCAGACAGGTTGCGCCATCTGCTTCAGGATGCGAATACGCCCTCAACCGCAGCGGGCGCGAGGCCCCCTCGAGGCCCTGGGACCTCGGGTCCTTCACCCTCCCCCCGCCCCGATTCGCGCATGAAGTCCGGTCGACGCAATATGTTAAGTCAGGCCATCGGCCTGGTCCTTCACTTTCCCACTGCAGCCAGATCGATCGACACCGCTTCCATTGTCCGGATCGATCACCCGGGAATCCCCGTGCTCAGGGAACTGATCGAACAGGCTCGGCAGGTGCAGGCGCCGAGCACGGCCACCCTGCTCGAAAGATGGCGCGACCGGCCCGAGTTGCCCCGGCTGGAAGCCATCGCGGCCGAAACGCCCATGGTGTCCGACTCTCAGGCAGCAGCCCGGGAACTGGAAATGGCCGTACGGAAGCTGGCCCAGGATCTCGGTCCGGGCCGGAGGACGGACGAGTTGCTGAAAAAAGCCAGGGAAACGGGGTTGAATTCCGACGAAAAGACGGAACTTGGCTTGCTTCTGAAGGGGCGGACCCGGCAAGGGCCCGATGCATGAACCTTGGGGACCGGCCCAAGTCGAATTGGCGTGAAATCGCCCCTGATCTGTATACTTGCCGGCTTCGTTTTTCAACCGTGAAACCCTCGAGGCGTTCCCTTTGACCAAGAAAGCGGCTACCAGCGCTGCGACGCAGATTGCGGACGAGCGGCAGTCCCAGTTGAAGCTCCTCATTGCCCGAGGCAAGGAGCAGGGCTACCTCACCTACGTCGAAGTCAATGACCATCTGCCCAGCGAGATCGTCGATCCGGAGCAGATCGAAGACATCGTCAACATGATCAACGACATGGGGATTCCGGTGTACGAAAAGGCACCGGATACCGAATCGTTGCTGATGGCCGAGACGACCGCCGCGCCGGATGAGGAAGCGGTGGAAGAAGCCACTGCGGCGCTGGCAAACCTCGACGCGGAGTTCGGCCGCACCACCGATCCGGTCCGCATGTACATGCGCGAGATGGGGACCGTGGAACTGCTCACGCGCGAGGGCGAGATCCGCATCGCCAAGCGCATCGAGGAAGGCCTGGAGGCCGTCAAGGTATCGCTGGCAAACTATCCCGGCACCTACGACCTGCTGCTGCGGCACTACGAATCCTTCAAGGCCGGGCAGATGCGCCTGGTCGACATCATCGTCGGTTTCATCGACCCGAATGCACCCGACGAGATCGCTCAGCCCCAGAACCCGAAGCTCATGGCGGTGGAGCGTGAGCTGCCGTCCGACAACGGCGATGAGGACAGCGAGTCCGAGGAAGAAGAGGAAGCCGTGGATACCGGACCGGATCCGGAAGAAGCGGCCAGACACTTCACGACCATGGCCAAGCTCCACCATCAGGTGCTGACGGCGCTCGAGAAGCTCGGGCCCAGGGACGTCAAGACCATCCGGTTGCGCAAGAAGCTGTGCGCGGAGCTGATGGAACTGAAGCTGTCGCCCAAGATGTTCGAACAGCTGATCGACAATCTGCGCCAGCATGTGGCCGAAGTGCGTCTGCTCGAAAAGGAAATCATGTTCCTGTGCGTCAAGCAGGCGGGCATGCCGCGCAAGGACTTCATCGCGACGTTTCCGAAGAACGAGACCAGCACGCGCTGGCTGGACAAGCACATCAAGGCGAAGAAGCGCTACTCCGCGACACTCACCCGGTTCAAGGAGGAGATCGAACGCCGCCAGAAGAAGCTCAAGTCCATGGAGGGTGTCTTCCACATCCTGATCAGCGACATCAAGGACATCAACCGCGAAGTGTCCATCGGCGAGGCAAAGGCACGGCGCGCCAAGAAGGAAATGGTCGAGGCGAACCTGCGGCTGGTGATTTCGATCGCGAAGAAATACACGAACCGGGGCTTGCAGTTCCTCGACCTCATCCAGGAAGGGAACATCGGCCTGATGAAGGCGGTGGACAAGTTCGAATATCGCCGCGGCTACAAGTTCTCCACCTATGCGACCTGGTGGATACGCCAGGCCATCACCCGCTCGATTGCCGACCAGGCGCGCACCATCCGCATTCCGGTGCACATGATCGAGACCATCAACAAGCTGAACCGCATTTCCCGGCAGATGCTCCAGGAGATGGGCCGCGAACCCACGCCGGAGGAACTGGCGGTACGCATGGAAATGCCCGAGGACAAGGTGCGCAAGGTGCTGAAGATCGCGAAGGAGCCGATCTCGATGGAAACGCCCATCGGGGACGACGAGGACTCGCATCTCGGAGACTTCATCGAGGACACCTCGGTGTCCTCGCCGATCGAGTCCGCCACCACTGAATCCCTGCGCGAGACGACCCACTCGGTCCTGTCACAGCTCACGCCACGCGAGGCCAAGGTGCTGCGCATGCGCTTCGGCATCGACATGAACACCGACCACACCCTCGAGGAAGTCGGCAAGCAGTTCGATGTGACCCGCGAACGCATCCGGCAGATCGAGGCGAAGGCGCTGCGCAAGCTCCGTCACCCGTCCCGCTCGGAGCAGCTGCGCTCGTTCCTGATGGACGACTGACCGCCGGTTGATTGAAGGAGCGGTCTGGCGGCAGCCGGCCATTACGGGCCGCGCACCGGTGTCAGGCCACCGTCACGCTGACCTCCAGGTGACGCTCGGCATTCAGCGAGTTCGCGACCAGACAGACATGCTCGGCTTTCTCCAGCAGTTGCTTGCCGCGGGCGGCATCCCCTCCCGCGGGGAGCCTCAGCGTGGCGCGCGTCACGAACCTGGTGAATCGCGTCTTGCCATCGATCCGCTCGAGCGTTCCCTCGGTGCTGGTCTCGAGCGAGGTCCACGGAAACTTCGAGGCGGTGGCGATCGCCCTGAATCCCAGGATGAAGCAG
Organism: Steroidobacteraceae bacterium; assembly: GCA_044226785.1. Classification (GTDB taxonomy): domain Bacteria; phylum Pseudomonadota; class Gammaproteobacteria; order Steroidobacterales; family Steroidobacteraceae; genus TMP-86. Next base: position 10,161 of record JBGAGK010000012.1, on the reverse strand, counting down.
TCGGTGACAGCCGCCGTCAGCAACGTTTCCGGCGACCACAGGTTTCCCGGCCCATCGAATTCCTTCGGCGCCGCCGATGACAGCGAGGCAAGACCCGGCGAATCCAGGGTGACGGGACCGCCAGGACCGGCACTGGCGGTCACCGAATACAGATGAGGGAAAGGATGCATGATCGACTCCTCTTCATGCCGACTTCGGCACGACTCCATCGGGCGTGAGTTTGTCCACCGCCTGCGGCAGATGCTGCGACAGCTTCTGCAGCAGTTCCTGCACTGAAATACCCGCCTTTGCGGCGAGATCACTCACCGTATCGGTGCCCAGCGCCGAATGTATCTGCTCGCCGGTCACCGGCTCATTGGGTCCGGTACCGATCCATGACTTCACCGTGGGCCCAAGACCCTGCTTTTCGAACTGATCCTGTACACCCCTCAGAAAACTCATTCCGCATTCCCCTCTGCCTTGACTTCGTTGCCGGCACGCGACCGGTCCCGTTTACCATGACCTTCCCCGGATCCATCCGGTTCCCCGGCCGGAACGAACAGGTTCACCCGTTCTGATTGCCCGGGCATCTGGAGCGTCCGCACGTACCGCAGCCCGAGCTTGCCAAGCACACGCATCGACCCGTGATTGTCCAGGGAGGTGATGGCCACCACTCTCGAAATGCCGAATCGGGTGCGAGCCAGATGCATCACCGCCTCGCAGGCCTCCAGCGCATAACCCCGTGACCAGTAACGCGGCAGGAACGCAAAGCCGATATCCACATCCGCGAGGGTCTCGCGCTTCACCAGTCCACACATGCCGAGCTGTTCGCCGGTCTTGCGCAGTTGCACCAGATACAATCCGAACCCGTTGCGACGGTAGCTCGCTCGTGGGCCCTCCTCGATGTAGCGGCGCGCATCCGCAATCGTGCGTGCGCCCTTGTCGCCGATGAAGCGCAGAAAGGACGGGTCATTGAGCAGTTCGAGGATGAAGGGCGCATCGCGGGATGTCAGCTCGCGCAGCGACAGGCGCAGTGTGTCGAAGACCACGGCGCCATCCCGGCCATTTTCGGGCGATCCGGCCACGGCTGGATCAGCTGGCGAGGACACTCTCGATTCCCCTGTCGGGGATGAACCACGACAGCGCAACCAGGACATACAGCGCGCAAGATATCCATGGATTGACGAAGGCAAGCGCAATGGCAGCGACATAGCAGACTATCGACAGGGTTCCTTTAAGTCCGGATCCGGCCGACCGGGCAAGGGCCGATTCACCCTCGTGATTGCAGGCCAGTTCCCGGTTCAGGATTGTATAGGCGATGGCAGAAAACAGCAGGACGAGTCCGTAGACGGCCACGGGGATCGAACCCACGTGATTCTCGCCCAGCCATCCGGTCGTGAAAGGGATGAGTGAAAGCCAGAACAGCAGGTGCAGGTTCGCCCACAGAATGCGCCCGTTGACGAACTCGCTCGCCTGCAGCAGGTGGTGATGGTTGTTCCAGTAGATGCCCACATACAGGAAACTGAGCACGTAACTCAGGAAGACCGGAATGAGGGGTTTGATGGCCTCGAGATTCTCACCGTGCGGTACCTTCAGTTCCAGCACCATGATCGTGATGATGACGGCGATCACCCCGTCGCTGAAGGCGGCCATGCGCTCCTTGGACATGCGAACCTGCTGGGGGCGAATGGTTGCGGGGCGCATGACTCAACGATCGCGCAGATGAGGGGTCATTTGCAAACAGCAGGCGCGAAAACGGATGCGCCCCGCCAGAGGCGGTCCCGCAAGGGAACGACCCGGAGGGGCGCGATGTCCAGTCGCATGTATCTTCAGGTCGATGCCACGATCAATGCGACGGTGACGATTGCCATGGCGACCAACAGGACGTTGTGTCCCATGCGCGCGATAGTTCCAACCATGATGCACCTCCTTTTCATTTGCATCGCAGTAACAACGGTTATGCGACACGCTTTCAACGAATGTGATTATGAGGCTCATGGAAGATTTTTCAATGATCTCCAGTGTGATCTGCATCTAATTTTTGTCAATTAAAAACAAATAGTTACAATTTAGCATACCCATGCCTACGAATGCCTGCCAGAGCCCTGACCGCAATCTTGACCGCACTGCAAAAGGCATCCTCACAACATGTTTGCATTGCATTACTCCGGATCGATGGATACCCCATGGGAAAGCCCTGGCTTGCGTGCTTCTGTTCGTGCTGGCAGGTGCATGGGCAACGGCCCGAGCCGACGAAGCCCCGCCCGGGAGATATGCCCAGGTCGGTGGGCACCGCCTGTACTACGAGACCTATGGCGAAGGGCCTCCGGTGGTCCTGCTTCACGGCGGTGGCGCGGACATCCACAGCACGTTCGATGCCCAGATCGAATTCCTGGCCGAACATCACCACGTCATCGCCATGGATCAGCGTGGGCACGGACGGTCTCCGGATGTACCCGGGCCACTCACCTACGCAGCCATGGCCGAGGATACGGCCGGCCTGTTGCAACAATTGCACGTCAGCCGCGCGGATTTCATCGGCTTCAGTGACGGTGCCAACATCGCGCTGATCCTGGCCATCCGCCATCCCCGGCTCGTGCGCCGGATCGTGGCCAGCGGTGCCAACCTCGACCCTGATGGTCTGACGAAGGAGAGCCTGGAGGAGACCCGCAATTCCACAGGGCTGGATGAATTCGACCCCGAGGCGCGGGAAGCCTACGCCGAGGAATCGCCCGATGGGGCGGCCCATCTGCCGGTATTCGCGGCGAAACTGCGCACCCTGTGGCTGACCCGCCCCACGGCCGATGTCCTCAGCCCCTCACTGCTGCAGAAGATCCGCGCGCGCGTCCTGGTGATGGCAGGCGACCAGGATGAAGTCCGGCTGGAACATACGGCGCTGATTTTTCGCTCGATCCCCGACGCCCGCTTGTGGATCCTTCCCCATACCAGCCACTCCACATTCGCGTTGCGGCCGCAATGGGTGAACCCGATGCTGCAGAGCTTCCTCGACGCTCCCTGAAAGCATGGCGACCTGAAAGGATCGCGATGCGCATACAACCGGGTCGGACCTCCGGCCGCCGGCGCGCGGGCGCGCGGCTCAGGCTGCCGCGCGGGAATGCCGGATGCCGTAGAACAGGTAGATCAATGTCCCTGCCAGCAGCCACAGCAACAAGCGCCACCAGGAATCCACCGGCAGGCTGAACATCAGGTACAGGCACCCTGCGATGCCGATGGCCGGCACCCAGGGCGAGCCGGGGCAGCGGAATCCGCGCGCCGCATCAGGTGAGCGATACCGGAGGACCAGCACGCCGAGGCAGACGATGGCAAAGGCCAGCAGGGTACCGATGGAGACGAGCTCACCGAGAATGTCCAGCGGCAGAAGCCCCGCCATCACGGCACACGCCACGCCTACCACGATGATGCCCCAGGCGGGCGTGCGGTAGCGCGAATGGAGCCGCGCGAACACCGGCGGCAGCAACTGGTCCTGCGCCATGGTGTAGAAAATCCGGCTCTGACCGTAGACGGACATCAATATCGTTGACGCGAGGCCAATCACCGCACCCGCGCTCACCAGGGGCTTGAGCCAGTCCAGGGCCCTTCCGCCATGATCCAGCGCGACGATGATCGGGTCGGCGACGTTCAGCACCGTGTAGTGCGCAAGGCCCGTCATGACGGCTGCCATGGCCACATACAGCGCCGTGCAGATGAGGAGCGACATGAGGATGGAAAACCCCAGATCGCGCTGCGGATTGCGGGTCTCCTGGGCACAGGTGGACACGGTCTCGAAGCCGATGTAGGCAAAGAAGATCACGCCGGCACCGCGCAGGATGCCGCTCATGCCGAACTCACCACTGTGGCCGGTATTGGGAGGTATGAAAGGGTGCCAGTTCCCAGGCTGCACGTAAAAGGCGCCGACGAAGATGACCGCCAGGATGACACCCACCTTGAGGATCACGAACAGGGCATTGGCCACGGCGGATTCGCGGATGCCGATCACCAGCAGCCAGGTCATGGCCAGCACGATGCCCACGGCCGGCAGGTTGATGATGGCACCAGTGGTGGTCAGATGGCGTGCAGCATCGAGCCCCAGCGGCGCCGAACTCCACTCGGACGGAATGACAAGGCCCATACTGGTCATGGCGCTGGTGAAATATCCCGACCAGCCCACCGCAACGGTGGAGCCGGCGACCATGTACTCGAGCACCAGGCACCAGCCGATGGTCCAGGCGACGAGTTCACCGAGCGTTGCATAAGCGTAGGTGTAGGAACTCCCGGCCACCGGCATCATGGACGCGAGCTCCGCGTAACAGAATGCGGTGGACAGGCAGGCAAGGCCTGCGACGATGAAGGACAGCATGATTGCCGGCCCTGCATACTGGGCCGCCGCTGTTCCGGTGATGACGAAGATCCCCGCGCCGATGGTGCTGCCGACACCGATCAGGATCAGATCGAACCGGCCGAGGACGCGGCGCATGCTGGCCTTGTCCCCGCCCTCCTCCGCCACGCTGGCCAGTTGCGCCAGGTCCTTTCGGGACCAGATCCCCATTGCGCGACCTCGCTTCCGGTCAGGTCAATCTGGACTTGAGCATGCCGAGAGCGGCCGACAGGAGGTCACCCTGCGAGGCCGATGCCGCCGGCATCTGGCCATTGGGTGTCAGGTGATCGATGACGTGGGGAAGGAGCTGTGCCAGGATGTTGCCGGCCTGCCCATGATCGAGCCCGAGTTGCGAGGCGATCTGCCCGACCTGACCCGAGCCCAGGACCTGGGTTATCTGCGAGGCAGAGACCGGCTGATTCTGGCCGGTGCCGACCCAGCTCGCGGCCGCCTGCCCCAGACCACCTTTGGTGAACGCATCGACCAGGCCACCCACGCCTCCATGTTGCTGCAGGAGCTGGCCAGCGATGCGGATCAGCGCATCCGGATTGATGCCAGCCGTCTGCTGGGACGCTGCCCCACCGAGCGCGGCACCCAGAATGCCATCGAGTAAACCCATCAAGGTCTCCTGAGCGTGGAATTTCCTTCCCTCGAGGTTGCAAGCCTGCCCACAAGCGGCCGTGAGTGCAAGTCATGCTGCTTCGCGTGGCTGTGCCACCCGCCCCTGGGAGGGCTCAGGCTGTGGCCAGTGCCGGCTGCGACTGCCTCAATCTCAGGTATACGAGCAGATAGCCGGCAAAACAGGCGATGACGAAAGCCGACATCACCATCAGCACCCCTGGATAGCCCATTCCCCAACCTAGCAGGGCCCCGGCAATGAAAGGTCCCGCGCTCTGACCCAGTCCCTGTGCAGCCGGCACCAGGGCCACGAATCCTCCCGTCGCATCGATGCCGCTCAAGGTGCCAAGCTGGTACACCTGGGTCATGGACCATACCTCGAAGAAGACCAGTACGCCTGCGACATAACCTGCGGAACCGATCCGGAACGACCAGGACCCGAAGACCAGCAACATGATGAGGATGATCACCAGCTGGGGACGATGCTGGCCCCAGCGCCTGCCCAGCCAGTACGCCAGGACACCGCCTGTGAGACTGAACAGGTTGCAAAGGGTAAGCGTGTTCGAAACGGAGCGCCCCGACAGGCCAACGGACAGGCCGATGCGCTCCGAATAGGCCCAGAAGGCACTGGCCGCGACATTGAACATGACGATGGCGAACAGGCACCACCATGCCATTGAACGGAAGGCCTGTGGAGTCTTCAGTGATTGCTTCGACGAAGTCGCCGTGCCGGTTGAAAGCCGCGCGGGCAGCGCGCCGAGCAGTACGGCCGGAAGCAGGAACAGGCCGGCGAACACGAGGTAAACGCCCACAAGACCCGTCAGCCCCAGGAGTGATGGCACCAGCCACAGCTCCAGTGAATTGACGATCACCAGCACCACGATGAGCAGGCTGAAATGCCGGGAAGAATTGCGCATCAGCGACAGGCAGGCAACGCCGGCCGAATAGCAGACCCCACTGCCGAAGCCGGTGAGCAGCCGGACCGAGGCCATGGGCATGAAGGTCTGGATGCGGGCGGTCAGGACATTGCCCAGCATCGCAATGAGGATGCCGGCAAGGATCTGCGAGCGGAACCTTCCTGTGCGGGCCCGCGTGGAGACCCACACCGAGCCCAGCAACAAGCCGAGGTTCTCCGCCGCACCGGTCCAGCCGATATCACGTTCGGTGAAGCCGTAGCGGTCCGAAAGCGCTCCCAGGATCAGGGGCAGGGCGAGATAGACTCCGTAGGCGGCGATCGCTGCGCATACGCATGCCGCCACTGCACGTGGCGAGTCCCAGGCGGACCCGCCAGCGCAGTCCGGATCACTCACGGAAGCTAGAATTCACGCCGCAGCGACAGGCCCACGGTGCGCGGACGGGTCACGAACCAGCGTGGCCGATCCGGCAGTTCCGCACCCTCGGGCATCAGGTCGCCAACGATGCCGCGCTTGTCGAATACATTGTTCAGGTACAACGTGGCTTCCCATGGCCCCTGTTTCACACCACCCCGCAGATTCAGGATGTTGTAGGCAGGCAGATCCCGGCCCCCGTCCTGCGGTGCCACGTTGATGAAGCTCTTTCGATCGCTGGTGAATTCCCACTGCCCGCGAAGGAAGGCCTCGCGCTCACCCAGCGGAATCAGGTACTGCGCGGTGACCGAGCCCGACCACTTCGGCACGCCGGTGAGCGGCTGGCCCACGATGGTGCGCGAAGAGGCGGTCGCCTCGGTGATTTTCATGTCCTCGTAGCCGACCGCCAGGTTCAGGGTCAGGTGACTCATGAGCGCCATGTCCATCTCGAACTCCGCGCCCTTGCTGGTCGCGGCGCCGGAATTGGCCGTCACACTGAAGGTGCAGGGCAGATACACGGACTGCTGGATGTTCTTCCAGTTGATCCGGTACAGGGCAGCACGGGTCCTGATCCGGTTGCCGACAAAACTGTCCTTGGCGCCGATCTCGTAACTCCACAGCGAGTCGGACTTGAAGCCTTCGCCATTCGTCAGGCCCAGCTGCGCAAGATCAGCGCCGCACAGATCCTGCGGCAGAAGCGAGTTGGTGCCACCGATGCGAAAGCCCTTGGCAGCCGAGAGGTACATCATGTGATCGGGCGTGAACTGGTACTTGCCGGTAAAGCGCGGCGCAGTCTGGTTCTCGCCATGACGTGACCAGGTGTCGGGCGGGCCGGAAAGGCCGCCGTTCAGGGGGCCATCGGCCGTGTAGGCGCCCTCATGGTCCAGATAGGCGCGGCGCACACCGGCGCTGACCTGGGCCTTCTCGGTCAGCCGCAGCGAGACATCTACGAACCAGCCTTTCTGGCGGTCGGTGTTGGGCGTGTTCTGGGTGTATTGCAGATCGGTACCCAGCCCTCCCGCGCCAGGGTGCGATGCCTGATAGGCCTGATCCAGACCCGGCGAGTCATAGATCTCGTAGAAGCGCCTGTCCGAGTGGGAATGGAAATACCCCGCCACCAGCTGCACAGGGCCTTCGAAAGTGGACTCGAACCGCACTTCCTGGGTGTAGGTCCTCGTGAACAGGATATTGAGGAGCGGTGCAGGCACGTAATAGTCCAGACCCCAGAAAATGAGCGCATTGGAATCGCTGGTGTCCTCGATGTCTTCCGCGCGCCGGTAAAAGTAAGTGCCCGAGGCAATGAAGCGGCCGAAGCCGAGTTCCTGGCGGGCGGTGAGGCCGGCAAAGGTCCATTTGTCATCCACCGAGTCGCCCAGGTTGAACTGCCTCGTCTGCACGAAGTTGTCGGGCGTGTAGTCGGCCAGCGGGTAGCCGTTGGAGGCCGAGTGCTGGTACATGAACATCGGTGTGACCGACAGGCCCTGTACCGCCTGCGGCGTGATGGCCAGCGAGGCCGAGAAGCCGGTGGACTGCTCGGAACCCACGTGCGACTTGCTGCCCACAGACGGAGGACCGCCGGGCGGATACGGCAGGATCGGTGAGCGCGGATCCTGCGCCATGCCCCAGGTCCGCGTGTACAGACCAGGATCAAATGCACTGAAAGCGTTGAGCCGCAGGCCGACATTGCCCTGAATCACGGGCAGGTTCAGGGTGCCGCTGGACGAGTAGCCACCGCCGCCCTTGTTGGTGTAGGAGCCATCGACTTCCACCCGTGCGCTGAACTTCTCCGAACTCGGCTCGCGGGTCACCAGGCGCACCGTGCCGCCCATGGAACTGGCGCCGAACAGGGTGCCCTGCGGACCGCGCAGCACTTCCACACGATCGATGTCGACCACCCGCGGGTCCAGCGACAGGGGCACCGGCGTATCGTTCAGGTAGAACGCTGTGGTGTTGTTGCCGGCCACTCCTCGAATGGCGACGGCCCGGGTCGAAGACACTCCGAAGGCACTGCCGTTGCCGCCCGCACCTGAACCGGTGCCGATCGCAAGATTGGGGATGCCGCTGGCAAAATCGCTGAAATCCTTGGCACCGAGATTGTCCAGGGTGGCGCCGGTGATCGCGCTCATGGAAATGGGAACTTCCTGCAGCTTTTCCTGGCGGCGCTGCGCGGTGACCACCACCTCTTCGAGCGTATCTGCAGGCGCACTCTGCGCCAGCACGGTCACGGTATTCAGGAGCAGGAATCCGCCCAACATCAATTGCGGGCATCTTGAAAGTTGCATGCTGAAATCTCCCCCGGGGCAACCGGGTCAGATCCTAACAGACATGATCATGTGAGTAAACAATGATCACAGACGACAATTTCGGTCACAACGCGCGTCGAATTCCAATATGATCACGTGCAGATGGCATGATCATTTCAACTTGAAGGGACCCGGAGTGCGGCATGAGCAGATCGGCACGGCAGGCGCAGGCATCACACGGCAGCTACCGCATCGGCATCGACACGGGCGGCACGTTCACGGACGTCGTGGTGGGCAACGCTTCGGGCATCCTCAGCGTTGGCAAGGCACTGACCACCCGTGAACGCATCTCGCGCGGCATCCTGGAAGGCCTGGCGGTGGCGGCTGCGCCACTCGGCCTCGATGCCGGCGCCCTGCTGCAGCAGACGGCCATCTTCATCTACGGATCGACCCGGGCAACCAACGCCATACTCGAAGGAAAGATCGCGCGGACCGCATTGCTGGTGACGGAGGGGTTCCCCGACATCCTGGTCCGTCGCGAGGGCGGGAAGACCAACCCGTGGGATTACACCCAGGAGTATCCCGAACCCTACGTACCGCGGCACCTGACATTCGAGATCCCCGAACGCATCGGCGCAGAGGGACAGGTGCTCGTGCCATTCGATGAGGCAGCGGCACAGTCCGTCATGCAGAGTCTGCGCACCCAGCGTGTCGAGGCCGTGGCGGCATGCCTTCTGTGGTCGATCGCAAATCCCCGGCACGAACTGGAGCTGGCACGCATCATCGAGCGTGAGCTTCCCGGCATCCCCTACACCCTCTCCCACCAGGTCAATCCCATCGCGCGCGAATACCGCCGCGCATCCTCCGCCGCCATCGACGCATCGCTCAAGCCCCTGATGCAGAGGCACTTGCGTGAAATGGATGCAGACCTGCGGGCAGCCGGCCTCGCCGGCGAACTGCTCCCGGCGATCTCGCTGGGCGGTGTCATGCACATCGAAGGTGTCATCGAACGGCCGATCCACATGGTTCGCTCGGGGCCATCGCTGGCGCCCATCCTCGGCCAGGTGACCGGCTTTGCCGAAACGGGCGCAACGGAAGTGATCGTCTGCGACACGGGTGGCACGAGTTTCGATGTCAGTCTCGTGCGCAATGGCCGACCCGTGTTCGGGCGCGACACCTGGCTGGGACCGCGCTATGTGGGCCATCTCACGGGCCTGTCTTCCGTGGATGCCCGCAGCATCGGTTCCGGCGGTGGCTCCATCGCGCGGGTGGATGCCGGAGGTCTGCTGTGCGTGGGGCCGGAAAGCGCCGGTGCCGATCCCGGCCCGGCCTGCTACGGCCGTGGCGGCACACAGCCTACGACCACCGATGCGGCGCTGCTGCTCGGGTACCTCGACCCGGAGTATTTCAATGGCGGACGCATGCGGCTGGACTTGGCGGCATCACGCAGAGCCATCGAACCCCTGGCGACCCAGCTTGGCAAGAGTGCGGAAGACACCGCCACCGGCATCCTGACGGTGGCCAGTGAACACATGGTTGCCGCCATCAAGGAAATCACCATCAACGAAGGAGTCGATCCCCGCGACAGCCTGCTGCTCGCCGGCGGCGGCGCCGCGGG
>JBGAGK010000011.1:0-138265 GCA_044226785.1 Steroidobacteraceae bacterium | reverse complement strand
ATCTCCCGGACCGAAAAGACCCATGGCGGGGAGATCCGCTTTGCCATCGAGACGGCGCTGCCGATGCCCGACATCTGGAACGACATCGGTCCGCGCCACCATGCCCGGGCGGTCTTTGCGCATCTGGGCGTGTGGAACACCGAGCACAACAACGGCGTGCTCATCTATCTGCTGCTGGCCGACCGTGACGTTGAAATCATTGCCGACCGGGGGCTGTCCAATCGCGTGACCGCAGCCGAGTGGGAAGGCGTGTGCCGCCTGATGGAAGGGCATTTCCGCGCGGGCCGGTATCTCGAAGGATCGGTGGCCGGCGTCGAAGCGGTCGGCAGCCTGCTGGCACGGCACTTTCCGGCTCAGGGCGCGCATCCGCGCAACGAACTGCCGGACCGGCCCGTGCTGTTGTAGGAAGCGGTTGCTGGAACCGGAGCGCCTCTGTCTGGCAACAGGTCCGGGCATCGGCGAAAAACGCGCTAGACTTGGGCCCATGGGTTCGCGCATTCGTTTCCTGTTTGCTGTTCCGGCGGTCGTGCTCGTGGGCACACTGCTCGCATTGCAGGGGTGCTCGCTCCTGCGCCCGGCCGACAAGGGCCGGAAAGCTGCACCGCCACCCCCGCCTCCGCCGCCCCCGGCACTGCCGGCACCGCAGGCGACGCACAAGTTCACACTCTCCGGCGACACCGAGGAGGTCGTGGGGTATGTCCAGAAGACCCAGGTCGGCAAGGAAGATACCCTGCCGGACATCGCACGCCGGTTCGATGTGGCGTGGGCCGTGAAGTCGTTGTACCCACGCGGTTCGTGCTGCCCGCCGCGCCTCACGAAGGACTGGTGGTGAATGTGGCGGCCATGCGTGTCTTCTATTACCCGCCGCGCAAGAAAGGCGAGAAGCAGACCGTGATTACCCACCCGATCGGAATCGGCCGGGTGGGATGGAAGACACCCGAGGGCACGACCCGGATCGTCAGCCGCAAGAAGGATCCGGTGTGGGTGGTGCCAAAATCCGTAAGGGACGAACATGCGAAGGACGGTGACATGCTGCCGGCCCGCGTGCCTCCCGGCCCGGACAATCCGTTGGGGCAGTACATGTTCCGTCTGGGCTGGCCAAGCTACCTCGTGCACGGAACGAACAAGCCCTACGGGGTGGGCATGCGATCCAGTCATGGCTGCATCCGTCTTTATCCCGAGGACATCGCGGTGCTGTTCGACCTGATACCCATCGGTACCAAGGTGACCGTGGTCAATCAGCCCTACCTGTTCGGGTGGCACGAGGGCAGGTTGTTTCTTCAGGCGTATGCCGTGATGGAAGACGACAAGCGCAACTGGTCGAAGGACCGCAAGCGGCTGCTCGACCGGCTACTGGCACCGAAGCTGCGCAAGCGCATCGCCGATCACGATCAGGAGATCGACTGGGATGAGGTGGGGCAGCTGGCCCATGCGCCACGCGGACTTCCCGTTCCCGTCACCGGAGATCGCGGTGGCGTCGATGCGGTGCTGGCCGAGGCGCGCACCGTGGAGGACCAGTTGCCCATCGGGTCCAACTGGGACGGCAAGAGCGGGCTGCTGGTGGATGAAAAGACCTTCAACGATCTGCTCGGCGATCGCAGCAAGGCGCCGGCGGATCCCGCGAGCACCACGGCTCCCGCGGTCCAGTGAGTCAACCATGACCGAGGCGCATCTCACCGAGTGGCTGAAGCTCATGCTCGAGGAAATCGAGCGCAAGGGTACGGAGGCAAAGGACGCGCGGGAGGAAGATCGCAGGCGGCAGGAACCTGATCCCGCCGGAACCTTGCGCAACCCGATCGCGGCCGGACCGGACTGCTGAAGCGTCGATGCAGCGCCCTGCGGCGCGCTGCCGTTGTGGTAGAGTTCGCCAAACCCGTACATGGGATTCGATGTGCCAGTGGCGAGCTCCCTGGGGATCCAGGTCAGAGAAGAAAGTGGGCCGGAACAGTCCATTCCGCGCAGTCCCACTGCCATCACCGCCTTCGTGGGCCGCACCTTGCGGGGTCCTCTCGATCATCCGGTCCGGCTGACAAGCTTTTCCGAGTTCACCCGGGTGTTCGGCGGCCTGTGGCAGCCCAGCCCACTGGGCTATGCCGTGGAGCAGTTCTTCGACAACGGAGGTCGCGAGGCCTGCGTGGTCCGGGTGGCCAACGGTGCCCGATCCGCGACCCTGTCACTGCCCACGCAGGGCAGCCCGCTGCGGCTTGCGGCGCGTCGTCCCGGTACACGCGAGTTCCTGCGTGCCTGCGTGGACTACGACAATATCTCCGCGTCGGATGAGGAGAGCTTCAATCTTACGATCCAGCGGGTCCGATCCCACGGTACCGAGCATGTCGAGGATCAGGAGATCTTCCGCGCGGTATCGGTTCGCGAGGATGCCGATCTGCCACTGTCACAGGCATTGCAGGACTCCGAGCTTGTCCAGTTGCAGGCACCGCTCCCTTCATCCCGTCCACGCCGGACGATGGATGCGGTCAGCGGACTGGCCATCGGGTATGAAGCTTCCGGATCCGACGGGGACGATGGCGGTCCCCTCACCGATTACGACCTGATCGGTTCCTCGGCCCGTGGATCCGGGCTGTTCGCGCTCGACCAGATCGAACAGTTCAGCTTCCTGTGTCTTCCGCCGTTGTCACGTGATCGGGACGTGGGTCCCAGTGCATTGCTGGTCGCAGCGCGTTATTGCATGGAACGCCGGGCAATGCTCATCATCGACCCGCCCGCCGAATGGACCAGCGCCGAGGCGGCGATCCGCGGCATGCATTCCTGGAACGTCTCCAGCGCCAATGCCCTGATGTATTTCCCGCGCATCCTGGCGCACGACAAGCTTCGTGGACGGTTCGAGGTCTTTGCACCCTGCGGCGCGGTGGCCGGAATGCTGGCGCGATCTGACGAGAGCTGGCCGGTCTGGTCGGCGGTCGAGGGTGAAGAGCCCGTATTGCGCCCCGGTTTCCGGCCCAGCGCCACTGTAACCGACCCGGCGCGGATGCGTCTTGCAGCGATGGGCGTCAATACGCTGATGGCCACGCGCAGTTCCGGGATTCTCGCGAGCCCGCGCACGCTGGCCGCGGGCAGCGCGGGCAACGCGGACTGGAAATACCTCTCGGCCCGGCGCCTGTCGTTGTTCATCATGAACAGCATCGAGCGTGGCACGCGCTGGGTGGTGTTCAGGCCGCCGGGCTCGTCCGTGGCAACCCAGGTTCGCGAACAGGTCATGGAGTTCCTGGAGTCATTGAATCACGCAGGCGCCTTTCTGGGCAGGGCGCCGGGCGATGCCTTTTACGTCATCTGCGACGAGCGGATCAACCCTGCTGAGCGCGCTGCGCAGGGGTTCAACATCCTGGTCGGATATGCAGCGCTGCGGCCGGGCGAGTTCCACAGCTTCATCATCACGCACTCGGTGAGTGGTACCCGGGTCAGGACCGCGAGCCTGAACCGGCTGTCCTCGTCCCGCTATCATCCCCTGCCGGACGATGAACTTGATCCACAGCAGAAACAATGGGTGGACCAGCTGGCCCAGCGATTCAACGCCTGATGCCCAGCAGCCGGCGTTCCAGCTCGGTTTCGAGTGAGGAAGGGCGCGTCGGGTCAGCTGCCGCCGATGCCAGGCGTGGCAGATCCACATCCTCGAGCGCTCGACAGGTATGCTCATGGCCGGCTTCGATCGCCCGGTCGAAGGCTTTCCAGTTCAGCAGGTCGATGTCCTCCAGCGCCGGCTTGAGCAGCAGATCGGCGAGCTTGCGCTGCTCGACCGCCGCGGTCGCACTGTTGACCATGCCGGCGCGCATCAGCACCTGGAAGATGTTGATGCGTGGTCGGCCGCTCTTTCCGGCCGAGGATTTCGCCAGGAATTTCCAGAAGGGCGGGCCTTCCTGCTGCACGCCGGCGGTGAAGGAGCGGTCCGCACCAACGTCGACGCCGATGATCCGGCCAGGTTGCCGGCGGCGCATCACATCCACCGGCAGGTTGTTGATGGCGGCGCCATCGACCAGCACTTCCTCGCCCCGGAATACGGGCGGCAGCATCCCGGGAATGGCCACAGATGCGCGCAGGGCATTCCACAGTGTGCCGGCAGCATGTTCGGTGGCGCGACCCGTGCTCAAGTTTGCGCTGACGCAGAAGAAGGGTATCCGCAGGTCCTCGATCTGCACGTCGGCGAACTCGTGCTGCAGCAGGCGCGAGACCTTGCGTCCCTTGACCAGGGCGATGAACGGAAAGGTGTAGTCGTCGACCGGATTGGTGTCGACGAAACAGCGCCGGTAGCGCATGCGCATTTCCTCGTCATCCCAGCCGGCGGCCACACCGGCGGCGATGATGGCGCCGATGCTGGCGCCGCCCACCGCATCCAGCGGTATGCGTGCCGCACGCAGTGCGCGGATCACGCCCAGATGCGCAAAGCCCCGGGCGCCTCCGCCGGAGAGCACCAGGCCGACACCGCGATGACTGACCAGTCGCGCCAGCCGGGCAATATCCTGTGTATCGACGATGTGGTGATGCTGACCGGATGCGACCGATTCCGTCCATCGCTGGACCACGCCGGGCTTGAAGCCGGCCGGATGCAGGAGCACCAGTTCGGATCGCGCCAGATGAGTGCAGCTGCCATCGATCTCCCGATGAGGCCAGGGGCGCACCGGTCCATCAGCAAGCGCCGCCAGCAGCAGAGTGTCGGCCTGGCGGCAGCATTGACGCGTCCAGGCGGAAGGCTGCGCATGCGCGACGTACACCACGAAGTCGTTGGCTTCCTCGATGGCATGGAACCAGGCGGCAGGTTGCGAAGTTGCGCGCGCATCCCAGACCAGTTCGGTGCGGCCAAAGCGGCTGAGTTCACCGGCAAGATGAGTGGCCAGGTGCGCGATGTCGACTTCGATGCTGTTGGGCACGAGGGTGAATACGGCCGCATGCGCGCCGCGCCGCTCGTGAAGATGTTCCTGCCGCAGGCGATGCGCGCACAATCGGGCGATCGCCAGCGCAAGGGCGGGTGACCGGCCGGCGATGGCCTGCAATGCGCCGGCCTCCATCCACAGCAGTTCACTGTCGCGCAAGGCCACGACTCGCGCGCTGCGCGGTTCATCCAGCAACCAGCCCGACTCTCCGATCAGCTCGCCGTGCCCCATGCTGGTCAGCCACTCGCAGCCCGGCTCGGGCTGCACGCCGAGACGCCCGCCGACGATCAGATAGAGCCCGTCCGGCCGGCTGCCGGCTTCGAACAGCACCTGTCCGGCGGGCATCGAGAAGTGCACCGCGGCCGCGCCGAGGGCCAGAAGTGCTGGTTCATCGACCTGCCGGAACAGGACGCAGTCGCGCAGCAGGTCGACCGCCGTTCGATGTGAGTGGGCGAGCGCCCGTTCTTCGTCCAGGGCCATGCACCTGAATCGGCTCCGGGCAGCCTGGACTTGAGCCGGATGTGCGATTCCGTGCACGATTGCACAATCATGAATGCGATTCGACCCTCACTGATTTTTTCCCATGGCAAGGAGAGCGGTCCCTGGGGAACCAAGATCCAGGCCATGGCGCAGGTCGGGCGTGACCTGGGTTTTGCAGTCGAGTCCATCGACTATCAGGGCATGAATGATCCGGCCGCCCGCGTGGCGAAGCTCCTGGACAGCGCGCGTGTCCTCGACGGTCCCGTGTACCTGGCCGGCTCCAGCATGGGCGGACATGTGAGCGCTGCTGCGGCGCAGCCCCTCGCGGCCCGGGGCCTGTTCCTGCTCGCGCCCGCGTTCTACATGCCCGGACTGGAAAGCTTCACGCCGCGCCAGATCCCGTGTCCCGCTGCCATCGTGCACGGCTGGCGCGACGACATCGTGCCCGTCGCCAACAGTATTCGCTGGGCGCGGGAGCAGGGCGCCGAACTGCATGTCCTCGATTCGGACCATCGCCTGCAGGACCGGATTCCGGTGATCTGCGAGCTGCTGCGGGAATTCCTCGAGCGACTGGTGGAGCAGGGGTCATGAGCGAGGCTTGAACCGCGATGCTGCCTGTATGGCGGCTCGTGCGGATCAGGGCGTGGGCGCTTGCGAATCGGCATCGGCTGGAAGCACGCTCCGGGCATGAGCCTGTGCCAGATCCCGCAGCGCGCCACCGAGCTGCTCCCCGCAGCGTCTGCCCATGGTTTCGAATCCGGCCGACATGGCGGCGGAGTACGCATCGACGTAGTTCACTCCGGCCCTGGATTCCAGGAAGGACAGCAGTTCACGCAAGTCTGAATTGCTGAGGTCGCGATATCCGTAACTCATGTAGCGGCGCAAGGGCACCCGCATGTTGCTCTCCATGTCCTTGCGGGTCTGCTCGGTGATGAGGCGCGAGCGCTCTTCTGCGGCGGCCAGGTCCGCACCGGTACCGATGGCCGTTCCCGTGGCTACCGCGCGGCCCATGCTGGCGAAGATCTGCACCGTCGATTCAGTGGATCGGGCCGCCACTTCCAGTTTCTCGAACAACTTGTCACGGATCGCAGAGCTGTCAGGCTTGATCTGCCCTGACATGACCTTGTCGATGGTGGGTTCATCGAGACTGGAAAGGGCCTTGTCGGCCGCCACCATCCGGACACCCAGGGCGGAATCCAGAAACTTCAGGATTTTCCCGGCGGCGGGTTCATCCAGGCGGGCTGCCATGGCGGCAAGGGCGGCTGGTTCGAACACGTCGATGCGAAAGCCGCGTTCCGCTGCATCCTTGATGGCCTTGAGCTGTTCGTCGCTGAGCTTGTCCTTCGACTCGGCCACGAACATGTCGCGGATCCGCTCCGGCATGGCCGGGAGGCTGGCGCGAACCTGGTCGCGCACCGCAGCTGCTTCGTAAATGCGCGCAGCGGTGTCCATGTCCACGGCGGCGGACACGCCCTGTCCGCACAGCAGTGCCAAGGCAAGGAGCAGGATTCGGGGCATTCAGATCTCCGGATGACGGTTCGGCGAGCATGATTGTACACTTGCCCTACTGCACGGACCTGCCACCGCGGAGTTCACATGCGTTCAGCCATCCTCGCCTTGCCGTCGTTACTGATGGGCCTCCTGCTCGCTGCCTGCGCGCAGGAGAAATCGCCGCCTCCGCCCGCGGCGTCCCCTCCGTCACCGACGGTGTTCGATCCACTGACCCAGACCATGGATCGTGCGCGGGCCGTACAGGGAACGGTGGATGCCCAGGCGCAGGCCACGCGCAAGGCGGTCGAAGAAGCCGAGGGCGGCGATTCGAAGTAGGGCTGGTCGGGCCCCGTGCTCAATCCCAGTGCCGGCTGGAGCGCGAGCGCTTGGTTTCGCCGCGCCGGATCTTCGAATCCAGCCGCTTGCGCTTGGCCGCGCGCGATGGCCGCGTTGGCTTTCTCGGCCGCGGCTCGATCCGGGCGGCCTCGATCAGGCCCGCGAGCCGCTCGAGTGCTTCGCGCCGGTTCTGTTCCTGGCTGCGCTCGCCTCGCGCGCTGATCAGGATGCTGCCGTCGGCATTGAGCCGCTGCCCTGCAAGCCGGCGCAGGCGATGCTGAACGGCTGCGGGCAGTGACAGATTCTGGTACAGCAGAAAGCGCAGCTGGACGGCGCTGGCCACCTTGTTGACGTTCTGCCCGCCCGGCCCCGCGGCGCGGATGAACTTCCACTCCAGATCACTCTCGGGTACCGGAGGCTCCAGCGGGATTGGCATGGCGGGTGACGGTTCAGCCGATGCGACCGGGCGGCACCGGAACGATATGCACGCTGTTGCTGCCGGGATCGTACAGCACTCTGGCCTCGCCACGTTCGAGCTGGGCGCGGATCTGCTCGACCTTCTGGTGCAGCGGGATCTCGCGTTCACCGTAGTCGGTGCCCTCGCGCAGCACGAAGGATTCGATCACACCCTGGAGCGCTGCGGGAGAAAGCTCCCGGTGCGGCACGATCAGCGGTTCGGGCTGATCCGGCACGATCAGTCCGGCCCGGCGATGGTGGTACGTACGTGCACCTCGCGCTGCGCGATCGGGATCTTGACGCCATTTTCCCGGAACAGGCGCCAGATGGTGCGGTTGACGTCGGAGCGCACGTTGTTCACGCCTTCCTGCGGATCGGAAATCCAGAACCGCAACTCCAGGTCGATGCCGTGGTCACCAAAGTGCATGAGGCGCGACACGGGCAGGGGGTCATGCAACACCCGGCGCTGCCCCTCGCAGGCCTGGATCAGCAGTTGCAGTGCCAGCTCCGGGTCGTCGTCGTAGCTGATGCGAACCGGGAGCTTCAGGCGCACGCGCGGATCGGTGTAACTCCAGTTGATCACCGGATTGGAGATCAGGTGCTGATTGGGCACCAGCAGTTCAACGCCGTCGCGATCCCTGACCACCACATAACGGCCGCGCAGTTCCTGCACCCAGCCGAACCCGTCGGTATTGGTGCCGGTCTGTCCAGAAAAACTGATCACATCGCCCGGCTTGATGGAGCGGTCCATCAGAAGCACGAAGCCGCTGACGAAGTTGGCCGCGATGGATTGCAGGCCAAAGCCGAGGCCCAGGCCTATGGCGCCAGTGAGTACGTTCAGCGCCGTCAGGTCCACGCCTGCGGCATTCAGCCCGAGCAGGATGGAAAGTCCCACGAGCACCGCGCTGGCGAATTTGGAGATGCCGATGCGCGTCGACAGGGCCACCGACTGAAGCTTCATCAGCCGCCGTTCGAGCCATCGGCCTATCCAGGTCGCCGCCACCATGAAAAGCGTCAGGATGGACAGGAGCTTGATGATCGACCACAGCGTGATGTGGTTCTTGCCCGCGACGATGCCGACGTTGTCCAGGGTGTCGATGATGGGGTCGAGCCAGTCGAGCAGCTTTGCAGCCACGCCGAGCCAGATGACGAATGCAGCGCGTGACTCCCAGCTCCGAAGCCAGGAGTTCTCGCCCAGGCTGGATTCGAACACCAGCACGGCGATGCGCACGACGATGTAGGCGCTGAGCAGGCGCACGGCCGTTTCCACCACGACCACGTCCTGGCGCCAGGCACCGACGCCCAGGCGCAACAGCATGAGCAGGACCAGTGCCACGACGTACGGAGCGATGATGCGGCCGACCCGGCGGTTCAGGTAGCTGCTGGTCAGCGCCGGTGCCGGCTCGTTGCCTTTATGGTCGAACCAGCGGCTGATGGCCAGGCCTGCGAACCAGCCCGCCGCAAGGCAGGCAAGCACACCCGCCAATTCCAGAAGGACGACGCGCGTGAACAGGACGTCGAGAAACGCGGCCACCCTCTGTTCCAGCAGGTTCATGCATTCAGATCCGGGATGAGCTGGCTTTCCAGCCGGGTGATCTGATCCTTGAGCATCAGCTTGCGGCGCTTCAGGCGCTTGATCTGAACCTCGTCGGCATTGAAGTCCAGAGACAGGCGCGCGATCACATCGTCGAGATCGCGGTGCTCGATGCGCATCGAACGCAGGCGTTCAATGTTCCTGAACAGGTCACGATTGATGTTGCTGGAATCGTCGCTCACGAATGCTCCAGGGCCGATGTCCACAGGGGCTTGACGCGAGCCGGTAGCTTAGCCAACCGCCCGAGGGGATTCCAAGGGAGATTCGGATCATGGAAATCCGAACCGGCCGTGCCGGCAAGTCCGAAGGTGCAGGCCAGTTCCGCGGCTGTTTCGATGGCCTGCCCGGGGTTGCTTCCGCTCACCACTTCCAGACCCGCGCCACCACAGGTCGCGAATTCGGCAACCAGTCGGCGTCGGGCTCCGGCGGACAGCCGATAGCGCAGCGGATGGGCCAGCACCGCATGACCGCCGGCGCCCCTCACCCAACCCACCACCTGCTCCATGGCCGGCCATTGGCTGCGCAGATGACCGGGTTTGCCCTGACCGAGGTAGCGGTGGAACGCCGTTGCCATGTTCGGGACCAGACCCGCTTCGACCATGGCGGTTGCCAGATGAGTACGGGTCGGCACCCCCGGCCTGGCATGCACCCACGCCTCGAGTTCCGTACCCGGCATCCGCAGCCGGGTCAGTTTCGCGCACATGGCGGACAGGCGCGCCCGCCGCAGGTCTATCTGCCGGCAAAGAGCTTGTTGCAATGCCCGGTGGGTCGGGTCGATCCACAACCCCAGGACATGCACGCTCTGGGATCTCCAGCCGGCCGATATCTCCACGCCATCGACCAGCGCAAGACCGAGGCGCGACGCTGCCGTGCGTGCCTCATCCAGCCCATCGAGGGTGTCGTGATCCGTCAGGGCCAGCATGCGCGCTCCGCTCGCGGCAGCTCGTTCGACCAGTCTCGCCGGGGACAGGATGCCATCCGAACAATGCGAGTGGGAGTGGAGGTCGATGCCGTCATGCAACGGCACATCGGATTCAGACATCGCTTGCTATCATCGCGGCATGGATTTCCAATCGGTCGACTGGTCGGGCATCGATATCGTACTGCTCGACATGGATGGAACGCTGCTCGACCTGCAATTCGACAACTGGTTCTGGCAGGAACTGGTTCCACAACGATACGCGTACGCCAACGACCTGACGCTGGAACACAGCCGAGCCATCCTCGAACCGAAGTTCCGCGCTTCGATGGGAACCCTGAACTGGTATTGCATCGATTTCTGGAGCCGGGAACTGGGCCTGGACATTCCTGCCATCAAGCGCGGCGTGCATGAACAGGTACGGTTTCTGCCGGGAGCCCGTCCCTTCCTGACCGCCCTGCGTGGCATGGGCAAGCGCCGGGTGCTGATCACCAACGCCCATCCGGCAACCCTCGCCATCAAGGACAGGCGGGTGGGTCTGAGCGGGTTCCTCGATGCGGTTCATTCGACCCATCCGTTCGGAGCGCCCAAGGAGGACCCGCAATTCTGGCCACGGTTTCATGCGGCAGAACCCTTCGATCCGCAGCGCACCCTGTTCATCGACGACAGCCTGCCTGTGCTCAGGGCCGCACGGGCATTTGGTATCGGCCACCTGCGAGCTGTACGTCACCCCGACAGCGCATGCGAGGCCCGTGATACCGGGGAGTTCATCGGAATCGATGGTGTGGCCCAGCTGCTCGGATGAGACGCTTCGCAATCCGGATTCAGACGGCCGGAGGCGGGTTCGATGCCGGCGTGTCATGTTTGCCGTCGGCCGGCCGCTTGCCGCGCCCTCCACGTCGTCGCCGTCGTCGGTTGCCGCCCTCCCCTCCGGGACTCTCCTGAGTGGGCCCTGCCGCGGCCGGGCCGTCGGAATTTCCGCCTGCAACGTCATGGGGTTCGTGTCGCCCGCGTCCGCTCTCCCGCGGTCTTCCTCCCTGGCGCGGACCGCCCGGGCGAGCGCGCCTGTCCTTGCCGAATACCGGGGCACGCTCGCGCCGCGGTGCAGGCGGCGGTGGCGTCACGGTCGCGAGGTTTTCCACATTGATCGATCCGCGCGGGATCTGGTGGCCAATGTAGGATTCGATGTCGGGCAGCGAGATCGCGAATTCGTCGCAGGCGAAACTGATGGCATCGCCTTCGGCACCCGCCCGGGCGGTCCGGCCGATGCGGTGAACGTAGTCTTCTGCATCCTGCGGCAGGTCGAAGTTGAACACGTGGCTGACATCGGCGATGTGAAGGCCGCGGGACGCCACGTCGGTGGCGATCAGTACGGCGACCACGCCTTCATGGAAATCGCGCATCATCTTCAGGCGCTTCTTCTGCGGCACATCGCCAGACAGCGCCTGGGCCGCAAAGCCGTTGGCCAGCAGGGTGCGCTCCAGGAGTTCCGCCATGCGCCGGGTATTGACGAATACCATGGTGCGTCGTGCATCCACATTGCGCAGCAACCCGATCAGCAGGGGAATCTTCTCTTCCGATGCGGGGAAATACAGGATCTGACGCACCCGGTCCACGGTCATCTTGTCCGGTTCGATACGGATCAGCCGGGGATTGTTCATGTGCTCATAGGCCAGTTCCAGCACGCGATGCGAAAGCGTGGCTGAAAACAGCATGCTCAACCGGTGGGTCGGGTGGGGCAGGCGGCGCAGCAGGAAACGGATGTCCTTGATGAACCCCAGGTCGAACATCCGGTCGGCCTCGTCCAGGACGGCGACCTGGATGTGACGCAGATCGAACACCCGCTGCTTGAAGTAGTCGATGATCCGCCCGGGCGTGCCGATGACCACATCCACGCCGTCGGCGAGTTCCCGACGCTGTTTGTCGTAGTCCACGCCACCGAATATCAGCGCCAGTTTCAGCCCCGTGTGCGTGGCTAGCCCCTGAGCGTCTGCATGGATCTGCACCGCCAGTTCACGCGTAGGGGCGATGACGATGGCGCGTGGCGCATTGGCCCGACGGTCCGGTGCTCCCGGATCGCGCAGCAACCGGTTGAACAGGGCAATCAGGAATGCGGCGGTCTTGCCGGTTCCTGTCTGCGCCTGACCAGCCACATCGTGGCCGGCCAGCGCTTCGGGGAGGGTCTGTGCCTGGATGGGTGTGCAGTGCGTGAATCCCAGCTCGGCGATGCCTCGTCTGAGGACTTCGGGCAGGTCGAGGCTGCTGAATTGGAGTTCGCTTAGGTGATCGTCGGCCATATACTTGCAAAATGATGGGTGACAGGTTCAAAATACCGCGCATCCGGCGCCTTGGCGCCACGCGAATCCGCGTCACCCAATCGCTCCATCGGCGTCCCTCTTGAGGAATTATCGGTAAACAGTAGCCGCTGTATTGTGCCGCAAAGCCCGCGCATCGTCGAATCATGACGGCGGCGCCCCGTTTTCACCCCCTCTCCCAGACAATCAGTCGAATCCCGTTCCAAAGATGAGTTACACCCGTCAAGTCCCAATCCGGAGGCATGTCCCCAGTGAGTAGTTCAAGTATCGTCCACACCACCGATGCCACATTCGACAAGGATGTCCTGAAGTCCGACAAGCCCGTGCTGCTCGACTTCTGGGCAGAATGGTGCGGGCCCTGCAAGATGATCGCCCCGATCCTCGATGAGATCGCCGAGTCCTACAAGGGCAAACTGACCGTCGCCAAGCTCAATATCGACGAGAATCCCTCGACTCCGCCCAAATTCAACATCCGCGGCATTCCCACCCTGATCCTGTTCAGGAATGGCACCGTCGAGGCGCAGAAAGTCGGCGCCGTCAGCCGGTCCCAGCTGGTGGCGTTCGTGGACAACAACCTGGGCGGCAAGGACGGAACGGCAGCCAGGTTGCAGACGGCGTCTCCGGAAAAGAAATCGTGAGAGGTTATCTCGGCAATCAGCCCCGGGGCGGGCAGGGTGGCAACCGGCCCAACAAGGGCAACCGGATGCGTGGCGAACATCGTGGCAATGGAGGACAGAGGCGCCACGAGGATTACGGCGATTTGCCGGATGGGGGCGATGACCTCGAGATCATCGATCCAGCGGAACTTGCGCGCAGCCGCAGCTCCATGAACCTCACCGAGCTCAAGAAGCGCCCCATCACTGAACTGGTCAAGCTGGCCGAGTCCATGGCCCTGGAAAACATGGGCCGCTCACGCAAGCAGGACATCATCTTTGCCGTCCTCAAGGCCCATGCCCAGAAGGGCGAGGCCATCTACGGCGATGGTGTGCTGGAGATCCTGCAGGACGGTTTCGGCTTCCTGCGATCGTCCGATTCCAGTTACCTGGCTGGCCCCGATGACATCTATGTCTCGCCCAGCCAGATCCGAAGGTTCAATCTGCGTACCGGGGACTCGGTCTCCGGCCTGATCCGTCCGCCGAAGGATGGGGAACGGTATTTCGCCCTGCTCAAGGTGGGTGAAATCAACTTCGACTCACCGGAGAGTTCGCGCGGCAAGGTGCTGTTCGAGAACCTCACCCCGCTCCATCCGACCGAACGGCTCAAGCTCGAGCGGGGCAACGGTTCCACCGAGGACCTGACCGCTCGCACCATCGACCTGGTCTCGCCCATCGGCAAGGGTCAGCGCGGCCTGATCGTCTCGCCACCCAAGGCCGGCAAGACCATGCTGCTGCAGAACATCGCCACTTCCATTGCGGCGAATCACCCCGAGTGCTACCTCATCGTGCTGCTCATCGACGAGCGTCCCGAGGAAGTCACCGAGATGGCGCGCACCGTCAAGGGTGAGGTGGTTTCCTCCACCTTCGACGAACCGGCCAGCCGCCACGTGCAGGTGGCCGAGATGGTCATCGAGAAGGCCAAGCGCCTGGTGGAACACAAGAAGGATGTGGTCATCCTGCTCGATTCCATCACCCGGCTCGCGCGGGCCTACAACACCGTGGTGCCGAGCTCCGGCAAGGTGCTCACGGGCGGTGTGGATGCCAATGCCCTGCAGCGGCCCAAGCGCTTCTTCGGAGCGGCACGCAACATCGAGGAGGGCGGGAGCCTGACCATCCTGGCCACCGCACTGATCGACACCGGGTCGAAGATGGACGATGTGATCTTCGAGGAGTTCAAGGGCACCGGCAACTCCGAGATCCACCTCGACCGGCGGATCTCTGAAAAGCGCGTGTTCCCGGCCGTGAACATCAACCGGTCCGGCACCCGCAAGGAAGAGCTGATCACCGATCCGGCGGAGCTGTCGAAAATGTGGATCCTGCGCAAGCTCCTGCATCCGATGGACGAGCTCGCGGCCATCGAATTCCTGCTCGGCAAGATGAAGGACACGAAGACCAACGCCGATTTCTTCGACGCCATGAAGCGCTGAGCCACGGCGCGAACGGAGGGAAGCATGCACTGGTGGGGATGGGTCGCAGGCGGCGTGATCATGCTTGGCGCCGAGCTGATGTTTGTCGATGCGCAGTTCTACCTGGTGTTCATCGGCGGTGCGGCGCTGCTGGTCGGGGCGCTGGTGGCGCTGGGCCTGGTCATCGAGCCAGGGCTGGAATGGATGCTGTTCAGCGTGATCGCCGTCGCCTCGCTCCTCGGGCTGCGCAAGCGCATCTACCAGCGCCTGCGCGGAGGGCTTCCGGCCATCGACGTTGGCGGCGTCGTGGGGCAGACGGTCCACGTTCCGGTCGATCTGGCTACCGGAGAACAGTGTCGTCTGGAGCTCCGGGGCACCACCTGGGATGCCATCAATGCGGACACCGGGCCACTGTCCGCCGGTACCGGCGCGCGCATCGACCGGGTGGAGGGACTGATTCTCTACCTGCGCAGGTCCTGATTGCGTAACATGTGCTGACGCGACATGGAGGGGTTTACCGTGAGCTATTTCTTCATTGCGGCGGCCATCCTCGTGGTCATTGCCTTCGTCAAGACCGTGACCGTGGTGCCGCAGCAGAGCGCCTATGTGGTCGAATATCTGGGCAAGTACAGCCGCACGCTCCAGGCGGGCTTCCACATCCTGGTCCCGTTCGCCGAGAAGATCGCCTATCGCCACAGCCTCAAGGAGCTGGCGATGGAGATCGCCGAACAGATCTGCATCACCAAGGACAACGTGCAGGTGGGGGTGGATGGCGTGCTGTACCTCCAGGTGCTGGATCCGCAGCTGGCCTCCTATGGCATCACCAACTACAACTATGCGATCTCGCAGCTGGCGCAGACCACGCTACGGAGCGAAATCGGCAAGATCGATCTGGACCGCACCTTCGAGGCGCGCGGGACCATCAATGCCAACGTGGTGAGCGAGCTGGACAAGGCCACGGCCCCGTGGGGCGTGAAGGTGCTTCGCTACGAGATCCGCAACATCACCCCGCCGCGTGATGTGCTCTCGGCCATGGAAAAGCAGATGCGGGCCGAGCGCGAGAAGCGCGCCGTGGTGCTGACCTCGGAGGGCGAACGGGATGCCAAGATCAACCAGGCCGAGGGCGAGAAGCAGCGCGTCATCAAGCAGTCCGAGGCCACCAAGCAGCAGCAGATCAACGAGGCGCAGGGCCAGGCCGAGGCCATCCTCGCGGTTGCTGCGGCAACGGCAACGGGCTTGAGGCAGGTGGGCGGCGCGCTCAGCGATCGCGGCGGGCTGGAAGCCATGCAGCTTCGCATCGGCGAGGAGTACGTACGCCAGTTCGGCAAGCTGGCACAGTCGGGCACGACCCTCGTGGTGCCGGCGAATCTCACGGACCTGGCGTCGATCGTGAGCCTTGCCACCAGCATCACCCGCAAGGTCCCGGGCAGCAGCGGTACCTCGCCCGGCCAGGCCTGAGCCCGCGCGGGCTCGGACCCATCTCAAGGGTAGAGCAGCAGGTCGCGGCAGCTTTCCTGCCACTGCCGTTCGTCTTCCCGGGCGAGCGAATCCAGGTCACCGGGTTCGGCAGATCCGTCGTCCACCCACTCGCGCAACAGAGGTGAACCATTGATCAGATCGATGGCCAGGCGTCCGCTCTCGTACTCATAGTGAAAATCGCGCCACAGCGGATAATCGGGACGGAGCTTGCGCAACGTCTTGAACGCCAGGGCTTGCAGCCGCCAGGGCCGGAATTCCAGATGCCGGTAGGCCGCATCCTCGACGTGGATGTGCACGCCCGAGCACAGCTTGCCGGCGTGCTTGTGGAACGTGGGTTCGAACCAGCAGGCACGCAACCGGCAGCCGGGCAGCCAGTGCGGCGCAAGCGAATGCATGGCGGCAATCAGCTCGGGCGCGTCGATGTCCGGTGCGCCGAACAGTTCCAGTGGCCGCGTCGTGCCGCGGCCTTCCGACAGTGTCGTACCTTCGACCATGACGGTGCCCGGATAGCAGCGCGCCATGAACAGGTTCGGTGCATTGGGACTGGGATTGATCCATGTACGGGCACCCAGTGGCCAGCCGAATCCCGGCGCCGCATCAGGTTGCCAGTCATGCAGCGCAACCACCCGGTAGTCGACCGACAGTCCCAGCTCGCGGATGAACCAGCGACCCATCTCGCCCAGCGTCAAACCGTGACGCATCGGCATGGCACCCGCACCGACGAAACTCTCCCATCCGGGACGCAGGCTCAAGCCCTCGACCGGGCGACCCACCGGATTCGGCCGGTCCAGTACCCACACCGACTTGCCATGGGCGGCGGCGGCTTCCAGCACGTGGCGCAGGGTGGTGATGAAGGTGTAGATGCGGCAGCCCAGATCCTGAAGATCGACCAGCAGGACTT
Source organism: Steroidobacteraceae bacterium (assembly GCA_044226785.1). GTDB lineage: Bacteria > Pseudomonadota > Gammaproteobacteria > Steroidobacterales > Steroidobacteraceae > TMP-86. The sequence goes on along the minus strand of JBGAGK010000011.1, from coordinate 121,349 downwards.
CGAAGGTATCGAGCATCGCAGCCGTGGGCTTGCGAACCTCGCCATACAGGCTGAATACGGGAATGCCCAGTCGCTGATCCACGAAATCGGCCGATTCGACCATGTTGTCCTGCTTGTCGCCACGCAAGCCGTGCTGCGGGCCGAACGCAGCCGTGAGCTGCAGTTCGCCGCTCATGGCCAGGGCATCCAGCGAGTGATCCAGCGTCGCAGTCACGGAAGCCGGATGCGCCAGCAGCGCAACGCGCCGGCCGTGAAGGTCACGTCGCAGGGCGGACTGCGAAAGGAGGCGCTCGATGCCGGTTTTCATGGAGTGTTCTTCAACGGTCTGCCGGAGGCCAGGGAATGACAAGGCCCGCGCGATGGTGAAAGTCCGGCTTTTCCGGTGCATGCTGCGCGGCCCAGAACGACAGCGACCCTTGTGCATCCTCCAGCACGGCGGCGATACCCATGAGCTGCACGGTACCGTCCGGGCAGATCAGCAACCCTTCCGGAACCCGTATCTCCACCGCCCACCCGGCCTCATCTGCTGCGACGTGGATGTGCGGGGCAACGGGTGGCGTCACCGGATGCATGCCGGCGCGATAACCCGAGAAGTTGTAGATCGCATACTCTCCGGATGGCGAGAAATTGAATTCCCGGTAGGTGTTGCCCACGGGCGCTGCGAACAGCTCCATGCAGGTGTGGCGCCAGAGTCCATCCCGGAAGGTGGTGGTCCGGGGCCCGGGCCAACGCAGCTGGGCCGGGTCGGCCCGAAGGTCGAATGCCAGCTGCAATGCACCCTCACGGCTGCGTTCCAGGCTTGCCTCGAACGAATGTACGGCCGGGGCAGGCATGCCCGGGAACGGGATCAGGCGGATGCGTTTCATGGGGGGAATTCTAACCGGCGTTGCACCTTGCGATTAAGATTGCAGACTTTGACCTGACAGGAAACCCCTGCCCGATGAAAACCGTATTGATAACGGGTGCAGCCCAGGGCCTTGGCCTTGTCACCGCATCTCTGCTTGGAAGGCTGGGATACCGGATCATCTTGCTCGACCTGCAGCCGCTGGACGAAGCGCTGGCGCGACTGAAGGCGCAGGGCGTCCAGGCCAGCGGCCTGTCGGGCGACGTGTCCTCCGAGTCCTTCGTGCTTGAGCTGGCCCGGACCGTGGCGCAGCAACATGGAGCACTCGATGTGCTGGTGAACAACGCAGGCATCAGCATGATCTGCCCGGCCGAGAAGACCAGCGCACAACAGTGGCAACGGGTCATGGATGTCAACCTGTTCGGCCCGTTTCTGCTCTGCCGGCACCTGGGTGCGCAGATGCTGGAAAGAGGCAGCGGCAGCATCATCAACATCGCCTCCGTCGCAGGCCTCGCGGGCATCAGCCACCGCAGCGCCTACAACGCATCCAAACACGGACTGATCGGGCTCACCCAGACCCTGGCGGCCGAGTGGGGTGGGCGCGGGGTGCGGGTGAATGCGGTGTGCCCGGGGTGGATCAAGACCGCGATGGATGACCGGGACCAGGGGAGCGGCGCCTATTCCGATCAGGACATCATCGACCGGGTACCCATGGCGCGATTTGCCCGGCCGGAAGACATTGCACAGGCCATCGCTTTCCTTGCGGACAGCACGCAGAGCGGTTTCGTCAATGGCGTGAGCCTGCCGGTGGATGGCGGGTGGATGTCGGATGCGAGCTGGACCCGCCTGCGGGTGAGCACGCGCAGTCCGCTGCCGGGCTGACGTTGTGTGCAGGGCGGCGCCGTGACGCCCGGAATGCGTCAGTGTGCGGCGGACAGGACGGATCCGAGCAGTTCGGCCGCGCCGGTCCACAGGATCTGGATGCCGATGCAGAACAGCAGGAAGGCGGACAGGCGTACGACGATGGTCGTGCCGGTGCCGCCGATCAGGTCCGCGATACGCGCGGAGTAGCGGTACAGCAGGTAGATCATGGTACCCAGCAACGCCGCTGCGCCCAGAGTCTCGAGGAAGAACTCCAGGAGCGACACGTGCAGGCCGACCGGACGATTGGCGCCCAGCGAGATCGCGACCGATATCGTGCCGGGTCCGGTGGTCAACGGCAGGGTCAGGGGATAAAACGCCAAGCGGCTGGGGGGTACGTCGGTCGAGGCCGGATCCGGGGTCTCGTTGCGCCGTGTGCCGGTGGCGTCCGGTTCATTGAGCATGCGCCAGCCTGACAGGGCGATGGCGATTCCTCCGGCGACCCTCAGTACAGGAATGGAGATGCCGAAGAACAGGAGCACGTAGGCACCGATGTACAGCGACAGCGTGATGATGGAGAAGGCGTAGATCGCCACCCAGCGTGCCACCTGGGCGCGCTTGCGCGTTGGCAGGTCGCGGGTGGCCCCGTAGAAGATGAATGCTCCCGACAGCGGGTTGACGATGGAGAACAGGGCGCCGAATGCGAGCAGGAAAGTGGTCAAGCGTTGATCTGGCCGGTGGTCCGGCATGCCTCGTGCGCTGCGGATGAGGTCGGGATTGCCGCTTCCCGCTGAATGGCCCGGTATCCGATGTCGCGCCGGTACCGCACACCGTCCCAGCGGATCGCATCGGCCAGCGCATAGGCTTGCTGCTGTGCTGCGCTCACGCCGGCGCCGAGTCCCACCACGCACAGCACCCGCCCGCCACTGGTGACCACCTGCCCGTCCTTCAGGGCCGTTGCAGCGTGGAATACCTTGCCGGGAAGCCCTGCGGCCCTTTCCAGACCGCTGATGACATCGCCCTTGCGGACCTGATCCGGGTAACCTTCTGCCGCCATCACCACGCCCAGCGATGCACGCGGATCCCACACCGGTTGATGGCGATCGAGCCGGCCGTCGATGGCCGCCTCGCACAGTTCGGTCAGATCGCTCTGCAGACGCGCAAGGATGGGCTGGGTCTCGGGATCACCCAGGCGGCAGTTGAACTCCAGCACCTTCGGCGATCCATCGGCGCAGATCATCAGCCCCGCATACAGGAAGCCCGTATAGGGGTTTCCATCGGCCTCGAGCCCGCGCAGGGTGGGCTCGATGACCTCGCGCATCGCACGGGCGTGGACCGCTGGCGTCACCACGGGTGCAGGCGAGTAGGCGCCCATGCCGCCCGTGTTCGGTCCGAAGTCGCCGTCGTCACGCCGCTTGTGGTCCTGGGAACTGGCCAGCGCAATCACCTGCTGATGGTGGGCAACCACGATGAAACTGGCTTCCTCGCCCTGCAGGAAATCCTCGACGACGACTGTGTCGCCGGCCGTGCCGAACGCACCGTTCAGCATGCTGTGCACCGTGCGGACTGCTTCGTCGTGTGAATCGCAGATGATCACGCCCTTGCCGGCGGCCAGCCCATCGGCCTTGACCACCACCGGGAGCGGCCGCGAGCGGATCCAGGTTTCGTCAACGCTCGCGCCGGTGAATTTCCGGTAGGCGGCGGTGGGTATGCCGTGCCTCTGGAGAAAGTCCTTGGTGTAGGCCTTGGATCCTTCCAGCCGGGCCGCGGCGCGAGTCGGTCCGAAACAGCGCAGGCCGGCCCCGACGAACACGTCCACGATGCCAGCCACCAGCGGCACCTCGGGTCCGACGATGGTGAGTCCGATGCGGTGTTCGCGGGCGAAGTCGCGCAGACGCGAAATGTCGTCAGCCGCGATGTCGACATTGCGTACGCCGGGCTCGGCGGCGGTGCCGGCATTTCCAGGTGCTACGAACACCTGTCTCACGCGTGGGCTCAGGGCGCATTTCCAGGCAAGAGCATGCTCGCGCCCGCCGCCACCGACGATGAGGACGTCGATGCTCAATGCCGGAAGTGGCGCATGCCGGTGAACACCATGGCCATGCCGTGCTCGTCGGCCGAGGCGATGACCTCTTCATCGCGGATCGATCCGCCAGGCTGGATCACCGCCCTGATCCCGAATCCCGCCGCCACGTCCAGGTTGTCGCGGAAGGGGAAAAAGGCATCCGAGGCCATCACGGCTCCCGAGGTGGGCAGATGCTCGTCAGCTGCCTTCATGGCAGCGATTTTCGTGCTGATGACCCGGCTCATCTGTCCGGCGCCGATGCCCAGAGTCATGCCGTCGCGCGCGTAGACGATGGCATTGGACTTGACGAAGCGGGCCACCTGCCAGGAAAACAGCAGATCGGCCAGTTCGGCCGGCGTCGGCGGGCGTCGGGAGACCACCCGAAGATCCTTCGCCGCGAGTGTGGCGGTGTCCCGGGTCTGCACCAGCAGGCCGCCTGCAACACTGCGCATTTCGAGCAGTTGTGCCACCGGCTCCCGCAGCTCACCGGTCAGAAGGACACGGACACCCGGCTTGGCCGCCAGCACCTGCCGGGCATCTCCGGTCAGTGAAGGTGCGAGGATGACCTCCACGAACTGGCGCTCCAGGATGGCTCCTGCCGTGGCGGCATCCAGCGGGCGATTGAATGCGATGATGCTGCCGAACGCCGAGGTCGGATCGGTGCGGTAGGCGTTTTCATAGGCGCGCAGCGGATCGGCGCCGAGAGCGACACCGCAGGGATTGGCATGCTTGACGATGACGCAGGCATTGCCCTCGAACTGGCGCACGCACTCCAGTGCGGTGTCGCCATCGGCGATGTTGTTGTAAGACAGTTCCTTCCCCTGGATCTGGGCCGCCGTGCTGATGCTTGCACCGATGCCGCGCGGATCCGAGTAGAAAGCGGCCTGCTGATGCGGGTTTTCTCCGTAACGCAGGTTCCGGTGTTTGCGGAACGACAGGTTCAGGTCATCAGGAAACGTCGGGGCATCCACCGTGCCGGGTCTGGCACCCAGGCGCGCGGTGAAATAGGCCGACACCATGGCATCGTACATGGCCGTGTGCGCGAAGGCTTTCGCCGCCAGCCGCTGACGCATGGCAAGCTGTGTGTTGCCCTGATTTGCGGCCAGTTCGTCCAGCACGTTGCGGTAGTCGCCCGGATCCACGACCACGGTGACGGATGAATGATTCTTGGCGGCGGCACGCACCATCGCCGGCCCGCCCACATCGATGTTCTCCACCGCCATCTCGTAGGTGCAGTCTTCCCTGACGACCGTGGAGGCAAACGGGTACAGGTTGACCGCCAGCAGGTCGATGGAGTCGATGCCGTGCTGTCGCATGACGGTGTCGTCGATGCCGCGCCGGCCGAGCAACCCGCCGTGGATCTTCGGATGCAGGGTTTTCACCCGGCCGTCCATGATTTCGGGAAAGCCGGTGTGCTCCGCGACTTCCTTCACCGCAATGCCGTTCTGAACGAGGAGCCTTGCGGTACCGCCGGTGGAAAGCAGCTCCACGCCGCGCTCCTTCAGTGCTCGCGCGAATTCCACCACGCCGGTCTTGTCCGACACGCTCAACAGTGCTCGACTGATCCGGACGGAATTGACCAACGCCTGATTACTCGCTGATACCGAACTCTTTGAGTTTCTTGCGCAATGTCCCGCGGTTGATGCCGAGGATGTCGGCGGCGCGGCTCTGGTTGCCTGCGACGTGGCCCATCACGATCTTGAACAGGGGTTCCTCGACCTCGCGCATGACGAGATCATACAGATGGGCCGGACGATGCCCATTGAGCGTCTGGAAGTAGCATTGCAGGGCTTCCTCGGCGTGCGAACGCAGTGGTACGCCCTTGCCGTTCACCCGGATGTCGCGACCGTCGAATGTCGCGGCATTCCTCGATGCTCTTGCTTTCTTCCTGGTGGCCATCTTCTTGTCGATCCGTACATGACGCCGGCGCCACCGTCCGCTCCGGCCCGCACGCCTACCTGAAGTATTCCGACAGCGCTGCGAGTTGCTCCCGCGGCGAGTTTGCGCGCATCAGGGATCGATGTGCATCATCCCCGCTGGCGTGTTGCCGGCAATACCAGGTCAAGTGCTTGCGAGCCACACGAACTCCTGTTTCATCGCCGTAAAGCGAGAACAGGTCTTCGAGGTGGGCGCGCATGATAGCACGGACCGATTCCTGCGCCAGCGGTGCGCGGACTTCACCGCAACTGAGGAAATGATTGACTTCCTCGAAGATCCATGGCTTGCCCCAGGCCGCGCGCCCGATCATCACCGCATCGCAGCCAGTGCGTCGCAACACATCGGCTGCATCCTGCGGTGAGCGGATGTCGCCGTTGGCAATGACCGGAATGTGCAGGAGCGATTTGATCTGACGCACCGTTTCATGTTCGGCGCTGCCGAGATAATGATCGGCCCGCGTGCGACCGTGTATGGCGAGCGCGGCGATGCCAGAATCCTGGGCCAGTTTCGCAATACGCACACCATTGCGGTTCTGGTGATCCCAGCCGGTGCGGGTCTTGAGCGTGACCGGCACGTCGACTGCGCGCACCACGGCCTCGAGGATGCGCGCGACCTGTGGTTCATCCTGCAGCAGCGCCGAGCCGGCCAGACGATTGCAGACCTTCCTGGCCGGACAGCCCATGTTGATGTCGATGATCTGCGCGCCTTCGTCGACGCAACGTCGTGCAGCCTGCGCCATCATGCACGGATCCCAACCGGCGATCTGCACCACGCGCAGACCGGACTCTGCGCGGAAGTCCTTGCGATGACGTGACTTTCGCGTATGCCACAGGCGCGTATCGGAAGTGAGCATTTCGGCGGCTGCAAGCCCGGCGCCGAACCGGCGGCACAGCCGGCGGAATGCGCGGTCGGTGATGCCGGCCATGGGTGCCATCAGGACGCGTGATTCCAGCCGATGAGGCCCGATCTGCATGGTTCATCCGGCCTTCAGCGCGAGGTGGCGCCGGCTGGCGGATCGTTGGCGCAGACGACGCGCGCACCCGCGCGGCCTTCACAAACGTCCAGTTCAAATCCTTCGGCGCTCTTGCCGGGATCGACGACTTCGATCAGCAGATCAGCCCGTTCCCCGGGGCCCAGAATCCGTGGTGGAGTCCGGTGCAGGTACTCGGCGGGCAGAAAATCGCGTGCGCCCACCCGTGCGCCGAACCGGTCCTCCAGCTTCAGACGAAGGAGCGGCCAGGGTTGCGGCTCGGCGGCGTTGTTGATGAGGCTGGCCCGGACACGCAGCACGCCGTCGGCCGAGGTATCGCCCGTGACGCCCCAGGGACGGATCTCGAAGGCCGACAGATTCATCGGCAGCTCGATGGGGTGTCCCGTCATCGCATAGAGGGCACGCAACGGGTTGCCGATCACCGAAGCCTGCGCCAGCTCGCCCCGGAAATGGTGCACGAGTTGTGCGGCGAAGATCAGGGCAAGCACGACCCCTCCTGCGATCCACAGGGTTCGCCCGGTCCGCCGTGGCGGCACCAGATCCGGCGCGCTCCGTGTGGGCAGCGCCTGATCGAGCCATTGTTCCGGCGCGAGTCCTTCACTGGCAGGTGGATGAAACGATTCCTGAACGGGGATGGACGGATCCTGATCCGGCTCGGGCAGGAGCGTGGATTCATCGGGGGCTGCGTCGGATGCAGGGGTACTCGATTCCTGCACCGGCGGCAATGCAGCTTCCGGCGCCGGTGCCGGGGAGGCTTGCGGCTCCTGGCGGTCGAGATCCTCGAGGCCCTGCAGGGCCAGCGGACCTCGTCTCGGTGCGAAATGGTACGGTCGGGCCTCGACGAAGATCCGGTCGATCTCCCCGGGTGGCAAGGTGAACGCAAGCGACGGATCGTCGGCGAGAGTCGGCGATGCAGTTTCGTCGGGTTCGGGATCTGCGAAGACAACATCGGGCTGCGGCTCCGGAAGCGGCAGTGCAGCCCCGATCGTACCGGATGCGAGGGTCTGGGGAAGGGCCTGCGGAACCTGCATGGAGGCGAATGCCTGCGGATCTTCGGCGAGGCTCCGCAGGGCATTGAACTGTTCCGCGCAGCGGCCACAGCGGACCTCACCCGCAGCCGCCCGCAGAGTCTCGGCGGAGAGCTTGAAAACGGTCTGACATGCGGGGCACTGGGTGAACACGGATGACTCGGAAATTCCTCGGATCTGATCGGTGCAATGTACACTTGCGGCAAGTCAGTGGCGTGTCAGTCTCAGGGCTGACCAGCCATCTTCGTGACAGTGCTGTACGGCATCGAACCACGGTGCATACGCGTCCAGCACTGACTGCGCCTGTGCATCGAGGATGCCCGACAGGATCAGCGTGCCCCCGGGTCGGCAGACCAGGGTCAGCCGTGGCGCGAGGTCGATCAGCGGCCCGGCCAGTATGTTCGCGATCACGCAATCGGCCGGAGTCAGCTCGACATCCACACCTTGTGCGACGATCTTATCCGATATGCCATTGCGACGCGCATTGTCGTCCAGAGCGAACAGTGCCTGCGGATCGATGTCCACTCCCACGGCCGACCGCGCACCCAGCAGCAGGGCTGCGATGCACAGGATGCCTGATCCGCATCCATAGTCGATCAGTGTACGGCCTCTCCAGTCGATGGCATCGATCATGCGCAGGCACAGCGCGGTGGTCGCGTGGCTGCCCGTCCCGAATGCCAGACCCGGATCCAGCCGCACCACGACGGCCTCGGGTGGGGGAGGGTCGGGCCAATCGGTGGGACAGACATGCAAGCGCGCACCAAAGCGCATGGGCCGGAAATACCGCAGCCACTCCCGCTCCCAGGCGCGATCCTCGATGATATGGACACACGCGTTCCCGGCAACGGAGGGCGTGAGCAGGGCACACACCTGCCGCAATCGCCGCTGCGCAGGAAGAGAATCATCGAACAGGGCGCGCACCAGCGTATCCCGCCACAGGCGCACCTCGCCGGGTCCTGGTTCGAGTACGGGTTCATCGCCGCGGTCGGCGAAGGTGACCGACAATGCGCCGACACCGGTCAGCGCGTCGGACAACGCCTCACCGTCCTCATCAGCCAGCGGAAATTCGATCTGGATGTACTGCATCTTGCCCACGCGCTTGCGGGCAGGCCGGCCCGGCTGCTACTTCAGGCCCAGACGCCGTTCCAGGTAGTGGATGTCGGTGCCGCCCTGCCGGAATGCTGCGTGGTTGCAGATTTCCTGATGCAGCGGAATGTTGCTCTTGATTCCCTCGACCACCATCTCCGCCAGCGCGTTGCGCATGCGTGCGATGGCGGTTTCACGCGTTTCGCCATGGGCGATGACCTTGCCGATCATGGAATCGTAGAACGGCGGAACCTGGTATCCGGAGTAGATGTGGCTGTCGACCCGGATGCCCGGGCCGCCGGGCGCATGCCACAGGCGGATCGGACCGGGCGAGGGCATGAAGGTCTTTGGATCCTCGGCATTGATGCGGCACTCGAGCGCATGTCCGCGGATCTGGATGTCGCTCTGCGCGTACTGGAGCTTTTCTCCCGCTGCGATCAGCAGCTGCATCTTGACGATGTCCACGCCCGTGACCATTTCAGTCACCGGATGCTCGACCTGGACGCGGGTATTCATCTCGATGAAATAGAACTTGTCATTCTGGTACAGGAATTCGAGCGTTCCGGCGCCGCGGTAGCCCACCGCCTTGCATGCGTCGACACATCGCTCTCCCATGGCCTTGCGTTGCCGGGCGCTGAGGCCGGGCGCCGGGGCCTCTTCCATCACTTTCTGGTGACGCCTCTGCATCGAACAGTCACGTTCACCCAGATGGATCGTGTTGCCGAAGTTGTCGGCCATCACCTGGAATTCGATATGCCGCGGCTGGTCGAGAAATTTCTCCATGTACACTTCGGCATTGCCGAATGCGGACAATGCCTCGGACTGGGTGACGCTGATGGCGCTGAGGAGCGAGGCGTCGGTATGAACGACGCGCATGCCGCGGCCCCCGCCACCGCCCGAGGCCTTGATGAGGATGGGATAGCCAAGGTCCTTGGCGATGCGGAAATTTTCGTCCGCATCAGGGCCCAGCGGACCATCCGACCCCGGGACGCAGGGCACACCGGCTGCCTTCATCACCCGGATGGCGGAGACCTTGTCTCCCATGGTGCGGATGGTTTCCGCACGCGGACCGACGAAGATGAAACCGCTCTTTTCCACACGCTCGGCAAAATCGGCATTTTCCGACAGGAATCCGTATCCGGGATGGATGGCCACGGCATCGGTGACTTCCGCTGCGCTGATGATGGCCGGCATGTTCAGGTAAGACTGGCTGGATTGCGGCGGACCGATGCACACCGTCTCGTCGGCCAGCAACACGTGCTTGGTGTTGTAATCCGCGGTGGAATGTACCGCGACGGTCTTGATGCCCAGTTCGCGGCAGGCGCGCAGGATGCGCAGAGCGATTTCGCCTCGGTTGGCTATGACGACTTTTTCGATCATGAACCGATTCTGGTGTTGCGGGCCGGCAGGGAGCGAACCATGTCCGGACCGGTCATTCGATGATGAACAGGGGCTGGCCGAATTCCACCGGGTCGCCGTTCTTTGCCAGGATGGCGGTCACCCGGCCGGCCAGCTCCGACTCGATCTGGTTCATCATCTTCATGGCCTCGATGATGCACAGGACCTGTCCGACCCTGATCTCCATGCCCAGTTCGACGAACGGTTTGGCGCCCGGCGAGGCGGCGGAGTAGTACGTACCCACCATCGGAGAGGCAACGGTATGGTCCTTGTCATCCGCAGGGGCAGCCGCGGGAGCGGCCGCAGCCGGGATCGCGGCCGGTGCCATGGCCATCGGTGCCTGTGGCACGGACTGGATCACCATGGCCGGCTGCTGCGGGCCAGGGACGCCTCCGCGCGCATAGCGGCTGATCCGGACCGACTCCTCGCCTTCGGAGATCTCGAGTTCGGCGATGCCGGATTCCTCGAGCAGTTCGATGAGTTTCTTGACTTTGCGAATATCCATTGCCGCTTGAACCTCGAAGGCGCAGATGTTGTCGTGGGTCAGGCTTTGCCGAGGCGCCGGGCCACGGCTTCGAGCGCAAGCTCGTAGCCCACCGGCCCCAGCCCGACGATGCAGCCTGATGCGATGTCCGACAGATACGAATGGTGGCGGAACCCTTCCCGTGCGAATACGTTGGAAAGATGCACTTCGATGAACGACAGCTTCACTGCCAGCAGCGCATCGCGAATTGCAACGCTGGTGTGGGAGAACGCGCCCGGGTTGATGATCAGGAACGCAGTCCCGTCGGTGCCGGCGGCCTGTATCCTTTCGACCAGTGCATGTTCGGCATTGCTCTGGAAGCATTCCAGATCAAGGCCCCTCGCCTTTGCCTGCTGCCCGAGCTGCCGTTCGATCTGGGGCAGCGTCGCGGCACCGTAGATGTCGGGCTCACGGGTGCCGAGCAGGTTGAGATTGGGGCCATTGATCAACAGAATGCGTGGCACGGGGCGGTATGCAGCTCTTGTTGCCGTGTATCCGGGTGCGAGATGTTAACCGGATCAGGGGGTGAAAATGCAAGCTTTTGCATCGATCCGCGCCTAAATCAGGGAAAACACGCAATCTGGAGCGGTGTGCAGCTGCCTGGAACAGCTGCGATCCGCGCTCAGCCGGTCCGGGATTTCTTGCGCAGGGCGCGTACCTCGGACTCGATGCGGGCCTGGGCCGCCGGCAGATCCAGGCGGCCTTGATCCACATCCTTCACGGCAGCCAGGATGGCAGCCACCACCGGTCTCTTGAGCTCCCCCAGATACAGCGTGACCACGCGCCCCTGGCGGTCGGTGAACACGGTGAAGGGAAAGGCGGGAGTGGCCACTCCCAGCCGGGAGATCAGGTCCAGCGCCTCCTGCTCGCCGACCAGCAGGGGATAGGTGATTCCGAACTGGTCCCGGAAGCTGCGGACCTTGTCTGGAAAGTCGACGGCTATCCCGATCACCTCGAATTCCTCTCCGCCGAATTCCCCGTGCAGGCTCTGAAGCAGCGGGATCTCGCGCCGGCACGGTGCACACCAGGTTGCCCAGAAATTGATCATCAGCGACTTGCCCTGCCAACGGGCCGCGGAGGTAGGTCGGCCCTGCAGATCCTTCAGCAGAAACGCAGGAAGTTGCGCCGGGATCGAAGTGGCCGGCCGGATACCGGGCTGGGGTGCGATCTCCGGTTCCAGCAGCGCGGGTTCCGACGAGGGGGTCGGGGGCGACACGGCCGACAGCGGCGGGCGCCCGATCCGCTGAGACAGGTCGAGACCGGTCCAGACCGCTGCCACCGAGACCATGGCGATCAAGGCCCATCGCCAACCCGATTTCATGGTGGGCCCGATCGGGCGGTGCGGCGAGCAAGACCGGCGAGGAAGAACGCGAGGATGCCGGACAGGCAGGCCAACATGATTGCACCCGGGCTCATTCTGCCCGGCCCGGGGACAGAGGGACTGGTCATTGAATGACCCGGATAGTAACGGTCAGATGTCTTCGATGACAGCGGCGCAGAATCCACCGGCATCGATCCCGGATCCAGGACCTTGACCATCAGGGGATAACACAGGCCGGCCTTCGCGCAGCCCTGGTAGCTCACCTTGATCTGGATCGGGTGCGCGCCGGCATCATTGCGATGGAATGCGACCAGGGCTTCGGCCCGTTGTTCGAAAATCTCCTGGGTTCCCAGATAGGGGTCAGTGTGACTGGCTCCTGGCGGGAACTGCGGCGTATCGAGCGTGAGCCCCACGCTCTCCGGGTTTATGTCAAATTTTTTCCGATACAGGTAATACCCGTCGGCAATATCCCATCGCACGCGGACCAGCGCTCCGTCCACGTAACTCGATACCTTGAAAGCCTGATCGGGAGGCAGGAAATCCGCCTCGTTTGCCGGGCTGTCCTTCATCCACCAGGGTTTGGCCAGGGCCATGACAGGCAGCAGGAACAACAACATGGGAAGAGTGGGGCGCATGGGCCGAAATTATCTCATCCCCCCTTGAATCCCGGAAATCAGCCGCTATCATTAGCAGCCGCCGAGGGAGAGTGCTAACAACTCTCCCTCAACCAAATTCGATTCGTCTCTCAACAAGCATCAGGAGTCTGGTCCTATGAAGATTCGTCCACTTCATGATCGTGTGATTGTGAAACGTGAGGAAGAAGAGCGTAAGTCACCCGGTGGGATCCTGATCCCGGACACCGCGACGGAGAAGCCCGTTTTCGGCAAGGTCGTTGCCGTCGGCAAGGGCAAGATCCTCGAAAGCGGTGAAGTCCGTCCGCTCGATGTCAAGGTCGGCGACAAGATCCTCTTCGGCAAGTACAGCGGCACCGAAGTGAAGATGGATGGCGACGAGCTGGTCGTCATGCGTGAAGAAGACGTCATGGCGGTGATCGAGAGCAAGTAAAGCTCCCGCCTCCATCAACCCTATACACAGATTCGAGGATTTCACATGGCAGCAAAAGACGTACGTTTCAGTGATGACGCCCGTTCCCGCATGTTCAAGGGTGTCAACATCCTGGCCAATGCGGTCAAGGTCACCCTCGGCCCCAAGGGCCGGAATGCGGTTCTGGACAAGAGTTTCGGCGCACCCACCGTCACCAAGGACGGCGTGTCGGTCGCGAAGGAAATCGAGCTGAAGGACAAGTTCGAGAACATGGGCGCGCAGATGGTCAAGGAAGTCGCGTCCAACACCTCCGATGAGGCGGGAGACGGCACCACTACGGCCACCGTGCTGGCTCAGGCGATCATCCGCGAGGGCCTGAAGGCTGTAGCCGCCGGCATCAATCCGATGGACCTGAAGCGCGGCATCGACAAGGCCGTCGTGGCGGCCACGGACGAGTTGAAGCGGCTGTCCAAGCCGTGCAAGGACCAGAAGGCGATTGCCCAGGTCGGGACCATCTCGGCCAATTCCGACGAGAGCATCGGCAAGACCATTGCGGATGCCATGGACAAGGTCGGCAAGGAAGGCGTGATCACCGTGGAAGAGGGCTCGGGCCTGCAGAACGAGCTGGAAGTGGTCGAAGGCATGCAGTTCGATCGCGGCTACTTGTCCCCGTATTTCATCAACAACCAGCAGAACCAGACGGCCGAGCTCGACAAGCCGCTGATCCTGCTGGTCGACAAGAAGATCTCCAACATCCGTGAGCTGCTGCCGCTGCTCGAGAGCATCGCCAAGAGCGGTCGCCAGCTGCTGATCGTGGCCGAGGACGTGGAAGGTGAAGCCCTGGCAACCCTGGTGGTCAACACCATCCGCGGCATCGTCAAGGTGGCCGGTGTCAAGGCGCCGGGCTTTGGCGATCGTCGCAAGGCCATGCTGCAGGACATCGCCATCCTGACCGGCGGTACGGTCATCTCCGACGAGGTCGGCCTGTCGCTCGAAAAGGCCACCATCAACGATCTGGGCGAAGCCAAGAAGATCGTGGTCGAGAAGGAGAACACCACCATCATCGACGGTGCCGGCAAGGCCTCCGACATCAAGGCACGGGTGGAGAGCATCCGCGCGCAGATCGAGGAAGCGACTTCCGACTACGACAAGGAGAAGCTCCAGGAGCGCGTGGCCAAGCTGTCCGGCGGTGTGGCCGTGATCAAGGTCGGCGCTGCCACCGAGGTCGAGATGAAGGAAAAGAAGGCTCGCGTCGAAGATGCGCTGCACGCCACCCGTGCGGCGGTTGAGGAAGGCGTGGTGCCGGGCGGCGGCGTGGCGCTGGTGCGCGCGCTCAAGGCCATCGAGAAGCTCACTGGAGCCAACGATGACCAGACCACGGGCATCCGCATCCTGTCCCGCTCCATCGAAGAGCCCCTGCGCCAGATCGTCGCCAACGCTGGCGAAGACGCCGCGGTGGTGCTGAACCGGGTGCGCGAGGGCAAGGGAACCTTCGGTTACAACGCCGCTTCGGGCGAGTACGGCGACATGATCGACATGGGCATCCTGGATCCGACCAAGGTGACGCGTCTGGCCCTGCAGAACGCGGCTTCCGTGGCAGGCCTGTTGCTCACCACCGAGGTGATGATCGCCGAGGCGCCGAAGGATGAGGAGCATTCCCACGCCGGTCCTCCGGGCGGCATGGGCGGCATGGGCGGCATGGACATGTAAGTCCGTTGCGCGGGCACCGTCGGTGCTCGCGCAGCCGTGCCTTGAAACGAAGAGCGGGCCTCGATGGCCCGCTCTTTTTTTTTGGTGCGCCCGGCAGGGCGCACGTCGAAATCCCCACCCGCGGGGGGTCAGCGGTCGGGGCGTGGAGCAGGGTCGGCGCTCAGCACCTGGGCAAAAACATCGCGATCGACGTTGCCACCGCTCAGGATCACGGCGACACGGCGCCCGGCGAAGCGTTTGCGCTGCTGCAGCACCGCCGCGAGTGCGGCGGCGCCAGCGCCTTCGGCGACCTGATGGGTGCACTCGAACAGCAGGCGCATCGCAACGGCGATCTCGGCATCACTGACCTGCACGATGCCTGCGAGGCCGCGATGCAGGCAATCAAGCGCTGCCGCATCGGGCAGCCGGCAGGCCATGCCGTCAGCCAGCACGGTGGTGACCTCGTGCGCGATCACGCGGCCCGCCTCGAGCGACAGCGCATACGCGGGTGCGCCGCTGGAAACGACGCCGATCACCTCGGTGGACAGGCCAAGCGCATCGCGCGCGGCGATCACGCCGCAGGCGCCGGACCCCAGGCCAATCGGCACCACCACTGCGTCGAGCGGCGACACGGCATCGAACAACTCCAGCGCATAGCTCGCGACGCCGGCCACCAGATCGGGATGGAAGGACGGCACCATGTGCCACCCGCGCTGCGCGGCCAGCGCCTGCGCATGCTCGCGCGCAGCCTGGAAGTCGCTCCCGTGCTCGACCAGCCGGGCGCCGAGCGCACGCATCGCGGCATTTTTCTCGCGACTGTTGCCCAGTGGCACGACGATGGTCGCGCGGATGCCATGGCGTGCCGCTGCAAAGGCAATCGACTGTCCATGGTTGCCGCGCGTGGCGCTGATCACGCCAGCCGGTGCGACCGCGCCCACCAGCAGGTGATCGAAGTAGGTGAGGCCGCCGCGCACCTTGAATGCGCCCACGGGCAGATGATTCTCGTGCTTGACCCACAGCTCGACACCACCCCCGAGCTGCGCCTCGAGCAGCGGCCAGCGGTACTGCGGCGTCGCGGGAAGCACCGAGTGTACGCGACTGGCAGCGTCGCGCAGGACCGGCAGGGACAGGGTGACGGGGTTGGTCATGGCATCAGGTTGGCGTGACAGGGAGCGAATGGCAGGGCAGCGGCGTGTCCATCATTGTTCGACGACCTTCACCAGCTTTGTTCGACTGGACGTTCCGGCCTTGATGGATACCGCAGATTTCCGGCACTGGAATTTCTCCGCAACCAGATTCACCAGTTCTTCATTCGCTTTTCCGTCGACCGGTGGCGACTTCAACTTTGCGATCCAGGTGCCGTCCGTGGCCTGGGAGAGTTCCGACACCCTGGACCGCGGCTTCACCCTGATCTGAAGAATCATGAAAGACCCATTCTACCTGCTGTCCGGAACCGCACATGCAGCCAGATGGACAACCGGGTTCACCCCACACCGCATGACGCCGACAAGAACGCTGGCAGACCCTGTGCTGCTGGTAACGGTTGGCGCCGCGGTGACGCAGATTCCATGCTGGCACGGGGCTCAACGATTCCGCGACAGATGCCGGATATACGCCTGCCGGCAAAATCCCGCGCGGTCATCGACCTCGGGTGCTCTTTCTGCTTGCGGGAGGAGTCCATATACGCGATGTTAGATCTCGCTTCACAACCCTGCGCAAAGCGTCATTTATCTGGGTCTGGTAGCCGGGACCAGTAGCACGGAAGTACGCAAGCACATCGGCATCCAAGCGAATGGTCGTCTGCACCTTTGTCGGTGTGCGTTGGGGACCGCGGCCTTTCTTTAAGACCGGCGGACCGAACATTTCCTCCGACCAGGGCGGATTGTCTGAATCCTTAGACTTCGCCTTGAAACTTCTTGGCTTCTGCAACGTAGTAGCGCGCTTCATATCCTTCTGCCCTTCGCAGGGAAATAATGTGGGGCCCTCTGGGACGTTCCGTGTAAACCAACACGACAACCTGGCAGTTGAGGCGTCCAAACGTGACCAACCGCTGCTCCGCATAGCGTTCACGAATGTCTTCGCGAGTAATTGTGAAGTCGTCCCAGATGACCTCACAGCCTGCGAAATCCAGCCCGTGAACTCGAATGTTCCGGAGGCGCTTCCTTTCGTCCCAGGTAACCACGAATTAATTGTAGTTACAATCTGTCGAGAGAGCAAACGGAGGTCTTGCGAGGTCTAACGCCCGCGTTAGACCTCACAGCGGGCCGCCTGAGATTTGCTGACCAAAGCTCTCACGCGCTTCGCCTATGAATAACAGAAGTTCGCTCTCCGGAACCGACACTACGGAAATGTTCTGCCGCGTAGCCTCGTGAGTCATCAAATCCGAGACTTGTTCACGTGCTACAAACAGTGTTCTTGGAAGTGCTTGCTTGTGCTTTCGACCTTTCTGGAGCATGCGTCGAAACTCTCCCGTGGAGGGTTCGGCCGAGCTCGCGCGAATGGCCTCCGCGCATAGGAGAAAGCAGCTTGCAGCATCCATTAGTGCGAAGCAATTGGCCGGGCCCTCCTGATCCGTCGGAATTGGCGCGTCGTTCAAGCGGAACGCTATCCACGCTTCGTTGACCTGAAACTGATTAGGGTGAAGCACACGATTACCTTTCAGTGAGGCCTAACGCTCCGCATCGGCGACGCGTGCGCTACGGGGTTGAGCATGGCACTTAATCATTCACGTGATCGCTGCATGCGGTTGTTAGACGCCATCCCGAATATTGCGAACTTCATACAAGACCCATGCAGCAGCGTCTTCGGAGTACGTACGTGCGAATCTCGGCGGCGGCGCAGAGTGCTCCTGAATCTCAAAGCTCCAACAGGAAATCTTGTGCGCTGCGTCAGCCAGTGCCACAACTTCCTTTTCGTAGTGCGGAAGATTGTCCTGAATCGCCTTTCTCGCACTTTTGCCATGCAGCAACGGATGAGCCGCTTCATGCGCAATGTAGTTTCGTGCCTGCGCACCTCGGACCAGGGTCGCAACGTCCTCCGAACTTTGAGAATGCCGCGCGCGAAACTGTACGACGTCTCGACCAAGCTTGAAGGAAGCTGCCAGCCTCTCTGAATAGCTTGAAACATCGGCAAGCGAGGAAATCCGCCCGGAGTCGGCCTCTATTGAAAGATTGGCGATTGTTAATACGTACTTACAGTCTTCCTCGAACGCTTGCGCCAACGCCAGAGCTTTGCCAAGCGAGTTGGCGTAGGATGTGCCGACGTCGTCAAGTGCCGCAAGGTCGAACCACATGGCGCCTAACTATTACTTAGGCGACGAAAGTGTCGCGATGATTCTGGACGAAAAAGGCGGATAAACATCTGGCTCCTTCTGCAACCGCCTGTTTCACTTGACGACAGGGGGCGTCCTCGCTGCATGACATTCCACCCACCACACGCATGGATGTTACTCCCCGTCCTGGCCTCGTCGCCACCGCCCGCGATGCCGTGCGGACCCGACGCCGGGCAACATGTGCGCGCCAGATAATCCATGCGCGACATCGAGGGGCGTGTGACTTTTGCAGGTGATGCTGCTTGAATAGCGCCCTCGACACCCCAATATCGGTGGTTGCTGTTCTTTCCCGCTGGAGGCTTCTCATGTCGAAGGTCAATTTTCGCGGCAATCCCGTTCAAGTCGGCGGTACTTTCCCCCAGGTTGGCAGCAAGGCGCATGATTTCAAACTGGTCGCGGGTGACCTGTCGGACAAAAGCCTCAAGGACTTCGCCGGAAAGCGCAAGGTCCTGAACATTTTTCCCAGCATCGACACCGGCGTGTGCGCAGCCTCGGTTCGCCACTTCAACCAGGATGCGGCGGGTCTCCGCAATACGGCCGTGCTGTGCATTTCGGCCGACCTGCCGTTCGCGCAGGGGCGCTTCTGTGGTGCCGAAGGCATCAAGAACGTCACCATGCTTTCGACCATGCGTGGCCGTGAGTTCCTGAAGGACTACGGCGTCGCGCTGGAAGAAGGCCCGCTGGCGGGGGTGGCTACCCGTGCCGTTGTCGTTCTCGACGAAAGCGACAAGGTGCTGCATGCCCAGCTGGTGCCGGAAATCACCCAGGAGCCCGATTACGCTTCGGCCATCAAGGCGCTGGCCTGATCCATGACTCGTGCCCGACCCTGAAGAGTCTGGGAGCCTGCCAGAACCTGCTCGCTTCTAAGCGCTCTTGCGGAGCAGGATTCGTCGCAGGATAACTGTCCCCTTGAGCAGCGGCGCGGGCAACATCGCCAGCAGGCGGTAGCTCCGCGGACTTCCGGGCACGTGGCGAAGATCCGCGCGTGCTTCCTTCGACATGCCAAGTCCCAAGTGCAGGTGTGCGCGGTTCAGGTGTTCGGCCTGCACCAGCTTCTGAAGATGAGCCCCGTGTTTTGCCACGAATGCCTCGTCCTTCATCCACACCCGCTCCATGACGGTGAGGCGTGCCGAGGACCAGCCAAGCTTGTGGGCGGCGGAGAGCCTCGGACCGGCATGGCGGACCTGCATCGTGGTTTCCGTGTCCAGATAGGCAGCCGGCCCCGTTCCAGAAAGCCTTGCGAAGCACTCCTTGTTCTCGAGGACAGGCAGATCCTCCGAAAACCGCAGCGCATCTCCCGCAGCTTCGCGCCGCACCATCAGCGTGGAGGTCAGAATGTGATCACCGTTGAGCTCGGCCAGATACAGGTCACCCGTGTGCACCTGAAAATCCACGATGTCCGGAGGCAACGGGGCGATGCGTGAGTACGGCTGGCCCGGCCCCAGGATATGGTTCCAGCCTCGCTTGTCGTTGTTCCACTCGTTCAGTTGCTGGTGCTTCACCGAGCCGTCGGTCCTGCGGACCGCGAAATTGCTGAAGCAGAACAGCACGTCAGGCCGCTGCTCCATGAGTTGCCGTTGCAGCTGAATCTTGCCGGGCAGCCATTGGTCGTCCGAATCCAGGAACGCCACCAGCGGATTTTTTGCCAATGCGATAGCCCGATTGCGCGTGACACCCGCACCCCCATGTTCGAACGCATGGAAGTGAACCGGAGGGCCGTAACGTTTCATGACCTGGGCGGTATCGTCGGTCGAGGCGTCATCGGCCACCAGGATTTCATCGCCAGGCTGCAGCTGGTTGAGGATGGAATCCAGCGCATTCGGCAGGAGTTTGGCCCGGTTGTAGGTGGGTACGATGACGCTGACGGCAAGGGATGTCATGTGGATCTGCCTGCTGCAACACCCAAGCGGGCGTGACCTGTGGCGATGGTGCGCCCCTGCGCATCGACCATCGAAAGTTCACAATCGATCTCGCGGCCCGCTGGCCGTATCTCATCTGCGACCGCGGTGCCCCTGATGGTGAGTTCACAACCCGGCACGGCGCTTTGCGTGACTTTCCAGCCCAGCTCACGGATCTCGCCGGCATCACCCATCCATTCGCTGAGTTGTCGTGCGAACAGGTTGCCGATAAATGCGCGCTGCACGACGACATCGGGCAGGCCCTCCGCCATCGCCGCATCCTTGCTGTAGTGGATGTGATGGCGGTTCCAGGTCGCGGCGCTGAACATGAAGATCTGCGTGTGGTCCGGCGTGACCTTCAGCTCGGGAATGGGAACGGGGGTCTGCAGCTTGCCCAGTGAAGTGCTCATGATCGGCTCAGACGCGCTTGATGTACGTGGCGGTTTCGGCCGCCACAGGTGCGCCATCCGCGTCTTCGAACACCGTCTCGACTACCACCATGTACAGCAGGCCCGTCTTGCCCTGCCGGGTATACAGGTCCTTCAGCTGGGAGGTCACAGTGATGACATCGCCGGCGCGGACCAGGCGATGGATGGTGTATTCGCTGCTGCCACCCACGGCACGCTGGGCAGGAATCGGCACGAACAGCTCCAGGGGTGAACCATCGGCCGGAAGCTGCGACGGCGGCACGTCTTCGTAGGTCAGCGACTGGCAGAACAACGGGGGCGCGACGATGCAGCCATGGCGGGTGGTGCGGGCGTATTGCTCGTCGTAATGCACACGATCCATGGCGCCAATGGCCTGGGCAAAGCGCCGGATGTCCCGGCGTGTGACCTCACAATGGCGCGTCTTCTTCTTGCCGATCATCGCGCGTGCCGACTCGGGAATCGGGTCGTTCATCATTGAAAAAAGATAGCATCGGGATGCGAACGATGCCATCGCCAGGTGCGCAGGGCTGAAGGGCGGCAACCTGCACGATCGCTGGTGTGCCGGCAGGGCGGATTTGTGAGGACACCGGCAGATTCCGGTGATACTTGAGCCGCAATTGCCTGGAATGCGACGCAGCTCCCGGTGTGGGGGTCATATGTCGCGACAATGGGCGCCTGGCCGTTCAGGCTGACCGCGGGTTTGAGGTTCTATCATGATGTGGAGGCTTCTGGCTGCCCTGTTTCTGCTTGCGCTGGCCGGCAGTCCGGTGCCGGCAGCCACCGCCAACTCGACCATGGCCGTGACCACCCGCCTCCAGTCGAGCTGTCGTGCGTCAGTGACGGCACTGGCTTTTCCCCCTTACACACCCGGTGGCGGGGCGAGGAACGCCAACACGGCGATCCGGGTGCGATGCACCCGGGGTACTTCGTTCACCGTATCCCTCGATGCCGGCAGTACCGGGGGCGGGACATATGCGCAGCGGCTGATGGGGTCTGCGGCGGGCTTGCTCCAGTACAACCTGTACACCAATTCGGCGCGAAGCCGGATCTTCGGTGACGGGACGGCTTCGACTTTCACTCGCGGTGGCACCGGCGCCGGCCTTGCCACCGCAAGGACCGTGACGGTCTATGGCCGGCTGCCTGACAGTGCCGCCAACCGGCTTGCAGTGCCGGGGAGCTACACCGACACGATCACGGTTTCGGTCAGTTACTGAGGGCGGCACTCGACATTGTGACGGTCCGGTACTGACACCACCGTTCCGGGCTCCGGTATGCCATGATTGCTCCCTTCAAAGAAGGACCACCACGGCATGTCAGAAATTTCTCCCGCCCTTCGGCCCGTCGTCAGCGTGGGGCTCGTCGGGGATTTCGACCCGTCGATTGCCGCTCACCGCGCCATTCCCGAAGCCTTGCGCCTGGCCGGTGAACTCACGGGTATCGAGGTCGTTCCGGACTGGATCGGCACAGAAGACATCCTCTCGGCTCGCCAGATCGAGGTTTACGATGGCTTGTGGTGTGTGCCGGGCAGTCCTTATCACAACCCGCAGGGCGCGCTCGCTGCGATCCGCCATGCGCGCGAGCATCAGGTCCCGTTTCTCGGCACCTGCGGCGGCTTCCAGCATGTGATCCTCGAGCATGTGCGCAATGTCCGTGGCTGGCGCGCGGCGAATCATGCCGAATATGCTCCGCGGACGGTTTTGCCGGTCATCGCTCCACTGCAATGTGCTCTGATCGATCAGCAGGCGGAGGTCAGATGCGAACCGGGCTCGCTCCTGGCACAGGCCTACGGCCAGCCTGTCGTCACGGAGACCTATCATTGCCGTTACGGCATGAATCCCCGTCTCCAGGACCAGATCACCTGGGGATCCCTGCACGCCACCGGTCTCGATCCGCATGGCGAGGTACGCGCAGTGGAACTCCAGACACATCCGTTTTTCATCGCCACGCTGTTCCAGCCGGAGCGCGCCGCGCTCGACGGACGCTGCCCGCCGCTGGTCCTTGCGTTCGTGCAGGCCTGTGCAGCGTGAGTGTGGCCAGTATCCGCCGGATTGAAACCCGGTCCGCGGAACTTGCCCGACTGGTGCGATTGACCGACGAATACCTGGGCGGTCTGTACCCGGCCGAAAGCAATCATCTGGAAGACATCGGCACGCTGCTGGGACCGAAGGCCTTGATGCTCGGTGCGTGGTGCGATGCGCAGCTCGTGGGCTGTGGTGCAGTGAAGTTCATGGACGATGACGGCTCGTACGGGGAGATCAAGCGGGTGTTCGTCCAGACGGAGCATCGCGGCAAGGGAATTTCCAAGACCATCATGCAGGTGCTGGAGGATGAGCTGCGCGACCGGCAAATCAGGCTTGCACGCCTGGAGACCGGCATCAGCCAGCCCGAGGCCATTGGCCTGTATCGTCGCCTGGGTTACCGTGAGCGCGGCCCCTTCGGCCGATACCGGCCGGATCCCTTGAGCCTGTTCATGGAAAAGACGCTGTAGGGTCCAGACTTGCGGCTTCTGATATACGGATGGGCATGAGCACATCTTCCGCCGGTTTCAATCTGGCGCATCTTCCGCCACCGCTCCGCCCGGCCGTCTCCCGCTGGTGGGAGCGGGTGCTCGAAGTGTCTGAACTCGCGCAAGCCTGCCGCGGCATAGAGCTGGCCCGATGGCGGAGTCTGAGCCGGTGCGTGGCGCTGAGCGAATTTTCGGCGCTGGCACTGCTGCGCGACACCGGACTGTTGCTGAAACTGCTGCACGAAGGCGCTGGCGAGGCATCGGAGCCGCTGCACATCGATCCGCAATCGGACGAAGCGCAGGCCATGACACAGCTCCGGCAATGGCGGCGGCGCGAGATGGTGCGTCTCCTGTGGCGCGATCTCAATGGTGAGGCCACGGTCGAGCAGACCCTGCGCGCCCTTTCGGGCCTGGCAGATCAGGTGATTCGAGCCGCATCCGGCACGGCCATCCGGTTGCTCGAGCCCATCTTCGGGCAGGCCCGGACGCCTTCAGGCAGCCCGGCGGAACTGATCGTCCTTGGCATGGGCAAACTCGGGGGTCGCGAACTCAATTTCTCATCCGATGTAGACCTCATCTTCCTGTATTCGGAAAGCGGGGAGAGCAGCGGGCCGCGGGTGCTCGACAATGCCGAGTACTTCAAGCGGGTGGGGAACCTGCTGATCCGCCTGCTCGATGCAGTGACCGAGGATGGTTTCGTATGCCGGGTGGACATGCGTCTGCGTCCTTTCGGACAGAGCGGTCCTCTGGCGATCAGCACCGACGCGCTGGAGGATTACCTGCAGCAGCACGGTCGCGACTGGGAGCGCTATGCCTGGATCAAGGCCAGGCCCATCGTCGGCGCGGAAGGCTATGCCGGAACCTTTCGCGACTACGTGCGCCCCTTCGTGTACCGCCGGTACCTGGACTTCGGTGTGTTCGAGTCGCTGCGCGAGATGAAGTCGCTCATCGCGCGCGAAGTCGTACGCCGCGACCGGGTCGATCACCTCAAGCTCGGCGACGGCGGCATCCGCGAAATCGAATTCATCGCGCAGTCCTTCCAGCTGGTGCGAGGTGGCACCGATCCGCGTCTGCAGAATGCCGGCATCCTGGACGTGCTGCCCCTGCTCTCCGGGGAGCGGTTCCTGGGCGAAGCGGCGGTCGAGGCGCTGACCCGCAGTTATCTTCTGCTGCGCAAGGCCGAGAACACCTTGCAGATGATCCGGGACCAGCAGTGCCACAGCCTGCCGGTGGATGATCTGGACCGCCTGCGACTGGCAGTTGCGCTTGGCCACGACAGCTGGCCGCCCGCGGCACAGTCGATTGCGGACGCACGCAGCATCGTTGCCGGGCAGTTCGCGGCACTGGTGCTGGGCCCTGCCCGGCAGGAGCGGTCCCAGCCTGCCGGCAGCATGGCCTGGCTGGGCGGCGACGCGGGTGTGATCACGCAGGAGCTCGTGGCTCGCGGGTTCGATTCGCAGGCGGCCGCGGAAGTGGCTGGATCTCTGGTCGACTACCACCAGGGTGGTGCGTGGCGGCGGCTGGATGAGAGCGGGCGGCGACGGGTGCGTCAGCTCCTGGCACGGTTGATTGAACAATCCGCGCGCAGCAACGGGCCCGCGATGATTCTCACGCGGGTGCTGCGCGTGCTGGAGGCCATCGGTTCCCGATCCTCCTATCTTGCCTTGCTGGTGGAACAGCCTGCGGCCTTCGAACGCCTGATTCAGGTGTGCCAGATCAGCAGCTTCCTGTCGCGGCAGATTGCCGAATTTCCGCTGCTGCTCGATGAGCTGATCGATGCCCGGCTGTTCCATGAGCTGCCTTCGCGCGCGGGGTTTGCGGCCGAGCTGGCGGCCCGCATGGGCCGGGTAGCGGCGGATGATCCCGAACGGCAGGTCGAGGCGTTGCGGGAATTCCAGAAGGCAGCCACCTTTGCCGTGGCGCTGGCCGATCTCACGGGCCGCCTGCCGCTGATGAAAGTCAGCGACCGGCTGACCGATATCGCCGAGCTGATCCTGCAATGCTGCATGGATCTGGCCTGGGCACAGATCACTGCCACGCATGGCGTGCCGCAGTGCAGGGATTCGCCGGGTGCTCCGCCGCGTACGGTTCGCATCGCGGTGGCGGGATACGGAAAGCTGGGTGGACTCGAGCTGGGATATGGCTCGGATCTGGATCTGGTGTTCCTGCACGATTCCACCGGCGAGTTGCAGCAGACCACCGGAAAGCGGCCGGTGGACAACGGCGTGTTTTTCCTGCGCCTGGGCCAGCGCATCGTGCATCTGCTGACCATGCATTCGGGAGCGGGTCGTCTGTACGAGGTGGACATGCGCCTGAGGCCCAACGGCAAGGGCGGCTTCCTGATGACCGGCATCGAGGCCTTCGAACGCTATCAGCGCGAAGAGGCGTGGACCTGGGAGCATCAGGCGCTCCTGCGGGCACGTGCGGTGGCCGGTGATGCGGCGTTGTGCGCCGAATTCGAGGCGGTGCGGCGCCGTGTACTGGCGCATGCAGTGCGCCGGGACAATCTGCGCATGGAAGTTGAGAAAATGCGCGCGCGCATGCGCGCAGAGCTGTCGGAGGCCAAGGACGGACAGTTCGATATCAAGCAGGATGCGGGTGGCATCGGCGACATCGAGTTCCTGGTGCAGTACTGGGTGCTGGCCCATGCGCATGAACATCCGCAGCTCCTGGCCTGGCCGGACAACATCCGTCAGCTCGAGGCGCTGGTGTCCACGGGCCTTCTCGAGGCGCCCGTCGCGGACTGGCTGGCGCAGACTTACCGCGAATTCCGCGGCGTGCTGCACCGGCTGTCACTGGAAAGCAGCGGCGAGCGGGTGGTGGAGGCAGCTCCGTACGAATCCACGCGGGCCCGGGTCAGGCAGATCTGGGACGCGGTGTTCGGCCCGGGGCGTGCAGCCGGCACCGGGATGCGATAAAGTTGCGGGCACACGATCATGAATGCCGCCAGCCAGCCGTCCCCAACCCACACGAAACACCGGCTCATCCAGGGCAATGCCAGACATGAGTATGAGGTGACCGAAGCCGATCTGCCGCTGTGTTGCCCGATGCCAGGCATGTACCTGTGGAATTCCCACCCGCGCGTGTACCTGCCGATCGAGGAGACAGGCTGGGCCAAGTGTGGCTATTGCGGGGCGGAGTACACGCTCAAGCGATAGTGTGGAACGGGGGTCGCGGCGAGCCCCGCACCGGGTTCCGGCGCCCGCTCGTGGCCTGATCCTCAGCCCTTGTAATCGCGGTAGGATTTTTCCTCCACCAGCGATGAGCCGAGCTTCAGGTTGATGCGCTTCTTGATGGCTGCCCGTTCATCGTTCTCGACATAGACGGCGCGGGCCAGGCGGATGAATCCGGCATCGAAGCTCCGCGCCCGTTCCTTGTCGCGGATGTCATCTTCGATTTCCCAGAGCCTTTCGTTCACCTGCTGCAGGGCCTGTTCCTCGGCATGGATGTCCTGGCCGGAAAAAGGATGCGCGCGCCAGGTGGCCTCCAGCGCTTCGAGCTCGCGGCGCACATTGACCAGTTTGGAAGGGTCCTGGATGCGAGCCGACTTGATCCTCAGGATGGTGATCTTGTCCATCAGTTCGCCGGGAGACACCGGCACCAGGATGTCGTTTGCGCTCATGGTGCCGGCATTCTAGCCAAAGCCGCGACGTCGCATCACCTCGTCGAGCCGCTCGGTCACCGCCTGCACCCCGATCAGGTCCATGACTCCGGGTTCTTCGATCTTTTCGGTCCAGGGCAGCGCCGTCGAAGGCTTGCCCCGCAGCTTCAGGCAAGCGGCTTCGTAACGATCCACGCACAGCTCCAGGCTCC
The DNA here is from genome assembly GCA_044226785.1 of Steroidobacteraceae bacterium. Classification (GTDB taxonomy): domain Bacteria; phylum Pseudomonadota; class Gammaproteobacteria; order Steroidobacterales; family Steroidobacteraceae; genus TMP-86. The sequence continues at coordinate 94,585 of JBGAGK010000011.1, read as the reverse complement.
CGTAGGGACCGCTGCGCGCCGGATTGGTGGCCGCGTACAGTCCGATGACCGGCGTACCCACCAGTGTTGCCATGTGTGCGGGACCTGAATCGGGGGTGAGCAATACGGTGGCGCGCTGGATCAGCCCCAGGAGCCTGGGCAGCGTGTCCCGGCCGATCTGATTCACCAGACTCACATCGGTCCCTGAAGCGATGGCCTCACCCATCAGCCGCTCGGTCTGGCTCGGTCCCCCCACCAGCACCACCCGCATGCCGTGTCGCCGGACGGCATGCGAGGCGACCGCGGCATACCGGTCCGCGAGCCAGTTGCGCACGGGCCGGCTGGAGCAGGGACTGATGAGCAGCGTCGGTCGATCATCGGGGGCGATCTCAAGGCCGTAATCCAGCGCATCGGCAGGCAGCGTCAGGCGCGCCTGTGGCCTGCCCGGTTCGACACCACAGGCACGCACGAAACCCAGCAGCGAATCGAGGACATGTTCCCGTGAACCTGGCGCAATGTGCGTGTTGCAGAACAGCCATTGCAGTTCGCGCGCACGCGCACGGTCGAAGCCAAGCCTGACCGGGGCATGCACGAGGGTGCTCAGCAGGCTTGCCCGCAGCGCCAGTTGCATGTGCAGCAGCAGGTCGAACCGCCGGGTCGCGAGCAAGGTCCGGACGCGGAGCCATTCGGTGAAGCTTGCCCGCTTGTCGAAGATGATAAACTCCACTTCGGGCAGCAGCGGCACCATCAATCTGGCTTCGAGCTTGCCAATGATCCAGGTAAATTCCGTTTTTGGCCACGCTGCCTGCAGGGCGCGCAGCACGAACAGTGCGTGGCAGGTATCTCCGATGGCAGACAGCCGTAGCAGGCAGACTCGTGCCGGCGGTGTTTCGGGTCTCAAGGTCATCCGTTGATCGATCTCTCGGCGCAGCCCGGAGCGTTGGTCGGCCAAATCCGGCGTGATGCGGGCGGTGTGGTGCTGTTCGCCGCCAGCGCTGCAAGTCTACTCGAATCCGCCAGGCAATCCCTGTTCGAGCCGCAGTGGTGGAAACAGCAGGGCAGCCTCGATCCCACGCCAGGTGGCCGCGGCGGCTCCTGGTTCATCTCCCATGGCGTCGATCAATGGGTGCTTCGACACTATCGTCGCGGTGGCTGGGTCGGCCGATTCATCGAAGACCGGTTTTTCTGGTTGGGCGAATCGCGGGTGCGCGCGTTTTCCGAGTGGCGCCTGATTGCGGCCCTGAAGGCAGCGGGACTTCCCGTGCCTGAGCCGGTTGCGGCGCGCTATGTGCGGCAGGGCGCCAGTTACCGATGCGATCTGATCACCCGTCGCATTCCCCTGACCAGCGCACTCTCGAGCAGCCTCCGGTCCGCGCCCGTGCCCATGTCCGTATGGCGCAGCGTGGGTGCGACGGTGGCTCGCCTTCATGCGCATGGGGTCGATCATGCCGACCTCAACGCGCACAACATCCTGCTGGACCCGGCCGGCGCCGTGAGTGTGGTGGACTTCGATCGCGGCCGGGTGCGTGCTTCAGGACCCTGGAGGCAGCGCAATCTCGCCCGACTGCGGCGCTCGCTGGTCAAGGTCTCGACCGGCCTGCCGGAGGATCGATTCGGTCAGACGCAGTGGCGCGAGGTGTTGTTCGGTTACGGTGGCGGATGAACATGCGCCGGATCTATACCTTGCTGGCATTCATCGCGGTTCCAGTCGCATTTGCGCAGGTGCTGTGGCGATCCCTGAGAAACCCGGCCTATCGGGCGGGGTGGGGCGAGCGATGGGGCGGGGGTGCGCGCGTTCCCGGTCGAGGCTGCATCTGGGTGCATGCGGTGTCGATGGGTGAGGTGAACGCTGCGACACCGCTGGTCCGGGCACTGCGAAGCCGGTATGCGGACTGGCCACTGGTGCTCACCACGGCCACACCCACCGGGATGAGCCGCGCCCGTGAACTGTTCGCGGCGGCGGTGGACGTGCGTTACGCACCGTACGACATTCCGCCGGCGGTGCGTGGATTTTTCGATCGGGTGCATCCCCGGCTCGCGATCTTCATGGAGACCGAGCTGTGGCCCAACCTGCATCGTGAATGTGCCCTGCGTGAGGTTCCACGCATCATCGCCAGTGCGCGCATCTCCTCACGCTCGTGGCCGCGTTACCGCCACCTGCGCGCCTTGACCCGCCCCATGCTGGCTCATGGCATCGTCATCGCTGCGCAGTCCGAAATGGATGCCCGGCGGTTTCACCTGCTCGGGGCACCCGATGCAGAGGTCCTGGTGACAGGAAACCTGAAGTGGGATGTGCCGGCAGACCCCGCGATCCTCAGCCGCGCCGCGGAACTTCGCAGCGGCATCCTGGCGGGTCGTGCCACCTGGGCCGCGGGAAGTACCCATGCGGGCGAGGAGGAGTTGTTGCTCGATGCACACGCGCAGGTGTGCGCCCGGGTTCCCGATGCACTGCTGGTGCTGGCGCCGCGACACCCGGGCCGTTTCGAGGCTGTGGCGGATCAGCTGAATCGACGTGCAGTCAGTTTCGTGCGGCGCAGTGGCGGGCACAGCCCTGCCTCGGGGACGAGCGTCCTGTTGCTCGATACCGTCGGGGAATTGAATGTGTTTTACGCCGCGTCAGGCGCGGCCTTCGTCGGAGGAAGTCTGGTCCCTGTGGGTGGCCACAACCTGATCGAGCCCGCGGCACTGGGGGTGCCGGTGGTGACCGGATCGCACCATGGCAACAACCCGGAAGTGGCCCGCAGCATGTTCGACAGTGGAGCGGCCGTACGGGTCGAAAACGCGAACCAGCTGGCCTCGCAGGTCAGTGCCTGGCTGCTGGATCCGGCCACTGCTCATCAGGCCGGATCTGCCGGCAGCGCCATGGTCCGCGCCAATCGCGGCGCCTTGCAGCGGTTGCTCGAGCTGGTGGCAGCGCGACTGGCAGGAAACGGCCCACAGGCCGATCGATCAGCTGGCCGCTCCTGACGCCGGAGGCAGTGCACCGGCAGGTGCTGTGCCTGACCTGGCCGTCGGCCCTGCGCCGGATCCGGATGCCTGACCCGGGTCCGTGATTTTCGGCGCCCCTTCCTTCAGCAGCCCGTTGATGCTGTCCAGGCTCTGACGGGACAGGATGCCGGCCTCTGACTGGAGCTTGAGCACATTGAGGATGTAGTCGTAACGGCTGCGAGCGTAGTTGGTCTGTGCCTGGATGAGCAGGCGGCGCGATTGCAGCACGTCTACGGCCGTCCGCGTGCCTGCCTCGTACCCCGCCTCGGTCGCCTGCAGCGCCGTCAGGTTGGACTCGAGGGCCTGCTGCAGCGCCTTGACCCGGGATATTTCCGACAGTACGCCGAGGTACGCGTCCCGGGTATTGCGCTCGGTCTCGCGGGCAACGCGCTCCAGGCGCTCGCGTGAAGCGCGGTGCCGGTACACGGCTTCGCGCACCCTGGAATTGGTGCCGCCGCCGCTGTACAGCGGGACGGTGACCTGCAGGCTGATGGTGCGGTAATTCAGGTCTATGGCCGAGGCACCCGTGCCGCCAAAGGCGTAGCTCATGTCCCCGTCGCTGATGTTCTTGCCGCCCGTGGCGACGAAGTCCACCGTGGGCGCGTGCCCGCCGCGGGCAGTGTTGATGTCCTGCCGGGCGATGTCGGCGGCCAGGCGGCTGGAGATCAGGCTCAGATTCTGCTCCAGGGCCTTCTGGACCCATTGATCCTCGCTGGCCGGATCGGGCGAGGTGAGCGCCATGGATTCCACCGGCCGGGCCAGTGTGCTGAATGAATCGCCGGTGATTTCGCGCAGGGCCTCCTGTGCCGAGGCCAGGGTGCGCTTGGCAGCGATCACGTCTGCGACCGCACTGTCATGCGCGGCGCGCGCTTCCTTGACATCGGTGATGGCGATCAGACCCACGTTGTAGCGCTGCTCGGCCTGTTCGAGCTGATGCTGGATGGCACTGGATGCGGCCTGCTGCGCGTCCAGATCGTCCTGGGCCGCAAGCACGTCGAAGTAGCGTTGCGCGACCCGGGTCACCAGGTCCTGCCGGGCGCTCTGATAGTCGGCCTCGGCCTGTGCAACCTGCGAATCGGCGCGTTTCAGAGCCACCCAGTTGGTCCAGCTGAAAATGCTCTGACGAAGCTGCAGGCCATAGTTGCGCGATCGGGTGATCGAGGTGCCGTCGGAATTGAAATGCAGTTCCGAAAAGCCGGTGGGGCTGGCGGGATCGGCGACCTGCTGGACCTGGTCCTGCTCGCCGGATTCCTTGTCACGGGTCCACGATCCGGTGGCCGAAAGCTGCGGGAGCAGCGCCGAGATGGCCTGGGGTTTGGCTTCGAGCGAGGCGAGGCGGGTGGCTTCTGCTTCACGCAGCTGGGGATCGTTCTGCAGAGCCCGCTGATAGACTTCGACCAGGTCGGCTGGCAGGGCAGCCGGCGCTGTGCCCAGCGCCCACATCCCCAGCAGCATTGCGAATTTCTTCATGCGTTCACCCGGCAAGCCAGCCATTTCAGAACACGAACCTGGGCGCCTGTGGCGCGTTGACCAGAGGGTCGATGACCGTCTCGAACACGGACTCCCGGATCCACTGGTCCGTGCCCATGCGCATCACCCGTTGCGCCTCCATCAACGGTGCGCAACCGACGACTTCGAACAGCCGGCCGCCGACGGCCAGCGCATTTTCGAATCCCCGATAGGCCACTGGCAGCGACCCGGTCACGGCAATGATGTCATATTCGCCCAGCGAATCCGGGCCGAAGGCATCGCGAACCTGCAGCTGCACCTGCGTGCCGGCGATGGATCGCAGGTTCTGCGCTGCCATGGCGGTGAGCTCGGGGTGGATTTCGATCGACGTGACCTGGCTGCCCAACAGGGCGAGGCAGGCGGTGAGATATCCGCTGCCGGTGCCGATCTCGAGGATCCGGTCCTCGCGCCGGATATTGAGCATCTGAAGGATCCGGCCATGGATCTTGGGGGCCAGCATGTTCTGGCCATGGCCGATCGGGATCTGTGCATCCGCGAACGCGAGTTCGCGATAGTCGCGTGGAACGAAGATCTCGCGGGGGACTTCCGCCAGCACATCCAGCACCCGCGGGTCGAGCACCTCCCAGGTGCGGATCTGCTGATCCACCATTTGTTGACGCGTTGACGTAGTATTCATAAACCTCTTGATTATGGTGAATGTTGGCTGGGGCTGCCAAGGCCTTGCGCTATCCTCGATTCCCCATGCTGCTCCAGTCTTCCATCCAGTGGTGCGCCGTAGCCGCAAGTGTATTGGCATTGGGATTGCTGGGTCTATTTCTTTGGAAACAGCGCCAGGACCGGGCAGTCGACAACCTTTCCAGGCAGGTGTGGCGTCTGACACGTGACCCCGACTCCACCGCCCGTATCCGTCTGGACGGGCATGGCGAATCGATGAACGACCTGGCGCTCGCGGTCAACAAGCTCCTCGAGAGCCTGGAGCATCGCGGCACCCGCCTGCAGGAACGCGAACAGCTGTTCCAGCGTCTGGTCGAGTCGGTCCACGAGGCCGTCCTGGTCCATCGTGAGGTCATCCTGTTTGCGAATTCCCGGTTTCTGGCCCTGCTGGGCCTGACGGCCCGGGAGCTGATCGGCAAGCCGCTGGCGCAGTTCGTGACTGCGGAGTATGCGGATCTGGTGCGCGACAACCTGGAGCGCAGGCTTCTGGATGAGCCGGCCGCCGAGCGCTACGAGGTCGAACTGCTGGCCGATCGGGGGCAGGTGACCCGGGTCGAGCTGTCCAGTGCGCGCATCGACAGTGCCGGAGAACCGGCGCTGCTGCTGACTGCCGTCGAAATGCTTCCGGCGGCAGCTGCAGGGGCGTCTGCGCGGTCTCGTGCCGTGGTAACCCTGGATGCGATGGGGGAAGGCGTGGTCACGGTGGATACCGACGGCCGCATCGACTACGTCAATCATGCGGCGGAGGTTCTGCTCGGCCAGAAATTCGATCAGATGGTGGGCCACCTGTTCGGTGAAGTGGCCACGCTCATCGACGAGAACGACCGGCGCTCGCTCGGCGACCCGGTACGCAAGTGCCTGTCCGGCGGGGGGCGGATCACCATGGGCCGGCGTGCCGTGCTGGTGCCGGCCCAGGGCGTGGAACGCTCGGTGGAAATCAGCGTCTCACAGCTCAGCTCGGAGGAAGGTGAGGCCCTGGGTGCCGTACTGGTGCTTCACGATACCAGCGAGGTGCGCGGCCTCACGCGCCAGATGTCCTATCAGGCCAGTCATGATGCGCTCACGGGCCTGGTGAACCGGCGCGAGTTCGAGCGCCGCCTGCAGGAGGCGATGGAGCTTGCGCACGCGGGGGATTCCTCGCATGCGCTGTGTTACCTCGACCTCGACAGGTTCAAGGTGGTCAACGACACCTGCGGACACACGGCCGGCGACAACATGCTGCGCGAGATCGCGAGCCTGCTGAAGGATGCGGTGCGCGATTCGGATACCGTCGGACGTATCGGGGGCGATGAGTTCGCATTGCTGCTGATCGGCTGTCCTCTCGACAAGGCGCGCCAGATCGCCGAGAACGTCGTGCGCAAGATCAACGATTTCCGCTTCGTGTGGAAGGACCGCATCTTCAGCGTTGGAGTCAGCATCGGGCTGGTCGAACTGGGGCGCGAGGGCGGCTCGATGGAGGATATCCTGGGTTCGGCGGACTCGGCCTGTTATATCGCCAAGAAACGTGGCGGCTCGCACATCCATGTCTATTCGGCGCGCGAGGAAGCCACGGCCCGCCAGAGCGGCGAGATCCACTGGCTGCAGAAGCTCCAGGGTGCCCTGCGGGAAAACCGTTTCGAGCTTTACTTCCAGCCCATCGCCCATGCCCAGTCCGATGTCACCAATGGTCCGGGCATCGAGGTGCTCCTGCGCTTGGGCGATGGAGATGGCACCCGGGTGGCGCCGGCGGAGTTCTTCAAGGCCGCCGAGCGCTATCGCCTGATGCCCCACATCGACCGCTGGGTCGTGCAGACGGTGCTGGCGGCGCTCGGCCGCGGCGGGCTGAAATTGCCGGAAAACAGGAGCATCGCCATCAACATCGCCGGGCAGACGCTGGCCGATGCGCAGTTTCTCGAGTTCGTGGTCGACTGCTTCGATCACACGGGGGCTTCCCCGCGCGACGTGTGCTTCGAGCTCACCGAGAGCGCGGTGGTGGCCAATGCCGAGCACGCCCGGCGCTTTGTCGAGGTGCTGCATGGCCTGGGCGCCGAGTTCGCGCTGGATGATTTCGGCAGCGGTCTTGGATCATTTGCCAACCTGAAGTCCCTGCCCATCGATTACCTCAAGATCGATGGTTCGTTCATCCGCAACCTCGCCCGTGATGCCGTGAGTCAGGCCATGGTGTCCGCGATGATCGAACTGTCGCGCAGCATGAATTTCCGCGTGGTGGCCGAACAGGTCGAGGACCAGGATTCGCTCGACACGGTCAAGCGCATGGGCATCGATTTCGCCCAGGGCTTCATCATCGGCCGGCCCCAGCCCCTGACGCTGACTCCGGCCGCATAGCTGTCTCAAACCCGCGGATTTCCCGCCGTTTCCACCGCCGGGGTGACCCGGGACCGGCTTAGACCGGCCGGACAGGGGCATATAACAAACTTCTATGACACAACCGGCCCGGATGGAGCGAAAATCCCCGGTCCATACCTTTGGTTGACGCGAGGACTCCCCCCATGCCCGTCTATCAGGATAATTCACGTTCGATCGGACGCACGCCGCTGGTGCGCATCAACCATCTCAACGCGGGCGGAAAGGCGACCGTCCTGGTGAAGGTGGAGGGTCGCAATCCCGCCTACTCGGTGAAATGCCGCATCGGCGCGGCCATGGTCTGGGATGCGGAGGAGCGCGGCCTGCTCAAGCCAGGCATGGCCATCGTGGAGGCCACCAGTGGCAATACCGGCATCGCCCTGGCATTTGCCGCAGCCGCTCGCGGTTATGAATGCGTGCTGACCATGCCGGAAACCATGACCATGGAAAGGCGCAAGGTCCTTGCGGCCCTCGGGGCGAAACTCGTACTGACCCCGGGCGCCAAGGGCATGAAGGGGGCGATCGCGAAGGCCGAGGAACTCGCCGCATCCGACCCGAAGAAATTCGTGCTGATGAAGCAGTTCGAGAATCCCGCCAACCCCGCCATCCACGAGTCCACCACCGGTCCCGAGATCTGGGATGACACGGGCGGAAACGTCGACATTTTCGTGTCGGGTGTTGGAACCGGCGGCACACTGACGGGTGTGGCCCGTTATTTCAAGAAGACACGTGGCCGGAACATTCTCACGGTGGCCGTGGAGCCCACTGCTTCACCGGTGATCAGCCAGACCCGCGCCGGAGAGACCCTCACGCCCGGACCGCACAAGATCCAGGGTCTCGGTGCGGGCTTCGTGCCGAAAAACCTGGATCTTTCGCTGGTGGACCGCGTCGAACTGGTCACCAACGAGGATGCCATCGCGGCGGCGCGCCGTCTGGCACGCGAGGAGGGCATCCTGTCCGGCATCTCCTGCGGTGCGGCCGTGGTGGCCGCGCTGCGTATTGCCAATGAGCCCGCCAGTGCCGGCAAGACCATCGTCGCCATCCTGCCGGATGCCGGTGAGCGCTATCTGACCAGCGCATTGTTCGAAGGTCTGTTCGAGGAAGTGGAGAAGATGCAGGCGGTGGCCTGACCGGGACACGATGAGCATATTGCCGAGGATCCAGGTTTCCAGACGCGAAACGCTCGCCCAGGAGCTGCTGGACAGCTACCTGGGCGATGCGCGTGCCCGGCGCATTTCGCGCCACTACCTGCCATCGCGTGATGCCATCGTGGAAATCCTCGAGATGCTCCTCGACCTGATGTATCCGGGCTACTTCGGACGCCGGGACTTGAGTGAGCAGAATCTTCCGGCCTTTGCGACCGAACTTCTGGCACGCCTGGAACCCCGAATCGAACGCGAGATCGAACATTGCCTGTGTTACGGTCGCGAACGTGACGACGTCAATCCGGAAGTGGGAGCCTGCGCATCGCGCGCACGCGATCTCACCCACCGGTTCATGCAGCGCCTGCCGCAGGTCAGGGCGCTGCTGGTCAGCGATGTCCAGGCCGCGTTCGACGGCGACCCGGCGGCGACCCATCTGGACGAGATCATCCTGGCCTATCCGGGCCTGCTGGCCGTCAGCGTGTACCGGCTAGCCCACGAGCTGTATCTGCTGGGTGTGCCGATGATGGCGCGCATCATGACCGAGTGGGCGCACAGCCGTACGGGCTGCGATATCCATCCCGGCGCCCGCATAGGCCCGGCTTTCTTCATCGACCACGCCACCGGCGTGGTCATCGGCGAGACCACGGACATTGGCGCCGGCGTCAAGCTGTATCAGGGCGTGACCCTGGGCGCGCTCTCCTTTCCCCGCGATGCCAGCGGGCAGCTGGTTCGCGGAAGCAAGCGCCATCCCACGGTCGAGGCCAATTCCACCCTCTATGCCAATGCCACCATTCTGGGTGGCAATACCGTGGTCGGTACCGGCAGCGTCGTCGGCGGTTCGGTCTTCCTCACGCACAGCGTGCCCGCCGGCTCGCGTGTGTCGGTGAAGGATCCGGAACTCAAGGTGGCCGTGCGCGATCCCGGGGCTGCACCGGACGCGCTGTATTTCGACATTTGACCCTCAGCCTCGTGACAGCAGCCGGCAGGGCTCGATATCCAGTTCGATCACCGGAGTCTCCCAGGGATGCGCGGCCAGCAGCGCATCCAGCGCCGCCTGTGCGAGGGACTGATCCGCGCCGGCGGCGAGATAGGTCGTGATCGTGACGGCGTGCGACAGCGTGTTGCGTCCCGGGGCTCCCGCGACCGGGGTGGCCCCGGCCGTGGGCGTGAAACCCTCGATGCCCGGCGCAGCCTCGAATACCCCGCGATACAGACCGAAATCCCCCAGGACCGGATGCGTGCGGATCGCTGCCAGCGTGCGTCCGGCCCAGGGGTCGGATTCCAGCGAAGTGAAATCACCCCGGATCAGCGCGGCGAAGGTGTCCGCCGAGACCGGACACCGGATGATCACCCTGCGCGCCGCCCGCTCGACCGCCACCATGCCTCCCGGGCCTCCGCCCCTTCGACTGGAATGGCAGGGCTGCCTCAGCCCAGCAGGGGGACCAGCAGCAGCGCCACGATGTTGATGATCTTGATCAGCGGGTTGATCGCCGGGCCTGCGGTGTCCTTGTAGGGATCGCCGACGGTGTCACCGGTGATTGCCGCCCGATGCGCATCCGACCCCTTGCCGCCGAAGTTTCCTTCCTCGATGTACTTCTTGGCGTTGTCCCAGGCGCCACCGCCAGTGGTCATGGAAATGGCGACGAACAGGCCGGTGACGATGGTGCCGATCAGCAGGCCACCGAGAGCCCTGACTCCTGAACCCGGGCCCATCAGGAAGTTGATGATGTACACCAGGACGATGGGTACCAGGATGGGCAGGAGCGAGGGGATGATCATCTCCCGGATCGCCGCGCGGGTCAGCATGTCCACGGCCCTGGAGTAATCGGGCTTGGCCGTGCCCTCCATGATGCCCTTGATCTCGCGGAACTGGCGACGCACTTCATTCACGACCGCACCGGCGGCGCGACCCACGGCTTCCATGGCCATGGCGCCGAACAGGTAGGGCACCAGTCCGCCGATGAACAGGCCGATGATCACGGCCGGATCCGACAGATCGAAGCTGGTCGAATGGCCGAGCTGCTCACCGAGCTTGTGGGTGTAATCGGCGAACAGCACGAGGGCCGCAAGGCCCGCAGAACCGATGGCATAACCCTTGGTCACCGCCTTGGTAGTGTTGCCCACGGCATCCAGCGGATCGGTGACATCGCGCACCTTCTTGTCCAGCCCGGACATCTCGGCGATGCCGCCGGCGTTGTCGGTGATCGGACCGTAGGCATCCAGCGCCACGACCATGCCCGTCATGGACAGCATCGCGGTGGCAGCGATGGCGATGCCGTAGATGCCGGCGAGGTGGAAGGAGGCCCAGATCGACAGCGCCACCGCGATCACGGGCAGCGCGCAGGCCTTCATCGACACGCCCAGGCCGGCGATGATGTTGGTGGCATGCCCGGTCTGGCAGGCGGAGGCGATGTGCCGCACCGGCGCGTACTCGGTGGCGGTGTAGTACTCGGTGATGACGATCATCGCTGCGGTGAGCGCGAGACCGACCAGCGTGCAGTACCAGAAGGTCATGGCCTGATCGCCCATCATCTGCTTCGATACGAAATAAAATGCCGCCGCTGACAGCACGCCGGAGACGATGACGCCCTTGTACAGCGCGTTCATGATCTTGCCGCCTTCCCGCGCCTTGACGAAAAAGGTGCCGACGATCGAGGTGACGATGGAAACGGCGCCCAGCACCAGCGGGAACAGCACGGCCTGCTCGCCGGTGCCGGCCATCATCAGGCCGCCCAGCAGCATCGTGGCCACCAGTGTCACGGCGTAGGTCTCAAAAAGGTCGGCGGCCATGCCGGCGCAGTCGCCGACGTTGTCGCCGACGTTGTCGGCAATCACGGCCGGGTTGCGCGGGTCATCCTCCGGGATCCCCGCCTCGACCTTGCCGACGAGGTCTGCACCCACATCGGCACCCTTGGTGAAGATGCCGCCGCCCAGTCGCGCGAAGATCGAGATCAGCGAACCGCCGAATGCCAGGCCCACCAGCGAGCGCAGGGCATCCTGCGGATCCGGAAGCACCTTGAGCATGGCCAGGTAATACCCGGCTACACCCAGCAGACCCAGGCCCACCACCAGCATGCCGGTGATGGCCCCGCCGCGAAATGCGATCTTCAGCGCCGGATTGATGCCGCCGGTGGCAGCCTGTGCGGTGCGCACATTCGCGCGGACCGAGATGAACATGCCGATGTAGCCGGCGGCGCCCGACAGAATGGCGCCTGTGGCGAATCCGCCGGCCGTGGCCCAGCCAAGGAACAGGCCGATGACCACGAACAGCACCACGCCCACCAGTGCAATGGTGGAGTACTGGCGGTTCAGGTAGGCGCGTGCACCGGCCTGCACGGCCGCGGCGATTTCCTGCATGCGGGCGTTGCCTGCCGGCTGGGCAAGGATCCAGCGGACCGAAAACAGCCCATAGATGATCGCAAGGCCACCCGCGGCGATCGCCAGCCAGATCGCGTTTTCCAGACTCATGAAGGCATCTCCATTGACATAGTGCTTTGAAAATTATGGTTTTATCTGCGCCAAAAAAGCGGGCGCGACTATAGCACAAAAGTGCCCTTGAGCCGCTTGCGGACCGGTTTTCCCCGCACTTCGACATAAACCGGCAGCCCGTTGCGGAAGGGCGGGTAGTCCTCACCGCCGATCAGCGGGGCGAGATAACGTCGGGCGGCAGCGGTGATGCCGAAGCCGTCTGCGGTGATGAAGTGCCTTGGCACTTTCTTTTCGGCGTTGGCCACCGCGCTCAACGGCGCTTCACCGAGACTCCAGCGGTAGGGCCGGTCGGAGCGGCGCACGATGATCGGCATGACGGCATTGCGGCCTGCCACTGCCAGTTCCACCGCGGCCTTCCCCACCGCGTAGGCCTGTTCCACATCGACCCGGGAGGCGATGTGCCGGGCAGAACGCTGCAGGTAGTCGGCCACGGCCCAGTGGTACTTGTATCCCAGGGATTCCTTGACCATCTGTGCGATCAGGGGACCGACGCCGCCCAGCTGGGCATGTCCAAAGGCATCGGTGCCACCGGCTTCGGCGAGGAATCTGCCCTGAGCATCCTGCACACCCTCGGAGACCACAGCCACACAGTAACCGTAACGCTCGACGCTGGTTTTCACTTTCTCCAGGAAGCGCGGCTGGTCGAACGGGATCTCGGGGAACAGGATGGCGTGAGGCGCCTCACCGGCCTTCTGGCCGGCAAGACCGGCCGCGGCCGCGATCCAGCCCGCATGGCGCCCCATGACTTCGAGCACGAACACCTTGGTGGAGGTGCGGGCCATGGAGGCCACGTCAAGTGCCGCCTCCCGCGTCGATACGGCCACGTATTTTGCGACCGAACCGAATCCGGGGCAGCAGTCGGTGAGCGGAAGGTCGTTGTCCACGGTCTTGGGGATGCCGATGCACGTGATGGGGAACCCGAGCTGTTCGCCGATCTGGGACACCTTGTTGGCTGTGTCCATCGAGTCGTTGCCACCGTTGTAGAAGAAATAGCCGATATCGTGGGCGCGGAATACCTCGATCAGGCGTTCGTACTGGGCGCGGTTCACGTCCAGACCCTTGAGCTTGTAACGGGCTGAGCCGAATGCGCCACCGGGCGTGTGCCGCAGGCCGCGGATGGTGGCCGGTGTCTCGGCGTATACGTCGATCAGGTCCTCGGTCAGTGCGCCGATGATTCCGTGCCGGCCGGCATACACCTTGCCGATGCGGTCCCGATGCTTGCGGGCGGTCTCGATCAGTCCGCAGGCGGAAGCATTGATGACTGCGGTGACGCCCCCTGATTGGGCGTAGAAGGCGTTCCGGGGTGCAGGCTTCTTCATGACGCAGGACCTTGTCGGGGCGGAGAGCCGCCCAAGAATAGCCGATCGCGGGGCGGGGGGCACCGGGCGGCGGGTTTCGAGGCGGTGAACCCGGATTGCACGTGCGGGACATCCGTAGCTTCCGGTTTGACGCGTGAACCGGAGTGAAGGTAGCTTATCGCGCTTGATCTGGAGCCGGGGGTTTCGAAAATTACAATCAGGATCGTATTGCTGGGTGCTCCGGGATCGGGGAAGGGAACCCAGTCCCAGCGGCTGGTGGAGACCTACGGCATACCGCAGGTCTCCACCGGCGATCTGTTGCGTGATGCCGTGGCGCGCAGGACCGCACTGGGCCTGCAGGCCAAGGTAGCCATGGATGCCGGCAAGCTGGTCGAGGACGGCATCGTGCTCAACATGATCCGTGAACGTCTGATGCGCCAGGATGCGGCCAACGGGTTCATCCTGGACGGATTTCCCCGCAACATCGCGCAGGCCAGGGCGCTGAGCGCATTGCTGGACGAGATGGGCCAGCCGCTCGACGCCGTGATACTGATGCAGGTGGATACGGACGTGCTGCTCAAGCGTCTGTCCGGACGTCGCATCTGTGAGCAGTGCGGACGGGTGTTCAATATCCACACGGCGCCGCCCGGCACCCCCCCGCACTGCGACCGTTGTGGTGACAAGCCGCGTCTTGTCCAGCGTCCGGACGACCGGGAGGACGTCATCGCCCGGCGGCTCGAGGTCTACGCAGCACAGACCGAACCGCTGATCGAACACTACCGGGCGGCGGGACTGCTGCGGGTCATCGATGCCGATGGTCCGGTAGACCAGGTGTTCGCCGCGCTGAAATCCGCCATCGGAGCGGGCTGATTCCCGGCGCCCGGAGCGCAATCAGGCTCACCCTCCCAGCATCGCCAGCAGATCGTTGCCGATCTGTTCCCGGCGCCAGCCGCGAAGGCACGGCATTTGCGGTGAAGAGCGCTTCGTCTCGTGCATCACCAGCGCACGCAATTCGCCTCGTGTCGCGAGGATCTCGGGGCTGATCCCCAGCGCCCGGGCACGCTCGTCGACCATTCGGGCAAGGCGCTGGATCAGATCCTTCTGGACCGGTGTGGGTCTGATCTCCTCGATGGACAGGGCTGGCTCGGTCGCTGGCCGGCTCCGGGCCATGACCTCCAGCAACGAGCGCAGCACCGGGTCACGCCAATTGGCACATTCCGGAGCGGCAAGCCGCGCAGCGGCCTCGTCGGCCGGCGCCTGTCGCGACAGACCGATCAGGCCGGCATCCGACAGGACCCAGGATCGAGGCAGGTTGCGCGCGCGCGCCTGCTGTTCGCGCCAGGTCGCCAGATCCCGGGCGATGCCGCGTGCTCCGGGGTGCATCTGATCCAGCCCCTTGAGCCGCTGCCAGGCCTGCTCCGTATCGCTTTCATACAGCGCCGGGTCGGACAGCAGCGCGCAATCCTCAGCGACCCAGGCACTGCGTCCCAGCTGATCGAGGCGCTCGGCGAGGACGCTGGTGATGGCCTGCAGATGCTGCACATCCTGCGCGGCGTAATCCAGTTGCGCCCGGCTCAAGGGGCGACGCGACCAGTCGGTGCGGGTCTGGCTCTTGCCGACGTGGACTCCGAGCAGCGTATCACACAGATCCGCGTATCCGATCTGGGCCTTCAACCCTGCGCAGCCCGCGGCAATCTGTGTGTCGAATACCGGGGCGGGTACCTGGTGCGTGATCAGGAACAGGGCCTCGAGGTCCTGGCGGGCCGCGTGGGCGATCTTGCGCGTGCGCGCCGCGCCAAACACCGGGACCAGCAAGTCCAGATCACGCATTGCCAGCGCATCGACGAGCCACAGGCCGCGTGGCGCGCTGATCCCAGTCGCTGTCCGCCAGCTCCTGCGCCAGCGCGCCCAGTCGTTGCTCGTCGCCGATCCAATTCGTCTCTGTCATGGAGGGTCCACGTGTACAATTTGCCGGCGATTATGACCCAATCAGCTTCCCCGACCTCGCACGACGGCAAACGCAGTCCGCACGTACACATCCTGGGTGTCGCGGGCACGTTCATGGGTGGTATTGCGGCCATCGCCAGGGCGCTGGGATACCGCGTCACCGGTTCCGATGCGAACATCTATCCGCCGATGAGCACGCAGCTCCAGACGCTGGGCATCGAACTGATCCCGGGGTACGAGGCGGCGCAGCTCGATGTGGGTGCCGACATGATCATCGTCGGCAACGCCATGAGCCGCGGCAAGCCGGTGGTGGAGGCCATGCTCGACCGGGGCCTTGCCTAC
This sequence comes from Steroidobacteraceae bacterium, assembly GCA_044226785.1. Taxonomy (GTDB): domain Bacteria; phylum Pseudomonadota; class Gammaproteobacteria; order Steroidobacterales; family Steroidobacteraceae; genus TMP-86. Next base: position 78,870 of record JBGAGK010000011.1, on the reverse strand, counting down.
ACCTCGGGGCCGCAGTGGCTGGGCGAGCAGGTCTTGCGCGGCCGGCATGTCATCGCAGTAGCCGGGACTCATGGAAAGACCACCACCAGCAGCATGCTGGCCTGGATTCTGGAGGATGCGGGTCTTGCTCCTGGTTTTCTCATCGGCGGCGTGCCATCCAATTTCGACATCACCGCGCGGCTCGGTACATCTGCGTATTTCGTGATCGAGGCGGACGAATACGACACTGCATTCTTCGACAAGCGGGCCAAGTTCGTGCACTACCGGCCACGCACGGCGGTACTCAACAACCTCGAATACGATCACGCCGACATCTATCCCGATGTCGCTGCGATCCGCTGGCAGTTTCATCAGCTCCTGCGTACGGTGCCGGCGGCCGGCCGATTGATCGTCAATGGCGCCGACCCGGAGCTGGCCACGACTCTGGCGCAGGGCTGCTGGACACCGGTCGAGACCTTCCATTCGGGTCCGCACGAAAATGAAAAAGGGGCCGCTGCAGTCCACTGGCACGCCGTGCGGGGCGCAAACGGGATCGAGGTGTTCAGGAATGACAGCTCGCGGGGAGTGCTGCGCTGGGATCTGTTGGGCGAACACAATGTGATGAATGCGCTGGCCGCAGTGGCTGCCGCTGCCCAGGCAGGGGTTGATCCGGGGCGCGCCATCGAGGCGCTGGGCCGGTTCCGGGGCGTGAAGCGGCGCATGGAGGTGCGGGGCTGCATCGATGGCGTCACCGTATATGATGACTTCGCGCATCACCCCACTGCAATCCGCACCACGCTCGAAGGGCTGCGGGCGCGCATCGGTCCGGCACGCATCCTCGCCGTGCTCGAGCCGCGCTCGAATACCATGAAGCTCGGTGTGCACAAGGATCAGTTGGCAGATTCCCTGGCCCAGGCCGATGAGATCTGGATTCATCATCCTCCTGGCCTCGGGTGGGATCTGCCCGCCCAGCTCGCCGGGATGGGTTCACGGGTGCATTTTTCCCCGGATGTCCCGCGGCTTGCCGCCGAAGTGGTGAGGGAAGCGCGCAGGGGGGATCACGTGCTGATCATGAGCAACGGAGGGTTCGGCGGCCTGCACGAGCAGGTGCTGAAGCTCCTGCGTGAGCGGAGCTGAGGCCCATGCAGCTACCGATGTTTCCCTTGCGCATCGTGCTGTTCCCGCAGGGTCCGTTGCCGTTGCGCATTTTCGAGGCCCGTTACGTGGACATGGTGCGGCGCTGCATGCACGAGTCCCTGGACTTCGGCGTGTTGCTGATCCTCGAGGGCTCGGAAGTGGGACCATCGACCACGGTCGAGGTCGGCACTACGGCACACATCGCGGATTTCCATCAGCTGGCCGACGGATTGCTGGGGATTTCCTGTGTCGGGCGCCGGCGCTTTCGCGTCCGGCAGAGGATGGTGCAGGGGGACGGGCTGAATCTGGCGGATGTCGTCCTGCTGGAGGAGAACCCGCCACAGCCGGTGCTTTCGCGTCACGCGCATCTGGCCGATCTGGTTCGGGGTGTCCTGCCGCAGCTGGGTGAGCTCTACGCCGACATGCAATTGCAGGTGGACGATGCCGTCTGGCTGGGATACAGGCTGGCAGAAATCCTGCCCATCGACGTCGCTGACAAGCAGCGTTGCCTCGAGATGGACGATCCGGTCGCGCGCCTGGATTTCCTGATGCCGTTGATCCGAAGCGCCGCGGCCGGTGCGCTGCCACCGACCGGATCGGTCAACTAGCCGGGAGTTCCTGGTCGGGGTGAAGGGGATTTCTCGGTAGACCAGGGAGTTGAGGCATGTTGCAGTGTCGAGCGTCCGACGCGTGTCCGGCAGGTGTTACGCACGATGGTGGACAATTCATCGAGCAGCGTGCGAAAGCTGTGCACGGGTGAACCGCCTTTGAGTTTGCGAGTAGCGACACATGAAGTTCGTCCGCAATACCGGCAACGACCGCGTCGTCGATCTGGTCCGTTCTTCCCTCGGTGCGGGGCGGCGGCTTGATGCAGTAACCTCGGTGCTGTCACTCTTTGCATTCGCGGAGCTGCTTCCTCAACTCGTGAGCGCAGGACTCTGTCGCTTTGTCTTGCCATCAGATGACGCGGCATTGGCACTTTTCGGATCCGGCAACGATCGTCCCGCGCGCAATCGGCTCCAGGCGCGCTGGCTCGCTGCCCAGTTGAGCAAGTGGCTCGACGGCAAGGCAGACGTCCGCCGCGCCGGCAGCGCCGTACCACAGGGCGCCATGGTCTTGCGTGACGACAAGGAGCAGGCCGTCCTGTCGCTGCTCGGATCGCTGGCCTTCAGCACAGATGGGCTCGGGCTCACGCCGGGCAACCCGCTCAGCCTGATCCAGGTGTCCGAAACCCCGGAGGAAGCGCTACTGCTGAGCCAGTGGTTCGACGCGCAATGGTCGATGCTGCCAAACAATCCCGGCGCGAAGGCCTCGGTCATCGAAGCGCTCGATCAGATCGCGCGCCACCGCGACCCGCACCTCGCCTACGCGCTCATACTCCACCATCTGTTCGCCAGCCGCGGCGACGAGCTCGACGAGGAACAGATCGTCAAGTCGGCCACCGGCATCCGCAACACCGTCGTCTGGAAGAAGCTCTACAAGTTCCAGCGCGATGGCGTGGTGGGCGCCATCGACAAGCTCAACCGCTTCGGCGGCTGCATCATCGCGGACAGCGTGGGCCTCGGGAAGACCTTCGAGGCACTCGCCATCATCAAGTATCACGAGCTGCGCAATGACCGGGTGCTGGTGCTGGCGCCCAAGCGCCTGCGCGACAACTGGACGCTCTACAGGGCCAACGACCGCCGCAACATCCTGGCTGCCGACCGCTTCAACTACGACGTCCTGAATCACACCGACCTGTCCCGTGACGGCGGGCAATCCGGCGACATCGATCTGGCCCATGTGAACTGGGGCAATTACGACCTCGTCGTCATCGACGAGTCGCACAACTTCCGCAACAAGAAGACGCCGCAGGCGGGAGGGGAGACGCGCTACGACCGGCTGATGCGCAAGATCATCCGCGAGGGGGTCAAGACGCGCGTGCTCATGCTCTCGGCCACGCCGGTGAACAATCGGCTGGCGGACCTGCGCAACCAGATTGCCTTCGCCACCGAGGGCGACGACACGGCGCTGGTCGATCACGGCATCGGCAGCATCGACGCCACCACGCGCCTGGCACAGAAGCAGTTCAACCGCTGGCTCGACCTTGGCGAGACCGAGCGCACGCCGTCGCGGCTGATCGAGATGCTGGGCTTCGACTACTTCACCCTGCTCGACCTGCTCACGATTGCCCGTTCGCGCCGCCACATCGAGAAGTACTACGGCACCACGGAAACCGGCCGCTTTCCGGAGCGGCTCAAGCCCATCAACATCAAGGCCGACGTGGACCGCGCCGGGGACTTCCCGCCCATTGCCGACATCAACCTCGAGATCCGCCGCCTGAACCTCGCCTCGTACGCCCCGCTGCGCTACGTGCTGCCGCACAAGCAGGAGGCCTACGACAGGAAGTACAGCACGCAGGTAAAGGGCGGTACCGGCTTCTTCCGCCAGGCGGACCGCGAGGAGAGCCTGATCCACCTGCTGCGCGTGAATGTGCTCAAGCGCATGGAAAGCGCCGTGCCCTCGTTCGCGCTCACCGTGCAGCGACAGCTCGGGGACGTGGAGGCCACGCTGGCGCGCATCGAGGCAGAGGCGGACGAGCTGGAAGAACTCGAGCTCTCGATCGACGACCTGGACCTCGACGACCCGGCCTTCGAGAGCCTGGTCGTCGGCCGCAAGGTCAAGGTGCTGCTCAAGGACGTGGACCTCATCCGCTGGCGGCAGGATCTGGTCGAGGACCGCAACCGGCTGGCCACGCTCGTCTCAGCAGCCCGGCAGGTGGATGCCGCTCGCGACGCCAAGCTCATTGCGCTGCGCGAGGTGATCGCGCACAAGTGCCGCAACCCGATCAATCCCGGCAACCGCAAGGTCATCGTTTTCACCGCCTTCGCCGATACCGCCCGCTATCTCTATGAGCAGCTCGCGCCATGGGCCAAGGCGACCCTCGGCGTGGACTCGGCGCTGGTCACGGGTGCGGGCAGCAACCAGGCAACGCTCCCCGGCCTGCGCAAGGACCTCGCCTCGATCCTCACCGCCTTCGCGCCCCGCGCGAAGGAGCGCCCGGAAGAATTCGCCGCCGAGGGAGACCTCGATCTGCTCATCGCCACCGACTGCATCTCCGAGGGTCAGAACCTGCAGGACTGCGACTGGCTGATCAACTACGACATCCACTGGAATCCGGTGCGCATCATCCAGCGCTTCGGTCGCATCGACCGCCTCGGGTCGCCCAACGAGCGCATCCAGCTCGTCAACTTCTGGCCCAACATGGAGCTGGAGGAGTACATCAACCTGGAACAGCGGGTCAGCGGCCGCATGGTGCTGCTCGACATTTCCGCCACCGGCGAGGAGAACCTGATCGAGCAGCAATCAGGCAACCCGATGAACGACCTCGAGTACCGCCGCAAGCAGTTGCTCAAGCTGCAGGATGCCGTCATCGACCTGGAGGACCTCTCCACCGGGGTCTCCATCGCGGACCTCACGCTCACGGACTTCCGCATCGATCTCGCCGAGTATCTGCGCGCCCACCCCGGCGTGTTCGAAACCATGCCACTCGGCACGATGGCCGTCACCACCACCACCGAGGCCGAGATTCCGCCGGGCATCATCTTCTGCCTGCGGGCGGAAGGTGCGGCCGCCACACGGATCTTCGAGCCGGGCTACCCGCTGAGCCCCCACTACCTCGTGCACGTGGGCGACGACAGCGCCGTGCTGCTGCCCTTCCCGCAAGCCAAGCAGATCCTCGACCGGCTGAAACGCCTGTGCGTGGGCCGGGACCTTCCCGACGCCGCGGCCTGCGCTCGCTATGACAAGGCTACGCAGCAGGGCGAGGACATGCGCCATACCCAGCGCCTGCTCGCTGCCGCCGTCGGCTCGGTAGTGGGCAAGACTGAAGAGCGCGCGGTCGCGAGCCTGTTTGCGCCGGGTGGCACGCACGCACTGGCAGGCGAGTTCGCCGGGATGGACGACTTCGAAGTGGTGGCGTTCCTGGTGATTCTGCCGGCACTTGCTGGGCAGGGCAGCCCAATATATCAAGTAAAAGTAAACCACAATATTAGTATTTCGTGATAAGGTGCTGGCATGATCGTCGCTCGCAACCGACTGCTGGATGCCCTGCGAGCGGCTTTGCAGCGCCAGCCCGTCGTGGCGCTGACAGGCCCGCGTCAGTGCGGCAAGACAACACTGGCCCGGCAGCTCCTCGATCCGTCGGCCTCGACCTGGTTCGATCTGGAGGACCCGCGCACACGCACGCTCTTCGACGAGCCCATGACGCTGCTCGAGGCGATCGAGGGTCTCGTGGTCATCGACGAGGTTCAGCGCGTCCCCGAGTTGTTTTCGCTGATCCGGGTGCTGGTCGACCGGCGCCCCTCGCCGGCCCGCTTTCTCCTCCTGGGCAGCGCCTCGGGCGAGCTCCTGCGCCAGAGTTCGGAAAGCCTTGCCGGTCGAATCGAGCACGTGCGTATGGGGGGGTTCGCGCTGGATGAAACCGGTCCCGAAACCGCGGAGGCGCTCTGGCGACGTGGCGGCTTCCCGCAGGCCCTGCTGGCGCCCGATGAAGAAGCCTCGATCCACTGGCGTCGCAGCTTCATCGACACCATCGTGGAACGCGACCTTCCGCAGTGGGGAGTCCGGGTGTCCAGTACCGCCATGCGGCGCTTCTGGACCATGGTGGCGCATTACCATGGCCAGGTCTGGAACAACGCCGATCCGGCGCGCGCGCTCGGGGTGAGCGAGCCGACCGTGCGCAGCTATCTCGATCTCCTGACCGACGCCCTGGTCCTGCGCCAGTTGCAGCCGTGGCACGCCAATCTGCGCAAGCGCCAGGTCAAGTCGCCCAAGGTTTACGTGCGCGACACCGGGCTGCTCCACGAGCTGCTCGGCATCGAGGATCAGTCCGGCCTGCTCCACCATCCCAAGCTCGGCGCCTCGTGGGAAGGCTTCGCCATCGAACAGGTGCTGGCCACTGAAGCGCACACTGAAGCGGCCTTCTGGGCCACCCATCAGGGTGCCGAGCTCGACCTGTTGCTGCGGCGGCAGGGCAGGCTCTTCGGCGTCGAATGCAAGCGGGTGGACGCGCCGCGCATGACACCCTCGATGCGGATCGCGCTCGAAGACCTCGAACTCGAGCGCATCGCGGTGATCTACCCGGGGCCCAGACGCTACCGCATCGCCGACCGGATCGAGGCCGTGCCGCTCAGCGAGCTGGCGCAGCCCGGCCAGCTCTTCGAGAGCCCGACGCCGTGAACGTGGCCGACCTCATCGCCGCCCTCGAGCTGCCGCCCGGCGCGCGGGTGGACCGCCGCGTGCCCAAGACGTTGCTGGTGGAGCACGGCGCGCCAACGGCCGCGGACAAGCGGCGCATCAACGAAGGCATCGAAGAAGTGCGGTGGGTGGCAACGCTCAAGCCCACCACCATCGGCGTGCCGGCTTTGCGTGATGACCTGCGCGAGTACCTGGAGATCGCCGTGCTGAGCGCGACGCTGCGGGCTGATGCCAAGGCGGAGCGGCTTGCCGAGCTGATCCATCGTGCAGTGCCCTATCCAGTATTCCTGGCTGTCGCCGGGGGCACTCGCCTCACGCTCTCGCTGGGCCACAAGCGTCGGTCGCAGGGTGAGGCAGGGGCTACGGTACTGGACGGTGAGCTCGTGGCGGCCACGCTCACGGATTCCGAGCCGGACGGGCTGCAATCGTCGCTTTGTGAAGGCCTCTCGCTGGCCCGCCAGCCGCACGCTGACCTGTACCAGCTCTATCAGGGCTGGATCGATACATTAATGGCGTTGCTCGCCGCCCGCGTCACGGGGATCTTTGCGGTGGCTACCTCGGCCGGCCAGGCCGCCATGCGGCGTGAGGCGCTACGCGAGTGCACTCGGCTCGACGCCGAGATCGTCCGCTTGCGTGCGGTCGCCATGAAGGAGAAGCAGGTGCCGAGGCAGGTCGCACTGAACCTGGAACTGAAGCGCGCCGAGGCCGATCGGGCTGCCGCGCTTGCAAGACTATGATGAACGAGGATGCCATGAAGAAGCTGACCGCTGCCGACCCCGAGACCAGGAGCCCGGACCTCGTCGCCGGGAATCTCGAGCGGCTCAAGGCGCTGTTCCCCGAGCTGATCACCGAAGGGCCGGACGGCGCCGCCGTGAACGTGGACGTGCTGAAAGCACTGGTGGGTGACAAGACGGTCACCGACGCGGACGAGAAATACGGCCTCAACTGGCACGGCAAGCGCCGTGCCCGGCAGCTCGCGCTCACGCCCTCCACCGGCACGCTGCGCCCGGCGCCCGAGGACAGCGTGGACTGGGACACCACCCAGAACCTGATGATCGAGGGCGACAACCTGGAGGTGCTGAAGCTCCTGCAGAAGAGCTACGCGGGCAAGGTGAAGCTCATCTACATCGACCCGCCGTATAACACCGGCAAGGACTTCGTCTATCCGGACGATTTCAAGGACAGCATCAAGAACTACCTGGAGCTGACCGGGCAAGCGGAGGGCGGGCGCAAGGTCAGCAGCAACACGGAGACCAGCGGACGCTTCCATACTGATTGGCTGAACATGATGTATTCGAGGCTGAGGCTTGCGAGAAGCCTCCTCCGACAAGATGGGATGATCATTGTCAGTAGCGACGATACTGAGGCGGCGAATCTACGGATGATCATGGCAGATATCTTTGGCGAAGAGAATTTCCTTGCCATGATTGCTTGGGAGAAGCGATACACGCGAAGCAACAATGCGCGACTCTTTTACTCACTGAAAGATACCCTCGTCGCATTTCGGAGGTCGGAATCCCTCAACTACCTGCGAGAGGCGCGCACGGAGAAGTCCAGAGAGATTTACTCCAACCCAGACAACGATCCGAGAGGGGTATGGACTAGTTCATCATATGTAAATCCAGCTACGAAAGATCAACGTCCAAACCTTGTCTACAAAATCAAGAATCCGCTGACCGGAGTCGACATTGAACACCCAACGAACGCATGGAAGTACGAGTACTCTGAACACCTACGCCATGCTAAAGAGAATCGCTTGTGGTGGGCACAAGATGGTGATGCTAAGTATCCACGTCTGAAGAACTTTCTCTCGGAGATGGTCGATGGAATGGTGCCTATCGATATGTGGGGCTATGAAGTCACGGGCACGACAGATGAGGGCGGACAGGAAATCAAGGGACTCTTTGTCGAACCTGTATTCGACAACCCAAAGCCTACGAAGTTGATTCGTCGAATACTCGGTCTAAGTAGCCCGAGCGCCGTGCCTGATGAATCACCGCCAGTGGTACTGGACTTCTTCGCCGGCTCCGGCACCACCGGACACGCCGTAATCGCGCAGAACGCCGCAGACGGAGGCAACCGCCGTTATATCCTCGTCCAACTTCCCGAACCTCTCGATCCAGAGAACAAGGATCAGAAGGTCGCCGCCGAGTTCTGCGACAAGCTCGGCAGGCCGCGCAATATCGCCGAGCTGACCAAGGAACGCCTTCGCCGTGCCGCGAAGAAGATCAAGGACGAAAACCCGATGTTCGCGGGCGACCTGGGGTTCCGCGTCTTCAAGCTCGACTCCAGCAACATCCGCGCGTGGGAACCGGACCGCGACGACCTCGACCGGACCCTGCTCGACCATGCGGAGCATCTGAAGGAGGGCCGCACCGAGCAGGACATCCTCTACGAGCTGCTGCTCAAGCTCGGGCTCGACCTGTGCGTGCCTATCGAGCAGAAGACCCTCGCCGGCAAGGCCGTGCACAGCATCGGTGGCGGCGTGCTGATCGCCTGTCTCGCGACGCAGATCACCCATGACGAGGTGGAGCCGCTGGCGCAGGGCATCGTGGCCTGGCACAAGGCACTCGCCCCGGCGGGCGACACCACCTGCGTGTTCCGCGACAGCGCCTTTGCCGACGATGTCGCCAAAACCAACATGGCCGCCATCCTGCAGCAGCGCGGCATTGCCAACGTGCGCAGCTTGTGATGACGACGGACCAGCCCTTGGAACCCACTGGCGAGTTCCTGCTCTACCAGACCGAGGACGGGCATACACGCGTTGAGTGCCGGCTTGCCAACGAAAGCCTTTGGCTATCGCAGGCGGGCATGGCCGAGCTGTTCCAGACCAGCAAGCAGAACGTCGCCAAGCACCTGAAGGCCATTTTTGCCGAGGGCGAGTTGGCTGAGGCTTCAGTTGTCAACTCCTGGTTGACAACTGCCGCCGACGGCAAGCACTACCGGGTGCTGCACTACAACCTGGCGGCGGTGTTGGCGGTGGGATACCGGGTGCGTTCGCTGCGCGGAACCTGGTTTCGTCGCTGGGCGACCGAGCGGCTGGAAGAATACCTGGTCAAGGGCTTTGTGCTGGATGACGAGCGCCTGAAGAACCCCGATGCCGGTGTGTACTTCGAGCAGTTGCTAGCGCGTATCCGCGACATCCGTTCGTCGGAGAAAGTGTTCTGGCGCAAAGTGCTGGACATCTATGCCACCAGCATCGACTACGACCCCCAGGCAGAGACATCCCAACGGCTGTTTGCCGGCATCCAGAACAAGATGCATTGGGCAGCCCACGGGCACACGGCTGCCGAGGTGATCGTGCAACGGGCGGACGCCAGCAAGCCCGCAACCGCCGCACCATGACCATGCAGGATTGGCTGCGCAAGCTGGACGATTTTCTCAAGGTGGGCGATCACGACGTGTTGACCCATGCCGGACGCATCTCTGCCGAGGCGGCACGGCTGAAAGCCGAAGCTGAGTACGAGCACTACCGCCGACAACTGGATGCCCTGCCGGCACGGGTCGAGCAGGATATGACGACAGCGCTGGAGGCGGCGGCAAAGCGGCTGCCCAAGCACACGGGAAAGAAATAGATGAAGCTCCACTTCGAGCCCAACCTCGACTACCAACTTCAAGCCATCGAGGCCGTGTGCGACCTGTTCCGCGGGCAGGAGATCTGCCGCACGGAGTTCACGGTGACCATGCCGGGTTCGCGGACCGCAATGCCTGGCTACGAGGAACCAGGTCAGTTGGGTGTGGGCAACCGCCTCACCCTGCTCGACGACCAGATCCTGAAGAACCTTGGCGACATCCAGCTTCGTCATGGCCTGCCTCCGTCCGGCACGCTCGCCTCGGGCGACTTCACCGTTGAAATGGAGACCGGCACCGGCAAGACCTACGTCTACCTGCGCACGATCTTCGAGCTGAACAAGCGTTACGGATTCACCAAGTTCGTGATCGTGGTGCCGTCGGTGGCGATCAAGGAAGGCGTGTACAAATCGCTGCAGATCACCGAAGAACACTTCAAAGGGCTCTACGCGGGCGCGCCTTTCGACTACTTCCTCTACGACTCGGCGAAGCTCGGCCAGGTGCGCAACTTCGCCACCAGCGCCAGCATCCAGATCATGGTGGTCACGGTCGGCGCCATCAACAAGAAGGACGTCAACAACCTCTACAAGGACAGCGAGAAGACCGGCGGCGAGAAGCCCATCGATCTCATCAAGGCCACGCGCCCCATCGTCATCGTGGACGAGCCGCAAAGCGTGGACGGCGGCCTTGAGGGGCGCGGCAAGGAAGCGCTCGACGCGATGAACCCGCTCTGTACACTGCGCTACTCGGCCACCCACGCGGACAAGCACCACATGGTCTACCGGCTGGATGCGGTGGATGCCTACGAGAAGCGGCTGGTGAAGCAGATCGAGGTGGCCTCGGCCACGGTCGAGGACGCGCACAACAGGCCCTACCTGCGCCTCGTCTCGGTCAGTAACAAGCGCGGCACGATCAGCGCGCGGGTCGAGCTGGACCTGCAGGCTGCTGGCGGTGGGGTGAGGAGGCAGGAAGTCACCGTGCAGGACGGTGACAACCTGGAGCAGACCAGTGGCCGCGCCCTTTACGCCGATTGCCGCATCGGCGAGATCCGCGTCGCGAAGGGCAACGAGTACCTGGAGCTCCGCGTGCCCGGCGGCGAGCAGTACCTGAAGCCGGGGCAGGTCTGGGGCGACGTGGATGCGCTGGCCGTGCAGCGCGAGATGATCCGGCGCACCATCCGCGAGCACCTCGACAAGGAAAAGCGGCTGCGCCCGCAGGGCATCAAGGTGCTGTCGCTCTTCTTCATCGACGAGGTGGCGAGGTACCGGTCCTATGCCGCCGATGGCAGCCCGCTGAAAGGAGACTACGCGCGCATCTTCGAGGAAGAGTACCGCCGCGCGGCCAACCTGCCCGACTACCGCACCTTGTTCCAGGAGGTGGACCTGACCCGTGCCGCCGAGGAGGTACACAACGGCTACTTCTCCATCGACAGGAAGGGCGGCTGGACCGATACCGCGGAGAACAACCAGTCCAACCGCGATAACGCCGAGCGTGCCTACAACCTGATCATGAAGGAGAAGGAGAAGCTGCTCAGCCTCGATACCCCGCTCAAGTTCATCTTCTCCCACTCGGCGCTCAAGGAAGGCTGGGACAACCCGAACGTCTTCCAGATCTGCACGCTGCGCGACATCCAGACCGAGCGCGAGCGGCGCCAGACCATCGGCCGCGGCCTGCGCCTGTGCGTCAACCAGCAGGGCGAGCGGGTGCGCGGCTTCGAGGTCAACACCCTCACCGTGGTGGCGATGGAGAGCTACGAACAGTTCGCCGAGAACCTGCAGAAGGAGATCGAGCAGGACACCGGTATCCGCTTTGGCGTCGTCGAGCCGCACCAGTTCGCCGGTGTCACCGTGGCCCAGCCCGACGGCAGCACTGCGCCGCTCGGCGTGGAGCAGTCGAAGGCGCTGTGGGAGCACCTCAAGGCGGCGGGTCACATCGACGCCAGGGGCAAGGTGCAGGATTCGCTCAAGCAGGCGCTGAAGGGCGGCACGCTGACCGTCCCCAAGCCGTTCGCCGCGCAGCTCGACCAGATCACCGCCGTCCTGAAGAAACTCGCCGGGCGGCTGGAGATCAGGAACGCTGACGAACGGCGGCAGGTGCACACTCGGCAGGCGGTGCTCCACAGCCCCGAGTTCAAGGCGCTGTGGGACCGCATCAAGCACAAGACCACCTACCGGGTGCAGTTCGACAACGAGAAGCTGATCGAGAGCTGCATTCGCGCGGTGCAGGAGGCGCCTGCGATCCCGAAGACGCGCCTGCAATGGCGCAAGGCCGACATCGCCATTGGCAAGGCCGGCGTGGAGGCTACCGAGCGGGAAGGCGCTGCAACAGTGGTGCTCGACGAAAGTGACATCGAGCTACCCGATCTGCTGACCGACTTGCAGGACCGCACCCAGCTCACGCGGCGCAGCATCCAGCGCATCCTCAGCGCCAGCCGGCGGCTCGACGACTTCAAGCGCAACCCGCAGGCTTTCATCGAGCTGGCCGCCGAGGCCATCAACCGCTGCAAGCGGCTGGCCGTGGTGGACGGCATCAAGTATCAGCGTCTGGGCGACGAGCACTACTACGCGCAGGAGCTGTTCGAGCAGCAGGAGCTGACCGGCTACCTCAAGAACCTGCTGGACGCCACCAAGGCGGTCTACGAGAAGATCGTCTACGACTCGGATACCGAGCGCAGCTTCGGCGATCAGCTGGAGAAGAACAGCGCCATCAAGGTGTACGCGAAGCTGCCGGGCTGGTTCACGGTGCCGACGCCGCTGGGCAGCTACAACCCGGACTGGGCGGTGCTGGTGGAGGAGGACGGAGGGGAGCGGCTGTACTTCGTGGTGGAGACGAAGAGCGGGCTGTTCAGTGACGATCTGCGCGACCACGAGCGGGCCAAGATCGAATGCGGGAAGGCGCACTTCAGGGCGCTGGAGGTGCGTGAATCACCGGCGAAGTACATAGTGGCGCGCTCGGTCGACGAAGTTCTGGCGTAGCGCAATACTGAACGCCAACGATCGCGACTGCCGATGAGGCTCGCGGCAGCAAGTTCAACTGAATCGACGGCTTCGCGCAGCATTTGCGCGGCGCGCTGCGGCACGTGTCGCTAGGCATCAGCCACTTTTTTCACCGGTCCGTCAATGTTGCCGGAAGGTGCAGTGGCGCCAGGTACCCAGGATCGACGGGTCGCCCACAATGACACGGCGATGAGTGCGGCCCACGGCAGGATCCAGTAACCCACCAGACCGTCGAAATTCCCCACCCAGCCATCCAGTGCGGTGGCCGGGCCGCGCTGCGTGCTCTGCTGCAACATGCGCAGTACGACCACCCAGCCGGCATGCAGCCCCAGTGCCACCGCAATGTTGCCGGTGAGCACCCGCGTCAGGCTCAGCAGCAGTCCCACGGCCAGCCACGCCAGGAACGAATCCGCCACGGTCATGGGGTGGCTCAGCGGTGCAAATGACCGGATCAGCAGGTCGAAACCGCTCCCCCAGCCGAGCTCCGCCTCCGGGATGCGGACCTTGGCGAAGAAATGCAGGATGGCGAACAGCGGCGCGGTCAGCAGAGCCGCCATCCATGGTCCGGAGTCCCGCTCGATGGCCGTGTGCATGGCGCCCCGGAACACGGTTTCCTCGATCAGGGCCACCGCGATCCCGGACCCCACGCCCGTCAGGAAAATTTTCGACACGCTGCCGGCGGTGGCCACGAACTGCGGATCGATCAAGCGGATATGTGATCCCAGCAGGAACAGTGCGCCCGGCAGCGCGCTGATCATTCCGATCACACCCCACAGGAATGCCACACGCAGAAACCTTCGCCGGGCCAGTCCATAACCGAAGTCCTGCCGGCTGCGTATCGCCAGATGCCGCGCGAGCCACCACAGTTCCAGCGCGAATACCAGCATGGCGATGCGGCTCGCGACCCGGTGAAAGGCGAAATGGCCGATATGCGTTGACAGGCCGTAGGCGGGATACGCGATGCAGGCCACCAGCACCAGCGTGATCACGGCGAATGCGAGGAACCATGAGAACGCGCGCATGCTCAGATCCGCGCGAACGCCCGCCGGGCGGCCGCGAGCGTGGTGTCGATGATCTCGGGAGTATGCGCGGCGGAGACGAATCCGGCCTCGAATGCCGAGGGTGCCAGGTACACGCCCTCTTCGAGCATGGCGTGAAAGAACTTCCTGAACCGATCGACATCGCAGGCCACCGCCTGGGCGTAGCGGTCGACGCGCGCCTCGTGGCTGAAGAAGATTCCGAACATGCCGCACACGTGGTTGGTGGTCAGCGGCACGCCCGCCTCGCGCGCCGCCTGTTCCAGACCGTTGACCAGCGTGCGGGTGGCCTGTGCCAGCCGTTCGTGGAAGCCGGGTCTGGAGACTCCTTCGAGGGTGACGAGCCCGGCCTTCATGGCGACGGGATTTCCGGACAGCGTGCCTGCCTGATACACCGGACCCATCGGAGCCAGCCTCTCCATGATGTCGCGGCGCCCGCCGAAGGCTCCCACCGGCATGCCGCCGCCGATGATCTTGCCCAGCGTGGTCAGATCGGGCCGGATGCCGCACGCGGCCTGCATGCCGCCCAATGCCACCCTGAAGCCGGTCATGACCTCGTCGAAGATCAGCACCGCGCCGCTGCTGTCACACTCGCGGCGCAGGGTCTCCAGAAATCCCGGCACCGGCAGGATGCAGTTCATGTTGCCGGCCACCGGTTCGACGATCACGCAGGCGATCTGGCTGCCACGCTGGGCGAACAGCTCGCGCACCTGCGCGGCATTGTTGTACTCCAGCGTCACGGTATGCGCGGCCAGCGCAGCGGGCACGCCGGGGGAGCTTGGCACACCCAGCGTGAGAGCGCCGGAGCCGGCCTTGATCAGCAGTGAATCCGAATGACCGTGATAACAGCCCTCGAATTTCACGATGGTGTCGCGGCCAGTGAAGCCGCGTGCCAGCCGGATCGCACTCATCGTGGCCTCGGTGCCGGAACTGACGAAGCGCACCCGTTCGATGGAAGGCATGAGTCCGGTGACCCGCTTCGCCAGTTCGGTTTCCAGCACGGTCGGCGCGCCAAAGCTCAAGCCGTCGGCCGCCACCTGCTGTACGGCAGCGATCACGGCGGGATCGGCATGACCGAGGATCATGGGTCCCCAGGATCCCACGTAGTCGATGAACCGGCGTCCATCCTCCGAAAATACGTGGGCGCCGCTGGCGCGGGAGATGAAAACCGGCTCGCCACCAACACCGAGGAAGGCACGCACGGGTGAATTGACCCCGCCGGGCATGTAACGGCAGGCTTGCTGGAACAGGGTCATTGGAGGGCTTCCCGGGTTCATCATTCGCCGGCGATGATGATAGTCGCTTGGCGCGGCGATGTGTGCGGCACCGCGGTCAACATGCCGGCTCAGGTGGGGTGGCCATCGGATGCAGGCGCGGCCCGCGGCAGCTGCAGGGTCACTTCCAGTCCACCCCCATCGCGGATCCGGGCGGTGGCGCTGCCACCATGGGCCTGCATGACCTGTGCGGTGATCGCAAGGCCGATGCCCTCACCTCCGCTGCCCCGGTCGCGCGATTCGGCAACCCGATGGAAGGGTTCGAAAATCCGCTGCAGTTCCTGGGCCGGTACGCCAGGACCCCGGTCGCGCACGTGGATGTGCACGGACTGTGCGTCCTGTTGCAGGTCGACCTCCACGCAGCCGCCATCGGGTGAATAGCGCACCGCATTACGCAGCACGTTCTCGATGGCGCTGCGCAGCAGTTCGCGGTGGGCGGGAAGGCAAACCGGCTGCGCCCCCGCGAACTCCACGCGGCAGTTCCTGGCCTGCGCCTCGAAGCGTGCATCCGCCACGACATCCTCGATCAGTTCCACCAGATCCACCGGCTCGCGTGCGAGAGCCAGATCCGCGCTCTGCAGGCGCGCGAGCTTGAGGACCTGGCCGATCAGCAGGTCCAGCCGCTCGATGTCCAGCTCCATGCGATCCAGTTGTCGTTGCGGATCGGCCGTGGACTGCCGTGCCAGTCCAAGTGCCAGACGGATGCGCGCCAGGGGAGAGCGAAGCTCGTGCGAGACGTCGCGCAGAAGCTGGGTGCGCAGTTCGCGGGTCGTCCGCAGCTTGTCGGCCATGGCATCGAAGTCGCGGGCCAGCACCGCCAGTTCATCGCCCCGGCCTTCCAGTCCCGCGCTGACCCGAACATCCAGCTGTCCCGAGGCCACGGATCGGGCGCCTTCCTGCATGCGCCTGATCGGTGCGCTGAGGTGTCTGGCCAGCCAGCCGCTGATCAATGCACTGACCATCAGGGCAAGGGCGAGAACGGCCAGCGGAATGCCGGGCAGGCTCAGCGCTCCGAACAACCCGGGTCGCCGCGGCGGGAAAAGCACGGTGTAGATGGCCCCGTCGGGGCCGATCAGACGGGGTGCCCGATGGCCGGGCCAGGAGTGGAGCGGATCATTGTCCGGAGGGTCTTCACCGGGAAGCATCCGGCGTGGGCTGTGAGGGTCGTCCGGCCGGAATTCCAGCCGATGGCGCGCAAATTCCGGCAGCTCCCGGCCGAGGATGTCGTGTCCCTGGGCGTCGATGATGAAGAACTCCCGGTAGGGTATTGCGTTCCTGTTGGCGTCGAGCCAGCGACGCAGGGCTGGCAGGCCGCCGCTTGCCAGGACCTGTGAGGCACGCACGGCCATTTCGGGGCGGCGCTCCGTGTCGCTGGAGTTGTCACGGGAGGCGACTGCGACGGTGAGCGCGATGCTGCCGCCGACGATCAATGCCATGGCCAGCCAGAACAGGATGAAGATGCGAAAGAACAGGCTGTGCATCAGCCCGTGGTCCAGGCCAGCATGTAACCGGCGCCACGCACGTTCTTCAGTTCCGGGATCTTTCCTGCTTCCAGATGAAGCTTGCGTCGAAGGTTGCTGATATGCGTGTCGATGCTGCGGTCATAGGGTACCAGCCGTCGACCCAGCGCGCTTTCGGTGAGCAGTTCGCGCGACAGGACCTGGCCGGGCGAGCGCATCAGGATCTCGAGGACGCGAAATTCAGCGCCGGTGAGGCTGACCGGACGGGAATCCATGGTCGCCTGCAGGGTGGCGGTGTTGAGCCGGATCGGGCCGACCTGGATGATCTCGTGTCCCGGGATCCGGCTCCCCCGGTTGTTCGAGCGCCGCAGGATCGCGCGGATCCTGGCCACCAGTTCGCGTGGATTGAAGGGTTTCGCCAGATAATCGTCAGCGCCCATCTCAAGCCCGACGATGCGGTCCACGTCATCCCCTCGAGCGGTCAGCATCAGCACGGACGTGCCGGGGTCCGGGCCCAGATCGCGCAGCACGTCAAAGCCGCTGGCGCCGGGCAACATCACGTCCAGGATGATGAGGTCGAAGTTCCCCGAACGGATCCTGCCGAGACCCGTGGACCCGTCGTGTACTGCCTCCACCACGAAGTGCTCGGCCTGCAGGTATTCGCACAGCATCTGGCACAGTTCGCGGTCATCGTCGATGAGCAGGATTCTTGCATCCCGCGCCGCAGGATTGTCGACTTCGGCAGTCACGGGTCAACTTTGGCACACCCGGTTGTGACTTGTACGCAGTATTCGTCAGGTTGACATTTCTTTGCCTGGATCGCACGCGACGGATGGAACCGGGTCAACCCTTCCGTGGCCCAAGCGTTGGACGTAAATCGAACCTGGGCTTTTGAGATCGGAATTCCACCATGAACAGGATGCCAATGATGCCGGTCGTGCTGCTGGGGAGCCTGCTGCTGGGTGCCTGTGCTTCAGCGCCGCCTGCCGTGGCACCGCCACCGCCACAGCTTGAGCCGCCGCCCCCTGCACCCCCGCCGCCGTCGCCCGACGTGTTTTTCTATCCGCAACAGGGACAAGGCCCGCAGCAGCAGGCGCAGGACCGGTATGAATGCTATCTGTGGGCGAAGCGCCAGACGGGCTTCGATCCCAGTGCCGTGCGGCCCCCGACGCGCGCAAGCGTGCGGGTGGTTCCGGTGCCGGCACCCGGCCATGACACGGCGGTGGGCACCATGACCGGTGCAGTGCTTGGCGCGGCCGTGTCGCGGCCGGGAAACATGGGGGCGGGCGCCGTCATCGGCGCCGTGGCCGGTGCCGTGCTCGGTGCCGCATCCGACCAGTCGCGGCAGCGGGCGGCGGATGCCGAACAGGCGCGGATCGACGACATGCAGGCGCGTCGTGCTGCCCAGTCCGATGCCCAATTGCAATCCTACCGTCGTGCCCTCAAGGCCTGTCTGCAGGGGCGAGGGTATTCAGTCGAATGATTCCTGACAGGACTCGAGGAGCTTTCCATGGCCGGACAATTCTCAGGATGGGCTTCGTTGCTGATGGCTGGCGCATTGTGCATGCCGATGCTGGCGCATGGGCGTGAGCCGGGCAGTGCTTCGCGGATGGGCGTATCGCGCGGCCCCGCACCGCGCATGAATTTCGACAGTCGTTACCATCACGACCACTACTATCCGCCCCGCGGTGCGGTGGTGCCCGGACTTCCCCCGGGCGCGCGCAGCATCTACTACGGCAGCCACCGGTATTACATGCGCGGCGGCGTGTGGTATCGCCCCTATGGCCCACGATGGATGGTGTTCGCTCCGCCCATCGGCCTCGTCGTGCCGTTCCTGCCAGAGTTCTACACCACGGTGTGGTTTGGTGGTGTGCCCTATTACTACGCCAATGACACGTATTACCTCTGGGACCGTGGCGCCAGCGGATACGTGGTGAGCAGTCCTCCATCCACGTCTTCGGATCAGACCGGCCAGGAGGCTTCGGCGCCGGGAGGATCCGGTGGAGACGATGACATTTTCGTCTATCCGCGCAATGGCCAGAGCGAAGCGCAGACCGCGAAGGATCGATTCGAATGCCACCAGTGGGCGGTGTCTCAGACGGGCTTTGATCCTTCCGAGCCGGGCGGGGGCGTGTCGGCGGAGCAGAACGCGGGCAAGCGTGCTGATTATCGTCGCGCCATCAGTGCCTGCCTGGAAGGGCGCCAGTATTCGGTCCGCTGAGGCGTGCGGTGCGGGTGGTCTACAGAACTTTGCATGGTCTTTGCCAGTGGTTGACACACCTTGTGCGCCCGCGGGTCCAGGATACGTTCCAGAGCCGAAGTGGCTTGTCGATGAAAGAAGGAGACTCCACATGACTACATCCAGATCCATTCGATCCGTGAGGCTCGCGACCCTGGCGTTTGCCGTGGTCATGTCCGCGGGTACTGTTTTCGCGGCATCCTCGCCCGGGACTCCGGCGCCGATGTCGCATGCGGGTTCCTGGCGCCACGGACCAGAGCACATGTTCGACAAACTCGGGCTGAGCGCCGAGCAGAAGGCTTCGGTCAAGAGCATCTTCGATACCGATGGCAAGCGCCTTCAGGATCTGCGCGTCCAGATGCGCACCAATATGGAAAAACTCCACCAGACGAAGCCGGACGACCCCACCTACGACTCGCTCGTTTCGCAGGTAGCGAAGGACAACGGCGCCCTGACCACGCAGGTGATTTCCGCCCAGGGTGCAATGCATGCCAGGCTGTATGCTGTACTGACTCCCGCACAGAAGACGCAGCTGGCTGGCATGGAGGCCAGGATGAGGGAGCGCATGAAGCAAGGCGAGCATCGTCGGCACCACGGCCCGGGGCAGGACGGCGGCCCACCGCCGGATGCGCGGCCCGATGGCCCGACGGAGTGATGGTTTCCCGGACTCGCAGACCGACGGGAGGACCGACGGGAGGATGATGAGCAGCGGCGCGCCGGTGGCGCGCCGCCCTGATTCACGGCGTGCTGGTTTCTTTGATGGCGGCGAGGCTCTTGCGCACCCGGAAACCGTTCGCTGGCCCACGGGGTTGACGTCCTGCCGGAGACCTGCATTTGCCGCGGAGCCCTGCGGTACACTGCGCAGGGTGCCCTGGGGATGCTGATGCAATGATAGGCGATCCTGCAGCGCGCGGACGCCTGCCGCGTACGGTCGTCGTGCTCGGGTTCGTCTCCTTCCTGAACGATGGCGCGAGCGAGATGGTGGCGCCATTGATACCGGTGTTCTTGACCGCAGCGCTCGGCGCCGGGCCGGCAGTCCTGGGCCTGATCGAAGGCGTCGCCGAGGCGCTGGCAAGCGTCCTGAAATACCTTTCGGGCCGTCTGGTGGATCTCGGCTGGCAGCCGAAGCGGCTGGTTGTCGGCGGTTACGGCGTTGCCAACCTGGCGCGGCCTTTGATCGGATTTGCCGTCAGTTGGCCGTACGTGCTGCTGCTGCGCGCCGTCGATCGCATCGGAAAGGGTATCCGCACGGCGCCGCGCGATGCACTGCTGGCCGGCAGCGTCGAGGTCAAGAACCGCGGTCGCGCGTTCGGCTTCCATCGATCGATGGATCACGCCGGTGCGGTACTCGGTCCGCTCCTGGCGTTTGCACTGATGTCCGCGGGGGTGCGTCTGGAGCGGGTGTTTTTTTCATCGGCGCTCGTTGGCCTCGTGCTGATGCTGCTGGTGACGATGGGCATCCCCGGGGAGGCCCGCAAAGCCACTGTCGAGGCACCGGTGCAGCTCGGCTGGCGGGGGCTCGACCCTCAGGTCCGCTTGCTGGTGGGTGCGACCGGAGCGCTTGCCTTCAGTGCGGTACCCGAGGCGTTCATCGTGTTGTGGGCGCTCAGTCACGGCCTCATGCTCGAGGCCGTACCGCTGGTGTGGGCAACGGCAAGTGCTGCCAAGATGGCTGTGGCCCTTCCGGCCGGTACGATCGCCGACCGGATCGGACACGCGCCGGTACTGCTTGGCGGCTGGCTGCTGCGGGTGCTGATCCTGGCGCTTCTGAGTGTCACGGCAGCAGGCGGCGTGCTGGTGTGGATCCTCTTCATTGCCTATGCGGTGAGCCTTGCGCTGACGGAACCTTCCGAGAGGGCCTTCATCGGCAATCACACGCCACTCGAGCAACGCGGGACCGCCTACGGGTGGTACTACCTGTTGTGCGGTGTGCTGGTGCTGCCTGGCTCGCTGTTGTTTGGTGTCATCTGGCAGCGTTTCGGGGAGCCGGCTGCATTCATGTCGGCAGCGGCCCTGACGGCGCTGACTGCAATGACCGTGGTGACGCTGGGGCGTCGCCGAGCCTGGACGGAGGTGCGCAGGCCGTGATCATTGCTGGGCGACGGCGTAACCGTCGCGACGGAGCATCTCGATCACGCTGTCGGTACCCGCCAGATGTCCTGTACCGACGATGACCAGATAGTTTCGGCTGTCCTTCAGGAACGATTCGATCTTCGGCAGCCATTTGCGGTTTCGGGCCACCAGCACGGAACGGTAAAGTTCGGGGTCGTCGCCGAATTCCTTCTGCATTTGTGCCGCAAACCATGCGGTGTCGCCGCGTCGCCAGGCCTTGACCATCTGATCGACCTGGGTGGGCAGGGTTTTTGCTTCGCCGAGGCTGGCCATCAGATACCTTGACTGGCGATCCAGCGGCATCGAATCGAACAGTTCGATCTGATCCTGCGCCGTTTCCAGTCCCCGGATGGTCTTCCGGTCGGTGCGCGCACGCTGCAGGAAGTACATCTCGATGCCCGCGGACGGATCGAAACCCAGCTGCATCAACTGCAACTGCGTGATCGATTCCGCCACGAACCAGGGTTTGAACTGCTGCAGGGTCTCCAGGGGCACGCCGACCTGCTGTGCCAGCGTTGCTGCCTGCTGATATTGGCCATTGCCCAGGACATCCTGAAGCGTCCTGCCGTCGGTCAGCATCGCGGCCTGCAGCATCTGCTGTTGCAGGTCGCCGGAGTCGAGTTCGGACAGATCGATCTCCATCACCAGCGTCTGCGAACTCGCATACGCCGCCAGCAGTGCCGGCTCCAGCGGATAGTCGGACTGGCGCAGTACATGGATCGAACCCATGAGGTAAACCACATTGCTGTGCCCCTGGACGCTCCACAGTACATGGCGCCCGGAATCCGCCCTTGCCTGAAAAGTACACAGCAGCAGGCCGATGGCGGCCAGGAGCCAGTGTGGGCAACGATGGATGCGGCTGGCAGCCTGCACGGCGGATCAGCCTGCGCGGCGCGCGGCGCTGGCACGCACCCAATGGACGCGGCTGTGGATCTCGCCGGTCGGGTGGAGTTCGAACTGCCGGTATGCGGGCGGTTTCGCATCCAGCGCAAAGGTATCGCTTTCGGGCAGGAACTGGGCGCTGGTGGAGGGCGTGGCAAACAGCTGCACATTGCCGCGCCGGCCTTCGAACGCCTGGTGCACATGTCCCCAGACCACGGCACGTACGTGGGGATGCGGGTCCACGACCTGCCAGAACTCGGCCGCGTTGGCCAGACCGATGCCGTCAAGCCAGCGGCTGCGCATCGGGACCGGATGATGATGCAGGCACACCAGAGTATGGTCGTGCACGCCGTGCAGCGCTTCCGCGAGACGATCCAGTTCCTCCCTGGACAGACGGCCACCCACCGAGCCAGCTTCATAACTGTCCAGCATGATGATCTGCCACCCCTGCGCGCGGAAGGTTCCGCCGATCTGGAATGGCTGGCCGGCCAGTTCCGTGCGCATGGCATCGGGGATGTCATGATTGCCGGGAACACAGAGCACCGGGCGTCGCAGGTGCTGGAACAGGCTGCGGAAGCGGGCGTACCCGGCCGCATCGTCCTGGACCAGATCGCCACTGACCATGATGGCCGCATGATCAGGGCAGGATGTGAAGGCCTCCTGCATCACCTCGCGCAGGGTCAGGTCGGTCTGCACGCCGCGCAACCGGCCATCGGCACGACCATACAGATGTGGGTCGGTGAATTGCAGGATTTTCATTGCGGCATGCTAGCAAATGAGCCGTTTGCGGTTGTTGAACCAGGTCATGGGCAGAACCGGCAAAACGTGCTCCGCGACGCGTTGGAGTGCCCGCCATTCGGGATGTGGATCGCGTTTTTATTGCCGCGAGGTTGGCCTTTCTGGGACAATTGCGGAATTTCCCCGGACGAGTTCACCATGCCGACCCGTCGCGATCTAGCGAATGCCATCCGCGCCCTGACCATGGATGCAGTCCAGCAGGCCAATTCGGGGCATCCGGGTGCCCCGATGGGCATGGCAGACATGGCCGAGGTCCTGTGGCGCGATGTCCTGAAACATAATCCGGGCAACCCGACCTGGTGGGACCGGGATCGATTCGTCCTGTCCAATGGCCATGCCTCGATGCTGCTGTATTCGGTGCTGTATCTGACCGGATATCCGCTGTCCCTGGACGAGATCCGGCGTTTCCGGCAATTCGGTTCGAAAACCCCGGGACACCCCGAACACGATCCGCACCTGGGTATCGAGACGACGACCGGACCGCTGGGCCAGGGGCTGGCCAATGCCGTGGGCATGGCGCTCGCCGAACGCGCGCTGGCAGCGACGTTCAACCGACCGGGCCACGAGATCATCGATCATCACACGTACGTGTTCATGGGCGACGGTTGCCTGATGGAAGGGATTTCGCACGAGGCCTGCTCGCTGGCCGGCACGCAGAAGCTGGGCAAGCTCATCGCGCTGTACGACGACAATGGCATTTCCATCGACGGGCATGTCAAGGGGTGGTTCGCCGACAGGACTCCGGAACGCTTTGCAGCCTATGGCTGGCATGTCATCCCGGCGGTGGATGGCCAGGATGCAGATGCAGTGGCCAAGGCACTGGCCGCTGCGCGTGCCGTGGTCGACCGTCCCTCGATCCTGTGCTGCCAGACCACGATCGGCTGGGGCGCTCCCGACAAGCAGGGGACCCGGGCCGTCCATGGCGAAGCGCTGGGGGCCGCCGAAGTGGCGGCCGCACGCCGCACGCTCGGCTGGAACCATCCCCCGTTCGAGATCCCCGCCGACATTCGCGCGGCATGGGACTGCCGCGACAAGGGCGCGAGCGCCGAACGGCAGTGGCAGGAGCGCTTCGACCGGTACGCGGCGGCCTTCCCGGAACTGGCCGCCGAACTGCAACGGCGCATGCGCGGTGAGTTGCCGGCCGGCTTCCAGACGAAAGCCCGGTCTGAAGTGGCGCGCGTACAGGCGGCGGCACCGTCGCTGGCGACACGGCAGTCCTCGCAGGCCGCCCTGGATTTCTTCGGCCCGATGTTGCCTGAACTGATGGGCGGCTCGGCCGACCTGACCCCCTCCAATGGCACCCTGCGCAAGGACTCCGTCATCCTGGATCCCGAGTCGCCGGGTGGCAACTACCTGCACTTCGGCGTGCGTGAATTCGGCATGTCGGCCATCCTGAGCGGGTTCTGCCTGCATGGTGGATTCATTCCCTACGGGGGCACCTTCCTCACGTTTTCGGATTACGCGAGAAATGCCGTGCGCATGGCTGCGCTGATGCGCCAGGGCGTGGTGTTCGTCTACACGCACGATTCCATCGGTCTGGGTGAGGATGGCCCCACTCACCAGCCCATCGAGCAGACGGCCTCGCTCAGGCTGATTCCCGATCTCGAACTGTGGCGGCCCTGTGATGCGGTGGAAGCCACCGCAGCCTGGGGCTTGTGCATCGCCGATCGCCAGCGTCCCACCTGCCTGGTGCTGACCCGGCAGTCGGTGCCCTGCCAGCCGCGGGATGCCGCGCAGCTCCCGTTGATCGAGCGTGGGGGTTACATACTCGTGGAGCCGGCAGGTGGAATGCCCGAGGCAATCGTCATCGCCAGCGGCTCGGAGGTGGGCATTGCGGCGGAAGCCGTGCGTGGTCTGAATGCCGCCGGGCGGCGAATCCGGCTGGTGTCCATGCCGAGCACGACGGTGTTCGACCGCCAGGATGCCGCTTACCGGGAATCCGTCCTGCCTGCGCAAGTCAGCGCAAGGGTCGCAGTCGAGGCGGGCGCCACCGGTGGCTGGTGGCGATATGTCGGACTGGCCGGGCGCATCATCGGCATCGACCACTTCGGTGCATCGGCGCCGGCCAGGGATCTTTTCCAGCATTTCGGGTTTACCGCGGACAACGTGCGCAAGACGGTCGAAGCGGTGTTGAAGGGATAATTCGAGGAGGACAGCAGCATCATGGCGATCAAGGTTGGCATCAACGGTTATGGGCGTATCGGCCGCAACATCCTGAGGGCGCTGTACGAATCGAAGCGCACCAGCGATATCCAGATCGTGGCCATCAATGATCTGGGCGATGCGCGGACCAACGCGCACCTGACGCGCTTCGACACGGCGCATGGGCGGTTCAATGCACAGGTGCACGTCGATGGTGATGCCATGGTGGTCAATGGAGACCGGATCCGCGTGGTTGCCCAGCGCGACCCATCGAAGCTCCCCTGGGGCGAACTGGGCGCCGACTTCGTCCTGGAGTGCACCGGACTGTTTGCCAGCAAGGCAAAGGCTTCCGCACATCTGGCGGCCGGTGCAAAAAAGGTGGTGATATCCGCGCCGGGTGGCGAGGATGTGGATGCCACCATCGTCTACGGAGTCAACCACAAGACCCTGAAGGCTTCCCACACCGTCATTTCAAACGCCTCCTGCACCACCAACTGCCTGGCGCCGCTCGCCAAGGTATTGAACGACCATATCGGCATCGTGGCGGGCGTGATGACCACCGTGCATGCCTACACCAATGACCAGGTATTGACCGACGTCTATCACTCCGACCTGCGACGTGCCCGATCGGCAACGATGTCCATGATTCCGACCAAGACGGGTGCCGCGGCAGCGCTGGGGCTGGTGTTGCCGGAACTCAACGGCAAGCTGGATGGTTTTTCCATCCGCGTGCCCACCATCAATGTGTCGCTGGTGGATCTGTCGTTCATCGCCGCCCGCAACACCAGCGTGGATGAAATCAACAAGGTGATGAAGGCTGCGGCGGATGGAGAATTCAGGGGCGTCATGGCCTACAACGATCAACCTCTGGTTTCGGTGGACTACAACCACGATCCGGCATCCTCCACCTATGACGCCAGTCTCACCAAGGTTCTTGGAGGCACGATGGTGAAAGCCTGCTCGTGGTACGACAACGAGTGGGGCTTCTCGAACCGCATGCTCGACACCCTGCTCGCCTGGTCCAGGGCCAAGTGACCACGCTGAAGGACAGAAGTCGACCGTGAAGATCAGGAAGATGGGTGAGGTCGACCTTCGCGATCAGCGCGTGCTGATCCGCGAAGATCTCAATGTGCCCGTGCACCAGGGCGAGGTGACCAGCGACGCCCGGATCCGTGCTTCTCTCCCGACCATCCGCCATGCCCTGGATGCGGGCGCCCGGGTGATGATCATGTCGCATCTCGGGCGGCCCGAGGAGGGCGTGTTCGCCGAGGAGTTCTCGCTGGCGCCGGTGGCCCGGCGCCTGGCCGAACTGCTGGGTCGGCCGGTCCCGCTCAGGCGTGACTGGCTCAAGGGCGTCGAGGTGGCGCCGGGCGAAGTGGTCCTGCTGGAAAACGTGCGATTCAACAAGGGAGAAAAGAAGAACGCCGAGGGACTGGCGCGCCAGATGGCCGAATTGTGCGATGTGTATGTCATGGATGCATTCGGCACAGCGCATCGGGCCGAAGCCAGCACGCATGGCGTGGCCATGTATGCCAGGGTCGCCTGCGCCGGGCCTTTGCTGGTGGGCGAGCTTGAGGCCCTCGAACGCGCGCTGGAAAATCCGGCCAGACCCCTGCTCGCGATCGTGGCGGGCTCAAAGGTCTCCACCAAACTGACGGTTCTCGAGTCTCTCCTCGCCAGGGTTGACCAGCTCATCGTCGGCGGTGGCATAGCCAACACGTTCCTCGCCGCCCGTGGCTTCAACGTTGGAAAGTCGCTGTACGAGCCCGACATGCTGGACATCGCCAACCGGCTGCTGGAACAGTCTGCCAGGCGCGGCATCGAGATTCCCCTTCCGACCGATGTCGTGGTGGCCACCGAGTTCTCGGCAACGGCTGAAGCCGATGTCAAGTCCGTCACCGAGGTTGGTCCTGCGGAGATGATCCTGGACATCGGGCCGGATTCCGCCGAGCGGCTGGCGGGTCTGGTGGCTGCGGCCGGCACCATCCTCTGGAATGGCCCGGTGGGCGTGTTCGAGTTCGAACAGTTCGGGGAAGGTACCAGGACACTCGCGCAGGCCATCGCCAGCAGCAAGGCGTTTTCGCTGGCAGGCGGTGGAGACACCCTGGCCGCCATCGAGAAGTATGGCGTGGAGGAGGGCATTTCCTATATCTCCACCGGCGGCGGTGCCTTCCTGGAATTCGTGGAGGGCAAGAAGCTCCCGGCTGTCGAGATCCTGGAGCGGCGCGCAGCGTGAATTCATTCCGGCGGCGTACCAAGATCCTCGCCACCCTGGGGCCAGCCACCGATGACCCGAAGGTCCTGACCGACATGGTTCGGGCAGGCGTCAACGTGGTCCGCATCAATTTCTCGCATGGCAAGGCCGAAGATCATGCGCGGCGCGTGGCGCTGATCCGTGAAGCTGCCGCACGCGCGGGCAGCTACGTCGGGATTCTGGGCGATCTTCAGGGCCCCAAGATCCGCATCGAGCGGTTCGTCGATGGCAAGGTGCTGCTCAAGGAAGGCGCCAGCTTCATCCTCGACGCATCATTGTCCGCCGATGCCGGTGACGAGCAGGCTGTGGGCATCACCTACAAGGCGCTTCCGGCCGATGTGCAGATCGATGATGTCCTTCTGCTCAATGACGGGCAGATCAGCCTGCAGGTGGTGCGGGTCGAGGGTACCCGGGTGTACACCGTCGTCCAGATCGGTGGCGAGCTGGGCAACAGCAAGGGCATCAACCGTCAGGGTGGCGGCCTGTCGGCCGGTGCACTCACCGACAAGGACAGGGCCGACATCAAGGCGGCAGCCGGCCTCAAGGTCGACTACCTCGCGGTGTCCTTCGCGCGCGATGCGGCCGACATGAACGAAGCGCGGGCGCTGCTTCGCAAGGCCGGCGGCCACGGGTTGCTGGTGGCAAAGATCGAGCGTGCCGAGGCCATCCGGAATCTGCAGGAAGTCGTCGGTGCCAGCGATGCCGTGATGGTGGCGCGCGGTGATCTGGGTGTGGAAATGGGCTTTGCGGAACTCGCAGGCCTGCAGAAGCAGATCATCCAGGAAGCCCGGCACCAGAACAAGGTGGTGATCACCGCCACGCAGATGATGGAATCCATGATCCAGAACCCGGTGCCGACACGGGCCGAGGTCTCCGATGTGGCCAATGCGGTCATGGACGGAAGCGATGCGGTCATGCTGTCGGCGGAAACCGCCTCGGGCAGATATCCCGTGAAAGTGGTCGAGGCGATGTCCGAGGTGATCGTCGGCGCCGAGAAATACCAGCTCGCGCATTCGCGGGCCCGTCAGCGGGTAAGCGGCTATTTCGAGCGCACCGACGAGGCGATCGCCTCGGCGGTGATGTACGCAGCCAACCACCTGCATGTGAAGGCCATCGTGGCCCTGACCGAGTCAGGTTCGACGACGCTGTGGATGTCGCGCGTGCGTTCGGACATTCCCATCTATGCCTTCACCCGTCACGAGATCACCCGTTGCCGGGTCACGCTCTACCGCGGTGTGTACCCGGTTGCATTCGATGTGACCCATGGGGACGCGCAGGTGCTCTATTATTCCGTGTTCCATCTGTTGCTGGAGCTGAATCTGGTGGAGGAGAACGACCTGGTGATCCTCACCAAGGGGGACATGTCGGGTGTTTCCGGCGGCACCAACTCGCTGAAGATCCTGCGCGTCACGCGCGGCTGACCCGTTCCCTGCCATGAAACCGGCTTTCCAGGGCACTGACCAGTATGTCGCCACGGAAGAGCTGATGTCCGCGGTGAATGCAGCCATTACGCTGTCGCGACCGCTCCTGATCAAGGGCGAACCCGGTACGGGCAAGACGCTGCTGGCATCCGAAGTGGCGCGTGCGCTCGGCATGCCGCTGTTCGAATGGCATATCAAGTCCACCACCAAAGCCCAGCAGGGGCTGTACGAATACGATGCTGTCTCGCGTCTGCGTGACTCGCAGCTCGGTGATGAGCGCGTCAGGGATATCGGCAACTACATCCTCAAGGGGCGCCTGTGGGAGGCGTTCGAATGCGAAACGCGGCCCGTGCTGCTGATCGACGAGATCGACAAGGCGGACATCGAGTTTCCGAACGATCTGCTGCGCGAGCTGGACCGGATGGATTTCCATGTGTACGAGACGCGTCAGACGGTGAGGGCGCGGCACCGCCCGCTCATCATCATCACCAGCAACAACGAGAAGGAATTGCCCGACGCTTTCCTGCGGCGCTGCTTCTTCCATTACATCCGTTTTCCGGACGAGGCGACCATGCGCCGCATCATCGACGTCCACTTTCCCGGTCTGAAGCAGGAGTTGCTGCGCGAGGCACTGTCCGTGTTCTTCAGGGTCCGCGAGGTGCCCGGGCTGAAGAAGAAGCCCTCGACCTCGGAACTGCTGGACTGGATCAAGCTGTTGCTGGCCGAGGACATCGCACCGGAGGTGCTGCGCTCGGATGACGCCCACCAGGTCATCCCACCGATGTACGGGGCATTGCTGAAGAACGAACAGGACGTGCATCTGTTCGAACAGCTCCTGTTCCTCAATCGACGGAATGCTCGTTAGATTCTTCTTTCTGCTCCGGTCGGCCGGAGTGCCGGTCTCGATCCTGGAATTTCTCACCCTGCTCGAAGCGCTGGCGGCTGGTGTGGTGCAGGCCAGTCCCGAACACTTCTACCATCTTGCCCGCACTTGCCTGGTCAAGGACGAACGCAATTACGACCGTTTCGACCGGGTCTTTTCCGTGTTCTTCAACGGCGCCGAAGCGGGCTTTGAAAAACTGACCGCGGACCTGCCTGCTGAATGGCTGGCCAGGCTTGCGGAAAGGACGTTGAGCGAGGAAGAGAAGGCGCAGGTCCGGTCCCTCGGCGGCTGGGAACAGCTCTGGCAGGCGCTGCGGAGCCGGCTGGCGGAGCAGCAGGGCCGTCATCAGGGGGGCAGCAAGTGGATTGGCACGGCGGGAACCTCGCCCTTCGGGGCCTATGGCTACAACCCGGAAGGCATACGCATTGGCCAGGAGGGTTCGCGCAATCGCTCGGCAGTCAAGGTGTGGGACCGCCGCGAGTACGCGAACCTGGATGATCAGGTCGAGCTGGGGACGCGCAACATCAAGCTGGCCCTGCGCGGCCTGCGGCGTTTTGCCCGTCAGGGAGCAGCCACCGAACTGGATCTGCGCGACACCATCGATTCCACCGCGCGCAGTGGTGGATGGCTGGATCTGCGCATGGTGCCGGAACGTCACAATGCCGTGAAGATCCTGTTGCTGCTGGATGTGGGTGGGTCGATGGACGATCACGTGCGCATCTGCGAGGAACTGTTCTCTGCGGCGCGCAGCGAGTTCAAGCATCTCGAGTCCTTCTACTTCCACAATTTCGTCTATGAGCGGGTGTGGCGCGACAACCGGCGCCGCCATGCGGAGTTCATCGCCACGGACGCGCTGATGCGCACCTATCCGGCCGACTACAGGCTGATCCTCGTGGGGGATGCGACCATGAGCCCGTACGAGATCGAGCAACCGGGCGGGAGCATCGAACACTGGAACGAGGAACCGGGGCGGGTCTGGCTGGAGCGGCTGTTGAATCACTTCCCCAGGCATGCCTGGCTCAACCCGCAACCGGCCGGCCTCTGGCAGCGCACCAGGTCCATAGAAATCACCCGTCGGCTGATCGAGGACCGCATGTATCCGCTGACGCTGGCAGGGCTGGGTGGGGCGATCGGGGCGCTGGGTTGAGGATTGGGTGTGCCGGCGGAGGATTTCCAGGATCCCCCGAGGGGCGGGCGTGAGGTGCATCACGATTCGACGGATGAGCAATGACATATCATTTGCCGAGGTTCCGCCATGCAATCTGCAATCCCTCGCCCGACACGCGTCGGTCTGATCCTGACCGGAGGTGGGGCGCGCGCGGCCTATCAGGTCGGGGTGCTCAAGGCGATTTCCGAACTGTTGCCGCGTGGGGCACCCAACCCGTTCCCGGTGATCACCGGGACTTCCGCCGGCGCGGTCAGCGCCATCGTGCTTGCGGCGCATGCGTCGCATTTCCGGCGCTCGGTGCGCGCCATCGAGCAGGTGTGGCGGAATTTCAAGGTATCACACGTGATCCGTGCCGATGCGCTCAGCATGTTTCGGGCCGGTCTGCACTGGGTGCTGGCCCTGATGACGGGTGGCTGGCTGGTGGCCCCGCCCCATGCGGTATTCGACAACGCTCCGCTATGGGCGCTCCTGCGCAAGTACATGGACTTCGACGCCATTCCACGCAGTCTGTATCGGCGGCACCTGCACGGGGTGGCGATCTGCTCGACCAGTTACGCTGAAGCCGAGTCGGTTGCCTTCTTCCAGGCGCAGAGCGAGGTTCAGCCCTGGCAACGCGCCTTTCGCAAAGGACTGCGCACCGGGCTTACGCTGGATCATCTGATGGCCAGCATGGCCATCCCTTTCCTGTTCCGGTCCGTGTCGATCGACGGGCAGTATTACGGCGATGGCGCCATGCGCCAGACTGCCCCGCTCAGCGCGGCGCTGCATCTGGGTGCAGACCGGTTGCTGGTGATCGGTGTGCGCGACCCGAAAGGCAAGGGACCGATCGTCCGCAAACCATTCCTGGAACCCACCTTCGGCCAGATGTTCGGCTTCATGCTCGATACCCTGTTCATGGACCAGGTGGTTGCGGACATCGAGCGGATGAACAGCATCAATGACAGCATCGGTGCGCCCAATGGCGTGGAACGCCGCATGCGCCGCATCGAGTCGCTGGTCATTACGCCATCCAGGGAGATCGGGGAGATCGCGCGCCGCCACCAGCGGGAAATGCCGATTGCGCTGCGCGCGCTGTTGCGCACGCTGGGTGCACAGGGAAACGGCGGGCAGCAGTTGATGAGCTACATGCTGTTCGAGCGCGCATTCACCCGCGAGCTGATCGCGCTGGGCTACGCGGATGCCATGCATCGATGTGATGAACTGCGGGATTTCCTGAACATTTCCCCCGCCGCACATGATGGTCCGCGGGGGATCGAGGCGCTGGAGATCCTGGAAGGCAAGCCGCGGCTGGCCTGATGGCCGGTCAGCCCTGAATCCGGTCAAGCGAGATGTGGCGCGTGAGTACCTCAGGGTACTTGCCGCGGAAATGCCCGGCCAGGCACTCTGCGATGTAGACGGACCGGTGCCGGCCCCCGGTGCAGCCAATTGCA
The DNA here is from genome assembly GCA_044226785.1 of Steroidobacteraceae bacterium. Lineage (GTDB taxonomy): Bacteria > Pseudomonadota > Gammaproteobacteria > Steroidobacterales > Steroidobacteraceae > TMP-86. The sequence goes on along the minus strand of JBGAGK010000011.1, from coordinate 46,850 downwards.
ATGGTCAGGTAACTTCGGTTGGCCGTCATGAACTCCGGCATGCGCGGTTCCAGGAAGGCGATCAGGTCGTCGATCATCCTGCGGACGCCCGCATGCGCATTCAGGTATTCCACCACCTGCGCATCCCGGCCCGACAGGTCCCTGAGGGACGGTTCCCAGTAGGGGTTGGGGAGGCTGCGCACATCGAACACGAAGTCCGCATCGCCCGGAATGCCGAACTTGAATCCGAAAGACTCGAACATGATGGACAGCCGTTCCTCGCGCCGCCGTTCGATTCGCTCCCGCACCAGTTCGCGGAGCACGTGAATCCCCATGTCCGAGGTGTCGATGACGAGGTCGGCTGCGAGGATGATGGGATCGAGGACCGCCCGCTCGGCCAGGATCGCCTCACGCAGACCCACGCCGGCGCTGCTCAGCGGATGCTTTCGCCGGGTCTCGGCATAGCGCTTCAGCAGCACCTCATCCCTGGCATGCAGATACAGCACTTCGCAGGGGATGCCACTGCTGCGCAGTTCGCGCACCACATCCGGGACGGTGGCAATCTCGCTCGGTCCATTGCGGGCATCCAGTCCCACGGCGGTGCGCGCGTAGGCGGGGCCGGGATCACGAAGGTTATGGGAGATCAACGGCTTCAGCAGCGCCGCCGGGATGTTGTCGACGCAATAGAAGCCGAGATCCTCCAGCATGTGCAAGGCCACGCTCTTGCCCGAGCCGGACAGGCCGCTGACGATGATCAGGCGCATGCGAAAGCCAGGGGCGGTCCCGGTTCCATCCCGGTCATTGGGCTGACAGCGGCAACCGGTGCGTCAATGGCCCGAGGCGCGTGCCCGGCTTTCAGCCTGGCGCGCCTTGAGCACCTCATCGGCATGGTGATCCGCAGTCTTTTCCTTGTGCTTCTTCACGCACCGGTCGAGCTTGTCGGCCAGGGAATCTATGGCCGCATACATGTCATCCATGGTGGCATCGGCGTAGAGCTTCGACCCGCGCAGCTGCACGGTGGCTTCGGCCTTGTGGCGCTGCTTCTCAACGGTCAGCACGCAATGCACGTCGATGACCTGGTCGAAATGACGCGCAATGCGCTCGAATTTCCTGACGACGTAATTGCGCATCGATTCCGTGATTTCCACATGATGTCCACTCAGATCCAGCTGCATGAGAGACCTCCTTCATCGGGACTTGAAACTGATTCAGGCACGGGCTGCCGACCGTTTGCGTTCATTGGACGGCTCGATCTGCATGGCCTCGCGATATTTGGCGACGGTGCGGCGGGCCACGGGAATGCCCTCCTGCGACAGCACCCGGGCGAGGCCCGCGTCGCTCAAGGGATTCCCCGGATCTTCCTGCGCAATGAGCTTGCGGATCCTCGCGCGGATCGCGGTCGATGACATGCCGGTTCCGTCGGCGGCCTCCACGTGGCTGGAGAAGAAATGCCTGAACTCGAACACTCCGCGGGGCGTATGCATGTATTTGGCAGTGGTCACCCTCGAGATGGTGGATTCGTGCATCTCCACTTCTGAAGCGACATCCTTGAGGATCAAAGGTTGCATGCCTTCATCGCCGACATCGAAAAACCGTGCCTGGCGCCTTATGATGCATCGCGCCACCTTGAGCAGGGTTTCGTTGCGGATCTCCAGGCTCCTGAGCAGCCATCGCGCCTCCTGCAACTGCGTCCTCAGCATGGCGTGATCGGCCGAGCGCGACACCAGATTTGCATAGCCTTGATTGACCCGCACGCGCGGCAACGTCGACGGATTGATCTCCACGGTCCAGCCGTGTTCCGACCTGCGGACGAATACATCGGGAATGACATATTCCGCCGCTGCCGCAGTGACCGTGCTGCCCGGGCGCGGATGGCAGGAGCGTACCAGTGCCAGCGCGGCTTCCAGTTCGCTGCCGCTGCATCGCAGATGCCGGCGCAGCAGCGTCAATTGCTGGCTGGCCACCAGGTCGAGATGTTCCTGCGCGATGCGGATGGCAATGCTTCGTCCCGCGGTGGCCGGATCGAGCTGGCGCAGTTGCAGGGCGATGCATTCTCCGGGACTGCGGGCGCCGACGCCGGCCGGCTCCAGTGTCTGCACGATGGCCAGGATGCGATCGACCTGCTCCACATCGGTGATGATCTCCGGCCTGAGGCTGGCGCAGATCTCCTCGATGCTGTCCTGGAGGTACCCATCGTCGTTGATGGCATCGACCAGGACATGGGCGATGGCCATGTCCACCGGGCTCAACCGGGCCAGGTCCAGTTGTTCGAGCAGCTGCTCCTTCAGGCTTTGCCCCGCAGGGTCGGTCAGATCCTGATCGCGCTCATCATCGAAGGACCAGGGTGTGTCGGAGACCGCGGCAGTGGGCCCCTCCCACTCTTCCCCGGCGTTGCCGCCCTCGGGAGTCTCCTGCTGGTCATTCCCGTCGGTGGGCTCACGATCGGGAGCCTCGAACTGCCCGCCCGGCGCATGCCCGGGCTCCTCACGGGTATCGGCACCCGGCGCTTCCGTGGCGCTGTCCTCGTCCACCTCGAGCATGACGTTGGACTCGAGAACTTCGCGCACATGGGCCTGCAGTTCCAGGGATGGAAGCTGCAACAGCCGTATTGCCTGCTGCAACTGCGGCGTCATCGTGAGCTGCTGCCCGATGCGAAGTTGCAGTGCCGGCTTCAACATAACCCGTGCAATCGTGCCTGTCCTTTCCTCGCCCGTGCCCCCATGGCACAAGCCACATCACATCTCGAAATCCTGTCCCAAGTACACCTCACGAACCTCGCGATTGGCAAGAATCTGCTCCGCATTTCCGGTTGCGATCACCGACCCCTGACTCACGATATAGGCTCTCGTGCAGATCCCGAGTGTCTCACGTACATTGTGGTCAGTGATGAGAATGCCAATGTCCTTCTCGCTCAAGTGTTTGATAATCCGTTGAATATCCTGAACTGACAGAGGGTCGACTCCGGCAAACGGTTCATCGAGCAGGATGAATTTCGGATCGGCAGCCAGGGCCCGCGCGATTTCCACCCGGCGACGTTCGCCCCCGGAAAGGCTCATGCCCAACGTGTCCTGGACATGGCCGATGTGCAGTTCGTCGAGCAACTGGGACAGCCGGGCCTGGCGCGCCGTGTCATCGAGATTTCGTCGCGTCTCCAGGATGGCCATGATGTTGTCGGCGACCGAAAGCTTGCGGAACACGGAAGGTTCCTGGGGCAGGTAGCCCATGCCCAGCTGCGCCCGCCGGTGCATCGGCAGCTTCGAAAGATCGCGCTGGTCGAGGAATATGTTGCCCTTCTCGCAGGGAATCAGGCCCACCATCATGTAGAAGGCCGTGGTCTTGCCAGCGCCATTCGGGCCCAGCAACCCCACCACCTCGCCGCTGGTGATCTGCAGGGTCAGGTCACGCAGGACCTGTCGTGACCGGTAGCTCTTTGCCAGACCCTCGGCTTTCAGGACGCTCATGGCTTTGGCTTCTGTGCCGGCGGCGTGATGGTGATTCGTACCCGCTGGGAGCCCTGTTCGGCGGCGTCTGCGATGATGCGCTGCTGGGCCACGCTGTACTTGAGGGATTCGCCCCGGATTTCATTGGGTCCGTCCGACAGCCATGCATTGTGGCTCAGTACCACCGTGCCGGATTTGACATCGTAGACGATGGAGTCCGCGCGCCCACGCGCCAGCTGCCCGGTCGATTCGCGCCGCTGTTCGAATTCCGCCGGATTCCCGTTGACCACCGCCCGTGTCAACAGCTTGTTGGCAAAGGTGATGTCGGCGTCATCTGCATTGAGGAATCCGTGATCGACACTGATGCGCACCTTGCCCCGGAACTGCCAGTTGCTGTTCTCGAAGTTCACGCCGTGCGCAGTGGCCAGATCGGCTTCGACAGAGGTTTTTCCCTGGGTGATGCGGACCTTGTGAAAGGTGATGACGTTGTTGCGGTAATCCAGGTCGCTCGATTGTGCGTCGAGTTGAATGGGAAGTTGCGGGTCTGCCCCGGGGATCTGCGGGGTGGCGGCAAGCGGCAGGATGCATGCCAGGAGCGTTGCGGCCCGATACACCATGCGACTAGGGAATGAAGCGGCCATAGACCCCGGATTCCAGCCGTATCGTCCGTTCCTTCAACCGCGCAACCAGTCCCCGCGCCGACAGGGTATGTTCACCGAAAGTCATGTGGACTTCGCTGCCGGTGCGGATCTCGGATGAGGGGACATCGTACGCGGCATGATCGGTGGTCACCAGGGCGGGGCCGGGTTGATGCCCGTCCAGACCCTGCAACCGCACGTTGCCGTCGAGGTCGACCACCCGGCCGGCATCCCGCACATGCGCGTGATCCCCGACAAGGACCCATTGCTGGCCCTCATCGCCCTGATAATCCAGGCGAACGTCGAGAAGTGCGACATCGTTGGTGTGATCGATCTGTTCGATGCGTCCGGCGGCGATCCGCACCGCCGGATCGCCCGTGAGGCTGTAGTCGGTCATGACTGCGTCCTTCAGGAAGTAGCCCGGCAGCTGGTTTTGCGGTACCGGGCCTGTGCTGCGCTGGATCCGCGACTGGTTGCTGAGCATCCAGGTGCCGATGGCGAGTGCCAGCAATGCCAGCACGGTGAGAACGCGCAGCAGCATCAGCCGCTCCCGCTGCGCGCCAGCAGGATGGCATCGCAGAATTCGCGTGCGGCGCCATGACCGCCCTTGCTGCGGCTGATCCATGCGGCCGCACGCCGCACCAGCGGGTGTGCATCGGCGACAGCGGCGGCGAACCCGACGCTGGCCATCAGCGGCAGGTCGGGTGTGTCATCCACGAGGCAGGCGCAGCGTGACAGCGGCACGCGCGCATTGCGCGCGATGGCGCCCATGGCCGCGACCTTGTCCCCGCACCCCTGAACTACACGCCGCACGCCCAGTTCGCGCATGCGCGCCGAAACGGCCGTGCTGCGTCGTCCGCTGATGATCGCGATTTCAAGGCCCGCATGCATCAGGAGCTTCATGCCATGTCCGTCGCGCACGTGGAACACTTTCAATGCTTCACCGCGGCTGCCGAAGTACAGCCTTCCGTCGGTGAGCACGCCGTCGATGTCGAACACGACGAGTTCGAGGTGTGCAAGAACCCCCTGCTTGCGGTTGCCCCTGCTCAAACGATGCCTGCCCGCATCAGGTCATGCACATTGATCGCGCCGCACACCCGGTTGGCATCATCCACCACCACGAGCTGCGTGATGCGATGTGCCTGCATCAGGTTCACCGCCTCTGCGGCCATGGTGTCCGGCCGTACGGACTTGCCCTGCACGGTCATGACCTCGCGCATCAGGGTGCGATGCACGTCCACGTTCCGGTCCAGGGCCCGGCGCAGGTCGCCGTCCGTGAAGACACCGAGCAGCACGCCGTCTTCGCTCACGACGGTGGTCATCCCCAGCCCCTTGCGGCTCATCTCCAGCAGGCCCTGCGCCAGCCGCTGCTCCGGCCCCACCCTGGGGACGTCCGGTCCCTTGCGCATCACGTCATCCACGTGCAGCAGCAGGCGCCTGCCCAGATTGCCGGCCGGGTGTGAGCGGGCAAAATCCTGCTCCGTGAAGCCGCGCGCGTGCAGCAGGGCGACCGCCAGCGCATCTCCCAGCGCCAGGGCTGCAGTGGTGCTGGCGGTGGGCGCCAGATTCAACGGGCACGCCTCGGCCGGCACACCACTGTCGAGATGAACATCCGCGGCACGCGCCAGCGTGGACCCGGACGCCGCGGTCAGGGCGATCAGCGGGACACCGAGGCGTTTGAGGACCGGCAGGATGGCCAGGATCTCGCCGGTTTCACCGGAATTGGACAGGGCGATGACCGCATCCTCGCGCACGATCATGCCCACATCGCCATGGCTGGCCTCTCCGGGATGCACGAAGAAGGCTGGAGTGCCCGTACTGGCCAGGGTCGCGGCGATCTTGCCGGCAATGTGTCCGGACTTTCCCATGCCGGTCACGACCACCCGTCCCTTGCAGGCAAGGCAGATCCGGCAGGCACGGGCGAAGGTCGCGCCAAGCCGCGGCAACTGTGCGGTGAGCCCGTCGATCTCGGTCTGGAGGGCGCGCCGGCCCTGGCCGATGAGCTCCTGGTCGGAAAAATCCCTGTCCATCGCTGTAATCATATCGCGGTTCCCTTAAGATCGCGGCCAGCAATACTACGGGTGTGACAGTGACATGAATCCACAATCCATTGCAGATCTGATCCGGGCGGCGCTTCCGGACTCCCGCGTCCAGGTGCGAAGCGATGACCATGTGCATTACGAGGCGGTGGTGATCACGCCGGCTTTTGCGGGCAAGCGGCTGGTGGCGCGTCACCAGATGGTGTACGCGGCATTGGGCCCGCGGATGGGCAATGAGATCCATGCCATGGCACTGCAGGTGCTCACGCCGGAGGAAGCGGCGCGCAGCGGCATGGGCTGAGGGAAGGGCGCAGGGGGAACAATGGACAAGTTGCAGATTCAGGGCGGCGTGCCGCTGTCGGGGGAAATCCGCATCTCGGGTGCGAAGAACGCAACCCTGCCCATCCTGGCCGGCTGCCTGCTCGCGGACGGTCCCGTCACCGTGGGCAATGTTCCGCACCTGCAGGATGTGACCACCATGATCGAACTGCTCGGCCACATGGGCGTGTCGGTCACGGTGGACGAGAAGATGCGCATCGAGGTGGATGCGTCGACCATCAGGGAACACATGGCGCCCTATCGGCTGGTCAAGACCATGCGTGCGTCGATCCTGGTGCTGGGTCCGCTGCTGGCTCGCTTCGGCAGGGCCGATGTATCGCTGCCAGGTGGCTGTGCCATCGGTGCGCGGCCGGTGAACATCCATGTCGCCGGGCTGCAGGCCATGGGTGCCGACATCCACATCGAAAATGGCTATATCCGCGCCCGTGCGGAGCGGCTTCGCGGAGCCCAGCTGGTGCTGGAAACGGTGACGGTGACCGGCACCGAGAACCTGATGATGGCGGCGGTGCTGGCGCAGGGCCAGACCATCCTGGAAAACGCGGCGCGCGAGCCTGAAGTGGTGGATCTGGCCAATTTCCTGAACTCCCTCGGGGCCCGGATCACGGGCGCCGGCAGTGATCGCATCGTGATCGAGGGCGTGGATCGCCTGACTGGCGGCCGGTACGACGTGCTTCCCGACCGCATCGAAACCGGGACGTACCTGGTGGCCGGTGCGATTACCGGCGGCCGGGTGCGGGTCAAGAGCGCCCAGCCCCAGCACATGGATGCGGTGCTGGGCAAGTTGCGCGAAGCCGGCGCGCAGATCACCACGGGTGAGAACTGGATCGAGCTCGACATGCAGGGGCGCCGTCCGCACTCGGTGGATATCCGCACTGCCCCCTATCCGGCTTTTCCCACCGACATGCAGGCACAGTTTGCCGCTCTGGATGCGGTGGGGGATGGAGTCGGAACCATCATCGAAACAATCTTCGAAAACCGGTTCATGCACATGCTGGAAATGCGGCGCATGGGCGCGGAGATCCGGCTGGAGGGCAACACGGCCATCATCAGGGGCGTGCAGCGTCTGACGGCCGCGCCGGTGATGGCCACGGACCTTCGGGCATCGGCTTCGCTGGTGCTGGCGGCGCTGGTGGCGGAGGGCCGTACGGATATCGAGCGGATCTACCACATCGACCGCGGATACGAGGCGATCGAGGAAAAGCTCCAGCAGCTCGGGGCCCGCATCAAGCGCGTGCCCGGGTAGCCGGGCAGCGGCTACTGTTCCCGGGCCCGATCGCCCTGGGTGGGCCTTTCGAGCACCTTGATCCTGACGCTGAACGTCTGACCGCGTCTGCGCAGCTTCAGCTCGACCTGCGTCCCGGGTTTCAGCGCTGCGACCTTCGAGACCAGCTCCTGGGCATTGCCGACGGTGCTTCCATCGACCCGGTCAATGAGATCCCCGGGCCTGATCCCGGCCTGGAATGCAGGTGATCCCACCAGGATGTTGGCGACCACCACACCCGCTCCGTCCGCCAGACCCAGTTGTGCGGCCTGTTCATCGGACAGATCCTGGGGCTCGAGCCCCAGCCAGCCGCGCACCACACGGCCCTGCTTCAGGATCTGGGCCATCACGCCGCGGACCAGATTCACGGGAATGGCGAATCCGATGCCCTCGGGCCCCCCGTAGGTGCGGCTCAACACGGCGGTATTGATGCCCACCAGCTGACCCTGGGCATTGATCAATGCGCCGCCTGAATTCCCGGGGTTGATGGCCGCATCGGTCTGGATGAAATTCTCGAAGGTCGCAAGTCCCAGCTGCCCGCGTCCCGTGGCGCTCACGATGCCCTGGGTGACGGTCTGACTGAGGCCGTAGGGATTGCCGATGGCCAGGACGATGTCACCCACGCGCAGGGAGTCCGAGCGGCCCATCGGCATGACCGGGAGGTTCTTCAGGGAGAGCTTGAGTACGGCAAGATCGGTATCGGGATCCGTTCCGATCAGCTTCGCATCGGCGACCCTGTGGTCACTGAGTTGCACCCGGATCGAATCGGCGCCGGCAATGACGTGATGATTGGTGATGATGTGTCCGGCACTGTCGATGATGACTCCCGAACCCAGGCTGCGTTCCACCCGGCGGCGGAAACTGGGCCAGTAATCGCCGAACAGTTGCGCCAGAGGATCCGGTTGGGTGCGTTCGGTGACCACCCGGGCGGTGTAGATGTTCACCACCGCGGGCGCGGAGCGGGCCACCGCGTCCGCGAAGCTGGTCAGTGGCGTCGACGATGTTGCCGGCGCAGCCGGGGCTGCCACAGGGGGTGGCGCGGCCACGGGAACCACGTCCGCCTTCGACGGCCTGAACAGATTCTGGGGCGGTGCGCGCCAGAGTATGATGAGAAAGGCGAGCGCAAGCCCGACGATGATCGCCTTGATCAAAAACGCCACGATCGACAGTGCGTTCTTCAATGGATCCGTATCCTCGGCTGGGTCTGACGGCGCCGGCCTTGCCGCGAACGCGTCCCTGATTCGTGTATAATGCGCCGCCTTGAAATTTAAACAAAATTCGGGCGAGTTTCATCCGGTCCGTGTCGAGGGGCGATTGAATGAGCGATCAGGTTGACCAAAGCCGCCGGACATTGCTGACGGCGGCCACGGTGGGAGTGGGTGTCGTGGGAGCAGCCTTCACCGCGGTGCCGTTTCTTGCATCCTGGCAGCCCAGCGCACGCGCCAAGGCACTCGGTGCCCCGGTGGAGGTGGATGCCTCCAAGCTCGAACCGGGCCAGATGTTGAAGGTGGTCTGGCGTGGCCAGCCCGTGTACGTCGTACGCCGCACTCAGGACATCATCAGCCACATCGGGGACCACAATGCCCTGCTGCTCGATCCGGACTCTGACGGTTCGAGCCAGCCCGACTACATCAAGGCCACCGGTGCGCTGCGCGCCATCAATCCGGACTACTGGATCGGTCTCGCGGTGTGCACGCACCTGGGCTGTTCGCCGCTGGGTGCCTTCGAGCCCAACAATTCAGGGCAGATCACCGGCGTGGATCTGGGCTCGGGCTGGCCGGGCGGCTTCTACTGTCCGTGTCACGGATCCAAGTTCGATCTGTCCGGCCGGGTTTTCAAGCGAGTGCCCGCACCGAAGAACCTGACCATACCACCCTATTCGTTTGCCGACGCCGCGCGCATCACCATCGGCGTCGATCCCAAGGCAAAGACCGCATAATCCGATCAAGAGGTTGAACGATGGCTTCATCTCCGCAAACCAGCGGCAGCAGCCCGGGTGGCTTCATGCAGTGGGTCAACGAGCGTCTTCCGGTCCTGAGCCTGTGGAAGGCGCACGCCGCCGAGTACTACGCACCGAAGAATTTCAACTTCTGGTACTACTTCGGTTCGCTGGCGATGCTGGTGCTGGTCATCCAGCTGGTGACCGGCATTTTCCTCACCATGAACTACAAGCCCTCGGCTGCCGAGGCATTCAATTCGGTCGAATACATCATGCGCGATGTCAGCTGGGGCTGGCTGATCCGCTACATGCATTCCACCGGCGCCTCGGCGTTCTTCATCGTGGTCTACCTGCACATGTTCCGGGCGCTTCTGTACGGGTCGCACCGCAAGCCACGCGAACTCCTGTGGATCATCGGCTGCATCATCTTCCTGGTGCTGATGGCCGAGGCTTTCATGGGCTACGTGCTTCCCTGGGGCAACATGAGCTACTGGGGTGCGCAGGTGATCGTCTCGCTGTTCAGCAGCCTGCCGTACATAGGTCAGGGGCTGGTGGACTGGATCCGCGGCGACTACTACATTGCCGATGCCACCCTGAACCGGTTCTTCGCACTGCACGTCGTGGCGCTGCCGCTGGCCCTGTTGCTCCTGGTGGTGGTGCACCTGTCGGCGCTGCACGAGGTCGGTTCGAACAATCCTGACGGCATCGAGATCAAGAAGCACAAGGATGCCCGAGGCATCCCGCTCGACGGTATTCCCTTCCATCCTTACTACACGGTGAAGGACATCGTCGGCGTGGCGGGCTTCCTGCTGCTGTTCTGCGCCGTGATCTTCTTCGGGCCGACCCTGGGCGGACTGTTCCTGGAGTCTCCGAACTTCGAACCGGCCAATCCGCTGCAGACGCCACCGCATATCGCTCCCGTCTGGTACTTCACGCCCTTCTATGCCATGTTGCGTGCGGTTCCGTCCTTTCTCGGGACCCAGGTGTGGGGCGTGCTGGTGATGGGCGCGGCGATCCTGATCCTGTTCTTCGTGCCATGGCTGGACCGCTCACCGGTGAAATCCATCCGTTATCGGGGCCCGATCTACAAAATTGCGCTCGCCATCTTCGTGGCGTCCTTCGTGACCCTGGGAATCTGCGGTCTGAAACCTCCGTCGGGAATCTACCCGCGCCTCGCGCAGATCGGAACCACCCTGTATTTTGCGTTTTTCATTCTGATGCCCTGGTATACGCGATGGGATCGCGTGAAGCCGGTGCCGGAGAGGGTGACGGGACATGCGTAAGGCCGGTATGCGAACAATCGCATGTGCAATCATGCTGGGATCCCTGCTGATGGCGGGGCAGCCGGTCCTGGCCGAGGAGGGTGGCTTTGCACCCATGCACGCAGGCACGGACATCAACAACACCCAGTCCCTGCAGCGCGGTGCGCGCAATTTCATGAACTACTGCTCAGGGTGTCATTCGCTCAAGTACCTGCGGTACAACCGCGTGGCCGAAGATCTCGGCATTCCGGAAGCCGAACTCCGTGCCAATCTGATGTTCACCGCCGACAAGGTGTTCAGCACCATCGAGACGGCGATGCCGGCGGAATCCGAGACCTGGTTCGGCAAGCAGCCGCCCGATCTGTCCCTGATGGCACGCGCCCGCGGGCTGGATTACCTGTATTCGTTCCTGCATGGTTTCTACGCGGATGCCGCCCGTCCCTGGGGGACCAACAACCTGTACCTGCCGTCGGCCGCCATGCCGGATGTGCTGCAGGGTCTTCAGGGCTTGCAGAAGCCCGTGTTCAAGAGCGAGGACGATGCCAGCGGCGGTGCCCACATGGTGCTGACGGGCGTGGAGATGATGACACCGGGTTCGATGAAACCGGAGGAGTTCGACGGATTCGTGCGCGACCTGGTGAACTTTCTCGACTATGCGGGCGAACCGGTGAAGGCCGAGCGACAGGCACTAGGCGTCTGGGTGATGTTGTTCCTGCTGGTGTTCTTTGTCTTCGCGTACCTGTTGAAGAAGGAATACTGGAAAGACGTCCATTGATGCGGCAGACAGGAGCGTAACCTAGGTGGCACGCCGGGCCGTGATGACACTGTTTTCCGCCCCGACTGATCCGTGGAGTCATCGCACGCGATTGGTCCTGGCAGAGAAGGGCATTTCCATCGATATCATCAGCACCGATCCCGGGCACCTGCCCGAGGATCTGCTGGATCTCAACCCCTATCACAGTGTTCCCACATTGGTGGACCGGGATCTGGTGCTCTACGACTCACGGGTCATCATCGAGTATCTGGACGAGCGGTTTCCCCATCCGCCCCTGATGCCCATCGATCCCACCACGCGCGCGCAGTTCCGGGTGGCGCTGTTCCGGGTCGAGCGAGACTGGTATGGACTCGCGGCAGAGATCGAGCGCGATCCGCAGGGCAGGAGCGGCGAACAGGCGCGCAAGGTGCTGGCGGAAGCCATCACGGCCAGCGCCGAGGTGTTCAGGGCCAAGCCGTTTTTCCTGAGTGACGAATTTTCGCTGGTGGATGTCAGCATCGCTCCCATCCTCTGGAGGCTGCCGGCCTACGGCATCGAGCTCCCCCTGCAGGCACAACCCATCGTCAAGTACGCAAACAACATTTTCACGCGCCCTGCGTTCGGCGCCAGCCTGACGCAGGCAGAGCGCGAGATGCGACGGTGAAGCCGCGGCGGCCGTACCTGCTGCGCGCCCTGCACGAATGGATAACCGACAGCGGCGATACACCGCATATCGTCGTCGATGCCGGTGGCGATGCGGTGATCGTGCCGCGTCAGTACGTCAAGGACGGCAAGATCGTGCTCAATGTCTCTCTCTCGGCCGCACATGGGCTGCAGCTTGGCAACGAGCTCGTGACTTTTGCCGCCCGGTTCGGCGGTTCCAGTTTCAATGTGAGCATTCCGATCAGGAGCGTGCTCGGGATCTATTCGCGCGAGACTGGCCAGGGACTGATCTTTCCGGAAGGCGATGCGGATCCGGACGACTCGTCGCCCACACCCCCGCCGGCCGGACCTCCGCCCGACACCGCGGCGAAGGAAAAACGGGCGAAGTTCAAGGTCGTCAAGTAGTCCGTCGCCGGGACAGCCGGGACACCGCAATTCCGCGGAGCCCGGCTACAGCATGAAGGCGGCTTTCAGCCAGGTGATGACGGGCTGGCGATGGGGAAGACCTGACAGGGCGATGACGTCGAACCGCACCGGCAGGTGACTCCACTGGGGGGCCCGCTGCAGGAAACACTGGGTTGCCCGGATGAGCTTGCGCTGCTTCCACGCGGTGACCGAGCCGGCTGCACCGCCGAAGTCATCGTTCCGTCGCTGCCTGACCTCGACGATGACCAGTACCTGTCGATCAAGGCAGACCAGGTCGATCTCTCCGACCCTGTAGCGCACGTTGCGGGCGATGATCTGAAGACCGTGTGATTCGAGGTGGCGGGCCGCCACAGACTCCGCATGCGCGCCGTGCAGCAGATGCCAGGGTCGTTCGGGCAGTTCCCTTGCCATGGCTTGATCATCGCAACTCCGGATACTCAATGCACGCGACGAATGAGCCTGACTCATCCAGATTTCCGCGCCCGTTGTGACAGGCGCTTTCGATCGTCGGCAGCTGACCCGGACGCAGGGATCTGGATTTCTCACGACGCGTCGAGAGCGCCGCGGTCGGCCGTCTGGCGCGCAGCAGCGTTACCTTGCAACCAGGCGCTGACACCCGTGGGGGCGAAGCGCCCGGCCGACCGCGGGATACGGCAGCTTGTGATACGGCTGCCGGTTGGGCACGAGGCCAGGGGCTGCCGCGCTCGGCCCGCGGAGTGAGAAATCCAGATCCCTTGCGTCTTCGCCTCTGGCTTAACCGCAGAAAGCGCCTGTCACAACGGGCGCGGGACTCCGTCGACGATCACCGCCCAGCTCAGCTCGCGCCGGATCCGGTTGTGGGTATCCAGGATGAGTTGTCCCGTCATGCCGGACACCCCGTTCACCGCGTCGATCGCGTGGGCCTTGATGACCGGAATCAGGCGAAAGGCGTCGAAACCGAATGCGTACAGGCGGCCCCGCCGGTTGGCGCGAGCGGGCCACGCCGCACGAACATCATCACGGATCTGGCTGGTGACCGGATCGCTGGAAATCATCCAGGGCATGTCGGGAAAGATCACGCCATCCAGGTCGAGGTTGGCATTTTGATCCGGCTCGAAGCTGTCCGAGGTGCAGTACATCGGCACATCGCCTGCGTAATGGTATTTCAGCTGCGGGCGTATCAGACGCGCCGCCACGGGCGTTCCGACGACGAAGATGAATGCAGCATCGCTGCGGTGAGTGGATGGCTGGCCCTTGACGTCCTTGATCTGAAGGATCTGATGGATCACACCGGAGAAGTCCGCCTGCGACGCATCGTATCGGCCCACATCCAGCAGGCTTCCGCCCAGCCGCTTCAGCTCATCGGTGAAAGCAGCCAGCATGCGTGAACCGAGTTCATTCATGGGCACCAGGGCTACGCCGCTCGTGCGCCCGTCGGCGACCACGCGCCGGGCCACGGACCTCGCCTCGTCCTCGGGCAGCAGCGCGAACTGGTAGAAGTCACTGCCCGGCGAGACGCCCTCCGGCAGGAAATTCAGGGCCAGCAACGGGATCCGGCCGGTGTTCACAGGAGCAACGGCTGTCACTTCCTCCTTGGTGAGTGGCCCCACCACGAAACCGGCGCCATCCTGGACGGCCCTCTGGTATGCCGCGGCGGGGCCGGCTTCCGCGACATCGTAGATCCGGAGCCGCAGGTGCGAGCCCGCAGCCTGCTCGAGATATGCTGCGATGAAACCGTCGCGCACGATGACCCCTGCGCTCTCCGCCCGCCCTGACAGAGGCAGGAGCAGCGCGATCTGGTCCGGGTACTGCATGGCCTGGGCGAGTTGTGCCTGCGCCGCCGGCAGGATGCCGTCATTGGCGGGATGCGTCGGGAAGCGCCGGCGCCAGCCGGCCAGCGCGCTCTGCGCTCCCATGGGATTGCGCGACAAGCCGAGGGCCACAGGCGCCAGATCCAGCCAGCCGGCCAGAACCGGGTCCGCCTTTGCCGGCACTTTCATGGGCATGCCTTTCGCGGCGGCATCGCGCAAGTGCGCGTAGAGCTCTTCACGGCTGTTGTGCAGGGCTTCCGGGCGATGCAGGAACCGTTCCCGCTCGATGAATGCGCGGGTGGCTTCTACTGGCCGCGCGGCCAGAAACGCACCGCGACCACGCAACAGCCAGTATTGCTGCGCCTGGTCAGCGGCAGCGGGTGGCTGTATCTGGTCCAGCTCGCGGATCGCGCCGGTCCCGTCACGCTGCGCCAGCGCCACCGCGGCCCCGGCCAGCGCGCGCAGGACCGGCAGCCGGGCACGCACATCAGGTGCCGTGGCAGCGAGTTCCTGGCGCGCGGCGGCTGCGTTGCCGGCGGCCGCGAATTCTTCCGCGGCGCGCAGGTGATAGTAGTCTGCCTGCGAGGTGTCGGTGCGAGCCAGGCTTGCATAGGCGGCCGCTGCGTCGGCGTGCCGTGCGCCCTGCGCCAACCGGTCGGCCTGGGTGGCATGGTCGCCCTCGGTTGCGGGCGGCTGGATCAGGCTGCACCCCGTGAGGATCAGGAAAATGGTCGCGCACAACCAGAGCCCGCGCGGTGGACGTGGGGCAGTCACTGCCATAGGCTTGCAAATCCTTGTCATGGGGGTCCCGCCTGCATCGGCCTGCATCGATGATTATAGTGGCAAAGTCCGATGATCTGACCGGTTCCGGTCCTTCCGGTTGCCTGAGCGTGGTGGCGACTCCAATCGGCAACATGGGTGATCTGAGTGCGCGCGCGCGTGAGGTGCTCGCCTCCTGCGACCTCGTCGCCGCGGAGGACACGCGTCATACGCGCGGCCTGCTCAGGCACTTCGGCATCGACAAACCGCTCCTGTCATTGCACGAGCACAACGAGCGCGAACGGGTCGGACAGCTCCTCGCGCGATTGGGCACGGGCGCACACATTGCACTGGTCAGCGATGCGGGAACGCCGGGCATCAGCGATCCGGGCTTTGCGCTGGTTCGCGCATGCGCCGCGGCGGGCGTTCGCATCCAGCCCATACCCGGCCCGTGCGCCGCGATCGTCGCGCTCAGTGCGGCCGGATTGCCCACTGACCGGTTCTGTTTCGAGGGCTTCCTGCCGGCAGCATCCGGTGCACGGCTGACGCGCCTGCGCCAGCTCGCCGGCGAACAGCGCACGCTGGTGTTTCATGAATCCGCCCATCGCATCGTCGATACGCTGGAGGACTGTGTTGCCGCGTTCGGCGGCGCGCGTGAGGCAGTGCTGGCGCGTGAGCTGACCAAACAGTTCGAGACCCTGTACCGGGGCACGCTGCAGGAACTGTCGGCGCTGGCGCGAAGCGATGCCAACGTCTCCCGGGGTGAACTGGTGCTGGTGATCCACGGGGCGCCGGGGACCAGCACGGAGGATCGCGAGGTTGAGCTTGATCGTGTCCTTGGACTGCTGCTGGCCGATCTGCCGCTCCGGCAGGCAGCGCAGCTTGCGGCCCGCATCACGGGTTGCAGGGACAATCATGCCTATCGCCGGGCACTTCAATTGCAGCGCACGGGCGTTGCCGGGAGCAGGGACAGGCAGTAGGGATCCGATCTGGATTTGCTGCGCGCAAGTGCGTATCGTCGCGCCCCGGAGTCGGCCAGACAGCCGCCGCGCATGCAAATGCGGGGAGGAAAGTCCGGGCTCCATCGGGCGCGGTGCCAGGTAACGCCTGGGAGGCGTGAGCCTACGGAAAGTGCAACAGAAAGATACCGCCCAAGCGCTCGCGAGAGCGACGGCAAGGGTGAAATGGTGCGGTAAGAGCGCACCGCGCGGCTGGCAACAGCCGTGGCACGGCAAACCCCACCGGGAGCAAGGCCAAATAGGGAAGCACGGCACGCCGCAAGGAGTGCCACCTGTGCCCACAGGGACTTCCGGGTAGGCCGCTTGAGGTGCACGGCGACGCGCATCCTAGAGGAATGGCTGTCCACGACAGAACCCGGCTTACCGGCCGACTCCTTTTTATTTTTCAATGCCAGATCGGCGAAATTCGCCGGAATTCACGTCTTCAAATATTGCCGACGAATTAAAGACATTCCGCTAAGAGATTGATTCGATTCGATCTGTATCCGGTGAACCTGCCGCGGACCGGAAATGTGACCTAAGTCACTGTCAGAACGGGGTTTTTTTTAACTTAAGGCGTTGACAGTGCGCGCCATGGCTCCCTATAGTGGCGGCCGGTGGGAAAAAGTGGGAGAGAATGGGTTTCACGACCCATCCGGTGACATGTTCCGCGGTGCACACAAGCTGACGCTCGACGTCAAGGGCCGGATGGTCATGCCAACCCGGTACCGGGAGCGGATCGCGGAGCGCTGCGGGGGCAAGCTCGTGATCACGGTCGACAAGGACCAATGCCTGCTCCTGTATCCCATGCCGGTCTGGGAGGAGATCGAGAGCAGGCTGATGAGTCTTCCCACCCTCAATCCCCAGGCACGCCGTCTGCAGCGTCTGATGGTCGGGCACGCGACCGACCTCGAACTCGACGGGCACGGGCGCCTGCTGCTGCCGCCGAATCTGCGTGAATTCGCATCACTGAACCGTGACGCCATGTTGATCGGCCAGGGTCAGCGATTCGAACTCTGGGATGAAGCGCGATGGAACGCGCGGCGTGATGAGTGGCTGGCGGGCGAGACCGAGACCGCCGGCCTGCCCGCCGAACTTGAATCGTTGTCGTTGTAGATGACTCCATCGTCGAGCGATGGCGTGCAGTGAAGAACAGGCCGGCCACACGCCAGTGTTGCTGGCGCAGGTACTGGAATCGTTGAACGTGCGGCCGGATGGCGTCTATCTGGACGCCACATTCGGGCGCGGGGGACATGCAGGGGCGATCTTGGGCAGATTGGGTGCGGCAGGTCGGTTGGTTTGCATGGATCGCGATCCGGCAGCATTCGTCGGCGCGAAGGACTTCGTTGCGGATGCGCGCGTCAGCCTGCAGCAGGCACAGTTCTCACGCCTTGCCGAATGCGCGGACCGTGTACGGCCGGGCCTGTGCTTTGACGGCATCCTCTTCGACCTCGGGGTTTCCTCGCCGCAACTCGATCAGCCTTCGCGGGGCTTCAGTTTTCTCGCCGAGGGTCCCCTCGACATGCGCATGAACCCGCAGCAGGGACCGACAGCCGCTGATCTCGTGAACCATTCGAGTGAATCGGAGTTGTCCCGCATGTTCACGCAGTACGGCGAAGAGCGTCATGCCCGGCGCATTGCGCGGGCCATCGTGGCACAGCGTCGGCTGGAGCCATTTGGCACCACCCTCGAGCTTGCGAATCTGATCGCACGCGTCGTACCGGGGCGTGAACGGCACAAGCACCCGGCGACCCGCGTTTTCCAGGCCCTGCGCATCGCCGTCAATCGGGAACTGGATGAGCTGCGGCAGGGCCTGGAGCGTGCATTCGAGCGGCTGCGCCCGGGAGGCCGTCTTGCCGTGATCAGTTTTCATTCGCTGGAGGACCGCATGGTCAAGCGCTTCATGCGCGATCACTCCCAGGTCGATCCGATGTATGCCGGACTGCCGCAGATCCCTCCGCAGGCAATGCCCGGACTGCGCCTGGTCGGCCGGTCGGTCGAGCCGACCGAAGAAGAGATTGCCCGCAACCCCCGTGCCCGCAGCGCCCGGCTGCGGGTCGCCGAACGTCTGCCCATGGAATCCGCCGCATGAAGACCAGGAACCTCCTGTACGTTGCGCTCCCGATCCTGTGGGTCGCGGTCCTTGCCTCGGCCACTGCCGTCATCTATGCGCGGCACCAGGCGCGAGGCCTGTTCGTCCGGCTTGAAAGGCTCAATGCCGATCGCGATGCGCTCGAGATGGATTGGGGACGCCTGCAGCTCGAGCAAAGTGCCTGGTCGTCCCATGCATTCGTCGAACGGGTCGCCAATTCCAGGATGAAGATGGGGCTGCCCGCGCCTGTGGATGTGAGGATCGTGCGGCAATGAAACGCCGGACGGCCCAGGCCGACACCGAGGCGCGCGCATTCCGCTGGCGTTCCTCGCTGGTGCTGGCGCTGGTGCTGGCCGGCGCCGGCGGGCTGTCGGTGCGCGCGCTGGAACTGCAGTGGCTGGATCATGGCTTTCTGGCGAAGCAGGGCGATCAGCGAACCATGCGCGTGGTGCAGATCATCGCGCACCGCGGCGCCATCACCGACCGCAATGGTGAACCGCTGGCCATGTCGACGCCCGTGGACTCGGTCTGGGCGAACCCGCAGGAATTGAACGACAACCTCGATCAGGTGCCGCGGCTCGCGCAGCTTCTGAGGCAGGAGCCACAGTCCCTGGTGCGCCGGGTCACCAGCAATCTGGACCGGGAATTCCTGTATCTGGCCCGGCACCTTCCGCCCGAGCAGGCCGCGCGGGTCAAGGCGCTGGGCATCCCGGGGGTCAACCTGCAGCGCGAATACCGGCGCTATTACCCGGCGGGAGAAGTCTGCAGCCATGTGGTGGGTTTCACCACCATCGACGACCAGGGTCAGGAAGGTCTGGAGCTGGGTTTTGACCAGATCCTGGACGGTGAGAACGGTGCGAAACGGGTCATCCAGGATCTGTTCGGGCGCTCGGTGCAGAACGTGGAGAGCATCCGTGCGCCGCGTCCAGGACATGACCTGACTGCCAGCATCGACCTGCGCATCCAGTACCTGGCCTATCGCGAACTCAAATCCGCCATGCAGGAGTATCAGGCACGTGCCGGATCGGTGGTGGTGCTCGACGTGCTCACCGGCGAGGTCCTGGCCATGGTGAACCAGCCCTCCTACAACCCGAATGACCGGGACCAGATCAAGGCGGGTCTGTATCGCAATCGTGCGGCCACCGACATTCTCGAGCCGGGCTCGAGCATCAAGCCGTTCGTGATCGCGGCGGCGCTGGAATCAGGGCAGTTTCACGCCGACAGCGTCATAGACACCTCACCCGGATTCATCAAGGTCGCGAACAAGGTCTTCGACGACGAACACCCGCTCGGCAGCATCGACATCGCCACCATCCTGGCGAAGTCGAGCAACGTCGGCATGTTGAAGATCGCGCTGGCCCTGAAGCCGGAGCAGATCTGGGACACCCTGACGGCGCTGGGCTTCGGACAGGTGACGGGGAGCGGCTTTCCGGGTGAATCGGCCGGCATGCTCAGCAATTACACGCACTGGCGGCCCATCGGCATCGCCACCCTTTCTCACGGTTATGGATTGTCGGTGACTCCGCTGCAGCTGGCGCACGCCTACGCGACCCTGGGTGCGGGCGGGGTATCGCGGCCAGTCTCCTTCGTGCGCATCAACGAGCCGGTTCCCGGACAGCAGGTCATCCCGCAGCGGGTCGCCAGTTCGCTCGTGCGCCTGATGGAATCGGTGGTCACCGCCGAAGGAGGGACAGGCCGGCGTGCCACGGTGGTCGGGTATCGCGTCGCGGGCAAGACCGGTACCGCCTGGAAATCCAATGCCGGCGGCTATTCGACCGACAAGTACATGGCCGTGTTTGGCGGGCTGGTGCCCGCCACACACCCGCGACTGGCCACGGTGGTGGTGATCGACGAGCCCAGTGGCGGGAAGTATCACGGCGGCGATGTGGCCGCACCGGTGTTCTCGCGCGTGATGACTGGTGCATTGCGCCTGATGGATGTGCCGCCGGACGATCTTCAGAACGTGCCGGCCACCACGCTGGTCCAGTCGTTCGACAGCCCATGAACGAGGTGCGCGACATCAGCCTGGCCTCACTCCTTGCCGGCATCGCGACGGTGCCCTCGGGAGAGGTCCGCATCACGGACCTTGCGCTGGATTCTCGCGAGGTGCGCCCGGGGTCGCTGTTCTTCGCCCTGGCCGGCACGCGGCAGCACGGCCTGGCGTTCGCGGCCGAGGCGATGGCGCGCGGTGCAAGGGCCATCCTGTGGGAGCCGGCCGATGGCGTTGCGCCGCCCGTGGCGGGTGAGGGTGTGCTGGTCGCAGCGGTACCGGGTCTTGGAGCGCTGGTGGGGCGGATCGCCCACCGCTTCTTCGGCAGCCCGTCCGCACACCTGCAGGTCGTGGGCATCACCGGGACCAATGGCAAGACCACCTGCGCATGGCTGGTGGCGAGTGCGCTGAAACATCTCGACCGGCCGGCGATGTATCTGGGGACACTGGGCGCAGGCGTGCCCGGGAACCTGCGCGTCTCATCGCATACCACGCCGGATGCGGTGCAGGTGCATCGCGAACTCGCAGCCATGCGCGCTCACGGCGCGCGCGTCGTGGTCATGGAAGTGTCCTCGCACGCGCTGGCGCAGCATCGCATCGCCGGCTTGCGGTTCGCGGTGGCCGCATTCACCAACCTGACCCGCGATCACCTGGATTATCACGGATCCATGGAGCGGTACGGCGAGGCCAAGGCGCGGTTGTTTCTGGAGGATCTTGCCGGCAGGAAGGTCATCAATGCGGGCGATGCCTTTGGCCTGGGGCTGTCGCGGCGTGTCGCGGGACAGACTCATCTCACACTGGTGTGGACCGATGCGCAGCCGGACGTGCCACCCGGCGTGGCCACGCTGCATGCCTCATCGGTGCTGTCGGAGCGGGGCGGCCTGCGGGTGCAGGTCGATGGGAGCTGCGGGCGCGGGGTATTGCATTCCCCGCTGATCGGACGGTTCAACGCCGAGAACCTGCTGGTCGCGCTCGGCATCCTGTGCTCGCTGGACATCCCCCTGGAAGATGGCATGACCGCACTGTCGCGCTGCACGGCGCCTCCCGGGCGCATGCAGACCGTGGACGGGGGCGCTGGCCGGCCACTCGCAGTCATAGACTATGCACACACGCCCGATGCCCTTGCCAAGGTCCTGACAGCCGTGCGCGATCATTGCCGCGGGCAGGTCTGGTGTGTGTTCGGTTGCGGCGGGGACCGCGACGCCGGCAAGCGACCGCTGATGGGCGCGGTAGCCGATGACCTGGCCGACTGCATCATCCTCACCGACGACAATCCCCGTTCGGAAAAGCCCGAAGTCATCACCGCGGCCATTGCCGCAGCGATCCGGCGGCACGAGATCCGCATCATCAACGACCGGCGCGAGGCGATCCGCACCGCGCTTGCGGCCGCGCGTCCCGGGGATCTGGTGCTGATCGCCGGCAAGGGACACGAGGACTACCAGGTCCATGGCGGGAAACGCGTTCCGTTCAGCGATCAGCTGGAAGTGCAGCGCCACTTCGGGATGGCGGCATGAACCGCACGCTGGCTGAAGTTGCGCGCGTGACCGGCGGCGAACTGGTGGGCCGGGATCAGGCGTTCCTGGGCGTTTCCACCGATTCCCGGACACTGGAGAGCGGCGCGCTGTTCACGGCGCTGCGCGGACCGAATTTCAACGGCAACGAATTCGTGGCGGCAGCTGCCGCTCGCGGTGCGGTGGGCGCATTGGTGATGCGCCGCGCCAGCGTCGATATCAGCCAGATCGTGGTGGCCGATACGCTGGTGGCGCTGCAGTCGATGGCGCTGGCCTGGCGGCGCAACTTCAGGATTCCGGTGCTGGCGGTCGCCGGCAGCAATGGCAAGACCACCACCAAGGAGATGATCGCCTCGATCCTTGGCACACGGGGTCCATGTCTTGCGACCCGCGGCAATCTCAACAATCACATCGGTGTGCCGCTCACCCTCATGCGCCTCGACGACTCGCATCGAAGTGCGGTGATCGAGATGGGTGCGAACCGGGTGGGCGATGTGGCGGAGCTGGTGCGCTGGGTGCTGCCGGATGTGGCGGTGGTGACCAATGCCGGTGCGGAGCATCTGGAGGGGTTTGTCGATCTGGACGGTGTGGCGCGCGGCGAAGGTGAGGCGATCGCTTCGCTCGGGCCTTCGGGCACTGCCATCATCAATGCCGATGATGCCTACGCGTCCTACTGGCGCAACATCGCAGGCGCATCCCGCATCCTCACCTTCGGCCTGCGTGAGCCGGCGGATTTCACGGCACGCCAGGTGCACCAGGGCATCGAGAACGGGGAATTCATTTCCCGCTTCGTGCTGGCAACGCCGGAGGGCGAGCGCGCCGTCAGACTTCGGGTCGGCGGTGAGCACAATCTGGCCAATGCGCTGGCGGCCGCCGCGGCGGCCAGTGCGGCCGGCGCGTCCCTGGAGGAGCAGGTCAGGGGACTGGAAAGTTTCCATCCGGTCGCCGGACGGCTGCAGCTCAAGCCCGGTGTGCGCAACAGCTGGATCATCGACGATTCCTACAATGCCAATCCGAGCTCCGTGCGCGCAGGGCTCGACGTGCTGCGCTCGGTGGGCGGAGTGACCTGGCTGGTCCTGGGGGACATGGCGGAGCTGGGCGAGCATGCCGTGCAAAGCCATGTGCAGATCGGACGATACGCGCGTGATTGCGGCGTGCAGCGACTGTTCGCGATCGGACCGGACAGTTCGCGTGCCGCGGAGGCGTTTGGTTCGGGTGCCGAATGGTTCCCGGATGCCGAGTCGCTGATCCGCCGCCTGTCGAGCGAAATGGCAGCCGGCGTCACGCTGCTCGTCAAGGGTTCGCGCATCAACCGGCTGGAGCGCGTGGTGCAGGCGCTGTCGGGAAGGGCGGGTTGACCTCATGCTGATGATGCTCGCGGAATTCCTGACACGCTTCCATCAGACCTTCCGGGTTTTCCAGTACCTGACCCTGCGCGGCATCCTCGCCGCGATGACGGCGCTGACCATCGCCATGCTGATCGGCCCCCGCATGATCGAATGGCTGGCGCGTTACCAGATCGGGCAGCGGGTACGGAGCGACGGGCCGCAGAGTCACCTGTCCAAGGCCGGCACACCCACGATGGGGGGCGTGCTGATCCTCGTGGCGATGGGCGTCAGTACCTTGCTGTGGGCCGACCTGCGCAACCGTTTCACCTGGATCCTGCTGATCGTCACGCTGGGTTTCGGTGCGGTGGGCTTCTGCGACGACTACCTGAAGCTGGTGGCCGGCAACTCACGGGGATTGATCGCGCGCTACAAGTATCTCGGTCAGTCCGTGGTGGGCCTGGGTGCGGCGCTGGCCCTGCAATACCTGCATCAGACCAGCGCGGAAGTGTCGCTGTACGTGCCCTTCTTCAAGTCCTTCATCGTTCCGATGTCGGCTGCCGCCTTCGTCGTGGTGTCCTACTTCGTGATCGTGGGTTCGAGCAACGCGGTGAATCTCACCGACGGGCTCGATGGTCTTGCCATCATGCCCGCAGTGCTGGTCGCGGCGGCGCTGGGAGTTTTCGCCTACGTGACCGGCAACATCAAGTTCGCCGCCTATCTGCAGATTCCCTACATCCCCGGCGTCGGAGAGGCGCTGATCTTCAGCGCCACGCTGGTCGGAGCGGGACTGGGGTTCCTGTGGTTCAACGCCTATCCGGCGCAGATCTTCATGGGCGATGTGGGGGCGCTGGCCGTGGGCGCGGCGCTGGGCACGCTGGCGGTGATCGTGCGCCAGGAAATCGTGCTGTTCGTCATGGGTGGCGTGTTCGTCCTGGAAACGGTCTCGGTGATCCTGCAGGTGGCCTCGTTCAAGCTCAGGGGCAAGCGGATCTTCCGCATGGCGCCCATCCATCACCATTTCGAGCTGAAAGGGTGGCCCGAACCGAAGGTCATCGTGCGGTTCTGGATCCTGAGCTTCCTGCTGGTCCTGGCGGGTCTTGCGACCCTGAAGATCCGGTGATGGCGTCGCAATCTCCCTATTGCGTCGTGGCGGGCCTGGGCAAGACCGGGGTGTCCTGCGTGCATCACCTGTTGCGTCAGGGGATGGAAGTGGCGGTCACCGACAGCCGCGCTGCGCCGCCGGGTCTTGCCGCGATTGAAAACCTGAAGTCCGTCAGGCTTCGCCTCGGTGGACTCGACCCATCGCTCCTCGAGGGCGCTTCCCGGCTGCTGCTTTCGCCAGGCATCTCGCTGCGTGAACCCATCGCCGTGCAGGCGCGTGAGCGCGGCATCGAAGTCCTGGGCGACATCGAGCTGTTCGCGCGCGCAGTGCGTGCTCCGGTGGTCGCCGTGACCGGTACCAATGGCAAGAGTACGGTCACCACCCTGGTTGCGCACATGGCAGCCGCCGACGGGCGCAGGGTGCTGGCCGGCGGCAACCTGGGAACACCCGCCCTGGATCTGCTGGAGGAACCCCTGCCGGAGCTGTACGTGCTGGAGCTGTCCAGTTTCCAGCTCGAGACCACGCATCGCCTGGATCTGCTCGCAGGGGTGGTGCTCAACGTCACTGCGGATCATCTGGACCGCTATGACTCGTTCGATGATTACGCCGATGCGAAGGCACGCCTGTTGCGTCACGCTGCCACGGCCGTGCTGAATGTCGACGATCCGGGGGTGGCAGCCATGCGCCGCGACGGCCAGCCCACATTGACTTTTTCGCTGCATGCGGGGCATGCCGATTTCAACGTGATCGAAACGCCGGAAGGGCCGGCGCTGGCCCGTCGTGGTGAGGCGCTGCTGGCATTGTCCAGGCTGAAGATCGGGGGTCTGCACAATGCAGCCAATGCACTGGCGGCACTTGCACTGGGCGAGTGCGCGGGCCTGTCCCGCGCCGGCATGCTCTCGGCCCTGGAGCGGTTTGCGGGGCTTGCGCATCGTTCGCAATGGGTGGCGCGGATCGGCGGGGTCACCTATGTGAACGACTCCAAGGGGACCAATGTCGGGGCGACGCTGGCGGCGGTGCAGGGCAGCGCTGCATCGCTGGTGTTGATCGCCGGCGGCGACGGCAAGGGCCAGGATTTCACACCGCTGGCGACCGGCCTGCGAGGTCGCGTGCACGATGCAGTGCTGATCGGCCGCGACGCGCCTGCCCTCGAGGCGGCGCTGTCGGGCATCTGCACCACCCATCGTGCCGGTTCCATGTCCGAGGCGGTGCATCTGGCGAGCCGGGCGGCGAACGCCGGGGATACCGTGTTGTTGTCGCCGGCGTGCGCCAGCCTCGACATGTACCGGGACTATGCGCAGCGGGGCGAGGCCTTCGTGGCCGCGGTGCACGCGATGGCACAGGTGCACGCATGACCGCTGTCACCATGGGCTACGGAAGCCGCACGCGGGAGCGCCTGCCGTTCCAGTGGGATCCGGTGACCTTGATGCTCAGCGCCGCCCTGTTGCTCATCGGCATGATCATGGTCACTTCGGCTTCGATGTCGGTGGCTGCCCGGGACCTGGGCAATCCTTTCTATTTCCTCGAGCGGCAGCTCCTGTTCGGGATATTGGGTGTCGCCGGTGCCCTGGTGCTGACCCGCATACCCACGGTCCTGTGGGACCGACTCAGTCTGCCGCTGATGCTGATCGGCCTGGCACTGCTTCTGCTGGTGCTGGTGCCCGGCCTCGGCGCGGTGGTCAACGGCGCGCGCCGCTGGCTGCGCCTCGGGCCCGTCAACTTCCAGGTATCGGAGCTGGCGCGTGTTCTGGTGCTGACCTGGGTGTGCAGTTACTGCGTGCGCCGGCATGACGAGCTCAGGTCCACGCTGAAAGGCCTTCTGAAACCGGTGGGGCTGCTCACGGTTGCCGCCGCACTGTTGTTGCTCGAGCCGGATTTCGGGGCCACCACCGTGCTGTTCGCCACGGGCATGGCGCTTCTGTTCATCGCCGGTGCACGATTGCGCGATACCTTCCTGTTGCTGGCCGTGGCCATCGCGGCTTTCGTCCTGCTGGCGCTGGTCTCACCCTATCGAATGAAGCGGATGACCGGCTTCCTGCACCCCTGGGCCGACCCGTTCAACAGCGGATTCCAGCTCACACAATCCCTGATCGCGATCGGACGCGGCTCATGGTTCGGTGTCGGCCTGGGCAGCAGTGTCCAGAAACTGTTCTATCTGCCCGAAGCGCACACCGATTTCGTGTTTGCGGTGCTCGCCGAGGAACTCGGTCTGGCCGGCGTGATGGTGGTGATCGCGCTGTTCATGGCACTGGTGTGGCGGTCATTCGACATCGCCCGCCAGGCTGCCAGGGCCGGCCTCCGGTTCCAGTCCTATCTGGCGCTGTCGTTCGGGATCTGGATCGGCCTGCAGGCGGTGGTCAACATCGGAGTCAACATGGGCGTGCTGCCCACCAAAGGCCTGACCCTGCCGCTGCTCAGCTACGGGCGCAGCAGCCTTCTGGTGACGCTGGCCTGGCTCGGCGTACTGCTGCGCATCCATCACGAAGCCTGCTGCAGCGGCAAGGCCACGCTCACCCGCGTGCCGGGCGGTGCCCGATGACCGGACGTCCGATCATGATCATGGCTGGCGGCACGGGTGGCCACGTGTTTCCGGCGCTGGCCGTGGCCGATGTGCTGCGCAGTCGGGGTGTGCCGGTGGTGTGGCTGGGGAGCGAATCCGGCATGGAGGCACGCCTCGTCCCGGCGCACGGCTTTGCGCTCGAGACCGTTGCCATCCGTGGTCTTCGCGGCAAGGGCCTGCTGTCCTGGCTCGGCGCGCCATTCCGGTTGCTGGCTGCCGTGCATCAGGCGCGTGCGATCGTACGTCGTGTACACCCGTGTGCCGTGCTGGGTGCAGGCGGGTTCGCGGCCGGACCCGGTGGCATTGCCGCCAGGCTGGCACGCATCCCGCTGCTGATCCATGAACAGAATGCGGTGGCGGGTCTGACCAACCGTTGCCTGGCGCGATTGGCGACGCAGGTGTTCGAAGCCTTCCCGGGCAGTTTCGGGCGGAGGGTGCGCGCCGTCTGCATCGGCAATCCGGTGCGGGCGGACATCGCGGCGCTTGCGCCGCCCGAGGAAAGATTCGCCGCCCGCGAGGGCCGGATCCGCTTGCTGGTCCTGGGCGGCAGCCAGGGTGCGCAACGACTCAACCTGCTGGTGCCGCAGGCGCTGGCACGCATCGAGCCGGGCTCCCGGCCGCAGGTGCGTCATCAGGCCGGTGAGCGGGGACTGGCTGCCACCCGTGAGGCGTATGCGGCCGCGGGGGTCGATGCGCAGGTCACGGCCTTCATCGACGACATGGCCGGTGCCTACGAGTGGCCGGATCTTGCGCTGTGTCGTGCCGGCGCGCTGACCATCACCGAACTGCAGGCCGCGGGGCTGGCGGCCGTGCTGGTGCCGTTCCCTGCGGCGGTGGATGACCATCAGACCCGCAATGCGGAAGTGATGGTGCGCATCGGCGCGGCACGCCTGGTGCAGGAGAGGGATCTCACGGCGGACAGCCTGGGCCGGCTCATCGGGGAACTGGCCGCTGATCGCGCGCGCCTGCTTGAAATGGCCCGCGCCGCGCGCGCTGCCGCCATCACCGGTGCGGCCGGGCGGCTTGCCGACGCCTGCATGGCAGTCGCGGGGGCGCCGGCATGAACGATCGCATGCGGCGAATTCACTGCATCCATCTGGTCGGCATCGGCGGGAGCGGTGTGAGCGGGGTGGCCGAAGTACTGCTGTCGCTGGGCTACGAAGTCCAGGGCTCGGATCTCAAACCCAATGCCGTGACCCGGCGCCTCGAGCAGATGGGTGCGCACATCTTCATCGGCCATCGCGCCGAAAACCTGGGCAGCGCGGACGTGGTGGTGGTTTCTGCCGCGATTTCCGGCGACAACCCCGAGGTGCATGCAGCGATGGCGCGACGCATTCCGGTGGTGCCGCGTGCAGAGATGCTGGGTGAGTTGATGCGTTTCCGTTATGCGGTGGCTGTGGCCGGTACCCATGGCAAGACCACCACCACCAGTCTGGTAGCCAGCGTCCTGGCCGAGGGTGGGCTGGATCCGACCTTCGTCATCGGCGGGCGACTCAAGAGCTCTGACAGCAATGCGCGGCTGGGCGCAGGCCGGTATCTGGTGGCCGAGGCCGACGAGAGCGATGCCTCGTTCATGCACCTGCAGCCGATGATCGCCATCGTGACCAACATCGACAACGATCATCTCGGCACGCACGAGGGCGATTTCTCGCGGCTGCGCCAGAGCTTCGTGGACTTCCTGCACAACCTGCCGTTCTATGGTCTGGCCGTGCTGTGCATCGACGACACCGAGGTGCGCGGCATCATGAATCTGGTGGCGCGCCCCGTCATCACCTACGGCCTGGATACGGCGGCCGATTTCCGCGCGGTGAACCTGCGCCGTGAAGGCGCCGTCACGCACTTCGATGTCCTGCGGCCGAACCAGCCGACGCTCGCGGTGACGCTGAATCTTCCCGGCATCCACAACGTGCGAAATGCGCTGGCCTCGATCACCGTTGCGGGCGAACTGGGCGTGAGCGATGTCGCCGTCCAGCGCGCCCTGGCGGGATTCCAGGGTATCGACCGGCGCCTGCAACTGCTGGGCGAATTGCGCTGGAGCGGCGGCCGCGCCCTGCTGGTCGATGATTATGGGCACCATCCCACCGAGATCGCGGCCACGCTCGATGCGGCCCGCCAGGGCTGGCCGGGCCGGCGGCTGGTGCTGGCCTTCCAGCCGCACCGCTATACACGAACGCGGGATCTGCTGGATGACTTCGGCCGGGTGCTCTCGGCGGTGGATGTGCTGCTGGTGACGGAGGTGTATCCGGCCGGTGAAGCGCCGATTCCCAATGCGGATGGCCGCGCCATCTGCCGGGCCGTGCGTTCGCGCGGTGCGGTGGAACCGGTGTTCGTCGAACGCGTGGAGGACCTGGCCGATGCCCTGCGGCAGGTCATGCACGATGGCGATCTGGTGCTGGCCATGGGCGCCGGCAACATCGGTGCGGTGGCGCAGGACCTGAAGATGCGCCTTGCGGCCGGGGAGGCGCCATGAATGCGGCACTGTCGCCCGAACTCCTCGATGCTGAATTCGGTCCGCGGCTGCGGCATCTTGAACCGATGTCTCGCCACACCTCATGGCATGCGGGTGGGCCCGCCGACGTGTTCTTCGAGCCGCGCGATGCGGCGGACCTGTCTGCCTTCCTGGCACGCCTGCCGCGCCAGACCCCGGTGCTGTGGCTGGGGCTGGGGAGCAATCTGCTGGTGCGTGACGGGGGTGTGCGCGGAGTGGTGGTGTCCATGCATGCGGCCCTGGAAGGGCTTGCCCGCGTCGGCGAATCCGGGATCCGGGCGGAAGCCGGCGTGCATTGCGCACGCATTGCCAAGCAATGCCACAAGTGGGGGTTGGGCCCGGCCGAGTTCTTCGCGGGCATTCCCGGAACCCTGGGAGGCGCGCTGGCCATGAATGCGGGTGCTTTCGGCGGCGAGACCTGGAACCACGTGGTCGAGGTCGAAGTCATGAACCGGGCAGGTGAGCGATCCGTGCGTACCCGGGAAGCGTACGTGGTCGGCTATCGCTCCGTGCGCGGGCCGCAGGAGGATGAGTGCTTCATCGCCGCACATCTGCGATTCGGCAAACATCCCGGTGCCAGCGAATACGCCATCCGTGATCTGCTGGCGCGACGCCGTCAGACCCAGCCCATCGGCGAATGGAGCTGTGGTTCGGTATTCACAAATCCGGCCGGAGATCATGCGGCGCGCCTGATCGAGGAGGCTGGCCTCAAGGGTCACTGCATCGGCGATGCCTGCGTCTCGCACAAGCACGCCAATTTCATCGTCAATCGCGGCACTGCCCGTGCCGCGGACATCGAAGCGCTGATCCTGCATGTGCAGGAGACGGTGAACAGCCGCTTCGGGATTGTTCTGCAGCCGGAGGTGCGCATCGTGGGTGAAGTCGAATGAGCCGCCTGCGAACGGTGCATGAGGCGCGCAAGGCAGCCGATCCGCGCGAGTTCGGCAAGGTCGCGGTGCTGCTCGGTGGCGACTCCAGTGAGCGCGAGATCTCGCTGAAGTCGGGCCATGCCGTGCTGGCTGCGCTTCGCCGCCGGGGCGTGGACGCTCATCCCTTCGACCCCGGGGAACGACCCGTGCAGGCCCTGTGCGAGGAACGGTTCGATCGCGCCTGGAACATCCTGCACGGCCCGGGTGGGGAGGATGGACTGATCCAGGGTGTGCTCGAGTGGCTGGGTATCCCCTACACCGGAAGCGGGGTTCTCGCCTCCGCGCTCACCATGGACAAGCTCAAGACCAAGCGGGTGGTGCTGGGAGCCGGCATCCACGCGCCCGCCTATGCCGTGCTTGCGGACGAGCAGGACATACCCGGGGTGCTGAAGCAGCTGGGTCTGCCGATCATGGTCAAGCCTGCATCGCAGGGCTCGAGCGTAGGCATCAGCAAGGTGCGCTCGCCGGAGCAGATGGTGAAGGCGTTCCGCGAAGCACGTGCAGTGGATCCGATGGTGTTTGCGGAGTCTTTCGTTCAGGGCGAGGAGTTCACTGTGGCCGTGCTGGGGCAGGAAGCGCTGCCTTCCATCCGCATCCAGCCAGCCACCGAATTCTACGACTACCAGGCCAAGTATTTTCGGGACGACACCCGCTATCACTGCCCGAGCGGTCTTGATCCTTCATCCGAGCAAAGCATCCGGGAAATGGCGCTCGCGGCATTCCAGGCGACCGACTGCAGCGGTTGGGGACGTGCGGATTTCATGCGCGATGCAGCCACCGGCAATTTCTCCTTCATCGAGATCAACACGACGCCGGGCATGACCGATCACAGCCTGGTACCGAAGGCGGCGCTGCAGGCGGGCATGGACTTCGAGGAGCTGGTCTGGCGCGTGCTGGAAACCAGTTTCAGCAGGCAACGCACATGATGACCGCCCTGTTCAGGCCGCAGAACCGCTTCAAGCCAAAGGCAAAGCCCGCGCGCCGCAGGACGGATATCCTGCAGCGCCTGCGAGCGGTCGACTGGAAGCGGCATCTGCGCAGGCTGGCGGTGGTGGGCATGCTGGTCGGGAGTCTGACGGGGCTGTCGCTCATCCTCGACCGGCCCATCCGGCACCTGTCCATCGACGGTACTTTCCAGCGTGTATCGCCGGGCCAGGTCGAGCAGGTCGCGGCGCCATTGCTCAAGGCCGGGTTCATGTCGGCAGACCTGGATGCCGTGCAGCGGGCGGTGGAGGCGATTCCCTGGGTCGATCATGCGCGGATACAGCGCCGCTGGCCTGACAGCCTGCACGTGGTCATCGTCGAGCAGGTCGCGGCAGCCCGTTGGGGCGACTCCGGGCTGCTGAATGCACGCGGCGAGCTGTTCGTCAGGAATGCCGCTCATGTGCCGCCGGAGTTGCCCCGCCTGTCGGGGCCCGAAGGTTCGGAGGGCGAAGTGGCCCGTCGCTATCTGTCGGCCCAGGGCAAGCTGGTCGAAGCCGGCATGCGCATCGCCGCCGTGCGCATGGATGAACGCGGAGCGTGGGAATTCGATCTCGACAACGGGCTGACGATCAGGCTCGGGCGGAGCCTTGTGGACGAGCGGCTCGAGCGTTTCCTGCGCACTGCCTCGATGGTGGTGTCACGCCGTGCCAACGACATCAGCTACATCGACATGCGCTATTCCAACGGGTTTGCGATCGGCTGGCGAACCCAGGCGAATCCGGTGGCGGCGGCAGCATCCTCCGCAGCACCGCTGATTTCGGCCCGGACACAGGACAGCGACGCACAGGGTTGACGAAACACAACATGGCAAAACGTTCAGATCGCAATCTCATCGTGGGGCTGGATATCGGCACCAGCAAGGTCGTGGCCATCGTCGGCGAGCTCAAACCGGACGGGCAGCTCGAGATCATCGGCCTGGGGAGCCATCCGTCGCGCGGACTCAAGAAGGGCGTGGTGGTCAACATCGAATCCACCGTGCAGTCGATCCAGCGTGCAGTGGAGGAGGCCGAGCTGATGGCCGGCTGCGAAATCCACTCCGTGTACGCGGGCATCGCAGGCAGCCATGTCCGGAGCCTGAATTCACACGGCATCGTCGCGATCAAGGACAAGGAGGTCGTGCAGGGCGATGTCGACCGGGTGATCGATGCCGCCAAGGCGGTGGCGATCCCCGCCGACCAGAAGATCCTGCACGTGCTGCCGCAGGAATACATCATCGATTCCCAGGAGGGCATCCGCGACCCCATCGGCATGTCGGGTGTGCGTCTGGAGGCCAAGGTCCACATAGTCACCGGCGCAGACAGTTCGGCGCAGAACATCGTCAAGTGCGTGCAGCGGTGCGGGCTCGCGGTCGAAGACATCGTGCTGGAGCAGCTGGCTTCGAGTTTCGCCGTGCTCACCGATGACGAGAAGGATCTGGGCGTATGTATCGTCGATGTCGGCGGCGGCACCACCGATATCGCGGTGTTCGGCGGTGGCGCGATCCGGCACACGGCCGTCATCCCCATCGCCGGCGACCAGGTGACCAACGACATCGCCGTGTCGATGCGCACACCCACCCAGTACGCCGAGGACATCAAGATCCGGTATGCCTGCGCGCTGTCCCAGCTCGCCAACCCCGACGAGACCATCGAAGTGCCCAGCGTGGGCGATCGGCCGCCGCGGCGGCTTGCACGGCAGACGCTCGCCGAGATCGTCGAGCCGCGCTACGAGGAGCTGTTCGCCCTGATCAGGGACGAGTTGCGCCGCTCGGGTTTCGAGGAATCGGTGGCTGCCGGCATCGTGCTGACCGGTGGCAGCTCGAAGATGGAAGGCGCGATCGAGCTGGCCGAAGAGGTATTTCACATGCCCGTGAGACTGGGCATCCCGCAGTACGTCAGCGGGCTTGTCGACGTGGTGAGCAATCCGATCCACGCCACCGGCGTGGGTCTGCTTCTGTATGCCAAAAACAATATCGACCTGCAGCGTTCCGAACCGCTGGTCCTCTCGGGGCCCGGCGTCAAGAGCGTGCTGACGCGAATGAAGGCTTGGTTTCAAGGCAATTTCTGACCCCTATAACGATCTGCAAGGAGACTGGAATGTTCGAACTGATGGACTCATTTAGCCAGAATGCCGTCATCAAGGTGCTCGGGGTGGGCGGTGGTGGCGGCAACGCCGTATCGCACATGGTGCAATCCGGCATCGAAGGTGTGGATTTCATCTGCATAAACACCGACGCGCAGGCGCTCAAGCACTCCAAGGTGCGTTCCGCGCTGCAGATCGGCTGCAACATCACCAAGGGTCTTGGCGCCGGGGCAGACCCGGAAGTCGGGCGCCAGGCTGCGATGGAGGATCGCGACCGCATCATCGAGCTGATCGAAGGCTGCGACATGCTGTTCATCACTGCCGGCATGGGTGGTGGAACCGGCACCGGCGCGGCTCCAGTGGTGGCGCAGGTGGCCAAGGAGCTTGGCATCCTCACGGTGGCAGTGGTGACGCGGCCGTTCGAGATGGAAGGCAACAAGCGCTCGCGCGTGGCCGACAACGGCATGCTGGAGTTGTCGAAGTATGTCGATTCGCTGATCACCATTCCCAACCAGAAGCTCCTGTCGGTGCTGGGCAGCAACACCACGCTCCTGGATGCCTTCAAGGCCGCCAACACCGTCCTGCAGGGCGCAGTGCAGGGCATCGCCGAGCTGATCACCCGCCCAGGGCTGATCAACGTGGACTTCGCGGATGTGCGAACCGTGATGTCCGAGACCGGCATGGCGATGATGGGTTCGGGCTGTGCCGCAGGTGATGACCGTGCGCGCGAAGCTGCCGAGGCGGCGATCTCCTCGCCGCTCCTCGAAGACATCAATCTGGCGGGTGCGCAGGGCATTCTGGTCAATGTCACGGCGGGCATGGACCTGTCGATCGGCGAATTCCAGGAAGTCGGCAATGTCATCAAGCAGTTCGCCTCCGACGAGGCGACCGTGGTGGTGGGCACCGTGATCGACTCGGAAATGAGCAATCAGATCCGGGTGACCGTAGTCGCCACCGGACTCGGCCGGCCGGTGGTCAAGGCCGCACCGCAGCCCCTGCAGCACTCGCTGTCCGGCGTGCACGGGCATGCAGCCACTCACTCGCACCGGGAGGTTCACGCGGCGGTCCCCACATCTGCGATGCGGGTCGTGCGGCGCGCCACACCGGCGATGGCTACGGATTACCGCGACCTGGACAGTCCGACGGTGCAGCGACAGCGTGCCGTGGGCGATGGCTTGAGGGGTCCGGCCGACCCGGAGGACATGCTGGACATTCCGGCATTCCTGCGGCGTCAGGCCGATTGAACCGGCCAGGCTGGACGGTCGTGAGGATACGGCGACATCGGTGCGCCGGCCGCACGGGGTAAGCAGTTCGCATTCCATCGAACCTGGCGTGCCGGGTCCCCCGGCACGCCTTTTTGGCTTCACGGCACGTCCCTGTGTTAACTTGGGCGCTGCAAAAACAGGTATTTGGGGCCCTTGGTATGCTCAATCAGCGCACGCTGAAAAATTCCATCCGCGCCACCGGTGTCGGCCTGCACACCGGGCAGAAGGTGTTGATGATCCTTCATCCGGCGGCCCCGGATACAGGCATCATTTTCAGGCGCACGGACCTGTCCCCGCCCGTGGACATTCCGGCCCGTGCGGAAAACGTCGGCGAGACCATGCTGGGCACGACCTTGCATGTCGGCGCGGCGAAGGTCTCGACCGTGGAACATCTGCTCTCCGCACTGGCAGGGCTGGGGATCGACAACCTGCTGATCGAACTGAGCGCGCCGGAAGTGCCCATCATGGACGGCAGTGCCGGCCCGTTCGTGTTCCTGCTGCAATCTGCCGGGATCGAAGAGCAGGAGATGCCCAAGCGTTTCGTGCGGATCCTCGAGACCGTGGAGGTGCGCGACGGCGACAAGTGGGCGCGATTCGATCCGTATGACGGGTTTCGCGTCAATTTCGAAATCGAATTCAATCACCCGACCTTCAAGCAGCACACCCAGAGCGCGACCATGGATTTTTCCACCACGTCGTTCCTGCGCGAGGTCAGCCGGGCCCGGACCTTCGGCTTCATGCGGGACCTGGAGAGCATGCGCGCGCACAACCTGGCGCTCGGCGGCAATCTGGACAATGCCATCGTGCTGGACGATCACCGGGTGCTGAACGAGGACGGGTTGCGCTACGAGGACGAGTTCGTCAAGCACAAGATACTCGACGCCATCGGCGACCTGTATCTGCTGGGACACAGCCTGATCGGTGAATTCAGCGGATACAAGTCGGGACATGGCCTGAACAACCGGCTGCTTCGAACGCTCATCTCCACGAAGTCCGCCTGGCGGGAAGTCACGTTCGAAAGCCTCAAGGACGCGCCGATTTCCTACGTACCTGCGGCCGTGGCGTAGGTCGGGTCGGGTCGGGCCGGATCGATGGCCTCAGGGAGGAGGGATCACCCGGATGCGGATCCGCTTGATCCCGAGTTCCTTGCTCAATCCGGCAGAGATTTCCGGTACGACATAACGCAGCCGTGATGCCCAGGATGGGCTGGTGGCGCCCAGCGTCAGTACCCCCTCTTCGAGCCCTGCACTCACGACCTGTTGCGCCAGACGGGCGGGTGTCGCCGCACGCACCCGGGTCAGGAGCCGCTCCCTTTCGTCGAGACGCTGCCGCAGGATTGAAAGTGTTTTCGAGGTATGGGTAATTAACTCGCTGACGCACTTTGCTTTTTTCATTTCCAGTCCCGGATTCTGACAAGTGACGAGCGGCGAAGTGTGCGGAAACCCTTGTTTTCAGTCAGCTTTTTAAGGCATAGTGCGCGTGACTGCTTCAAGGGCATACCCATCGCGAGGTGGGGACGCAAAGCCTCCGATCCGGACATTCTGTCATGGTTGCCGGACAGCGGGGTTGCCGGGAAGGCGCGTGTCGACGCGCGGTTCATCCGGCCCACCTGTGGACAAGGTGGGCGGCAATGTCGGTAATGGGCTTTGGGTCTCGTGTGGCGTCGCCTGGATGCGGTGCTGGATGTGCTCCGAATCGATCGCGTCACGGCGGGAGCCAGTGAATGAACATTATTTTCGTCGGCCGAAGGCCCGGCAGCGTCAGACAACTGGACTTGCGCCACCCTGCGGCCATTGTCGGTGCCCTTGTGCTGGTGCTGCTCATCGTGGGCAGCGCGTTTTCCGTTGGACTGGGGCTTGGTCGCCATGGCGCACCGCAGGCGCTCGATCAGCTCGGCGCATGGTCCGCGGAAATCCTGGCCCAGCGCCAGCAACTGGATCAGGCGAAGCTCGTGCTGCAGGAAAAGGTCAATGCCCTGGCCATGCGGGTGGGGCAGATGAATGCCAGTGTCATCCGCCTCGATGCGCTGGGCAAGCGGCTGACCCGGATGGCGAACCTGGACAAGGGTGAATTCGATTTCGACGAGCCGCCTCCGCAGGGCGGCTCCGAGGGTGCAGCGGACGGCCAGCCGGCCCAGATACCCAGCCTGACCTCGATGATCGATTCCCTCCAGACGCAGTTGTCCAATCGCGAACAGCAGCTCGGCGTGCTGGAAAATCTCATCCTCACCCGTGAGCTGAACAAGCAGGTCTATCCGGAAGGACGACCCGTGGCGCAGGGCTGGATATCCTCCTATTTCGGCCAGCGGCCTGATCCGTTCTCGGGCTACACCGCCATCCACCGCGGTGTGGATTTTGCCGCTGCCGAAGGCACCCAGGTCAAGGCGGTTGGAGCGGGGCTCGTCACCTGGGCGGGCGACCGGTCCGGCTACGGCGAGATGGTGGAGATCAACCACGGCAATGGCCTGTTCACCCGGTACGGCCACAATGAAAAGCTGCTGGTCAAGGCCGGTGACATGGTGCGCAAGGGTCAGGTGATCGCCCTGGTGGGATCCACGGGCCGCTCCACAGGCTCCCATGTGCACTTCGAAGTGCTGAAGAATGGCAGCCAGGTGGATCCGCTGCGCTACATGGGCGAGGTCCGCTGACCCCGGCCTTGCTCCCCCGGGGAGATGCCCGACTCTGCCTTCGTGTGACTGTGCGCTCAGGGCCGGTGCGCGTGCGGCCGCAGGGGCGATCACCTCATCCCGCCGAAACGATTTCCCGCCTTCCCTGTCTATCCGTACAATACCCGTTTTTTCCAAGGACCCATCGAGCCCGTGAGGAAGCTGTTAGCGAGTGTTTTTGGCAGCCGCAATCAACGCCTGGTGAAGGAACTCACCCGCAAGGTTGCCGCCGCGAGTGCCCTGGAAGAGAGTATCAAGGCGCTGAAGAATGAAGAATTTCCGGTCAGGACGCAGGAACTCAAGGCTCGCTTCGCGGCGGGTACTCCGCTGGATGACCTGATCCCCGAGGCCTTCGCGCTGGCCCGTGAGGCAGCCCTGCGCACCCTGGGCATGCGGCACTTCGATGTACAGATGGTTGGCGGTCTTGCCCTGCATTCAGGGCGCATCGGCGAGATGCGCACCGGCGAGGGCAAGACGCTGGTGGCCACCCTGCCGGCCTATCTCAATGCCCTGACCGGCGAGGGCGTTCACGTGGTCACGGTCAACGAGTACCTGGCGCAGCGCGACTCGGACTGGATGGGCCCCGTGTACCGTTTCCTCGGGCTCAACGTGGGTGTCATCAGGAATTCCCAGTCGCAGGAGGAAAAGCGCGCGGCCTACGCCTGCGACATCACCTACGGCACGAACAACGAGTTCGGCTTCGATTACCTGCGTGACAACCTCGCGTTCCGGCTCGAAGATCGCGTGCAGCGCAAGCTGGCCTTCGCGATCATCGACGAGGTCGACTCCATCCTCATCGACGAGGCGCGCACGCCGCTGATCATCTCCGGGCCGGCGGAGGAAAGCACCGAGCTGTATGTGCGCATCAACACCCTCATCCCGCGGCTGACTCGCCAGAAGGAGGAAGACGGCCCCGGCGATTACGCGGTGGACGAGAAGACCAAGCAGGCGCATCTGACCGAGGACGGGCACGAGAAGGTCGAGTCCCTGATGAGCGAGACCGGCCTGCTGCGCAGTGGCGAGAGCCTGTACGATGCGGCCAACATCCGTCTCATGCACCACCTGAACGCAGCGCTGCGGGCGCATGCGCTCTACCGGCGCGATGTCGAGTACATCGTGCGCAATGGCGAGATCATCATCGTCGATGAATTCACCGGTCGCACCATGCCGGGCCGGCGCTGGTCGGATGGCCTGCATCAGGCCGTGGAAGCCAAGGAAAACGTGCGGGTGCGCGAGGAAAACCAGACGGTTGCTTCCATCACCTTCCAGAACTACTTCCGCCTGTACGCGAAGCTTTCCGGCATGACCGGCACCGCGGACACCGAGGCATTCGAGTTCCAGCAGATCTACGGTCTTGAAGTGGTCGTGATCCCGACCCACAAGCCCATGATCCGCAAGGATCGTCCGGATCTGGTGTTCCTGTCGGAGAAGGACAAGTTCCAGGCCATCGTCGAGGACATCCAGGACTGCAGCAAACGCGGCCAGCCGGTGCTGGTGGGCACCACCTCGATCGAGACCTCCGAGCGTCTGGCGGGGTTCCTGTCCGAAAAGAAGATCCGGCACGAAGTGCTCAATGCCAAGCAGCATGAGCGTGAGGCGCACATCGTCGCCGAGGCCGGCCGACCGGGTGCGGTCACCATCGCCACGAACATGGCGGGCCGCGGCACGGACATCGTGCTGGGCGGCAATCCCGAGACCGAGATCCACGGACTGGAGAAGCCGGCACCCGAACAGGTCCAGGCCATCCAGGCCGAGTGGCGCAAGCGGCATGAGGCGGTGCTGGCCGCAGGCGGCCTGCACATCATCGGTACCGAACGGCATGAATCCAGGCGCATCGACAACCAGTTGCGAGGCCGGTCCGGCCGGCAGGGCGATGCGGGCTCCAGCCGGTTCTACCTGTCGCTGGACGACAACCTGATGCGCATCTTCGGTGATCCGGTGCGCATGAAATCGCTGATGTCGCGCGTCGGCATGAAGGCGGGCGAGGCCATCGAAAGCGGGATGCTGACCCGGCAGATCGAACGGGCGCAGAAGCGCGTCGAACAGCACAACTTCGATGCACGCAAACAGCTCCTGGAGTACGACGACGTGGCCAACGACCAGCGCCGCGTGATCTACCAGCAGCGTACCGACCTGATGGCGGCCGAGGACGTGGCCGAGGCCATCGTCGGCATCCGCGAGGAAGTGGTGGCCCGGCTCGTGGATCAGCACATTCCCGCGGGTGCCCCCGAGGATCAGTGGGATGTGCCGGGACTGGTACAGGTGATCGGCAACGACTTCGGCGTGGACCTGCCGGTGGCCGACTGGGTGAAGACCGAGGAGGCTGGCGATGGTTCCGGCCTGACGGGGCGGATCGTGTCGGGGCTTGCGGGCCGGTACGAGGAGAAGTGCAACTCGGTCGGCGTACCGGTGATGCGCTACATCGAAAAGGAAATCACGCTGCGCATGGTGGACCAGCATTGGCGCGAACATCTGGCGGCCATGGATTACCTGCGCCAGGGCATCGGCCTTCGAAGCTACGCGCAGAAGGACCCGAAGCAGGAATACAAGCGCGAAGCATTCACGCTGTTTTCCTCGATGCTCGAGCGGATCAAGTACGACACCATCACCATGGTGTCGAAGATCCAGGTCCGCAGTCAGGCCGAGATCGAGCGCGAGGAACATGAGCGCCAGCAGCGGCTGTCCCGTGCGCTGCAGGCCCAGCACGCCGAGGCGGTGTCGCTGGTCGGTGGAAGTGAAGGGCCTGGAGGCGATCCGGGTGCGCCACTGCGCAACGCGGCATCCGGTGCAGGTTCCGACGCCGGGCGCGACGACGCGCCGGTGGCGGTGCCGTTCGTGCGGACCGTGCCCAAGGTCGGGCGAAACGATCCCTGTCCCTGTGGATCCGGCAAGAAGTACAAGCATTGCCACGGGGCTCTGCAACAGGCGGGTTGAGTCTCACGGACTCATGAACGCTGTCCATGTGATGGCGGGCGTGCTGTCGGACGCCATCGGCCGTGTGCTCATCGCACAGCGCCCGGCGGGCAGGCATCTTGCGGGCGGCTGGGAATTTCCGGGCGGCAAGCTCCATCCGGGCGAGGAGCGCATCGCTGGCCTTGCGCGCGAGCTGCGCGAGGAACTCGGGGTGAAGGTCCTTCAGGCAAGACCGCTGATACGGCTCCGGCATCGCTATCCGGACCGGGAAATACGGCTGGATGTGTGGCGGGTGGACTCCTTCGCAGGCGAACCGCAGGGTCTGGATGGCCAGGCGCTGCGATGGTGTGATTGCAGGGACTTGAACGCCGCTGACCTGCTGCCTGCCGACAGGCCTGTCATCACGGCCCTGCAACTGCCCACGTTCATCGGTCGGGGCGGGCAAGGCTACCGGTGCGGCAGCCTCGAGGACCTGCACAGCGACCGGAAGTCAGGCCCTGGGGAGGGATGCTCGCACGGCAGGCTGCGGGGCGTGTTGTGCGAAGGGCTCGACGGGGCGGCGAGAGCCGAAGAAGCAGGTGCCGACTTCATCGCATTTGGTGTGGCCCTGCCTCGGGCCATCGCATCGGCCGCGTGCGAGCAGATCAATGTGCCCGTGTTCCTGTCGGGCTGCGATCCTGCAACGGCGTGGTCGATCGGCGCCGTCGGGGTGTATCGCGATCAGGGAGTTCCGGATCGCTGAGCCGTGACGGTCCCGGATTCAGGATACGTCGCGCCCTGCCTCGATGTCCTCCGGCGCCGCGGGCTCAGTGGGGATGGCGTGCTTTTCGCTGAGCCAGGCGCCCAGGTCGACGAGTCTGCAGCGTTCGCTGCAGAACGGCCGGGAGGCCGATCGATCGTTCCATTCCACTTCGCGGCCGCAGTTCGGGCACTTCACGCGCTTCATCAGGTGCACAACGTGAGCACGAAGGGAACATCGGCCTCGACCTGCTGGGGGTGCCCGGAGGGATCCGTCCAGCGCAGGAAATGGACCGTGCATCGATGCTGGTTGCCGCTGATCTCCGGATACAGGTCGCTCCGTGGATCCAGCGCGATCCGCACCAGCTGGCAGGGAACCTCGCGGTCGAACTGGATCTGGTAGGCCCCGCCTGCCGCGACTTCATTCCGGGGCCGGGCATTCTCGCGCGTCAGCCACAGCAGCTCCGAGACGGCGTCGCACAGAGGGCGGATGATGGCGAGCCAGCCATTGAACTCCGCGGTGCGTGCCCCGCCGGGTCGATGCAGCCAGTACGAGTACTCGGGCAGGTCGAAATCGCAAGTGCCCCCAGGGATGGTGCTGCGATGTTTCACCGCGCTCAGGAACTCGGAATCGCGCAGCGGGGCCATGAAATTGCCGCCCGCCGCGCCAAGGTCATTGCGCAGGCGGGTGATATTGGACAGCAGCGAGCGAAGACGACCCGAGTCCACCCCCGGGCGGGCCTGAAAATCCCTGAGGACGGCCGCATGACGTTCCAGTTCCTTCAGCACCTCGTTGCGGGCATCGGCCCTGGCCGTGATGGCCAGGATCTCCAGCAGGCTGGACATCGCCGCGCGTGTGCTCCAGGCGTTGTCCGACTCCGCGTGGTAGCCGGCCTGGGTGTAGAGGAACTCGAGCCGCAGGAAGGTACGCATCCGCTCGTTCAGCGGCTGCTCATAGGTGGCCGGTGCAATCTGCGCCAGCTCTTCCGGCTCTGCGTCGATGTTGAAACTCACGAGGCTATTGTGCGGCAGGCTCGCGCGATGGTAAACCTTGAACGCGAATTTTCACCCCGCCATTGGCCGTACGCGAGAACCTGCGAGCGCAAGGTAGCGTTGATGCAGTGATTCCACCGCCTGCTTCAGGGCTGCCAGGGAGCCCTCGTTGTGGACCACATCATCCGCGGCGCGCAGGCGTTGTTCCCGGCTCGCCTGTGCGGCAAGGATGGCGCGTGCCTGTGATTCGGGAACGCCATCGCGGCGTACGACACGCCCGATCTGAGTCGCTTCATCGACA
Organism: Steroidobacteraceae bacterium; assembly: GCA_044226785.1. Taxonomy (GTDB): domain Bacteria; phylum Pseudomonadota; class Gammaproteobacteria; order Steroidobacterales; family Steroidobacteraceae; genus TMP-86. The sequence goes on along the minus strand of JBGAGK010000011.1, from coordinate 4,643 downwards.
TCCACGACCAGGACCCGATCCACCTGATCGGTGCGCCCGCCTTCGACCAGCAGCGGAATGTCCAGAACTACATAAGGGCCCGATGCGCTGGTGGCCTCGGCGTCCATGGTTGCGCGGATCATGGGATGCAGGATGGCCTCGAGGTCCCGGCGCGCGCCCTCGTCTGCGTAGATTTTCCGGCGCAGGGCTGCGCGATCGAGCCGGCCATCGGCATCCAGCATGTCCTCACCGAATCGCTTCACCACGGCGGCAAGGCCGGCTGTGCCGGGCTCCACCACCTGCCTGGAAATCCGGTCCGCATCGATGACCGGGACGCCCAGTGACCTGAAGATGTCCGCGACCGTACTCTTGCCGCTGGCGATGCCACCAGTCAGGCCGATGCGCAGGCGAGGTGCTGGATCTGCCTGCTCCGCGTTCACGGTCAGCGCGACAGGCCGGAGATGCGCAGGTAGCTGCTGATGAGCGCATCGCCGTACATCATGGCGAGCCACCCCGCCGCGGCGAGGTACGGACCGAACGGCATGGGCTGCGCGCGATCACGCCCCCGGAACAGGATCAGTGCGATGCCGACCACGGCACCGGTCCCGGCGGAAAGCAGGATGATCAGCGGCAGCGCCTTCCAGCCGAGCCATGCACCCAATGCCGCAAACAGCTTGAAATCCCCATATCCCATGCCTTCCTTGCCGGTCAGCAGGCGAAAGACATGGAACACCAGCCACAGGCTCAGGTATCCGGCCGCCGCGCCCAGGATCGCCGTGACCGGGCCGACGGGCAGCGTCCGGTCTGGTGACCCGCCAAAGATCACGGCCGCCAGAAGCCCCGCCCACATCAGCGGCAGGGTGATGTTGTCCGGCAGCAGCTGGTGATCCAGATCGATGGCGGTGAGGGCGATCAGGGTCCATGTGACCAGCAGCGCACAGGCCGCGCTGGGGGTGAAGCCGAAATGCAGGGCTGCCCACGCCGACAGAATGCCAGTGGTCAGCTCGACCACCGGGTATCGTGCGGAAATCGGTGCCTTGCAGGCGGCACAGCGGCCCCGCAGCACCAGCCAGCTCAGGACGGGGATGTTCTGCCAGGCCCGGATCGGCGCCTTGCAGGCAGGACAGGTCGAGCCCGGCACCATGAGGTTGTATCGCTGCGGCTCCACGGCAGGTGCTTCACTGCCGTTGAGGCTGGCCGCCTGTGCGCGCCACTCACGTTCCAGCATCACCGGAATCCGGTGGATCACCACATTCAGGAATGAACCGATCAGGAGCGAAAGCAGGAACACGCATCCGGCGAACAGCAGCGGGTTCCCCGCGAACAGGGCGGCGATGTCGAGTGGCATGTGCGCTGTTTCCGGGCGGCGCGCGTGCTTGCGGTGCGTTCTAGATCGCGGCGCCGAGTTTGAAGATCGGCAGGTACATCGCGATCACCATGCCGCCCACCAGTACGCCGAGGATGGCCATGATCAAGGGTTCCAGGAGGCTGGACATGGCGTCCACCGCGTTGTCCACCTCGGCCTCGTAGAAATCCGCCACCTTGGCGGACATGGTGTCCAGCGAGCCGGATTCCTCACCGACGGCGATCATCTGGACCACCATGTTGGGGAACAGGGCGGTATTTTCCATGGCCCGCTGCAGGCGCTGACCCGTGGCCACCTCGTCCTTCATGCGCAGGGTGGCCTCCTCGTACACGATGTTGCCGGTGGCGCCGGCCACCGATTCCATGGCCTCGACCAGCGGCACACCGGCGGCGAACATCGTGGCCAGCGTGCGCGCGAAGCGCGCAATGGCCGCCTTCACCAGGATGGGGCCGATGACCGGGAATTTGAGCATCATGCGGTCCAGGGTGCGCTGCATGTTCTTGGAGCGCTTCTTGAAGTACAGGAATCCGTAGACTGCACCGCCCGCCACGGCGGCCATGTAGATGCCGTTGTGCTGGACGAACCGTGACATGCCGATGACCATCTGGGTGAACGCCGGCAGGTCCGCACCGAATCCCTTGAACAGGCTTTCGAACTGAGGAATCACGAAGATCAGCAGGATGATGGTGACGATCACCGCCACGAACAGCACGGCGGTCGGATAGAACAGGGCCTTCTTGATCTTCTTCTTCAGCGCTTCGGTCTTTTCCTTGTAGGTGGCGATCTTGTCGAGCAGGGTCTCGAGTGCACCGGCCTGTTCACCGGCTTCCACCAGGTTCACGAACAACTGGTCGAACTGCAGCGGGTGCTTGGCCAGGGACTCATGGAGCGTGGAGCCGCCCTCGACGTTGGCCTTGATGTCGAGCACCAGCTTCTGCATCGCGGGCTTTTCGTTCCCGTTGCCGATGATCTCGAAGGCCTGGACCAGGGGGATGCCCGAGGTGAGCATGGTGGCGAGCTGACGCGCAAAGACCGCGATGTCGCCGGCATTGACCTTGCCGCCGCCGCGAAACGTGTTGCTCTGGGTCTTGACACGGGTGGCGGCGACGCCCTGCCGGCGCAGGTCGGCCCGCAGCGCGGTTTCGCTGGCAGCGAGGGCCTTGCCGCGGACCTTCTTGCCGCGACGGTCGGTCCCTTCCCAGAGGAACTGGATGTCTTTCTTGGTTGCGGTAGCTGCGGAGACTGCCATGTGCTTGAAACCTTCTAAACTCAATCCACGGTGACGCTGTTGACTTCTTCCAGGCTGGTCAGGCCATCCTTGACCTTCTGCAGACCCGAGCGCCTCAGGTTCCACACACCGTCCTGCTGCGCCTGATCGCCGATGGCGATCGCGTTGCCGCCTTCCATGATGATCCGGCCGATGGTTTCGGTGACGGGCATCACCTGATAGATGCCCACGCGGCCCTTGTAACCGTCGTTGCACTGTCCGCAGCCCACGGCGCGGTACACGCGGATGCCGGCCTCGACGTCAGCCGGTTCGAACCCTTCCTTCAGCAGCGCCTCGGGCGGGACATCCACCGGCGCCTTGCAGTTGGTGCACAGCTTGCGTGCCAGACGCTGGGCGATGATCAGGCTCACGGACGTGGCGATGGCATAGGGCTTCACTCCCATGTCCACGAGGCGCGTCAGGGTCTGGGGCGCATCGTTGGTGTGCAGGGTCGAGAGCACCAGGTGGCCGGTCTGCGCGGCCTTGATGGCGATCTCCGCGGTCTCGAGATCACGGATTTCACCGACCATCACCACGTCCGGGTCCTGGCGCAGGAAGGCGCGCAGGGCTGCGGCAAAGGTCAGTCCCACCTTGGGATTGACATTGACCTGGTTGATGCCGGGGAGGTTGATTTCGGCCGGATCCTCCGCAGTGGAGATATTGGTGTCCTCGGTGTTCAGGATGTTGAGGCCCGTGTACAGCGACACCGTCTTGCCCGAGCCCGTGGGGCCGGTGACCAGGATCATGCCCTGGGGCTTGGCCAGGTACTTCAGGTAGATCTCGCGCTGGAACGGCTCGTACCCGAGCGCATCGATCCCGAGCATGGCGCTCGAGGGGTCGAGAATACGCGTCACCACTTTCTCGCCGAACAGTGTGGGGCAGGAGCTGACGCGGAAGTCGATGGCCCGGTTCTTGGAAAGCCGCATCTTGATGCGCCCGTCCTGCGGGACACGGCGCTCGGCAATGTCCAGCCTCGACATGACTTTCAGGCGCGCGATGATCTTGGTGGCCAGCTGGGCCGGCGGCAGCGCGACTTCCTTCAGCACACCGTCGAGCCGGTTGCGGATACGGAAATACTTTTCGTAGGGCTCGAAGTGGATGTCGGAGGCGCCTTTCTTGATCGCATCGAGCAGGATCTTGTTGACGAAGCGCACGATGGGCGCATCCTCGACATCGTCGCGCCCCAGCGACTCGGCATCGGCATCCTCGTCCCCGCCGGTGACTTCCAGGTTCTCGAGGTCGAAGTCTTCGTCGACCAGGTTCGGCATGGCCACATCGACCTGTTCGATGGCCCTGCTCACCGCGCTCTGGAGCTTGTCGTCCTCCACCACGACGAACTCGATGCTCATCGAGGTCTGGAAGCGGATCTCATCCAGCGCATGCAGGTTGGTGGGGTCGGAGACGGCGAGGAACAGGCGTTTGCCGCGCCGGGTCAGGGGCAGCACCCGGTGTTTCTGCAGCAGCTTGTCGCTGACCACGCGCACCGATTCCATGTCGAGGGCAACGGCATCGAGGTCGAGCAGCGGCACGCCGAACTCGTTGGAGGCGGAGATGGCGATGTCCCGCGCGCTGGCCATGTTGCTCGTCACCAGGAAGCTCACCAGGCTGGATCGCTTCTCCCGGGCACGGGCGATGGCGTCCTGCATGGTGGCTTCCTCGATCAGGCCATCCTGGACAAGGCGCTGGGCAAGGCCTCCCAGGGACGCCCGGCCGCCGCCTGCCATGGTTGCTAAGGCGTTGTCATTCATGCACTTACAGGTTAACTCGCGCTGCCATCAGGACTTAGTGTACTACTGACGCAGGGACCTACAATGACCAAATATGTCAGGCGATCCTCGCATGAAAGGCCATGGCCGCTGCGTGATTGTCCTCTCAGTGCCGACTGCCCGAGGCAAAAAAAAGGCCCCTCGGGAGAGGGGCCTTCTTCGTCTGCCTGGCCTTTCAGATCCCCGAAGGGGTCAGGCCTGCAAACCGCCATGGTCCATCAGGCGCGGCACTCGGCCGGCGCATAGTTGGCCGGGAGGGTGCCGA
>JBGAGK010000010.1:0-111447 GCA_044226785.1 Steroidobacteraceae bacterium | reverse complement strand
ATTGGCGTTTCAACGCCTGGGGCGGACTGGATGGCGGGCTTTATTTTCCCTGGGACCGCGACGAGGAAGTGGCGCGCAAGATCAGCGAGATCGAAGGCGCGGATCGCTACGCTGCACCCCTGGTGCTGGAGGGGGGCGCGATACACGTGGACGGGCAGGGCACCTGCCTCACCACCGAGGAATGCCTGCTCAATCCGAACCGCAATCCGCATCTGTCGAAGGAGCAGATAGAGGCGCACCTGCGGGCCTATCTTGGTGTTTCGCAGATCATCTGGCTGGGGCGGGGGGTGTATCTGGACGAGACCGACGGCCATATCGACGAGCTGGCCTGTTTCGTGGCACCGGGACACGTCGCCCTGACCTGGACCGATGACCGGGGTGATCCACAATACGAAATCTCCCTGGATGCCTGGCAACGGCTGCGCAAGGCGCGAGACGCACGCGGCCGCGCCCTGACGGTGCACAGGATCCACCAGCCCGATCCGATGTTCATCACCGCCGCGGAAGCCGCCGGCCTGGACCTGCGTGAAGGCACCCATCCTCGCCGCGCAGGAGACCGGATGCCGGCCTCCTACATCAATTTCTATGCTGGCAATCGGGTCGTGGTCATGCCCCAGTATGAAAAGCGCCGTGACCGGGCCGCCGCGCGCATTCTCGCGCGGCTGTTCCCGGGTCGGCGTATCATGGGAGTTGCAACGCGGGAAGTCCTGCTGGGCGGCGGCAACATCCATTGCATCACACAACAGGTGCCGGCGCCGAAACGATGAGCAGGAGCACCGCACGGCATGCGGGCCATGCCACAACAGGGGAACGAATTCCATCGCGAGGCTTCCAAGGCTTGCCATGCCTTTTCGCGTTTCATGCTGACCAGGCTTGCCATGCCTTTTGCGCAATACACTGATACCGCTACCAGGAAATGACCATTTGCCATGCCGCGTTTCATGCTGACCAGGAAATGACCATGCATCCGATCCGATCTGCCTTGCTGCGCAATACACTGATACCGCTTGTCGCCGCCATTCTCATGCTGAGCGGCTGCGGGAGCCGCAACTACACCTCGGGCTACGGCAACGGCTTCGTCACCTACACGGCCGATGCGGGGGACTTTTCCAGCTATGTGGTGACTCTCACGTCGATCTCGCTGACGCGCTCGGACAACGTGGTCGTGAACGGCATGTCGGCCGCGGAGGTGGTGGATTTCGCCCGGCTGTCCAATGTTGCGGAACTGGTAAGCAACTCCAGCATTCCCATCGGAACGTACAAATCCGCGAGCGTGGTGCTCAACTACGCATCGGCGTCCGCGTTCCTGAACGTCAATGGGGTCCCGACCGCCACCAGCCTCGTGGGGACGGATGGCAATGCCGTGTCCACCGTGACCATGACCGTCAACTTCGACCCGGCGCATCAGCTGGTCATCCCGCAGAGCGGCGCACAGCGACTGAACCTGAATTTCAATCTCGCGGCATCCAGCCAGATCGACTACACCAGTTCTCCCGTCAAGGTCACCGTCACGCCTTTCATCACCCTGGACAATGATCCGGCCACCACCAAGCCGATCCGGATCCGGGGTCCGCTGATCAGCTACAGCTCCATCCAGGGCACCTATACGGTGTATGTGCGCCCACTCCAGGACCAGGCCAGCAGCCTCGGGAGCGTCTCGCTGTTCTCCACGCCCGGTTCGGCCTATGTCATCGACAACGACGGATTTGTCGGAAGCGACGGCATCAATGCCATCACAAACCTTGCGACCGGCACGATCACATCGGCGCTGACCACCTACGTTCCCGATCCCAGCGCGGGCCGGTTCAACATCACTCAGGCGTATCTGGGAACCGCCCAGGAAAATCCCGCAGCGAACCGGCTGGAAGGAACCGTGATCGCGCGCAACGGCAACGCGCTGAAGGTCCATGGCAGCACGCTGCTCCTGGCCCTTGGAGCTTCCACCTATTATCCGGCGGATGCCACGGTCAATCTTTCATCGAATACGGTGGTGAGCATCGATGGCCAGCCCACCGCCACCGGCATCACCATTGCGGACGTGAGTGTGGGCCAGCACGTCATCGTCCTGGGGACGAGCTCCGTCAGCAGCAATGTGGTCACCATGGACGCAACAGCCGGCCGCCTGCGCATCGTACCCGCGCGTGCCTGGGGTACGGTGACGGCGGGCGGGGTCGGCTCGGCCTCCCTCGACCTCGCATCACTGGACCGGTGGCCGGCGACGGCTTTCAACTTTGCCGGCACGGGTACGAACTCCGCCCAGGATGCCAATCCGGCGGCCTATCTCGTCGCGGGCGGAACCGCCGACTATGCCGCCCTGACGGGACAGCCGGCTGCGGCGGATGGTATTGCCGCTCCCTTCGGCGCAGCGCCCCCCGATTTTCTCGCCGCTTCGGTCACGCCGGGCACGGCCCTTGATTCCTCGCTTGAAGTTGAATTCATCGCCGCGGGCACGACACAACCGTTCTCCAGCGTCAGCAGCACGACGGTCGTGCCGAACCTCGCGAGCACGACACTGGGAACCGTACATGTCCTGCGCAAGGGCCCGTTCCTCACCGACCTGACATCGCTCCCGTCCAGCCCCTCCATCATCGCGGGTACCGCCGGGCGCGACGTATTCGCCATTGGCAGTGCGGCTGCCGGCGTCAGCGTCTTCAGTTCCTTCGCTGACTTCATCACGGCGCTGGATGCCAACAAGGCTGCTGTTGCAAGGGTCACGGCACGCGGATCCTATGATGCGGCCACCAATACGCTGAGTGCCTCGGCCATTCATGTCGTGCTGAAATAGCACCGTTGACCGGCTTGCGCCGGGGTGGGATTCACCGCGGACTCCGGGAGCCGGCATGCTAGGATTCGGCCTCAAGATGCTGCGGTTCGCGCAAGGTGGGTTGCCCTGGCTGTTGGTCTTCGCGGTACTGGCGTGGCCGGCGCAGGCCGCACCGTCAGGACAAATGCACTGCGGACCCGCCGGTCTTTCGAGGCCCCGCATCGGGCTGGTGCTCTCGGGAGGCGGTGCACGCGGGTTCGCGCACATCGGTGCGCTCAAGGTCCTCGATGAACTGCATGTACCCATCGACTGCATTGCAGGCACCAGCATGGGTGCTGTCGTGGGAGGGCTGTTCGCCTCGGGCATGAGTCCGGAGCAGATCGAGGCCACGGTGCGCTCGCTGGACTGGCAGGATGCCTTTCGCGACCGCCCATCGCGGCGGGATCTGGCGTTCCGCCGCAAGCTCGACGACCGCAATTTCCTGGTGCGTTTTCCGCTGGGACTCAAGCACGGGCACCTGCTGATCCCGAGGGGACTGGTTCAGGGGCAGAAGCTCCAGCAGATCCTGCGGGTGCTGACCTTGCCGGTGGCTGACCGCCAGAGCTTCGATCAGCTCCCTACGCCTTTCCGGGCTGTGGCCACCAATCTCGAAACCGGCCGCGGGGTCCTGCTCGACCGGGGAGACCTGCCGACTGCCATGCGTGCCAGCATGTCGGCGCCGGGGGTTTTCGCGCCGGTGGACTGGAAGGGTGAACTGCTGGTGGACGGCGGGCTCTCCGAGAATCTGCCCGTGGATGTCGCACGGGCCATGGGCGCGGACGTCCTGCTGGTGGTGGACGTGAGTTTCCAGTTGCAGACGCGCGAGCATCTGAATTCGGCGCTGGCTGTCTCCAACCAGATGCTCGCGATCCTGGTGCGTCGGGACGCGGAGCGGCAGAAGGGCACGCTCGGCGCGCGCGATCTGTTGATAGAACCGGATCTGGGGGGTATCACATCCACGGATTTCGGCGACGCCGGGAAGGCGATCCGGATCGGTGAAGAGGCCGCGCGCGGGCTTGCGGCAAGGCTGGCGGAATTGAGCCTTTCTCCCGAAGATTACCAGCGCTATGCCCAGCACCGCACCCTGCAGGAGCAGGCACCGCCGCGCATCGATTTCGTCAGCATCGACCCGTTGTCGCGTCGTTATGCGGCCACGATCCAGGCCGCCATGGATTCTCTGATCGGCAAGCCCCTGGATACCCGGCGCCTCGGGCGGAAGCTGACCGAGCTGTACGGCCTCGATTATTTCGAACTTCTTGATTACTCCCTGATCAGGCGCGAAACGGATTCCGGTGAACAGACCGGTATCGAGGTGCACGCCCGGCGCAAGTCGTGGGGGCCCAACTACGTTCGTTTCGGGCTGAACCTGCAGGACGATTTCCAGGGCAACAGCAGTTACAACGCAGCCGCACGCCTGATCGTCACGGAGATCAACCGGCTGGGCGGCGAATGGACCACCGATCTGCAGATCGGCGAGAACCCGAAGGTATTCTCCGAATTCTACCAGCCACTGACGGCTGATCGGCGCTGGTTCGTGGCGCCGGCAGTGCACGTGGAGGTCCGCACGCTTCCCATCTACGACGGCGAGCAGCGCCTGGCCGAGTACCGGGTGCGCAACGTACAGGCTGACCTCGATGTTGGCCGCGACCTTGGAAACTGGGGCGAGATCCGCAGCGGCATCAATGCGGGCAGCAGCGTGGCGCGCGTGAGGCTGGGTTCGTCCGGATACCCGGTGGAGCGGGTGCAATCCGGCGGCGTGTTCCTGCGCTTCAGCTTCGATCGACTGGATAACCTGGATTTTCCGCGCCAGGGGCAGACCTTCAGTCTTCAGTGGGATGGCCAGCGGAGTGGTTTCGGTGCGGACATCCGGTCCGACCGGGTGCAGGCCGACTGGCTGGCGGCACCCTTTCCTCCTCTGCCGCGACACCACTCCAGGATCTGTACACCCTCGGGGGATTTTTCAATCTGTCCGGACGCCCCATGCAATCGGTGATGGGGCCGCACTTCGCCATCGCACGGGCCATCTACCGGCGCAAGGTCGGCCGGGGCGGGGAAGGAGTCCTGGACTTTCCGGCATACATCGGATTTGCCCTGGAAGTCGGCAATGCCTGGGACCGGCGTGGCAGCATGAGCCTCGGATCTGCCCACAAGGACGCGGCCGTGTTCCTGGGTCTGGATACGTTTCTCGGTCCTTTGTATCTGGGCACGGGTTACGACGAAGCCGGCACCAGCGCCTATTACCTGTTCCTGGGGCGGACTTTCTAGGGTTGCGCGGCCCGGGGTGGGGCTGCGCAGCGGGAACACCCGGCACCGCTGCTTTGCGAGCCGTTACAGCGCGCGGCTTTGCGCCAGATTCTCGACCTTCTCGAAAGTCAGCGCCGGCTCATCGCCGATGCGTGAATATTCGTGACGACGCGCCATTTGGGTGAGCGCGGCATCGCGGTCTTCCTGGGTGAAGTACCAGTGCGTGGTCTGCCAGTCCGCACCGACCAGCCTGCCGAACGGATCCCCGGGCTTGAGCCGCACACGGACACCAAAGGGTCGCGGAGAGGAGGGAAGGCTGCGGGTCAGGTTCTGCGCGTTGGAAATGCCCATGCCGGCACGATAGCGCAAAGCTGATGCGGGGACCAGCATGGACCTGTGCGTGATAGACTGCGCCGCCATCACGAACGCACGACAATGCAGCGATGGCATCCAGTTACACAGCATCCGATATCGAAGTCCTGAGCGGTCTTGACCCGGTGCGCCGACGCCCGGGCATGTACACCGATACCACCCGGCCCAATCACCTGGCCCACGAAGTCGTCGACAACAGCGTTGACGAGGCGCTTGCCGGTCATTGCAGGAACATCGAGGTCACGGTATTCAAGGACGGTTCGCTCCAGGTGGAGGATGATGGGCGCGGCATGCCCGTGGACATCCACCCGAAGGAAAAGATCAGCGGCGTGGAGCTGATTCTCACCCGCCTGCATGCCGGCGGAAAGTTCAACAACCAGAACTATGAGCACTCCGGCGGTCTGCACGGCGTGGGCGTCTCGGTGGTGAACGCGCTGTCGAAGAACCTGGAATGCTGGGTGCGGCGCGGCGGCAGGGAATACAACATCAGCTTCGCCAGCGGCCGGGTCAAGTCCAGGCTGGAGGAAGTGGGTGAGGTACCGAAGTCCCGAACCGGTACCACGGTGCGTTTCTGGCCCGACCCCCAGTATTTCGATACCGACAAGTTCGCGGTGCCGAGGCTGAAGGAGGTCCTGCGGGCCAAGGCAGTCCTGTGCCCGGGGCTTCGTGTGCGCCTCGGCAACGAGGCTACGGGCGAGAAAGACGAGTGGTTCTACACCGGCGGCCTGCATCAGTATCTCACCGAGCAGTTGGGCAAGGGCAGCTGGTTGCCGGTCGATACCTTCTTCGGCAGCCGCGACTTTCCGGGCGGCACCCTCGAGTGGGCCTTTGCCTGGGTGCTGGAATCCGCGCAGGCCGTGACCGAAAGCTACGTGAACCTCATCCCCACGGTGGAGGGTGGTACGCATGTCAACGGCCTGCGCGCAGGTGCGGCCGATGCGGTCCGGGAATTCTGTGAGTTCCGGAACCTGGTGCCGCGCGGCCTGAAGCTCACGCCCGAGGATGTGTGGGATGGGGTGAGCTTCGTGCTGTCGCTGAAAATGCGCGAGCCGCAGTTCGCCGGCCAGACCAAGGAGCGCCTGTCCTCGCGCGAGGCGGCGGGTGTGGTCCAGGGTGCCATCAAGGATGCGTTTGCGCTGTGGTTGAACCAGCACGCAGACCAGGGCGAGCAGATCGCACAGCTCGCCATCAGCCGCGCGCAGCAGCGGCTGAAGGACAGCCAGAAGGTGGCGCGCAAGCGTGTAGTGGCGGGCCCGGCGCTGCCGGGGAAGCTTGCGGACTGTGTCACCCAGGATCCGGCACGGAGCGAACTGTTCCTGGTGGAGGGTGAATGGTGCAGCCCTGTACCGGCCGTTGCGCGTGGCACTCACGGGCCAGCAGCACGGCCCCGAACTTGCCCCGCTGCTGAAACTCATGCCACCCGGGCTTGCGCGAGCGCGACTGCGTATCCATGCTGAAAATCCATAACTCGCTGACCGGTTCCAAGCGGCCATTCACGCCCATCCGCGCGGGCCAGGTCCGCATGTACGTGTGCGGCATCACCGTATATGACTACATCCACCTGGGCCATGCGCGCATGCTCACCGTGTTCGACCTGGTGCAGCGGTATCTGCGCCACACGGGCTACGACGTCACCTACGTACGCAACATCACCGACATCGACGACAAGATCATCGCGCGAGCCGCCGAAGTGGGTGAACCCTGGGATGTTCTGGCCGAGCGCTACATCCAGGCCATGAACGAAGATTGCGCGAGACTGGGTCTGGACCGGCCGGACCACGAACCGCGGGCCACCCACCACATCGACGGCATCATCCGGTTGACAGCCAGGCTGATCGACAAGGGCATGGCCTAGGCTATGGACGGCTGTCGGGCAAGAACATCGAGGACCTGCGGGCCGGTGCGCGGGTGCAGGTGGACGAGGACAAGCTCGATCCGCTGGATTTCGTGCTGTGGAAACCATCCAAGGTGGGAGAGCCGGCGTGGGATTCGCCCTGGGGCGCCGGACGTCCCGGCTGGCACATCGAATGCTCGGCCATGTCCATGAGCCTCCTGGGGGAGCATTTCGACATCCATGGAGGCGGCATGGATCTCAAGTTCCCGCACCATGAGAACGAGATCGCACAGTCCTGCGGCGCCTGCGACACACCGTTCGTGAACCTGTGGATGCACAACGGCTTCGTGCGCGTGGACGACGAGAAGATGTCCAAGTCGCTGCACAATTTCTTCACGGTGCGCGATGTGCTGGACACGCTGCGTGATCCGGAAGTTCTGCGGCTGTTTCTGCTGGGCAGCCATTATCGAGGGCCCATCAACTATTCGCAGGCGCAGCTGGTGCAGGCGGATGAGACCCTGCTGGGTCTGTACCGGGCCCTGCAGGATGCGCCCGCAGGGGGGCAGCCCGAACCCGCCCGGCTCGAGGCGTTTCATGAGGCCATGGATGACGACTTCAACACGCCTCAGGCCCTGGCCGTGATGCAGACGGCAGCACGCGATCTGAATGCGGCGAAGACGCAAGGACATGCCGTTGAGGCGGCTGCCGCTGCGGCCAGCCTGCGGCGGATCGGCGAAGTGATGGGCTTGCTGCGCCAGGACCCCCAGAGCTATCTCCAGCGGGGCAGCAAGCCTGCGGGCCTCGCCGATGCCGACATCGAAGCCTTGCTGAAGGCGCGGGGCGCTGCGCGCGCAGTCAGGGACTTCGCGCGCAGTGACGCGATACGCGATGAACTCAAGGCCGCCGGCGTCCTCATCGAGGACAAACCCGGCGGTCTCACCCAATGGCGGCGGGCCTGAGGGCAGGGCCGACACCAGTCGTTCTCAAGGGGGGCATCAGTTTCCCTTGAGCCCGGCGGCAACGCCCCGCTGCTCCAGGAGCTGTGCGTGCGGCATGGGAATCAGACCCTTGTCGGCCAGATATCCGTCCTCACCGGCGGCGCGATCGCTCAGGAATTCGCTCACGAATGCCCCAAGGCCCGGGATCTGCCGCGCATGCAGGTTTTTCACGTAGATGAACAGCGGGCGTGACAGCGGATACTGACCGGAGGAGATGGTCTCCATCGACGCATCGACTCCATCGACCGCTGCCGCCTGGATCTTGTCGCGGTTCTGGTCCAGATAGGAGAAGGTGAAGATGGCGCGCGCGCCGGGATTGCCGGTCAGCTTGCCCATCACCAGACCATAATCCTCCGACACATCGGTCCAGACACGATCTTCCCGGATCATGCCGCACACCTTTTTCTGCTCGTCCCCGGTGAGCGCGGCAACTTCCGGTGCCTTCCTGCAGCCTGGCTCCATCACCAACTCCACGAACGCATCGCGTGTGCCATGGTTCGGAGCCGGACCGTACAGGTTGATGGCCAGATCCGGCAGCTTCGGGTCGATATCGCTCCACTTGCGGTAGGGGTTGGCCACCAGCTTGCCGGCCACCGGAACGCTCCGGGCGGTTGCCCGCCACAGCTGTCCGATCGTGATGCCGAACGCGGTACTGCGCGAGGAACTGGCCAGAATGATGCCGTCATACCCGATCCTGATCCCCGTGATGCCGGTTACGCCGTTTCTGGCGCAGGCGGCCCGTTCGCTGTCGGTGATCGGGCGCGAAGCGTCATTGATGTCGGCTGTCTCCACGCCCGCACCCTCACAGAAAAGCTTGAAACCGCCCCCTGTCCCGGTGGATTCCACCACGGGCGCCTTGAGCCCCGAGGTGCGGGCGAAGCGTTCTGCGACGGTGGCGGAGAAGGGAAATACAGTCGATGAGCCGACGATCCTGATCTGGTCGCGCGCCTGGGCGGTGAGCGGCAGGATGGCGGTGGTGAGGGCCAGGGCGATTCCGCTTGCGCGGAGGACGGGTCGGCTGGATGGTTTCATGCGGCTCCGGGGGTTGCAGGTTCGATGCGCGCAAGTGTAGCGGCGGACCTGTGACAGCCGTATGACAGGGATGATTCCCGGGCCCTACGCGGCTGCGCGCGAGAGCGGAGCACCATCCAGTGCCTGATCCAGCATCTCCTCGACCCGATCGACCCAGACGAACTGCAGGGTGTTCCGCACGCTCTCGGGAATCTCATCCAGATCACGGCGGTTGCGGGCCGGCAGGATGACCGTCCGGATGCCGGCGCGCGCCGCGGCGATGCATTTCTCCTTGATGCCGCCCACCGGCAGCACCAGGCCCCGCAGACTGATCTCGCCGGTCATGGCGACATCGGAGCGAACGGTTCGCTGGGTCAGGAGCGAAGCCAGGGAGGCCACCAGTGCCACGCCCGCACTGGGCCCGTCCTTGGGGGTCGCGCCGGCGGGAACATGGATGTGCAGGTCGCTGCTGGCCAGCTGTGCCGTGTCGATGCGAAGGCGATCAGCGAGTGACTTGACCAGGGTCACGGCGGCCTGCGCACTCTCCTTCATGACATCACCGAGCTGTCCGGTGAGAGTGAGCTTGCCATTGCCGGACACGCGACTGGACTCGATGAACAGGATGTCCCCGCCCACCGGTGTCCAGGCAAGCCCGGTGGCCACGCCGGGTACCGCCGTGCGCAGCGCCACCTCGTTCTCGAAGCGCGGCTTGCCCAGGATCCGTTCGATGTCCGCGGGCCCGATTTGCACCGGACCGGGACTGCCTTGTGCGATCTGCACTGCCGAGTGGCGCAACACCGCGCCGATCTGGCGTTCGAGACTCCTGATGCCGGATTCGCGCGTGTACTGGCTGATGAGCAGGCGCAACGCCTCATCGGAAATCTCGACCTGTGCCGCGGTCAGGCCATTGGCCGCGAGCTGGCGCCTCATCAGGAAGTGCCTTGCTATCTGCAGCTTTTCCTCTTCCGTGTACCCGGTCAGCTCGATGATCTCCATGCGGTCGCGGAGCGGTGCCGGGACATTTTCCAGGACATTGGCGGTGGCGATGAACAGGACCCTGGACAGATCGAAGGGCACGGCCAGGAAATTGTCGCGGAACGTGTTGTTCTGTTCGGGGTCGAGCACTTCCAGCAGCGCCGAGGACGGATCGCCCTGGAAGCTGGCCGACAGCTTGTCCACTTCATCCAGCATCAGCACCGGGTTGCGGGTACCGGCCTTGCGCACCGCCTGCACGATGTTGCCCGGCAGGGCGCCGATGTAGGTGCGCCGATGACCCCGGATCTCCGCTTCGTCATGGACGCCGCCCAGTGACACGCGCTGGAACTTGAGTCCCAGCGCCCGGGCGATGCTCTGACCGAGCGAGGTCTTGCCCACGCCCGGAGGACCGACGAAGCACAGGATGGGGCTGCGTCCCTGCGGATTGAGTTTGCGCACGGCGAGGAATTCCAGGATGCGCCGCTTGATCTTCTCCAGACCATGGTGATCTTCGTCGAGAACGGCGCGTGCCCGATCGATGTCGTGCTGCTCGGCATCCAGCTTCGACCAGGGCATGCCGATCAGCCAGTCGAGGTAATTGCGGACCATGGAGTATTCACCCGAGGCCTCCGGCATGCGATCGAGCCGCGCCAGTTCCTTCAGTGCCTGCTCCTGCACCTCTTCCGGCATGCCGGCTTTTGCAATGCTGTCCCGCAGATCCTTCAGGTCGGCGGAAGCACCGTCTCCTTCACCGAGTTCCTCGCGGATCTGCTTGAGGCGCTCGCGCAGGATGATCTCCTTCTGGCGCTCATCCAGTGCGGATTGCGTGCGCTGATCGATCTGCCGTGACACCTTCAGCGCCTCTATGCGGTGCGCCAGCAGTGAAAGCACCCGGTCCAGCCGGTCCTTGAGATCGTAGGCTTCCAGCAATTCCTGCTTTTCCGCGCTCTTCACATCCATGAAATTGGCCACGACATCCGCCAGCAGCGGCACCGATTCGATGCCTTGAATGGCATTGGCCAGTTCCCCGGGCGCCTGGGGAAGCAGGGACAGGGCTTCCAGCGCCCGTTCCTTCAGGCTGATGCCACGGCCTTCAGTCTCCTTGTCGAGCGTGGCCGGTTCATGATGGAACTCGACACGTGCCACCAGGAAGGGCGCCTCACTGACATAGTCGAGGACGCGAAATCGCTGCTCACCCTGGCAGATGAGGTAATGGGTGCCATCCGGTGCGGTGACGAAGCGCACGATGGCGGCCGAAGTGCCGACACGGTGCAGTTGCGACGCCGTGGGTTCATCGACCGCATGGTCGGTCTGCAGCAGCAGGCCTATCCTGCGTTGCGTGCGCACGGCCTCCTGCGCGGCAGCCAGGGACTTGTCGCGGCCCACGGTGATGGGCAGCACCACGCCCGGAAACAGAACCACGTTCCGGACCGGCACGATGAGCAGCACATCCTCCGCTGCCGCGGTGTGGGGTTGACTGTCCTTTGCGTCCTTCTGGTCCAGCGGTTCGTTCATCGGTGGATCTCGGTGAGTTTCAGATACAGACAGCCCAACTCGAGCCGGTGCTCGGTCACGGCATATCGTCCGGAAGGCAGGCTGATCTGGCGGCGCATCCGGCCGTAGGGGATCTCCAGACGCTCGATGCCGGACCCGAATCCCGGAGCCGGTGGTGCAACCTGGGCCGTGATTTCGATGGCGCCCTCATGGATATCGATGCTGACATGGTCGGCGCGGGCGCCTGGCAGGGCCACCACGATGGACCAGGTGCCGGCACTGCGAAACACATTGACCGGTGGTTCCCAGGTTGGCTGGGCAGAAGGCCTGGCCAGCAGCCGATAGAAGCGCCGGTGGAGCTGTTCGGCTTCATCGACCAGTGCGCAGGCATCTGCCCACATCCAGCCGGGGTTTGCGCGTGGTTTCATGTACGGATTCCCGCAACGCCTTTGATCATGAGCACTCATGATGGGGACTCGCCCGGGAAACAAAAGTGCCCGCGGGTTTCCCGGCTGAACCCCGCTGGCGGGGATGTGCCGGCACCGGGCGTGGCCAGGCCCCGGTCCGCGCAAATCCTGCCTGAATCGGCGGCCGGAATGGGATAATGACCCGATGCAAGTTCCGCAAGCGATTGAACCGTTGGAGCTTTCCCACCTTCAACGGCTCGAGGCCGAGAGCATCCATATCATGCGCGAGGTGGTGGCCGAGAGCGAACGGCCGGTCATGCTGTACTCCATCGGCAAGGACTCTGCCTGCATGCTGCACCTGGCCCGCAAGGCATTCCACCCCGCGCCGCCTCCGTTTCCATTGCTGCATGTGGACACCACCTGGAAATTCCGGGACATGTACGAGATGAGGGAGCGCGCGGCAAGGGAAAGCGGCATGCGGCTGATCGTTCATCTGAATCCCGAGGCCATGGCGCGCAACATAAATCCCTTTGACCATGGTTCGATGGTGCATACCGACCTGTGGAAGACGCAGGGCCTGAAGCAGGCGCTGGACCAGCATGGGTTCGACGTGGCGTTTGGCGGTGCGCGGCGCGACGAGGAAGCCAGTCGCGCCAAGGAGCGCATCTTTTCGTTCCGTGCAGCCCATCATCGCTGGGATCCCAAGCGCCAGCGGCCTGAGCTGTGGGATCTGTACAACGCGCGCAAGGCGCGCGGAGAAAGCATTCGCGTCTTCCCACTGTCGAACTGGACCGAACTCGACGTCTGGCAATACATCCAGCTCGAAAGGATCCCGGTGGTGCCACTGTACTTCGCCGCGCCGCGCCCGACGGTGGAGCGCGACGGGATGATCCTGATGGTGGATGACGGGCGGTTTCCGCTGAAGGCGGGCGAGGAGCCACAAGTCCGCAACATCCGGTTCCGCACGCTGGGCTGCTATCCGCTCACCGGTGCGG
Organism: Steroidobacteraceae bacterium; assembly: GCA_044226785.1. GTDB lineage: Bacteria > Pseudomonadota > Gammaproteobacteria > Steroidobacterales > Steroidobacteraceae > TMP-86. The sequence goes on along the minus strand of JBGAGK010000010.1, from coordinate 98,314 downwards.
TCGAGAGCACCGCGCGGACACTGTCCGCGATCATCGAGGAAATGCGGCACTCCGGTCTGTCCGAGCGGCAGGGTCGCGCCATCGACAGGGATCAGGCGGGCAGCATGGAGAAGAAGAAGCAGGAAGGATATTTCTGATGGCGGAGTCGCAACAGGTCGCCGCCACGGGCGAGTCGCCGGTGGCGCCGGACAGCGGTCAGGGAACTGCAGGCAGTCCGTCGCGTGGCCTGCTGCGCTTCATCACCTGCGGAAGCGTGGATGATGGCAAGTCCACGCTGATCGGCCGCCTGCTGTACGACGCGAACATGATTCGCAAGGACCAGCTCGAAGCGCTCGAGGCCGACAGCCGCAGGCTTGGCACCCAGGGCCGGAACCTGGATTTCGCGCTGCTGGTGGACGGACTTGCCGCCGAGCGCGAACAGGGCATCACCATCGACGTGGCCTGGCGCTATTTTTCCACCCCCCGGCGCACGTTCATCGTGGCCGACACCCCTGGCCACGAGCAGTACACGCGCAACATGATCACGGGTGCATCGACGGCCGACGTGGCCGTGATCATGGTCGATGCACGCAAGGGCGTGCTGACGCAGACGCGCCGTCACAGCTTTCTTGCGCACCTGATCGGTGTCCGCAGGCTGGTGCTGGTGGTCACGAAAATGGATCTGGCCGGATACGAGGAGGCGAAGTTCCGGTCCATCGTGACGGACTATGAGCAGTTTGCCCGGTCGATCGGTGTTCAGGATGTCATCTCCATCCCGACCTCCGGCGTGGCGGGTGACAACATCGTCTCGCGCTCTGCCCGGATGCCCTGGTACGACGGTCCTGCGCTGTTGGAGTATCTGGAGTCGGTGGACATCGATGTCACGCCTGCGCAGGGCCGTCCTTTCCGTCTGCCCGTGCAGTGGGTCAGCCGGCCGAACCAGGACTTCAGGGGATTCGCCGGTCTGATCTGCTCCGGCACCGTCCAGCCCGGGGACGCCGTCCGCGTACTGCCTTCGGGCAGGACGAGCACGGTCAGTCGTATTGTCACCTACGAGGGCGATCTGGGGCGGGCGGTGGCCGGCCAGTCGGTGACGCTGTGCCTCGCCGACGAGATCGACTGCAGCCGCGGCAACGTGATCACCAGTGCCGTCGAGCCGGCGCAGATGGCCGACCAGTTCGAGGCGACCCTGGTATGGATGGCGGAGGAACCGCTCCTGCCGGGCCGCAGCTACTGGCTCAAGCTCGCCACCCAGACGGTGTCCGCCACCATCCAGCCACCGAAGTACCAGATCAACGTCAACACCCTGGAGCATCTGGCCGCGAAGACGCTGGAACTCAATGCCATCGGCGTGTGCAACCTGAGCACCGACCAGCCGCTGATCTTCGAACCCTACGATGAGAACAGGACGCTCGGTGCGTTCATCCTGATCGACCGGCTCACCCATGCGACGGTCTGTGCCGGCATGCTGCATTTCGCCTTGCGCCGCAGCCAGAACGTGCACTGGCAGGCCCTGGATGTCACTCGCGAGGCACACGCCGCGTTGAAGAACCAGCGACCGGCGGTGTTGTGGTTCACCGGCCTGTCCGGCGCCGGCAAATCCACCATCGCAAACCTCGTGGAGAAGAAGCTGACACGCATGAATCGCCATACCTTCCTGCTCGATGGTGACAATGTGCGCCATGGCCTGAACCGGGATCTGGGCTTCACCGACGCGGACCGCGTGGAGAACATCCGGCGCGTGGGCGAGGTGGCCCGCCTCATGACCGATGCCGGACTGATCGTGATCACCGCCTTCATCTCGCCGTTCCGCGCCGAGCGTCAGATGGTGCGCGAGATGATGGCTGCCGGCGAATTTCTCGAGATCCACATCGACACGCCGCTTGCCGATGCGGAAGCACGCGACGTGAAGGGCCTGTACCGAAAGGCACGCGCCGGGCAGCTCCGGAATTTCACCGGCATCGACAGCCCCTACGAACCTCCGCTGGATCCTGAAATCCGCATCGACACCACGCGCATGAGCGCCGAGGAAGCGGCGGATCTGATCGTCGAGACTCTGATCGCATGAACGACATCGAACTGGCACGCCACATCGCCGGGTACGCAGGGCGGTTGCTGCTCCAGGTGCAGGAGAGCCGCCTGTTCGAAGGCCAGGCGCTGGGCCGTGTCGGGGACCGCGTGTCCAATGCATTCATCATGGAGGCATTGCGGTGCCACCGCCCCGATGATGCCATCCTGTCCGAGGAGGAGAAGGACGATGCGGATCGGCTGCGGCACTTGCGGGTATGGATCGTGGATCCGCTGGATGGCACGCGTGAATTCGGCGAGCGGCGAACCGACTGGGCCGTGCACGTGGCACTCGCGGTGCAGGGTCATGCCGCGCTGGGCGCCGTGGCGTTGCCTGGCCTTTCGCTGGTGCTGGACAGCGGTTCTGCAAAAGAACCACCGCGGTGGACGGGACGCTTGCGCATGGTGGTGAGCCGCACCCGGCCCGCCGCCGAAGCGGTGGCGGTCGCGCGAGGACTGGATGCCGAACTCATTCCCATGGGATCAGCCGGCGCCAAGGCCATGGCCGTCCTGCGCAATGAGGCCGATATCTACCTTCATTCCGGCGGGCAGTACGAGTGGGATTCCTGCGCGCCGGTGGCCGTGGCACAGGCCGCCGGGTTGCATGTCAGCCGGCTCGACGGCAGCGAGCTGCGCTACAACCAGCGCAATACGCTGCTGCCGGATCTGCTGGTGTGCCGCCGGGAGTGCGCGGATGCCGTGCTGGACGTGCTGCGCGGTCTTCCAGCCGTTTCCGGCTGAATTCGTCGATTAGGGGTTTCCCGCAAATTGCATGATGCGGCGCCACAGCCGCAGTGTCTGCGTGGATCTGTGAATGAAATCAAGGCAATTCCAGCGCCTGCGACATGAATATGTCGCGTGAACGACGGCCGGCGCCGTCGATGGATACCTCGTGCGTACGTGAGCATCCGGTTCAAGGTCATGACACTGCTGGCGCTCCTGTTCGTCGCCCTCGGGCTGCTCGAGCTGACGATCCAGCGGCAGGTGCTGCTGCCCAGCTTCTCCGCCCTGGAGCGTGACGATGCCCGCATATCCATGCGCCGGGTGGGCTTTGCAATGGACGAGACCTTGCAGCGTCTGCAAATCAGCGCCACCGACTGGGGCAACTGGGCGGACACCTGGCGTTTCGCGCAACAGAAGGATCCCGGCTTCGTCGAGACGAACATCACGCGACTGGCGCTGCGGCAGCTCAACGTCAACGCGTTGCTGATCGTCGATACGTCGGGACATGTGCTGACTCACGGTGTCCGCGATCTGTCGAGCGGCCGCGAACTGCCGTTCGACCTGGTGCGTGACGGCCGTCTCCCGCCGGACTTTCCCTGGCTGCGAACGATGCCGGCGAATCAGGGTGTCAGCGGACTGATCAGGACCAACCTCGGCATCATGATGGTGGCTGGCGCGCCCATCCTGGATGGACTCGGGCACGGACCTTCCCGGGGCATGGTGATCCTGTGCCGGACGCTGGGTGAATCCGAAATCCGTCTGATAGGCGCCCAGTCGCAGGCTGCGGTTTCGCCCGTGGAACCGGGTGCCGGCATACCGCCGGCGGGACACGCGACTGGCGGGGACCTGGTCGAGACCCGCGAGATGACCCAGGTATTCCAGACGCTGACGGACATTCATGGCCGTCCGGTCATGACGCTGCGAGTGGATGTGCCCCGTCGCATCAGCGAACAGGGACGCGCCGTGGTGCACTACGCTTCCATCTATTTCGGCGCGGCCGCGGTGGGCGTTTTGGTGCTGTTGCTGATCCTGCTGAACCGCCTGGTGCTCGGCCCGCTGGCCGCAATGACCCGGCATGCCGTGGCGATTGGACATGGCGATGCATTCGACAGCCGGCTGAATCTGCCGCCGACAGGCGAGATCGGCCGGCTCGCGGCGGAATTCGACCGGATGCTGGACCGGCTCAACGCGGCACGGCAGGAACTGGTCGATCGGGCCTACCAGTCAGGATTCGCCGAGCTGGCGCGTGGAGTGCTGCACAACCTGGGCAATGCCATGACGCCGCTGGGCGTCCGCCTGTCTTCGCTCGAGGACAGGCTGCGCCGGCTTCCGGCGGCGGATCTTGCGCAAGCATCGACCGAACTTGCGGGCGATGCGGCGGATGCGCAGCGCCGGGAAGATCTCACGCGGTTTCTCAGACTCGGATGCGCCGAAGTGGTGCGCACGCTCGAGGGTGCGAAGGAGGATCTGGCGGTACTCAAGCGCCAGAGCGCCGTCGTGCAATCGACCTTGAGCGAACAGCTGCGTTCCTCGCGCAGCGAACACGTTTCCGAGCCGGTGAACCTGCCCGACCTCGTCGGCCAGAGTCTCGAGATCGTGCCCGACGAGTGCCGTGCACGCCTCGCCGTGGAAAGCGATGCCACACTGCAGGGAATCGGGCCCGTGCGCGTGGCGCGAACGGTAGTCAGGTTGATCCTCCAGAATCTGATCATCAACGCGGCCGATGCCGTTCGCGCGGCGGGCCGTGAATCGGGCCGTTTGCGCGTCAGTGCGGAGATCCTCCGGGAGCAGGACCGGGACCAGCTTCATCTGGTCTGCCAGGACGATGGCGTCGGTATTGCGCGGGAGAACCTGCAACGCGTATTCGAACGCGGATTTTCCACCAAACCGTCGGAGACCAATCACGGGTTGGGTCTGCATTGGTGCGCCAACGCGGTTGCCAGCATGGGTGGTCGTATCTGGGCGGCGAGTGAAGGCGTGGGACTTGGCGCTTCCCTGCATGTCGCGATTCCGGTCAATGGTACGGCAGGAGGCGGTGCATGACACCCGCAGCTTCCGAGCGATCCATCGTGCGCATCCTGGTCGTTGACGACGAGGCAGCCATTCGCGACGCCTATCGACAGGTCCTGCTCGAATCGGACATCGGCGAGGATCTGGCCGCCTTCCAGAAACTCCGTGCCCAACTGTTCAATTCGTCCGGCGCGCGAAACGGCGAAGACCGGGTGAGGGTCAGTGCATCCCGCTTTGAGCCTTCCTTCTGCGACAGCGCCGAGTCTGCGGTGGAGCAGGTGCGCTCGGCCCTGTCGGAGGATCGTCCCTTCGCGGTGGTCTTTCTGGACATGCGCATGCCACCCGGGCGCGACGGATCATGGGCCGCGGCCCGGATCCGGGAAATCGATCCGGAGGTGGAAATCGTGGTATGCACCGCCTATTCCGACGTGGATCCCAGCGATCTGGGCGGCATGGTGCCACCGGAGGACAAGCTTTCCTATCTGCAGAAGCCGTTCCACCCGCACGAGATCCGTCAGATGGCCATCGCGCTGGGCAGCAAGTGGCGCACCGAACGGCAGATCGTCCGGCTGGCGTACTTCGATTCGCTGACGGGTCTGCCCAACCGCGAGCAGTTGCGAAGACGTCTGCTGAGTTCGGTGGATGCGGCGAAGCGGCACCAGCGGCTCATGGCGGTTCTGTATATTGACCTCGACAATTTCAAGCGTGTCAATGACACACTGGGTCATGCGGTTGGCGATGAACTGTTGTGCCAGGTTGCCTCGCGGTTGCGAAATTCGCTTCGCCACGGCGATATTCTGAGCGGTGAGTCGCTCCCCAACGCCAAGCCGGGTGACATCGCGCGACTGGGCGGCGACGAGTTCATGGTGCTGCTGCCTGAGCTGCATGATCCGAACGATGCCTCGATGGTGGCACGGAGGCTGATCGAAGCCTTGCAGGAGCCGATTCAACTGGCCCTGCACACCCTGGTGGTGACGCCGAGTGTGGGGATTGCGCTGTACCCGACCGATGGCGTCGACGCGGAGTCCCTGCTGCGCAATGCAGACCTTGCCATGTATTTCGCCAAGCGCCGCAGTCCCGGCACGTTCGCGTTTTTCGATGCATCGATGAATGCAGCCGTACTGCAGCGTTTCAACATCGAGGCGCAGCTGCGCGGCGCACTGGACAGAGGCGAGTTCGAACTGCACTATCAACCGCAGTTCGATGTGCGAAGCGGACATCTTTCCGGCGTGGAGGCGCTCCTTCGCTGGACCAACAGCGAACTCGGACTGGTGCCGCCCTCGCAATTCATTCCGGTGGCCGAGGAGACCGGGTTGATCCTGCCGATCGGGGATTGGGTGCTTCGCAATGCCTGCCAGCAGGCCCGCCGCTGGAGCGACGAAGGATTGGCGGTTCCCCGCATTGCGGTCAATGTGTCCGGCCAGCAGTTCATGCTGAAGGAATTCCCGGAGCGTGTCGCGGAAGTCGTACGCGAAGCGGGAATCGACCCTGCGACGGTGGAGCTCGAGATCACCGAGTCCGTGGTCATGAGCGATGAGGTCTGGGCAGAGCAGGCGCTGGCCCGCCTCAAGGCCCTGGGAGTGATGCTGGCCATCGACGATTTCGGCACCGGATACTCCAGCTTCAGCCGGCTGCGCAATTTCGCCGTGAATCGTCTGAAGATCGACCGGTCATTCGTGTCCAACCTGAATGACTGTGCCGACGATCGCGCCATCGCCGCCGGCATCATTGCCATGTCACGCTCGCTCGAGATCAGCGTCACTGCCGAAGGCGTGGAAAGCTTTCCGCAGCTGATGTTCCTCCAGGAACATGATTGCAGCGAGGCTCAAGGCTTCCTGTTCAGTCGGGCCCTGCCGGCCCAGGAGATGCATGATCTTCTGGAGAGAGCCCGGCAGATCGATGCGGCGTCCCGCACCCAGCGAATCAAGGCGCTCATCGGTTGATCGCAGGAGCCTTGGAAGGATTTCGCGTACCCGGCGGAAATATCGCGGCCCCATCCCCGGTCTGATTCGACAAGTGAAGTGATCTGGCGATTGCTTCGCGAACATCAACCATGACTGAACGACGGGAGCCATACATGAACCTGAAGAAGACCATTTCCGGAACTGCCCTGGCAGGCGCGGCGGCGATGCTTTTTGCGTCCCTGCCGCTGGCTGCTGCCCATGCGGATGAGGCCAAAATGCATTGTGCGGGTGTCAACGCCTGCAAAGGCCAGTCGGCCTGCAAGTCGGCACACAATGCGTGCAAGGGCCAGAATGCCTGCAAGGGGCAGGGCTTTCTGGAAATGACGAAGAAGCAGTGCGACGCCGCGCAAGCAGAGAAGAAATAAGCGGTTTCGATGCACAAAAGGGGCGGGCGCGGACGTCGGGTCAATCGCTGCCTGCCCCCTTTTTATCAAGGGGTGTGCCATGAATTTCTTGAGTGAATGGCTGATTGAACGCCCGGAACGGGTGTCGCGACATCTGGTCGCGCTGGGGCCGCTGTTTGCACGGTTCGTCGTCGGGTGGGTGTTCCTGTGGAGCGGCTGGGGGAAACTCACCCATCTTCCCGCCGTGACCGAGAACTTCATTGCCTGGGGAATTCCCTTGCCTCATCTGCTCACACCTTTCGTGTCAGGTGTGGAATTCTTCGGGGGCCTGTTCCTGATTTTCGGTTTTCTGACCCGCGTCTCGGCCGGTGCCCTTGGTATCACCATGATCGTGGCCATCAGGGCGGCCAAGTGGGCCGATGTGGATTCGCTGGAGACGCTGCTGGGCTTTGACGAAACGGCGTACCTGGCCATCTTCCTGTGGCTGGCCATCGCCGGCGGTGGTGCCCTGTCGGTGGACCGCTGGATTCGCCGGGATCGATCAATCACGGCTGATCGATTGCCGAGCCCGGTCAGCGCACAAGGGTATCCAGGGCTTCGCGGATGATGTCGTACAGACCGTGCAGTTCGTTGCGGGTGATGCAGTAGGGCGGCATGACGTAAACGGTGTTGCCCAGTGGGCGCAACAGCACGCTGCGGTCGCGGAAGAATTCGTGGAGCCTGGGGCCGACGGTGGCGAGGTACCCGGCATCGGGAGCGGCAACGTCAAACGCCGTGATGGTGCCGCACTGGCGCGGATCGCGGACGCCGGGCAGATCATGCAGGCGCGCAAGTTCTTGGGTCTGCCATTGCGTGAGGGCGCCGATGCGCTCGGAAACGGGTTCGCGGCTCCAGACCTCGAGATTGGCGAGCCCCGCCGCGCAGGCGACCGGATTGGCTGTGAAGGAACTGGAGTGCCAGAACGTGCGCTCACGGTCGGTGGAGAAGTGGGCCTCGAAAATCGACGGAATGCAGGCCGTGACGGCAAGCGGCAGGAGCCCGCCCGTCAGTCCCTTTGACGAGCACAGGATGTCGGGTGTGATGTGCGCCTGCTCGCAGGCGAAGCGGGTGCCGGTACGCCCCCAGCCGGTCATGACCTCATCGGCGAGGAACAGGATGCCGAAGCGTGTGCAAATCTCGCGCATCCGTCTGAGCGTTGCGGCCGGGTACATGAGCATGCCGCCGGCGCCCAGGACCAGGGGCTCGACCAGAAGTGCCGCTGTATCCTGCCTGCGGCACAGATGCTCCAGTGCATCCAGCGTAACGGCCTCCCGGCCGGAGGCCGGAAACGGGATACGCTCCACCTGAAACAGGAGCGGTTCGTAAGGGCGGGTGAACAGGCCGCGTTCACCCACCGACATGGCGCCGACGGTATCCCCGTGATAGCCATGCTCGAGCACCACGAGCCGTGATCGCGTCTCACCCCGATGACGCCAGTATCCCAGCGCCATCTTGAGTGCGACTTCGACGGCGGTGGAGCCGCTGTCGGAATAGAACACATGCGAGAGCCCTTGCGGCAGCACCTCGAGGAGCCTGTGCGCCAGTGTCTCAGCCGGCTCGTGCGTGAATTCGGCGAAGATCACCTGATCCAGGCTATCGAGCTGCCGCTTCACCGCATCGACGATGGCCGGATGGCGGTGGCCGTGAGTGATGACCCACCAGGAGCAGATGGCATCCAGGATGCGCCGCCCGTCGCGGGTGTGCAGGTACGCCCCTTCGGTGCGCACGATGCCGGGGAAATCATGGCGCAGCGCGTGCTGGGTGAAAGGATGCCAGATCGGCGAGCTCATGCCGGCAGGTCCATGCAGTCCGACCCCAATGCCTCCAGCAAGGCATGGATGTCCTGCTCCGTGGCATTGAGCGTGATGGACAGGCGCAGGCGTGATGTGCCGGCAGGCACCGTGGGCGGGCGGACGGCGCGGATGTCGAAGCCCTGCTGCTGCAGGCGTGCGGCCAGTCGCATCGCGCGCGCTTCCTCGCCGACCCGGATGGGTTGGATCTGAGATCCGCTGATTTTCAGACCCGGTGCCACGCGCGAAAGTCCCCTGGCGGCGAGCGTCACCTGGCGCATGAGCCGTTCTCGACGCTCGGGTTCCTCTTCCAGAATGCACAGGGATTCATGCGCGGCCACCGCCATGAGCGGGGATGGCGCGGTGGCATAGATGAACGCGCGCGCACGGTTGATCAGGAAGTCGATCAGGGTCCGCGAACCGGTGAGGAGGGCACCGGACCCACCCAGGGCCTTGCCGCAGGTGTGCAGCACCACGACGTTCTCCTGGCCCTCGAGGCCCGATGCGAGTCCGCGCCCGCCGGACCCGAACACACCCGTGGCATGGGCTTCGTCGATGAGCAGGAAGGCCTCGTGCCGTTGCGCCAGAGTGGCCAGCGCAGGCAGGGGTGCGCGGTCTCCGTCCATGCTGTAGAGGCTTTCCACGGCCACCCAGACGCGTCCGGTGCCGCCGGCCGCGCGATACTCCAGGATCCGGGACTCCACCGCATCCGCATCGTTGTGCGCCGTACGGCAGAACTGCGCCCTCCCGGCCCGCGCGCCTTCGTTGGCGCTGGCGTGCAGCAGTTCATCGAGGATCACCAGATCACCCCGCTGCGGCAGGGTGGACAACAGCGCATGGTTCGCAGCATATCCGCTGCCGAAGTACAGCGAGCGCTCGGCACCGAAAAACCTCGCCGCGAAAGCCTCCAGTTCTTCGTGTTCAGGGGCATTGCCTCGCAGGAGCCTCGAGCCGGTGGCACCAACGGGTGTGCCTCGCGCGAGCGCTTCACCCACGGCCTTTCGAAGACGCGCGCAGTTGGCAAGCCCCAGATAATCGTTGGAGGAAAAATCCACTCCGGCGCGAGGTGACAACGCACGGCGGCGAGACTGCGCCGCGAGGTCGCCGAGCTGATGGTCGAAGGGCGCAAGCCCGGAAAATGCTGAAGGCAATGACAAGGGTTGGCCTTTTGGTCGGGAGCCGCGATTGCAAGGGGTTGGCACCTGCCTGTCAAGGTCTCGACACGGAATGCATCGATCGCGCAAGATGTCCAGCATCCATGAGCCGGATTTTCTACGATCAGATGGTGACCGATGCGCGTCACGCGGGACTTGACTGTCGGGGCGGCTTTCATCCGGCCGTCGATGACCAGGTGCCCGAAATCGGCACCGGACGCCGTCCGGGAACGCTGGTGCTGCTCGGATTTGCCGGATCATCGCAGTGGCCGTCGTTCGAAGCGTCGGAGGAATTTCGCGACGGACTCGGCGATCCCCTGGACCGCTGGTCACGACGGGTGATCGACGGGCTCGCCGCCCGGTTCGGCGCCGGCAGCGCGTATCCATTCGGAGGCCCGCCCTGGTGGCCATTCCAGCGCTGGGCGATGAAGGCCGAGGGTCTGCGCGCCTCGCCGCTGGGCATCCTGATGCATCCGCAGTTCGGCTTGTGGCATTCCTATCGTGGCGCGTTGCTGTTCGCGGAGCGGATCGAATTGCCCGCACCGGGGCTTTCGCCGCACCCTTGCGATACCTGTCTCACCAAGCCCTGTCTGCATACCTGTCCGGTGAACGCGGTCCATCCGGACCGGTACGAAGCGGGGCGCTGCCGGGATTTCGTGCGCTCGGCGCAAGGCAGTGATTGCCGCCAGAGCGGGTGTCTGGCCCGGCGCGCCTGTCCCGTCGGTGCAGAGCATCGCCAGGGCGTCCGCGAGGCGGCGTTTCACATGGCGGCGTTCGTGCGCTGACGGGAGCGGCCGGACTCAAGGCTTCGCAATGGATGCCAGCTGAGCCGAAAATCGCAAAGCCGCGCTCCGTGCGGCGTTCCTGTGAGCAGGATCCGGTGTGCCGGCGGCCAGCTTTACCAGCAGCGCCAGCTCGAAGGCGCGACCGAGCCCAAGCACGAGGCGCCTTGCGCCGGCCTGAAGCGCGCGCAGATCCGGGGTGTTTGCATGCCAGGCGAGCCAGGAGTCGATGCCGCGGATCGCGGCATCGGCTGCGGTGCGCAGTCCGGCATCGCTGGCGCCGGCACACGCCTCGACGGCACGGGTTCGCAGCGCCGCCGCACCGTGGGCGAAATCCGCGCGCAGCAATGCATCGAGCGACAGTACATTGGTGGTGCCCTCCCAGATCGGCAGCACCTGTGCATCGCGCAGCAGCACCGGAAGTGATGTGTCTTCGAGGTAGCCTGCGCCTCCAAAGGCTTCCAGCGTTTCGCTGGCGGCGGCAACGGCTTGCCGTCCGGTCACCGCCTTGGTCAGGGGCGTCAGGAGCCTCAGCAGTGCGGAACCGGCCTCGTCGATTTCGCCGCTCTCATGCCTTCCGAGCAGCGTGAGAAGTTCGTAGGTGAGCACCGTTGCGCCGGCGCACTCTGCATCGAGGTCGGCCAGGGTCTCTGCATGCAATGGCAGTTCGGCAAGCCGCGCGCCAAAAGCGCGGCGCCTGTCCGCATAGTCGCGGGCGAGCAGGTAGCCGTGGCGCATGAAGGCAATGGCGCACACGCTGTTCCAGGCGCGCGTGATGCCCAGCATGGGTTCGATCGAGCGCGTACCCTGGGTAGTACCGGACACGAGCCGTGCGCGGGTACCCTCGAGGGTCAGTTCCGCGGTGGGCACCTTGCGGGTGCCGAGCTTGTCCTTGAGCCGGTCGATGCGGATGCCGTTCAGACGGCCTTGCTCATCGCGCGTCTCCAGATAGAACATCGCAAGCCCGCTGCCGCCGGGCCCGCCGCCTTCGGGTCGTGCGAGCGTCAGGGTCATTTGCGAGGTGGCGGCAGAAGTGAACCATTTGCGCCCGTACAGGCGCCAGCTTCCATCGGGACCCTGAACGGCGATGCTTTCCGATGCACCGACATCCGAGCCGCCGGTGGACTCTGTCATCCACTGACCGCTGGTCCAGAAAATGGCCGGATCGCGGCTGGTCAGGTGAGGCAACGCCCGCTCGATCAGCGCCTTGTTTCCAGCACCGAGCAGAGTGCGCGCCGCGCCGTCGGTCATCGCGAGAGGGCAGGTGTACACGTCCGACACCGGGTGAAAGATCTGCACCAGCGCGAACTGGTGCAGGCGGGAATGGCGGCCATGCCGGCGCTCGTAGGGAATCGCGACGAGACCTGATTTTGCAGCGATCCTTTCGGCCTCGCGCCACAGGAGGGTGAGTTCGATGCGATCGATCCGGTTGCCCCAGGCGTCCCATTGGGTCAACGTCGGCTCACGAAGCCGGTCCTCGACCTGCAACCGTGTCAGTGGCCCCGCGGCGAGTGCTTCCATGTCGAGGATCTCCGCCTCGATCTCCCGCAACACGTCGGGCGGCAGGCGCTGCGCAATCACGCTGCGAAGCAACCAGTCGTCAGACCACGCGCGCGGCGGCGCGGGGGGGTTCTGCACGAACGGGGCGGGCGCCATTCCCGCAAGATACGACTGGCGAAATATGCGTGCAAGTCAAGATCCCGGTCCGCACTCGATTTCGGACGCTGCCTGCCGGACAATACTCGCAACCCATGTGGCGGACGCTTCTTTTGGAAATAATGCAGATGTTTCAACGCCCACTTCCTGCATCGTGGCTGATGCGCGGATGAACGCGGCCTTCGAGCGGTGGCGCGCCGCGACACTCGCGCCATTTGGCGTGCGTATTTTCGCGGCCATCTGGATCGCGACGCTCATCTCGACTTTCGGCAGCCTGATCCAGGGGGTCGGCGCCGCGTGGCTGATGCTGTCGATCGCGCCCACGCCGGACATGGTCGCGCTCGTTCAGACCTCGACGACCTTGCCGATCATGCTGCTGTCGCTCCTTGCCGGCGCGCTGGCGGATATCTGGGATCGTCGCCGCCTGATGCTGATCGCGCAGGCGATCATGCTGCTCGTGTCGCTCGCCCTCGCCTGGATCACCTGGCGCGGGCTGATCACGCCATGGGTCCTGCTCGGCTTCACCTTCCTGATCGGGTGCGGGGCAGCGCTATATGGTCCCGCGTGGCAGTCCTCGGTCGGAGAGCAGGTGCCGCGCGAGCTCGTTCCCAGTGCCGTTGCGCTGAACAGTCTCGGCTTCAACATTGCGCGCACCGTGGGACCGGGGATCGGAGGCGCGATCGTGGCCGCATTCGGTGCCCAGCTTGCGTTTCTGGTGAACGCGTTCTCGTATCTCGGCTTGATGGTGGTACTCGGTAGCTGGCGCCGCGCGCCGTCCAGCAGCACCCTGCCGCCGGAGAGTCTGGGAGCGGCGATGTTCGCGGGGCTGCGTTATGCGCGGCTCTCACCGACGCTGGTCGCGAGTTTCGTTCGCGCCACGGTATTTGGTGTGCTCGGCAGCGCCGTCTGGGCGCTGATGCCGCTCATCGCCCGCGATCTGGTCGGCGGCGGGGCGATCACCTACGGTGTGCTGCTGGGCGCATTCGGGGGCGGTGCGGTCATTGGGGCACTGATGGTCTCGCACTTGCGCATGCGCATGTCCAATGAGGCACTGGTGCGTGCGGGCAGTGCGCTTTTCGGACTCAGCTCGATCGTTACCGCATGGAGTCCGTGGCTGGTGACGACCATGCTGGCGCTTTGCGCCGCGGGCGCTGCCTGGGTGGGGTGCCTTTCGACCTTCAATGCGTCCGTGCAGATATCCTCACCACGCTGGGTGGTGGGTCGTACGGTTGCGATCTACCAGACGATGACTTTCGGGGGTCTGGCACTGGGAAGCTGGTTGTGGGGTGAGGTGGCGCATTCCGCTTCACTTCGCACAAGCCTCGTCGCGGCGGGCATCGGCTTCCTGTTGTCCGTGCCGTTCGGGCGCTGGCTGCGGGTGCCGCAGGCCGATGTGCTCGATCTGGAGTCGCTGCGCCGGGACTCGCCCGCATTGTCGCCGAAGCTCGATATCGTCCCCCAAAGCGGTCCGATCGTCGTCAACGTGGAATACCGCGTTGCGCCCGAGGATCATGAGGCGTTCGTAGCGGCCATGATCGAGCTTGCGAGGGTGCGGCGCCGCGACGGCGCACGGGGCTGGAGCCTGATGCAGGATATCGATGAGCCGGAAATCTGGGTCGAGCGATTTCACAGCGCGACCTGGACGGCACACCTGCGCCGTCGCCTGCGCCTGACGAGGGCGGATCAGGCGATCGAGGAGCATGCGTACAGCTTCCACCGCGGCGAGGATCGGCCACGCATCGTGCGGTATCTGGAGCGTCCGCCAACGGCAATCGAAGCGGCCGCGAAGTCCTACGGAGAACGGGTCGGAGAGCGTGTCTCGAGGACTGATCCGCTGATACCGGGCAGTGCGGTGCAGCTGGATCCGCCTGAGCGCAGGGAGTCGTGAGCCGGCGCCGGAAGGCGGGCGCGCCTCACCCCTGCGCGTTCAGTTGCTGTTCGAGCTGGTTCAGCACGCGATAGCAGTCGAGCACCTTGTCCACGCTGGCATTGGGCTCCCGGCCCTTGTCGATGGCGCTGAAGAATTCCCGATCTTGCAGCTCGATGCCGTTCATGGAGACATCCACTTTCGACACGTCGATTTTGTTGTCCTTGCCGTCCATCAGATCGTCGTAGCGGGCGATGTAGGTGCCGTTGTCGCAGATGTAGCGGAAAAAGGTGCCGAGCGGGCCGTCGTTGTTGAATGACAGCGACAGGGTGCAGATGGCGCCGTTGGCGCTTTTCATCTGGATCGACATGTCCATGGCGATCCCGAGCCTGGGATGGATGGGGCCCTGGATGGCATGCGCGAGGGTGACCGGCGCGCCGCACTGGTAGGCGAACAGGTCCACGGTGTGGGCCGCGTGATGCCACAGCAGATGATCCGTCCAGGAACGCGGCTGGCCCAGGGCGTTCATGTTGGTTCGGCGGAAGAAGTACGTCTGCACGTCCATTTGCTGGATGTTCAGCTCGCCCTTCCTGATGCGCTGGTGAACCCACTGATGCGAGGGGTTGAAGCGGCGCGTGTGACCCACCATGCACACAAGGCCGGTGCGCCGCTGCATCCGGGCCACGGCCTCGGCGCCCGCCCAGCTGTCGGCCAGCGGAATCTCCACCTGCACGTGCTTGCCGGCTTCCATGCACTGCATGGCCTGGTCGGCGTGCATCTGGGTGGGCGTGCACAGGATGGCGGCATCCACGCCGGGCAGCGCGAGCGCGGCCTGCAGGTCGGTGGTGTAGTGCTTGACGCCGTACTTGCCGGCGGCTGCGCGCGTGGCTTCGATGTCGCGGCCGATCAGCGAGACGACTTCGATGCCGCCGATGATCTTGATGGCGTCGAGGTGCTTCTGACCGAAGGCGCCAGCGCCTGCGAGGATGACTTTCATGCGGGGTTCTCCAGAACCAGATGGCCGACCGCGGTGTTCGAGGCCGGCACGTGATAGAAACGATGGGCAACCTCGACCCTGGGCTGCAGCGCTCCGCGCATGATAAGCCACATGACCAGTTCAATGCCTTCCGAACCGGCCTCGCGCACGTATTCGATGTGCGGGACGCGCGACAGGCCCTCGGGGTCCTCGATGAGACGGTCGAGGAACTGGTTGTCCCAGGGCTTGTTGATCAGCCCAGCCCGCGGCCCCTGCAACTGGTGACTCATGCCGCCGGTGCCCCAGATCTGCACCTTGAGGTCGGGCTCGAAGGACTCGACGGCATTGCGGATGGCGCGGCCCAGCTCGAAGCAGCGCCGTCCCGAGGGCGGTGGATACAGAACGACATTGACCGCGAAGGGAATCACCCGCACCGGCCAGGCTGTGGGTTGGCCGAACAGCAATGACAGTGGCACCGTGAGACCATGGTCCACGTCCATCCGGTTGATGATGGTCAGATCGAAGTCCTGCTGGATCACGGACTGTGCGATGTGCGCAGCGAGCTCCGGATGGCCTTCCACCACGGGCACCGGACGTGGGCCCCAGCCTTCATCGGCCGGAGCGAAGCGCTCGGCACAGCCCAGCGCGAAGGTCGGCACGCAATCCAGGCTGAAGGCCGAGGCATGGTCGTTGTACACCAGGAAAACCACGTCGGGCAGGTGGTCTTTCATCCAGCGTCTGGAGGCTTCATAGCCCGCGAACATCGGCTTCCAGTACGGTTCGGCGGTCTTGCCGTTGTCGATTGCCGCACCGATCGCAGGCACGTGCGAGGTGGCTACTCCCGCGGTAATGCGCGCCATTACCGACGCTCCCCCTTGTAACGGTTGCCTTCGGGCGAACGGCCGCCCTGGATCATCATCTGCACGTATTGCTCGGGTGTCATGCCCGTCATGGTCGACACGGCCTGCTGGAAACTCAGTCCGTCGGTGGAGAAGATCTTGGCCAGAAAGTATATGTTGCCGCCGAGCGAGATCATCCGGTTGTAATCGCGCGCCAGCACTGCTTCGCGCTGGTCCGGCGTCATGGGCCATTCCTCGAGATAGGCGCGTTCATCTGCCCGGAATCGTTCGCGGTTGGCTGCCTTCATCAGCGACATGCAGAACTGGTTCAGGTGATAGCCCATGCGGGCCTGCTCGGCATCGAAAATCGTGGTGCCGGGTACGTCGGTGTAGGGCTTGTTCAGGGCCATGGTCAGACCTCGCGATTCCAGTACAGTCGCATGGGATTGTCGACCAGAAGCCTGCGCTGCAGATCCGCAGTGGTGGCGATTCGGGGTATGTAGTCCACGAGGTGTCCGTCATCGGGCATGTGGGATTTCATGTTGGGGTGCGGCCAGTCGGTGCCCCAGAGCACGCGGTCGGGAAACCTCTCGACCAGGTGCCGCGCGAATGGAGCCACGTCGGCGTAGGTGGGAGGACCCATCTGCGACAGCCGGTCCGGGCAGCTCACCTTCGACCAGAAATTCGTGTGCTCCCGCATCAGGCGCACGAACAGGCCGAATTCTTCTCCATCGACCGGCTTTCCCACATCGGGCCGGCCCATGTGGTCGACCACCACCACGGTGGGGAGCGATGCGAAGAAATCGTACAGCTCCGGAAGTTCCGCCGCCTCGAAGTAGATGACGATGTGCCAGCCCAGCGGCTTGATGCGTTGCGCGATTTCGAGCAATACCTCGCGCGGGGTGGTGTCGACCAGCCGCTTGACGAAATTGAAGCGCACACCCCGCACTCCTGCTTCATCCAGTTCACGAAGCCCCGCGTCGCTGATCTGTGCGTTGACCGTGGCGACGCCGCGGGCGAGGCCGCCCGATGAGCGCAAGGCGTCCACCATGGCCCGATTGTCGCTGCCGTGGCAGGTGGCTTGTACGATGACGTTGCGTGAAAAACCCAGGTAGTCGCGCAGCGCCCAGAGCTTTTCCTTGGGCGCATCACAGGGCGTGTACTTGCGCTCGGGTGCGTAGGGAAAGCGCGCGCCAGGTCCGAAGATGTGGCAATGAGCATCCACCGCGCCCGACGGCGGTACGAAGCGGGGCCTGCTGGGCGCGGGATGGAAGGGCAGCCAGTTGCGGTCCATCTGGAAATGACCCGAAGCTGCGCTCGAGGCCCAGGACGAGCCGCCGGGTGTGCCGGGAGCGGGTGCTCCGTTCACAGGCCTTTCCTCTTCAGTACAGCATCCAGGCGGGGAAACACGCGTCGCGCGTTATGCTCATAGATACGCGCCTTGTCGGCGGCCGGCAGGGCGAGTGCATCGATGTAACGTTTGGTGTCGTCGAAGTATTGGCCGGTGGTCGGATCGATGCCGCGCACCGCGCCGACCATCTCCGAGCCGAACAGGATGTTGTCGAGATCGATGACCTTGACCAGCAGGTCGATGCCGGGCTGATGGTATACGCAGGTGTCGAAGAACACGTTCTTCATCACATGTCCGGCCAGTGGCGGGCGCTTGAGCATGTCGGCAAGCCCCCGGTATCGGCCCCAATGATAGGGAACGGCGCCGCCACCGTGCGGGATGATGAAGCGCAGGGTGGGGAAGTCCTTGAACAGGTCCCCCTGGATGAACTGCATGAAGGCCGTAGTGTCGGCATTGATGTAGTGTGCGCCGGTGGCATGGAAGTTGGGGTTGCACGAGGCCGAGACGTGGATCATCGCCGGCACATCGAGTTCGACCATCTTCTCGTAGAACGGATACCAGTGCCGGTCGGTCAGCGGCGGAGAATTCCAGTGGCCGCCGGAAGGGTCCGGGTTGAGATTGCAGCCCACGAATCCCAGTTCCGTGACGCAACGCTCCAGTTCACGGATGGAGCCGTCGAGCGGACTGCCGGGATGCTGCGGCAACTGGCACACGCCGATGAAGTTGTCCGGATACAGGTTCACCACGCGGTGAATCAGGTCATTGCAGGCCCGTGTCCAGGCGGTGGAAACCGCTTCGCTCCCCTGATGATGGCCCATGGCCGAAGCACGCGGCGAGAAGACGGTGAGATCGGCCCCACGCAGTTTCTGGAGCTTCAGCTGGTTGGTTTCGATGGTCTCGCGGATCTCGTCGTCCGAGATCATCTCCGTTTGGGCGGGCGGGGCGCCCGGGTCCTTGATCCCGGCGAGCTGCGCATCCCGGAATCGCTGATGTGCCGCGGGGGCAGTGGTGTAATGGCCGTGGCAGTCGATGATCATGCGGTCTCCATCTCCTCGAGCAGTGCGTCGAGCATGTCTTCAAGTCCCTCATGGCGCAGGGCATCGGCGTGGCCCGCAGCCCAGGCCTGTCGCTCCACGCAGGCGCGGCTCATCCAGGGCGTCAGACCCGCTTCCTGCGCGGTCTTCGCGGCTTCGCGCATCTCCTCGGCCCGGCGCTTTCCGTGCAGCAGCGAGCGTGACACCATGTAGCGCGCGGTCCTGCGCCAGTCGATGCCGGGAAACAGGTCGATGAGCGACTCCAGTACGGTCTGCTCGACGCCGTAGTGGCGTGCGGTCAGCAGGGACTCACCCAGCAACGCTTCCAGTCCCTTGATCATGATGCTGCGGCACATCTTGGCCGCCGAAGCTTCACCGACGGCATCCGAAAAAACTCTGGCGCCGGTGAACCCCAGGCGCGTGGCCAGGGTCTGGAAACCGCGCGCATGCGGGCCACCCAGCAGCATCGGTGAGGCGATGCGTTTCGGTGCGATGGGCGACATGATGGCCGACTCGACGAAGCGCCCGCCTGCATGCTCGACCTGCCGGCAGGCTTGTTCGCGCGTGCCAGGGGAGACCGAATTCAGGTCGAAGTAGTACGCGCCGGGCTGGAGCGATGCGGCCGCTTCGCGCGCCGCGGCGACACACTCGCCGGCAGTCACGGCGCTGATGACCACGTCCGCTCCGGCCAGGGCATCGTGCAGGCGGGTGGCGGCAGAAAGGCCGGACAGCTTGGCCAGATGCCTGCCGGGGATGCTGTCGGCCACGGGCAGGAGGCGATCCCAGACGACGATGTCGCGAGTTCCGGCCCGAAGCAGGTCGGCCGCCAGCGTGCTGCCGACTTCGCCCAGGCCGATCAGTGCGATCCGGTTGGCCGTGTCATTCATGATGCGTCCCAGGCACGGGCCGGCACGAACACCTCGCCCTGCATGAGCTTTCTGGCGGTGCGCAACAGTGCCGAGCGCAGCACTTCGACCCTGTCACCGTCCAGCGCGATTTCCAGGGTCACGGTGAAAAAGCCGGTGGGATGTTCGATCTCGAGCTGATGCAGGCCGCTTTGCGGCGCGATGCGGGACACTGCGGCCGCCACCGAACCCGGCGTCACGCAGGCGGTGGCTACGCTGACCGCGCCAAGCACGCCGATGGCCTCGTGCACGCGATGCGGGATGAAGGTGCGGGTGTCGAGCACGCCGCCGTGTCGGGCCGGTGAGATGAGGCACATCTTCGGAACCGTTTTCTTCTTTACATCGCCCAGGTTCATGCGCGCACCCAGCGCCAGCCGGATCGCCTCTACGCGGGATTTCAACACAGCATCGGCTTCCAGTGTCTCCGGCGCTTCGCCGCCGGTCTTGCCGAAGTCGCTGGCACGCATCAGCACCACAGGCATGCCGTTGTCGATGCAGGTCACTTCGACGCCTTCGACGGTATCGCAAGCGTTGCCGGTGGGGAGCAGCGAGCCGCAGGAAGAGCCGGCCACGTCGAGGAAGTCGATGTCGATGGCAGCGGCGGTGCCAGGCACGCCATCGATGCGCGCATCGCCTTCGTACTCCACCTGTCCCCCCGGGGTCCGAACATGGGCCACCGCGATGCTGGAGGTGTTGACCATGTGGATGCGCACGGGCGTGATGGCGCCCGCCACGGGGACCAGTGCCTGCTCGATGGCCCAGGGCCCGACACCGGCGAGGATGTTGCCGCAGTTCTGTGAATCGCTGACTTCCGCCTTGTCGACTGCGACTTGCAGGAACAGGTAGTCCACGTCGGCATCGGGACGACTGGAGGGACTGACGAGGGCGACCTTGCTGGTGAGCGGATGCGCACCGCCCACGCCATCGATCTGCCGCGCATCGGGCGAGCCCATGGCCGCGAGCAGCACGGCATCACGCGCAGCGCGAGTCGCGGGCAGGTGATGGGCATTGAAATACAACCCCTTGGAGGTGCCGCCACGCATCAGCGTACAGGGGATGGCGCGCAGCATCAGTCCGCGTCCCTGTCCCCGGGCGGCTGCTCGCGGTACACGAGGCCCCGCTGCTTGAGCTTGTCACGCATGCCGTAGATGTCGAGGCCCAGTTCGCCGGCCTTGAGACGTTCGCGTACCCCGGCCTCCTTCGCTTCGCGTGCCTGACTGTCCTTGAGTGCCTGGGCAGCGCCCTGACGCGGCACCACGCACACGCCATCATCGTCGGCGATGATCACGTCTCCCGGATTGACGAGTCCGGTGCCGCAGACCACCGGAACATTGACCGAGCCCAGGGTCTCCTTCACGGTGCCTTGCGCGTGCACCGCCTTCGACCAGACGGGAAAGCCGATGGCGGTAAGGTCGCGCACGTCGCGTACCCCCGCGTCGATCACGAGCCCCCGGACGCCGCGGGCCATCAGCGAGCAGGCCAGGAGCTCGCCGAAGTAACCGGCATCCGACGCCGACGTGGGCGCCACCACCAGGACGTCGCCGGCACGACATTGCTCCACCGCGACATGGATCATCCAGTTGTCGGCAGGTGCCAGGCTCACGGTAACCGCACTGCCGCTGATGCGTGCGCCAGGGTAGATGGGCCGCAGCGAAGGGCCCAGCAGGCCGGTGCGACCCTGTGCCTCGTGGATGGTGGCGACGCCAAAGGCGCCGAGCGCATCGACGATGCCGGCATCGGCCCGCCGGATCCGGGTATACACGGTATTCATGGGATCGCAAGTCTGATCCTGTTGCGGCGGGGTTGCCAATTGCAATTCCATCCGGGGTATAAGAAATTATTGACATGAATACATCCCTTCCCAACCTTCGCCATCTTCAGCTGCTGCTTGGTGTGCTACGACGCGGGAGCATCAGCGAGGTCGCCCGGGCGGCGCATCTGTCGCAGCCGGCGGTTACCCAGGCCATTGCCGCAGTGGAGTCCTGGTTCGGCGGCGAACTGCTGTGGCGTTCCAGCGGCGGTATGCGGGCCAGTGGCGCAGGGGTCGCGGCAGCGGCGCGAATCGAGCGCGCGCTGGCGCTGCTCCAGGAAGGACTGTCGGGCGCACGCGCCGGGCTACGGGACATAACCTCGGCGCAACTGCTCGCCTTCCTGCAACTGGCGGGTCACGACTCGTTCGCTGCCGCGGCCGCGCACCGTGGACTGAGTCGCGCCACATTGCACCGCGCGGTGCGCCAGCTGGAGTCACGGCTCGGCGTGGCACTGGTGGATCACAGCTCCGGCCGGCTGGTGTTGACACGCGAGGGCGAGCGGCTCCTGCAGCGAACCCAGCTTGCAGTGGCCGAGATGGCCCAGGCGCGGGACGAGTTCGCTCATTCATTTGGCCACGGCGGAGGCAGCACGGTGATCGGCGCCATGCCGCTGGCTCGAAGCGCTCTGGTGCCCCGCGCGGTACTGGCATTCGCCGAGGAGCAGCCCGCTCATGCGCTGGGAATCCTGGAAGGTCCGTATGACACGTTGCTTTCCGCTCTGCGTCGGGGCGATGCTGATTTTCTGGTGGGAGCATTGCGCAGCCCGCTGGCCGCGAGCGACGTGCAGCAGGAGCATCTGTTCGACGATCCGCTGTCGCTGATCGTGCGTGCCGGCCACCCGCTGACGGCCGTTCGCACGCCCGGTCTTGCCCAGTTGGGGCGGCACGCATGGATCGCACCACGCGTCGAGTCGCCGTTGCGGCGACAGTTCGAGCTTCTGCGCCGCAAGCTCGGAGAACCCGCCCCTGCAGCGCCCATCGAGTGCAACTCGCTGTCGGCGGCGCGTGCGCTGCTGCTGGGAAGCGACCGCGTCATGCTGCTTTCGCGCCATCAGGTCCACCACGAATTGTCGAGCGGACAGCTCGTGGCGCTGCCCCACCCGCTGGGACCTGCCTTCCGCGCCATTGGCATGACCTTCCGCCGCAACTGGCAGCCAACGCCGGCGCAGGCACGGCTCCTGACGATCCTGCGGGAGAAGGCGGGCGAGTTGGCCGCTATTTGACGCGAAAGGAATTCGCGTTGCCCTCCGTGCGGATCGCAGGCGGCTTGCCTCAAGTCTGGAGAGTCTTTCTGCTGGGCAATCGCTCGCCTCTGACGACGTGCACGATGTGGACCGGATTCCTTTCCCGGCGGTAGATCACGCGACACGGCGGCTCGACAATCTGACGGTAGCGCCAACCTCTTAACTCAGGAAGCTTCGAACCACTGAGAGGATGCTCGGCAAGCAGGATGACGTGATCGAAGACCCGACGAACCAGGTCCTGCGCCGCCCGCGGATTGTCCAGGGCAATGTAATCGGCAATGGCGTCCAGATCCGAAAGGGCGGGCTCTGTCCGGATTACTTCAGCCATCGGGACAGTCTTCGCCTCGCCTCGCCGTGCGCAACGGTCCGTCCTTCCTCAATCGCCTTTTCGCCCCGTGCGATGCCTTCGAGGAGCTTCATGCGCCGTTGCAGCATTTCGTAACTTTCCACATCCACGAGGTACGCGCTGGGCAGCCCATGCTGAGTGATGAGGATGGGTTCGCGACTGCGCTCCAGCTCGTCGAGAAGTTCAGTCGCCTGCCGCTTGAGGGTGGTCACGAGTTCGGTACGCATCAAGCGATACTGAAGTGTCACTGGTCGACGTGCAACCGGAACTGCAGGAAGCATGGGAAGTACGGCCCTTGCTCCCCGGCGCCGGCGTGACCGCGGGTCAGTAGACGCGGCGGCGGAATGCGCGCGGCGAGGACCTTCGCCAACGCGTGAAGAAGCGGCTGAAGTAGGCCGGATCCTCGAAGCCCAGGTGATAGGCGATCTGCGCGACGGTCAGGGTGGTGTAGCGCAGCAGGCGCTCAGCCTCCACCAGCAGGCGCAGGTGCACCACTTCCACCGGCGACTGGCCAGTGGTCTTGAGGCATGCGCGCCGCAGGCGGGACTCGGACACGCCGAGCTCGGCCGTGAAATCGCGCACGCTGCGGTGGGTGCGGAAATCCCGTTCGATCAGCTGGCGATAGCGTGCCGCGAGTTCGCGGGCCGCGCCCTGGGCATCATCCGGTTGCACCTCCGACGCACTCAGCCGTAACGCATTCGCCAGCATCGCACCGAGCAGGCCGCGCAGGGCCGCCATGCGTCCAGGTGCGGCGCGTGTGAACTCCCGCAGCATCATCTGGCTCAAAGGTTCGAGATCTGTCGCACCCAAAGCGGCGCGGTTGAGGGAACGGCATTGGGGTTGATCGAGCGCGCGTGCCAGCGGTGCGCCATGAGTGGCAATTTCCGCAAGCAGGCTCGGCGCGAACGAGATCACGAGGCCACGCGTGCCGGGTTCGAATTGATATCCGTGTACGCAGCCCGGCGGCACGACCACCAGAGCCGGCGCTTCGAGAGTTCGATGGTTGCCGTCCAGCTGCAACTCGACGGTGCCTTGCTGGGTCAGCAGCACCTGGTGCAGGTCGCGGTGCCGGTGGGGGCGGATGACCCAGTCGTGCAAGCTGCTGCGCGAGGCAATGGTCTCGATGTGGATCAGCCGTTCGTCTGGCGCCTGCAAAGGCTCGCCGTACAGGAAGAAGGCCGGTATGCCATCCCGGGGTGGGGTGACCGGGCAGTGTGCGCTGGCCGGGGCGTGTGGACTGACCTGACCGGACAGGGGGGAGTGGCGATCCAGCATGACGGAAAAGTACAAGTATCTGGCCGCCGCGTCCATTTCTTCGCCGGGCCGCCGGTCGGCAAGCTGGCTCTCATGTCATCGATATCCGCACTTCGAACCCAGGTCGTCATCATCGGCGGCGGACCCTCGGGCCTGATGCTGGCCCTGCTGCTGCGCCGGCACGGCATCGAATCCATCGTGCTGGAGCGCCATACCCGCGCCCATGTGGAGGCGCGTATCCGCGCCGGCCTTCTGGAGTGGACTACCGTGGAGTTGCTGCGAGAGGCCGGCATCGGCGATGTCATGCGGCGCGAGGGCCTGGTTCACGACGGTTTCGAGCTGGCTTTCGAAGGCGGGCAGCATCGCATCGACCTGAAGGGTCTCACGGGCAAGAGTGTGCTGGTCTATGGCCAGACCGAGATCCAGAAGCATCTGGCGGATGAATGCGAACGGCAGACCGGTGCCATCGTGTGGCAGGCGGCGGATGTCGTCCTGCACGGGTTTTCCGGCACGACTCCGCGGGTGAGTTTCACCACGGACGGTCGCCGGCAGGAGATTCAATGTGACTTCATCGCCGGGTGCGACGGGTTTCATGGCGTCTCGCGTGCCAGCGTGCCGCGCGAGGCACTGAGCGAATTCCTGCGCACCTATCCTTTCGGCTGGCTGGGCGTTCTGGCCGATGTGCCGCCGCTGGCCGATGAGCTCGTGTACGCCAATCATGCCCGCGGCTTCGCGCTGTGCAGCATGCGTTCGCATCAGCGGGTGCGCTGCTATGTCCAGTGTCCGCAAGGCGACACGGTCGAACAATGGCCGGACGAGCGGTTCTGGGAGGAATTGCGGCAGCGCCTGCCGGAACGCCATGCCGCGCGCCTCGTGACCGGCCCGTCGATCGAAAAGAGCATCGCGCCGCTGCGCAGTTTCGTCACCGAGCCCATGCGCTTCGGCCGCCTGTTCCTCGTCGGCGATGCCGCACACATCGTGCCGCCCACGGGCGCCAAGGGACTGAATCTCGCCGCAGCCGATGTGCAAGTGCTGGCCGAGGCGATCATCGAACACGCGCGATCAGGCCGTTCCACATTGCTCGATGAGTATTCGCGACGCGCCCTGGACCGGGTGTGGAAAGCGACCCGGTTTTCCTGGTGGTTCACCACACTGATGCACCGGTTCTCCGATGACCCCTTCGCGCATCGATTGCAGCTGGCTGAACTGCGATATATTGCGGCGTCGGAGGCAGGCTCGCGAAGCATGGCGGAAAATTACGTCGGGCTGCCAATTTCCATCTGAGCAGGGGCAGGTGCCGGGGATGAGTGCTTCAGGCAAGGCAGGCATCGCGGTCGGTCTGTGCATCCTCGCGGCCATGTGCGAGGGCATGGATGTCCAGGTGGCGGGAGTGGCGGCTGCCGGCATTGCCGCACAGTTCAGCCCGACGCCCGAGCGGCTTGGCACGTTTTTCAGTTCCAGCACTCTCGGATTGCTTCTGGGTGCCCTGGCCGGCGGCTGGATGTCGGACCGTCACGGGCGCAAGACGGTCCTGGTCGTCTCGGTTGCATTGTTCGGTGTTTGCTCGCTGCTGACGGCGGCCTCGCAGGACATCCTGCAGCTCACCTGGGCGCGGCTGTTCACGGGATTCGGGCTGGGTGGTGCCATGCCCAATCTGCTGGCGATGGTCTCGGAGGAGTCTCCCGATCGCTCCCGCCACTCGAATCTGACCCTGGTGTTTGCTGCCATGCCGGTGGGCGGCGCCCTGATCAGCCTGATTGCCATGATGATTCCCGCCGGGCACTGGCGGTCGTTGTTCGTCGCCGGCGGGTTCCTGCCTCTGATCATGGCCGGACTGATGGCGCGCTATCTGCCCGAATCCGCTGAGTTCAATCGCAAGCACCAGGCCAACATCCAGAGCGGAGGTGGAGCAGACAACCGGCTGGGCCGGATCATGGGCGAGGGTCGCGCACTTCCATCGCTCCTGCTGTGGGCGAGCTTCTTTTTCGGGCTCTTCATTCTGTATCTGCTTCTCAACTGGATGCCCATGCTGATGATGGGGCGCGGCATGAGTTCGACGGGTGCGGCGCAGACACAGATCGCCTTCAACGCAGGTGGCGCCATTGCAGCAGCCGGCATCGGCGCGTTCCTGGGCGGCGCCCGGCGGCTGCCCGCCGTGGGCCTGACGGCGTTTTCGATGCCACTCCTGTTCTACCTGCTGGCTCAAAGCCACGCTCAGGCCGCTGGCCTCTTCGTCATCGTACTGGCGCTGGGTTGCGCGGTGCAGGCGTTGCTTGCGTTTCTGTATGCCACGGCGCCGCTGATCTATCCCGTGCTGACGCGCGGGCTGGGCGTGGGCATTGCAGTGGCCATTGGAAGACTGGGCGCCGTGGTGGGACCGAAGTTGGGCGGCGCATGGAAAGCCGAGGGCCTGGATACGTCACAGTTGCTGATGAAGGTCCTGCCCATTGTGATCATGGTCAGCGTTGGAGCGCTCGCCCTGGCTTTCGTGACGGTGCGTGTGTCTCGTGTATCCCCGGCGGAGCCTCCGGCAGAAGGCCCTGGCTGATTCCGTGTCGGACCTTTCCCGTCAGATCTTCCCCAGCTCCTGAAGGGCGCGCTGCTTCAGCAGGTGCTTCTGCACCTTGCCCGAAGCCGTGCGTTGCACCTGATCGGTGATCACGATGCTTCCGGGGATCTTGAATTTCGCCAGCCGCTGCCGGCAGTGCTCGAGCACCGATTCGATGCGCAGAGTCTGTCCGGGCACCGGTATGACATAGGCGCGGCCGACTTCGCCCCAGCGCTCATCGGGTACGCCCACCACGGCGCACTCGGCCACCTGCGGCAGTTCGACGATCACGGCCTCGACTTCGGCCGGGTAGACGTTCTCGCCGCCCGAGATGAACATGTCCTTGCGACGGTCGATGATGTAATAAAAGCCGTCCTCGTCGACCATCGCAGCATCGCCGGTGATGAACCAGCCTTCCCGGAACGCTTTCGCGGAAGCCTCGGGCTGGTTCCAGTAGCCGCTGGTGATGGAAGGACCCCGCAACCACAGTTCGCCCACCTGCCCGGACGGGACGTCGCAACCCCTCGCATCGACGAGCCGTGCTTCGATGGACACGAAGGGCAGGCCGCAACTTCCAGCCTTGCGCCGCAGAATATCGAGATCATGCGTGGGCATGCCGAAATTCGAGCCGCTCTCGGACATGCCGAAGCCTTCCGTGATCCGGATGCCGGCCTCGACGAAGCGCCGGGTGAGATCCTTCGGGTTGGGTGCGCCGCCGATCGTCCAGCCCACGAGTCGCTGCAGGGGTTCAGGCCGGAACTCCGGATGATTCCAGATGCGCGCCGCCATCTGCGGCACGGAAAAGTAGTGCGTGATGCCGAACGCCGGATCGCTCAGGCGCTGCAGGGTCTTGCTGTCCTCGAAACCCGGCGAGATCAGCACACAACCTCCAGCCTGCAGAGGGACCCGCGCGGCGGTGTACAGTCCCGCCGTGTGAAACAGCGGCATGTCGCACAGGAACACGCTGTGCATGCCGACGTCATTCGCCAGGATGAAGTTCGTGCAGCTCCAGAAGGCGTTGTGCTCGGAGAGCATGACGCCCTTGGGGCGGCCGCTGGTCCCTGAGGTATAAAGCAGCGTGGACACTGCATCGAACGCACGGCGCGCCATCGCAGGCGGCCTCGTTCCCGCGCGGCCCAGTGCGCTCGAATGCTCGATCGGCAGGATCTGCCCCGCAGTTTCGGGGGGCGTGAATCCCGCGCCCGAAAACAGGACTGCAGGCTGGGCGTCGGCCGCCAGTGCTTCTATTTCAGCCGGCGCCAGGCGCCAGTTGAAGGGCGTGAAGATGGCGCCGGCCCGGACCGCGGCAAGTTGCAGGATGAGCATGTCCGCGCAATTCCTTGCAAGGGTTGCCACCCTTGCACCGCTGGCCGGACCGAAGCTCTCCACCAGCCATGCCGAGAGACGGTCGACGGCTTCATGGAATTGTGCGTAATTCCAGCGCCGTCCTGTTTCCAGATCCACCACCGCGAGGCCATCGGGATGGCTGGCGGCGTACGAGGCCACCGGATCGAAGCGGGTCATGTCGGTCTCGCCATTGCCGCAACGGCTGCGGTCAACGCAAACCGCGCGCCTTGTCGTACTCTCCCAGCCCTGGCCTGAAACTCTTGTCGTCCAGGAACTGCTTCATGCCGACGTGCCGCCCATCGCTCTGGTCGTGCCAGTTCAGCGCTTCCTGGGCGCGGATGAGGTAATCCTCGGCATTGTCGTAGGTCATCTCGCGCACACGACGCACCGCATCCTTGGTGGCCTTGAGCGTGTCGAGGTTCTTCTTCAGGAGGGACCTCGCCACTTCCGTGACCCGCGCTTCCAGCCGGTCCGCCGCCAGGGATTCATTCACCAGCCCGGCTGCTGCCGCCTGCGGACCCGTGAGGTTCTCGCCCATCAGGGCGTGATACATGGCCTTGCGCATGGGCATGAGCTCAGTGGCGACCTTGGCGGCGCCACCGCCAGGCAGGATGCCCCAGTTGATCTCGGACAGGCCGAATTGCGCATCGTCCGAGCAAAAGGCGAGGTCGCAGGCGAAAAGCGGGCCATAGCCGCCGCCGAAGCACCAGCCATTGACCATGGCGATGGTCACCTTCTGGTACCAGCGAAGGCGTTCCCACCAGCCGTAGGCTTCGCGCTGCGACCCGCGCACGCCGGCCATGCCTTGCGCTTCGGTTTCGCGGAAATATTCCTTCAGGTCCATGCCCGCGGACCAGGCCGAGCCTTCGCCGCTGAGCACCAGCACGCCCACATCGTCGCGGAATTCCAGGTCGGTGATCACGCGCAGCATCTGGCGGTTGAGCTTCGGGCTCATGCAGTTGCGCTTCTCGGGGCGATTGAATTTCACCCAGGCAATGCCCTCGCGGACATCGACGGCTACGGTATCGGCTTCGGATCTGTCGGTCATGTGGGCTTCCAGCAAGAGGGGGACGTGAGTTCAGATGGGAAATCGCCCCGGGAGCGTTTCCATCGTGATCCAGCGCAGCTCGGTGAAACTGTCGATGCCGGCCTTGCCGCCGAAACGGCCGTAACCCGACGCACCCACGCCGCCAAACGGCATCTGCGCCTCGTCGTGTACGGTGGGCCCATTGACATGGCAGATGCCGGAATGGATGCGGCGCGCCACGGTGAGACCTCGTGCGACATCGCGCGTGAACACCGCGGCAGACAGGCCATACTGGGTGTCGTTGGCCAGGCGGATGGCATCTTCTTCGTCGCGCGCGCGCAGGATGCCCACGACCGGACCGAAGCTCTCGTCCCGATAGATGTTCATGCTGGAAGTCACGCCGTCGACCACCGTGGCCGGCATCAGCACCGACTCGGCCTTGCCGCCGGACAGGAGCTTTGCGCCTTTGGAGGTGGCGTCTTCGATCAATGCGTTCACGTGCGTGACGGTTCTCTGGTCGACCACCGACCCGAGCGGTGCCTTGCCTTCACGCGGATCACCCGTGGTCAGGGACTTTGCCTTGGCGGCAAAGCGCTTCGCGAATTCATCCGCGACCGCCTCGACCACGATGATGCGCTCGGTGGACATGCAGATCTGGCCCTGGTTCATGAAGGAGCCGAAGGCGGCGGCCTTGACCGCTTCGTCGAGGTCGGCATCTTCGAGAACGACCAGCGGCGCCTTGCCACCCAGTTCCAGCAGGCAGGGCTTGAGGTTGTCCGCGGCACGCCGTGCCACGATCCGGCCCACGGCGGTCGAACCCGTGAAGTTGATGCGCTTGACCTCGGGCGCATCGATCAGCGCACCGACCACGGCGGCCGCATCGACTGGCGCATTGGTCACGACGTTCACCACACCTTCGGGAAAGCCGGCTTCGGCAAAGGCTTCGATGATGAGCTCATGGGTTCGGGGGCAGATCTCCGATGCCTTGAGGATCACGGCATTGCCGCAGGCCAGCGGCACGGCGATGGCGCGAACACCGAGGATGATCGGTGCATTCCAGGGTGCGATCCCCAGGATCACGCCGACCGGCTCCTTGAGCGCCATGGCGATGCACCCCGGCTTGTCGGAAGGGATGACCTCACCGCAGATCTGCGTGGTGATGGAAGCCGCTTCGCGGACCATGGAGGCGGCCAGCCCGAGATTGAACAGGGCCCATCCGCGGGTGGCGCCGATCTCGCCCATCATGGCGTTGACGAAGTCCTCGGCGCGCGCTTCGAGTGCAGCGGCCGCCTTCATCAGCACCGCGCGCCGTGCATTGGGGCCGGTGGCAGCCCAGGCTGGAAAAGCCTTGCCGGCGCGTGCCGTGATGGCGGGGATGTCAGCGGCAGCCATGGCCGTGGCGGAAGAAGCCACGGCGCCGGTCAGGGGATTGTTGCGCTGAAATTTCATGGGTCGACTCCGCAGGGTTGAATGCTATAATTCATAACAGTCTATATCGAGGCGGAATCATGTACAACCATCCGGGCTGGCCTGGCCGATGAAGGATCCGTTGATGCATTTGCCGGGCTATGTCCTGAAGCGGGCATCGACCGCGGCGATGGCGGAGTTGAACAGGAAGCTGGCCTCACTCCACCTTCGTCATGCGGAGGTTGCCTTCCTGATGCTGCTGGCAACCACGCCGGGCATCACCCAGAGCGCCGCGGGTCGGCTGATCGACATCCAGCGGGCCAACATGGTGCCCCTGGTGGCCCGACTGCAGAGGCGGGGGCTGGTCAGCCGGCAGCGGGTCGACGGACGCTCCCAGGGTCTCATGCTCACTGCTGCGGGCCGCAGCACGCTGATCCGGGCCCGTCGGGTGGTTGAGGCTTCGGAGGCTGCGCTGCTGGATCGCGTGCCGGCAAGGCTGCGACCCATGGTCCTGCCGGTCCTGACGGCCCTGTGGAAGTCTTCCACCACCTGATGCGGGCATTCTGGCGGTGATGATGCCGCTGGTCTGGCGCAACTTGATAACATGCATGCATGGAACTGGAGCGATTGCGCGCCCGCGTGGACAGTCTGTGGGATGAATCCATCCTGCCGAAGTTGCAGGACTACATCCGCATACCCAACAAGTCACCGCATTTCGATGCGAATTGGCAGGCCGCGGGTCACATGGATGCGGCCATCGAGCTGATGGCCGACTGGTGCCGGCAGTGTGCAATACCGGACATGACGGTGCAGGTCCGGCGGATTCCGGAACGCACACCGCTTCTCCTTGTAGATGTTCCTGGCGAAATCCCCGGCACGGTCTTGCTCTACGGACACCTGGACAAGCAGCCGGAATTCACCGGCTGGGCGCCGGGTCTGTCGCCCTGGGAGCCCGTGATCCGTGATGGCCGGCTGTACGGGCGCGGCGGCGCTGATGATGGCTACGCGCTGTTCGGTTCGCTGGCCGCGATCATGGCCCTGAAGGAGCAGGGCGTTGCACTCGCGCGCTGCGTCCTTCTGATCGAGGCCTCGGAGGAGAGCGGCAGCATCGACCTGCCCGCACATCTGGATGCTCTGGGCGATGCGCTGGGCGATCCCTCACTGGTGGTGTGCCTGGATGCCGAATGCGGCGATTACCAGCGCCTGTGGTGCACCACATCGCTGCGCGGCAATCTCACCGGCCGACTCGAGGTGCGCATGCTCACGGAGGGTGTGCACTCGGGGATGGGTACGGGCATTGCCGCCACCCCGTTCCGGGTCGTGCAGCAGTTGCTGGCCCGGCTGGAAGACCCGCTCACCGGCGATGTCCGGCTGCCGGAATTCCAGTCGGAAGTTCCCGGGGACCGCCGTTTGCAGATCCAGCGGGCGGCTGCGGCCCTGGGGGATGAGGTTGCTGCAAGACTGCCCTGGGCCCGCGGTGTGCGGTCGATCTCGGCCGACCCTGCGCAATTGATCACCAACTACACCTGGCGGGCGAGTCTGGCGGTGACCGGTGCCGACGGCCTGCCGCCGGTAGCCAATGCAGGCAATGTCCTGCTGCCGAGCGTGGCGCTGAAGCTTTCGATGCGACTGCCACCCACTTGCGACGCTGCCCGCGCCGCGAAGGTGATGCGCGAGCGGCTGGAGGAGGATCCGCCATATGGAGCGCAGGTGCGCTTCGAGATCGATCCGCCCACCGATGGCTGGAATGCCCCTTCCTTTGCGCCCTGGCTCGAGCGCAGCATCGCCCGGGCATCGGAGGCGGTCTTCGGCTGCGAGGCCATGCATGCGGGCTGCGGCGGCACCATTCCGTTCATGGCCATGCTGGGCAAGCAGTTTCCGGGGACGCAGTTTTTCATCACCGGTGTGCTCGGCCCACATTCCAACGCCCACGGACCCAACGAATTCCTGCATCTGGCCTATGTCAGGAAGCTGACGGCCGCGCTTTCCCTGGTGCTGGCGGATCACGCCCGGCAAGGCTCGTAGTCGAACCCGGGAGCCCCGGGTACCGCTACCGGCCGGGCCCGATGCGGACAATCCTCAGGCCGCTCCCTGACAGTACGTATGGTGGCGGCGCGTGCACGGCGACTACGCTGTGCCACGGGCACAGGTGCCCGCGTATGGAGGCCACCATGACTGACCAGCCGATCCCCGGCACCCCGATTTTCGATTCAGTCGCGGCCCGCAAGGGCTATGCACTGAACAAGATGTGCTATTCGTTCAACGATGCGGAAAACCGGGACGCGTTCAAGGCCGATGAGGATGCCTATTGCAGGCGGTTCGGGCTGAACGAGGAGCAGCGCCGCGCGGTGCGCGAGCGCAACGTGCTGGCGCTGATCGCAGCCGGCGGCAACGTGTATTACCTGGCCAAGTTTGCCGGCATTTTCGGTCTGGATGTGCAGGACCTGGGTGCGCAGCAGACCGGCACGAGCAAGCCGGAATTCAAGGACAAGCTCCAGAGTTACGCAAAATTCAACGACGCCGTGCGGCGTGGGGAGTTGTCACATGGCTGAACTCATCGGACAGGTTTCCACCTCCCACGTGCCCGCCATCGGCGGGGCGATTGCCCGGCGCCTGCAGCAGGACCCGTACTGGAAGCCGTTCTTCGACGGCTTCCTGCCGGTGCGCGAATGGCTGGGGCGCAAGCGCCCCGAGGTGGTCGTCGTGGTGTACAACGATCATGGTCTCAACTTCTTTCTCGACAAGATGCCCACCTTCGCGATTGGCGCGGCGGACTCCTACGCGTCCGCGGACGAGGGCTGGGGTATCCCGGTGATCGACCCCCTGCGCGGTGATGCGGGTCTGTCCTGGGCCATCATCGAAGGCGTCATGGCGGATGAATTCGATCCGACCACCTGTCAGGAAATGAAAGTGGACCACGGAGTCACCATCCCGCTCCAGCTTCTCTGGCCTGATGGGCCGGCACCGGTGCGCATCGTGCCCGTGTCGATCAACACCGTGCAGCATCCGGTTCCCTCGCCGGCGCGTTGCCTCAAGTTCGGCCAATCCATCGGCCGGGCCATTGCCGCCTGGCCGGGCAGGGAACGGGTTCTGGTCCTGTCGACGGGTGGCCTGTCGCATCAGCTCGATGGCGAGCGCGCCGGGTTCATCAATCCGGAGTTCGATGCCCTGTGCCTGGATGCACTGATCAACGAGCCTGCGCGGCTGGCGGCATACACGCCCCGGGACATCGTGGCGCTTTCCGGCACGCAGGGGCTCGAAATCCTGAACTGGATCGTGGGGCGCGGGATCCTGGGCGGTGCAGCGCACGAGGCGTTCCGCAACTACCACATTCCGATCTCCAACACCGCTTCCGCGGTGCAGGTGCTCGAGCGGCGCTGACGCGGCCGCTCGGGCCGGCTCTCGGCGCAGCCGGCGCGGATTCAGGGCGTCCGCTGCCGTGAGGGCAGCCGGACGACCAGACCGTCGAGAGCCTGGTCGATGCGGATCTGGCAGGCGAGCCGGCTGGACGGCAGCGGATCGAGCACCCGACACAGCATGTCCTTCTCGTTGTCATTGCGCTCGGGGAGGCGGTCCGCGACCTCGCCTTCCGGGTAACAATGGCAAGTGCCGCAGGCGCTCATCCCGCCGCAGAATCCCACGATGCTGGGAATCTCGTGGGTGATCGCGGTTTCCATCAGCGTACTGGCCGGCTCGGCATCCACCTCGAAACGGTTGTCGTCGGCGTCGATGAACGTGATACGTACCATCAGGCACCAATAGCACCACGGCCACGCTGATCGCCAGCGCTCCAGCCCGTGGCTTCCACGTATTCCTGGGCACGCATGATGCGTATCATGATCCCTGCGGACAGGTGTGTGTGGATGAAGGTGGGCGCATGAGTTCCAGCCAGGCAGCGCAGGGGCAGGTTCCAGGCCCGGCCGAGCAGTTCGATCTGGGGGGGACCGAGGAGTCGCTGGAAAGACTCAAGGGCTACACGCGCGAGTATGGGGATCTGTTCCGGGTGTTCTCCCCGCAGCGCGGTTCCTTCACCTATGTGGTCAACCAGCCCGCGGCCATCAAGCGGGTTTTCCTGACCAACCACCGCAACTACATCAAGGGCGTGGGGAACGACCAGATATCCATCCTGCTGGGCCATGGCATCATGACCAGCAATGGCGATCTCTGGCAGCGGCAGAGACGCATGCTGCAACCGGTTTTCCACCGGCGCATCATCGCGCAGTTCGGCAGCACGCTGCATGAAGTCACGACGGAGTATGCACGGCGCTGGCAGCAGCAGGCCGCCCGGGGCGAGCCGGTCAACATCACCGAGGCGGCCAGCGCCCTGACGCTGGAGATCAACCTGCGTACCATCTTCGGGACCGACCTGCCGCTGATCCAGCAGCGCTTCGGGGCCAACCCCTTCGACATCGTGCACACCGACGCCAACCGGGATCTGGCTTTCGCCTACCGCCTGCGCTCGCTCGGCAAGATCCTGCGTGAGCTGATCGCCCGGCGCCGGGCGAATCCCCAGGAGCAGCACTTCGACTTCTTCGGCATGGCGATGGCAGCCACCGACAAGGAGACCGGCGAGACCATGAGCGACCGGCAACTCATCGACGAGTTGTTGACACTGGTGGTGGCCGGGCATGAGACCACGGCCTCGACACTGACGTGGACCTGGTATCAGCTGGGCCAGCACCCGCAGATCCAGGAGCGGCTGGCGATGTCGGCCGGGGAGTTGCCGGACCGGGTCCTCGACCTCGAGGAACTGGAGGGCTGGATGACGGGGCAGCAGGTCATGAAGGAAACCCTGCGCCTGTGCCCGCCCGGCTGGATCATTTCGCGCCGGGCACTCAAGCCCGATGTGCTCGGCGGTTTTCCGATCACGGCAGGAACGGATGTTCTCATCAGTCCGTATTTCGTGCACCGCCATCCCGCGCACTGGGCTGAACCGGAGCGCTTCGATCCGGAGCGCTTCAACGAAGCGGCCGATGCGGAGCGGGACCGGTTCGCCTACATACCATTCGGAGTCGGGCCCAGACATTGCATCGGCGAAGCGCTTGCAAAGTATGAGCTGCTGACGCATCTGGCGGTGATGGCGCGGCGCTTTCGCATGAGCCCTCTGTCCGACGAGGCACCGCACATCGAAGCGCGCATCAATTACAGGTTGCGATCGGATCTGCTGATGAGGGTGGAGCCGCGCCGCGCCTGAACGCCGGCCCCGGCAGGCCGGCATCATGCGGCATGCATTGCCTTCGGACGCGGCTTGCCCTACATTACTGGTCAACTGATTAAATCGATAAATCAGGAGATCGTCATGGGGATGGGGCGGGCGTCGATTACACTGGCAGTCATGTCGGCAGTTGCCTGGCTGCTGCTGTCAACGCGGGTTGTGGCGGGGGCGTCAGTGGACAATGGGGAGACATGGCCCATGACGGAACACGACCCTCCGAAGCTGGAACTCGTGATGCAGCTGGTGGTGACCTGTTCGGATCCGGAGTCTCCGGGTGGCGCCGGTGCCAGCAAGGACGGGCAGCGCACCGATGATGGCGTCACCATCATCATCCACAACAAGGGACTTTCCTATGGCGGGAACGGGCGCGATGGGTGGCACTATCGCCTGGCGCCGGAGTTCATCGCGCCGAAGGGCAAATACGACTGGTTGAACAGGGCATTGTTCATCTCCACGCTGGTGGACGTGCCGGCCTCGATGCGCCTGGCAAGAGGTCCTCACGAAAACGACCGGCTCATCCAGATCTATCGCGTGAACTAGGAGATTCCATGATCACCATGTCATCTCGTCGCACCTGGGCGGTCGCTGTCTTCACGTTGACGGTGTTGCCTGGTTCCTTTGCATTGGCCGACCAGGCGGACGCCGATGCCCGGTGGGGCGTGCCGCCGGGTTTCAATATCCAGACTGCACCGATCAAACCGGCCTGGGCGAAACGCCTGACCGGCTACATCAAGGCCCGCGACGGCATCGAACTGCGCTATTCAGTGCTGTTGCCCCGCGGCCGCGGACCGTTTCCCGTGGTGCTGAACTACAGCGGCTATGACCCGGGCGCCATTGGCGGCTACGCATACCTGCGCAACGACACCGCCATGTCGGCGAGCATCGACCGTTCCCTGCTGGAGCGAGGCTACGCGGTGCTCGGCGTGAACGCCCGCGGCACCGGCTGCTCGGAAGGCGTATTCGACTTTCTCGGGCCATCTTACGGACAGGATGGTCATGACATCGTGGAATGGGCTGCCGTTCAGCCCTGGTCCACGGGATCAGTCGGCATGGCCAACTGGTCTTGGGCGGGCATGTCGCAGATCGCCACGGCCAGCGAACGCCCGCCGCACCTGAAGGCCATCGCGCCCGGCATGGCGCTGACCGATCCGCGCCGCGACAGCTGGGCCATCGGCGGCGTGCCCTCGCAGGGCTTCGTCACGGGCTGGTGGATGTTCCTGCATTCACGCTGGCTGGCGGCCCGGGAGAGTGCGAGAGCGGAGAACGACCAGCGCTGTCTTGCGCAGCTGGAGCGCAACTACCGAAACGGCGAGACGCAGGCGGTGAACCTGCCGACCCAGCTCATCGAGCATCCGCTGCGGGACGAGTGG
Organism: Steroidobacteraceae bacterium; assembly: GCA_044226785.1. Taxonomy (GTDB): domain Bacteria; phylum Pseudomonadota; class Gammaproteobacteria; order Steroidobacterales; family Steroidobacteraceae; genus TMP-86. The sequence goes on along the minus strand of JBGAGK010000010.1, from coordinate 61,266 downwards.
ATCGATCGCCGTACCATCCTGGATCATGCCGATCGCATTGCGGTTCCAGTGCTCTCGCTCGAGGCATTCCAGGACGAGGCAACCACGGCTCGAGCCGGCTACTACCAGGAGCGGCTTGATCCGCGCAAGCTCTGGTACGTGCAGACCAACGGCAATCATGATCTGTACGAATCGCTCCAGTTCCGGCCGATGTTGCTGGATTTTTTCGATCACTTCCTCAAGGGGCTCGACAACGGATTCGAACATCGCCCGCATGTGCAGGTCTGGCAGGAGACGCATACGCGACCCGGTGCCACCGGGCATGAACACGACGAGCAGGCGCAGTCAGGCTGGATCGTGACCGGCAACACCTACCCCATGCCGGTTACGCTGCGGGAACTGTATTTCGCGCCGGACCATGCACTTGTCTTCGACCGCAAGGTTCCGGGCTCCGGAGCAACTGTGGCCGATGAGTTCGACTATCCGGTCGAGGGACCCACCGTGGATGCCGATCGCGACCAGCAGTCCTTTGGGCCCATGGCACCGGACTGGCGCGCGGGAAGCCTTGCCTACACCAGCGAGGCCCTGCCTCGGGACATGGTGATCTACGGTCCCCTGAGTGCGGACCTGTGGGTGTCACTGACAGCGAGCGATGCGGATCTGCAGGTGACGCTGACCGAGGTCCGGGATGGGCAGGAGCGTTTCGTGCAGCGTGGCTGGTTGCGCCTGTCCAGCCGTGCCCTCGATCCTCTGTTGTCCATGCCCGCAAGACCCTGGCTGTGCGACCGGCCATCCTGCATCCGGGCCATGACACCGGGTGTGCCGGACCTGGCCAGGGTCGAACTGACCAAGGTCTCCTACGCCTTTCACAAGGGGGCCCGGATGCGCCTGTGGATCGATGCGCCATCTGCCACGGGTGGCAACAGCTTCGATCATGCAACGCTTCCGGCAAGAGTCTCGATCTGGCATGACGAGGCGCACCCGTCGCGCCTCGTGTTCGGTGAGCTGCCAGACGTCGTGGTGCCTGCGCGAAGCGGCACCTGTCCCGCCATGCTGATGCAGCCCTGCCGGGCCGACCCGCTCGCTGCTCCCTGAAGTTCCGCCACGGCCTTGCCGGACCTGGCCGCATTGACATGCGTTTCGACAGCGCACTATAGTTGATCACATGACCAAATCAAATGACTTGCCTGGGGGGATGAACATGTACACAGACCGGAAATGCCGACTGCGCCTGCTGCTGATGGGCCTGATGGTCGCGGGTGGTGCTGGCAATGGCGCGCATGCGGCGCAGGACCAGCCGGGGATCCAGCCGGACACCATTCCTGAAGTGGTGGTGACCGCGCGCCGCAAGGAAGAAAACCTGCAGTTGACCCCGATCTCCGCCACCGTCGTGACCGCGCAGGACATTGCCGCCAAGGGCATGACCAATGTGCTGGACATCGCACGGTCGGCACCCAGCGTCACCCTGATGCCGGGGGGCAACTATTCAGGCAAATCCGCATTGGCGTACATGCGTGGCGTTGGCCAGGATCAGTTCACCTATGCCTTCGAACCCGGCGTCGGCTTCTACGTGGACGACGTGTATTTCGGTTCGGTGTATGGATCGATCTTCCAGTTGGCCGACATTGCCAACGTGCAGGTGCTGAGGGGCCCCCAGGGCACCCTGTTCGGAAAGAACAACGAGGCCGGCGCCATCCTGCTGTACACCCCGGAACCCAAGGGTGATGGTTCCGGACAGGTGAGCGTGGGTTACGGACGGTTCAACCGGCAGTTCGTCAAGGCCAGCTTCGATGTTCCGTTGATCGAGAACCAGCTGGCGCTGGGAATCGGTGCTGCCTCGAACACCATGGATGGCTACGTGGATCGTCTGGATTTTGCCTGCGCGCGGCCCGGCATGAGCAATCTCCCGCGCGCCAGCAGCGGTTCGGATTGCCGATTGGGCCGCGAGGGCGGAGATGACGAACGCTCCTTCCGTGCCACCTTGAAGTGGACACCGAACGCGGATTTCTCCATGGTGCTCAAGGGCGATCTTCACGATGACACCAGCGAGGCGGGTGCGGAAACGCTGCTGGTGCAGAACGCAGCGGCACCAGGCTCGGGAACCGCAATCTACAACGCGGTCATCGCCCTTGCACCGGTTGCGGCGGGCGGGCTCAACCTGGGCGTTGGCGCGAGCAGCCCGTTGTACGTGACCGGCAATCCGTTTTCCAATTATTCATCCTTCCGCAATCCGGGCACCGGATTCAGCCCGCCTACCAACAACAACCTGCGTGCATGGGATGTGTCGGACAAGATCGAGTGGCGCACCCCGTGGGGCTTCCAGTTGAGGAACGTGATGGCTTATCAGAGCTACCGCGCGCGCTTTACCAACACCGATCCTGCTCCGGTACCGACCTACCTCGAGGACAACAGGCTGGACCGCTGGCAGTTCAGCGATGAACTTCAGTTGAGTGGCACGGCGATGGACAACCGGCTCGAATGGGTGGGAGGGCTGTACTTCGACAAGTCGCATGGCGTCTACGGCGGGATGATCGAACTGCCTGCGCTGGAAATCGTCCCGGGAGTCTTCTACGGCTTCAATTTCACGCTCGACGATCCCACGGAACTCAAGAGCAAGTCGGCGTTCATCCACGGTATCTATCATCTGACCGACCGGCTCTCCATCGAGGCTGGTGTACGTTACAGCAATGACGAGAAGCACCAGGCGTTCAATCATGACTTCACCGCGACCAATCCGCCGGTGCCGTTCTTCGTGCCGGGAACTCCCATCTATGCACCGGATGCCGGCGGCAGCACGTCGGCCCATCGCGCCGATCCCAAGGTCTCGCTCCAGTACCGCTGGACGCCGGACTTCATGACCTACGCCAGTTTTGCAACCGGGTACAAGATGGGGGGGATCAATCCGAAGCCGATCACGGACTCGGACATCCGGCCCTTCGGTCCTGAGAAGCTGTCGGCATATGAGATCGGCGCGAAGACCGAATGGCTGGATCATCATCTGCTGCTGAATGTCGATGCTTACCTGAGCGATTACCGGCAGATCCAGCTCAGCCAGTTTCTACCGCCGCCGCTGGGCGATGGGGGAACCATCGTGGTGAATGCTGGCCATGTCCGCATCACCGGTTTCGAGGGCGAGTTCGAAGCACGCCTGGGGAAGGGCCTGCAGCTGGATGCTACCTTGAGCTACCTGCACTACGATGTCATTGACCTGGGGCAGGCCGCCGGCCAGGTGGGCGGTCTGACACTGCAGTCAACCGCACCCTACGTGCCGCGCTGGCAAGGTTCGGTCGGTGCCCAGTACACCCTGGGTCTTGCGGATCGGGGTTCGCTGACCCTGCGTGCCGATGTCTCGGGCCGGTCGCTGGTGTATTTCGATCTGGCCAATACCCCGGAAGCCGCGCAGCCAGGTTACCTGCTGACCAGTCTCCGGCTGTCATGGGCGGACGCCGAGGACAAGTGGTCCGCGGCTTTCGAGATTGCCAATCTGACCGACAAGCTGTATTACCTCGCCAGGATTCCGGCGCTCAACGCGGACGGGAGCCTTTTCAACGTGACTGGAACCCCAGGCATGCCGCGGACGACATTCTTCACGGTCTCACGGCATTTCTGAAAATTCCCGCAGGTACATCATGACCGATCATTCAACGCACAAGCGCCCATCGCCCAAGGTTGCCTCTCTTGTGCTCCTGACCTGCACGGGCCTGACGATGCCGATGTTGCTCAAGGGCGAGACGTCCCTCAGCACCGTTCCGCCTGCCCTGCAGGCGGCGCGCCGGCACATGCTGGAGTCGCCCGGCAACATGCTGAATTTCCGGTCCATGGATCAGTTGTTCGATACCCGACAGGTGGGTCGGGCGGGCAGTGTGTGGACGTTGCCGGTCCGGAGCAGTACGCTGGATTTCAGCTACGACAGCGCCGGCGCGCGCATTCCTGCGCGCCAGTTCGAGGAGCGCACATTCACCAATGCACTGCTCATCCTCAAGGACGGGACGGTGGTGTACGAGCACTACCTGAACATGAGCAATGAGCGCAGCCATTTCGCCTCTTTCTCGATGGCCAAGTCCATTGTGTCGATGCTGGTCGGCATCGCCGTGGGGGAGGGGCGCATCCAGTCGCTGGATGATGCGGTGGAGCGCTTCGTGCCGGAGCTCAAGGGTTCGGGTTATGAGGGGGTGTCGCTGCGCAACCTCCTGCGCATGCGTTCCGGCGTGGCCTACGACGAGCGTTACGACTTCGGCACGAACAGTCCAGCCCAACAGGTGTTCGAGCAGGCCATCGTGCAGAACACCCACCGGTTCGCCGATCTCGCGCCCAGTCTCAAACGCCGGATGGAGCCGGGCAGACAGTTCAACTATTCCACCATGGATACGGCAGTGCTGGCCTGGGCGCTCGAAAGAGCGGTGGGTCAGCCGCTTGCGACCTACATGACCACCCGGCTCTGGGAGCCGATGGGCATGCAGGCCAACGGATTCTGGATCGCCGATGGGCCCCCGGGATCCGGGAGGGAGCTTGCCGGGATGGGCTTCAACGCCCAGGCCCGTGACTATGCGCGACTGGGACAGATGATGCTCCAGAGCGGGCAGGTCATGGGCCGGCAGATCGTCCCGAAGCAGTGGGTGGCCGAATCCACGGCTTCCCGGCCCATCGATGCGCCGGCGCCAGGCCATGAACCTCCACCGCCGATTCCGCTGGGTTACGGCTATCAGTGGTGGACATTGCATGGGACGGGCATGTATACAGCGATCGGGTTGCAGGGGCAGTTCATTTTCGTCGACCCTGCAACGCGGACCGTCGTGGTGAAACTGAGCTTCTTTCCCCCGGATCAGGAAATGAAACTGATGGGCGAGTGTCTTGATTTTTTCCGCGCGGCCGCGGCGTGGAATCCCCGAAAGCCGGAATGAGGCGAGCAACCCCGGTGCTCCGCCGGCCGCGCAGTCCCGGCCGGCGCGAACAGATCATCGAGGCGGGACGCCGCGTGATCTTTGCCGAGGGCATCTGGAATGCCACCACGCGGCGCATTGCCGAAGTGGCCGGGATCAACCTTGCCACCATCCACTACCACTTCGCCAACAAGGATGCGTTGCTCGTGGCGATCTACGATGACATGCTCGCGACCATCCGCGCCGAATCCCGACGTGACTTCGCCGCACCCAGTCCGCTGGTCGAGCGCATCGAACGCGTCATCGCGCTGTCCTGGGATTTTTCACAACGGAACATGGAAGGCCAGCTCATGCAGAGCGAACTCACCAATTACGCCATTCGCAATGGCCTTGATGAGCTGGCGGCGCGACAGTCCCAGGAGTACCTGGGGGTCTATTCCAGAGTGTTTCATGAAGCCACCGACGTGCAGGGTCGGGCAGATCTGGACATCGACGGGCTGAGCCGCTTCATCATCGCCGGCACCGACGGCATCCTGCTGCAGCACTTCGCCGAACCGGACAGCAGGCGTTCGGGCGAAGCCTTTCGCAAGCTTTCGATCTGCGCGCAGGGATATCCCCTGACGAGCGGAAACCCGCCGCTCACCGCGCGGGACCTGAAGGCCGGGCGACGCCGGCGCAGCTGAACCGCGCGGCTACCGGGTCTGGTCATCCTCGGGGAGCTGGACGTCAGTCGAAGCCGCCGGGCTCTCCCGATTCATCATGATGTCCTGGAAGGGCAATGTCCGGCAGCCAGTAGGCCAGCGCTCCGAACAATGGCAGGAACGAAGTGATCCAGAACACGTACTCGATCCCTCGGGCATCGGCCAGTGCACCGAGCAGCGCTGCGCCCAGACCGCCCATGCCGAACGAGAAGCCGTACATGAGTCCCGAGATCATGCCCACCTTTCCGATCACCAGTTCCTGCGCATAGACGACGATGGCGGGAAACGCCGAGGCGATGATCAGGCCGATGATCACCGTCAGCGGACCGGTCCAGAACAGGCTGACATAGGGCAGGAGCAGGGTGAAGGGCAGCACGCCGAGGATGGAAAACCAGATGACGGTCTTGCGCCCGAAGCGATCGCCGAGCGGACCGCCGAGCAAGGTGCCGACGGCGATCGCACCGAGCAGGACGAACAGGTGCAGCTGGGATGCGGCCACGCTCACCCCGAACTTGTGGATGAGAAAGAAGGTGAAGTAGCTGGTCAGGTTGGCCAGATAGAAGTACTTGGAGAAAATCAGCGCCAGAAGGATCAGCACGCCCATGATGACCTGCCGCCGGGGCAGCGCAGGGGCAAGACGGCGACGCTTGCGCAAGCCCGCCAGGCGCGCCAGGCCATGCTGCCGGTACCAGTGACTTACATTCCACAGGATCACGGTCGAGATCAGGGCCAGCAGGGAAAACGCCACCAGGCTGGTCTGGCCGCGCTGGGCCACGATCAGCGCGGCAAACAGCGGACCCACCGCCGATCCGGTATTCCCGCCGACCTGGAACATGGATTGCGCCAGACCCGGCCGTGCGCCCGCGGCCATGCGCGCCACGCGCGCAGATTCAGGATGAAACACCGAGGAGCCCATGCCCAACATGCAGGCACCCATCAGCAATCCGGGGTAACTGCGTGCAAGACCCAGCACCACGAGGCCGAGAAGCGTGAACAGCGTGCCCGCGGGCAGGGAAAACGGCATGGGCCTGCGATCGGCAGCCAGACCCACCACGGGCTGGAGCAGTGAAGCCGTGATCTGGAATGCCGCGGTCAGGATGCCGACCTGCCCGAAAGTCAGGCCATAGGCTGCCTTGAGGTTCGGGTAGATCGCCGGCAGGAGCGATTGCATCATGTCGTTGAGCAGGTGGCACGACGCGATGGCGATGATCACGGTGTAGGCCGTGCGCTCCTCATGTCCCACGGCTGCGGGCTGTGCGGTGGTCGAGTCCATGTCCGTCAGCGGACTTGCGAAGGGTCGCAGCGGCGTGCGGGAGCCGGGAATGGCATGGTGTATAGTGAATCAGGGATAAAAATCAGCATCGGGTCGAACAGGAAGATACATCAAATGGGCGGCTTTGCGGACTGATTTGTCGAACTCGCACACTTCATGAGCACATCAACCCTGCAAGCCGGATACGATCGGCAGCACTTCGTCACTCCATCGAGCTTCGCCACGACACCGCTCCGTCGCGCCATCACGGCGGCCTGCCGGATACCCGAGCCGGAAGCCGTAGCCCACGTCGTGGCCGAGGCGGGACTGTCACCGGATCTGGTTGCGAGGAGCCGTTCGCTGGCGCTTCGTCTGGCCGGGTCGCTGCGCGATCGTGGCGCCGGCGGGGGCCGGAGCGGTCTGGTGCAAAACCTGTTGCAGGAGTATGCCCTGTCGTCGCAGGAGGGCATTGCGCTGATGTGCCTGGCCGAGGCGTTGCTGCGCATTCCTGACGCCGCGACCCGGGATGCGCTGATTCGCGACAAGATCTCGCTGGGCCAGTGGCAGACCCATCTGGGAAGGAGCCCCTCGCTGTTCGTGAATGCCGCAACCTGGGGCCTGCTGATCACCGGCAAGCTGGTCTCGACCCACAGCGAGACCGGCCTGTCGGCGGCCATCGGACGGATGGTCGCAGCCGGCGGGGAACCGCTGATCCGCAAGAGCGTGGATCTTGCCATGCGCATGATGGGCGAACAGTTCGTGACCGGCGAGTCCATCGGAGAGGCGCTGAAGAACAGCCGCGAGCGCGAGGCGCAGGGCTTTCGGTACTCCTATGACATGCTGGGCGAAGCTGCGCTGACGGCGCATGATGCGGCCCGCTATCTGCGTGAGTACGAGCAGGCCATCCACGCCATCGGCAGGCACTCGGCAGGGCGGGGAATCCTCGACGGGCCCGGCATTTCCATCAAGCTCTCCGCGCTCCATCCCCGATATTCGCGTGCGCAGTACCCGCGCATCATGACCGAGCTGTATCCCGTCCTGGTCCGGCTGTGTGTGCTGGCCAAGCGATATGACCTGTGCCTCAACATCGATGCCGAGGAAGCCGAACGGCTCGAGCTGTCACTGGATCTGCTGGAGCGTCTCGCTCTTGAACCGTCCCTGAAGGGCTGGGATGGCCTCGGGTTCGTGATCCAGGCTTATCAGAAGCGCTGCCCCTGGGTGGTCGACTGCGTGATCGACCTTGCGCGCCGTGCCCGGCGCCGGCTCATGATCCGGCTGGTCAAGGGCGCGTACTGGGATTCCGAGATCAAGCGTGCCCAGGTCGATGGGCTGGACGGGTATCCCGTCTACACACGAAAGCCCTATACCGACGCCGCCTACATCGCCTGCGCACGCAAGCTCCTCGCGGCGCCGGATGCGGTGTATCCCCAGTTCGCCACCCACAACGCAGCTACTCTGGCCACCGTCTATGAATTGGCGGGGCCGGATCGGTACTCGGTCGGGCAGTACGAATTCCAGTGTCTGCACGGGATGGGCGAGCCGCTGTACGAGCAGGTCGTAGGGTCCGCAGAATCCGGGGGGCTGGGACGGCCCTGCCGGATCTACGCGCCGGTGGGGACGCATGAAACGCTGCTGGCCTATCTGGTGCGGCGATTGCTTGAGAATGGCGCCAACACCTCTTTCGTGAATCGCATCGCGGATGAATCGATTCCGGTCGATGAACTGGTGCGCGATCCGTTCGAGCAGATCAGTCAGTCCGGCCACATCGAGGGTGCCACCGGCTTGCCGCATCCGTTGATTCCCTTGCCGCGGGACCTGTATGGCACCCGCGCCAATTCGCACGGCCTCGATCTGGCCAGCGAGGCACAGTTGCAGTCCCTGGCGGAAAGCTTCGGGGAAGCACAGCACATGGCGTGGGCTTCGCTTCCGATGCTGGCCCGGGAGACAGGAGAGGGTCCGTCGCGGCCGGTGCTCAATCCGGCCGACCGGCGCGATGAAGTGGGCACGGTGCGCGAGGCGACTCCCGAGGATGTCGACCTTGCGCTCGAGGCAGCGCAGAACGGTGCCGCTGCATGGGCGGGTACCTCACCCGCGGAGCGGGCCCGATTGCTGGAACTCGCGGCGATGAATCTGGAGACCGACGCACCGCACTTGATGGGACTGTTGATCCGCGAGGCAGGCAAGACGGCCGCAAATGCCCTGTCCGAGGTGCGCGAAGCGGTGGACTTTCTGCGCTACTACGCAGCCCAGGTGCGTGAATCCTTCGACAACGGGACGCATCGTCCGCTCGGCCCGGTGGTGTGCATCAGTCCCTGGAATTTTCCGCTGGCGATTTTCATGGGACAGATTTCCGCGGCACTGGCGGCCGGCAATGTCGTGCTGGCCAAGCCGGCAGAACAGACTCCGCTGATCGCCGCCGCTGGCGTGCGTGCGCTGTTGGCGGCCGGTGTGCCACGCAGCGCGGTGCAGTTGCTGCCGGGAGAAGGGGCGCAGGTCGGTGCCAGGCTCGTTGCCGACCAGCGCGTGCGGGGCGTGGTGTTCACCGGATCCACGGAAGTCGCACGCATCCTGCAGCGCAGCCTGGTCGGACGGGTCGATGAGCAGGGACATGCCGTGGCGCTGATCGCCGAGACCGGTGGCCAGAACGCGATGATCGTCGACTCTTCGGCGCTGGCGGAACAGGTCGTCGGCGATGTCCTGACTTCGGCCTTCGACAGTGCAGGCCAGCGCTGCTCGGCGCTTCGCGTGCTGTGCGTGCAGGAGGAGGCCGCCGACCGGATTCTCGAGATGCTGCTGGGTGCCATGGCCGAACTGAAGGTCGGATACCCGGGCCGTCTGGCCACGGATGTGGGTCCGGTGATCGACGAGGAAGCCCGGCGCAACATCGAGCGCCATCTCGAGCACATGCGGGCGCGCGGTGCGCGTGTCCAGCAGATCGCGGGTCACTGCGAGGACTCGCTCGAACACGGTACGTTCGTGCTTCCGACCCTCATCGAAATCAACAGTCTGTCCGAGCTGAGCCGGGAGGTGTTCGGTCCGGTCCTGCATTTCCTGCGGTACCGGCGTGAGCAGCTCGGTGAACTGCTCGATCAGATCCATGCCACCGGCTATGGTCTGACCCTGGGTCTGCACACGCGGATCGACGAGACCATCCATCGGGTCACGGATGCAGCCCGCGTGGGAAACCTGTATGTGAACCGGAACATGGTGGGCGCGGTGGTGGGTGTTCAGCCCTTCGGCGGCGAAGGTCTGTCGGGCACAGGACCCAAAGCAGGCGGCCCGTTGTATCTGTACCGGTTGCTTTCAAGGGCGCCGGGCGATGTCCTGAGCAGAGCGCTACCACCTTCCGAGCAGTCCGGACCGGCCGGCCTGCCCGCGGCACTGGGCGATCTGCTCGAGTGGATCGATGTCCGGCATGGGGCTTCTCTGCTGGCCGCGTGCAGGCAGGTCGCGTCCCACGCGAGGGTGGCCGAATCCGTGGTGCTGCCCGGGCCCACGGGTGAGCGGAACGTCTATCGGGTAGTGCCTCGTGGCACGGTGCTTTGCATCGCCCGGAGCGACGCCGACCGCCTGCTGCAACTCACCGGCGTGCTGGCGGTGGGCGGCCGGGCTGCATGGCCGGCCGGCGCGGAGGCGTTGCTGCAAAGCCTCCCCACAAGCGTTCGCGATCAGGTATCAATCCTGCGCGACTGGAAATCGCCGGACGCCAATTTTCACGCCGCGCTCCTGCATGGTGATCTCGGAGAACTCGAGGAACTGCAGGCAACGCTGGCGCGCCGCGAAGGCGCCATCATTCCGGCGGAGCGCCTCCAGCCGGGAGACACCGATCTGCCGTTGGACCGGCTGGTGCATGAGCGTTCCCTGAGCATCAACACCGCGGCGGCGGGCGGGAATGCTTCGCTGATGACCCTGGACTGAACGGAACGTCTCATGAAGACGACGGTTGATATTCCAGATGCGGATCTCGAGGAAGCCATGCGACTCACCCGCGCTACGACCAAGCGTGAGGCGATCGTCACGGCGATTCGTGAGTTCAATCGCCGCCGACGCGTCGCGGAGTTGAGCCGGTACGCCGGTACCTGTAATGAGTTGATCAGCGTGGGGGACTTGAAGGAACAACGTCGCCGAGGTTAGCCCCATGGTTCTCGTCGACAGTTCTTCCTGGATACACTTGTTGCGGCCGGATGGTGACAGTGCGGTACGGGAACGCGTGGAACTTGCGCTAAGGACCGGGGATGCTTGCTGGTGTGCAATGATCCGGCTCGAATTGTGGAATGGCGCAGGTGGTAACCAGGAGAAAAAGGTTCTCAGGGAATTCGAGAGACTGCTGCCGGAACTCACAATCGATGATCCTGTCTGGCGTGGTGCATTCGAACTTGCAAAGCGGGCGCGAACCAGGGGAATTTCTGTTCCTGCAACAGACCTGTTGATAGCCGCTTGCGCCCGTCGCCATCAGGCTGCACTCGAACACGCGGACCCGGATTTTCTGTTGCTCGCGAAACTCGACCAGGTGTGAGGTAGACCGCCCGGAAGCGGGGCCATCGCTCTTGCAGGAACTCCGTTCAGGTGCCCCGATTGCCCGAAAGGACGATGACCGGATGTTGCTCTCCGGGAGCCACGTAGAGGTCCTCCCGGTAGGTCGTGTGTCCGTTCACATGGACCTCGACCGTGTGCATGCCTGCCGTGGTGTCCACGACCTGGGGCTTGCCCGCCGCAGCCAGCTCCGGTGCAACCTGGGTTCCGTCGACCTGCAGGATGGAACCCACCGGCGCTCCGCTGACGACGATCTGCGTGGGTTCGGGTGGCACCGGTTGCCGGTGGAACAAGCCCCTGCCGTGCATCCAGCTGCACCCGGAAAGCAGGACCAGCGGAATCAGGTATCGGACCTTCATTTTCTCAACCAATGATCGATGACGCGCCGGCCAAGGCGGGTACTCCCGAGAGGGCCGCAGGCTTCCTGTGGCGATACGATATCACCGGCGCCATTGGCTTCCACGAAAACCGGTCCTTCCGGTGTGATGGCAATGTCGAGGCCCAGCGTTGAGTGCGGTGCCAGGCCGAGCGCAGCATGCTCGGCCAGTTCCAGTGTCTCGCGCCACCAGGGCAGTCTGACGGCTGCGAACTGCACGCCCGTATCAGGATGCACCGGGAAAATGCGTCGTCCGTGCTTGGCCAGGGTAATGCCGGACTCATTCAGCGCGCCGCTTGCCAGGTCGATGCCGATCGCGATGGCGCCCTGGCTCAGGTTGTCGACCATTGCGCTGCCCCGTGCCACCCTCAGAAAGGCAGCGATGATCGAGCAGCGGCCCTGCTCGAGAAAGGTGCAGACTCGCACGGTATTGAGCGTGACGGGATGCAGTGCCTCGAGGACCGGGTGGTTGCGCAACGCAGGCTGGATGACGACATTTCGCATCGACCGGATCAGGGCGGCGTCGACCCGGTCCGATGCAATGCTCGACGCGCCGAACCCGCTGCGGGAATCGATGGGTTTCATGAACAGCACTCCGCCGTGGTTGCGAAGTGCATTGGCCGCGGCGTCAGCCTCGACGGGAGCGCCATCATCTCGGCGGACGATTCCATCGGCGGTGATGCTGAAGAGGGTATCGACACAGCGGATGCCTTTGCCTGCCAGTATCCGCACGGTCTCCCGCTTGTCATTCAGGATGTGCAGGAGGGAAGGCGGGTTGCAACTGCGCCGAAAATACCGGATCAGGTTGGCTGGAAGATAATCGACGAAGTCGGGGCGTGCCGTGCGTTCGTACAGTCGGTGCTTGAAGTAGTGATAGGGAATGCTGCGGTAGCGAGCCCACAGCATGCGAATGTCCTGCAACTGCTCCCGGAGCGATTTCCGGTTGCGCGATGCCAGGTAGGGGCCGATCTCTGTCTGGAAGAACTCGAGGTAACTGTTCATCGATGCGCCGGAGCCTTGCATGAGTCGCGGGTCTTCCCGATGCTACCCAATCAATCGGGGGCCTCATCAGACCTGAGTCTCAGAATTTCCATGACTGGTTGGTGCGAAAATGAAGGTCTGTCGCATGCGATCGGCGTCACAGGCGTCGCCGAAATATGTCACGCCGCAGGTCCGGCGATGCTGACGGCTCAACGAGGATTTCGGGAGTCCAGCCAGTGTGTAAGGACGCGCTGACCCAGGATGCTGTCCCCGAGTGGACCACACACCTCCTGCAAGGCGAAGATATCGGCGGCGCCGTTTGCCTCCACGAAAATCGGCCCGTCCGGCGAGATGGCAATGTCGATGCCCAGCGTGGCATGGGGCAGCAGGCCTTGCGCGGCCCGTTCGGCGAGTTCGAGCGTTTCGCGCCACCAGGGCATTCTCACAGAAGCGAACGGAATGCCGGTGTCGGGGTGGGCGGAAAAACTTTGGCGGCCGTACGCCGCCTTGGTGATTCCAGTGCTTCGCAATGCGCCGCTGGACAGGTCGATGTCGATCGCGATGCCGCCCTGGGTCCAGTTGTCTACCGCGGCGTCGCCCCGGGCGACCCTGAGCAATGCCGCGATGATGGTACAGCGGCCGTCTTCGAGAAATGTGCAGATGCGCACGGTGTTGAGGGCACCCGGACTCAGGGCAACGATGATCGGATGATTTCGCAGCACCGGCTGGATGAGGACGTTGCGCATCGATCCGAGCAGCGCCGCATCCACCCGGTTTGCTTCGAGCCGCGACGCGCCAAATCCGCCACGCGAATCCACCGGCTTGATGAACAGATTTCCGCCAAGACTTTGCAGCGCCACCGCCGCCGTCCCGGCGTCCACGGCTGCATTGTCACCCTTCAGGACTGCCCCTGCGGCGTCGACGCTGAACAGGGTCTCGACGCAGCGCACGCCGATTCCTCTCAGCACCCGGACGGCTTCCCGCTTGTCGTCCAGCATGCGCATGTGGGAGGACGGGTTGTACGTGCGCCGAAAGTGCTGGACCAGACTGGCCGGAAGGTAGCCCATGAAATCCGTTCGCGCGGAACGCTCGTACAGCCGGTGCTTGAAATAGTGGTAGGGGAGTGTACGGTACCTCGCCTGCAATGCGCGCATCTCGTGCCACTGCTGTCGCAGCGGCTTCCTGTCGCCCGAAGCGAAGTAAGGCGCCAATTCGGCTTGCAGAAATTCGACGTAACGGTTCATGAACGCCCGAACTCCATTTGAGCCGCCGGTCCGCGGGATGGTATCCCAGCGGAAGCGGCGTCAACGATGATTTTCGTTTCCGCAATGGAGCATGGGAGTGATCCTGTCGGGTTCCGGCAGACTTCCCCCGATGCACGCGAATTCAGGTCTGTCCAGCGAGCGTCCAGGCAAGCTCACTGAGCACCGGCATGGCGGCTGCGGTGCGTTCGGCTTGCGCGGACGCCGCGTTGCCTCTGGCAATCCGGCCCCTGATGCCGTGCAGGATGGCTGCCAGCCGGAACAGATTGAACACGATGAAAAAATCGATGTGGGGGATCGACACCCGATCCGTGCGGCGGCAGTAGGCGTCGATGGATTCGGTTTCCGTCGGGATGTCGAGAGCCGAAAGATCCGCACCAGCAAGACTGGCCAGCATCCCCGGCGGCATCCGGTACATGAGCAGGTGATAGGCAAAATCAGCCAGCGGGTGGCCCAGGGTCGACAGTTCCCAGTCGAGCACGGCGATCACGCGCGGTTCCGTGGGGTGGAAAATCATGTTGTCGATGCGAAAGTCGCCGTGCGTGAGACAGGACTCGTTGCCCGCAGGTATGTTGGCCGGGAGCCAGTCGATCAGTTTGTCCATGTGGACATCGCGGCCTGCCTCGACATCGCCCAGGTACTGCCGTGACCATCGCGTGATCTGTCGAGAGAAGAAGTCCCCGGGCTTGCCGTAATCGGTGAGTCCGATCGCGGAGTAATCGACGCTATGGAGTCGCGCGATGGTCTCGTTCATCGCATCGAAATACCGGCGCCGCGCCGCCGGTTCGACCGCGGGCAGGGTGGGGTCCCAGAAGATCCGTCCCTCGACGAAATCCATGACATAGAACCATGAGCCGACGATCTCGTCGTCCGTACACAGCGCATGTACCTTAGGCACCGGAAACCCGGTGGATGCCAGCGCCTGCTGTACGCGCGCCTCGCGATCCACCGCGTGCGCACCCGCCAGGAGCTTGCCCATCGGCTTGCGCCGCAGAACATAGGAGTGCCCGGGCGTGTCGAGCCGATACGTCGGGTTCGACTGGCCGCCCTTGAATCGACTGGTCGTGAGCGGGCCTGCGAATCCGTCGACATGGGATTCGAGCCAGGCTGCGAGCTTCGTCTCGTCGAAGCGATCTTCGCCGCGTATGGAAATCATGATCGGGCGGCGGTTGCAGTCCGGTACTTCGCCAGTTCCATCTTGCCGATCGCGGCGTGATGCACCTCGTCCGGCCCGTCGGCCAGGCGCAGCGAGCGCGCTGTCGCGTAGGCATGGGCCAGACCGAAGTCATCGCTCAATCCGCCGCCGCCGTGCGCCTGGATGGCCCAGTCGATGACCTGGCAGGCCATGGCCGGCGCCACCACCTTGATCATGGCGATTTCCCGGGCTGCGACCTTGTTGCCCACCGTGTCCATCATGAATGCGGCTTTGAGGGTCAACAGCCTTGCCTGGTCTATGAGCACGCGCGACTCCGAAATGCGTTGCAGTGTGACGCCGTGTTGCGCGATGGGCTTGCCGAACGCCACCCGTGCAAGGCTCCGGCGGCACATCTTCTCCAGCGCGCGTTCGGCGAGGCCGACAAGCCGCATGCAGTGATGGATGCGACCCGGTCCCAGGCGGCCCTGCGCGATCTCGAAGCCCCGGCCTTCGCCGAGCAGCAGGTTCGAAGCCGGTACGCGTACGTTGTCGAATGCCACCTCGGCGTGGCCATGCGGCGCGTCGTCGAAACCCAGCACCGGAAGATTTCGCAGGATGTTCACGCCGGGCGCCTCACGCGGCACCAGAATCATGGATTGCTGGCGATGCCGGCTGGGGTTGTCCGGATCGGTCTTGCCCATGAGGATGAAGACCATGCAGCGGGGATCGTTGGCGCCGGAGGTCCACCATTTGCGCCCGTTGATGAGATACGAATCCCCCTCGCGGGTGATGGCGCACTGGATGTTCGTGGCGTCCGAGGAGGCGACCTCCGGCTCCGTCATGGCGAAGGCGGAGCGGATTTTCCCTTCGAGCAGAGGCTCAAGCCATTGCTGCTTCTGTTCCGGCGTTCCATAGCGCACCAGCACTTCCATGTTGCCGGTGTCGGGAGCGGAGCAGTTGAATACCTCTGGCGCCCATGATACCCGTCCCATGACTTCGCACAGAGGTGCGTACTCGAGGTTGGTCAGGCCCGCGCCGAGATCCGAATCCGGCAGAAACAGATTCCACAGGCCTTGTGCCCGGGCCTTGTCCTTCAGTTCCTCGACGATGCGTGTCGGCTGCCAGCGGTCGCCCTCGGCGATCTGTTCGTGGAAGCGCCTCTCGTTGGGATAGACGTGGGCAGCCATGAAAGCCTCGAGCCGCCCCATGAGATCCTTGGTTCTGTCCGAGTATTCGAAGTCCATCGATCAGATTCCTTTGAGAGTGAGTTGCGCCAGGATCGTGAGCGAGCCGGCCCGTGCAGATGGGATGTCGCGTCTAGTTCGTCAGCACTCCACCCTCGACCGGCAGGGTGATTCCCGTGACGTAGCCGCCGGCCTCGCTCGCGAGGAAGATCAGTGCCGCGGCAATCTCCTCCGGCTGACCGAACCGGCCCATGAGCACACGATGAAGGGTGCGTTCGACGTAGGCGGGGTCGTACTGCTCCGTCATCTCGGTAGCGAAGAAGCCTGGCGCCAGCGCATTGACCCGGATGCCGCGGCGTGAAGTCCACTGCTGCGCCAGGTCCCGGGTGAGACCGATCAGGCCGGCTTTGGAAGCCGAATAGGCGGCTTGCGGCAGGCCCGCCGTGGTCAGCCCCAGGATGCTGCTGATGTTGACGATGGCGCTGCCGGGTTTCATGACCTTCGCGCAGGCCTGCGCCATCCAGTAACAGGCGTTGAGATTCAGGTCCATGACCGCGCGGAACTGCTCGGGTGTTTCCTTGAGTGCCGGCACCGCGGTGCCGATGCCGGCGTTGTTGACCAGGATGTCCACCTTGCCGAACGCGGCGATGGCTGCATCCACCAGGGCCTGGCAGTCCTCGGGCCGGGTCACGTCGGTGCGCACCGCAAGGGCACGGCGGCCGGCCGCCTCGACCAGTCTGCGCGTGTCATCCAGCTTGTCCTCGCGGCGAGCGGCCAGTACCACGTCGGCCCCGGCCTCGGCCAGGGCCTGTGCAAAGATGACGCCCAGCCCGCTGGAGGCGCCGGTGACGATGGCGACGCGGCCGTCGAGCCTGAATCGGTCGAGAATGGGCATGCGCGGTCCGGGTGCTGATACAGGGAGCAAAATTGTAGCCCAATGAGCCGGGGAGGGTCCCGGCGAGGGCCGGCAGGACTGAAGGGGGGGGAGCGCGGCAGGCCTGTTGCGGGAGTCTTCCGATGGTCACAGTGCTATGCTTCGGCGCAGCCGAGATGCTTCGTCCTGCCCGAGGGTCGACCACCATGACATGCAACAGGCGCAAGGCCCGACCGCTGCCGCCGCTTCGGGCGATCGAGGCCTTTCTTGCCGTTGCACGGACACTCAGCTACGCCGAGGCGGCCGAGGAACTGCATGTCACCAAGTCGGCGGTCACCCGCCGTATCCAGGCCCTCGAGCAGTCGGTCGGGGCAAGATTGTTTTGCCGTCGTGGCCGGACAATCGAACTGACGGGTGATGGGCGTGCCTATTTCAAGCTCACAGGTCCGGCTTTCGATGCACTCAATTTCGCGGCCGCAACCCTGGCGACCTCCCGCGGTGACACATCGCTGCGGCTGTCCTTGCCACCTTCCTGTGCCGCCAACTGGCTCATTCCAAGGCTTTCCCGGCTCTACGAGCGGCATCCTGAAATTGACCTCGAACTCGATACCGCAGGCTACGAGGACGGAATCGAAACTGACCGGGCTGATGTGGCGATCCGGGTGGCGCGGACGCCGCCACCGGCCTATCACTCGGATCGCCTCATGCCGCTTGTTCAGTTTCCCGTCTGCTGCCCTTCACTGCTGCGTTCGAGCCCGGTGCGCAGGATCAGCGATCTGGGGTCGCATACGCGGCTGGCGTTGGCCACGATGCCAAATGCCTGGTCCGATTGGCTGGATGCAGTCGGCCATGTCGAGGTGCGTCCGCGGCGCACGCTGGAGTTCGACACGATGCCGCTTCTGCTCCAGGCGGCCCGCGATGGGCTCGGCATCGCGATCGGCATTGACGCGGTCTGCAGCGCCGACCTGCGGGAGGGGCGTCTGGTGACGCCCTTTCGTGAGCGGCTTGATGGCACCCACTCGGTCTTCCTGATTTGTCGTGCGCGCGCCGTCGCCAACGGCCCGGTCAAGGCGCTGCGGGAGTGGGTTCTTACCGAGGGAGTCAGGTAGCGCTCCCGGCACGACTGTTGCGGTTCCCGCAACGATTGCCAGCTTCGATATCACCAATCCCGGCCTTCCGGCGTCATACGATGGCCTGGACCGTAAGGCAAACGGCCTGGAAAGGTCGGGCTGATGGTGTCACCCATTCTTTGAGGCAGAGAGATGAACGAAACAATACCTTGTTCAGCCTCGGTTCGTCGTGTAGTCGGCGCTGCGCTGACGATACTCCTGTGGCTCCAGATGCCCATTGCGCGAGCGGCGCCTGCCGACACTTCGATGCTCGAGGAAGTGGTGGTTACAGCGCAGAAGCGCGCCCAGGATCTTCAGGACGTACCGATTGCCGTCACGGTGGTCGGTGGCGCGACTGTCGAGCGCGCCGGCATCCGGGACCTGCATGATCTTCAGAGGTTGACTACTTCGCTGGCCGTTGCACCTGCCGATACATCCTCACAGATGTCGTTCTCGATTCGGGGGCTCTCAACCTCGGGGTTCAACGCAGGTCTGGAGTCTGCGGTAGGCGTGGTCGTCGACGGCGTCTTTCGAGGCAGGCAGGTTGAGGCGGTCGATGATCTGGTCGACATCGATCAGATCGAAGTGCTGCGCGGGCCACAGAGTACTCTGTTCGGAAAGAACACGACTGCCGGTGTCGTCAGTATCCGAAGCAAGGCTCCCACGTTCCAGTCCGGTGGCTTTGCCGAGGCGACAGTGGGGAATTTCGGCGCTCGCACACTGAGCGCCGGCGTCAACATTCCCATCACCGCGTCGACGGCTGCATTCCGCATTGCCGGCACGCTCAATGAGCGGGACGGATTCATCGAGAACCTGACAGACGGGCGTCGAGTCAACGATCGCCATCGGGGATCGGTACGGGCTCAGTTGCTGCTGGAGCCAACATCCACCCTGTCCGTGCGGCTGATCGCCGACCATGCGGGATATCATGAGCATTGTTGTGCCGCTCCATTTTTCTACAACGACCCTTCCAATATCGCGGTCATAGAGGCGCTCGGTGGCACGCTTGTCGGTGGCAGCCCCTACAGCCGGCAGGTGAGATTCAACGGTGGGCTCTATGCCCGGGAAAGCAATTCGGGCATTTCCGCACAGATTGACTGGAACATCGGCTGGGCACAGCTGACCAACATAACGGCTTTCCGTTACTACGATCAGTACGATGAAACCGATGTCGACTATACCGATCGCGATCTGATTTCGTACAATGCCAGCTCGAGTGTGACCCGCAGTTTCAGCCAGGAACTGCGTCTTGCCTCCAGGGGCCACCAGCGCCTGGACTGGCTGGGTGGTCTCTACTACTCCAACCAGCACCTGACCAGCGGCGGCCCGGACATTTACGGACGTGATCTGCGCCCATTCGTGGATCTGCTTTCAGAAGGCTATGTCGGGGTACTGGAAGAGATCATGGGCCTGCCGACCGGAACATTCTTCGCACCCGGACAGGGTCTCGAGAATGAACACTATGTCCAGCGCGCAGCGACTACGGCCATCTTCGGCAACGTGGATCTGCACCTGGCGGATCGATGGACGCTCTCGGGCGGATTGCGCTATGAGACCGCCACCAAGCATGTACGGAGCGACATCCGGATCGACGACCCGTTTGCCGCCATCGATTTCAATACGTTCCTGGGCGGAGCATTCGCGCCCCTGTCCGCCTTGCAGTTCTTTCCACCGGTGGCCAATTTCGACAAGTCGATGCGTGAATCAGATGTGTCTGGCAAGGCGACCATCGCCTACGCGCTCCGCCCAACGCTCAATTTTTACGCCAGTTTCGCGCATGGTGTGAAGGCCGGCGGCTTCAATCTGTCCACTACCGCGGCGCAAGGAGGCTTCTCGTTCAAACCGGAGCGTGTGGATGCGCTCGAAGCGGGCTTCAAGTCCCGATTGCTCGACGGGCGCCTGACCGCCAATGTAGCGCTGTTCGATGAAAGGGTGCGGGACTACCAGGCCAACGTCTTCAACGGCATTGCCTTCATACTCCAGAATGCGGGCCGCATCCGGCTTCGCGGAGCGGATCTGGAGGTGGCCGCGCAGCCGTGGCGGCCGCTGACGCTGGAGTTTGGTGCAAGCTACCTGCTTGGCACGATCGAAACCTTCTCAAACGGACCATGCCCATTGCTCGCGACGACGCCTTCGTGCGATCTTTCCGGCAAGCGTGTCCCCGATGCTCCGCGATGGACTCTTGCGGCTGCAGGACTGTTCAGCCAGCCTTTGGGTGATGGTTTGACCGGATACACACGGATCGGTGCGCATGTGCGAACCAGCCGCTACCTGTTGCTGTCGAACGAACCACGCAGTCTGGTGCCGACCACACGTCAGGTTGATGCGAGCCTCGGACTTCGTTCAGACAGCGATCGCTGGGATGTTTCAATCTGGGCACACAACCTGACGAATGCGGAGTTTCCCCAGGGCATGTTCAATTCGGTTGCCCTGTCGGGCAGCCTGAGCGGATTCCCGGCGGACCCCCGCACCTATGGACTCACGCTTCGCGCGCGGTTCTAGCGCTGCAACGAGGGTGCCGGCATGAAGTTGTATCAGATCGCGGTATCGCCGTTTCCTCCTCGTGTGCGGCTTTCCCTGTACATGAAGGGTATCGACTTCGAGGTGGTGGAGCCGCCAGGGTTTGATGAGGCAGGACCCAAAGGGGCATTTCTGGCGCTCAATCCGATGGGGCGGGTGCCGGTGCTGATCCTGGATGACCAGCGAGCCCTGCCGGAATCGGAAGTGATCTGCGAATATCTTGACGATGCATTCCCCAAGCCCTCGCTCAGACCATCAGATCCCTGGCAGCGGGCCCAGGTGCGATTGCTGTCCCGCATCAGCGACATCTACCTTGTGATGGCGATGGTTCCGCTGTTTGACCTGGTGGTCCAGCCTTCGGCAAGGCGTGATGCTGCGGCAGTGGGATCAGCGCATGATCGGGTTGGAGAAGCGCTGGATTTCCTGGACCATTACATCGGAACTTCCGGCTATGCGGTCGGGGATGCGGTCACGACGGCGGACGGAACACTGGCGCCCATGCTGGTCCTCGTGGATGAGTGGATGCCCGCGTGTTTCGGCCAACGATCGACATTGCCGCCCCGGTCGAACCTCAGCCGCTATTGGCAACGCGTGCAATCCGATCCTCTCGTGGGCCGGATTGCCGACGAGATGCGTGTGGCATTGGCGGAGCGACGCCGACGGCGCGAAATGGCGGCAGGCTGAACCCCGCAGAACCCTGTGCCAGCCCGTGAATCCGTGAATCCAGCCATCGCCGTTGCCGGTGGTGGTCGAGCGCACGGGACCTGGGCGCTGCTTGCCTATGCGGCCCCAGGAGTGCCCGAGGCGATGCTGCTGTATTGCGCCTCGCTGATCATTCCCGGTTTCTATGCAACCGAGGTGGGAATCGGGACGAAAGTGATCGGCACGGTCATGGTTGTCAGCCGGCTGTTTGACGCGGCAATCGATCCGGTCATAGGCCATCTGTCGGATCGAACGTCGCAACTGGGTTGGAGCCGTCGACCCTGGCTGGTGGCGGGCGCGATCGTATCGTCGATCGCCGTAGCCTTTCTCTACGCACCGTCACCCGGTGTCGGCGCAGGCTATTACCTCGCATGGACTCTGTGCCTGTACCTGGGCTGGACAATGGCCATCATTCCCTACGATGCCTGGGGAGCGGACATCTCGCGTGAGTATGCCGAGCGTTCACGGATTTTCACGTTCCGGTCGTTTGCCTACTATTTTGGCAGCCTGCTGTTCCTCGGGTCGCCCTTTCTCGGAGGCGCGGGCTCCCATACGTTCAACGCCGAGGTGTTGCAGTTCAATGCCCGACTCGTTGCTGTGCTGTTCCTGATCAGCGTTCCACTTGCATTGCGATTCGCACCGCACGGGAGGGTGTGCGGATCGGCAGTACGCATCGGGCTGTGGAGCATTGTCGGGGAGTTACGCCGCAATCTGCCCATGCTCCGGTTCCTGCTGAGCTACAGCATCAGCGGCATCAGTCTTGGTGTTTTTCTGGCCCTTTCCTACATCTATGTCGTCAACTATCTGCGGTTGCCGGAGGCCTTTCCGGTGATCCTGGTCGGTTATGCAGTTGCCAACCTCGTGGCCGTGCCACCCTGGCTGTGGATCATCCGTCGCATCGGAAGGCACCGCGCCTGGGCTGTCGGTGTCTTCCTCGATGCGCTGTTTTATCCGCCACTGGCTTTTCTCAGTCCTGGCCCCGCGAGCTTTCTGCCGGCGCTCATCCTGATTGGCTGCAGCGGCTTTGCCGATGCGGTCAGCCGCGTGGCATCGGATGCAATACTGGGTGATATCGTTGACTACGCGGAACTCAAGACCGGAAAGAGCCGGACCGCCAACTACTATGCCGTCAAGTCACTGGTGACCAAGACCAATGTTGCAATTGGGGGCGGGCTTGCGTTCCTGTCGATCGGATGGTTCGGGTTCGATCCAATGCGAACCGTGAATACACCTCATGCGGTGCACGGGTTCCTGTTCACGCTGCTGATTGTGCCGTCGATCCTCTATGTTCTGGCGGGAATCCTGATGTGGCGCTTCCCGATCAACCAACGCCGTCAGAACCTGATCCGCCGGCGACTGGAGGCACGTGCATCCCGTGAGGCAGATCGCATCGAGAGGGCATGACTTCCGTTGATTCGGGCCTTTGCACAGGGAGAATTTGTCATGATCGAGCTTTTTACGGCACCCACACCCAATGGCTGGAAGGTTTCAATAGCCCTCGAGGAGCTCGAACTTGCCTACTCCGTGCGGGCGATTTCACTTGCCGCAGGTGAACAGAAGAGTCCCTGGTACCTGAAGATCAATCCGAATGGCAAGGTTCCCGCAATCGTGGATCACGCCAATGACGGATTCGTGGTCTTCGAGTCCGGTGCGATCCTGATCTATCTGGCGGAGCGGGCCGGACGCCTCCTGCCCGCCGACACGGCAGGCCGCTCACGGGTCCTCCAATGGCTGATGCTGCAGATGGGGGGAGTGGGTCCCATGATGGGGCAGGCAAACGTGTTTTTCCGTTACGCACCGGAAAAGATTCCGTATGCCATCGAACGATATCAACGAGAGGTCTCGCGCCTGTTCGGGGTGCTCGATACCCAGCTTGCGCACTCCGAATTTCTGGCGGGAGAATTTTCCATCGCCGATATTGCGCACTGGAGCTGGGTGCACACCCATGCCTGGTCGGGTGTGACGATCGATGGACTTCCACATCTTGCGCGCTGGCTGGCAGCCGTCGCAGAGCGGCCGGCTGTCCAGCGTGGCATCGACGTACCGCACCGGGAGGTCCGTCCTGACGATGACGTCTTGCGGGCGAAGACCGGGCGCGCGATCCTGAGTTAGCGGATATGGAAGAAAGTCGGAACCGGACCTGTGCTGTGCGAATTCCCTGATACCAATCCGGTGCATAGCCTGTTTGTCGGGCACCTGTCGCGCTGCCTGACGCGGGCGAAGCGACGCGCCGCCGCGCGTCGACCGATGGATCGAGCATATCTGATTGGATATGGCCTGGTCGCGGAATTGGAAAGGGTCCCAATTCTCGCCCACCGAGTACCTGCGGGAATTGCGTGAACTTCAGCATCTGCAGGCCACGAGGTTCTCCAGTTGCGCGCCACTGGTGGTGTCGTATTCGGTGGCGCAATGGTAGAAGAATATTCGCCGTTCCTTGCGGATGTGCGCAGCCGGGCCACTTCGTACCGAAGTCGGCTCTACTACAGACCATGGGATCGGGAATGGCTGAAGGAAACACGGATTTTCACCGCCACACCCGACTTCACGTTGCCAGCCAGGGTGGAATTTCTTGAGGCTGCGCAGAGTCGACACGGTCTCGGGGAGTCGCTTGGTCTCGCAAGTCTCGGACCGGTGGATCTGAGTTCTCGCTACTGCACAGTCTGGTCACATGCTGCGAACGCCAAAGCCGGCCTGAAACGGCGCCGACATGCGCGCTGCCTTTTCGGCACTGGGATGGGGGGCGGTGTGGCGCCAGACTCGAAGTTCCTGCGCGGGTTCGCCGATGCGCAAACGTCCAGGCGGGCACCAGTCCTCGCAACCTCCCGGAATCGCTTGAATGTCCTTCGCATTCCATTGCTTTTGTTGCACGCGTCACGCGTCTGTTGGCATTGCGCACCCGCTCGTTGGCATTGAACCGGATCCGGGGCATGGCGCAGTCTGGTAGCGCATCTGCTTTGGGAGCACGAAGTGTGCTCCGATGTTCTCTGAAAATTCTTGATGAAAATAAATAAGTTATAAGAATATTCTCCAATTTATTGCAGGCTCGATGGGCATCTTGCTTTGGACACCTCTTTCGATGTTGTCGTCTATTCGGTGGCTGTTGGAGGCAAGCCTGCGTTGGATGCAAGCCCGGCTATCGCCAACTCCAGTCGCCGGGGTACGGTCGAAGGCGCTACTATCTGACCACCATGCAAGAAGACCATGAGCGCATCACGCTGAATCCGACCATCGCGCACGGGAAGCCCGTTATCCGCGGTACTCGAGTTCCAGTGACCGTCGTGGTTGGAAGCTTGGCCGGCGGCATGTCCTTTGAAGATGCCCAGCGCGAATACGATGTGACCGCCGAAGATATTCGAGCGGCTCTGCGATTCGTGGCAGAGATCGCATCGCAAGAGTCCTTTCATCCTCTTCCAGTCGCATGCGCCAGATGCGACTTCTGATCGATGCCAACCTGCCGCGATCTCTGGCCGGCCGGCTCGCAATCTTTGAACCTGACCGTGTGCGATTTCGTCCCGCGCTTGCATGGATCGCCGTGGCCATCTGCTTTCCAATGCGTCAACCCGCAGCCCCGGGTTCGCGATGCGCGATGTGTTCGCCGGCGCAGGGGATTGACCAGAGATATCGCGAACCTTACAACGCGAGTCAACGCGTTGGGGTGCCGGTCGGCGTCTACGGCTGATGCCGGTTCCCACCTTCGACGGCTGTACTGCGAAAGTGGCCTGGTTGTTCCCGACACCCGCCGGCTTTCTCTTGCGCCGCATCATACTCTTGTTTCCAGGATTTCCCCCGCCCGATTGTCTTAGTCTAGTGTGATGACGAATCCTCCCTCGGGACCGGATGTCGCGCCCAGGCACTCCGGCTTGCGGTTGGGCCCTGAGGCGTTGGGGGCATGGTTCGCCTCGGAAATCCTGCCGCTCGAGGCGGCGCTGACTCACATGCTGCGTCGCCATTGGCGACGGCCGGCGGACATCGCCGACTTGCGGCAGGAAATCTACGTCCGCGTGTACGAGACGGTCGCGCGGGAGGGTCTGCCGGACTGCGCGTCGGCCTATCTGTTCACGACGGCGCGCAATCTGTTGATCAACCGGGTGCGCCGTGAACGTATCGTGCAGTTCGACCTGGTGGCCGCCCTGGAAGAACTGCCGGAGCCGCCGGTCGAGCCCTGGAGTCCTGAACGGCTCGCGGCAGCGCGCGCCGAACTCGATTTGCTCGAAACCGCGCTCGATGCCCTGCCGCCGCGCTGCCGCGAGGTCGTGCGCTTGCGGAAGGTCGAGGCGCTTTCGCAGAAGGAGATCGCGGCGCGACTGGGCATTTCAGAAGGTACGGTGGAAAAGCAGGTGAGCTTGGGCGTGCGGGCCCTCGCGGAGGAATTGGCCGGCTACGGGGTGGATGCGGCGGCCGCGTGGCTGAGCCGTCCCGGTCGACAGGGACGAGACCTATGACGGAAATGAATCACGGCGAGACGATCGAGGCCGAGGCCGCAGACTGGGTGGCGCGCCGCGACACCGCGGAGCACTGGACGTCGCAACTCGAAGGCGAACTGCAATCGTGGATTGCGCGGTCCCCGGCGCATCACATCTCGTGGCTACGCCTGAGCACTGCCTGGCGGCGCATGGATCGGATCGCCGATGCACCGATGCTGCGTGCTGCGCATCCATCCCCAGCGGGCGTTTCGGCGCAACCGGCTCCGGCGAACGCCGCAGGCGATGCACCCGCCGCTGTAATGGCCCCCCGGTTCGACCCGCGCACCAAGCGCGGCACGCATCGCCGCGCCCTTGCGGGATGGGCGCTTGCGGCAGGCATCATACTCGGGGTCGGATTTGCCACATTTCCGCGATTTCATCTGAAGGGGGGCGAATCGCTGGAAACGCGCATGGGCGCGCGGGAGGAAGTGACCTTGTCAGACGGGTCGCGCGTGACGCTCAACACGAGCACGCGGGGCCGCGCAATCGTGAACGAGAAGGAGCGTCGGTTCTGGCTGGAAGAAGGCGAGGTTTACTTTGAAATCGCGCACGATTCGACCCGGCCGTTCGTCGTGCAGGCGGGCCGCGATCGCGTGACCGTTCTCGGCACGAAGTTCAGTGTGCGCCACGAGCATGGCCGCAGCGAGATCACCGTGATCGAAGGGCGCGTCCAGCTCGACAGCGACGGCGGCGGGCCGGCGTCGAAGCCGGTCGTGATGACCCGCAACGAATCGGCCGTGGCCACGGCCGGCAACGTGCTTGTGATCGCGAAGAACGAGCAGGCCGTGCGCGATGAGCTGAGCTGGCGTGTGGGGCGACTGGTTTTCGACCAGATGACGCTTGCGGACGTCGCAGCGCGATTCAATCGCTACAACGGTACTCAGCTGGTGATCACAGGAGCAGCCGCGGAACGCCGTTTCAGCGGAAGCTTCGATGCCACCAATGTCGAGGGCTTTGCGCGGCTCCTTCACGAGAGCTTCGGTCTCGAGGTGCACCGCGACGGCAAAAGCACACTGGTCGTCGCCGACCGTCCCTGACCCCACGCCGGGCAACCCCTGGTTCGCGGCAGGGGCGGCGCGAAGCCGCTTCTCGTTCTTCCGATCCGGCATACCGGAAAGCGATCCGCAGATTGTCGTTTACTGGTACGGCAAGCGGCCGTCCACGACAACAGGGGATTCCATGACGATACACCGACGCTGGGCACGCATGCGCGCCTGCCTTCTTGCCGGCGGCGTCACGCTCGCGATGTCCTTCGCGGTGCAGGCGCAGGACTTCTCGTTCGATATTCGTGCGGGTGATCTCAAGGCCGCGCTCGAGTCCTACGTCAAGCAGACTGGCAGGCAGCTGATCTATCAGTCCGCGGATGTGAAGGGCCGTCATACCGGCGGCGTGCATGGTGCGATGAGCGCCGAGCAGGCGCTCGCGGCGCTGCTTGCCGGAACGGGACTGCAGGTCAACCGTGATGCAAGCGGCGCGATCGCGATTTTTCCCGCTGAGGTGGCGACCGGCGGCGCCTCGACGACGACAGCCGGAGTTGCAGCCGCGCCATCGACGATCTTGTCCGACAGATCGGCAGGCGCCCCCGTCATCCAGGTGGCGCCTGCCGAACAAACTCAAACCTTCGATGAAATCATCGTTACCGCCCGAAAGAAGAGTGAGTCGATCATCGGCATCCCAATCAGCATCACGGCGTTCTCGGCGGATTCCCTGAAGGAATTGAACATCAAAAGCTTTACGGACTATGCAACGAAAGTGCCCAGCCTGTCGTTCGCGTATGGAAATGGCACCACCGGTATTGCGCAAGGAAGGACGGTGGCCATCCGCGGCATCACAGGGCCTGGCACGACGGGCTTCTACATCGATGACACGCCGGTTCCAGCCTCGATCGACCCCAGGGCGCTGGACATCGAGCGCATCGAAATCCTCAAAGGGCCGCAAGGTACGCTCTACGGGGAGAGTTCGCTGGGAGGCAACGTCAAGCTGGTGACCCACAAGCCGGACACTTCGGCCACCCGCTTCGGCTTCCTCGCCGAAGCGGGTGGCACGGATCATGGCGGCAGTGCCAACTACACCGGCGAAGCGGTCGGCAATTGGGTCCTGGTGCCCGACAAAGTGGGCGTGCGCATGATCGGCTTCGTCAATCACGATGCCGGCTACATCACCCGGACCTTTCCCGATCCCGCCGATCCCGCGCACGTGCAGCGCCGCGGTGACCAGGGCGCCGGGACCACCTATGGCGCAACGGCATCCATCCTCGATCATCTCACCGATCACCTCGATGCAAGTCTTCGCCTCATGGTCCAACGAACCTCCTATCACGGCTTTCCGGCGACCTACGCGCCCTTGCCGAACTTCGTACCGGACTACACCCAGGCCCGCGTCGCGGACATCCAGACGAGCGCTCGTGACCGCTGGTGGACCACGTCGGTGGAACTGGCTTACCGCGGCGAGGGGTGGGCGCTGACCTCCGCCACGAGCTACTTCAATCGCTCCACGCACGATCTGGAGGATGGCACCGAAGGAACGAACATCATTTTTTCCTTCTTCGGGGTTGCGCTTCCCTACAAACCTTATCCTTGGGTGGGCGACAACACGCAGAAGCAGGTCGCGCACGAGACGCGGATCTCCTTCGATCCGATCAAGGGGGTGAGCGGAACCGCGGGCGTGTTTTTCAAGGATGACCGGGAGGAGGCGATCAATCCGGACAATCTTAACGACGATCTCGTCACCTTGGGCTATTGGCCGACCAATCTCGTCTGGGCCCTGAAGTATCCGCGGCATGATCGCGATGCGTCGCTGTTTGGTGAGTTGTACTACGACTTTCTGGATCACTTCTCGCTGACAGCCGGCGTGCGGCAATACTGGTTGCGCCAGAGCAGCAGCGTCTTCACGGACGGCTTTCTCAACCAGGGTACGTTCCAAAGCCCGACGAAAACAGCCTCGCAAAGCGGCGTCAGTCCCAAGTTCGCTCTGGCCTACAAGCCCTCCGCCAGCGAATCGGTGTACGTCTCAGCCGCGAAGGGCTTCCGTGCGGGCGGGTCAAACCCCGCCATCATCGATGCCTGTGGGCCTTCACTGGCGAGCCTGGGCTTGACGGTGCAGCAGGCCTCCTCGTACAAGTCGGACACAGTGTGGAATTACGAGGTCGGCTTCAAGGCGCACCTTGCGCGACCTAACGTGACCATCAGTGCGGCAGGCTTTCGCTTGGATTGGGACAATATCCAGCAGAATCTCTATCTGCCCAGCTGCGGCTTCCTCCTGCGGGCCAATGCCGGTGCGGCGCGCGTCAAGGGCGGCGAGCTGGAAATCGCGGGAGAGATCATTCCCGAGCTCCAGCTTCGCCTGGGATTGGGCTACAACGACGCTCGCATCACCAGCGCGGGCGCGTCGGGACAAGCGGTGGGTTCGCGGGTGCTGCAGACGCCCGCGTGGACCGCAACGATTGGTGGCGTCTACGAGTTCCCCGTGAGCGAGCGGTGGCGCGGCTTTCTGCAGGCCGACTACAGCTACGTCGGTGACAGCCTGTCCGCCAACAGTGGCGCGGGAGTCAATTTCCGCCGCCCGTCCTATTCCCTGACCAACGCCCGCATTGGCGTGCGCGGGGGCGCCTCGGAATTGTCGGTGAATGTCAAGAACCTGACCAATTCCAAGCCCAATCTCGGTGACCTCGCTTACAACGGTTATCCGAACTACGACGCGAACGGCAATGTATTGCCCATGGTGGCGACGCTGCAGCCGCTGAGCGTGAGCCTGCAGTACCGGTGGAATTTCTGATGAGGCTTGGCATCACCTTGCTGGTGATGGTCGCGCTGGGAGGGTCGGCCCTGCTCGCCGCTGCGCCGGGCGTTCCGGCCGATGCGAAGGGCATCGGCGATCTCGAGCCGGAGAGCGCATTTCTGCCGCCACCAGGTGCGGGCAACGCGCATCAATCCTTCCACGGCACCTTGGTGTTGCGCGAGGCGGCCATGATCACCGTTCCTTCCAAATTGCGCACCCTCATACCGTTGCAGCAGGATCCGCGGGTGTTCCCCGCGGCGCGGTTGAGCTTCGTCAGCGATGGCGGCGAACTGGTACCCACTTCGGAGGAACTGCAGCGCGTGGGAACGCTCGGTCTGGGCCGCAGTTATTGGGACATCATCGTGCAGCCTGGGGAGACCTGGTCGCAGGCTGACGATGCCGGCTGGTCGCATGCCAGCTTTCCGTTCGCCCTCGTCAATGGGTTCGAAAACGAAACGCACAACGGCATGGCGCGTTTTCGCTACCGGGGCAACGAGGTGTCCGACGTGCACGTGCAGATCAGCGCAGGTACCGCGCCCTTCGCGATCCAAACCGCCTTTACTGCCAAGGCCGAGGTTCACGCTCGATTCGAACCGTTGCCGGGACCATTGCCCGCGACGATTGCCCTCCATCGACGCGCGAAGGCTGACCAGGTGCCGTTCGCCAGCTGGAGCGAACTCGAGCAGAAGCTCGGCCGTGCCGCTCCGGACATCGATGCTGGATTGGATCCATCCGGCATCGTGGTCGATGGCATCGGCTATCAGGGAACCTTCTACGTTCATCGCTGCGCCGGCGCCGCAGGCCCGCTTGCCTGGTGCGAGCGCCGTCGATTTGGCGTCTGGTCGGCGACCAAATCGATGATCACCGCCACCGCACTCTTGAGGCTGGCGCAGGCATTCGGTCCCGGCGTGCTGAATTCCAGGATCGCCGCTTACGTGCCGGAAGCGGCGGCCTCTCCCCGATGGAGGAACGTGCGCTTCGTCGATGCCATCAACATGGCCACGGGTGTCGGCAACGGCAAGCCCGATGCGCCCGCCGATGCGATCCAGGACGGTGTTATAGACGAGACTTACTTCACCTGGTATTTCGCGCGCTCTGCCCACGACAAGCTGGTCGCCTTGGTGCGGGACGGACGGGCGTACCCGTGGGGGGCGGGGCGTGTTGCGCGGTATCGCGACCAGGATATGTTCATGCTTGGCGTCGCCATCGATCGCTATCTCAAGAAGCACCGGAGCAAGGCGGCCTCGATCTGGTCGATGCTCACGAGTGAGGTGTTCGAGCCCATCGGCATCCACATCGCTCCCGTGAACACGACCCTCGAGCAGGACGGAGCGGAGGGCATTCCGCTGATGGCATTTGGCTACTACCCCACCATCAGCGACATGGTGAAGATCGCGCGGCTCTACCAGCAGCGCGGGGCGTGGCAAGGCCGGCAGCTCCTGTATCGACCGATCGTCGATCAGATCATGGATCCGATGGCTCCCCATGGGCTGCCGGCGGGTCCCACGGGCGACGGCGCGGAACTCGATTACTTCCATGCCTTCTGGCGGCATCCATTTCTGATCCGCGAGGGATGCCGGCGATACGTGCCCAAGATGCGCGGCTACGGCGGCGTCACGATCATGCTCCTGCCCGGTGGCGTGACGACGGTGCGGGTAGCGCGCCTGGCGGACTCACCGGAAATCGATGAACCCCTGCTGCCCGCTGCCGGACTCGGCAAGCTTGGTTGCGAGACCCCCTGATGCGCCTCCCGCTTCCACCCGATCCCGCGCAGAAATCTTCGGGTAGAGGCATGACACGCCGCGTCGCCCTGCGCGGTCTTGCATCCTGCGGTGGCGTTGTGCTGCTGCCGCGGGTGGGTGCGGCCAGCCATCACGGGGACTCTGTCCGATATCCCGCCTGTCAGGCGTTCATCCGGGGGTTCGTCGACAGGAAAGCGCTGGCCGGCGCGCTCGCTGCCATCGGCAAGGCACAGGAGAGGGCCGCCTTCCTCGGTGCTGGGGTGCAGTCGCTCGATGCGCCAACGCCGGTGAGCGCCGACAGTCTCTGGCGTTTGTATTCGATGACCAAGCCCATCACCGGCATCGCGGCCATGGTGCTGATCGATGAGCGCCGTATGAAGCTTGATCAGCCGATCGCGGATTTCATTCCCGCCTTTTCACGGATGCAAGTGCTCGAGTCCCCCGATGGACCGCTATCGGATGTTCATCCGGCGAAGAGGCAAATAACCGTGCGCCAGCTACTGACGCATACTTCGGGCCTCACCTACAACGCCATGCAGACGGGACCCATCAAAAGGGCTTATGAAGAAGCCGGCATCATTCCGGCGCTGGCGAGCCGGCATGCGATCCCGGACTTTCCCCTGCTGGCGGCAGCCCCGGATCTGGCAACCTACGCTGACAGGCTTGCATCGCTGCCGCTGGTTCATGAACCGGGAACCCATTGGAATTATTCGGTGAGCTTCGATCTGTTGGGCCGGCTGATCGAAGTGGCATCCGGACAGCGGCTGGAATCGTTCATGAAGGCGCGCATCTTCCAACCGCTCGGCATGACCAGCACCTGGTTTCGTGTGCCTGCGAGCGAGGCCCACCGTTTGACCAGCACATATGCAATATCGGAGGGAAAGCTCGAACCGATCGATCCCGCCAACCATTCGGTCTATCTCGACCCACCGCCGCTAGTGCTCGGCGGTGCGGGACTCGTCTCCAGCGCGCGGGACTATGATCGCTTCCTGATGATGCTGCTGGGCGAGGGGCAAGCGGCAGGCGTACGCATCCTCCGGCCCGAAACCGCACGGCTTGCCATGTCGAACCTCATCGACGACAGCGTCGCGCGCCAGGGGACTTTCATCGAAGGCGCCGGCTTCGGCGCGGGCGGTCGAGTCTCGCTCGCCAGTTCAAGATCGGGAGAGGGAACTTTCGGCTGGTCCGGCGCGGCCGGCACCGTCGGGTTCGTGGATCGCCGGCGGGGGTACCGTGCGGGGGCCTATGCGCAATACATGCCTTATACGGCGCTGCCGTTCGAGGAGAAGTTTGCTGACGCCTTTCTCAGGGATGTGGAGGGGTGATGCGCCCGAGGATCTGTTGGGTTCTGTTGCATCGAATCGAAGCGTATCTTCGTTCGTCAGACCGCATCCGCGGTGGATTCATGACAGCGTGCGCACAATGGGACATGCTTTGACATGAGTGGGCGGGTCGCAGGCAAGTTCGCGCTGGTGACAGGCGCAGCGCAAGGCATTGGTGCCGCCATCGCGAGTCTGCTCGCAAAGAACGGCGCGCAGGTGCTGCTAACCGACATCAACGTCGACAAGGTGGCAGGGCAGGCCCGCCTGATCAATCGCGAATGCGGAGCGGACATCGCGATTTCAATGCGCCACGACGTGACGCAGCCGACCGATTGGACGGCGGTTATCCGTCGTGCAAGGGAGGATCTCGGCGGCCTGTCGGTACTGGTAAACAATGCGGGCATTGCCAAGCTGGGATCCGTGGAAGACATTTCACTCGAAGACTGGCGACTGGGCATGGCAGTCAACGTGGATAGCGTATTTCTGGGTGTGAAGGCAGCATTGCCTCTGATGAGAATGTGCCAGCCAGGATCGATCATCAACATTTCATCGATCGCTGGTTTGATCGCGTCACACAATTTCGCAAACTACAACGCCACGAAGGCAGCAGTCTGGATGTTGACCAAGTCGATCGCGTTGCACTGTGCGCATCGCGGATGGAGCATCCGATGCAACTCCGTGCATCCGGCGTTTGTCACGACACCGATCTTGAAGCATCTGGCGCCCGACAAAGATGACACGTGGCTGGAAGAACGCCTGCGCAAGCAGATACCGATGCGGCGATTGGGGCAGACCGAGGACGTGGCGAACGCGGTTCTGTATCTCGCATCCGAGGAAAGCGCTTTCATGACCGGTGCGGAAATCAAGCTCGATGGTGGTGTTTCTGCACAGTAACGTCGCGCCTGTTCGCATTGCGTAGCCGCTCGTTGGCATTGAACGGGATACGGGGCATGGCGCAGTCTGGTAGCGCATCTGCTTTGGGAGCATGGAAGTTGCTCCAATTTTTACAGAAATAAAACCGTTTAATTTAAATAGCTTACATAGAAATTCTCCAAATAAATTTAATTCGGGTGGACCTTTTGGCGATTCTTAGGCCGATATTCTCAGCATTGTGGCACTGTACATTTCATACGAAATGACTATTTCGTATAAAATACTCCCACTCAACGGAGACTTCCATGCGTTACATCTCGGCCACTGAAGCCAAGCAGAATTTCGCCGCTGCACTGGATGCCGTGCAGCGCGGTCCGGTCGTCATTCGCAGGCAGTCCCGCGACCAAGCTGTCCTGATCTCCCCACAGGAGTACGCCCGCTTGAAGGGGTTGGCGGTAGCTGATTTCCAGGCCTTCTGCGATCGCGTTGGAGAAAAGGCTGAGCAAAATGGCTTGACGGAACGGAAGCTCGCCGCGCTGCTGCGATGAGATGCAAAAGCCGCGGGTCATCTTCGATACGAACGCGCTGATCAGTCGTCTCCTGCTGCCCAAGTCGGTGGCGGGCAGGGCGGTTCGGCGGTTGCTGGAACTTGCCCAACCCCTGGTATCCGAATCAACGCTGGAAGAACTTGCCACGACGCTGTCAAAAGACAAGTTCGATCGTTACGTCACATTGGCAGATCGCCGGGAATTCTTTCAGAAGTTTGCCCGAGTGGCTGAATGGGTCCATGTCACTACGGTCGTTCGTGAGTGCCGGGACCCGCGCGACGACCAGTTTCTGGAACTGGCTGTCGACGGGGAGGCGAGCATGATCGTGACCGGAGATGTCGACCTCCTGGTGCTCTCTCCGTTTCGAGGAATATCCATCGTTGCGCCGGCTGCCACGCTGTCTATGTCGGATCAATCGATCATGGAATTGCGCGGCACCGATCGGCCACCAGGCGAGTGGGAATGATCGTGAAAATCACCGTTGAAATTCCTGATGCCGGAATCGACGAAACCGTTCGCCTCACCAAGGCCACGAGCACGCCAGAGGCCATTGCCTTGACGATCCGGGAGGACAACCGGCTGGGGCGGCGGGCCGAACTCGTCGACCATGCGGGCACCTGTGATCAGCTCATCAGTGCTGTCAACCGGCGCAGAAGATTGACCAGATAATGTCGCGTGCCGTACGAAGCGAATCAACACGTTGCGGCGCCGGTCGGCGTTCAAGGCTGACGCCGGTTTACAGGATGAGCGGCAGTTCGCAACTCCAGCAGGGGCAGAATTGAAACAATTACGCGAACTTCACAAATTCAATTGAATGGAGTGCGCCAACGTAAATGTTCAAATCGCGAGTAATCGCGATCGTTGGTAATCCATTCGCAGCCGGACTCGATCGCGGTGGCCGCAAACCATGCGTCTTGGATCAAGTTGCCGTCAGCCGATGACTTTCGGCAGAGCGCCTCGAAGATGGACCAATGGCGTTCACCGGTTTCCACGATCACCGCATTGGATTGATCGATGAATGCTTTGCAGAAGGCAAACGCTTCAGCGGCCGTACTGGGTTGCGCAAATATCTTACTGTGTGTGCAGATTCTCACTATGGCGGCAAGCACCTGCGGTGACACTGCATAATCCGAGGAACCGTTGACGATGTCTTCGAGCCACTCCCGATACCGGACATGATCAACCGAATCCGAGCGAAACGCATAGACCAATACATTGACGTCGCAAAGGATCAACGCCCCTCCATCTGATCCCACAGGTTGGCGCAGTTGCTCAGGTCAATCCCTGGAAAAACTCCCCCCTTCGCACGGCTCACCGGCAGGGAAATGCGGTGCTTGTCCGGCCTTTTTACCGGCTTTCGAAGGACCAGGCGCAAGCCCTGTTCTATCAATGCCGTCAATGTGACTCCGCGGCGCGCCGCTTCACGGCGGGCTTGCGACATCAAGGATTCTTCGAGACGTACAGTGGTTCTCATATGGAGGAGAGTACCATCCATCGGTATGTCAATATGTCCAGGATCCGCAATTGGGTAATTATGGCCACTTTACTGTGCTTTTGTCGCATGGCTTCACATTCAATGCGATCGAATGGTGCGGGGAACGGTGCGAGATTGATTCGCGGTTTGAACATCATCAAGCCGACCTTCTGAAATTCGCCATGTGCAATGCGAGTGGCATTCCCCTTCCACTTGTATCGGAACAGCCAATACTTCGTTCCGGTCGGTCCGATCCGGAGGATCAATCCGGGCACTGAAGGGTCCGGTAGATCCCGCTTCTTGCCATTCCCAGTCAGAGCGGCGATTTGAGCTGAGGTAAATCGCTTCGAAGCCTTTCTGGTGCACACCTCTTTCGATGTTGTCGTCGATTCGGTGGCTGTTGGAGGCAAGCCTGCATTGGATGCAAGCCCGGTTATCGCCAACTCCATTCGCTGGGATACGGTCGAAGACGCTACTATCTGACCACCATGCAAGAAGACTGAGCGTATCACGCTGAGTCCGACCATCGCGCACGGGAAGTCCGTTATCCGCGCTACTCGGGTTCCAGTGACCGTTGTGGTTGGAAGCTTGGCCGGCGGCATGTCCTTTGAAGATGTCCATCGCGAATACGATGTGACCGCCGAAGATATTCGAGCGGCTCTGCGATTCGTGGCAGAGATCGCATCGCAAGAGTCCTTTCATCCTCTTCCAGTCGCATGAGCTGGATGCGACTTCTGATCGATGCCAACCTGCCGCGATCTTCGGGGTCGGGGCGATCAGGCAGTTTCGCTGACGTGCGCCTGTACCTGCCGGAGCAATATGCCGGAGTTGTGGTGTTCCGGGTTCCGGATGACCTGCCGGCTGCGGAAATCGTCCGAGTTGCAGTGTCCTTTTTTCAGAACTGGACCTTCACCAATAATCTGGCGGGCCTGCTCGCAATCGTAGAACCTGACCGTGGGCGATTTCGTCCCGCGCTTGCATGGATCGCCGTGGCCATCTGCTTTCCAATTCGTCAATCCTCAGCCCCGGGTTCGCGATGCGCGATGTGTTCGCCGGCGCAGGGGATTGACCAGAGATATCGCGAGCCTTACAGCGCGAGTCAACGTGCTGGGGTGCCGGTCGGCGTCTACGGCTGATGCCGGTTCCCGGGGCCGGAGATCCCCATGCGTTACATCTCGGCCACCGAAGCCAAGCAGAATTTCGCCGCTGCACTGGATGCCGTGCAGCGCGGTCCGGTCGTCATTCGCAGGCAATCCCGCGACCAGGCAGTCCTGATCTCTCCACAGGAGTACGCTCGCCTGAATGGGCTGGCGGTCGCTGATTTCCAGACATTCTGCGATCGCGTCGGAGAAATGGCAGAGCAAAATGGCTTGACGGAGCGGAAGCTCGCCGCATTGCTACGGTGAGATGCAAAAATCCCGGGTCATCTTCGATACGAACGTACTGATCATCCGTCTCCTGCGGCTCAAGTCAGGCGCGGGCAGGGCGGTGCGACGGCTGTTGGATTTGGCTCAACCGCTGGTATCCAAATCCACGCTGGAAGAACTGGCCAAGACGCCCGCTCCGTTTAAAGGAATATCCATCCTTGCCCCGGCCGCAACGCTATCCATGTCGTATCAATCGATCATGGAGTTGTGCGGCACCGATCGGCCCTTGCGCGAATCGGACTGATCAAGAAGATCACCATGATGCCGCCGTCGAAGGAGCGCAGCCGGAAGATCGGATCCCGGTCGGTGGGAGGGTAGGCCTGGTCATCTGCCGTTGCACCAGAACTCAAGCTGCCACCGGTTCGCGTAACCTCCTAAAATCGCTTGAATTTCCTTCGCATTCCATTGCTTTTGTTGCACGCCGTCACGCATCTGTTAGCATTGCGCACCCGCTCGTTGGCATTGAACCGGATACGGGGCATGGCGCAGTCTGGTAGCGCATCTGCTTTGGGAGCAGAGGGTCGGGGGTTCGAATCCCTCTGCCCCGACCAAAGCGCCCGTAGCTCAATCGGATAGAGCACCGGCCTTCTAAGCCGGCGGTTGCAGGTTCGATTCCTGCCGGGCGCGCCAGTGCGGGCGGGGCGACGATGGTGGACGTAGCTCAGTTGGTAGAGTCCCGGATTGTGATTCCGGCTGTCGCGGGTTCGAGCCCCGTCGTCCACCCCAACTCTCCCGATACAATGGGAGATGCGGGAAGTTGTGAAGTTTGCATTGGGCCGTTAGCTCAGCTGGTAGAGCAGTTGACTCTTAATCAATTGGTCGTAGGTTCGATCCCTACACGGCCCACCATCCATCTCTGCACGGCTCGTGCGAAAAAACATATAGTTACGATGCGTTATTGATTTTATTTGGAGATAAGCTCGCGTAATCCCGATCAGATCTGGCGGCCCGACCGCAAACGCGGTACGGCACTCTCTAGTTGAACACGGCGTTGGCGCGCCTTGGGCTGACCGATTTCTTTCCGCCTCACATCTGTATTGGAAATCCACGCGAAAGCAGGGTTTCGGCATTGTATTCCCCAGTCGAAATTCACCTCTTTGCCAGAGGGACTTTTTGACTCGGGCAGGAGAATTTGGTGGTCGGCGAGGGAGTCACAGCAGGGCTCGATTCGGCCGAACAAAGCCTGGTCGATCACGTACATCTGCGGCATCGCGAAGGCGCCGCCGGTAGCGCCGCCGTGGCAGTAACCCGGCCGGCATGCTCAAATTGGCCGAGCGCTTCCGGGGTGCTGAGCGCGCCGCTCGCTGTCCCACGCGCGACATCCATATTTTTGCAGGTATGATTGGCGCTCAGCTTCCATGGTCAATCCGGCACCAGTACGCGGTGACCCTGGCCGGCGACCCTGCGAAAGAGGATTACATCGTGGCTGACCTGGATCGCATCACACAAAACCCCCTCGTGATGGGCGGCAAGGCCTGCATCCGTGGTATGCGCGTCACCGTTGGGATGATCATCGGACAGATAGGCTCGGGTCACAGCATCGACCAGCTGCTCGCCGAATATCCGTACTTGGAGCGTGAAGACGTCCTGCAAGCCTTGCGTTATGCCGCGTGGCGCCTGGAGGAGCGGGAGATTGACCTTGCTTCGGCATGAAGCTCCTGCTTGACATGAATCTTTCGCTGCGGTGGGTCCAGTTTCTCGCCGCGTCTGAAATTAGGGCCGAGCATTGGTCGAAGATCGGGTCCGCCAAGGCGACGGATGCCGAAATCATGGCTTATGCACGGGAGCACGGATACATCGTGTTGACGCACGACCTCGATTTCAGCGCAATCCTTGCCGCTACGGGCGGGATTCAACCAAGCGTGGTGCAAATCCGATCTGCGAATCTGAACCCCGATGCCATCGGCGGGCAGGTCGTCAGCGCATTGCTGCAGCTCGAAGTGCAACTGGTGGCAGGTGCGCTTGTCAGCGTGGAGCCCCGGCGGACCAAGGTCCGACTGTTGCCGTTGTAGTATCCGGTGACGTGCCACAATGTCGGGTAACCATCGATGGTGACTGTGGATCTGCCTGATTCGTACATGCCATGCGCATCGCCAAGCCGCTCCTGATGATCACGACACCGGTCGGGCTGGTGCTCGGCCTGCGCGAGGGCTACCGGCTTGCGGGTGGGCTGGTGATCATCATGGCCATGAT
This sequence comes from Steroidobacteraceae bacterium, assembly GCA_044226785.1. GTDB lineage: Bacteria > Pseudomonadota > Gammaproteobacteria > Steroidobacterales > Steroidobacteraceae > TMP-86. Next base: position 21,959 of record JBGAGK010000010.1, on the reverse strand, counting down.
CGTTCTGCTCATCGCGGCCGCGTTCGCGTCGCTCATCAGCACCGTGCGACGGGAGCGGAAGGCCAGCTCCGAACCACCCGATTCCTGAATCTGCGAACCCGGCATCACCCGGCCGTCACCTGGTTCGCAAGCGTTCCCACGCCGTCGATTTCCACCACGATCTCATCGCCATCGCGCATGTACACGGGCGGTACGCGCTTCATGCCGACCCCGCCGGGGGTGCCCGTGGCGATCACATCGCCCACGGCGAGGTGAGTCCACTGCGAGATGTAGGCGATGAGCTCGGGGATGGGGAAGATCATGTCGCCCAGGTGCGCATCCTGCATCACCTTGCCGTTCAGGCGCGACTGGATGCGCTGAGGACCGACCTCTCCCAATGCTCTTGCGCTGACCAGCACCGGCCCGAACGGTGCGGTGCCGGGGAAATTCTTGCCCGGCGTGAACTGGCTGGTGTGTCCCTGGAAGTCCCGGATCGACACATCATTGAAGCAGGCATAGCCGGCGACATGTTCCGCTGCACGCTCTCGCGGGATGTCGCGGCCCGGCTTGCCGATGATCACCGCAAGTTCCGCCTCGTAATCCACCTTGTCCGAATGCCGGGGTTTGATCACGGCGCCGGCATGCCCCACCAGCGTATCGGAAAACCGGGTAAATACCGTGGGAACCTGCGTGCGTGCGCGCTGGGTTTCCGCCACGTGATCCTGATAGTTGAGCCCGATGCACAGGATCTTGCCCGGATTGGGAATCACCGGTTCGAGAGTGATTTGCGCCACATCGTAATCCGCAGTTGCCCCGGCGATGGCGGTGGCTGCACGTTCGAATCCGCCGGCGCTCAGGAGGCTGCGAAGATCCGGCACGCCCGGCAGGCGCTTGCCCAGATCGAATACCTTCCCGCCATCGAGGACGCCAAAGCCGGGATTGCCGCCGATCGAGAAGGACAGTAGCTTGCACATGATGGGGACCCGGTATGGCGCGAAAAGGGAGCGATTATAGTGAATGCCTCCCCCGAGGGGCTGTCGGATGTTTCTACGGCCCCCTACTGGCTCGATGGGCTGGAGGCGCCCTCCGAGTCGCAAGGGTCGCTCCCTCGCGCGGTGGACGTGGCCATCATTGGCGCCGGCTACACGGGTCTGTCCGCGGCATGCGTAACGGCCAAGGCCGGGCGCAGCACGCTTGTGCTCGATGCCGGCGAGTTCGGTGCCGGTTGTTCGGGCCGCAATGGCGGGCAGGTGGCGTACAGCTTCAAGCCTTCATTGGAAGAGTTCGAGCGCAGGCATGGCCGGGAGCGGGCAATGGCCATCGGGCGAGAGGGCTTTGCGGCCATGGAACATCTGCGCAACCTGGCCGAAGATGAGCATCTGGCGTTCGACTGGCGACTCAGCGGCTACTTCTACGGCGCGCATACGGCACGGCATTTCCGGCAGTTGCAACGCGAAGCCGGCCATCAACCGGCGGGCCTGGAACAGCGGATCAGCGTGGTGAGCAAGGCGGATCAGGGCAAGGAGATAGACACGCCTTTCTACCACGGTGGCCTGATCTATCACGACGATGCCTCCTTGCATCCGGCGAAACTGCTGCTGGCATTGCAGCGACGGGCCCTGGACGCCGGGGCTCAGGTCCGTCGAAATTGCGAAGTCCGCGCCCTGCAACGACAGGGCGCGGGGTTCGAGCTTCAGACTGCACGAGGCCTGCTGCGTGCGCGCCGGGTCCTGATCGCTACCAATGGTTACTCGGGACCGCTCAGTCCCTGGCATCGGCGCCGGGTGATCCCCATCGGCAGCTACCAGATCGCCACGGAAGAACTGGGCGAGGCGCGGGTGCGCGCGCTGCTGCCCACCTTGCGAAACGTGGGTGACACCCGTCGGGTCGTGGTGTATTTCCGGCCCTCCGTGGATAGCCGTCGGATCGTGTTCGGCGGGCGTGCCGCGCTCGCAGAACGCAATGCGCTGGCGGTGGTACCGCGCATGCGCGCCATGCTGGCCCAGATCTTCCCGGGCCTTTCCACGGTGCATATCACGCACTGCTGGGTGGGCATGGTCGCTTTCACCTTCGATACCATGCTCCACATTGGCCAGCATGACGGGCTGTTTCACTGCCTCGGCTATTGCGGTCAGGGTGTGCCTACGGCGCCGTACTTCGGCATGCGCATCGGTCAGCAGATGGTCGGCAATCCGCGGGGCGCGACGCCGCTCGACGGACTGATTTTTCCGGCCCGGCCCTACCACTTCGGTGAGCCGTGGTTTCTCGCGCCCTCGGTGCTCGTGTACCGGACGCTGGATTTTCTGGGTATCTGATCGCGGCCGCGCAAGCCGCGCGGGCCATCAGGTCGTGCGACGGCGCTCGATGGCCTCGTGCAGTTCGCGGGCTGCCTCGCGGATGGCATCCGCCGTACCGCCACCGGCGTAGATGATGCCGCGCGAGGAGTTGATCAGCAGCCCTGACCGCTGCGCATCGAGTCCGGCCCTCAGGGTGGCATCCAGGTCACCGCCCTGCGCCCCGATGCCCGGCACCAGAAAGACAAGTTCCGGGTGCGCTCGCCGCAGTTCGGCCATTTCCTGCGGGTAGGTTGCGCCGACCACCAGCAGGAGGTTGCCGTGTGCATTCCAGCCGGCGGCTGCCCGGCGGGCCACGTGGCGATATAGCGGCAGGCCATCGCACAGCAGATCCTGGAAATCCCGCGCGCCCGGGTTCGACGTCCGGCACAACAGGATGGCGCCCCGGTCGGCACGGGCCACGAACGGGAGCACCGAGTCCTCACCCATGTAAGGATTGATGGTGACGGCGTCCGCTCCGTAGCGCTCGAAGGCCTCGCGGGCATAGGCCTGCGCCGTATTGCCGATGTCGTTGCGCTTGGCATCGAGGATGACCAGCGCCTGTGGCGCGCGTTCGCGGATGTACCGGATGCTGGCTGCGAGTTGCTCTTCGGCCCCGAGGGCCGCGTAAAAGGCGGCCTGCGGCTTGTAGGCTGCGACCAAGTCCGCAGTGGCGTCGACGATGCGGCGGTTGAATGCGAACAGGGCATCGGGCCGTGATGCAAGATCTGAGGGCATCCTGGCAACGTCCGGATCGAGTCCGACGCAGACCAGGCTGTGGGTGAGTGTGCGGGCAAGCCGCTGCTGGAAAGTTTCCATCTCGAAGGAGCTGCAGGTCATCTCAGCCCCGCATGATAGTCGAGCGGGGTATGCTGTGGGATCCTCGATCCGGGTGATTCCATTTGCGCGCAAAGTCCCGCCCAAGATCCCAGCCCCGCCTGATCCTGCAGCCCTCTGCTCGGCGCAGCGTCCGGTATGACAGTCGGGCTGCCCTGCGTCGCTTCTTCGCCATTGCCGGGGCCTGGGAGCTTTCTCCCCTGCAGCAATGCCGCCTGCTGAGGATCCCATCGCCCATGGTGCTGGCGCGTTATCGCCTGGGGCAGGGGCCACGTCTGTCGGCAGCGCAGCATGAGCGTGTGGTCCTGCTGACCGGCATCCATGCAGCGCTTGGGGGCGAGCGGCATCCGGACAAGGCCTGGGCATGGGTCAACCAGCCGCGTGATGCCGAACCGTTCGCAGGCGACAGTCCACTCTATTTCATGCTGGACAATGGCCTGCCGGCACTTCGGGCAGTCGCGAGGATGCTGGTGCGCCAGCAGCAGGCCTGAGCGTTCGGTGAGCCTCCAGTTGAGGTACACTTACCGGCTGTTTTGCGGGCAGGCTCGCCCCAAGAGCGAGAGTGGCGGAATTGGTAGACGCACCAGCCTTAGGAGCTGGCGGGGCAACCCGTGCGAGTTCGAGTCTCGCCTCCCGCACCACATGAAGGACCTGGGTCAGAGAGGGTTGATATGCAGGTTTCAGTTGAAAACACGGGCACACTCGGCCGGCGGCTGCAGGTGGCCATTCCCGCGGAGCGGATCGATCGCGAGATTGCCGACCGCCTGAAGCGCATCGGTCGCACGGCGCGCCTCAACGGCTTCCGGCCTGGCAAGGCGCCGATGAATGTCATCCGCCAGCAGTTTGGCGCGCAGGTCAAGCGCGAGGTGATCGGAGACCTGCTGCATTCGAGCTTCGCCGAGGCAGTGTCCGAGCAGCAGTTGCATCCTGCCGGCAATCCGCAGATCGAGCCCCAGGCCATGGGTGAGGGTGAAGGACTGCGATATGTCGCGACCTTCGAGGTGTTTCCGGAAATCACGCTCACCCCGGTCGACAGCCTGGAAATCCAGCGTACCGTGGCCGAGGTGGCGACGGATGACGTGGATGCCATGATCGACCGGCTCCGGAGCGAGCGCCCCGTCTTCAGTGCCGTTGAACGCCCCGCCATGGACACCGACCGTGTGTGGGTGGACTTCGAAGGCCGCGTCGATGGGGCACCCTTTGCTGGTGGCAAGGGCGAGAATGTGGCCATCATCCTCGGTCAGAAGCGCATGCTGCCGGAGATCGAACAAGGGCTGGTGGGCACCCGGGCTGGTGAGCACAGGGAGGTCGAATTGACATTCCCTGCCGATTACCGGGCAACGGAACTGGCAGGCAAGCCGGCGGTATTCAGTGTCCAGGTGAAAAGCGTGGAGTCCGCCACCAAGCCTGAGCTGGACGAGGCATTCTTCAAATCCCTGGGCGTGGAGTCCGGCGGACTGGAGAAACTGAAAGCCGATGTGCTGGACAACCTGAATCGCGAACTTGCCCAGAATCTGCGCGCCCGTACCCGGCAGGCCGTGCTCGATGCCTTGCTGGAGGCGAACTCCGTCGAACTGCCTGGATCCCTGATCGAAAGCCAGGTGCAGGAGATGCAGGTGGAAGCGATGCGCCGCGCGGGCATCCAGGATGTGAGCAAGGCGCCTGCGCGGGAACCGTTCGTGGAACCGGCGCGGCGGCGGGTAGCGATGGGGCTGATCCTCAGCGAACTGATCAAGCAGCATCAGCTGGTGCTCGATCAGGGGCGCGTCACCGAGCGGCTTCAGGAGATGGCCAGCAGCTACGCGGATCCGCAGGCGCTGATCAATGCCTACCGGAACAATGCCGGCGCCCTTCGTCAGATCGAAAACCTGGTGCTCGAGGATCAGGTCGTGGACCACGTTTTGTCCCATGCCCGGGTGCATGAGGTAAAGTCCACATTCAAGGACGTGATGAATTTCGGATGATCCAGCAGATGAGGTGCAGATGAATACGCGAGCCTTGAACCTGGTGCCGATGGTGGTCGAGCAGACCGCCCGGGGTGAGCGCGCCTACGACATTTACTCCCGGTTGCTCAAGGAGCGGCTCATTTTCATCGTCGGGCCGGTCGAGGACTACATGGCGAATCTCGTGGTGGCGCAGCTCCTGTTCCTGGAGTCGGAGAATCCGGACAAGGACATCGCGCTGTACATCAATTCCCCCGGAGGGTCGGTGAGTGCCGGCATGGCGATCTACGACTGCATGCAGTTCATCAAACCCGATGTGAGTACCATCTGTGTCGGCCTTGCGGCTTCCATGGGCGCGGTGCTGCTGGCGGGCGGCAAGGCTGGCAAGCGTTACTCGCTGCCCAATTCGAAGATCATGATCCACCAGCCGTCGGCCGGTTTCCAGGGTCAGGCTTCCGATATTGATATCCATGCCCGCGACGTGCTCGATACTCGTGAACGGCTTAACAGAATTTTGGCCCGCCACACCGGAAAGTCGCCCGAGGAGATCAAGGTGGCCAGCGATCGGGACAATTTCATGAATCCGGATGCGGCAAAAGCCTTCGGACTGATCGATTCCGTCCTCGAGAAACGCGCTGAACTGCCGACCAGCTCCTAGGGGCAAAAGTGTCCGAACGCCCCGGGTCTTGATATAGTCAAATCTGTGAGGGTCAGTCGAGGGCAGTATGAGCGAGGATACCCGCGGAAAGCATGACGACGGCAAGCTGCTGTATTGCTCGTTCTGCGGCAAGAGTCAGCATGAGGTCCGCAAGCTGATCGCCGGCCCCTCCGTGTTCGTCTGCGACGAGTGCGTGGAGCTGTGCAATGACATCATCCGCGAGGAACTCGAAGAGCGTGCCGAGCGCACCCGCGACAAGCTCCCCAAACCCCAGGAAATCAAGAAGGTTCTGGACGAGTACGTCATCGGTCAGGAGCGCGCCAAGCGCGTCCTGTCGGTGGCGGTCTACAACCACTACAAGCGGCTCCAGACCCGCGGCACCGAGGCCGGCGCCCGGTCCAAGGACGACGTCGAACTGGCCAAGAGCAACATCCTGCTGATCGGGCCCACGGGTTCGGGCAAGACGCTGCTGGCCGAGACCCTGGCCCGCCTGCTCAACGTGCCCTTCACCATCGCCGACGCAACCACGCTCACCGAGGCGGGGTACGTGGGCGAGGATGTCGAGAACATCATCCAGAAGCTGCTGCAGAAATGCGACTACGATGTGGAAAAGGCCCAGACCGGCATCGTCTACATCGACGAAATCGACAAGATCTCCCGAAAATCGGACAACCCCTCGATTACGCGTGACGTGTCGGGCGAGGGTGTGCAGCAGGCGTTGCTGAAGCTGATCGAGGGCACTATCGCCTCGGTTCCACCGCAGGGTGGTCGAAAGCATCCGCAGCAGGAATTCCTCCAGGTGGATACGACCAACATCCTGTTCATCTGCGGAGGCGCATTTGCCGGGCTGGAAAAGATCATCATGAACCGCACCCACAAGAGTGGCATCGGGTTCATGGCCGAGATCCGCCAGTCCAATGCGCGGCCGCATGGGAACGATGTATTCCACGACACCGAGCCTGAGGACCTGATCAAGTTCGGGCTCATCCCCGAGTTCGTCGGGCGCCTGCCGGTGGTTGCGACCCTGGAAGAGCTGGATGAGGACGCGCTGGTTTCCATCCTGATGCAGCCGAAGAACGCCCTGACCAAGCAGTACCGCAGGCTGTTCGACATGGAAGGAGTGGAGCTGGAGTTTCGCGAAGACGCCCTGCGCTCGGTGGCCCGCAAGGCCATGCAGCGCAAGACCGGTGCCCGCGGGCTGCGCACCATCTTGGAAAACATCCTGCTCGACACCATGTACGAGCTGCCGTCCCTGCGAAACGTGCAGAAGGTGGTGGTTGACGAACAGGTTATCGACGGCCAGAGCAAGCCGTTCATCGTGCATCGCACTGAAGATCCGCGCCTGGTGGCGCCGGTCGAGGAAGCGCGACGCCCGACCGGGTCCGATCACCACTAGATGCCGGGTGCGGTTGTGCGAAGGGTAGCGACGGGCGTCTGAAGCCCGCACGCAACAGTTCGCGCCGTGCGTAAGCCAGCCATCCACAACATTCAAGGTAGCGTGCCCGTGAGCGACGATTCAGCCAGCATAACCCCGCCCGCCGGTATTCCGGTCCTGCCGCTGCGCGATGTGGTGGTGTATCCCCACATGGTCATTCCGCTGTTCGTGGGCCGGGAAAAGTCGATCGTGGCGCTCGATCTTGCCATGAAGGCCGACAAGCGCATCCTGCTGGTGGCGCAGAAGCAGGCCGATGTCGATGACCCCGGTCCTGCGGATCTGTATCGGGTGGGCACGGTGGCCACCATCCTGCAGCTGCTCAAGCTTCCGGACGGGACCGTCAAGGTTCTGGTGGAGGGTGTGGACCGCGCGGCGATCAACTCCCTGACTGGCGGCGAACATTTCGCGGCCGAGATCACCGCGCTGCCGGATGTGGAGCGCTACGAAGAGCGCGAGATGGATGTCCTGACGCGCTCGGTGATCTCCCAGTTCGAACAGTACGTCAAGCTGAACAAGAAGGTGCCGCCGGAGATCCTCACCTCCCTGGCGGGCATCGAGCAGCCCGGGCGTCTGGCCGACACGGTCGCTGCGCACATGTCCTTGAAGCTCGCGGAGAAGCAGAAAGTCCTCGAGCTGCCGGACGTGCGCAAGCGGCTCGAGCACATGCTGGCCGTCATCGAAGGCGAGATGGACGTGCTGCAGATCGAAAAGCGCATCCGCGGCCGCGTCAAGCAGCAGATGGAGAAGAGTCAGCGCGAGTACTACCTCAACGAGCAGATGAAGGCCATCCAGAAGGAGCTCGGTGACCTCGACGATGCGCCCAACGAGATCGGCGAACTTGAAAAGCGCATCGCCGCGGCCGGCATGCCGAAGGAAGCGCGCGACAAGGCCACTTCGGAGCTCAACAAGCTCAAGCTCATGTCGCCCATGTCGGCCGAGGCCACCGTGGTGCGTAATTTCATCGACTGGCTGGTCAAGTCGCCGTGGAAGAAGCGCAGCAAGGTGCGCCTCGACATCAGCGCGGCGGAAAAGGTGCTCGAGGAAGACCATTACGGGCTCGAGAAAGTCAAGGAACGCATCATCGAATACCTGGCCGTGCAGCAGCGTGTGAAAAACCTGCGCGGCCCGATCCTGTGCCTCGTGGGGCCTCCGGGCGTGGGCAAGACCTCCCTGGGGCAGAGCGTTGCACGCGCCACACACCGCAAGTTCGTACGCATGTCGCTGGGCGGTGTGCGCGATGAGGCGGAGATCCGCGGTCATCGGCGCACCTATATCGGGTCAATGCCGGGCAAGATCATCCAGAACCTGGCCAAGTGCGGGGTGCGCAATCCCCTGTTCCTGCTGGACGAGATCGACAAGATGTCGATGGATTTTCGCGGCGACCCGTCCTCGGCCTTGCTGGAAGTGCTGGATCCGGAGCAGAACCGCACGTTCAATGACCATTACCTCGAAGTGGACTTCGATCTGTCCGAGGTGATGTTCGTCTGTACAGCCAACACCATGAACATTCCCGCGCCGCTCCTTGACCGCATGGAAGTCATCCGGCTGCCCGGCTATACCGAGGACGAGAAGTCCAATATCGCCCGGCGTTACCTCATACCCAAGCAGATCAAGCAGAACGGGCTCAGGTCCGGGGAGCTGACGGTCGAGGATGGCGCAGTCCAGGACATCATCCGGTTCTATACGCGCGAAGCGGGCGTGCGAAACCTGGAGCGCGAGATCTCGAAGATCTCCCGCAAGGCCGTCAAGCAGTTGTTGCTCAATCCGGCGGAGAAGGCCATCACGGCTTCGAGCGCCAACCTCGACAAATACCTCGGCGTGCGCCGCTTCCGTTACGGGAAGGCCGAAGAGAGCGATCGCGTCGGGCAGGTGACGGGGCTTGCCTGGACCGAAGTGGGCGGGGAGTTGCTGTCCATCGAAGCTGCGGTGGTGCCCGGCAAGGGCAAGCTGACCCACACGGGCCAGCTCGGTGAGGTCATGCAGGAATCCATCCAGGCGGCCATGACCGTGGTGCGCAGCCGCTCCAGCGTGCTGGGGCTCGATCCGGATTTCTATCAGAAGACCGATGTCCACATCCATGTGCCCGAGGGCGCAACGCCCAAGGACGGCCCCAGCGCCGGCATCGGAATGTGCACCGCACTGATCTCGGCGCTGACCCGGATTCCGGTCCGGTCCGATGTGGCCATGACCGGCGAGATCACGCTGCGCGGCGAGGTGCTGCCCATTGGCGGTCTCAAGGAAAAGCTTCTGGCCGCCCATCGAGGCGGCATCACCACGGTCCTGATTCCCGAGGAAAACTCCAAGGATCTCGTAGAGATACAGGAGAATATTAAAGAAAAACTGGATATAAGGCCGGTCAAGTGGATCGACGAGGTGCTGCAGGTGGCGCTGAAAACCATGCCGGCACCGCTCGCCGAACCGGAAGTGAAGCCGGGCCCCATTTCAAACGAGAAGGGGCGACGGGGCAAGGGCAGGGGAAAGGGCGAGGTCCACGCGCACTGACACGCGCACCAGGATGCGTGGATCGCGTGCTGCCTGGCCCTGCCGCCGCCCGGATTCGTACTAGCCATTCCGGGGGTCCTCGCGTAAACTCCCGCGCCTCTTCAACAGCGAGGCAAGGGGTGCTTAGCTCAGCTGGTAGAGCGTCGCCTTTACACGGCGAATGTCGGGGGTTCGATCCCCTCAGCACCCACCACAGACGGAGTGGTAGTTCAGCTGGTTAGAATATCGGCCTGTCACGCCGAGGGTCGCGGGTTCGAGTCCCGTCCACTCCGCCATTTCTTCCCGTCCCGGCCCGCACGCAGGTGCATGGCCGGGGCGTGCAAGCACCGGTGGCCCGCCCGTTGAATCCACGCATGTCCCAGGAACCATACCCGAAAGATGCTGCAAAACATTCATGACATGATCAAGGGCTGGGTGGGCTATGTGCTGCTCGGCGCCATCGCCATCGTCTTTGTCCTGTGGGGCATCAACTTCACCATGGGCGCCCCGTCCTATGCCGCGAAAGTGGACGGCCGGGAAATTCCCGCGGCGGAGATGCGACAGACCTATCAGCAGGAACTGGCCCGGGCCGAACGGGCTGCGCAGGGCCAGCTTACTGAAAGCCAGCGCAACGAGATCAAGACGCGCGTACTCGAGGACTCGGTCAGCATCGAAGCGCTCATCGCGCGCCTGCAGGATCTGGGTTATCGCGTCAGCGAGTCCGACCTGCTGAAGGCCATGGCACAGATTCCCGCGTTTCAGGTGGATGGCAAATTCGATTCGGCGCATGCGGTGGCGGTGCTCAAGGCCCAGGGTCGTTCGATTCCGGAAGTAGAGTCCATGATCCGAAGGCAGATCCAGATCAGTCAGCTGGAGACGGCGCTGCGAGGCTCCAGCTTCGCCACCGACACGGAGGCCCGGGAACTGGCTGCCCTGACCCAGCAGCAGCGCGAGGCATCCTGGGTGGTGGTCACTGCGGCCCATTTCCTGCCGCAGGTGCAGGTGGACGATGCGGCCATCAAGGCCTGGTATGACCAGCACAAGGCGGATTACATGACGCCCGAGACCCTGGACGTGCGCTACATCGAGCTGAACCTGCCGGAGATGGCCGCCAGGATCTCGGTGAACGATGCGCAGCTGAGGGCATTTTTCGCCGAGCAGAAGGCGAAGAACCCCGAGAAGTTCATCCAGCCCGAGCAGCGCCGCGTCAGCCATATCCTGCTGACCGTCAACGATCCGAAGGAGGATGCGGCAGTCAAGGCAAAGGCCGAGGAGATCTACAAGCAGGCCAGCGCGGGCGAGGACTTTGGCTCGCTCGCAAAGCGCTTCTCGCAGGACAAGGCATCCGCCGAACAGGGCGGGGACCTGGGCTGGTCCGACCGCAAGCTCTGGGTCGCTCCCTTCGCCGATGCGGCCTTCTCGATGAAGGTCGGTGAGATACGCGGGCCCGTCAAGACGCAGTTCGGCTACCACATCCTCAAACTCGTGGGGATCAAGCCGCAGGTGGAGAAGACCTTCGAGGAAAGCCGCAGCGATCTGGAGGCCCAATACCGCCGCAACGAGGCCGAGCGCATGTTCAATACGGCCCAGGACCAGCTGGCCGATGCCGCCTTGCAGAATGCCACCGACATCGACGCGGTGGCGAAGAAGACGGGCCTGCCGGTCAAGCAGGTCGATGGTTTCAGCCGCACCAGCGGCGGTGGCGCCCTGGGCAACTCGCCCAAGGTGCTGGATGCCATCTTCAGTTCCGATGTGATCGATGGCCGCCTGTCCCAGCTCATCGAGGTGGAGAAGGGTCGGGACATCGTGGTCCGCGGGTCGAACCATCGCCTGCCTCAGCAGAAATCCCTGGAGTCCGTCCGGGCGGAGGTGACCGCGGCGGTCAAGGCGCAGCGCAGCGAGCAGATGGCCGCGGCTGCAGCCCAAGCCGCGGTCAAGTCGGTGGACGGCGGCGAGACCATGGATCAACTGGCCAAGTCCCTGGGTTCGACCGTCTCGGGTCCGAAGCCGGTGGCGCGCAGCGACCAGGCCGTGCCGCTGGAGTTGCGCGAGGCCTTGTTCATGGCGCCGAAGCCCGCTGGCAAGCCCGTGGTCAGGACGGTGAAACTGGGCAATGGCGATGCGGCGATATTCGCGTTCACCGGAATCAAGCAGGATCCGCTGCAGGACATCCAGGCCAGGCAGCTGAGGCGCCAGTACGCGGATGCGCTGGCCGATACCGAAGCCATGGACTACGCGAACGCGGTGCGTGCGGCCGCCAAGGTGGAGCTGAATCCGCAGGCCCTCGAGTAATCGATCGCCGTGAACGAACTCTGGGCGCAGTTCTCGCAATGGTACCTGTCAGTCCTGAATGATGGCGGGTACTGGCTGATCGCCGCGCTCATGGCGCTGGAAAGCACGGTGGTGCCGATACCCAGCGAAGTCGTCATTCCGCCGGCAGCCTATGTCGCCCATACGCAGGGCGGCCTGCATCTGTGGGGCATCGTGCTGGCGGGAACCGCCGGATCCTGGCTGGGTGCGGCCCTCATGTACTGGGCGGCTCGCGGACTGGGGCGACCGTTCCTGATCCGGTTCGGACCGTTCGTCGGGATTGCACAAGCCAGGATCGAGAAGGCCGAACGTTGGGCGGCTCACTATGGGGCTCCTGGGGTGTTCCTGTCCCGGCTTCTGCCCGTGATCCGGCACCTGATCGGGATACCGGCGGGCATCGTGCGCATGGATTTTCGTCTGTATTCCCTGGCGACACTCGCGGGATCCGCCTTCTGGTGTTCGGTACTGGCGTGGCTGGGTGTCACGGTGGGCCGCAACCCGCAGCTCCTGGCCGGTTCGCTCCACCGGTTTGCCGTGCTGGTGGTGTTGATCGGTGCCGCCCTCACCGCGCTGTATTACTGGTTCGTGCATCGCCCGTCGGGACACGACGGGCATTGAGCGGCCCGGGCTGATCGTGGCTGGCGCAGCCGGGATCAGTCAGGATCGGCTTCGCTGAAGCTCATCCCGACCGTGGAATATCCGCCATCCACATACAGGATTTCGCCCGTGATGCCGGCCGCGAGGTCCGAGGCAAGGAAGGCAGCGGCGTTGCCCACGTCCTCGAGGGTGACGTTGCGCCTGAGCGGTGCGTGCGAAGCCACATGTCCCAGCATCTTGCGAAATCCCGGGATCCCCGCAGCGGCCAGGGTCTTGATGGGCCCGGCTGAAATGCCGTTCACGCGAATGCCCCGTTCGCCGAGGTCTGCCGCGAGAAACCGCACGCTGGCCTCCAGGCTCGCCTTGGCTACTCCCATGACGTTGTAGCTGGGGATGGAGCGCACGGCACCCAGATAAGTGAGCGTCAGGATGGACCCGGCGCGCGAATCCATGAACGGGAGTGATGCGCGCGCCAGGGCCGTGAGGCTGTAGGCGGAAATGTCATGCGCGATCCGGAAGGATTCGCGCGTCGTGGCCTCGGCAAAGCCGCCGGTCATGGCCTCCCTGGGGGCAAACGCCACGGCGTGTACCAGGATGTCGAAGTGGTCCCATCGCTGCCTCAGTGCGGCGAAGCCCTGTTCGATCTGCTCGTCCGAGGTCACATCCATCGCAAAGGTGACCTCCGACCCCAGTTCCCTGGCCAGCGGGATGACGCGGTCGCTCATGCGCTCGATGTAGGAGAACGCGAGTTCAGCGCCTTCCCGGTGCATGGCCTGGGCTATGCCCCAGGCAATCGAACGGTCGGTTGCAAGCCCGACGATCAGGGCGCGTTTGCCAGCCAGAAATCCCATCATTTCATCCTTCAGGAGTTTCGTTTGTTCGAATCCACGTACATCACCAGGCGCTGTCCGGCGCGGATCTGGTGGTGTTTGTTGATGCCGTTCCAGGTCTTTATCTGCTGGACCGATACGCGCCATTTGCGCGAGATCGCACTCAGCGTGTCACCCTGCTTCACCGTATACAGCACCCGCTCTCCCGAGTCACTGCCGCCCTGATGGTGGCGGGTGCTGATCTGGATGACCAGTCGCTGGCCGACGACCAGTCGGGCATCCGACCCGAGGCCATTCAGCCGGGCCAGTGATTCGGCCGAGATCCGGTGCCGGCGGGCGATGGCGCTCAGCGTCTCTCCCCGGCGGACCCGATGCACGATCCGTCGCTGCCGGCCCGCCGGGAAACTGGACGGCTGGTCGACCCGGCGGGCAGCCAGCAGGACCTTCTCAGGCAGTTGCGAACTGTTCTGAGGAATCTTCAGCGCCTGCCCGGGGTGCACGTGTTTGTCATGAAGGTCATTGAGCCGGGTCAGGACCGCAACCGATGTCCCAAATCGTCTTGCAATGGCCTGCAGGGTCTCGTGGTGGCCCACTTCATGTGTCACGAAGGGGACGCGGTCCTGGGAGGGGAGCGATGCCAGTGCCGCCTCGAAGCTGTCCGCATGATCGATGGGGACCAGCAACCGGTGCGGTCCACCCGGATCCGTGGCCCAGCGGTTGTAGCCGGGATTGAGTGCAGCCACATCCTCATAGGAGGAGTTGGCCAGTTCAGCGGCGATTTTCAGGTCGATCTGTGATCCGGTCTCGACCACGCTGAAGTAGGGCTCATTGGGAATGGCAGCAAATGACAGGCCGTAACGTTCGGGTTCGGCCATGATGCGCTTGATGGCCAGCAGCTTTGGCACATAGGCGCGGGTCTCGGCCGGCAGCCTCAGATGCCAGAAATCGGTGGGCAGGCCATGGGCGGAATTGTATTCAACGGCGCGCTCCACCGAGCGTTCACCGACATTGTAGGCGGCAATGGCCAGCAGCCAGTTGCCGTCGAACTGGTCGTGCAGGATCTGAAGATAATCGAGCGCTGCGCGTGTGGACTCGATCACGTCGCGCCGCCCGTCGTACCACCAGTTCTGCTTCAGGCCAAAGCGCTCACCGGTGTCGGGGATGAATTGCCACAATCCGGACGCACGGCTCCGGGAGTAGGCAAAGGGCTCGTACGCGCTCTCGACCACGGGAAGCAGCGCGAACTCCAGCGGCATGCCGCGGGCTTCCACTTCGCACACGATGTGATACAGATAGCGCTGGGCACGCTGGAACACCCGGTCGAGGTAGTCCGGGTTGTGGGCAAACCAGCGCAGTTGCTCGTCCACCGCCGGCTGGTCGACTTCCTCCAGCGCGAAGCCGTCACGCAACCGGTCGAGCAGGTCGTCATAGTCCTCGCCATTCCCCACATGCCACTCTCCGGGCATCTGGGCCGTGGGCCGGTCCACGCTCGGCCCGGCGATCACGTCGGGGTTGGCGCCTGGGTTGGCGGGAGAGGGCGGGGGAACACTGACGGGGGGGCCTGGAGTGGGTGGCGTGCTGGCACAGCCGGCCAGAATCAGGGCGCCAACGCAGGCCAGTGCCGGACGCCATGAGGCCCTCACCGGAACTGATCCTTCCAGGAACGAAGGACACCGAACACCTCGGCATCGTCGGCCAGGAGCCTGCCGGCGTGACGTTCAGCGGCTGCGCGCACATTGCTCTGCCCGCAGCGCAGGAACGGATTGATCCTGATCTCCAGTGCCAGGGTCGATGGCAAGGTCGGCAGGCCGCGGGAGCGCTTGTCCTGTACCTCGACCTGGTATTGCACGCAGGCCGCGTTGTCCGGTTCGACGGTCAGGGCGAAGCGCAGATTCGCAGCCGTGTATTCATGGCCGCAGTACACGCGTGTTTCCGGAGGAAGCTGGCCCAGGGTCTTCAGGGATGTCGTCATCTGCCGCGCCGTACCTTCAAACATGCGCCCGCAGCCTCCGCTGAACAGTGTGTCGCCGCAAAACAGCGACCCATGGCCCCAGAACGCGATGTGGCTCAACGTATGCCCCGGAACCGCCAGCGTCTCGAACGCAAGTCCCAGCTCTGGCAATTCGACGGTCTCCCCGCCGCGGGCGACCTGCGTATTGACGGTGATCCGCTCATCGTCGGGCCCGATGACCGGCATCCGGGTGTCCCGTGCCAGTTCCGGCACTCCGCCAATGTGGTCTGCATGATGGTGGGTCAGCAGGATCGCCCTGAGTTCCAGCCTGGAGCGGGCGAGTTCGTCGAGCACCGGTTGCGCCTCGCCCGGATCCACTGCGACGACCTCGCGGGGATTTCGCGGCGAATGGACGAGCCAGATGTAGTTGTCGGCAAAGGCAGCCACAGGTCGGACAGATACCGTCGCGCTTGAGGGGTGAGTGGCTGGATGGGCGTGAGTCATTTCGCGGCGAAATTTAACCTGTAACATCCCAGTTTTGCTACTTTAATCGGCTTTGACCCCGAAGGAGTGGCGGTTGCGGATCCGCGACGGGCTGAGGTGACGGACTGGTTCGACACATCGCTGGGCAAGAGGGTCTGGCAGGAGGAATGCCTGCTGCTGCGCGTTGCCCTGGAGGATGTTTTCGGTTTCGATCTGTTGCAGGTCGGGCACTGGGGTACGGATTGCGCCCTGCTGGAATGGGCCCGCACCCAGCGTGTGGCGGTCATCGACGAACAGGCCGCCGAGGGTGTGGGGGTCCATGCGCGTCTTTCGGCGCTGCCGCTGGCTGCGGATTCGGTCGATGCCGTCCTGTTGCCCCATACGCTCGAACGGGTGGATGACCCTTACGCGGTGCTGCGGGAGGCCGAGCGCGTCCTGCGCCCGGAGGGAGCACTTCTGATCTGTGGCTTCAATCCATGGAGTGGCTGGGGGCTGCGCCGGGTGCTGGCGGCGCGATTCGATCTCCCGGCTTTTCCGCCGGGCATACAGCGAATGATTTCCGAGCGGCGGCTGAAGGACTGGGTGAGGTTGCTTGGGATCGACGTGGAGCAGACTCTTGGGTATCTGGGGCCCCTGCCCTGGGGAAGCCGGGCCGGTGAGGCGGCCTATCGACCGCGGTCGGCCATGATGGGTGGCGCCTACCTGCTCAAGGCGTACAAGCGGACCCGGAGCCTGACGGTATTGCGCCCCCGGTGGAAGTCGGCGCCGCGCGTTCTGGTACATGCGGCGGGCCCGACGTCGCGGGTGCGCAGTTGACTCAGGTGGATCTCTACACCGACGGGGCGTGTCGCGGCAATCCGGGGCCGGGGGGCTGGGCGGCGCTGCTGATTGCGGGGAATGCGCGCAAGGAACTGACGGGCGCCGAACGGGCCACCACCAACAACCGGATGGAACTGACCGGCGTGATCGAAGGGCTCAACGCGCTGAAAAAGCACTGCTCGGTCCGCCTGCATACGGATTCGAAATACGTGCTGCAGGGCGCAACCGAATGGCTCGCGGACTGGAAGGCGCGTGGCTGGCGCACGGCGGCACGCAAGCCGGTGAAAAATCAGGATCTGTGGGAACGGCTGGATGCGGCTGTCCTCGCGCATGAGATCAGCTGGCATTGGGTGAAAGGGCATGCGGGCAATGCCGGCAATGAGCGGGTGGACCAGCTTGCCAACGAAGCCATCGATGCATTGCTGTCCCGCGAATCGATCGGGAGGAAGTGAGGATGCGACAGATCGTGCTGGATACCGAGACCACGGGGCTCGAAGTCGACAAGGGTCACCGCATCATCGAGATCGGCTGCGTGGAGCTGGTGAATCGCCGGATCACGGGTCAGACCTTTCATCGCTACCTGAATCCGGAGCGCGACATCGACAAGGGAGCAATCGAGGTTCACGGCATCACGCGCGAGCGCCTGGAAAAGGAACCCCGCTTCGCGCAGATCCAGGAGGAGTTCCTGGAGTTCATCCGGGGCGCGGAGCTGATCATCCACAATGCGCCCTTCGATGTGGCCTTCATCGATGCAGAGCTTTCACGCGTGCCGGGCGAGGCGCGGCGCATGGCGCAGTGGTGTACGGTGCTCGATTCGCTGGCTCTCGCGCGGCGCATGCATCCGGGCCAGCGCAATACCCTGGACGCACTGTGCAAGCGCTATTCGGTCGACAATTCCCACCGTGACTACCACGGCGCCCTGCTCGATGCGCGAATCCTGGCCGATGTCTATCTGACCATGACGGGCGGGCAGGCGCTGCTTTGCCTGGGCATGGAAGATGCCTCACGCGCTTCCGGCCAGGGTCCGGCCCAGGCGCGTCCACGGAGCCAGGGCCGCATACCGGTGATCAGTGCGGATCCGGAGGAGATCACGGCGCATGAACGGGTTCTCGCCACGCTGGACAAGGCCTCCAGCGGGAAAACGGTCTGGAGAATGTGAACGAGGGCAAGATTTGCCGGGCGATGCGCCAGCGCCCTCGGCGCATCGTCTACAATGAGCGCCATTTTCTCGAGATCCGGAGATTGAATGCGTGGTTTGAGCAGGACCTCCATCGGGGTGATCGGACTGGGTTATGTCGGCTTGCCGCTGGCGGTGGAATTCGGCCGGAAATACCGGACCACCGGGTTTGATATCAATGGCGAGCGCATCCGGCAGCTCAAGGCGGGGAACGACATTACGCTCGAGGCGAGCCGTGCCGAACTGAAATCAGCCCGCAAGCTGCGCTATTCGAGCCGCATCAACGACCTGAAGCGCTGCAAGGTCTACATCGTCACCGTCCCCACGCCCATCGATCAGTACAAGCGCCCGGATCTTTCGCCGCTGGTCAAGGCCAGCGAGACGGTGGGCAAGGTGCTCAAGCGTGGCGATGTGGTGGTGTACGAGTCCACCGTGTATCCCGGATGCACGGAGGAAGTCTGCGTGCCGGTGCTCGAAAAGGTCTCGGGTCTGCGCTTCAACAAGGATTTTTTCTGCGGCTACAGCCCCGAACGCATCAACCCGGGTGACAAGCAGCATCGCCTGCCCACGATCCGCAAGATCACCTCCGGTTCCACGCCGCGAATCGCCGATTTCGTCGATGCCCTGTATGGATCGATCGTCACGGCCGGCACCCATCAGGCCTCCAGCATCCGGGTCGCCGAGGCCGCCAAGGTCATCGAGAACACCCAGCGCGACGTCAACATCGCCCTGATCAACGAACTGGCGCTGATTTTCAACCGGATGGGCATCGACACGGAGGAAGTGCTCAAGGCGGCCGGTACCAAATGGAACTTCCTGCCCTTCCGGCCGGGGCTCGTGGGCGGGCATTGCATTGGCGTGGATCCCTACTACCTGACGCACAAGGCCACGGAGATCGGCTATCACCCGGAGATGATCCTGGCCGGCCGGCGCATCAACGACAACATGGGTGCACACGTGGCGCAGCAGGTCATCAAGCTCATGACAGAGCGCCGCCTGCTGGTGAGCGGTTCGCGCATTCTGGTCATGGGCCTGACCTTCAAGGAAAACTGCCCGGATCTTCGCAACAGCAAGGTCATCGACATCATCGGCGAATTCCGGCGGTTTGGAGCCCGGGTGGATGTGTACGACCCCTGGGTGGATGCGGATGCGGCCCATCACGAGTACGGCGTGCGACCGATCAGGACGCCCAAGGCCGGTACCTACGATGCGGTAGTGCTGGCAGTGGCCCATGATCAGATCCGCAACATGGGAATCCGCAGGATCCGCGGTCTTGCCAGGAAGGTGCACGTCCTGTACGACGTGAAGTACATGTTCGGTCCCGATCAGGTCGACGGCCGGCTATGAAGATCCTGGTCACCGGTGCCGCCGGCTTCATCGGTTTTCATGTCGCGAGGCTCCTGCTCGAACGCGGCGAGGAAGTTACCGGCCTGGACAACCTCAATCCCTACTATGACCCTTCCCTGAAGCAGAGCCGGCTGGAGCTGCTGCAGGCATTTCCGAATTTCCGGTTTGCCCGGCAGGAACTGGCCGAGCGCGCCGGCATGGAAGCATTGTTCGCTTCCGGGAAATTCCAGCGCGTGGTCCATCTGGCCGCGCAGGCGGGTGTGAGATATTCCATCGAGAACCCGCACGTCTATGTCGACAGCAACCTGACGGGGTTCCTGCATATCCTGGAAGGTTGCCGGCGCAACGGGGTCGAACACCTGGTATATGCCTCGACCAGTTCGGTGTACGGCGCCAACACGCACATGCCCTTTGCGGTCGAGCAGAACGTCGATCATCCGCTCACCCTGTACGCCGCCACCAAGAAGGCCAACGAGCTGATGGCGCACAGCTATGCTTCGCTGTATCAGCTGCCCTGCACCGGCCTGCGGTTCTTCACCGTGTATGGTCCCTGGGGTCGGCCCGACATGGCGCTGTTCCTGTTCACCAAGAACATCCTGGAAGGCAAGCCCATCGATGTGTTCAACCATGGGCATCACAAGCGTGATTTCACCTACGTGGCGGATATCGCGGCGGGAGTCGTGGCTGCGATGGACAAGGTGGCCGGCCCCGACCCGCAGTGGAATTCCGATCGTCCCAATCCGAGCACCAGCCGCGCGCCGTACCGCCTGTACAACATCGGCAACCAGCAACCGGTCGAGCTGCTGAAATACATCGAGGTCCTCGAGCAGTGCCTGGGCAGGAAGGCACAGAAGAACCTGCTGCCGCTGCAGCCGGGTGATGTGCCGGATACCTGGGCGGACGTGGAAGCGCTGGTCCGGGATGTCGGGTATCGCCCCAGTACAACCATCGAAACCGGTGTCAGAAAATTCGTCGAATGGTATCTTGAGTATTACCGCTCCTGAAGGAAATCGGCGCGCGACGATGGGTACACTGGTTTCGGCTACACCGGTCTGGAAGTCGCTGGAGGCCTCGGCGCAGGCCGCGAGCAGGACTTCGCTGCGCGAGCTGTTCGCCGCGGATGACCAGCGCTGGCGCCAGTTCCATCTGGAGCAGGATGGCTGGCTGTTGGACTATTCCCGCCAGCGGTTGACCCGAAACATCCTCGATGATCTGTTGCGGCTGGCCGATGAGGTCCGCCTCACCGACCGGATCGGCGCCATGTTCCGTGGCGATGTCATCAACCTGACGGAAGGGCGGGCGGCACTGCATACGGCGTTGCGCTCGGACTTTGCCGGCCCGGCACAGATCCGGCAGGAAGTGCGCGATTCCCGTTATGCGCTGTCGAGGTTCGCGGCCGACGTGCGTGGCGCCGTTCAGCGCGGTTTCACGGATCGCCCTTTCCGGCATGTAGTCAACATCGGCATCGGCGGGTCGGACCTGGGACCGTTCCTGGTGTGCGATGCCCTGCGCGCCCAGTATTCCGGCGGCATCGCCCCGCATTTCGTCTCCAACGTCGATCGGACCCAGCTGCAGGACCTGACGAGGCTCCTGGATCCGGCCGAGACCCTGGTCATCATCTGTTCGAAGACCTTCACCACACTGGAGACGCAGGCCAATGCACGCGCGGCGCGTGACTGGATCGCGTCCCGTCTGGGCGAGGCCGCCGTGCCGAAGCACTTCGTGGCCGTGTCCACCAATGCCCCGGCCATGGATGCCTTCGGTGTGGCGCCGGAGCGCCGGTTCACCATGTGGGACTGGGTGGGCGGCCGCTATTCGGTGTGGTCGGCCATCGGGCTGGTGGCGGAACTGACTCTGGGGACGGAAGTCTTCGAGGAATTCCTCGCGGGCGCGAGCGCCGTGGACCGGCATTTCTCGCAGGCGCAGCCCGCGCAGAACCTGCCGGTGCTGATGGGCCTGATCGGCGTGTGGAACCGCAGCTTCCTGCGTCTGCCGACACTGGCGGTGCTGCCCTATGACCAGCGCCTGGCGCGCCTGCCGGCCTACCTGCAGCAGCTGGACATGGAGAGCAATGGCAAGTCGACCACGCTGTCCGGCGATCGCGTCGACTATGCGACCGCTCCGGTGGTCTGGGGTGAACCCGGCTCCAATGCCCAGCACTCGTTTTTCCAGATGCTGCACCAGGGCACACCCACTGCGGCGCTGGAATTCATCGCACCGCTCAGGAATTCCTGGGGCGATGCACTGGCCCAGGACCTGGCACTGTCGAACTGCTTTGCGCAGGCGCAGGCCTTTGCCTTCGGACACAATGTCGATGAAGTGGCCGCCAGCATGCGGATTGCCAAGGCCAGCGAACAGGAAATCTCGCGGCTGGCGCCCCACCGGGTGCACGAGGGCAACCGGCCCAGCTCGATCCTCCTGTACGGGGAGACCAGTGCGCGCACGCTGGGCGGGCTGCTGGCGCTCCATGAGCACAAGATCTTCGTGCAGGGAAGCATCTGGGGCATCAATTCCTTCGACCAGTTCGGCGTGGAACTGGGCAAGAAGCTGGCGGCCGGCATTTCGATGTCCGGCAAGGGCCCCCTCACGGGGCCGGGTTCAGCGGCGCTGGCGGAACTGATCGCCTGGGTCAACCGGAACAGGTCTCGTTGAGCCGGCCCAGCCGTAGCAGGCAAGCCAGGATCATCAGCGCTTTGGAGCGTACCGGACGCCGGCAATGCCTTCGAAATCGGCGTCCTGGGTCCACAGCAC
Organism: Steroidobacteraceae bacterium; assembly: GCA_044226785.1. Classification (GTDB taxonomy): domain Bacteria; phylum Pseudomonadota; class Gammaproteobacteria; order Steroidobacterales; family Steroidobacteraceae; genus TMP-86. The sequence goes on along the minus strand of JBGAGK010000010.1, from coordinate 28 downwards.
GGCACTGTTGCGAATGGATGTTGCCAGC